>CAVZLG010000015.1:0-614248 GCA_963776075.1 uncultured delta proteobacterium
GGAACGTGAGTGGTCCATAAGTATAGTCGATTACAAAACACGCTTTTCGTGACTTGTGGTCAGCTACGGTAACTCCTTTTTATTGCCATCATGGTAATATCATCGAATTGTTTGGCCGTGGAGATGTGCTTATCAACGTTATGAAGAACATTTTGAATTAACCCTTCAACAGATTCTGGATTTTGGGCTAAACAGGCCTTTAATCTTTCCTTGGCATAGAGCTCTCCTGTTTCATTTTGGGCATCGGTTACCCCATCAGTAAAAGCGAAAAGAAGATCACCGAATGTGATCCGAACTTCTTCAGTGTTAAACTTCATATCAGGAAATAAACCTAACGCCGGCCCGGTAGGTTGCAATGATGCTATTAGATTATCATTGCTTAGGATAATTGGTGGCTCATGTCCGCAGTTAATATAGTGAAGCACGCCCGTATCGGGGTCAAGAACTCCTATAAAGAGGGTCGCAAACATATTGGCCTGGCCGTGTGTTCTGGCAATGTAGTTATTCGTTAATAGAATTGTACGCTTCAACGCTTGCCCTATTGAAGACTCCATTGCAGTTTCAGCTTGGTTCTCGAACAATATAGTTTGTGAAGCAAAAGCCCGTATGAGACTGCGAATCAATGCCATAAAAAGTGCAGCGCCGACCCCCTTGTCGCAGACATCGGCAATAACTATTCCTATTAATCTATCATTTGCCAGCAGAAATGAATCGTAAAAATCGCCGGAAACCTGGCGAGCTGGCCTGAAAAAAGCTGCAATTTCCCAACCTGGAATTTCCGGTAATTTTTCTGGAAAAAAACCAGATTGGATCTGTCTTCCTATCTCCAATTCTTGTTCGATGAGATGCTTTTCCATCTCAGACTGACGCAATATACGTGCATTTTCTAATGCTCTGACGATCTGGATAGTTAGAAAAGACATTAAAACCATGATCAAAGGATTGATCATATTTAGAATCAACCCTTCCTGTAAAAAAAGAAAAATAGCTATCAACACATAAAGTGTAACGATCATCAAGATACTGAAAGAAAAGACAAGTGCCGATGAGCGCAGTGATAATAGACAGATCATGAGCAACAGTATCAGTCCGGTAATGAGAATATAAAGTTGAGGTACTTCATGAATAAATGATTCTGTGAGAATTGTGTGGATTACACTGGCATTTATGCCGCTCAGTGGATAGGCCACATCGGTTGGTACAGATCCAATATCGGACGATCCAGTCGTAACTTCAGAAACAACCACGATTTTGCCAGATAATTCATCAGTCCAAAGTTTCAATTCATCTTGATCATTTGAGGCACGCCATACATCGGAAAAATGATAATGTCTCATTCGCCCCCAGGGACCAATGAAATTAATTGTCAGGTTGCCATGCCGGTCAACCGGTATAACGATGTCTCGCTTTTCTTCTTCCCCGGGTTTCAATACGTTTGTCAAGATAATAGACGTTCCCGAGTCTATGACAATATCCACCGGCAAAACACCGAGATAATCACAGATAGCCCGAAACGCCAAACTAGGGTAGTACGCATCTCCCTGGCGAACTAACAAAGGTACCCGGCGGAAAACACCATCTCGATCGGGGGTCATGTTTAAAAAACCCAGCCCCTTTGCTGCAATCGCAAGTGGTGGGAATGTAATAAGGGGTTTATCCCCCCGGTAGAACTCTGCTGGGGGCCCTTTCGTCTTTATGTGCCACTGGCTGTTCGCCAGATAGGAACTCACATCAGGAGAAAGAAAATCCGATTCTTTTTCCTGCAGATCACGGGAGAGCCTAAAAGCAAGACCAAAATAAGCATTTCTGGCGTTTCTTACGGCTTCGATAAGAGCCTTATCATCCGTTTTATTCGATGGTGCTGCGATAAGAAAATCATGCAGTTGAATAGATGCTCCCATAGCAGTCAGATTTGTAACCACTTTAGCATGGTGCGCTCGGCTCAAATAATAGTTATTCAATTGCTGTATGCTGGTATCGTCAAGATCAACATGGACAATTGTATCATCATAGACCGGTTTGTATTTGGCCAGGTTTGAGCGAAGAGAAAACAGGAAATCATAGATCCGTACATTCCATGTTTCTAAAACGGGTACGGACCAATTGAAGACGTTGACGAGGGTAAATATAGCGAGGATAATTATTAGGCGTGTCCGAAAGGAATGTCTACTATCTATGTTCAATGGTAAATGTCCTTCCAAAAAAATCATCTTCTGTAATCTCTATTGCAAAAGCACTAATATCCAGATGCGAGAACTCAGATTTTTTTACGTTCCTGAACGTTCCTCCAATTTGTATCGGTTTTTCGGCCACCGCGGTTAGCTGTTTGTACTGTTTTCTGGAATTTTCAATAAATTGTTGTATTTCTTCTGTAATTCCAGGTCTTATCTCTGGAACTGATGACTCATATTTTTTTATTAACTCTTCTAATTTTACGAGAGGAGTTGTTGAAGCAAGAAGGAAAATTTTTTCTATTCCGGCCTGATCGTCCAGAGCAAACCACAACTCTTTGTTTGGGAGAAAAATTTCCTGATTTATTTTCAATGTTTTTTCAGTAAGATAGAGTTGATCCGGAAATAACAAAAGAATCTCTTCCTTAGATCCCTTAAATATCACATAAACGTAACATTCGCTTTGCAACTCAATCATCATTTTAAATTGGTCGCCGCTATAGAGGACAGTATCTTTTGTAATTGGTACAAATTTGCGGTCATCTTGAGGTCCTGTCAAAGCTCCAAAGGCCCAACGAAACGAGATATTGTGACCATCAGATATGGACTCGTTCGTTAAAATAGTTAAGTCAATCAGAAGAATAGAAAAAAACAGGATGACACCAAAAACAGAAGATACTCGATACCTTAATTTCATCAATCTTACTCCCTTTTTGGAATAACGAATTTCCAAATAGTGTTTTCCACCCTCACCTGCCACCTGTATCAACTTCTTTAATCATTGCCAATGTTCACTTCTAGCAGGGCCCCCCGCTAAGATTCTTCTATGCTTCCGGTGCAGTCGATTAAAGTTCACAGCACCCTGAGAGAAAATGGAATCATAATTATTTTTTTTAATTGTGAAACCGGCTAGTTAATTAACAATACCTAATACCAGCTGACCTTCCACCGAACCTTTTTTTACTGGGTGTTGTTCTTGGGCTGTTGCTCTAGGAACTTCTTCTGAAACATATCGATAAGCCTCATCTACAGTGACCAAACCATCACTGTCATAATCGGCACGTCCTCTGAGTCCTTCAATCAAGTAGTAGGTAAATATACCATGCTGAAGTGTATCATCCTCTGCGCTGACCTCATTGGCAGCACTGGCCGTCATAATGATCCTTCCTTTTCCTTCTGCAATTCTATTGATAAACCTATCAGATATATTCGCGCGTATTCCTTCAATACTTACAGTGCGCCCGCCACTCGCACCGCTGTAACAGGAATCAGCTATAAAAACGAGTCGTTCTGAACTAATGCGGTTCAGAATGAAGGAGATCTCACGCATCGGTAGTGCTGATGCATAAAGATCATCGGGGTCTGCGTCATATGGTAATAAGTATTTCTCTAAACCATCACCATCAGGGCTTTTAGTATCTCTTTCTGTAGCTCCATGTCCTGCAAAGTAGATAATGACCATATCGTCTTGACCGGCTTTTTGTTTTAGTTTTGTGCCCAGTATGCTGCGCAGGTTACTGAGCTTGGCCTGGTCGTTTGTCACAAAAAAAATGTTTTCTGATGATACGTAGTTACTGCTCAGGAGGAGATCATAAAAGGCTTGAGCATCTTTGACTGCATATTTCAATTGCTGAAGATTAGGGTATTTGTCTATGCCGACAACAACTGCCCAGACTTCGCGCCTGAGTTCCTCTCTGTTAACTACTATTGTTTTTTCAGATACATGGCCGCTAAGGTCTGTGGCATGAATCTTTATGCGGTTTGTGCCAAGGCTAACCGGTATTCTCTTATTGAACTCATACCTCTTTTTGGACTCGGGAAACTCAATGCTAATTCCACGCTTGTAACCAAGAGCAAGTGGTTTTTCATTTATGGTAATTTCAACTTCTTGCAGACCTTTGTCATCTTCGACAACGCCAATAAGCTGGATGGTAGTGGTTGAAGTTGTTTGCATTTCTCCAGGTGAGACAATGAGCATCAATGGGGAATAAAGGTCTCCAGGCTCTATTGCCGCACCAGAATCACCAACGGTCTCTTGTTGAGATTTGACTTGTTGTCCATTAGATGATGAATCAGCAACATCCTGAATTTGGTCATCAATAATCTCCAGCTTTAGCTGAAATGGAAGAGGATTTGGTGCTTATTTCTTGCAGTTGGCTCTTCATTTCATCGGAAGCGATTTTGACTTCGCCAAGAGATGTTCGAAGAGATTGCGCTTGGACGAAAAGTTTTTCTGCAATCTCATTTTCCGGATTGAGTAATTTAAACTGTTTAAAGAAATCAACAACATGATCGAGATTTTTTGTTTTCCATGCAATGATGGTGACCTCAAACGAACCAGTATTGTCTTGATAATACTTAGAGGTATATTTTGCATATCCATATTCGGGGACAAACCCGTAATCTTCAACGACCAATCTAATCTCACCATCTGCGGGAGCAGCTATTGTCGCATTGATTGGAGGAACAACTTGGAAATCTGTGTCAATCATCACCCCCAATTTCTGCTCAGGGCCTGCTCCCTCGTATCCAGCTTGAGGTCTATTCCATTTGCTTGTCCCCACCTTGCCGCTAACAATTAATGAATAAAAGGCACCTTTTTCAACATTAACCGCAGTCCTGTTTGCTCTGGACCTGTTTGCGTAAATCCTGACAGTTTTGTAACTCCTGATAATGTCAGAAGATAGATTTGGTAATTTGATCGTAGTGGCACAGCCGGAGAGATTCAGGATGGTAAAAACAAACACCACCGATAGTATTGTGAATATGCGATCTTGTACCATAGAGTTATAAAGCTGGTAAAAGAAATGTTCTTTAGTTGCTTTCCTGAGCGTTTTCAGGGGGCAACGTTAGCTAAACAAAACCTAACTTATTGATAACTTAGTTACAATGTGTAATTTCTGTATTTATATTATTTAGGTGTTCTACAGAGAGGTTCGTTTTGGCATAACCAACTCTCTCTGATTCTTGCCTAAAAAAGTGGACACCCGGATAAGTCACTGTTATGAAAATGACAGGAGGGTAAAATGTGCTGCAGACGAACACCGTATGAAACGCTTGCGGATGGGAAACAGTTTTGGAAGGAAAAAAATTTGATTTGTATTTGATCTGACAGGTACCCTAGAAATCTGGTAACTGTCAGATCAAGTCGTGACAAATACAACTAAAACGGGGCAAGATCAATAGAAAGAAACCCCATCTGGTATCGCTGGTTAGTAGTAGCCGCTGCCCTGAGGGCTGAATTCTGCATTTTCAACCCACCATTCTGGCCTTTGAACAACCTCAAGGAGGTTTTCAACTGTTCTATAGTGATAGGTCTCCTGTTTCATCAACACTTCAAACAGCTTTTTACTTTCAGGATCATCGGCTTCTGCAAATTTTTCTTTATAAAACTCCATTCCGCGTTTTTCTATATCAACAGCTTTCTGATAATCCTCAACGGCGTCAACGCTGATGCTCATAATTCCTTCATCCTGCTTCATCTCGTCGAAAACTGTTTTTATTTCGAGGGCTACCCCTTCGGCTGGTTCCGTTTTGACCTTCTTTTGCAGATTCTCAATGGCAATACGGTGGTGAACTTCATCTTCTGCAAGCATCAGCAAAACTTTTTTGATACCTTCTACGGGTGCTGCTTCTGCCATCTTACGATAGAGGGCTTCTGCATCTTTTTCCATCTGGATAGAAAACTCGAACATGTCCATGGGGACCTCCTGCATTGATAGTTGTCTGTTATTTAACGATACTTTTACACTCTAATTGCTAATTATCTTTCCAGCAAGGTCAAGTTATCTCTTAATGAGTTCAATTACCTGATAATCGATATTCTTAGGAAATTATAAAACCATTGCCGGAATAATCTGGCATTTTCCAGACAATTGTTAACTGATGGTATGGCAGCATAAACGCAACATCATAAAATCTCTCTCAGACCTTGTATTATAACGAACAAAATCTCATTGATTCTTAATTCGGATCATTAAGCTTGCCACAGAATCTAAAAAGATTATAAGGTACTGATACTCCGTCATGATATAACCCCGCGCTTGACGATTTCCGGCTAGAAAATGACTGATATCGTTTAAAAGTGCTATTAACATGTTTTCAACAGGATGATATCTTAAATCGAATGTCTACCTACGATTTTATCATTGTCGGTTTAGGCACAGCCGGTTCGGCAGCCTGCATGACTTTATCTCGTCGTGGTTTCAGGGTACTGGGGATTGATAAATACCACCCCCCTCATAACCTGGGCAGTCATCACGGCGCCTCCCGGAGTGTCCGCCGTGCCTACCTGGAAGGAACATCATACGTGCCGATGGCACTGAGATCATGGGACCTCTGGCAGAGACTTGAAAAGGATTCCGGCAAAGAGCTCCTTATCAAGACGGGTAATCTGACCATAGGTCCTGCTGAAAGCCCTGCTGTTTCAGGATTCTTGGCGAGTGCACAGTCATACAAAATCCCTCACGAGTGCCTTACAGCCGCCGAAGTCAGAAAACGATGGCCTCAGCTAAGCCCTCCCGCGTCGTATGTCGCCGGATTGGAAAAAGAGGCTGGTATTGTCTTCCCGGAATTGAGCATTGCCACCTTTTTAGCAGAGGCAACAAAAGCGGGAGCAGACCTCATTGCGGGTGAACCAGTGGAGAGGTGGACAGAGAGCCAAAACCACGTTCTGGTTCATACAGCACGAAATACCTATGAAACTGGCAGGCTCCTCATCTCAGCCGGCGCATGGACAAACAGACTGCTTGACCTGCCGGATAGCCCGCTGTCACCAAAACGTGTTCCGGTGCACTGGGTTGAAGTTCCGGAAAACAGACATCTTCATATTGGACAATTTCCAGTTAACTTCTGGCAGATTCCAGTAGAAAAGCAACACGGGTCGCCTCAGAGGTATAGAGAGTTTTACTCCTTGCCGGCTATTGGTCCTACGTCTCGGATAAAAGCCGCATTTCATAATGAGCTTGATGACTGCGATCCGGCTACACTTATTCGAGAGGTCTCGAAGGTCGAGGTAGATAAAATCACCGCCGTCATTTCACAATTCTTGCCCGGCCTTCGGGATTACCCGATTACCTCTGAAGTCTGCCTTTATACAATGACTCCCGACGGACATTTTTATCTCGGAAAGCTACCTGAATCAAATCACGTTTTTGGAGTTGCACTCGCTGGTCACGGTTTCAAGTTCGCTCCTGTTATTGGAGAAATACTGGCAGATCTCATGCTTGACATACACCCCACAGTCGATATCAGCCTGTTTTCACCTGATCGATTTGATATCGAGAAGCATACCGGGAGGTAGCGAAACAATGTCTGTCCCTCCTGGAGCATGACCTGTTTACAACACCTATGCTG
Organism: uncultured delta proteobacterium; assembly: GCA_963776075.1. Classification (GTDB taxonomy): domain Bacteria; phylum Desulfobacterota; class Desulfobulbia; order Desulfobulbales; family Desulfocapsaceae; genus MADRE3. The sequence continues at coordinate 7,527 of CAVZLG010000015.1, forward strand.
AACCGATTGAATGGCATGGCACGATTACCACCATGGGAAAAATCTCGGCACAACCTGGTCTCAGTTTTTCTTTAAACGTCTTGTCTGTTTGATTACGTCACCAGTCTGATCCATTCGAAATACTCTGCCACTCCCTGCTCCAAACTATAGCCTGGTATATATCCTAATTCGTCACGTAATCGGGAATGGTCTAAACTTGGCCCCCGAGGCATTATTAGGCCTGGTCCGATTTCCATCTCCACATTAACACCAATCTGCTCGGCTATTATCTGGATGATTTGAGGAATGGTTCGGCACGTTCCACTGGTTACGTTATACTGGCGATGTTTTAACCTGGCAGCTGAGAAAACCAAATTTATGGCTTTGGCGATATCTTTTATATAGGTAAAATCAATTGATTGGTCCGCACCTGCCGGCAACTTCACTTCCGTTCTCCCTTCAAGACAGCCAAAAACAGCAGTATATAGAGGATATAACTCCGATGGCATCCTGCCTGGTCCATAGGCAAAATAGACTCGAATCGCCCTGAAATCTAATCCAAATTCGTTTGCGTATTGTAGCCCGAAGAACTCACAACTGCTTTTAGCCGCCGAATAGAGATCACCTGGATTGAGAGGGTCTGACTCCAAAGGGATATCGTTTCTTGGACCATATACCGATCCAGAACTTATATAGACAAAGCGTTCCACATCAAATATTCGGCAGGCCTCCATCATATTGACCGTACCCATTGTGTTAATTTGTATATGGTGATGTGGATTGGTGGCAAAAAAGGGTCCTCCCATCAATCCAGCAATGTGAATTATGCCTTCAAGCTCTTTTGATTTTTCTTTTAGCAATCGGCAGATAGCTGCAAAATCCAATATCTCTAGCTGACGAAAATCAATTTGGTCCCTATACTTTGTCAAATAGCTCAAATTTCGGAACGAATGCCCGGTAGCAATTACATCTCTTCCTTCTTTCAATAACTCATGACACACCCAGGATCCAAGATGACCAAGACCGCCTGTAACCAAGATAGACATATTCATTCTCCTTCGAAGTAATTTGAGAAGACAAAGATACAGTTATAATTTCGCCAGCCATTCATGGTTCGGATCATTCACCCATTTGCCAAAACCTTTCTGTTCTCCACCAAGAGCCCTTGAATAAGAAAGGCGGTAAATATTCAATCTCTGAACCAGCCAGAACCTATTTGGCCCATCATTATGAGCACAGGAAAAGTGAGACTCACCTCACAGAACAGCAATCACTCGTGCACAGGCTCCTTCAGCACCCTTGATTTTCAAAGGCAATGCAAATAGTTGCACCCTATCCTTTTGAAGATTATTTAAGTTGCATAAATATTCAATGAGGTAGATACCTTTCCTCAGAATCAGATCGTGAGTTGGCATTTCAGCGATCGGAGGATGGCGCCGAGGAATCTCACGAATCGCTTTGTCCTGCGGAAAGTCAAAACCGACCGCTTTAATTTTTTGTTGAGCCAGCCATTCGGCACCGTTTCTACTGATATAAGGTGCCTCCGACCAGTATTCCCTGCTCGTGTAATCCCTTTTGCTATCCCATCCGGTCTTCAGGATGAGAATGTCCCCTGGTTTCAAGCCGCGGCACGAATCCTTGAGATGTTCTCGGTTGATTTTTTGATTTGCAGCCACGAGTCCCAGCTCAGCAACCAGGGCTTGACCACAGACCTGGTCAAGGCTCACCTGGTCTATCGTCTGTCGGTTGGGCTCGATATGCAAAGGGGTGTCGATATGAGTGAAGGAGTGCATCGACAATTTCATGGCGGTAACTTTATATGGGTCTCCGAGGTCAAAATCCTTCATCACCTCTAATTGGTTAGGCCATCGCCACATGGGTGAAATAGTCATACTCAGGTCAACGATTTCCATGGCACTCCCCCATCTGTTCCCGTCTAAGCGTTATAAATGCACCATGATCCAGCCGGAAAATCGGCGTGAAGATTTCAAGGTTCCGTAGACCTGGTGTCAAGATTGAATTAGTTTTTCCGCTCTCTTTGTCAGGTATAATCAAAGTATGCTGAGGTGGTCCATTCATCGGTTCGATTTAAAAGTATCTGCAATCACATTTGAAGGAGAAAAGATGAAAGCAAAGACGAATAAAACAACTATTTGAGTGAGTATTAACGTTCGTATGACAAACTTCAAGTAGAAAGTTCAATGAACGTAATCGGCAAATTCCTATTGCGGTTAAAGCACTATTACTGAAATAGAAGAGACGGCAGTGTAGAAGGCGACAGACCAGAAAAGATTAGTCGATTGCAAAAGGAGAAAAATCCAGCCCAGCCACCCATATTTATTTATAGAACTTGTGAGAACCATACTGATTCACATAGGTGAGACCAGAGGCCCAGACTGGTTCTACTGATTCAAGGTGATAGTGTGTCGCTCCGCTGGTGAAATCTGGCGATTGTAAGGCGATAAATACTGATCGCAGACATTCTACGAATGCATCCGGATCATCCGGAAGATAAGAATCCTTCTGGAATGTCCAGCTGAACTGATACGGCTGCTTGACAACGTTTTTTATGGGGATGTCTTTTTCTATTGACCGGTTCAAGGTAACGTGGGCTATAGCTACCTGCCCTATCTCAGGTTCAGATCGGCCTTCATGGTACACGTTAAGCGTGAGCCAGAGCAATCCTTCAAGTAGAGTCATTTTTCAACCTCCCGTTATCTCACAACAGACCTGGCTAAACAGGTTGGTCAGGCTAATCAGGGTATTCAGCAAGAATAAGAACCTGATCCTGTTGAGCGAAATAACTTTTCTCTATCGCACTGACAATGTACTTGTTTCCTACTACTACTCCAGTTCGGATCTCAGCAAGCCAGCTGAAAACACGATGCTGGGAACCGTTTCAAAAATACTCATCGAGCTGCTGGCAATATCTCTGTGTGCTAAACCCTCCCGGATGTGTACATTTGTTTTCAAAAAATCTTGGTATAATCCTGTTTCATTTATTACAGCAAAATGTATACCGCTTAAGATTATTTCGTATAACGGTCTATAATTACGATCAAAGTAAAGTTTAACTGTGGGAAAAAAGAGGTGGGAAAAAAACTTTTTACGGTTGAAATTTCCATATCCCTGAATAAGTTTCCTGAAATACGGAAACAGTGAACATTAAATTGGTGAGAAAAGAATGCCAATAACATAGGTTGATAGTACTCAGCTGTCTTGTTCTTATCATTGTCAGCTATCGCACTACTCTTTAAGACGTTCCAGAAATGATACATCTTTCATTATGATCCAATAATCAGTAAGGTGTATATAGATTTTTAGTGAAACTATCACTACATTCTACGTATTAATCCTATCGTCTACATTATTCAGCAGTGAGCCCTCAACTATCCGGAGGCAGCCATGAAAGTTGGGTATGTTAGAATTTCATCAGTCAGTCAGCGTCCTAAATTGCAGCGTGATTCTCTCGAAAAATTTGGTTGCAAAAAGATATATACCGACATTGCCTCAGACGAAGATGAATATCCAGAACTTACCCGAATGCTCGGCCACCTGAAAAAGGAAGATATCGTCGTTGTCTGGAGGCTCGACAGACTGGCCCATGATAGTAAGCGTCAACTTCAGTTGGCGTTAAGCCTTGAAGAACGAGGGATTTATCTGATTTCTCTTGAAGACGGGATAGACACTACGACGTCGGCAGGGGGTTCGAAATTCAAAAAATCAATGAGGTGGGCTCTTAATAATGGGTTACCAGCAGGAACTGCGGTTATATATGCCTGGCTCAAGGGATATGGGCACATCAAAATTGAGAATTGTAAAACTGGAATTTCTGACCTTGATAAAATTGCTGAAAAGGCTCTCAATCTGATTGGCTGTGACAAGATGGACAGTTACCCTGGTTTTGACCTGGCAACGTATTTAATAGATGCTTTTGGCGGTGAAATAGAGCGAATTGAATATGGACCACCGCTTACTGAAGCCTAAGAGGTCGAAATCCCCATCGATGTCTATTACCTGATCTTTATGGCTACGATAGTATCAACACCTAAACTATTACAATAACAATGGTAAGTGATGAAATTTGGCGCAATGAACTTTCCGGTTACCCCTTTACTGGATGAAATTAATACCTTTTCACTGCTGGGATTTGATTATCTGGAATTAACAATGGACCCTCCCATGGCCCATTACACAGTTCTGGCGGAAATCAAAGGTGATATTCTTACAGCGCTCAGAGCAAATAACCTCGGGTTAATATGTCATTTACCAACCTTTGTCTCTACTGCCGACCTTACTGAAAGCATACGTGATGCTTCGATCATGGAGATGCAGAAATCCCTGGCAATGGCATCAGAGCTCGGTGCTGAAAAGGTGGTTCTCCACCCGAGTGCTGTTGTTGGTATGGGAGGATTTGTTCTGGGCACTGTCAGAGAATATGCGTTAGCTTTTTTATCTGAAATATCGGACACTGCTCGCTCTTTAAACGTTACCATTTGCCTCGAAAACATGTTTCCCCGAAACATGTTTGGTGTCGAGCCATTTGAATTTGAGGGTTTATTCCGATTGTTCCCGACCATTAAATTAACACTCGATACCGGTCACGCAAACATTGCTGAAAACAAAAACAATCGCCTGATGAAACTGGTCGAACAATTTGGAGACCGGATTGGACATCTTCATTTCAGCGATAATAATGGCTACAGGGATGATCACCTCGCCATTGGCGAAGGTTCAATCAACTTCAAACGATTGATAAAGAGTCTAAAAGAAATTGGCTACGACGATACAATTACCCTGGAGGTATTCGATGAAAACCGCCAGGCCCTCGTCAATAGTCGCCAGCGTATTATCAAATTATTTCACAGTGTATAGAAATTGATCATCCGCACCACTTGCAGATTAACAGATGAATTATTATTCAGATATGTTTTACGGTGATAAAACATGACCTTAAATAAACTCGCACCAGCAAAATGAGAATTACTCAGATCAGCTTATTGCAATCCTGCTCACGTTGCACTGAACACCACAATGTTGCACTTACACGTTAGGTAGTACCGTTCGCTTTTCCTGAGACAATCATATTTTCATACTTTTCAAGTCAACGGGGTATTGGTGTACTGGTGGGAAGTAAAAGAAATTCCAAGAGGTCACAGAAGGTTATCGTCACGGTGACCCCTTGATTTTTTAGTAGCTGTCAGATTAACTTCGGGTTACATTTCAGGAATAAACTCAACCCTTCTGTTTTTCTGTCGATTTGCTTCAGAATCATTTGGATAGGCAGGGTTGGACTCGCCTCTTCCTGAAACGTTGAGCCGGTTCGAATCAACACCAACCTCATTCACCAGATAATCCCTAACCGCTTTGGCCCGCCTCTCAGAGAGATTCTGGTTGTAGCTTTCTGGCCCCATGTCACAGGTATACCCTACAATCTCAACCGTCATTGCGGGATGGGCATCGAAAACTTTTTTGGCTTCACTGAGCCTGGATTTATACTCTTCTTTAACAACCGCTTTGTCAAAATCAAAGAGCAGCTTTGATGGGTAAGACCAACAACCTCGGTCATCCACCATTACTCCTTTTGGAGTACCGGGACATGCGTCCTTATCGTCCATTACACCATCTCCATCACTGTCACCAGGCATCGCCTTGGCTTTGGCCAACATCACAGGGGCTGCTGCCGCTTCTTTCATAGGCAGGTTATAGGCACTGAGAATTGTCTTCCATTCACCCGCGTTATAGGCAAAAGCACTTTTACCAAAGACAATTTTATCGTTTCTTACAGAAGCGTAGGGCACTGATCCGAGCTTTGCACTGACAGCTTCCGGACTTAACTGCAGTCCATAGGCTGTTAGAATTGAGTGATAATCAGCAGGACTATAAGCGATCGCTCTATCGTTAAACATCACTTTATCATCTGACGCTCTGGCATAAGATGCTGGTGTGGTATTTGCCGAATCAGTAGCGAGATTCAAACCATACGCTTCGAGTACACCATTAAACATCCTGGAAGTATATGCTGTATTATGAGGGCCCCAGGGTATGTTGGCACCTTCAGGTGGTTCAATAGCCATCGCAGGAAAACTCATAAGGCTGGCAATGAAAAGTAATAAAAGTGTTTTTCTGATCATTTTTTTAATCCCCCTGTCCAATATGGACTTTAAAAATATTTTTTAGGTGAATCATACCAAGATATGTCGTGGCGAGTTTATTGATCTTCTTTCTCAGTATGATGCTTGAATGCCTTTGGAAATAGATTTTTTCTTTCCAATTCATTGAAATTATAAACAGCTAAAGATAGTTAGCAAGGGAACAACCTAAACAAACTATAAATTCCACAATATTCTCTAATTTTCTCAAAAATTTCAAATGGAGGGGAAAGTCCATGATACCTTGTTACTCTATAAATGCTGTCTGGCATGCTCTTTAAGGATCTTGTTAAAAAAGCTTGCTTCCAAGTCTGGCATTTACAGCAGGTGAGACAAACGTCGCCTCACCACTCTCCGCTTTTGGAAATTGAACACCGATAATTAACGCCTCCGATAGTACTGGGCCCATTTGTCTCGGTTTAAAATTGAGGACGCCAAGCACAAGCCTGTCCATTACCTCTTCAACAGGATGCCGGGTAAATCGTCCATAGCTTGTCCGTTTGCCGTACTTCCCAAAATCAACGACCATTTTATATGTACGTTTATGAGTTCTCGTTTCAAGCTCTACCTCAACGACTCTGCCGACCCGTATATCAAGTCTTCCAAATGAATCTTCAAATCCAACGACTGGCTTAATCTTTGTGGCCATTTTTCTTATCCTTTCTCTATCAATTCTATAAGTGATATCCCTTACCTTCAAACCGTATCTGAAACATTCTAATAAACCGGCTGCATGTGAAATTAACCGGCAAGAAATTTCCGATAGCATTATGAACTTTCTTCTTCATTGAACGGTATTATCATTACTCTATTAAACAAGAAAAAAATGATGGAGTGTACCTGTGAGATGAAACAACCGACAGAAAAACACAAAATTATTAGTAAATTATTCCTCTATTTTATTTTTATCATATTCCTAGCCGGAGCGTTATCAGTTCCATTCTATTTTGAGACAATGACCCTTTGGTATAAAGTCGGTGCTGACAAGACCATGCTGCGTGGAGGCCAGCTGGCTGGAATGTCTGCCCTGGTTCTGTTTTTTTTACAAATCATCCTGGCAGTGCGAGGTCAATACCTTGAAGAACTTTTCGGATCAGCCCTTTTGACCAAGCTGCACCGGGCAAACGGTATAGCAATTCTGCTTCTGGCGGTGTGTCATGTGATTCTGGTTCTCCTCCCAGAGGGACTTGCAAATCTTCCGATCGGCAAAAGGTACTTGCCCGAGATGATTGGTATTGTTCTCCTGCTTATCGTTTTCTTCATCGTGTTCACATCATACTTTCGGCAGAGACTGCGCATAAAATATGAGCTCTGGCGTACAATTCATAAAACCCTTGGTTATCTGGTTATTATGCTCCTGCTGGCCCACGTTCTTTTCGTCAGTGAATCATTCGAGCACGTCCAGCTGCGTGCATTTCTCTTATTTCTTTTCGGCGCTTTATCGCTCTGGATCATTACTGCCAAAATCTTATCAGGTTTTGACAAATGAAATGGTTAAAAAAATGTTTGATATCAAAACTTGTTCTCCCGGGATAACTCATTATTGTCTCACTACTTGCAGGAAGTTCAAACATCATCCCTGGTGGCTGCAAGTAAATTATTATTTTAAAGGCGATTTACAAGCCGATGGAGGTTATCATGAAAAAAATATCCGCTTTTTCTATATTATCTATCCTGATACTGTTGTCCGGGCAAACCGTTTACGGGGCTGCTCGTGAATGGAGTGTTGATAAGGCTCACTCAAATATCTATTTCAGTATCGATCACATATTCTCAAAAGTACGCGGACATTTCAATGAGTTCAAAACAGAAGTGAACTTTGATCCGAACAATCTCGTAGAAAGCAGATTTTATTTTGAAATTTCAACCAATTCAGTTGACACCAATATTGCTAAACGTGATAAACACCTGCAATCTGCAGATTTCTTTGATGCTGCCAAATACCCAACAATGACTTTTGAGTCAAAGGAGATTCGTGATGCCGGTAACGGATTGTACGAGGTAAACGGCACTTTGAATGTGAAGGGCAAGGACTATGATTTTCTGTTGCCTCTTGGCCTTGCAGGAATTGCAGACCATCCCGCTCAAAAAGGAACGGAAGTGGTGGGCTTTAATGGCCGCTTTACCATTGACCGGCTGGTCCATGGTGTCGGCACTGGTAAGTTCTACAAGATGGGAATAGTCGGCAAAGATGTTATGGTTCTGGTTTCGCTGGAGCTTTTGAGTCCCAAATAATTCATAAATCGATGGTATCAAGCATCTCTGCAACTATGAACTGGGAGTGACCAGGAGCATAAAAAATTACATTTGTTCCTGGTCTCATCCTCCCTTGCCATATAAAATTATAGCCAGCTGGATAGATACTACTCCAGGGCCCTCTCACCAAGATTTCCATAGCGATGGTAACTATCGCAAATTGCCTGCTGCTGAAAATATTGCAACAGCTCGAGCCGCCCTTCCATGAAAACGGGCGCACGTGAAATATAAAATCCTGTTTCTGCTGCCGCCTTAAATATCTCGTCAGGCACTCGATCAGGAGCAGCGTAACGGATTCTGCCCAGCCCACCCATCTGGCGAATGATTTCTTCATCACTCATATCAACGATGCTAAGACCGTCGAGAAATGTCCTGCCGTAACGCTCACCAAGAAATTCGGTCACCTCATTAATCATATCTCCCGGCTTAGTCAGCCTAATGGTACAGCCAGCAATTTTTGCGGCAGCAATGCGGGCAAGTGCTTCAAAAAGAGTATCTTCCGGATGCAGCCTGATCATCATCTCTTTAATGGGGCGATATCTCAGAAGGTTATCCTGGCCTCTGAGATGAAAGTAGTCCTGCTCTTGAGAAAATTTTTCCTGCATGGCGTAGAGGTAACTCTCGATTGCCCGGCCTGTTTTATAAATATCTGCTTTGCGCGGCTGTAATTTATTCCAGCCAATGAGCAGTCGCCATTCATGAGCACATTGAAGCAGTTTATGATTTTGTTGAATAACTCCGACTCCTGGATAACCTGTCTCGCGCCACTTCATGAACTGGGTGACATAATCGAGACTACCTGCTTTCAACCCCGGGCCAAGCGCAGACTTCCCCATACCTCCGAAAGGCTGCCGCAACACAACTGCCCCTGTTGTTCCCCTGTTGATATAGAGGTTTCCCGCAAAAACAGTATCTTTCCACTTCAACTGTTCCCGTTTGTCAAGGCTCTCAAGACCACTGGTTAAACCGTATCCGGTCTGGTTCACCAGGGCAATTGCGTGGTCAAGATCTTCAGCACGCATAACACCCAGCAACGGCCCGAAAAACTCTGTCATATGCGTATAACTTCCAGGCTGAACGCCATATTTGATACCAGGCGACCAGATAAATGGATTGTTATCAACCATCTCCGGCTTCAGTACCCATTCCTCACCAGATTCCAGAGTGTTCATCCCTTTTTTAAGATCGCCTGAGGGTGGTTTGATCAAAGCACCAACTTTATTACTGAATTTCCAGGCAGTACCAACTTTCATGGATTTTGTCGCATCTGCAAGCTGCTCTTTGAAATGAGGATCATCATATATCGTCTTTTCAAGAATCAGCAGTGATGTTGCACTGCATTTCTGCCCGCAATTACTAAAAGCAGAATGAATGACATTCTTTATTGCCTGATCACGGTCAGCCATATCAGTGACAATAGTGGCATTTTTGCCACCTGTCTCAGCGGCCAGATAGACACCAGGCGTCTGCCTGAGTATGTTAATCCCGGTATCGGTGCCGCCTGTCAGGATAATAAAATCAACATCCTCGCTCGAGGTTAGAATTGGCCCGACATCGGCACCTGAACAGGGGATAAACTGCAAGGTGTTCCTTGAAACGCCTGCACGCCAGAAACACTTACAAAGCTCCCAGGCCGAAAGGACAGCATCGGAGGCAGGTTTGTAAATCACCGTATTCCCTGCGGCAAGTGCGGCGACAATCCCACCACAGGGTATTGCTATCGGAAAATTCCATGGAGAAATAACAAGCCCAACCCCTTTGCCTTCACCGCTTATGTTCTCAATCTCAGCCAACTGCTTTACAGAAAATGGATAAAATTCTGCAAAATCTATAGCCTCCGAAACCTCAACATCAACCTCTGTAAAAATCTTCCCGGTATCTGCAACTGCACTACCAATTAAGTCGCCACGCGATTTTCTCAATTCAATTGCCACGTCAGCGAGTACTTCATGGCGACGGTTGGCAGAGAGTTCACGCCATCCATCCACATCTTCTCTCGCCACCCGCAGACAATCAAGAGCATCTCCCTCAGAGGCCAAATGATATTTTGCAACACAGACCTGCTCCCCATGTTGACATGAATCCATTACCTCTTTTATACGCCGATCTCCCCTTAATTCTTCACCACCAATGACAACGGGTATATTACAGGGCTCGTCCGTTGATGATTTCATCCATCGATCTCGAATCGCTTCGGCCCACGCTCTGTTGCCTGCCAGTGACCAGTCAGTATCAGCTTCATTGATAAAGATATTAGTCTTTAAAGGAGAAACCGATTTATCAAAGGTTTCTTTGGTTCTGTCCTGGATTCTATTTGGAAAATTTTGGGCCTCTTGCTGTTTTACGCAGGAATCAAGAAATGTCTTTTTCAGATAGTTCCATTCATCTGAGCCAACAGTAAGATCAGGGGAATATCTCAGAAAATTCTCGGGAGATGTGTTTTCATCAAGCCGCCTGATCAGATAGGCAATCGCGTTTATAAATTCTTTCCTGGTTGCGACAGGAGCATAGAGCAATACATCGCCTGATGTGTCCTGAAGTGCCCTCCTGACATGATCCGCCATGCCTTCAAGCATTTCAAAATAGAAATAGTCGGTAACCTTGTTCTCCTCGGCGAGAACAGATGCATAAGCAAGTTCAAATAAATTGTGAGAGGCTATACCAAGGTTAACAGCCTTAATATTTTCGGAATCCATTCCATAGGTGACCATCCTTTTATAATTGGCGTCAACTTCAAGCTTATTGTCGTACGGGGCCAAAGGCCAATTTGCAAGAGAAGATTCCACCTTCTCCATTTCCATGTTGGCCCCTTTCACTATTCTTAGTTTGACAGGAGCACCACCCTTGGCAATCCTATTCTGGGCCCATTTTGTCAATTTTTCCTGCATTTTGAAGCTGTCCGGCAGATAAGCCTGCAGAACGATTCCAGCTGAATAATTAATAAATTCAGGCTGATCCAGGGTTGAAACAAATGCCCGGTAGGTGATTTCAAGATCCCGGTATTCCTCCATATCAAGGTTGACAAACTTTGGAATACGGCTTCCATCCTGGCGAATAAAATAATGTGCTTTGGCTAATCTGTAGATTTCAGACAACCGATCCTTAAGGATTTCGACCGTTTCATCGAAGGCAAGCGAGTTAATCTGCGAATAGATAGTTGATATCTTTATGGAGATATATTCAACATCCGGATCTTCCATGTCTTTCTTGTAGGTCTCAAGTCGATGCGCGGCTTCTCCCTCACCCAGGACCGCTTCTCCGAGATGGTTAATATTCATCCGGATTCCCTGCTCTTTTCTTTTCTGCAGATGAGCATGAAGTTCTTTCTCCTCACCCGGGATAATTGCCCTGCTGCTCGCATTTCGCATCTGATCAATCATCCGAGGAACGGCAAAAGATGAGATATGTTTACCAACGCCAACGAACATCTGGATCAGCAATTTCTCTACTCTGTTAAAGAACTCCGGTACGCCCTCCTCGTCCATCAAGTTGCTTATCTGATCTGCAACCCGCTTGGAATCGTTGGATCTAAAACTCTGATCAATCATTTTTGTAAGAAGAACTTTATCATGGGGATGAGTGAGCAGTCGCTTCATCTGCTCCTGAATATTTTTTTCTTCTTTGGTGAGCAGTTCGTTGGCTCGATTCTGCCAGTTTTCCGCTAATTCAACTGCTTTTTTGAAAAGGTGCTGAGTCTGCTGAGTTTCCATCATCATCTCTCCACAAGAAATTTTTATCTTCATCTAAAAAAAGCTATTGTATTGCAATAGTATGTCTTTTCTTATGTTCCATATACATGCTAAATCTCCGAACATGGTCAATTGCACGTGATGAAGCAAGTTCATCTTCACCGTCCCGGATGGCTTCGATCATCAGGCAGAGATCCTGGTAATTTTCCTCCATCTCCTCCGTTCCTACACTCAGAAACTTGTCGTAATATCGATGAATGTTGTCATGGACACTGTGGAGAATGAAAGAATATAAGGGGTTGCCTGCAATTTGAGCTATCTCGGTATGTATCTTTTCATCAACCTTTACAAAATCATCCCAGCCACCGGTCCCCAGGGTCCGAAAACCGTCAGCTTCAGATAATAATGAATTGAGCTTTTTGATATCGGCAGCGGAGGCACGCTGAGCTGCAAGGCTGGCAACACTTCCCTCTACACCTTCCCTGAATTCAGCCAGATGAGATAGCGAAATATTTTGTGACTGGATAAGCATTGCCAGATTCTCGGCCATCAGCTCCGCATTGGCATCTTTCACGTAAGCCCCGCCATTAACCCCTAAGCGTATTTCAATCAGACTTTTCTGCTCAAGAATTCTCAGAGCCTCTCGAAGCGTTCCACGGCTTGTTTGAAACATATCGCACAGGTCACGCTCTGATGGCAGTCGCTCTCCAGCAGCTATCTGACCATCGAGGATTGCAACTTGTATCTGGTCGACAACGTCTTGAAATATTCTATTCTGTTTGGCTTTTTTAAAATTCATTTTTTCATTATTGGGCTAACAAAATGTAAATATCATTATAATGGTTAGACCTTTAATGTAAATTATTAGTCCACGTTAAGCAAGTAAGAAAAGCGTGTTCATCTTTACTGGAAAAATGGTACAAATGATAATTACCGAAGCAAATTATTTTTCACTCATTGCAGAACAGATACAGATAATTCCCAATGGTTACCGAAAAGCGTTCAAAACAACTGCACGAAAGCGCCCAGCGTGTTCAGGATTATCTCCATCAACAGGGTCTAAACCTTACCGTTATTGAACTTCCCGGATCAACACGAACTGCCCGCGAAGCTGCCGACAGCGTTGGCTGTTCAGTTTCTCAAATAGCCAAATCCCTTATTTTCAGAGACAAAAAAAGTGACATCCCAATCCTGATTATCGCCGCTGGGTCAAATCGGGTGGATACCAGAAAAATAGAAAAAAAAACTGGAATCAGGTTAGGACAGGCTAACGGTAACTTTGTTAAGGAACAGGTTGGTTTTGCAATAGGCGGTGTCCCTCCGGCAGGCCACAAATTCCCACTTCAGACATACCTCGATCCAGAATTAAAAGAACATGCCAGCCTCTGGGCAGCAGCTGGTACCCCGAATGCACTCTTCAAACTCTCACCTGATGATCTCACCACACTCACCAATGGTACGTGGGTAGAACTAGCCCAGGAATAGACATCCTTGATTACCGGGGAGTTCATACGCTGCTGCATTCTCTTTGTGTTCTTGGATCAAACTGTGATTTAATCGATAATTCCTGAAAAAGCCTCCGTTCTTCATCGCTGAGCGACTCCGGAATTTGAATCACTATTTCAACGATGATATCACCACTACCATTATTCTTTTTCGGGAGGCCCTTTCCACGCAGACGAAACCGTTTTCCTGCCACTGTGGCCGGCGGAACGGTCAGGGTCACGTAACCATCAACCGTCTTTACGGCAATATTGGCACCAAGTGCAGCTTCCCATGGCGTTACCGGGACTTTAGTCTCGAGGTTATAGCCATTAATCTCAAACGTTGAATCTCCGTGAACACTCACTTTCAACAGGAGGTCACTGGCTCCAGTTCCGTTGACATCGTCTCTATCAATGCCAGGAAGCCGTATCGTCGATCCATCAGTCACACCTTTGGGTATTTTTACATTGAGTGTTTTTTCTCTGGTTTCAATGCTGCCCTGTGCGCTGATGGTTCTGGTTTGAAAAGAAATCGTCTTCGTCTCTGAGTTCAAAAGTTCCTGAAGACTCAAATTGATTTCTGCTTCATAGGCTGGTTGCTTGTAATAGTTATTCGTGCTGTTTTTGTAACTTGATGAATCTGACCCAGAAAAATTGTTTTCAAAAATTGTTCTGAAAAAATCACTGAATGTTTCCCCATCTTCTTGCCAATTAGTCCCTGCCGAAGAATAGTGGGAATAATTATGATCTGTTTCACCATTCTTCCAGTTATCACCATAAAGATCATAGCGTTTCCTTTTTTCAGGATCCTTCAGGACCTCGTTTGCTTCATTAATTTCCTTGAAACGAGTTTCGGCTCCAGCAGACTGGTTGATGTCCGGGTGATATTTGCGCGCACCTTTCCTGTAGGCACGGCGAATCTCTTCAGCTGTTGCACCTTTTGGAACACCAAGTATCTTGTAATAATCTTTATAATCCACTCTATCCCTGCTCTGTCTCAATCAAAATATCAGCTCTCGCTCTCTTTATGTGTCTCAACCATAAAATTTCATCATGGTATTCTCCATTTCCATTCTGGTATAGAATAATCATAAATATTACTTTTTCAATTATATATTTATAGTAATTTTTTATATCAATCATTCTATTTTTTTTTTACCATTTGTACTCAATTGAACTCTGGTCGTCTCGATGTAATGAGAAGATTATATACTTGACCGTAAAGGAAAATTTCTACAGAAATTCCGTGTTGCGCATACGTTGAAAACCATTGTAGATTCAATGATTTTCGGATATCGTTCAGCGTATCATCTATGGGGTTTGGACAAAGTATTTCTCCCTTAAATTAACTCTATATAAGCAGATCTTATGACATTTTTCCATTCGGTTGCAACGCTGATTACAACTGCATTTGTGATTTTGCTCTCCTCAAGACAGGGTATCGCAGAGACTATATCCACTGCTGCAATAAACGAGAATATAACGAACACGCTCCTGCCTGCCATCAATATCATATCGGAAAATCGATGGATTCAGGGAACGCTTATGATTCTCATCACCTTTATTATTGCTTCTCTGACGACCTGGTTATTATTCAAGATAATCGGTGCAATCACGAGAAGAACCAATTTTATGCTCGATGATAAGATTGCCTCCTTATTACGTCCGCCGCTCTATTATACTCTCGTCGTTCTCGGGATAAACGCAGGTCTTGACCTGATGCCGCTATCAGACAACGTGAGGATTTTATCTCAGAGAATTTTTCAAACGCTCAACATATTGGTCTGGCTTATATTTTTAATCAGGATGTGCACCCTGGTGCTCACCCGAATTTCCGGCCTCAAGCACAAGTATGCCTTTATTCAACACCGGACCGTTACCCTTTTTGATAATCTGGCAAAGATCATCATCTTTGGAGCAGGGATTTACTTCGTTTTTATCATCTGGAATATAGATATGACTGCCTGGCTCGCCTCTGCAGGAATAGCAGGTATTGCCATCGGTTTTGCCGCTAAAGATACACTTTCAAATCTTTTCAGCGGTGTCTTCATTATAGCCGATGCACCCTATAAAGTCGGAGACTACGTGGTCCTTGATAATATTGGCAGAGGCAAAGTAACCAATATAGGACTCCGCAGTACCAGAATACTCACGAGAGATGACATTGAGGTAACCGTGCCAAATTCGATCATTGGCAACTCAACCATCATTAATCAGTCAGGCGGCCCTTACGAAAAGATGAGAGTACGGCTTAAGATTGGCGTTGCATACGGCAGTGATGTTGAGAAGGTGAGCAAATCTCTGCAAAAAGTTGCGGAGGAAGAACCACAGGTCTGCAGGCTTCCGGCTCCACGGGTCAGATTTCGACTGTTTGGTCCTTCAAGTCTTGATTTTGAACTTCTTTTCTGGGTCGATCACCCGGAACATCGGGGACGTGTTCTTGATGCTCTCAACACAAAGGTCTATAAAATGCTCAATACTGAAAATATCGAGATTCCTTATGCAAAGCAGGATATATATATAAAAGGATTACCTCGACAACTGACCGGTATAACGGGTGACAGCAACGAAAATTCCAATGACCAAACAACAGAAGCAAAAAAACAGGCTAAATCATTCTCTTGATTTCTCCCCTCCGAACAACGTATCAGGCACAATGGATTCATTCACACTCAAGCCCCTTCCTAAAATAGAATTCGGGGTTGACTCAATCAATAACCTTCCAGACCACGTCAAGGAATTTGGCGGATCTGCCCTTCTTCTCACCGGCGCTGGTTCTTTAAAACATTATGGAAACAGAGACCGTGTCCTGTCACTCCTGGATCAGTGTGACCTTCACATATCTCTGCTAGAAGTCAGCCAGGAGCCGTCACCGCAGTTAATTGACTCCATAGTACAACAGCATACTGCCCAAAAAATCGATGTCGTTATAGCTATTGGCGGAGGAAGTGTTGTCGATGCCGGCAAAGCAGTTTCAGCCATGCTGCCAGGCGGTGAGGCAGTAAAACAATACCTGGAAGGTGTCGGGTTCAGACGGCCAACAGGAGAAAAAATCCCATTTATTGCCATACCGACAACAGCGGGGACCGGCAGTGAAGCAACCAGCAACGCGGTGATAAGTCAGAGCGGGAAAGACGGTTTCAAGAAATCCCTTCGCCACGACCGCTTTATTCCGGACATAGCACTGATAGATCCATTGCTGATGCGATCATGTCCACCCGAAATCACTGCAGCCTGCGGGATGGACACATTTTCTCAGCTGGTAGAAGCCTATCTGTCGACAAAAAGCTCTCAAATTACCGATGCAATAGCCTGGAAAGGTATCCAATCTGTTCATCAATCACTCATGCGAGTATATGAAGAACCTGAGGACATTTACGGTCGCAGTCAAATGGCACTTGCTTCTCTCTGCTCAGGCATCGTCCTGATGAATGCGGGACTGGGCGTTGTTCATGGGCTGGCACCTGCTCTGGGATGTTTTTTTCCGATATCTCATGGAGCTGTATGTGGCACTCTGATGGCCGCTGCCAATGATATTACCTTAAGCAAACTGGAAGCGCAGCAGGAAGATAATGAGACCCTCCTGAAATATACTACATTGGGAAAATTGTGCTCAGCCAAAGCAGGCAAGAGTGATGAATACTATCGAAAAAGCTTCATCGAATATCTCTATTCTCTTACTAAAACCCTAAAACTCCCTAAATTATCACAATTTAATGTCAGAATATCAGACCTGGGAGAGATTGCAGCAGCTTCATCAAACAAAAACAACCCGGTAGCACTGACTCATGAAGAACTGTTGACAATACTTGAGAACAGACTCTAGCATCTACCCCATGCCACGTGGCCTGATCGAAGCTTATATGTGGTAAACTTGCCCGTCCTCATCCACGTTTGCGAATCTGCAATGCTCCAATGATAATTAATATGAGCGGCCACCAGGTGGCAGCAAAATCCTTAACCTTCCCTAGAGGCAGGATTTCAAGATTTGAGAGCAGTAAGAGCGCTCCAACCAAAATAAGGATAAGGGGGCCAAAGTTAACTCTCATTTTTTCTCCATTGCCTCCGATAAAATCTGCCAGAGCTCAAAACAATCGCGAAAGTGATTCTGTCGCAAATTATTATATCGTAATTATTATTGAAAACGGTCATCTTATACTAAACAACCATTATTCCAATAAGCAATATCATAATTATAAACGTGTCGGAACCACAGTTCACAGAGAAGAGAGGAAAACAGCAAGAATCAGTTGGATACTCAGATCCAGCAAGTTTTTCGACACTCCTGAAATTGCTTTCACCGCAATTTAAAAAACATCGTCTCCGCCTTTTTCTCGGTTTTGTTGCCCTGCTGTGTGTCGATTTTCTTCAACTCATCATTCCCCGGATTTTAAAGTACGGTGTTGACGCCTTATCAGAGAACAGGGCTACGAGCAGTCTGCTGTTCAAACTGGGGCTGGTAATAATCGGTATAGCCGTACTGGTGGTAATCTTAAGATTTATCTGGAGAAATTTGATTATTGGTTTTTCCCGCCATCTCGAACGTGCACTGCGTAATCAGATTTTCAACCATATTATTACCATGGATCAACCATTTTTTGAAAAACGTACGACCGGCGATATTATGGCTCACGCCTCCAATGACCTCGGGGCGGTACAAATGGCCTGCGGTATGGGCATGGTTGCCGCCGCAGATGCGCTCATCCTGTCAATTGCTGCGATCGGTTTCATGATCCACATCCATCCAATGCTTACCGTCATGGCACTTCTTCCGATGCCGATCCTCGCTGTCTCTACCAGGCTGCTCTCTGGAAAACTTCACCAGCGTTTTAACAAGGTGCAGGAGCAGTTCTCGTTAATCACAGAATTTGCCAGATCTGCATTGATATCAGCAAAGCTGAGCAAAGCATATACCCTGGAAAACATACAGTCAGGCATCTTCGACCGACTTGGCAAGACCTATGTTAAGGCAAACATAAGGGTCGCCCTGGTTCAGGGCACCCTCTTTCCTGCAGCTACACTGATCGGCAACCTCGGTCTTCTCGCCATTCTCCTCTATGGCGGCAGGCTCGTTATCAGAGAAGCTATCAGTATGGGTGATTTTGTGGCGTTTATCACCTATCTGCAAATGCTTATCTGGCCGATGATGGCCATCGGCTGGGTGACGAACCTCCTGCAACGAGGATTGACAGCGTTACGGCGAATTCACTCCCTGATTTCCTCTGAACCGGAGCTGATAGATTTACCTCAGCAGGCTCGTCATCAACAGATTTCTCCAACTTTTTCAACCAAAAACTTATCATTTTCCTACCCCTCTTCAGATCGTAATCAGCTCGAGGATATAAATATAGATGTGAGCTCGGGAATTATTGGAATCGCTGGCCGCACAGGAAGTGGCAAGTCTACTCTTTGTAAACTGTTACTGAGGCTTTATCCCGTTCCGGATAACAGTTTATTTTTCGGCAATCATGACGTCAACACCCTTTCTCTTGACGATGTTCGCTCTCAAATAGCTTATGTCAGCCAGGAGCCTGTTCTTTTCTCTGATACCATTAAGGCAAACATCTCTTTTGGCGTTGGTGATGCCCAGGCCAGTGACATTGAAAGAGCCGCACGTGATGCCCAGTTGCATGAAGATATCATTGGTTTTTCTTCCGGTTATGACACTATGATCGGAGAGCGCGGCATCACCCTGTCAGGAGGCCAACGACAACGTCTGGCGCTTGCACGGGCATTACTCTGCAACCGACCGGTTCTCGTCGTTGATGACGGGTTATCCGCAGTCGATACAACAACGGAAAATGAGATTGCCGACATTCTGCAATCTCAACTAGCAGGAAAAACAGTTTTTATTGTCTCAAATCGTATAAAACTGCTGTCCATGACTGATAAGATTCTGGTCCTTGAAGAAGGCCGGCTGGTTAATGAAGGTACTCATGAAATGCTGGTCAACGAAAATGCATTTTACCAATCCATGTACCTGAAACAGAAACAGAGCGGCAGAAGAGAACCCTGAAATGCGCAACTTCGGTTATTCAGAAAAAGATAAAGAGAGCTCCCTCGGAGATCTTCGCCTCTGGCAACGCATAATCAACAAATCCAGGAACTATAACCATGCCATAGCTCTCGCTGTTCTTCTCTCACTTGTCGTTACCGGTGCGACACTCTGCATACCCTACCTGATGAAGAATGCTATTGATTTATTCATTACCGCTGATCAGTTAACTGAAAACCTGAGATTATCCGGACTCAGCAGGATTGCTCTCCAGTTTATCATTCTCGTTTTACTCATCTTTGCCGTTACTTTCGTGCAGGTTGTCCTGCTTGAGTGGGTCGGTCAATCCGTTATGCATAACATTCGACAGGAACTGTTTGCTCATTTATTACGGCTTGACTTGTCCTATCTTGACACACAGCCAACCGGTCGGCTTGTTACCCGCCTGACCAACGATGTTCAGAATATGCATGAGATGTTCACATCCGTAATGGTCACCCTGTTCAATGATGTCCTTCGGCTTGCCGGAATCCTGGTGGTTCTTTTTTTTATCAATGTCCGCCTCGCAGTGATGATGATGATTTTCGTACCGCTGTCTCTTCTGGTAACAGTTATTTTCGCAAAGCTTGCCCGCGAAAAATTCAGAGCAATCCGCAGTCAACTCTCCCGGCT
This sequence comes from uncultured delta proteobacterium, assembly GCA_963776075.1. Taxonomy (GTDB): domain Bacteria; phylum Desulfobacterota; class Desulfobulbia; order Desulfobulbales; family Desulfocapsaceae; genus MADRE3. The sequence goes on from CAVZLG010000015.1 coordinate 27,754, forward strand.
CAACAGCTTTATCCAGGAATCTGTTTCCGGTATAACGATCATCCAGTTGTTTGGCCGGCAGAGTCGTGCCACAAACAATTTCTCGGCCTTGACTCGAGAATACCTGAAGCGCACACTTAATCAAATCAGGCTCTTTGCCGCCTTCATGCCGCTCACCGAACTACTCAGTTCTACGGCTATTGCCCTGATTCTTTGGTATGGAGGTACACAGATCATCGGCAGGAACCTTACCATTGGAGAGCTCGTGGCGTTTCTTGCCTATATGAGACTTTTTTTTCAACCTCTCAGGGAATTGTCGCAGAAATACTCTATCGTTCAGTCGGCACTTGCTTCAGCCGAACGTATTTTCAACATGCTCGACATAGAGCAAAACATCAAAGAGGTGCCTTCCCCGGTTTCCATAGCCGACATAAAAGGCAGGCTCCAATTTGACCGCGTTACGTTTGGGTACGAAGATAACAAACCCATACTTCATGATCTATCCATTGTTATTGAACCTGGAGAAACAGTCGCCATAGTCGGCACGACCGGCTCTGGAAAAACCACCCTTATAAACCTTCTCATGAGGTTTTACGAACCGCAGAGTGGAGCCGTGTCGATTGATGAAGTTAATATCAACCAGCTCAAACTAAATTATCTGCGCACGGCGGTCGGCGTTATTCTCCAGGATGTATTCATCCTTCAGGACACACTGCTGGCAAATATCGTCATGGATAGCGGCTGTTCCCGGAGCCATGTTCTCGAAGTTCTTGAACAAACAGGGATGTCTCGGTTTCTTGACCTGTTGCCGGATGGGCTTGATACCATCATCGGTGAAGGGGGTCATGAACTTTCTACCGGTGAGAAACAGCTCCTTTCATTTGCCCGGGTTCTCTGTCGTAATCCGAAAATCCTCATACTGGACGAGGCAACTGCATTTATCGACTCAGTAACCGAAGACATTCTCGAACAGGCCATCGAAGACAGCTTTTCAGGAAGGACCTCCATTGTTATCGCCCATCGCCTTTCAACGATACGCCGCGCTGATCACATCATCGTTATGGACCATGGGAGAATCATTGAACAGGGCAGTCATAATGAGCTCATTGCCAGGTCCAGCCATTACGCGGAGATGATCAAGCTTGATATTCAGGATTAATGAGGCAAAAAACAAATTTTATTATGCTGCTCAGCTTATCTGTAAGAAGAGATCACGCTCAATATAAATGTATATGATTGGTAGGTAATGAGTTCCAATAAAAAATTGAAACACCTGCTCTGGTGGGGCAGGTTTGATCCTGATTACTCACGTAATCGAATTATCAGAAAACTCCTGCATGAATCCGGTTATAAAATTACTGACTTCAGACCGCGGATCTCACCTCTTGGCAGTATTGAGTTTCTGCTCTCCAGGCTCAGAAAGCCCGATGCTGTGTGGGTTCCCACTTTTCGTCAACGCGATTTTCACCCCGCCCGGAGATATGCAGACAAACAGGGGATTCCTGTCATTTTTGACCCACTCATCAGTGGCTGGGACAAAGCAATATATGAGAGAAAGAAATTTCAAGATACGGACAGGAGAGCCATTAAACTCTTGAAATGGGAACAATCGATGTTTTCCAGGGCAGATCTGGTTATAGCAGACACCACGCTTCATGCCCAATTTTTCATAGAAACACTCAATGCTTCTCCAGAGAATATCCATATTATTCCTGTTGGAGCCGAGGAGCCGTTATTTTCCAAACAACCATATAAACCTTCAAAGCAAACAGAGGTTCTCTTCTTTGGGAGCTTCATCCAGCTGCAGGGACCAGAAGTAATTGTCAACGCTGCCAGGCTGGCTCCTGAACTGCAGTGGACCATGCTTGGAAACGGTCCGCTCCTGAAGACCTGTCGACAGTTAAGCAGTAATCTGGACAATATCAGTTTTGAGGACTGGCTCCCGTATGGTGAGCTTGCCGCCCGGATCGGCAAGGCTGACATCTTGCTTGGCATTTTCGGTCAATCACCTAAGGCGGGCAGGGTAATTCCAAATAAAGTCTATCAGGCCCTGGCCTGCGGTCGCCCCCTCGTTACTCGTCATTCTGATTCCTATCCAGCCATTCTCAGGGATAATTCAGAATCTGGTATCATCTTCATTCCACCTGGTGACCCTCCTGCACTTGCTGCAGCTGTGAGGATGATTGTCAATTCTAAAGTCACCTTTTCACAGAGGTGTAACCAGGCCAGACTGACCTATGAAGGTTACTTTTCTGAAAAATTTGTTAAAAAAGCGCTCCATACCGCCCTGGCGTCCTTACAATTGTAACCTACCTTCATAAGATATCGAAAATCTTCATGTACCGATCAGTTTCAGCCAACATACGCTATCTTTACCTGTTCGGGTTCACCAGATAGAAAATAGTGCGGTTACTGATGATCCATCTTCTTGAAGTAGCGCCTGAAGATCCAATAAGGGATATAATCGGGCTTGATATCTGAACAGCGGCTCAACGAGTAATTAAAACTAACCTGATCACGCTTTGACCAGTTCTGGAGTTGTTCAAACCACGTCCCCATCAACCGTCTAACCGAAGGATCTCCTGTCTTTCGAATCATCATGCGGGCGTTGATATGAGGAAAGAAGTCACGGTACCCTTTTTCAAGATAATGGTTGTATTGAGCCATTAGCAGCGTCACGTTATCTTTCTGATGTTCAATACATTGTTTTACTTCCTGCTCAAGGGAAAACAGAAACGGATGAAGCAATATGGAGAACACGCTGCCGGGGACATGGGCATGAGCGATATAGCAATCAAGATCGCCGCGAATTCGAATATTGGCATCGGTATAGATACTCAGGTCATACCCTTTGTCTACCAGGTGATTATTAATTTTGTAATAACGTGAGAGACGAATGGGATCCAGTCCCATTTCATTTTCTAGAAACCGTATATCCCAACTGCTGCTTACAAGATCGGGGTTGTCAGTATAACAGACGTAATCCCAGTTATCGAGTTTTCGGGGAATCTCGTTGAGGATATCATAATCACCAACGATGATTGTATATAAGAGTTTTTTCCGGGACTTGTAACGGTTTTTTAACGTCAGCGCGACAACACCTGGCCGCAAGAAGAAGTACTTCAGGTTATAGATGGCAAGCAGTTTCCAGAGACCGAAACGACTGCCATCTTTACCACCATTTATTTTTTTCAGATGCTGATAATATTTCATTTCACACGGCGACAATAGATCTGACAAGGATCCTTTTTTGGTCCCAACCTTACCATTTATATTTCTTCTCTCAACCAACAATTAATCAAAACGCACCCAGTTATCTCTGCCACAATGTAGTATTTTTCGATTTTTTTCGACCAGATAGCCTTGTTATGGTATATTTTTTTTGACATCTGCATCGATACGGATTACCCCTATTTAAGCTTTTAATTAATTTAAAACTATTTTCCTGTAACCCTCAACGTAAAGTATCCAAAATGAAGAATGTGATAAGAACTATCAGCACAACACCACACCTTATCTGGCTCCCCTCTCTTGTTTTGATTCTGATGACAACGTTTACCCATGCCGACGACACGGATACCAAAAGTTGGACAGCAAGAGAAGCGGTTATCTTTGCACTGCAGAATAGCCCTGACAGCAGAATAGCCGCCCAGCGCATCAGTGCAGCCGAGGCGCAACTCAATATGGCCGAATCATCATTTCGTCCCCGTCTTAATCTCTCTGCCGGTTATGATCAAACCAACAACCCGATATATTCTTTCGGCAATATACTTAACCAGGGAAGCTTTGATGAAACTATTGATTTTAACAATCCCGGCAGAACTGATAATCTCAATATGAAAGCGGAGCTTCTCTATCGTTTTTATAATGGGGGACGGGATGAAGCTGGAATAACTGCTGCCGAGTCCAACCAGCGCTCAAATGAAATGGACCGAAGGACCACTTATCAGCAGCTTGGCTATGAGGTTGTGAAGGCTTTCCAACGAATTAGTCAAGCCCAGGATCAGGTTGCTGCTCGAAAAGCTGAACTGGATGCCATAAAAGCCTCCCTCGACGTAGCTGTCGCCAGGTATGAGGCTGGTGATCTTTTAAAAGCAGAAATGCTGAATTTTGAAGTACAAAAATCAAGGGCCAGTGAAAATTTAATTGTCAGTCAGCACCAGCTTGAGTTATCAAAAAAGATTTTTCTCAACCTGCTTGGTCTCGAACAGGGAACAGCTTTGATTGACAACCAGACAGACGAACGGCAAACTGTCCCAGCTTCTGAAAGCTATCAGCAGCGCCCAGAAACCGCCAGCCTTCAGGCCCAACTAGCCAGAGCTGAAGCTGAGCTTCAGCAAAGCCAAGGGCTTAAATATCCAACCTTAGACGGGTTTGCAAGCTATCAATACGATTATGGTTATATAAACGATGGATCCGGAAATTCGTGGGCTGCTGGTGTTAAATTAAATTACAACTTATATGACGGCCAGAATGCTCAGGCAGAAACTGCCGCAAAAAAAGCCGCCTACCAGAGTATCAAGGAGCAGCTCACCAAACTGCAGCTGGCAATAAATCTGCAGATCCAGGAAGCAGAACTTAATTATAATCAGGCTCTTGAAAGACGATCGGTTACAGAACAGATGGTCCAGGTCGCCAGGGAGAGCGCCCAGTTAAGCAGAGAACGATTTAAAGAGGGGCTTATTTTATCGTCTGACCTCATTGATGTAGAACTTCGTCTGACCGACGCCCTTGTAAGACAATCTGCAGCGAAAGCAAATTATGTAATTGCAATTGCCAGTCTCAGGCGCGCAGCCGGCCTTCAACAATTTTCAATTACCTCAGAAGATCTCCTGGAGAATCAACCATGATTTCCGCCTATTTTCGTATCATACGCTTTGCCTCTATCGCCCTCTTTCTCACCACACTCAATGCCTGTAACTCTGAGCATTCAGACTCATCCGTAGTTGTCGAGAACCTGCCGACTCTTCCGGTGAAGGTCATAACAGCAGAGGAAAGCATTCCAGCAAGACAGGTTGAAATCATGGGAACGGTACAGGCCGCAGAAAGTGCCTCAATCGCCGCCAAGATCAGTGGCAATATTACCGATATTCTCGTCAGTCCCGGATCACGCGTTAAACAGGGGGACCTGCTCGCCTCAATCAGTGCCGGCGAAACTTCTGCAAAACTGCTGCAGGTGCAGGTCCAACTCGAACAGGCAAAGAGAAATCTTGCCAGAGAACAAAGCCTGTTGAAAAAAAATGCCGCTACGGTTGAGATGGTAAAAACACTTGAAGAGACAAAAAAGATTGCCGAAGCCGCCTACAAAGAGGCCCGTACAGTGTTGAGCTACACCTCTATCAATGCACCTTTTGACGGAATTATAACAAAAAAACATGCCAATGTCGGCGACCTTGCAACCCCGGGCACACCACTTCTCCAGCTCGAGAGCGAGTCGCAGCTTCAAGTTATTACCGATATCCCCGAATCACTTGTTTTAGAAGTTTCGATAGGTGACCGTCTACCGGTGTATATTCCAGCTGCAGACCTGGAAATCACCGGAATCGTACAGGAGGTTGCTCCGACAGCCGACACGCGCTCCAGAACGGCCCCGGTAAAGCTGACAATTCCATCAGAAGCGAAAATCAGATCCGGACAATTTGCCCGTGTCATCCTTCCTGGTTCAAGAGGAAGCGCAATCCTGCTGCCTGAACAAGCAGTCATGCCTTTTGGTCAGATGGAACGAGTCTTTATTGTCAAAGATCTGACGGCTCATCTGAGGCTCGTGAAAACAGGACTCAGACATGGCGGCAAAATCGAAATTCTGTCAGGAATTGAGCCTGGTGAGCAAATTGTCGTTTCAACAGAGACACGATTGCAAGACGGTCAGCCTGTCTCCCTGTAATAGCCGCAAAACATCGTTCTTCTAATCAATGGTTCGTTATGGATACAAAAGATATTAAACAGAGTGGCTTTGCAGGCAGACTGGCTGGTGCCTTTATTGACTCTAAACTGACACCGCTCGGTATCATTGCCTCTCTTCTTCTCGGAATTATGGCCATCGCCATGCTTCCCCGTGAGGAAGAACCCCAGATTCAGGTTCCGATGATCGATGTCATGGTCGCAATGGAAGGGGCTACACCAAAAGAAATAGAGGAGCAGGTAACCGTACCAATGGAAAAACTGCTCTATGAACTCCCTGATGTTGAGTATATCTACTCGACTTCAATGTCAGGTAATAGCCTACTCGTCGTCAGGTTTTATGTTGGTGCAGATCTGGAGACAGCCATTGTCCGGTTAAACCAGAAACTTGCCACAAACTACGATCGAATTCCTATCAATGTATCCCGTCCGATCATCAAACCACATACCATAGATGATGTTCCAATTCTTGCACTGACATTTCACAGCAAGAATTATGATCACTATACCTTGCGAAGACTTGCGGCCCAGGTTGACGATTTTATAAAGAATATTCCAGAAGTCGCTGAGACAAAGTTAATCGGAGGAACGAACCGACAGGTCAGAATCCGAATCGACCCACTGCTGCTTGCAGCCAGGAATCTTTCGATAAATGAGCTGATCCCAGTTCTTCAGCAGGCCAATCGTCAAAGTTTTTCTGGAAATCTGGTCAGCAATAATAAAGAAATCCAGCTGCAGACCGGAACATTTCTCGCAACCAGTGACGAGATTGGCAGAATTGTTGTTGGGGTTCATGGGGGCAAACCGGTCTATCTCGAAGAAGTCTCAGAAATTATAGATGGAGAGGCGGAAGTCTCGAATTATGTTTTACATGGCAATAAAAATTCACATGATCTGGACCCCGCGGTCACCCTGTCCATCGGCAAGAGACCGGGGGCAAACGCTGTATCTGTCGTTAACTCCGTTATGGAAAAAGTGGACAGTTTAAAGGGCACACTCATCCCCTCAGATATCCAACTCAGCGTTACCCGTGATTATGGTGAAACAGCATCTGAGAAATCGAATGAACTTCTGCTGCATATGGCCATCGCCGTTTTTGGAGTTGCCATCCTGATCCTTGTATTCCTTGGCTGGCGAGAGTCGCTGGTGGTAATGCTTGCGATTCCATCAACGCTTGCACTCACCCTGCTTGTTTTCTATCTCTACGGCTATACACTCAACAGGATTACACTCTTTGCGCTGATTTTTTCTATCGGTATTCTGGTAGATGACGCCATTGTTGTTGTTGAAAATATTGTACGTCACATGAGGTTATCACATAACAGTGATCGCCCACTCCTCTCTATCGCTGTCGAGGCCGTTGGAGAAGTCGGCAATCCGACTATACTCGCAACCTGGGCAGTCATTGCCGCAATTCTGCCGATGGCATTTGTTGGTGGCCTGATGGGCCCGTATATGCGACCTATTCCAATCGGTGCATCAGCTGCAATGGTTTTTTCTTTGATTATCGCTTTTACCGTCACACCATGGGCGGCAGTTCACATCCTTCGAAAAAAAGCGGGTCACAAAAACAGCAAAGGGCACGATGAAGTCCCTGACGACTTTTTCACTCGCCTTTATCACCGGATCATGGACCCGCTGCTGGCATATGCCGCCTGGCGTTTGGTCTTTTTTATTGTAATAATAAGCCTCTTACTCGGTTCAGCATCAATGGTCGGTTTTGGACTTGTAAAAGTAAAAATGCTGCCGTTTGACAACAAGAGTGAATTCCAGATTATTATCGATATGCCGGAGGGTACACCGCTTGAACACACGTCCCAGGTCGCTCTCGAGATGGCTGACATCATCAAAGGGGATCCAACTGTCGTTAACTACCAGGTCTATGTGGGCACGGCATCACCCTATAATTTCAACGGTCTGGTCAGACATTATTTCCTGCGGAACGGCCCGACGGTGGCTGACATTCAGGTGAACCTGCTGCCCAAACATTCCCGCGATCTAAAAAGCCATGATATTGCTAAGAGACTGCGCCCCCAACTTTCTGAAATTGCCGAACGTCATGGTGCAACGCTTGCTGTTGCCGAAGTTCCACCCGGGCCTCCGGTACTACAGACACTGGTCGCTGAAATTTACGGAGAAACTGACCAGCAACGCCTTGGACTCGCCCGACAGATAAAAAACATATTTGAATCAACAGAAGGAGTTGTTGATATAGACTGGTACAGAGAAACAGAAAGAAATAAAACGGTAATTACCGTTGATAAGGAAAAAGCAGCACTCAGCGGTATAACAGAAGGCCAGATAACCAGGGCCATCCGTATGGCGGTAAGTGGCATTTCCATTGATCTGTTCCACCAGCCACGGGATAAAGAACCAATTGAGATCGTCATGGAACTACCTCGCTCACAGCGAGCACGTGTTGATGAACTGTTGAATATCTCACTCCGCTCAGAAGCCAATCCAGGTTCACCGCTCGTTCCCCTTCGAGAACTGGTAAATGTGTCATATGCTGCTGTCGAACAACCGATATACCGTAAGAACCTGAAACCGGTCATTTACGTCACGGCAGATGTTGCAGGAGCCGTAGAAAGCCCGGTCTACGCAATATTTGACATGAACAGTAAGATCAAGGAACTTGATGCTCAAATGTTTGGTGGCACCGGCGACAATATTACAATCTACAATTTGTTCCAACCCTTTGACGAGCGGGAACCGGCCATGAAGTGGGATGGGGAATGGCACATTACGCTCGAGGTTTTTCGTGACCTCGGTTTGGCGTTCTGTGTCGTACTCGTGCTTATCTATATGCTCATGGTAGGTTGGTTTAAAAATTATATTACGCCCCTTGTGGTAATGGCAGCTATTCCCTTTTCACTCATCGGTATTCTTCCTGCCCATTGGGCATTTGGTGCCTTCTTTACAGCAACCTCAATGATCGGTTTCATGGCAGGCGCAGGAATTGTGGTCAGAAATTCTATTATCCTGGTTGATTTTATCGAGCTGAGAATCACGCAAGGACTCCCCCTTGCCGAGGCAGTGGTGGAAGCTGGAGCTGTTCGCTTCCGCCCGATGCTTTTAACAGCACTGGCAGTTGTTGTTGGGGCATCGGTTATTCTGGCTGATCCTATTTTTCAGGGCTTAGCCATCTCTCTGATGTTTGGAGAAATCGCTTCTCTGCTGGTGAGCAGAATGGCTGTCCCGGTGATGTATTTTATGGTTAAAAAACATATGCATTAGAAAATGCGCCGAGATCACGCCCTATTAAACGAAAAAAACCTGCCTTCAACGATTGAAGCGCAGGTTTTTTTAAAGAGATTACTGAGAAACTATTGCAGATCTTCAGGCCGAACAACCGGCAGTGTTGAGCTGTAGGGGCTGGTATCTTTAGCCTCACCCGGTGCAGGCAGATCAAAGGCATCCATTCCCGGCGACGATTGGGGCTGCAGTGGGTTTTGTTGTGCTGCCTCTTCCCGCTCTTCTATTTCAATTGACGGCAGCAGCATAGGATCAAGTTCATTCATTTCTTTCTCAACTCGATCTATATTACCAACAACCTTCTTGGCGATATCAACTTCCGGATATTTAATCAGGATTTCTTTGAGGACTCTTCGCGACTCAACGAGCAGACGTTTTTTCCCTTCAATGTCGGTTGTCTTGGTAAATCGAATAAACAGTTCAGCAGCTTTTCGCCTGTCAGCTTTGGCAGCCTGCAACGACAGCTCCTCTATCTTTACCTGAGCTTTTCCCTGATAGCTGGTATCGAGCAGTTCCGTGAAGATAACAATGGCACCATCATAGTCATCCTGATCCGCCAGTAACATTCCTTGGTTCCACCGACGCTGCAGGTCCTGCATTCTTTCGATTTTAAGGGTCTCCCGCTCTACAGCCTCAGCCAATACCAACTCGTCAATTCTGGTCTTGACCAGCTGAATTTTATCGGCACCAATTATTTCCTCAGGAATATTCTGGAGCAGGTCCATTGCATCCTGAAATTTCTTCTCACCCGTATACTGATCGACTTGGATAAAGAACGTTTCAAACCACTCATCAGCTCGCCTGAGTGCATCTTCTTTTATGACATCAACGTTCGAGGATACCGGCGAGTAGGGATAACTCTGCAGGTATTTGTCTGCCTGCCAGATTACCTTGTACCCATCTTTTTCCGGTTGAAAACTGAGGTAGTCACGCATTAACCGCGAGAACTCGGTAAGTTCGGGACTGCCCTTTGTACTGCGTTCAAGTATAGACAGCTGCAGCTTTGACCACTCCTCAATCCTGCCAATATTAGAGTAATCGGTGGAAATCTGGTCATACTGCCCTTCTGCAGCAAAATAGTCACCCGATGCAGTATAGAGATCAGCGAGTGTTTTTCGCAGGGACAGCACATCCGTTGGCTGCTCTCTGGATACGGACATCTCATCTACAATCTGCTGGTATATCTCGGCTGCCTTTTCCTGCTGGTCCAGATAAATCAAGGCGTTGCCATAAAGAATTTTTGTTTTCAGGTCAACGCGCTCAACCTGGTATTTTGGTATCTTCAGCCATACCTGAACGACTTCATCATATTCTTTACTTGATGAGTACCGTTCGATCAGGGTCTCTATCTGATTGAGATCTGCCCCCTCCTCACGCTGCTGCCACCCTGCGGCCTTATCTTCTGTGGTTGAGAGCATTCTGCCGCAAACACTATCGAGAAAGGCTATATCCATTTTCTGAAGTTCAAGTACGTCCTCGGTACGAAAAAGCTCCGCTTCAGAAATTACATTTCTTTGTAACAGGTCATCGTAAAGTCTGTCATAACCGTTCAACACCTTCTGAAGGTCTCGAAAACAGCGGACCATTGACTCTGTTTGTTCTTCGTTCAGAGTCATGACTACCGATTGCTGATCGAGCTCTTTCCAGCGTTCAAGTTTGCGGCCATACTCAAAAATCCGGTCATTGACATAATCAATGGAGGGAAGAACCACCGCTGATACCGGGGTTGGTTGCCCGGTTACAGGTTCAATTACAGGCTGTTGAATCGGCTCAGGCGTTGTCTTGACCTGAAAGTAATCACCCTCTGCTGATGGATCGATACCCTGTTCTGAGATCTGAGACTGATCTTTATAGTCATAACTTTGCTGGGTGGGCGGTGGTTGTACCCGCGTTTGAGTACAACCGGCAGCGGTGACCAGGAAAACCACACAAAGAGCTAGGATTTGCACGTTGTTCATTTGATTATTCACTCGTATTTTTGTCAGAGACGGGTCTGAAGATCAGACATCTTCTATGAATATATGTGTTGTAACAGATAGTAATAACCTATCGGAGAAAAAGCAAAAAGAGTTTACCGAATAGATGACTGCACGTAAATTTACAGATCATTGTTATAGATCTTCTGTAATGATACCGGTTATTTTGTCCTGTAATTTGTCACCAAACATCCAGAAAGGAGCATATTCCTGTTCTGCCTCGAAGCCGGTTTCCTGTTCGATTGTACCGAATGTCATGATTGATGGCTGATACCTGCTGACCTCATCTATCTTTTTGGGCGGGTTAGCGAGTATGCCACCTGCTTCTGCCGATACGCCGAGGTTCACCTGGCCTATGGGGTCTCTTTTAAGAATTAATCCATAAAAAGAGAGATCAACCGGATCAAGGCTCGCCCCATACCTGTTTTCCTTTATCAAACTGTTGACGATATCAACCCAGGCTGGCAAGGCCCCGGCGGAGCCGGTAATTCTGGTTGTCCCCTTACGCATAACTTTATTATCGTCATAACCGACATAAACCCCGACCGAATAACCGCCCGGAATGAGAAACGAATGTCCATCATTATTCAGTGACGGCAGATAGCCAAAAAAAGAAGCGTTGGTATACCTGTTCGCTGTTCCAGTTTTGCCAAGCAGTGGAACAGAAAGGGAAAATTCTTCAGAATCACTTCCTGATGCTCCGACGCTCGTCAGTTTAACGTGTTTGTCAGCATATTTTCCGGTACCGAATTTTACGGTGTTTTCTAATACATGTCCGATGGCGAGTGATGTTTTGGGTGAAACAACCGTCCTTTTTTCAACCTCAGGCCGATACAGCACAACGCCATCCTCAGACTCAATGCGATCCAGAATAGCAAGACTGTTATTCAACTCGCCGCTTTTTTCCTTGAAGACAGACACCCCGCCAGTAACCAGAGCTTCGTATATCCTGGTAGTCTCAAGAAGTGTCACAACGTTTGAGCCAAGAGGAAAGGAAAGAACCGGCTCCATTACACTCTCAACACCCAATTCTTTACCAAAAGCTACTAGATAATGAAGACCGACGAGTGTACGATAATCATGAACGTGTTCAAGCACTTCCATGCTGTATGGAAGCAGTTTTCGCATCTGCTGAAACTCCTGGTCAACAAGCCCCTTGACAAAATCATGGGTCGCAACAGAAATGACTCCTCCGAGCCTGATTGACTCGATAAAGTCCTGCCGTGAGTCTGCATCGAGGCGGTCAAGGTATTGCTGCACCTCGTTTCTTCCAAGCGGCAGAGAGTCAGGTGAGACAAAAGATCGATAATCAAAGATATAACTGCTCGTCAGGCGGTTATAATAGAGTGCGGGTTTTTCAGATTGATCCTTTTGGATATCGGGGTTAGTCCATATTGACGGGGCTGTTTTCTGTTCCAGAAATGTTTCAAGTTCACGTCTCATCCGTGAGAGAGAAAGAAAATTCTTTGCCAGCATACTCCGGCGGAGAACCAGCTCTTTCCTCTCGCCATCAGAAAGCCTTCCATCACTCCTGAGCTCAGCCGTTATCTGTTCCATAAAACCCCGGAACCCGAGCCCATAGTGGAGATTTTTAAGCGGCTCGTAGTCTGCCTCCAGGCCCTCAAAAACAAGATCAGGATTTATGTGTTGAAGGGTCTTGTGATAAGCAGCCTTTCGCAGTAAGTCCTGGTTGAGAACAATGCCGTAACGATCTCTAAGCCGAGATTTGAATAATCGGTATGGTTCCTTCTCACCATCTACAACGCGAGGGGCCAACCCGAGTTTGGAGGCTACCTCTTCAAGTCGCAGTCTGCCCAGATGATCGCAAAGATGCGTTGCCAGCCAGACAGAGGCCAGGTTTTCTGAACGGACACCGGCCCAGCTCATTGATACAAGTTCATTATCGATCTTGTGATCGGGTCGAGGAAAGTAGGGCTGATTCTGGTAGACAAAAACATCTCTTTTGTTGGGCAGCAGATCAGCACTGTTCCATCCCAGCTGCAGTGCTGCAGTGTAGACAAATGGTTTAAAAGAAGATCCCATTGTCCTTTTCCCATAGACGGCTCGATTGAAAAATCTGTTTTCAACTCCCCCTGCAACCGCTGCAATGCGGCCATCCTGCATAACAATCGCTCCACCGTTTACAAGCGGAAATTTTTCAAGATCAAGAACTATCTTCCCATCAGTCGTAATCTCTCTGATACTGGTCCAGACTCTGTCGCCTTCCTGGAGCTGGGCTGTAATTTCATCGTAATCGGGGCCAGAGGGTTCACTCCAACGCTGTTTTTTCCATTTAACCCGGGCATCAACAAGCTTGAGAAGACCCTGTTTATCAATGAATCCTCTCCCTACTTTACTACCAAAATCCACCTCAATTACAAGCGTTTTACCTTCACCGTCTATGGAGGACACAGTGCCAAAGAGAAAAGCATGCTCCTCGAGCTTCAGGTCTCCCTGATACTTTGTACCTCCCAGTTCAGCCTGTACCTCTTCACGTTCATATCCACGTAGGCGGACATCCAGGTAAGACAACTGCTTGCGCAAGGCGTAGAGTGTATCCTGCTGAACTGTTTTGTGAACCGTGGTAATTACTCTGATTCCGGAAGTTGCAATGTTATCGATGCCATGCGCTGCAAGCGCTTCGATCACCTGGTCGGATGCAACCGCGTCAGTCACAAGTTCCATCACATAATCAAGTGAATACCCGACGGCACCTTTATTAAATGGAACTTCGGTGCCAGACAATTCATTATAGGCACCTTCACCAATCATCTGGAGATCACGCATGTTTCTCAGCACATAACCGACACGAATTTTACCCCGTTCTATAGCCTGGGCAGCTGCTTCATCTGTTCTCTTGATGAACGGGTTATAATAATTGGGACGTTTGACGCTCGCCGCAATATAGGCTGATTCGATGAGGGTGAGATCTTCAGGGTTCTTGTCAAAATAATAGCGGGCAGCAACCCCCAGCCCAAGCCCATTGCCGCTCACATAAAACTGGTTCGCATAAAACTCTAATATCTGTTCCTTGCTATAATGATATTCGAGCCTGAGTGCGTAAACCAATTCTTTCAGCTTTGCCTGAAATGAACGGTTCTCGCGTTTAAATAAGTTTTTAGCGGTCTGCTGAGTTAAGGTACTGCCCCCCTGGACAACACGCCGGGCCTGTACGTTTTTAATCGCTGCCCTGGTAATACCGACAACATCAAAGCCGAAATGGGAAAAAAACCGGTTATCTTCTGCAGCAATTAACGCATCAATAAATGTTTTCGGGATGTCCTTGTATTCAATGTACTGACGATGTGCATCGGCGAAGAAAACACCGAGCGGCGAGGTCCCATCATTGTAAAAAACCGGACTTTCCTTACCAAGTATTTTTCGAATATTGGCCTGTGATATTTCTTCACCCGGTTCCAGTACGACAACCCAGTAGAGGGCCCCACCTGCGAGAAGACCGGCAAGAAACACCGACACAAACATTATATAAAAAAGTTTCTTGATCATCTATCCGAATATATTCGTCTGAATTGGCTGGTTTTCTTAAAAAGAGAGCCAATTCAGGCCGCTTTCAACTCAATTTTCTTGATTTACTGAGTGCATCAGGGTTAAATAGAATAGTTTAACCTCTCACCGAAGGTAGTGAGAATGTACATCGTTACTTAAGATATCTCAACCTGCTTTTAGCGTTCTTCCTTACTACCTTAAAGAGAACTGCTGGAGCTTAACCATAGTCATTTTACATATGCTGTCACTTCAAATTCGTCTAACGGTCCTCTGCAGCTCTCTCATTCTTTTACTGCTTGCAGGCTGTTCCCCAACGCATCTCCAGTCAGACCTGTTTTATGAGCGGGGTACTGAACCTGCTTCCGTTTCCACAGCTGACATTCAGGACCCCGATTTAAAAGGGATTGAGTCCGAGTCAGAAGTGTGCCTAGACCAGGAACTTGAAGCACTGCGTCTGACCGGTGACTGGGATTCACCCCGACACGAAATGAGTCAGCAGACGCCTGTCGGCGATTTTACCAAGCCTGAAGTCACATTTGATTTTCCAATTACCGTCAATCGACAGGTTGAGGTGTACCTTCATCTCTTCCAGGGAAAACAGCGCAAGTATTTCGGACGCTGGCTTGCCCGCTCCGGCTATTATCTGCCGATGATTCATAAAGAACTTGAAGATGCAGGGCTCCCGCTCGATCTTGCCTATTTGTCAATGATCGAAAGTGGTTTCAATCAGCGGGCCTACTCCCGGTCACGAGCTGTTGGTCTCTGGCAGTTTATGAAGGGGACCGGGCGGCAGTATGATCTTGCCGTCGACAACTACGTTGATGAGCGCAGAGATGCCATCAAGTCCACCAAAGCGGCAGCGACCTATCTCAAGGATCTCTATAATGAATTTGGAGACTGGTATCTTGCCGTTGCTGCCTATAATGGTGGTCCAGGAACCATGCGCAAAGCCATCCGCCGAGCCAAGAGTAAAGATTTCTGGGAAGTCGCCCAGAAAAAGAGCTTACGGCTGGAAACCAAACGCTATGTGCCAAAGCTTATTGCGGCAATTATGATAGCCAAAGAACCCGAAAAATATGGGTTCACAGATATCGTCTATGAAAAACCACTCATTTTCGATGAATTGCTTGTCGGCCCCGGCCTCAGCCTTGAAGCAGCAGCACTTTTGACAGGATCATCGAGTAAAACGATCAAGAATCTCAACCTGGAACTCAAAACCGGAAAAACACCCCTTAATAAGGAACAATATCTAATGAAGATACCGTCCGGCACCAGACAGCTTGCTCAAAGCAATATGCCGAGACTTCACAGTGTCGTCAGCACTGATTACAAGACCCATATCATCAGAAAAAATGAAACACTGGCCCAAATATGCAAGCGCTATAACATCAACACCACAACACTTCTTAAAATCAATAATCTAAAAAGTAATAAACTTGTCGCAGGTACCAGGTTGCGAATTCCTTATCGGACTATCCATTACCGGATCCTGCCTGAAGGCATGGATGCCTCAATTGCAGCAAGAGATGAGCTGATTTTGCATACCATAAAAAAGGGAGAATCTATTTCCAAGATATCGCGGCAATATCAGGTTCCCGCCGAACTGATCGTTGCCTGGAATGGGCTGCCCAGTGTACATAAAATAAGGGCTGGTCAACAGCTTGCACTTTATCTAAGTGATGGTGGTTCGCCAACTCTCTCCAAAAAGGCCGCTGAACCAGAGCAATTCAGCGCTGGAGATAATGTCATTGTACTCTCGAACCAATACAAAATTGCTTCATCACCCCCGACAAAACAAACAGAATATCGATGGTATCAGGTTAAAAACGGAGACTCTCTCTGGACCATATCACGCCGATTCAACACATCTCCAGGTGACATCAGGAAGTGGAACAATTTAAAATCCAACCTCATCCATCCTGGTAATCGCCTGAAACTCAAGGATGTATAGCGAGCGCGTCACACCTTTAACACTGACCAGATAATTTCAGCGACCTTTCTTTTACAGGCCTGCCTGTGTGTGAGATTCTTTATTTATGAACCAAAACGTCTTTCCTCAATATCAGTATTCTGATGATGTCCATATCATTCAAGATCAGTCCCGAACAATTTTACTCATCGGTACTGCTCATGTCTCCCAGCATTCAGTAGATCTGGTAACAGAAGTTATTTCTCAGGAACAACCGGATTCCGTATGCATAGAACTTGATGAAAAACGTTATCAGGCCCTGACACAAGAAAAAAGATGGCAGAAACTGGACCTTAAAACAGTCATCAAAAAGAAACAGCTTTCGACCCTGATGGTCTCCCTTATGATGGCTTCTTACCAGAAGAAACTTGGAGAAAATCTTGGGGTTTCACCCGGCGCAGAATTACTGGCAGCTGCTCAAACCGCCAGGCAGTTCAACATACCGGTATCACTATGCGACCGTGATATCCGGGTGACGCTCCGGCGAGCATGGAAGTCAACATCGTTTTTTAAGAAAGGCTATCTGCTCACATCATTAATTGCCGGA
The DNA here is from genome assembly GCA_963776075.1 of uncultured delta proteobacterium. Taxonomy (GTDB): domain Bacteria; phylum Desulfobacterota; class Desulfobulbia; order Desulfobulbales; family Desulfocapsaceae; genus MADRE3. The sequence continues at coordinate 44,888 of CAVZLG010000015.1, forward strand.
CTTTTTGACTCTGAAGAGATTGATGAAAAAAAGCTGGAAGAACTTAAACAGCAGGATGTCCTGACTGAACTCATGGCTGAAATGGGTGAATCACTGCCAGACATGAAAAAAGTACTCATCGACGAACGTGATATTTATCTTTCTGAAAAAATAAAATCAACTCCCGGGAATAATATCGTAGCCGTGGTCGGTGCCGGTCATGTGAATGGAATTATACAATCTTTTCCCCATGATAATTCGCACCAACTTGCTGGAATCGATACTATCCCCCCGGTTTCAAAAGGCTGGAAAACCGCAGGATGGCTGATCCCACTTGTCATTATTACAGCAATCGGTATAATCGCTTACCAGAAAGGAGCTGCTGTTGCAGGCGACAACATACAATACTGGATTCTTGCAAATGGCATACCCGCCTCTATCGGAGCTGTGCTCGCTCTTGCTCATCCGGCAACCATTCTGGGTGCATTTGCTGCAGCACCCATTACCAGCCTCACTCCAGTTATAGGTGCTGGATATGTCACGGCATTTATCCAGGTAATGACCTGCCCACCGGTTGTTCGGGAATTTGAAACCGTCGGCATTGATATATCCTCTTTTACCGGCTGGTGGCGCAATAAGCTGCTCAGAGTTTTTCTGGTTTTCTTTTTAACCGGGCTCGGGTCGGCGATTGGCACCTATATCGGTGGTTATGAAATAATCAAAACACTCATGAGTTGAACCCTGACAAAACATTACTCCATCCTTATATTTTGAGATTATCATGACAGAAAAAAGTACAACATCTCCTCACCCCTTGACCAACCACCAGAAAAAATATCTCAGGGGTCTTGGTCACCACCTGACGCCGCTTGTGTACATAGGGAAAGAGGGACTTGTTGAAAGTGTAATTAAGGCCGTTGAAACAGCACTTATCTCCCATGAGCTTATCAAGGTAAAAATAGTCAACACAAGCTCGGTAAACAAGCATGAAGCAGCAGAATTTGTGCCTGAGAAAACAGCGAGTTCACTGGTTCAGCTTATCGGAAAAACACTTCTTATCTATCGAAGAAACCCAAAAAGAAAAAAAGAAGAGCAGATCAAACTTCCGTGATGGGGCGGGGCAGCTGACAATGCCAGCTGCCCAGGATACCTGTTTTATTATGACCTTTCTTCGGTCGGATATTTATTGCGGAACCACTCCTGCCAGCCACCTTTCAATGCATACACCTTTGTAAAACCCTGTGAAATAAGTTTCCGTGCCACACTGGCACTGGTATATTCGCTCGGTCAGGCGCAATAGAGCACGATGGTTTTTTCTTTTCCATATTTTCCGGCCCAGGCAGAAACGTCGCCAGGGTCTTCCCGTACCGCTCCTTTTATCTTGAACTCACTTGAACTCCAGTCCCTGCCCGCCCGAACGTCTAAAACCACAACATTCTCAGAGCCAAGCATCGATTTAAGCTCATCTTTATTCATGGTATCTACATTAACCGCGAAACTCGATGATACACTGCAGAACAGCATAAGAAAAATCGCTGCTACTAATACCCTCATCTTTATACCTCCGTATTTTTTATTATAGGTGCTTCATTTTTTCCAACATACCCGGCGATAACGTTCAGAAACGTAATCAGCAAGAGCGCGCCGGCTATCATGGAAACAGTAAAAAGTGCCGCAGCAGTCACATTCTCCTGATTGAAGAAAATCACTAAACTGCCCAGTAAAATAATTGTGCTGCTGATCATTCCAATTCCGGCATAGAATGATTTTTTTTTGATCGCCTGAAGAGATCCTGAAAAAATGCTCAGGCCTATATAGACGAGCCACAGCAGAAGTGATGACCGGATATACAGCTCTAAAATAGTTGTTCCGGCAACCCCTGCTGCCATCATTGCACCAATGACTATTGCCATCAGTAGAATAATTCCTTTTCCAATAGAGTCCCCTCGTTTTGTGCCAAACATTCTTGTGACAGAGGAGCTACTGACCGTCATCAGGCCATAAACAGCGCCAAAGCTCCCCAGTATAATTATCATGCCCATTATCAATCGACCAGGTTCTCCTCCTATTTTCCATGCTGCCGTCATATAGGGAATTGTTGAAAAAATGAGCCGCTGTGGATCAACAAATCGTGCAGATACGTACATCCAGCCGGCTAATAGGATAACGGACAAAAAAAAGGCAAATCTGAAACGTAGCAATTCCTCACCCAGTAAGGCACGCACTCGATCGAGCCCAACAAATACCAAAAGTAATGGCAATAGGCTCATGATTGAAGTGTTTTCAGTTGCAAAGTCTGTGGTAACGGTTGGCTCTGAAATCAGTCCATAAGCAACGAGAACCGCCAACCCTGCAAAACAAAAGGAAACCGTTATAACGAGGATCCTGTTCCTGATTGATGTTGGAAAAAACTGCAGGCTCAATGCAGCTGCCAAGAGTATGAAAGCAAAGGCAAAGTTAGGAAATCGATAATAGAAAACCTCGTTAAATGTAAAACCTGCTGTCACCAGAATACCGGTTGAAGCAAACAATGCTGTCCCTATCATACCTGCAATCCCGATAAAACTGACAAGATCGACCTTTTGTTTTTGCAAATGCTGGCTGTTTTGCCCTGTTGATGTTCTATCATCTTTAATAAACGATATGCCGATAAATGTTATTGCCGAAAAGCAGAGGAGCGTCACTACCCCGATCCCTGTCCCCAGCCCTCCAGCGTTTCCTATCAGTACCAGGGCTTCGGGCGAGAACAACCAGAAACTGGTTATACTTAAAACGATAAGCAATGAATACATAGCAACTCCGACCTGTTTTCTATATTGAGGTCAGCAACTGTCTTTTTATTCCATCCAAAGAACAACACTTCACATTTTATAGCAGAAATGGTTTCTCCTTTAAAAGTGTGATCCCTGTCACGTTCATCTCACAATACTAATAGTCAGTTACTATTATCGTGCAAGTCCGGGTCAAAAAGGAAATTTTTTAGTTAAAATAAATAGACTCGAAGGGGTGGTTAAAGGAAGGAGTAAAGGCTCTCAGGATAGCGTAATTCCAGCCTTGATTAATGATGATAAGTGGTAACAGAATATGCGGTGCCAATACCATTGATTTATAGCCCAGGGGGAGGGTTCGCTCCATGCTGACGGCAATATTCATACATGGCGATTGATGCAGCTATACTCACATTGAGGCTATCGACCCGTCCCAGCTGTTCTATCTTTACTGACCTGATTTTTTCATACAAGGTCCTGTCGAAACTGACCCCAAACTCCTCATGACCGAAGATAAATGCACTTTTCTGTGCCAAGCCGGTTGTGTGTAATAAATCTTCGGCACCTGGTTCCATGAGATTGAGTTGGTACTCCTCCATGACAAGCGCAGCATAACATGATTCAAAATTTTCGTGGAACAGGGTTGGGACCCATTTAAATGAGCCTTTTGCTGCCTTGGTGTCAAAGTATTGAATTCCAACAAGATGGACAGCCTTTGCACCAAATGCTTCAGCTGATCGATAGATTTTACCAATATTAAATGCAGGTTTAAGATGATCCAGGACAATAACGAAATCGTTTACGCCCGGCTCGGCATAAAGCATATTGTGGCGACGATGCTTCTCATAGCGCTTCTCTGAGTACTTCCTTGTTTCCTTTGATTTCCTTCTTCTTGAGCGAGATACCATCTGTTCCCCCGTGCTCTTGTCATTGGTTTAAGACCGGTAGAAAAATGTATTACATGCTTCTACCCTATCAACAATTCATACAGCTATAAACATTCACGTGCAAAAACAGTCCAGGAAACCCTCAGATTTATAATCTTGCGGTTCACAAACTATCTGCTACATTTACCTTATCGAAATAATGTTTATGAATAGAGGAGGATGACATGACCTTTTCCATCACCCCGTTACTCACCGGTGTTCGCAACCCTGACCAGGGGATCATGACGTACCAGCAGGGATACGGTACAAGGATCTGGCTGCCCATCTGGGCTTTCCTGCTTCAGGGAGATAATAAAAATATCCTTGTCGATACAGGGCTTGATGAAAACGAGTTGATCGTACCAGCAGGATTTACAGAAGAGACAGGGCTGGAGCCTGTGAGTATCGCAGATGGCCTCGCAACTCAGGGGCTTAAGCCAGATGATATTGATATCGTAATAAACACTCACCTGCACGATGATCATTGCGGTAACAATATTCTTTTTGTAAGGGCACTGTTTTATGCCCATCCTGATGAAATTGCCTTCTGCAGGGATCCACATCCTATCGATCATCGCTATGACGACTACTTCATCCAAGACATAACGTTTTCTGAAGTTGTAGGTACTGCGGAAATAGTTCCCGGAATAAAAACCATTCATATGCCGGGCCACACGGTTGGGACATTATCGGTATGCGTTGAAACAGGTGAAGGGCCCACAATTATCACTGGATTTTGTTGCAATAATCGAAATTTTCCTGAGAACGGGCCTGCAGTTTGTCCCGGTGTTCACCTTGATGCAGTCGCTGCCTGGAATTCAATCCAGAAGGTCAAGGAGATGGACATAAAAATCCTGCCGATGCATGAACTCTCTCTTGTACCGGTACCAGCCTGAAAAGCACTATTTCAAGACTGGACCCCGCCGTTTAAATAATATTAAACAGAGACGTCGGCTGATCCTGGTCCGAAATTTTAAGAATTGTTTCGGAGAATGTATCTGGGATGGCAGCGGCTGCTTCACGGTAGGCAATTTCAGGTAAATTGTTGGTCTCGCTCAGGTGGGCCAGTATCACATGCTGCAAATTCTCGTGAACAATCTTCTCGAGCAATTTTGCAGAGTCTTCGTTTGCGAGATGTCCCTGGTTGGAACGAACCCGTTGCTGGAGAGATGGTGGATAGGGACCATTTCTCAGTAATTCAGGATCATGATTAAATTCGAGAATCAGACTGTCAAGTCCTTTCAGACGATTTCCTACCAGCGTTGAGACAATCCCGGTATCGGTGCAATAGCCGAGAGATCTCCGTCCATCACTTATTATAAACCCAACAGGATCATTGGTGTCGTGAGAAACGGCAAAAGAACGTACATTCAGATCCTGGAAACACAGTGTGTCACCGGTATTAAATTCTTTGCGCATAAATAGTTTTTTCAGACGCTTTTCAGCACCGAGAAATGTTCCTTCGTTGGCAAATACCGGAATACTGCATCGCCTTGACATGACACCGACACCGTTGATATGGTCATGATGTTCATGGGTAACAAAGATACCATTTAAGCAGTCGATACTCTTGCCGAGAGCAGTCAGGCGTACACCAATTTCTTTACCGGAAAAACCGCCATCTATCAGGATTGCCGTTTTACCACTTTCGATAAAGACACAGTTTCCCTTGCTACCGCTTCCCAAAACAGAAAACTGCATCAACGAACTCCCGTGTGACCGAATCCGCCGACATCCCTTTTGCTCTGACTCAGCGTTTCAACAATGTTCATACGGACTTTGACAACCGGTGCAGCGACAAGCTGGGCGATCCGATCGCCGCGTTTGATGGTGAAGGCCTTACGGCTTACATTTATCAATCCTATTTTAACCTCACCACGGTAATCGCAATCAATGGTTCCAGGGGCATTAACGATGGTAATACCATGCTTTATCGCCAGGCCACTCCTGGGCCTGACCTGAATCTCATATCCGGCGGGGATATCAATCGCGAAACCGGTCGGTATCAGCACGATATCGCCGGGATGCAGATCAATATCTTGTTCAAGGGCAGCACAAACATCCATTCCGGAAGCCCCTGAAGTCTCGTATGCGGGGATGTTTATATCCCGGACCGCTTCATCATTCAGCCACTTAAAACCAATTACAATATCATTTTGATTGTTCTCGGACATAATCTCACCCGTTATAACGCAGAAAGGCCGACTGGATCTCTCAGCCGGCCTTCCGCTATAAAACGTTACTCTCTAAGAGAGTAAAGCCTTTCGACTCAGACGGATACGTCCCCGATTATCGATTTCAAGGACCTTTACCTCTATTTCATCACCTTCACTGACCACATCGGTAACTTTACCGACACGTGAGGTATCAAGTTCTGAAATATGAACCAACCCATCAGTTCCCGGCAGTATTTCAACAAAGGCGCCGAAATCTTTAATGGTCTTTACCGTTCCTTTATACACCGCTCCGATTTCAGGTGAAGCAGTTATTGATTTGATCCTGTTCATCAATTCTTCAAGGTTGGTACCATTTGAGGTGAAAACCTTGACGATGCCACTGTCCTCTACCTCTATCTTGGCATCATATTCGGCTGACAACTCTTTAATGACTTTACCACCAGGTCCGATAATATCCCTGATCTTGTCCGGGTTAATCTGGTGGATATGATATTTCGGGGCATACTCAGACATCTCGGTTCTTGTTTCAGAGATTCCTTTGAGCATCTCATTGAGAATATGCATCCTGCCGACTTTCGCCTGGTCAAGAGCCTGACTCATGATTGAACGATCAACACCGTCAATCTTGATATCCATCTGCAATGAGGTGATGCCTTCCGCGGTTCCCACGACCTTAAAATCCATATCGCCGAGATGATCTTCATCACCAAGAATATCGGAGAGTACAACAACTTTATCATCTTCCTTAATCAACCCCATGGCAATACCTGATACCGGACTTTTGATTGGTGCTCCGGCATCCATCAATGCCATACTGCCGCCACAGACCGTGGCCATTGAAGAAGAACCGTTTGACTCGAGTACTTCAGAAACAATCCTGATTGAATAAGGGAATTCTGATTCAGGCGGCAGGACAGCCTGGAGTCCTCGCATGGCCAGTGTACCATGACCGATGTCACGGCGGGAAGGCCCACTCAGACGACGTACCTCGCCGACACAAAAAGGCGGAAAATTGTAATGCAGCATAAAACGTTTATGCTCTTCCCCCCCCAGCGTCTCTATTCGCTGCTGGTCACGCTCACTGCCAAGTGTTGCTGTTACAAGAGCCTGGGTCTCACCACGAGTAAACAATGCTGACCCATGGGTTCGCGGCAGATAGCCGGCTTCACAGCTTATCTGGCGTACTTCATCAAAAGCACGTCCATCAATTCGGCAGGACTCGTTGACTATTTTCCCACGCATCTGCTTCTTTCTAAATTTCGAAAGCAGATCGCCAATTTCAGAGCTCCGTTCGCCTTCGCTGTCAAGCTGATCCCGGACCTGTTTTTTCAGGTCATCATACTTATTACCACGCTCGAGTTTGTCAGCGGTAGAAATCACATCTTCCATGCCGCCCGAGGCGATATCAACTATTTGCTGATAGAGTTCTTCATCAATCTGGGGAGCTTCAACAACGCGCTTTTCTTTACCGTGACTGGCCTGCAAATCCTTTTGCATCTCAATAAGCGGTTGAAGTTGATCAAATGCATAAAAAATCGCTTCAAGGACAATATTCTCAGGTAATGTGTCTGCTTTTCCTTCCACCATCACCACTGCTTTTTCAGTACAGGCCACGACAATATCCATTGCCGATTTTTCAAGCTCAGAAATGGTCGGATTCATCACGTATTGTCCATCAATATAGCCAATTCTGCCACCAGCCACCGGGCCGGCAAATGGTATGTCAGACAACATCAGTGCACAACTCGCACCGGTAAGCGCCAGTACATCCGGTTCATGTTCCTGATCGGCCGAAAGCACCGAGGCAATAACTTGTGTTTCTGCACTATACCCTTCGGCAAAAAGTGGCCTGAGCGGACGGTCTATAATTCTGCAGGTTAAGATTTCATTCTCACTTGGCCTGCCGATTTCTCTCCGAAAATAATTGCCGGGGATTCTCCCAACTGAGGCGAGTTTTTCCTGGTATTCAATAGTCAGGGGCAAAAAGCCCAACTCTGGTTTGTTGGTTTTATCTCCAACAGCCGTTACCAGAAGGACGGTCTCTCCACATCGTACAACTACTGATCCAGATGCTTGTTTGGCAAGTTTGCCAGTCTCAATGGAAATGGTTTGTCCACCGATAGTGGCTTCAACGTTTTTCATCATAATTTCTCCAGTTACGGGCCTGCTCGAGCAGTCCCGTTGATCTTTGACCGGATTATCCACCGGTCTGCTTTACATATATTCAAATGGTAATTTTTAAAATATAGTAACTGTTTTATTTTATGCCAAAACAGCTCTATAATAGAATGGCGACAACGTGCAGCGTTGGAAGAAGCGGATCCGGGCAGTTCATTGACAAATGTTTGAAACAACTCACTACCCGGAAAAAAAGAAATCTTTCTCTGTCTGAAAGATCATCCGCTGCAATGTTCGGTTGATCTTTATCCAACAGGAGATAAGAACCTATCAGGCAGGATTACTTACGTATACCTAATTCCTGGATCAGTGTTCGGTATTTACCGATATCTTTATTCTTGAGATAATCGAGCAGACTTCTTCGCTGTCCAACCAACCTGAGCAACCCTTGTCGAGAATGATGATCTTTCTTGTGGGTCTTGAAATGCTCGGTCAAATACCCAATTCTATCTGTCAAAAGTGCGATTTGTACTTCCGAAGATCCGGTATCAGAATCATGGGTCTTGAATTTTTCGATTATCTCATTTTTCTTTACAGCCGTCTGTGCCACAACTAACCTCCAATATCTTAAAACAACGTTATTTATGATATTATATAATTAACTTTATCACCTGTTGCCAGAAACATTTATACAAAAAAACATTTTCCGGCAGGTAGTATCGTGTCCAAAACAAAACATATTAGCCATTTCGACATACTATTGCAACAAATTCTGCACATCTTCGACAGATAGAAGACGATTCTTTACTTTTTCCAGGGCCCCGGACTCAAAAAAGGCGGCACCGGACAGAGAATCATTTACCGAAAAACAACCGCTTCGCGTTCTGCGCAGCGAAGTCAGGTAAGCTCCACATCCAAGTTTTTCACCAATATCTGCAGCAAGTGTTCTTATGTAGGTACCTTTGCTGGAAACTACTTTAATTTTTATAAACGGGTCACTGCCCTCGACAAAGTCTCTTTTATCTTCCCACTCCAACGAATGGATATGGATTTTGCGAGCCTCCTTCTTTATTGATATTCCTTGTCTGGCATAATGGTACAGTGGTTTACCTTTATATTTTACTGCTGAAAATGGAGGGGGTGTCTGGAAAATCTCTCCCTTAAACTGATCCATAACTGCACGTATCGTCTTGCAGCTATATCCTTTATCCCAGCTTTTTTCTGTTATCTCACCTTCCGGGTCCTGAGTTGATGAAAGTGCCCCAAGTCTGAGCGTTGCATGGTATTCCTTATCACCATCCATAAAGTGGGAAATCATTTTGGTCGCGGGTCGGCCAATGCATACGAGCAGAAGGCCGGTGGCAAACGGATCAAGTGTTCCTGCATGGCCGACTTTCCTGATACCAACAATCTTGCGGACTGCACGAACCATTGCAAAAGAGGTTGCACCAACCGGTTTATCAACCAGCAGCACTCCTGCCTCAATACCATCTACCATTTTCAAATTCCATATGAGGGAAAATAAGTCAGAATGACTTTAGAACATGCTTGTGATAATGTTCGAGCAACGCTTGTCGCACGCCTTCAATAGACACACCGGAAAAGCGGCATCCTGCAGCATTACGGTGCCCGCCTCCGCCAAAATTTTTGGCGATGGCTGCGACATCACACTCGCCCTTGGCCCTGAGACTGACCGATACGATATCATCCTTTGTTTCTTTCAAAAAGGCTGCAACCTTAACGGAGCGAAGAGAACGGGGATAATCGACGAATCCTTCCACATCCTGCACAACAGCCCCGCTTTTTTCAAACATATTACGGGTCACATGAATCATCGCCATCGTTTCCTGGGCATGCAGCTGAAGCGTACCAAGAACCATTTCCATCAGTTTAAAACGTTGAGGACTGAAATTGTCATAAAGGTAGCTCGCCACCTTTTCCGGTTCCACTCCACAATTGAGTAACTGACCGGCAACTTCAAGCGTTCGTGCACGCGTACATTCGTACTTGAAAGAACCGGTATCGGTGACAATGGCCACATAAAGGGCAAATGCGCACTGATAAGAGGGAATATGTCCAAGGCTCTCGGAAATTTCGTAAATCATTTCACCGGTCGAGCTGCGACCTGACTCAACCCAGCGATAATCACCATAATTACGATGTGAAAGATGGTGATCAATGGCGAGAAAGGGGTGGATTTTCAACAGTTCATTCTTGGTATCGCCGAGCCGATCTGCTTCACCGCAATCGAGGGCAATTGCAGCAATATCAGGTCCTGCTTCATCAAGAAAATGGCGAAGATCATTGAAGTTATTATTGATCCTGGAACAACCCGGCAGAAAATCGTAAATATGCGAAACAGGCTCATCGAGATAGGCAAAAACACGTTTTCCGAGTCCATCGAGGATATCTGCAAATCCGAGCAACGATCCGAGTGCATCTCCATCCGGATGAACATGGGTCAGCAGGACAAAATTGTCCTTCTCATCAATTGCACGCAGGATCTCTTCAGGTATTCTTTTCTCGCTCATCTCTTTCTCTGGCTAAATCTGCAAGCAGTCGCTCCATTTCTTCAACTTTTTCTGCTGTCTTATCATACCAGAAATGAAGTTCCGGAGTATAACGAAGGTTAAGCTTTCTTGCCAGATGGCTGCGCATGAACCCTTTGGCCTTTGCGAGTCTATCTTTTATCACCTTTGCATCAATGCTGCCTTGAAACGAGGTGTAGTATATCTTCGCATGACGCAGATCATCAGACAATTCGACACGGCTGATGCTGATATCTCTGAGCTTGGGGTCCCTTACACGTTGTATGATAAGTATTGACAACTCGTTCTTGATAACATCAGCAACGCGGTCTGCTCGTTTAGGAGCCTGGTCTTTGCCGATACCAAACGATTCTAGTTCCTGTTTGGGGTGCCATTCTGAAGTCATAACCATTACCGTTAATCGAGTGTTGCCTCGACTTCCTGCATGATAAACGCTTCAAGGTGATCGCCAACTTTTACATCATTGAAGTTTTCAACGCCAATTCCGCATTCATAACCTGCAGCCACCTCTTTGACATCATCCTTAAAACGTCTCAAGGAGCTGATTTTCCCGGTATACACGACGACACCATCACGCAAGACTCGCACCCGGGCATTTCTCAGTATTTTACCATCTGAGACAAAGCAGCCGGCTATGGTTCCAACTTTTGGTACATGAAAGGTATCTCTGATCTCTGCAGTACCGATAACTTCTTCTTCAAAGGTCGGGTCGAGCATACCGACCATCGCCTTTCTGATATCATCGAGTGCATGATAAATAACATCGTAAGACCTGACATCGACATTTTCCTTAACACCAAGTTCCTTGACCTTAACAGACGGCCGAACATTAAAACCGATGATGATTGCTTCTGAGGCTGATGCCAGCAGGATATCTGACTCCGTGATTGTTCCGGTTCCTTCATGAAGAACACGCACCTTAATCTCATCAGTTGAAAGATCCTCGGCTGCCTTGGCGAAAGCCTCCAGAGTACCCTGAACATCGGCTCGGATAATCACCTTGAGTTCCTGAACATCACCCTCAGCCATTTTCTCAAACAGTTTATCAAGTGAGATTTTGCTTCCGGCTGCAAGTTCAGATTCCCGTGCTCTTATTGTTCGGACCTGGCTGACGTTCTTGGCCATTTTGTCGTCGGTCACAACCACAAATTCATCACCGGCCAGGGGAACACCTGACAGCCCCTGAACTTCAACAGGAATGGTGGGACCGGCAGTCTGGATGGCACGTCCCTTGTCATCAAGCATGGCACGTACTTTTCCGCTATATTGACCGACAACAAAACTGTCCCCGATTTGCAATTTTCCTTCCTGTACCAGCACCGTTGACACAGGACCACGGCCTTTATCCAGTCTAGCTTCGATGACACGCCCCTTGGCCTTGCGGGTCGCATCGGCTTTGAGCTCGAGCATTTCGGCCATTAATTGGATATTTTCCATCAGTTCATCAATACCAATATTCTGCTTGGCAGATGTCTCACAATAGATGGTCTGGCCGCCCCAGTCTTCTGGAGCCAGATCGAGCTCTGCCAGCTCTCGTTTTACCCGATCCGGATCGGCGTTATCCTTGTCTATTTTATTAACCGCAACAATAATTGGAACTTTTGCAGCCTGGGCATGATTGATAGCCTCTCTGGTCTGGTCCATCACTCCGTCATCAGCTGCAACTACAAGGATAACAAGGTCGGTAATCTGAGCGCCACGCGAACGCATTTGGGTAAATGCGGCATGGCCGGGAGTATCAACAAATGTCACATCACCAGCTTTCGAGCGAACATGATAAGCACCGATATGTTGTGTAATACCACCAGCTTCCCCTTCTGCAACGTCAGTTTTCCTGATGGCGTCCAGAATCGAGGTTTTACCATGATCGACATGTCCCATTACGGTCACGACCGGAGATCTGGGTCTGGTATCGCCACCTTCTTCCTGGGCCTCAAGCATCTGGACACCAATTTCTTCGGTTATTCCCTGCTCAATCTCATAACCAAAATCAGTTGCTATCAGTGTCGCGGTATCTACATCAACCGCCTGGTTCATAGTCGCCATGACGCCGAGGCCCATCAGTTTACCAATCACCTCACTCGCCTTTAGTTTCATTTTTGAAGCGAGATCACCAACGCTGATAGTGTCGTAGATAGTAATTTTCTTTTTACTGGCCTTCATCTCAATCGTAGATGGCGACACCTTTTTCTCAAAACGCCCCCTACCACGCTTGCCTCGTTTTCCACCCCGCTGGTAATCATTGTCAAAATGGGTAAATTTGACACTTTTCTTACTTTTACGTCCGCCTTTGCCTTTCCGATCACGTTCATCGTCGTCACCAGATCCGCGCTTACCCTTTTTACGACTTCGATCCGGACCATCGCCCTTATCACTTGGAGGGGCGACGACGCCAAGATTAGGCCTGCTCGGCCGGGAAGCTGGAGCTTTTCCGCCTTTTTTGGGTCGGGGACGTGAAACCTTCGCCTTTACTTCCTCCACCGGAAGTTCCATGGAGCCGACGACGCGGGCAATATTTTTTCGTTCAGCTTTCGGCTGTTTTTTGGTTTTTTTCTTTTCTTTTTTATCAGCCTTTGCCGAAGACTCACTTTTTTCCTCATCGACAATCGGTTGATCTGCAGTCTCCGAATCGTCCGCTGTTTCTGTTGACAACTGAATCTCTTCATCTGCGGAAGGAGCAGGTCCGCCTTCTGCCTGGGCACTATCTTCAGATTCGACTGGTTCCGTTATTTGTTGCTCGGATTCCACATCACTTTTCTCCGCTGCCCCATCTGCTGCCACTGTCTCTTCTAATGCTGGAGCTTCTGCGGGATCCTGCGCTATAACGTCTGCTGCAATCTCCTGCTGTGATGTTTCATCTACACCTTTATCTTCAGCTTTTGGTCTGCGCCTGATAATCGTTGATCTTCGCCTGATAACCGTTGTTGAACCTTCAGATGCATCAATGCGTTTTTCAACCAGTTCGGTCTTTGAATGCTGAAGCATCGTTTTTCGGATCTGGTCAGCAGTCTCATCATCAACCGTAGAGCTGTGGCCTTTAATATCGTAGCCACTGGCGATTAATTTGTCCGCAAGTGCCTTACTGCTCATTCCTGCTTCTTTTGCCAGTTCGTAAATCCTAACCCTGCTCATTCCTTACTCCTGAAAAACCATCTTTCTCTTATCTTCAACCAGTACCTGAAATCAGTCCCAGTCTGTAATTGCTTAACTTCAAAAATCTAATTCAACAGACGAAATACTCGTCTCAATCTTCTCTCGGAGAGAGTGATCTGCGCCAGACATGTTTGCCTGTTACAACAATAGCCGCCTCTTCCGTCCATCACCTGCTCATAATCAGCGACTGGACCTGATTCTTTCCAGACATAACGAATCAAATCACTTTTTGGAAATTTACCGCGACAAACGATACACGTCCGTACTGGCAGCTTTCCCATAACCTTGCTATTTTTTGTTTTCTTCCAATTCAGATTCGGAAACGGATTTATCTTCTGGAACGTTTTCTTCCAATTCAGATTCGGAAACGGATTCATCTTCTGGAACGTTTTCTTCGTCAGACTGGTTATTTTCTAAATCAGCCTTTTGTTCACCACCTTCTAAATGATCCTGTTCACCATCCACCTGTGCCTGGCTATCTTCTGCCTGCTCCTGACCATCTTCTATCTGATCCTGACTATCTTCTACCTGATCCTTGTCGGCTTCCTCTTCCAACTCCAGAGCCGCGACCTCGGCAGCAGCATCAATTAACTGCTGAGCAAAGTCATCATCAATGGCCCTGATAATTATCAGGTCTTCAACAGCCGCCTTTGACAAATCTGCTGCAGATTTGATTTCTTTGGCAAGCAACTGGTCAGCAAGAGACTCATCAATGCCATTAATTTTCAACAGGCCCTGATATCCGGCATCTTCAAGGTTGGCATATCGCTGTTCACTCTTAACGTCGATACGCCAGCCCATCAATCGTGAGGCAAGGCGTACGTTCTGGCCTTGTCGGCCTATTGCAAGAGACAACTGGTCATTAGGGACAACAACCAGCAGCGAGTTGGCATCTTCGTCAACCCTGACCATACTCACATGGGCAGGTGCAAGGGCGTTATAGACATATTTAGCAGGATCCGGACTCCAGGTAACAATATCAATCCGTTCTCCTTGAAGCTCCTGTACAACATTCTGAACACGAGATCCTTTCATACCGACACAGGCGCCGACTGGATCGACATCAGACTCACTGGAACTGACTGCGATTTTCGCTCTAAACCCGGGCTCCCTGCTCACACCCATTATTTTAACGATACCTTCTGAGATCTCAGGAACTTCCATCTGGAACAGTTTTGCAAGAAATTCATCGGCCGTTCGAGACAAAACAAGCTGGGAGTCTCTGCTGTTCTGTCGAACTTCCATCAGGTAAGCACGTATCCTGTCCCCCTGCTTGAAAGAGCGTTTTGGAATCTGGTGATCTTTCGGCAAGATAGCATCTGTACGGCCAAGGTTTATGACCATATTGCCACGCTCAAAGCGCTGAACAATGCCGCTGACGACCTCACCTTGTCGATCCTTAAACATATCAAAAATGACTTCACGCTCAGCATCTTTCATTCGGTGAATGATAACCTGCTTTGCTGATTGGGCAGCAATCCGCCCCAGATCAGTTATATTCTCCATTTTTTCGCCGAGTTCATCAGCAAGCTGAACTTCAGGGTCAAGGATCTGGGCCTGTTCTAGACTGATTTCCGTCTGTTCATCTTCTGCAACCTTAACGACACTTCGGAACTGGAACACCTCAACTTCCCCAAACTCCTCATTATAACGGACTTCAATGTCCCGCCTGCTGCCGAGTTTCTTTCTTGCTGCAGAGGCGACCGCCTCTTCAATTGCTTCCACAAGAAGATTCTTGTCAAACCCGCGATCCCTGCTAATCTGATCGATGATACGCTTTAAATCCGATATCATTTATTTTACCTCGAAATAAGCACTTCCGGTCCCAATTATGGTCCTGCTTTCCTCTTGCCTGAGCCGCAGTCGAATTATCGCTACAGCGTCAAACGAGCTTTTTTTATCTGCTCCCAGGAAAAATTGCATCTTTCCCCGCCTTCTGTTACAACTACCAGTGAATCATCTTTTACAGCTTCTAAGACACCAATAAACACGCGCTGCCCTTCAATCTCTTCCTTCATTTTCAAGCGCACTTTCTCCCCAACAAAGCGTTCACACTCTGGAGGATTGCGCAATGTCCGTTCAACCCCCGGGGACGATACTTCAAGATTATAGGCATGGTCAATGAGATCCTCAACATCCAGAAAGTCACTTGTCTCCCTGCTGACTTGCGAACAATCACCGAGACTGACCCCGTCCCTGCTATCTATAATAAGTCTTAAAACCCAGCCATGCCCTTCTCTGCGGTATTGAATATCATACAATTCAAGCCCCATGGAAGGTAAAAGCGATTGGGCAAATTCTCGAATTCTTTCTGTTACAAAGTCAGTCATAATCTGTCAGCCCGAAAGGAATTCATCCCTTTTGAGGACAACAACATCTGCAATAGTAAATTAACCATAAAAAAAAGCGGGCAGAGCCCACTTTTAATCGCCTGTCTGTACGCAACGTACTCCAGGTATAACTTCTCTGGATTCATGTGTTGGGAATTGCAGAACGTCTCGCACCCCTCAATGGAGCGGGCAACGAGGGTCGAACTCGCGACCTCAAGCTTGGGAAGCTTGCGCTCTGCCAACTGAGCTATACCCGCGTCAATCCATTATACACATCCAGAACCTTGGCAATAAAACACAATATTCTAAACTTGTCAAGAACCAGTACCACCTTAGCCCGCCCTGCTCAACCGATGGCGATTCACCCGTGCAGCCCCTATTTTCATATTAACAGAGCAGTTTTTTCTGATCAAGATCACTGAAACGTCACCGTACTGGATAATTAGAAGACAGAAAAACTACTCGTTTATCATATTGTTATCAAACAACAAATAGATCATAACAGAGCCACGCACCCCGAATTTAAGATTGACAAATGGTCTTACGGTTAATACAACGTCTGTCAAATCTAGCGATAAACACCCACCCGGTCGGACATCTTAATTTTCTTCATTGTACTTAGTTTTGCTGCGAATTTGTCCTGCTCAAGATATACAATAGGTTTTAAATTAAAATTTACTGTGGTGCCATAGCGCACTATTAACAGGAACTATATTGGCCAATAGATGAGTACAAAAACGTTAATAATTGCAGAAAAGCCAAGTGTGGCTGGTGACCTGGTCAAAGTCTTGCCCGGATCTTTCAAGAAGAGCAGGACACACTACGAAGGCAGCAACTACATTGTTTCCTATGCCATTGGTCACCTTGTATCAATTTGCTATCCAGAAGAAATCGATCCGCGTTTCCAAAAATGGAATATGGGAGATCTGCCGATACTACCCGACCAATTTCCTCTCAAAGGGCTTGACTCAACAAAATCACAACTCAACGCCTTACAAAAACTGATCAGGAGAAAAGATGTAACAACGATCATAAATGCCTGTGATGCAGGTCGCGAAGGTGAGCTCATCTTCAAGTATATCCTCAACTACGTCTGGAACAAATCTGTTGCCGGCAAACAGATAAAGAGATTGTGGCTGCAGTCCATGACCGATGAGGCTATTAGAACCGGTTTTTCAAAGCTCCGTGAAAACAATGACATGCTCACACTCGAAGATACAGCGCTGTGTCGTTCGGAATCTGACTGGCTGATTGGCATTAACGCAACCAGGGCCCTGACCGCGTATAATTCCCGGTTTGGCGGTTTTTTCCTGACCCCCTGCGGAAGGGTCCAGACGCCGACCTTGTCCCTGCTTGTAAGCCGTGAACAGGAACGGTTGAGCTTTAAACCACAACTATACACTAATCTCATTGCTACGTTCTCATTTGATCAGGAACAATACATCGGCAGATGGGTTGACTTAAACTTCAAGAAAGATAAAAGCGCCCCGGGAAGAAAGGCTGATAGAATCTGGGACCCCGAAAGGGCTCAGAGCATAGCTCAAAACTGCCTGAACAAGAGAGCTGAGGTCAAAGACAGCAGCAAGGAAACAAGCCAAATTGCCCCTCAGCTCTACGACTTGACATCATTGCAAAGGGAGGCTAACTCCCGTTTTGGATTTTCAGCCAAAAACACCCTTACAATCGCCCAGGCACTTTACGAGCGTCACAAAGTACTCACCTACCCGAGAACTGATTCGCGACACTTACCTGAGGACTACCAGAAAACAGTGTCATCCGTTGTCTCAACCCAGAAATCGTGGCGCTATGGCCAGTATGCCCAGATCATTCTGGATAAAAAGTATATCAGACAGGATAAGCGGGTCTTCAACAATGCCAAAGTGTCCGACCATCACGCGATTATCCCGACCAACAAAATACCTGCTCAGCTGAGTGATGCTGAGATGAAGATCTACTGTATGGTCGTCCAGCGGTTCCTGGCCATCTTTTTCCCTCCCGCCCGATACCTTAACACCAAGAGAGTTTCAATTGTTGAGAAAGAGACATTTCTCACCGAAGGAAAAATCCTCAAGGAAGCTGGCTGGAAGGCCGTTTATCTTCAGGGAAAGTCTGAAAAAGGTGCTGGAATGCTCAAACCGGTCCCCGAGACAAGTGAGGTCAACTGTACTTCCATAAAACAGGAAAAGCTGGAAACGAAACCTCCCCCGAGATACTCAGAAGCCACACTCTTATCAGCCATGGAAAACTCAGGCAAGCTGCTTGATGATGAGGAGCTTGCAGAGGCGATGAAAGAGCGTGGACTTGGGACGCCAGCAACACGAGCTGCTATTATAGAAAAGCTTATCAATGAAAAATACCTTGTCAGGGAAGGTAAGGAACTCGCGCCGACCGGGAAGGCTTTTGAATTGCTCAGCCTCCTTAAAGCAATGAAGATTGATGTATTGGCTTCACCGGAGATGACCGGTGAATGGGAATACAAACTCAGCCAGATCCTGAAAGGTTCCTTCACCAGGGACCAGTTTATGAAGGAAATCAGGGACCTGACAGCCCAGGTGACGAACCGGATAAAGGATTTCGATGACAGAAAGGACCGTAAAGCTGCACCGTTCAGTCCTGTCGACGATACAATATTTTACGAAACACCGACATCGTATGTTTCCGAAAACGACACGATCATCATTCGCAAAATTTTAGGAGGAAGATTAATGAAGACACCTGAAATTATAGCTTTGATTAAAGGTGAGACGATTGGTCCCTTTGGCGACTTCCGTTCCAAAAAAGGGAAACCCTTCACTGCTTCCGTCAGGTTAAAGAACAACAAAGTTGATTTCCTGTTTGCCGACTCAACTGCTGATCTTGATATTGATTCCATAAAAAGTTCCGGATCACTCGGAAAATCTCCTACTGATCAAACTGACGTATACGAAACGCAAACAGGCTACATGTCTGCCTCAGCACTCGAAAACGACCTGAAAAATGGTCTCAAAATCAGCAAGATTATTCTTTCAAAAGACATATCAACAGAACATATAAAACAATTGCTCAGCGATGGAAAAACATCTCTGATTAAAGGATTCATTTCCAAGAAAAAACGACCATTCGACGCCTATCTCCTGCTGGAGAAAAATGGCAAAATCAGTTTTGACTTTCCTCCGCGAAAGTCTTCTAAGAACAACAAAAAGAATTGACACTTACGTTTTAAAACGGCACAAAGTAAATATGAAACAATTGAGAAAAGAGTACCAGGACCTTGACGGGATTGAACTTGCCCGTATCTGTTCCCGCATTGCAACAGACAACAAAGCAGAAGATGTTGTCGCTCTTGATGTTCGGGAGATGTCCTCTTTCGCAGACTTCTTTGTCATCCTGAGCGGTCGGTCAACCAGGCATGTTCAGGCAATGGCGGAGGGACTTGAAAATGAATTACGCTCAAAACGAATAAAAACATCCCGTGCAGAAGGCTTGCAGGAGGGTAAATGGGTTCTTCTGGATTTCGGTGACGTCATTGTCCATGTTTTCTACCATGAGGAGAGAGCGTTTTATGATCTAGAAGGGCTCTGGCACGATGCTCCCCGTATAGAAACGCTTTGATAATAAGGCAATGCGCAACAGCACTGGTAAAGAATATAACCGAAGCTGCTTTTTTACCGATAAATAGATCGTAAATCATTTCAAA
Source organism: uncultured delta proteobacterium (assembly GCA_963776075.1). Classification (GTDB taxonomy): domain Bacteria; phylum Desulfobacterota; class Desulfobulbia; order Desulfobulbales; family Desulfocapsaceae; genus MADRE3. The sequence goes on from CAVZLG010000015.1 coordinate 64,564, forward strand.
CACGGCTATGCAATATCTCAGCACACGAGGAGGAGTCACCTCTCTAGGGTTCACAGAAGCGGTAATGATGGGACTTGCAGAAGATGGTGGTCTCCTGCTACCACGGGCTATTCCCCGAATCGATACCGAAACATTTGAATCGTGGCGGGGACACTCTTATCAGGACCTGGCCTTTGAAGTTATGTCCCGATTTATCGATGACATACCTGCTTCAGACCTGAAAAATATCATAGGCCGAAGTTACGCTGCATTCAGTCACGAATCAATCACTCCCCTTGTTCATCTTGATGACCTGCACGTTCTTGAACTCTTCCATGGTCCAACCTTTTCCTTCAAGGACATTGCTCTACAGTTTCTTGGTAACCTGTTTGAATACCTTCTCGAGCGTGATAATGCTGCCATGAATATTATCGGTGCCACTTCAGGTGACACCGGCAGTGCTGCAATTTATGGGGTCCGTGGTCGTAACAGGATTACTATTTTCATTCTGCATCCACACAATCGAATCAGCCCTGTACAAGAAAAACAGATGACGACAGTAAGGGATGCCAATGTCTTTAACATTGCAATTGACGGGTCATTCGATGACGCCCAGGCAATTATAAAAAGTATATTTGGCGACACTGATTTCAAATCAAGGATGCAGCTTGGGGCCATCAACTCGATCAACTGGGCCCGGGTTTTAGCCCAGGTTGTTTACTACATCTACAGTTGTCTGCACATTACCGCACACGAAAACGTTCGAACCTGCGCTTTCTCGGTCCCAACAGGCAATTTTGGTGACATCTTTGCAGGATATATCGCAAAAAAAATGATGCCTGAGGGTATCATCAACAAGCTTATCCTCGCCACCAACGAAAATGATATTCTATCCCGCTTTGTCAACAGCGGCGACTACTCGCTAAGTGAGGTAAGGGTAACAACAAGCCCGTCCATGGATATCCAGGCAGCCTCCAATTTTGAACGGTACCTCTATTATCTCTATGACAGTGAGCCCGCCCGGGTAAATGAGGCCATGAAACGGTTTCAGAAAGAGGGGCGCCTTGAACTTGACGGTTATCTTGATCATATTCGACGGGATTTCCTTGCTGCTGCAGTCACGGAACAAGATGTACTGGAAACAATAGAGTATTATTACAAAAACCACAATTATACCCTCGACCCCCATACAGCAGTCGGCGTGCGTGCAGCACTGGACGTGCGCAAACAGGGAGTTCCGGTTGTCTGCCTGGCGACCGCCCATCCTGCCAAATTCGGGGATACTGTAGAAAAGGCCATAAAGGATTCTATTCAGCTTCCTCCTGCACTTGCGGAGATAATGGACAAGGATTCACGGTGTGAGTTTATGGATGCCAACCTCAAAACTATCATGGCCTATATCGAGGAACACGGTATCAACCGCTCATGACCGTCGAAATTTCAGAGTATGTAGATCAGGTTAACCAGGCCGCCAGATATTTGGAACACCTTATTTTACCTGTCCCGCGGATCGCTATCCAGCTCGGTACCGGCCTCGGCGACCTGGTAGAACGGATAAAAGCTGAACATACTGTCGATTATTCTGATATACCTTTTTTCCCTCGCTCTACCGTATCGAGTCATCAGGGAAAACTGATCGTTGGTAAGCTCAACGATGTACCGGTCGTCATTCTGTCTGGCAGGTTCCATTACTATGAAGGTTATTCCACGAAAGAAGTAACCTTTCCGATCAGAGTTCTACGCTCTCTTGGGGTTCAGATACTCATCATAACAAACGCTGCCGGAGGGCTTAATCCGTTATTTCTCCCTGGTACAATCATGATAATACGGGATCACCTAAATTTTCTCGGTGAAAACCCTCTCAGGGGTACCAACGTTGATGCATGGGGTCCGCGATTTCCTGATCTTTCAGTGCCCTACGACCCGGGTTTGATCAAAACAGCGCTGGATAGCGCTGACAGCTGTGATATTCAAAAGGTTGTTAGCGGTACATACGCATGTATTCCCGGACCCAGCCTTGAGACACCTGCTGAAACACGATGGCTCAGAGAGGCAGGAGCAGATGCAGTAGGCATGTCCTCGGTACCTGAAGTAATTGTAGCCATTCACGGTGGTATGCAGGTTCTGGGACTCTCTGTTGTTGCAAATGTAAATAATCCAGATAAGATGCAACCGATTATTCTCGAAGATATCATTAACACGGCTACAGCGGTACAACCGCAGCTGGTACGACTCATGATTGAAATAATGAGCAGAATTACCACAGCACAAGACTGACTTATGGACACGCCAGCACATACTGCAGACCTCATTGTATCAGGCCAGTACCTGATGCCAACGTGGCGCCAAGAAGATGTCGTAATTAATGGAGCAGTGGCAGTAGCAGGAGATACAATTGTCGAAACTGGCAGCCGTTCAGACCTGCTGGCTCACTTCCCTCAGGCTCGGGAACTACATGAGCCCCATGGTCTGGTTATGCCAGGGCTGATCAACACCCACACTCATGCAGCAATGGCATGTTTTCGCGGATTCGCTGATGATCTCCCGCTGATGACCTGGTTACAGGAACATATTTTCCCCGTTGAAGCGCAGTTAAACAGCGAGATTGTTTTTGATTCGACATTGCTGTCAATCATTGAAATGATCAAATCTGGTACAACCAGTTTCTGTGACATGTATCTGTTTGCCAAGGATGTTGCCCGTGCAGCAGATAAATCAGGAATCAGGAGCTGGATTGGAGAAGTATTGTACGATTTTCCGTCTCCATCTTATGGAACGTTGCCGGAAGGAATCAGCTACGTCGAGGAGATGTTCGCCCAATACGAGGCTCATCCGCTGGTATCCATCACCGTTGACCCCCATAGTGTTTACACCTGCTCGCCATCACTGTTAAAACAATGTCATCAACTGGCTGAAAAGCATGACAGTCTGTATGTAATTCACCTTTCTGAAAGTAGCGATGAAGTGAAAAACTGTCGCAGACAATATGGTACAACACCGGTGCGGCACCTGGAAGAACTCGGTGTCCTGAATAATCGAACACTGGCAGCCCATTGTGTTAAACTTGACAAAGAGGAAATTTCTCTTCTATCTCAAAGACAGGTGCACGTGAGCCATTGCATCGAATCAAACATGAAACTTGCTTCGGGTATCGCCCCGGTACCCGAACTCCTTCAGCAGGGGGTCCTTGTTTCAATAGGTACGGATGGAAGCGGCAGTAATAACGATGTTGATATGTTTTCCGAAATGAGCAGTGTTGCCAAGACCCATAAAGCAATCATCCTTGATCCAACAACGATGGATGCAGAAACAACACTCCATGCGGCAACGCTTGGCGGTGCCGCGGCATTGAATGCCGAAGCCAGAATCGGAACCATCACTTCCGGCAAAAAAGCCGATCTTATCGTTCTGGACCTGAATCAGCCCCATCTCACCCCCCTTTACAACCTTCCCTCCCATCTGGTGTATTCGGCTCGGGGTGCAGATGTCATCCATTCCATTATAAATGGTCGGATAATAATGAAAAATCGAGTAATAAAAACACTTGATGAATTCGCCATCATTACTCGAATGCAGGAGATCGGAAAAAAAATGGTGGCGATGAGAGAAGCAAAACAGTCAGCGGTTGACGAGTGACTTTTGGACCATTGAAATGTTCTTTCAACTTGCTCACTCTGCAGCTTGACATTCTCGACAGACTACTCTACATTCAGCCTTGAAACAGATACGCATGCCACACACCTGGACCTGTGGCTTCATTAATACAGCTTTCAATAGAGGTAGGATATGTTCGGACTTGGAATGCCTGAGCTCATAGTAATACTGGTTATAATAGTAATTATCTTTGGAGCGGGCAAGCTACCTGAGATTGGCTCTGGAATCGGCAAAGGTATCAAGAATTTTAAAGATGCCACGACTAAAGAAGAAAAAGCAAAGAAAATAGATGAAGAAAAACCGGACGACAAAAACGATAATACAACTGCTTAACAACATCTTCTTCAACCCTATCAGGAGCTCTTATGTTTGGACTTGGAACCCCGGAACTCATCGTCATTCTCGCTATTGCTTTTCTGGTTTTTGGTGGAAAAAAGCTGCCTGAAATCGGGTCAGGGCTTGGAAAGGCCATTTCCTCATTTAAAAAGGGAATTGGCGATGTTGAAGATGGAAGTAAGGATCTGCTCAACGACATCCCCGGTGTCAAAGAAGTAGCTGAGGTCAAGGAAAAAGTTGACCAGGTAAAAAATCTCGGTAACATTATCAAATAAGGTTTATTTAAACGCTTTTCCTGAAAATTATCACATCGCAATTCACAATCTGCACATCAGGTTGATCCTGCTTCAGCATGGTGCTTGAACTATTTTTTTACTTCGGGCACTTTAACCATTTCATCAATAATTGAACCATAATTTTCTGGTCCTGTCGCTTTTCTCCGCAATATTTTCGGATATCGCCGCCTCGGGTCTCGCCTTCTCCGGCTCACCATTTAGAAATCTGTCGGTAACTTGACTTCATATTTTTTTTTGTGTAAATTTCGAGGCTCCCGTTAATTTAGCAACGTCATCTGGCTAGAAGTAGTTCACCAGCGGTTCACGTTCTACCACGACATTAATCCTTAACATCAAAGCAAAACTATCCCAGGAGACAGATAGATGTGTCGATTAGCCCTGAAAACAGCAAGAGAGCCTTTCTCACCCTATGAAGTCCTTGAGGCTATGGAGGCGATGCAGGAAGGCTATGATGGTTCAGGTCTTGGCCTGCTGCTGCGAGGCATAGAATTTGAGGATTTCAAATATAACTCTAGATTCCCGATACTTTCAGGAGTTGCAAAAACCAAGGAAGCCTGGAGGCGTCTTGACGACTTTATGGAAGATCGCGGTTATGAATTAAAGTATGACCATAAATTCGCGATGGACCATTCGCAGCTCAAAGAGTTTGAACGTTTCCGTTATTTTATTCGTGCCTACCGAATGCCAGAACAGTTCAGCGGTAGTTCAGATGAAGAGCGTGAAATGGAACTTTTAGAAACTCGCCTGGCGCTCCGCAAGAATGGTGAAGAGCATGGTTACGACCTGACAGTATTCTCGTTCTATCCCGACGTGGCAATGATCAAAGAGGTTGGCTGGCCACTGCAGGTCGGCAATCTGCTCAGTCTTCACGATGGACAGATCAAATCACGGGTCTGCATGGCACAGGGTCGACAGAACACCAACTATGGAATTAACCTATACGCCTGCCATCCATTTTTTGTCCAGGGTATCTCGACAATGACCAATGGGGAGAACACCGCTTTTGTTCCGATTCGAGACTGGTTGATTGGTAGAGACTTTCCCGGTTATATGGGTTACCAGAGCGATTCTGAAGTGTTTACCCACATCCTACACTACACTCTCAAGAAATTGAACCTGCCGCTCCAGGCCTACAAACATATTATCACCCCGCTGCGCCCTGACGAGCTTGACAACCACCCTCAGGGAGCGTTCCTGAAAGGGTTACGCTCTGTATGCCGTCGACTCATTATCGATGGCCCCAATGCGGTAATCGGCACCCTGCCCGACGAGACCTGCCTGCTTGTTATGGACCAGAAAAAACTGCGTCCTGCGACCGTTGGCGGCAGAGAGGGCGCCTGGGCGATTGCCTCTGAAATGTGCGGCGTCGATGCAATGATACCTGATAGAGACCCTACTCTTGATTTTCAGCCAATGAGAGAGCACACGATAATAATACCACCAGAGAGAAAGGAACTAACGATATGGTCCCAGTACGAACAATTCCCGTTGAGCCAGGCAGCCTGACATACCCGGACCTTCCCTGGGTCATTCAGCACAGAGAAGACAGGTGCACGCTGTGCGGTAACTGTACAAGTGTCTGCCCAAAAGAATGCCTGTATCTTGCCTATCGAAGACAGCGAATGCCGAAGCTGGAGATTCTCAGTAAAAAAAGAGGCAGCGACTACCGGACCTTTGTGGGCATCAGACAGAGAACTTCAATGCAACACGCCTGCATCGGATGTGGCATGTGTTCAATGGTCTGCCCTAATGAAGCGATAACACCGGTTCCAAACGATGTGGAGAACAGGACACTGTTTTTCAACAATCAGAAAGGAGAGGCAGGTAAAAGAGGAGGCAGGAGGAATAAACCCGGGCCAACACTCCTGGACCAGATAATTTTTAACAGAATCTCAATGCTTACAGACCCCGCACTTGATGCAGGTCGCCATGAATTCAGCCTGGCAACAACCATCGGTCGTATTCTTTCACCGGAAGAATACCTGAACAAAAAGGTCACTGGTGAATGGATTCCTCCAACCAGGGAAGTTTTCCCATTTATAATCGGTTCCATGTCTTTCGGAGCACTGTCACCAAACATGTGGCTCGGACTACTCCAGGGCGTTGCCTATTGTAATGAAGTCCTTGGGATCCCTGTTGTCATGTGTACTGGTGAAGGCGGTTGTCCGCCGTGGGTACTCAAAAGCCCATACCTGAAATATATCATCCTGCAAATTGCTTCCGGTTACTTCGGTTGGGATGAAATCATCAGGGCGATCCCTGAAATGCAGTGCCCGCCAGCCGCAATCGAAATCAAGTATGGCCAGGGAGCCAAACCGGGTGATGGCGGCCTACTCATGTGGTACAAGGTTTCCAAACTGATTGCCAGGCTGCGTGGCGTTCCTGAAGGTGTTGATCTGCCATCACCACCGGTACATCAGACACTCTACTCAATCGAAGAAAGTGTCATGAAAATGATCCAGACACTATCTATGGCATTTGATCACAAGGTCCCGATATATCCAAAAATTTCCGCCTCCACTTCAGCCAAAGCGGTCCTCAACAACCTGGTTCGTAACCCCTATGCTGGAGGATTACTGATCGATGGCATAGATGGCGGTACCGGTGCAGCCTATAATGTTTCGATGGATGCAACCGGGCACCCAGTCGCTTCGAACGTCCGGGAATGCTATCTTGATCTTGTTGCCCAGGGAAAACAGAACGAAATTCCAATTTATGCCGCCGGGGGCATCGGTAAAAATGGCAACGTCGCCCAGAACGGCATGGCCCTTATCATGCTTGGAGCAAGTGCGGTACATATCGGGAAATACATCATGCAGGCGACAGCCGGCTGCCTTGGTAATGAACAGAACCGTTGTAACGTCTGTAATCTCGGAATCTGCCCGAAAGGGATAACCAGCCAGAATCCAAAACTGTTCCGAAGACTTGACCCTGACACGGTGGCAGAACGCGTTGCCGACACCTATATGGCAATACAGACAGAGGTGAAGAAGATAATGGCTCCGCTTGGAAGGTCTCAAAGTCTGCCAATTGGTATGTCTGATGCGCTTGGCATCAACGACAAGGATGCAGCGGAACGGTTGCAGATTAATTATGTCTGTTAACATTCGCCTATATATCAAACAATATAATGTATTAGTCTTTACCAAGGAGTTTTTCTGTGAATAAAAAGGTTGTTAAAGGTCTTGACGAAAACGGCCAGCGAATCAGCTCTATGAAATATGAGCAAATGGTACGGGAAGCAGCTGCTGAAACACCGAACCTCCTGCTCGAGTCGTATGGACAGCATAATATTGGAATCAGACTCCAGCGCGAAGACGGGCTTCACATTGAAATTAATGGTCCATGTGGGCAGAGACTCGGTTCCATGGGACAGCCTGGTACCGCGATTCTCTGTCACGGCGCCGTCTCCGATGATGTCGGTTATCTCAATATCGGAGCCGAGATTACAGTGCTCGGAGATGCAACCAACGGTGCCTGTAATGCAATGGCTGCCGGCAAGGTATTTATCGGCGGATCGATCGGGGCCAGAGGGTTGACTATGACCAAGTGGAACCCTGAATACGAAAAACCGGAACTCTGGGTTCTCGGATCAACGGGTGATTCCTTTGCTGAATTTAACTGCGGCGGAACCGCTGTTATCTGTGGAGTTGATGCCAAAACACCAGACAACATACTTGGCTATCGTCCCTGTGTTGGTATGGTTGGCGGTCTCATCTATTTTCGTGGAAAAGATGATGGCTCATACTCAAAAAAGAATGCCCGACTCGCTGACCTAGATGACGAGCAGTGGCAATGGCTCCTTGACAGCATTCCCGGCTATCTCGACAGAATCGGTCGTCCTGAACTGTTTAGTGAACTGAGTACCAGAGAAGAATGGCACGTACTGAGCTCTATTTCTCCTCAGGAACGAGCACTTATGTGGTCTGGGCCGATGCCAATGGCGGAGTTTCGTAATCAATTCTGGGACAAGGCTTTCGGAGGCGGTGATCCGCTTCGGGATCTTTCTCCCGGGCTTGATCGCTCCCAGATTGGTGCCATCGTCACCGATGATCTTCGTCGTCGAAAACCCTGGTGGGCAAACAGCGAGTCTGCAGCTCCCTGTACATACTACTGTCCGATCCATATACCTACCGTTGAGCGGCTGAGATTAATCAGGGAAGGAAAAATCGATGAAGCATACCAGATGATCCTCGGTTATACCCCACTACCGGGATCAGTTTGCGGTGCAGTCTGCCCAAATCTCTGTATGGAAAATTGTACTCGAACCGGTGTAGACGGTTCCATCGAGATGCAGATTCTGGGTCGTGCCGTTTCAAATTTTCCCGCCCCTGAACAGGCAGATGCTATCGGTAAAAAAGTCGCAATTATTGGTGGTGGCCCTGGCGGTATGAATGCTGCCTGGCAGCTGGCAATCGCTGGTGTTGAATCCCACATTTTTGAGAAAGGGCCAGTACTCGGCGGAAAACTGGCACAGGTGGTACCATGGGAACGCCTCCCCCGGGCCATCTGGGATGAAGAGATCAAACGTTTCATGTCCCTTGAAAACATAAATGTTCATCTTAACCATGATATGGACAGTCATCGATTTAACGAACTGCAAGATGACTTTGATTATGTGATTATTGCCGTTGGTACCCACGAACCTCGTCGTATTCCATTCCCCGGTCATGAACGCGTCAAACCTGCTCTTGACTTTCTGAAAGAGGCAAAAGGTGTTGAGTCAATGGATATTGGCTCAGAGGTTGTGGTCATCGGCGCTGGTAATGTAGGATGTGACGTCGCCTGCGAAGCATACCGGTTAGGCGCTACCAAAGTGACACTGGTAGATATCCAGAAACCTCTCGCTTTTGGCAAGGAAAAAGAGGCGGCAGAGGCTCTCGGCGCTCAATTTCTCTGGCCGATTGTAACAGGCGAGGTAACCCGTGAAGGGCTTATCACTGATGCTGGGGAATTAATCCCTGCTCAGACCGTTTTCATCTCAATTGGTGATGTTCCTGCGCTTCCATTTCTCCCAGATGATATTGAAACCGTTGACGTGGGCGGAGCAAGCTGGATAAAAACAGAACCTGGCCACAGGACTTCCGATGCCCGGGTCCTTGCAGTTGGTGATGTTGAACGGCCGGGGCTCGCCACCGATGCACTCGGTGCAGGAAAAACAGCCGCTGAATGTATCATCGCAGAAATAAACGGCGATGAATGGAAGCCTTTTAATAAAGGACTTATCCCCCAGCAGGCCCTCACCATCACCCATTACAATCCAGATCAACTGGGTACAACAGAAGAAGAACAAGCCGGAAGATGTCTATCCTGTGCAACGTGCCGGGACTGTCATTTATGTGAAACGATCTGTCCTACCGGAGCAATCTCAAGAAATGAAATTCAATTTGGTTCTGAAGTCACATTTGACTATGTATCCGAGGATCTGAAATGCATCGGCTGCGGGTTCTGTGCTGATACCTGCCCCTGTGGTATCTGGCAGATGACACCATTTTAAACAGACACGCCACTGCTTCCAACAGCAACAAAGCCCTGACCGCTATTATAACAGGCAGGGCTTTGTTTTTGAATTCAGGGAATCAGTTCCCGGATCCGCCCAGCCTCGCTATTTTTTACTGAAACGCAGCATCACCCTGTATTCACTATTTTCTATATCCTTGGGCAGGAGAGCGGCATCAGGGACCAGCACGGTCAGAACCCTTCCTTTGAGTGGGTCCTGAGTCTGTTTCTGGCGGCGCTCCATGCCAGATGGTCCGGCAATGCCTTTCCTCGGTTTTCTGACATGAAGCAACTTTGCCTCAACCACTCCACTTGTTGCTGGCTGCGTTTTTGTTCGGATTTCCTGACTGATGTGTGGCGATGAGCCGATGATTATTTCCATGACATGTCATCCTCTGAAAATGATAATTTGGCTCCGGATACTATTAGCCTATCATTTTTCTGCATTAAAATAAATCACTAACAATCCATTAAATACTCTCCGAGAAAAGTTATATAAAAACGATTATATAGGCATTTAATGACAGCTTTATACTATGATACTTACATAATAGAATTGAAAAATTATTGATGGTCAGAGAAGTTCAGCAAGACGGGAGGAAACGGTGAGGAGGCCGGATTGGATCAGTGAAGATGAATCGCCAGCTCTACGCAGCCCAACTGAACAAATTTCTGTTTCTTTACAATGGTGCTCAACTGAATTATTCATACTTTATAAAAACGATCGCCATCAATAGCGAGCATCATGAGTTGACTCATTGAGCCTCATTCTTTTCTTAAGTAAAATTATTACCATGTTTTTATACCTCTATCATGAAAAACCCGCTTCTTAAAATTCTGAAACCAATAAAAGAGGTCCAGCTTATCAGGGGGATCGAACTCCCCGTAGGGCTTGAGTTCAGGCAACTCGTTGTAACAGGACCTCCCGGTGCCGGAAAATCTTATTATATTGACCAGATCAGGGGCTGGCCCAATGAAGGTTATCTCGATCTCGGCAGAAAAGGATGGTGGAAAGACAGGAGCCTGGTTTACCGGCCTCGTGAGATTCACCTTGGTATTCCATATGTTGGATACCGGGAATCATTATCCGTCTTTGATCAGGAATGGCTTGACAGCCCGTATGATAAACTCACCATTGATCTTCCCAAAATCAAGATTCCGCCGCGGTCACACTCAAAATTGAGCACAAACTGGGTCGATCGCTACATCTTCGAATTTATTCTTCCGGAATCGAAACGTGTCTATAAACAACGCCTCAACAGGCAGAAAGACGGATACTTCCCGGTCGATGCCAACCTGTCTCTTGACATGGTTAACCGACAAATCCAGGCCTACAGTGATATTGCGCTTTATTTACATCGGGCCGGGTTAAATGTCTATATTCGCAGGAACATCAATGAAGCACCACTGCTGATTTCTGAAAAAGGAGAGGTGGCTCTGCCACCCTGGGCGGTTTCTGTTGAGGAACCAAGACCTGGCCTTAATACCTTCGAGGGCTGGAAGCAGCTGCTCTCCAGACAGAGCTCTATCCCGTGGTTCACTCTTACCAATGAGCTCCAGAACCTGGAGACAGTCAGCCGGATCCCTCATGACGGCAAGAGCTTTGATATGGTGATCGGCAGGACCCATCTGAAGGTTTCACCTGAGATCCCCCTGGGGGCGAATAAACGGTATCTGCGACTAAACAAAAACTGGCTTATCAAAAAGCCTGACAGCTGCTCTGTCACAAGTGTACGTGGTTTTGCCAGGATTAAACAGGGCGAAACAATAATCCTTGGCAGGGCAAACAAGGATTATGACGATCTGTTCCAGTTTAAAAAAGATGTTGCAAAACGCCACCTATCAATCACCAATACACACAACGGTGACTTGCTGATACGCCCTCTTGACACAGAGAAACAGATTAAAGTCGTAAGACTTGACGAACATGACAGCCGCGAAGAGATATCGTCCACCAGGGTTACTGCTATGTTTGATGCCCGTTCCCTGCTCGGTGGACAAATTGACAGGCTGGAAAAACGAAGCAGTCTTTCCCTGATCCTGGAAGTTAACGAAAGATTGGCCACTGAGTCATGCCGCCCGCTTGATGATTCCGGTATACCAGGAGGGTTGCTGGAGATTCCAGACGAACAAAACCCCATCATAATCGGCGATCTGCATGGGCAGGTCGACAATCTCCTGAAGATTCTGACTGAAAACTGTATTCTCCAGTCGTTGCGTGAAAATAAAGCCATTCTCTGTATCCTTGGTGACGCGGTTCACTCTGAAATAGCCAAACAGATGAGCAACATGGATAGTTCAGTCGTAATAATGGACCTGATCCTGTCTCTTAAGCGGACATTTCCCAGAAACGTTTTTTATATTCGGGGAAACCATGACGATTTCAATCCGGATCTTGCCAAAAACGGTATTCCCCAGGGCTTACTCATGAGAAAACACCTCAAGGAGACGCGGGGAACTGCCTATGTGGAGGCCATGCAGACCTTTTATGACCGCCTTCCCTATATGATCTCATCTGACTCATTTATTGCCTGCCACGCCGGTCCACCACGGGCGGGCACCTCGAGGGAGCAGCTGATAAATATCAGGCAATTCCCTGCAATTGCCAAAGCATTGACCCAAAACCGTGTCAAACGCCCCCACTACCTCTCCGGTTATGGAAAATCTGATATAAAAGCACTGAGAAACGCACTCGATAAACCCAAGTCAGTACCCGTGATTGTTGGTCACACACCTCTGGATCCATTTGGCAGTATCTGGCAAAATGTCGGCTCCATAAAAAATCATCACATCATTTGCAGTTCACACCAGCAGGGCCCCGCACTGTTCATAAGAATAAAAGATAAAATGGTTCCGCTGACCTATTCAGCAGAACCATTGAGCAAAATTATCAGTAAAATGAAGCGTTCAAATTAATAATGGGGATTATTTCCTAATCAAATCTCAACAATGGATTCAAACAGTTGATTTTCTGAATATATTGTGCGACAGTCGTTAATGCTTAACCTCTACATAATGATTATTTCTTGAATTTTGATTTAAGTACTTGAATTATACTCCCCTATTCTGCTAATGAACCCATAACTTTTGAACAGGTAATTGCTGATATCTTCTAAGAGTCTAACAAAAAAGACTCTTCAATCTGTTCCCACGTATTCAGCTAAGGATCATACTTATGGATATTAAGTCAACCACCCCATTCTCCGGACTTTTCAGGACTTCACCGTTTAAACCCATTCAACAACACATGAGAACAGTATTTTCATGTATCTGTTTGATTCCCCCGCTTCTGGACGCACTCTATCGGAAAGACAAAGAGCAGCTCTCCGAGTTTGCCGGCGAGATCATTCGCTTGGAAAGCGAGGCGGATGAGATCAAAAACGTCTTTCGGATCAACATGCCAAATACCCTTTTACTGCCTGTTGACCGAGAAGATCTCCTGAGATTAATCAGCGATCAGGATCAATTGGCAGATCTTGCAGAAGAGATTGCTAAAATACTCCTTTATCGTGACATGGTAGTACCAGACGCGCTGAAAGAACTAATCGACGAACTGCTTGAAGGAACGATGGAGATCAGTGCTTCAGCCAAGGACATGATTGAACAGCTTGACGAGCTCCTCCAGGTTGGTTTCAGAGGCCGGGAGCAGAAGAAAGTTGAAGAAATGATCGCCGGAGTGCGTCGAAAAGAACATAACATTGACAGCATTATGCACAGAACCAGAAGAGCTCTCTTCGAAAGCGAGCAGGAACTCGACCCGGTCACTGCCGTTTTCTGGTACCAGCTCATTGATCGGCTTGGCGCTATATCTGATCAGGCCGAAAATGTTTCTGATCGTCTATTACTTTTTCTCTCCAAATAACTATTACAAGGATAAATAATGGACATTATTGCAACCTACGGCACCGTATTCCTCATTCTTGCCATTATTTTCGGTCTATATATGACCTGGGGTATTGGTGCAAACGACCTGGCAAATGCCATGGGAACCTCAGTCGGTGCCGGAGCTGTTACCATCAAGCAGGCCATCTGTATTGCCATTATTTTTGAATTTGCGGGGGCCGTCCTCGCCGGAGGTCATGTCACCGGTACAATCAGAAAAGGTATTATCGACCCATCAGCTATTGTCAATTCACCGGAGATCCTTGTATACGGGATGCTTGCCTCCCTGCTTGCCGCAGCTTTCTGGTTAATGATCGCCTCATGGAAAGGCTGGCCGGTCTCCACTACCCACTCGATAGTCGGCGCCCTTATAGGTTTTGCAATAGTTGGTATCGGTCCCGATGCCGTTAAATGGGGGAAAGTCGGCAGTGTTGTCGCCAGTTGGTTAATCAGCCCTGCTGTCGGCGGTACTATCTCTTTTCTGCTCGTTATAAGTACCCGTAAATTAATTTTCGATACCAGTAACCCACTGAAGAACGCTAAACGGTATGCCCCTGCTTATGTTTTTCTTGTCGGTTTTATTATTTCACTCGTAACGATGTTTAAAGGGTTAAAACACCTCCAGATAGATCTCAGCGTCGTTCAGAGCTTTGGGGTTGCCATCTGTTTTGGCCTGCTCACTGCTGGAATTGGCTGGTATTTTATCAGCAAAATCGAAGAAGATCGGGAGGCGGACCGAGATTTCCACTTCGCCAGTGTTGAAAAAGTATTTGCGCCGATGATGCTCTTTACCGCCTGTGCGATGGCGTTTGCACATGGCTCAAATGATGTAGCCAATGGGATCGGTCCTCTTGCCGCTGTCGTCAGTATCGTAAGCAGTGGTGGCGAGGTGATGCAGAAATCAGCTCTTCCGTTATGGGTTCTTCTCCTCGGCGGCGGAGGCATCGTCCTTGGTCTCATAACCCTGGGATATCGGGTAATGCTCACCGTTGGACGAAAGATAACCGAGCTCACCCCGTCCCGCGGTTTCTGTGCTGAACTGGCGGCTGCTACGACGGTCGTTCTGGCCAGTCGCACTGGGCTGCCGGTGTCAACAACTCATATCCTGGTCGGCGCGGTCCTCGGGGTCGGTCTTGCCCGTGGTATTGGTGCTCTCGATCTCAGGGTTGTTTTCAATATTATTATCAGCTGGGTCGTAACCTTACCAGCCGGGGGGATCATGGCTATGCTCTTTTTCTTCACGCTGAAAGGGATCTTTAGTTAAAAAAAAGGAACAGTCTGCTCCCGAAAGCTGTTCCTTTCTTTCTCCAGCTGTTCAGCTGCCCTGCTAATTGTCTAATCCTTTCATAAACGAGAACCATATTGGCGCTGATGTACGCCCCCCGTTCTCTTTTTCGCCGAGACTCTGGTTTTGATCATGACCGACCCAGACTCCTCCGATTAAACGATTATGGAAGCCAATAAACCAGGCATCTCGATAATTATCAGATGTCCCCGTTTTTCCGCCATTTAATCCGGCCAAGCCATTTGCCCTCTTTCCAGTACCCGCCGATATGACCTGTACCAGCATCGATTTCATTGTTTCAGCACTTTTAACCCCCATCACCTCAACAGGTTTATTACTGTGTCGGTAAACTTCCTTACCACTGACTGTGGAAATTCGATCAATAAAGGTAGGTTGTGTGTACTTGCCACTGCATAAATATGGCAGATAGGAAGCAGTCATCTCAAGTGGAGAAACGTCAGCAGACCCCAGTGCCAGACTCAGGTCACGCGGGAGAGGGGAAATTATTCCAGACGCTTTAGCTCGCTCATGTACCGGCTTGATACCTACCTGCTGCAGTACTTTTATTGCCGGAATGTTGTATGAATGGATAAGCGCCTCCCTCAGCGTTGTCTTCCCGTGGTAGACGTTGCCAAAATTTTGAGGCTGCCACATTTTGCCGTTCCCGCCACGAATTGAAAAAGGTGCGTCAACGACGACTGATTGTGGAGACCAGCCACGATCCAGTGCCACACTGTAGATCAATGGCTTAAAGACCGAACCAGCCGGCCGGCGGGCCTGAACAGCTCGATTAAACTGGGTTCTGCTATAATCTGTACCGCCAACCAGGGCTCTTACCTTGCCGTTACAGGCTTCAAGACAAACAATCGCACCCTCGGGGGAGCTGCTACTCCCCCCCTCTTTTCGAGATCGCTGTATAACATCATTGACGCCGTCAACAAGTGCACCATTCGCCTTTAACTGAAGACGTTGATCGAGATTTGTATATATTTTTACTCCAGCCGACTCGAGTGGAATCCCAAGCATATGCTCCGCCCGCTTTCTAACTACCTGCAGATAATAACCGTTTACCTGCCGACTTTTTCGGTTTGATTGTGCCAGCTCAGGTTGGTCGAAATACGCTTTTCTCGCCTGCTCCTCAGTAATATATCCATCAGCAGCCATTCTATTTAGCACATATCTCTGACGTGCCTGGGCTCGATCCCAGTGATCCAATGGTGAGTATCGACTCGGTGCCTGGGGAAGACCGGCGAGGACAGCCAGTTCTGCCAGACTTAGCTGCGACGCATGTTTGTTGAAGTAGGTCATCGACGCTGCCTCAACACCGTAGGCACCAGCCCCAAGATATATCTGGTTCAGATATATATAGATAATTTCATCCTTGGTAAGCAGGGTATCTATACGCCATGCCAGAATTGCTTCTTTAAACTTTCTCAGGTAGGTCTTCTCGGGAGTCAGCAAGAGCCCTTTGGCAACCTGTTGGGTAATCGTCGATCCTCCCTGGCTTTTTCTCCCGTCCCTGAGATTATTAAAAAATGCCCGCAGTACAGAATATGAATCAAGACCAGGGTGTTCAAAGAAACGCCCATCCTCTGCAGCGACAAAGGCTTTTGGAAGCAGAGGATTCATCTTGTCCAGGGGAACAACAATACGGTTCTCAATAAAAATCTGATCGATAATAGTACCGTTTTTATCATAAACCAGGCTCGCCTGGGAAGGTCGATAGTGGGCCACTGACCTGATATTCGGGATTTTTAACTGATCGAGTGTGAAAAGCAGCACCCCGAGAAATAATGACAGGACAAGCGAAATGGAAAAAAGAAAACCGATTATATGCTTTTCATTTAACGGTTTTTTTCGCTTGGTCGGAGGGGGGATATTTTTTTTCTTGGTAACGGTCACAAATTGCACAACGTTAATGATTTAAATTCGGCCAGCGCAGTCTTTAAATATGGAGGCTGGATATCACTGTGGTGCAATAAAATCGAAATATGATGAAATACCAAGAAAATTTCTTCATGTGACCATCTTATCGGAATAAAAAATCAGGCAGAGAGCCGTAATCATATCGATAACTGGCAGCCTTGTATTTAAACAAAGATATATTGACAAATGATCTACCTTGCCGTTATGCATAAAATGGTCGAATCACAATTACCAAACAGTGTTTGCTGCTGCACATGCAAAGCACGATAATATATCAATCTCCCAAACCTCAATGTCATTATGAAAATCACCGAAAAGATACGATCATGGATGGCTGATTCATCTAACAATTTCATCGAGCCAGGTTCCACTGTGCCCGCCTTTGCAGAGCCTCTCGTAGGAATCTCTTCAGGCAGGGATGGTCTGTTCACTTTTTTAAAAACTGATATTGGCCCAGATCATTACTGGACACCGCAGGAAGCATTTTCTTTGGCCTACCCAGAAGAGAAGGTCAACGCTGATGAGTTGAGCGTTATTGCCTGGATCCTGCCGCAGACAAAAGAGACACGGCAGGCACATAGAAAAGCTGACAGAATGCCAAGCATAGAGTGGAGTAAATCTCGACACTATGGTGAAAAGGTCAACGAAAACCTCCGTACATATGTTGTAGAACTTTTTTCAGACAAAGGGCTTCAAGCGTGCGCGCCTGTCCTGCTGCCTCAATGGTCAAGGTTTACTTCCCATCGGTATGGATTCGCCTCAAGCTGGTCTGAGCGCCATACAGCATATGTTTGCGGACTCGGTACCTTTGGCTTATCGGATGGACTTATTACTCCAGTCGGCAAGGCTGTTCGGGTTGGATCGGTAATCGTGCGTAAAAGATTATCTATCACTCCCAGAACATACAAGAGCCATAACGAATGGTGTCTGCGTCATTCCGGCATCAAATGCATCGCCTGCATAAAACGCTGCCCGGCAGGAGCCATTTCCGAGACTGGACATGACAAAGTGAAATGCAAACGCTACACCCGTAACGTAACCGCCATACACGTGGAAAATGAGCAGTTAGGGTTCAAGGTAAACAGCTGTGGCCTCTGTCAAACCAAAATACCGTGTGAATACAGGAGGCCCATTGCAGGAAAGAAGATATCGTGAAACATCATTGCTGATATGATCATGTTGCATGTTACGCTGATGCGTGAACTATCGGTAACACTCCTCTACCTTGTCGCCCGTCTACTAAAGATTTTTAGATGAGATTTTAATGCGTTAATAGTATTAATGATAGCTGTACATGTTTTGCACAACTGTATTTCATTTTTCCCTGGAAACCTGTGAGAAATATGAACCATCAAACCATACCATATCGCCTGGCACAGACAGCCAGAGAGTATCAAAATAACACTGCGTTAACCTTTTTGCGCCATGGCAAGGTCCAGACTGAACTGACCTTCAGCCAGCTGTACAATGATACAAACGAGCTCGCTTCAGAGCTGATAGAGCGTGGAGTGAAACAAGGTGACAGGGTCGTTATATTCATACCAAAATCGATCTTTGCGGTCATCGTCCATTTCGCTGTCCAGACAATTGGTGCTATTTCAGTCCCACTCAATCCTGGATTTACAAGAAATGAGATGAAATACCTTCTGGATGATTCAACCCCGGAATTGATTTTCGCTGAACCAGAAAAGAAATCTTTCATTAATGACATTTATCCCAGCGGAACAGTCTATGAAATATCAACTACCGAAAAATACCAGGGGTTCGAGCAAAGAGCCACCGAGCCCTCTGAATTTCCATCCATTACAATTAACCCTGATGACCCTGCACTCATAATTTACACTTCAGGTACAACCGGCAACCCGAAAGGCGCTGTTTTAAGCCACCGGAACATCCTCAATGATGCTGGTAATATAAAATTCGTCTGGGGGATCACATCCGAAGATATCGTGTGTCACACCTTACCACTGTTCCATGTACATGGATTGTGTTTCGCAATGCAGACGCCGCTCCTTGCAGGAGCCCGAATAAATATGCTTGATTCGTTCAACCCTGAGCATGTGGTTGATGAACTATCTCGAAAAACAGGGGGCCCTATCTGTTCAGTTTTTATGGCTGTTCCAGTCATGTACACTAAACTTCTTGATTTTGTAGAAGGACGGCGACCGGACTTCAGCCATTTACGCCTCATAACCTCAGGCTCTGCACCATTACTAATAAAGGAGTTTAATCGTATAAAAGAGGTTTTTGGTCAGGAGGTTGTAGAGCGGGAAGGCATGTCAGAAACGGGAATGAATTTTTCGAATCCACTAAACGGCAATCGAATTCCCGGCTCGATTGGGCTGCCGCTTCCCGGACTCGAGGTTAGGATTGTCGACCCTGAATCCAATCAGGACGTCCCCATAGGAGAAGTTGGTGAGCTCTGGCTGAAAAGTGAATCGATCACCAGGGAATATTGGCAAAAACCTCAGGAAAACGCAGAAACCTTTAAAGATGGCTGGTTCAGGACAGGAGACCTGTCACGGGTCGACCGGGAAGGTTATTACTATCTGACCGACCGGATTAAGCACATTATAATCAGTGGTGGTGAAAATGTATCGGCCAAGGAGGTCGAAACAGTCATCGACAAGCTCGACGGTGTTGACGAATCTGTCGTTGTGGGTAAACCTGATGAAAAATGGGGAGAAGTCGTTGTCGCTGCTGTCAAACCAAGCTCAGATGTGCAGCTGAAAGAAGAAGACGTGAAAACTTTCTGTAAACAGCACCTTCATACCTGGAAATGTCCTAAAAAAGTACTATTTGTAACTGAAATACCGCGCAATACCATGGGCAAGGTGCTCAAGGAAGAGGTAAAGAAATGTTTCTGACCTGTACTGACAGCATATCAGGATAAATCGCACCAGAATAATCTGGAAGTCCAGGTCGTCGCCCAGGACAACAAAAAATAGATACATCCTGGGCGAACATTGCCTGTAGTTGAGACTCAACCACAATGGCATCAGGCCTTAAAATATATATTCACATTTGAAAGTAGATGGAGAAAGAGATGCGTAAAGTTGGATTTGTCGGTTGGAGAGGGATGGTTGGCTCGGTATTGATGGAGCGGATGCATCAGGAAAATGATTTTCAGGGGCTTGAATCGTTTTTTTTCACGACCTCTCAGGTTGGTCAAAACGGACCAGACGTCGGCAAGGGATCAAAACCGCTTGCCGATGCTACAAACATTGAGCGCCTCGCAGAAATGGATATTATCGTTTCCTGTCAGGGGGGCAGCTATACGACCGCTATCTTTGAGACATTGAGGAGGCGGTGGGATGGCTATTGGATTGACGCCGCATCAACACTGAGAATGAAAGATGACGCCGTTATCGTTCTTGATCCAGTAAACAGGGAGGTTATTGACAAGGCTCTGTCTGCGGGAATTAAGAACTATGTTGGTGGAAACTGTACCGTTTCACTGATGCTGATGGCTCTTGGCGGATTGTTTGAAAAGGAGTTGGTTGAATGGGTGAGCTCCATGACCTACCAGGCAGCAAGTGGAGCAGGAGCTAAAAACATGCGCGAGCTGATCACCCAGATGGGTGAAATCGAGGCGAATGTTCAAGACCTGCTTAACGATCCATCTTCGGCTATTCTCGATATCGACAAGAAAGTGACAGAAAAACTTGCTGACGGCTCACTGACCATGGATAACTGGGCGGTTCCCCTGGCTGGAAGCCTGATTCCATGGATTGATGTACCGGTTGATGGGGGTCAGTCCAAAGAAGAGTGGAAAGGTGTGTCAGAAACAAACAAGATTCTCGGCAATCAACAGGATCAAATCATTCCCATTGATGGACTCTGCGTGAGGGTTGGGGCCATGCGCTGTCACTCACAAGCCTTCACCATCAAACTCAAAGAAGATATCGGTATCGATGAAATCGAATCAATTATTGGAGCCCATAACGAGTGGGTAAAAGTCATACCAAACGATCGGCAGCTATCCTCTGAAGAACTCACACCGGTAAAGGTTTCAGGCACCCTGAATGTTCCCGTTGGTCGAATCCACAAATTGAATATCGGACCGGAATATCTAGCCGCCTTTACCGTTGGAGATCAGCTTCTCTGGGGTGCCGCAGAGCCGTTACGCAGAATGTTAAATATCACCATCGCTTACCTGGGGTAAACAAGAACATTGTCGGTCTGAATTATTCATGGAATACTGGACATCATCAAAACAGTGATCCATTCGAAAGAAAAAAATATTAGCAAGGGTGTACAAAAGATGAAAATGCTTCAATTCACCAACGGCGACTCCATGCCGATATTGGGCCTTGGAACCTGGCAAGCAAATTCCGGAGATGTCTATAACGCTGTTAAAGAAGCCCTGAAGGCAGGCTATCGTCACATCGATTGTGCTGCTATCTATGGCAATGAAGCTGAGGTAGGGGAAGCAATTACCGATTCGATTGAAGAAGGTGTGGTGAACAGGGACGAGCTGTGGGTTACCTCGAAATTATGGAATAATGCTCATGCACCCGAAGACGTTCAGCCGGCGCTTGAGAAAACCCTTGCAGACCTCCAACTTGAAACCCTTGACCTCTATCTGATTCACTGGCCGGTTTTGATAAAACGTGAACTTCTTTACCAAAATTCCGGACACGACATGGTATCACTCGATGAAATACCAATCTCTGAAACCTGGAGCGTGATGGAAACAATGGTTGACAAGGGGCTCTGTAAACATATCGGTGTTTCAAATTTCAGCATTGCCAAACTTGAAGCGCTCATCAAAACAGCAAGGGTACCCCTGGAGATGAACCAGATAGAGCTTCACCCCTATCTGCAGCAACTCAAAATGCTTGAATTCTGTTCATCCAGGAACATACACCTCACCGCCTTTGCGCCACTTGGTTCTGCAAATAGGCCTGACCGACTCAAAGTTAAAAACGAACCGGTGCTGATTGAAGATCCTGTGGTTAAGGCTCTTGCAGAGAAGCACGATGCAACCCCGGCACAGATTCTCATCTCCTGGTCAATACATCGCAATGTTGCAGTTATTCCAAAATCTATACATGCTCACCGGATCAAACAGAACTTTGAGGCAACTGCAATATCCCTCTCCGCCAGCGATTTTGCCGAATTAACAGTCCTTGACAAGCACCGGCGCTATGTCAGTGGAACGTTCTGGACTATGGAAGGCAGCCCCTATACGATTGAGAATCTCTGGGATGAGTAACCTATCGCCATGGTAATCTCATTGATTGCTGAACTCTATTAAGAAATACTGTTGACTTTTAACAATGTCTAAAATACGAATCCTCCCGGACCAGCTGGCCAACCAGATAGCTGCAGGTGAAGTTGTTGAACGTCCTGCATCAGTCGTTAAGGAGTTGCTGGAGAACAGCCTTGACGCAGGGGCCAGTAATATTGAAGTTGAAATTGAAGGTGGTGGAACCAGGCTGATCAGGATTGTTGATAACGGTGAAGGGATGGATGAAGACGATGTTTTACTCTGTCTCGAACGTCACGGTACTTCAAAAATCAGTGCTGGAGATGACCTGACCGCTATCGAGACCCTCGGTTTCCGGGGAGAGGCAATTCCATCGATTTCATCGGTCTCCAAGATGGTCATTAGCTCCCGCCGAAGAGAAAATGATCTTGGCACCACCCTTATCTGCCATTATGGGAGTATCAAAAAAGTCCATGAATCTGGGACCCAGGTTGGTACCACCATTGAAATCAGTAACCTTTTCGGCAATACCCCGGCACGAAGGAAATTCCTAAGAACCAAAAGAACTGAACTTTCCCATATTGACGATACCGTACGAAATTATAGCCTGGCACGTCCCGACGTTGCCTTCGCTCTCCGTATTGATGGGCGGGAAGTCATTCGACTTGATTCGGATACCGATATACAGAGTCGACTCGCAACACTGATACATTATAGTGGATCTTTTATCACCATCAACAGCAAGACTCCCGCCGACGGTTCCATAAAAATCTTTGGCCTGCTTGTTTCCCCCGAATCTTCTGCACCGACTGCATCACGGTTGCGTATTTTCGTAAACGGGCGAGCAGTCAGGGATCGTATGGTCGTTCATGCCGTACATGAGGGTATGCGATCCTTCCTGCTCAAAGGAAAAAGCCCTGCTGGTCTGATAAAGATTGA
The DNA here is from genome assembly GCA_963776075.1 of uncultured delta proteobacterium. Taxonomy (GTDB): domain Bacteria; phylum Desulfobacterota; class Desulfobulbia; order Desulfobulbales; family Desulfocapsaceae; genus MADRE3. Next base: position 87,572 of record CAVZLG010000015.1, read on the forward strand.
TGTCCCTCCGGAGAGCATTGATGTAAATGTGCATCCGGCAAAACATGAGATAAGATTTCGGGATGGCCAAATTGTCCACACAAGCGTCAGTGAAGCCGTTAAGAATGCAATGCTTGATCACCAGCAGCGTGTTCGCAGAGAAATATTTTCGGTAAAACCTGACCATGACGATGGTCCGCTGTTTATAAACGACCAGAGTCCTTCTCATGAACCTGATCGTTTAACACGCTCTGAAAAACTGCAGCCTGCTTCATTGCTGGACGCCTACTCTGTCGGTGAGCAATCTGACAGCCCGCCATCCGTCGCACAGCGCCCGGTATTATCCGAAGACCCACCACCGTATAGAGCGTTTTCGTCCCCACCAGCATCGACGGCAGAAGACTCTGGGGATGAACATGTACGGATCGAAGATTTACTGGTCATTGGCAGTTTCAAAGATCTCTATATTTTCTGCAGAAACCGGGACAAACTTATTGTTATTGATCAGCATGCCGCCCATGAGCGATTGTTGTTTGAAGATCTCCAGAACCAGTATACTAACGGCAGAATTGCCTCCCAACAGCTGATGTTCCCGATCACCCTTGAGCTTTCCGTATTTCAATCCCAACTGGTTGAAAAAAACCAGGAACAATTGGAGAATATGGGATTTTCCATCAGGGATTTTGGAGGCAATACTTGGATACTTGGCGCTGTCCCTGCTCTGGTAAGTGGCGGTAACCCGCATGATCTCTTCCTTGACCTGCTTGAACAATTCGGAAGTGAAAAGGATGTCAGCGGTGGCAATAAATTTATCGATATACTGGCGACAATGGCATGCAAAGCTGCGGTAAAATCAGGTGATCAACTTTCCGATCAGGAGATTAAAGGCCTTCTAACAAAAATGGTAAAAACAGACCTTTTCTCTCACTGCCCGCATGGCAGACCAGTGGTAAAGATCCTGGAAAGCTCCGATATTAAAAAATGGTTTTACCGGACATGAAACGTCTGCTCCTCAGAAATACGTATGCCCCGTTAATCAGAATTCCCCTTTTTCTCATCCTCATACTGGTCATGCTTAACGGTTGTGCAAAGCAGCAGACAGGAAGGATCATGGAGGTTACCGCCTATTGTGGCTGCTCAGTATGTTGTGAGTGGGAGCGCGGCAGCTGGACCTACCTTAAACTTGATTTCTGGAACCGTTATGTGAGTAATGGCCCCCAATCAGGACGACCCTATTCTGGATTAACCGCACGTGGTACAGAACCCAAAGAGCCCGAAGAAGGGCTCTTTTCCATGGACAGTCTCAGTCGGCCCTGGATGATACCGGTGAGAACAATCCTCTTCCCGTGGTACCTCGTTCCCCAGGACGGCACCATCGCGGCCGATACCAGATACTTTCCGTTTGGTACCAGAATGTATATCCCCGGTTATGGCTGGGGAGTGGTTGAAGATCGGGGTGGTGCCATAAAAGGAAACAATCGGCTCGACATCTTCTATAATACCCACGGAGAAGCACTGCAGTGGGGGCGAAGAAAAGTCCGGGTAATTATTGAATTACCGTAATTTATACAAGGCTACCTATCTTAATGTCAAATACCACCAAACATCCGACAGTATCGATAATAGGTGGCGGGCTCGCCGGTTGCGAAGCTGCCTGGCAGCTTGCAACAAGAGGTATTCCCGTACTGCTGTATGACATGAAACCCGCTACTTTCAGCCCGGCCCATAAATCTGCAGATCTTGCTGAACTGGTGTGTTCCAACTCTCTGCGATCAAACGACCCTTTTTCTGCCGTCGGTCTGTTAAAGGATGAAATGCGTCACCTCGACTCATTAATCATCAGGACTGCAGATGAGTCCGCCGTTCCTGCGGGAAAAGCACTTGCCGTAGATCGTGACCAGTTTTCTGCAGCGATAACAAAACAGATAACAACGCACCCCCTGATAACGTTCGTTCGACAGGAAGTTACAAAAATACCTGAGCGCTCCGACGATATTACGATCCTCGCGTCAGGCCCGTTGAGTTCTGATTCTCTTGCCACATCACTGGCTGAACTTACCGGCAAGGAGCGTCTCTATTTCTACGATGCTATCGCTCCGATTATCTATTCAGAATCGCTTGATATGGACGTGGTATACCAAAAATCGCGCTATGATGATGGACCGGGGGATTACCTCAACTGTCCAATGGATCGACAATCATACCAGAATTTTATAACAGAACTGAGTAACGCAAAATATGCTCCGCTCCATGATTTTGAGGATGCAAAATACTTTGAAGGCTGTTTACCCATAGAGGTCATTTGCTCCAGAGGTGATGATACCCTTCGATTTGGTCCGATGAAACCGGTCGGCCTTGAAAACCCTCATACCGAGACGACACCATATGCCGTCGTACAGCTGAGAAAAGAAAACAGTCAGGGATCACTCTACAATATGGTCGGTTTCCAGACCAAGTTGACCTATGGCGAGCAACAGCGAATTTTCAGAATGATCCCCGGTCTTGAGCAGGCACGGTTTGCCCGGTTGGGCTCAATTCATCGCAACACCTTCATCTGCGCACCTGAAATCCTGCTGCCGACGCTGCAGACCAGAATACGACCGGATCTTCTGATAGCCGGCCAACTTTCCGGCGTTGAAGGATATGTTGAGTCAACAGCCATGGGCTTAATTGCAGGTTTGAACAGTTTTCAGCTGGTTCGAAACCAGAAACCACTTCCCCCGCCTCCCGACACCGCTTTCGGCGCCCTGTTAAACCACCTGACCAAGACAAATCCGAAACATTTTCAACCATCGAATATCAACTTCGGCCTGTTTCCTGCCTGGGAGAAAAAGGTGCCGAAACGAATGAGAGGACAAGTGCGGGCGGAACGCTCACTCACGGCCCGCACCAGGTGGATCAAGCAACTGGAAGAGAATAGTTGAGACAGAACATACCCTCACTCTGAAGGTGACTCAACAAATCCCCAATATGGATAATCGAGCCGGTACGAGGCAACAAGTCCCGGGCTGTGTTCGCGGCTGGCCACAAGCCAGAGTTTATTATTTCGTTCAGCTTCATTAGTGTCCTGTTGGTCCCAGTCTGGAAACAGCACAAGCGCATTGTCCGCGCTGTACTCTATATCTCCTGAGCCCTTAAAAACGCCCATGTGCGGCGTTTCCTTGTAAGACCCTTTATCCCCGCGGGATAACTCTGAAATAACCAGAAAAGACACCTGCATCTCATCCCTGATAGATTCGATCTGTCTTAACCAGGCATCAATCCCCGTTCTTCGCTCGCTGAAATCTTTAAACGGCAGTTTGTGCAAACTGTCAATAATTACAACCGTATAGTCACTTTGAGTTTCATGACGAATAAAATCTATATGCCGACGCATAATTTCAGGACTCACCTTCCGATCATTAACGACCCGAAACCACTTCAACATTTTCTTAAAATCAGTACACGCCTTCTCATACCGCTCTTTTTCATCCTGGACATCATTTTCCAAGAGCCGATTTGAGGAAATTCTACTCATTCGGGTTAAGGTTCTCTGGTAAATTTTCTGGCGGCCATTCTCGAAATCATAGTAGATGACGGGTATGCCCCTGAGCGCCATTTCTGTTCCTACCTGGATCACGAAACAGGATTTACCAACCTTCGGAGCACCGCCAATGACGTTGATGCCATGAATCCCCCCAATAGCTTCGTCAAGAACATCAAATCCGGAATTGAGGTTTACATAATCTCCGGAACTCTGCTTATCGAGCTGGTCAAAGAAGCGTTCATGTTCCCGTTTGGGCGTTGCAAATGGCGAAAATGCCTTTGACTTTCTCGCCATCCGGGTAATTTCCCCCTGAAATGTGCGGCCCTTTGCTTTCGCGAGTTCCCACAGAGAATAATTTCTCTTTTGCCCGGGAGACCAATTCAGCAAACGTGCTTTATAGCCAAGCCGTGACGCAAGTGATCGTGCTCGTGCTTCCGACTCCATACTATTGATCGTAGAAATAAATATCGTCCTGATATGGGCAAACCGATCTGGATCGACCGCTTCGAAAATCTGGCTGTCAGGAACAGCTATCCCCGGCAGCCCAAGCTGTTTAAGAGCAAGCAGATCATCTTCTCCCTCACAGACAACCAGTGCACCATTTTCGCATCGGGCAATATCCTGGACATTATAGATTTGCAACTGCTCGGTGCATGCCTTTTCCTCTCCATGCCAGAAATAGTCCTCGGGCCGGTTGGGAAAAACACAGCGGGCAGTATAACAGTTCCCATCTTCTTGAAAGTACGGGTAGACTATGTAGCGTCCATTATAACCAATACCCATTTCATCGAGCACCGTCCTCGAGATCGTCGCTTCCCCAAATCGGCCAACAATCTCTTCAGTGAGGCTGTCCTGATATTTTTTCACCTCCTGATTTATTGTTTGTGTCGGTAAATCAGCCTCGAGCAGAAGAGGCTCTCGATCAGGGTCAAAACCTGGGGTATCGGCAGGATCACTCTTTAACAGCGTTGTGAACCAGAGCGCGAAGCCACCCGGTACACAACGATTTAAACATCTGAAATAGCCATGAAAGAACCCTTCTCTGTTGATAAATACAACAAAACGCTTACTCCCGTCATATCCCTTCTCATGACAAAACGGGCAGTCTGCAGTAAATGTTGTATTTTCGAGCACTCCATTGTTCAGATGCTTCTGATAGAAATCGTATACAGCTCGGGGATAATCGCTCATAATATGCTCTAAAAAGTTATGGGAAAACGATATCGACTGAAAATCATTTATTATTACATGTCATTTCCAATGGGCTATCTCCTCATTATTGACTACCACGCGGTAAAGTTTAAAGTCAAGAAAACGGGCGGTTATTAGGTGTAATAAAGTTGAGTATTAAGAGGCAAAATGAAGGCAAGACGCGTCGTCGATAACCTGCGGCACCGGTTTACAGGGTCTTGAATAAGAAATAACCAATGTTATACGACTGAAATTACCTTAAATCTCTGGAGTAGTGCCAGTGTCTCGACAAGAGGCAAGCCAACAACGTTCGAATATGAACCGCTGATAGCCTCAACCAGAGCGCCTCCTTTACCCTGTATGCCATAGCTCCCCGCCTTATCAAGTGGCTCTCCTGTCTGCACATAAGCGTGAGCAATACCTTCTGTAAAACGTGCAAAACGGACGCTGGTACAAACCCGCTCAACAATGTTTATATTCAGTTCAGAGCAGGCAAGACAATACCCGGTCATAACATTATGCTCCCTGCCGGAGAGAATCATCAGCATCTCAACGGCTTCCTCTTCGGATCCCGGTTTACCAAACACCTTATCATCAATATAGACGATCGTGTCTGCTGACAGAACCCAGGCTGCCTGATGTTGCCTGCTGACATCTACTGCTTTTTCAAATGCCATACGCTCAACAAATTTCTGCGGTGATTCCTGGTCCTCTATAATTTCATCTATTGATGCTGCGGTGACCCTAAAACGTATTCCTAAGGCTTCTAAAAACATCCTTCTTCGGGGAGACTGCGAAGCAAGTATAAATTTATTTTCCGTGTGAAACACGTCTCATCCTTTTCTGTTGGTTAACGACCGAGCAAAATGTCAGGAGGAGTACACCTGATCAAAACTTCTTGAAAACAATATGCACTTTTAAAAATAAATTGAACTGTGATACTATACAGAAATACTATTATCCATATCAAGGAGCATTCGCATGGGTGAAACAGAAAGACTCACGACACAGACATATCAACCGGGTGAAGTAATCTTTCATGAGGGTGATCCAGGCAAACATGTCTACCTGATTGTCAGTGGCTCAGTCGAAATTTATAAAACAGTGGGCGACCAGCGTCAATTACTCAATACCATTGGCAGTGGTGAGATATTCGGGGAAATGGGACTTGTCTCCAACGAACCGAGATTCGCAACGGTTATTGCAGCCGAAGATTGCCGCCTGATTATGGTTCAGGACAAAGCATTCCACCTTGCCCTGGTAAATGAGAAAATGCCGATAATCAAGCCGTTGATAAGTCAGCTGGTAGAACGATTCAGAACTGTTGAAACACAAAATCATGATTATTTTAAAAGAATACAGCATCTTGAAAATGAATTATCTTATGCCAGAGAGAAACTGTTGAATTACGAGCTGGCCAAGGAAGATTAGTACAGTGAGCCTTTTGCAAAATGATGATTTTCGTTCAACGTTAAGGCATGTGAAAAATTTTTATCGCAGGCATATAATTACCCCAGAGAGCAACTATCTGAACACAACTTAAAAACCTGTCAGCTGACAGGAATCATACTATCATTTCTTATCACGATCTCTCAATAATCATGTGGTTTGTTAATACGTTCATGTCAAACCCGATATACCGGGTCAGCTCATTGTGGTAATTCCATACTCAACTGGCATCTTCAAATGCGCGGTTTTCATACTATGGCTGATACTGTTCAGCCTGCTGCTGCAGCGAGATTACTTTATTAAACCACTCGATAGTCGTGAGGCAAATGCTCTGGAACGTGATGCCCGAACCGAGTTCCAGGGAATTTATTTCAAGAACAGTAAAATCGGCTATGTTGAAACACAGTATTTACCGGGAGATGAGACTATCCAGATCGAGCAAAAAGCATTTATGCGCCTCAACATCTCAGGTGACGACCATCCAATAGACCTCAGGCTCTCTGCCACCCTGAACAAAGATAACACGCTGAAACTGTTTGACTTTGATTTTTCATCCCTTTTCTATCAGATGAAAGCACACGGATTGGTTGAAGGTAGCCGGGTTTCCTTTACACTTGATACCGGTAATAGCACAATCCAAGACCACCTGGACCTCAAATCCCCCCCTCTCCTCTCAACGTCGAGACGTTATTACCTGCTTCATGAAGGCATCAAAGAAGGCGATAAAATTCGTATTCCCTGGTTCGATCCTGTTTCACTTTCTTCAAAAACTTCAACTATCGAATATCGCGGCAAGGAGCAGATACTCATTCATGATCGTGTTTATCTCCTGCACAGGTTTATCGAACATTTTTCAGGCACCAGGGTTAATTCCTGGCTCGATGATAGCGGTAATGTCATCAAGGAAGAATCCCCGGCGGGATTTGTCTTTATCCAGGAACCTGAATTTAAAGCCAAAGCACTTGACAGTGTTAGTACCGATCTTCTCTCCTCGGTAGCCGTCAAGATAACAGGAGCAATGCCCGATAACCTGACAGAGCTGAGTACAATGCGATACCTGGTTAAACTGCCGCCTGATAGTAATTTCAACATGAACAGCGGCCGCCAGACTTATTACCAGGATATTCTCACGTTGACAAAAGAAAGTATCCCGGAAAATGATAGCAGAAGCCGGTCTTCCTGCTCAGCAATAGAAAGTGAACTTGAATCATCACCTTATATCCAGGCTGATGCAGCCGAAATCATAGAACAAAGCAACTCCATAACCTCAGGGTTAACATCTGATAAAGAAAAGGCAGAGGCGCTAGCAACCTGGGTATACCGGGAACTGGATAAACGCCCTGTACTTGGTATACCCGATGCCCTGACAACGTTAAAGAACCGTTTTGGCGACTGTAATGAACACGCCTCTTTGTTTGCGGCATTAGCGCGGGCAGCTGAAATTCCTGCAAAGATAGCAGCCGGTGTCGTCTTTCATAAAGGGGCATTCTACTATCATGCCTGGAATGAAGTGTGTATATCGGGACAGTGGTTCAGTCTCGATACCACAACAGCACAATTTCCGGCAGACCTGAGCCATATTAAATTTGTCGAAGGAGAACTCAGGGAACAGGTGCAGATCGGCTCATTACTTGGAACGCTTGAGATAGAACCACTGACAGGGGAATAATGAACATCTTCAATTAACTACTATGAACTCAACGCTACTATCACTTGCACGACTGACAAAACGTTTCAATCAATTCACTGCAGTCAACGAGATAACCCTGGATGTAATGGAGGGCGAAATTTTTGGCTTCCTGGGGCCCAATGGTGCTGGAAAAACGACCACCATCAAGATGATTGCCGGCCTGCTCAAGCCAAGCTCTGGATCATTGTCGATTTGCGGACACGATATGGAGAGAGCTTCTGCCCACTGCCGCCAGATAACCGGATATATCCCCGACCGCCCCTATCTCTATGAAAAGTTGACGGGCAGGGAGTATTTAAATTTCATTGCAAGTCTCTATTCTGGTGTGATACCTGACGATACCTGGCAGGATGATGCGAACGAGTACTTGGATTATTTTGATATCTACGAGTGGCGAAATAACCTCATAGAAAGTTATTCTCATGGTATGCGGCAAAAACTGATCATTACTTCAATCCTGATGCTTGATCAGCCCTTCATCGTTGTCGATGAGCCGATGGTTGGCCTGGATCCCAAAAGTGCGCGGATCGTAAAAGAGCTTTTCAGGAAAAAAGCCAATGAGGGGAAAACCATCTTCCTTTCTACTCATTCAATGGAAATTGCTGAAGAGTTGTGTGACCGTATCAGTATCATTTCAGGTGGAAATATTATCGCCACCGGAACAATCGAGGCACTCAGAGATCAGGCTGACCATCGCAGTTCAAGTCTGGAGGACCTGTTTCTACGATTAACGGGAGCTTTTGAGCTGCAGGATGTCATTGCCGCACTGAGAAATAGTCGGAACCACCAAGAATAAGGATACATTATGGCCTCCCGACTCTTTTTCCCATATTTCAGGATTACCAGAAACAGGTTATTGAAAGATGGAAAATTCAACCTGAAACTCCTGCCAATTGCGCTGCTGGGTATAGCAATCTGCATCGCACTCTATTTTATATCCTGGAAGACATTAGGATATTTCCATGCTCAGAGCGAGCTTGGCATTATTCTCAGCATGAAAATCTTTCAGATGGTCTGGATCACGATATTTGCAATGCTGGTGTTCTCTTCGATGATCACCGGGGTATCGACCCTGTACCTCTCCAAGGATAATGAGTTCATTGTCGCGTCTCCCGTGAGCATGTCTGAATTGTATGGAATGAGACTCGTGACAACGTTTCTCAACACCTCATGGATGGTAATTATCTTCTCTGTTCCTGTCTTTGCAGCATTCGGGGTAGTTTTTCAGTCCGGACCCTGGTACTGGCTGCTGCTCATCATTACCGTACCTGCAACTGCATCAACGGCAACCGGAGCAGCGCTGCTGTTTATCATCATTCTCGTCTACCTGTTTCCCGCCCGGCGTACCAAAGACATTATTTTCTACCTGACACTCTGTTTTGGTATATTTCTATACCTCATTTTCAGACTGATGCGACCGGAGGACATGGTAAATCCTGAAAAGTATGGTCAGTTCATCGAGTATCTCTCAGCAGTTTCAAATCCTGCAGGACCCTGGCTTCCTGCCGGCTGGACAGCAAATCTGCTGACAACCTACCTGCTCGACCAGCAGATAGACTGGCTGCTGCTCGGGCTTATTACCCTCACACCGCTTGTTCTCTATTATGTGGGCGAGGTCGTGATGATTAAACTGTTTATCCCAGGGTTTTCCAAATCCCAGGAATCCTTTGGCGGTAATAGACACTTTAGTTCATCGACCAATTCAGGAATGGCCTGGATCTGGATATTCAAAAAAGAGCTCATATCCTTTTTAAGAGACTCCAAGGAATGGTCACAATTTTTCATGATTGGAGCCCTTGTTGTCGTCTACCTATACAACTTCAAGGTGCTTCCTCTTGAGCGAACATTCGGAACGGTATACGTCGCCAACCTGATCGCTTTTGGTAATATCGGGCTGACCGGTTTTCTCTCCGCCTCACTTGCCGCCCGCTTTGTTTATCCTGCCGTTGGCGCTGAAGGCGGGGCCTTTTACCTGATCAGAAGTTCGCCGCTGACGCTATCACGTTATCTCTGGTATAAATACCTGTTCTACGTGATACCATTCACCTGTCTGACCCTGGTTTTGATCGGGGTATCGAATCACTTCCTGCAGATCAGCGGACCGATGTGGTGGATATCCCTTTTCAGTGCGACGGTCACCTGCTGGAGTGTCGTGGCAATGGCACTTGGTTTCGGAGCTGTTTTTGCCGATTACAATGCAGAAAACAGGGCAGCTTCAATGGGTCCTGGAGCTGTCTTTTACCTCTTCTGCTCCATTACCTACGTTATGGGTATACTTTTTCTTGGGTTTAAACCGACGTATCGGCTCATGAGAAGCTGGATCGCACATAATGGCATACCGCTGATGGATGCTGCACTGATAGCTTCCTGGGGAATCGGGGTAATAGTACTGTCAATTGCCATTGCACTTTTTATCTGCAAAAAAGGTATTGCCGCCCTGCACCCCCAATAAATAAATCTCTTCTGATTACCGCTTCCTGAGAATTATCCCGAGCCACTTGCAAAACGCCCTTTTCGCTCAACCTCTACGTTATGCTTAAATTTTTATCCTCGGAATATCAATTATATGCCTGCGGTAAAAATTCTTCGCATGCCTTGACGCTGAGCGAAAATCATCATTTTGCGAAAGGCTCATCCCATTATAGCGTAGCCTCCGTCAACGGTTACAACCTGCCCCTGAATCATATTGGATAAATTGCTGCATAGAAAGAGCGTTACATCTGCGACATCGTCCGGTGTGGTAAGTCTGCCCAGTGGTGTTCGGGCCAGTGCATTGTCCAGGATTTCATCACGGTTGGGGAATTTTTTCAACGCATCAGTATCCACGGCACCTGCGCTCACCGTGTTGACCCGTATACCACGGGGTCCAAGCTCAACTGCAAGGTGCCTGACTAATGACTCCAGTGCTGCCTTCGAAGCACCAACCGTCGTATAGTTCTGTATCGCCCTCACAGAACCAAGACTTGAAACAGCAATAACCCTGGCCCCTTCTTTCATCAGGGGCAAACCATTCTGAACCAGACTCAGCAGTGCCCTGGCATTTATATCCATGGCCCAGTTCCAATGGCGTTCGGTGAGCTCCATCACCGGTTTCAATACTCCTGAAGCCGCGTTGCTGACAAGCACATCAAGAGACTGAAATTCTTCGGCAATAACAGTAAACATTTCTTTTACATCGCGTTCTTTGGCAACATTTGCTTTGACGATCAGGCATCGCTGACCTCTTTTTTCCACTTCGGTAGCAGTATTCTGGGCATCCTGACGATGTCTGACATAATTGACAACAACATCCATTCCGTGCTCTGCAAGACGAATTGCAATTGCACGGCCAATGCCGCGTGATCCGCCGGTAATGAGGGCAACACGCCCAGTCATGTTAAACATAATGAGTCCTTTCAAATAAGATATGAGGTAGCTGTATCTGACGTTTATTGTTACGAGCTGATAGATGAAATATCCTTCACTATAGAAAAACCAGACTATAATGATGAACATTTTCCACATCAAGTATTCAATATAATCTTAAGCGATTTAACCGGGCAGATGAGAATATCAATTCCTCAGTTGGACAACCTGATTGAAATCCTTTTCAGTATGCTGGTGATAAAACGAAAAGGATTAAAAGGAACCGGGCTTAATGCTTCCGGGGCGATGAATCCTGATCCTGAAAAATCTGACGGGAGTCGTAGATCAAAGACAATATTTTCGAGATAACTTCCTTTCAGTTTCCGCTTTCTGGCTGCACGCCACACTGGGCAGCGTTCTGGTTCAAGCTGGAGGAGTTGCAGCGCTGCCGTGTCAAGAGCGACAGGATCGACACTCATCGCCAAACAGCCAAGGTGCAAAGGGTCGCCACTTACCGGACCTTCGCGGTGCATAGCAACAATACCGTCTGCAATTGATATATTGTCGGGAAGGAGTTCAACGAGATCGAGCATCAGATCCCCAAATCTGAGGTGAGAAGAACCGTTTTTCATATGAGCGACAGCTTTTCGCATTCCGCAGACAATACCGAACAGGTTTTTCACTGCAAGCGTCAGGTACATCTGGTTATGAGCCTTAATTTTCGGTAGGTTAACGAAAAAATCACAATCAAGCGCTTCTTCGGCAATGCCAATGGTAACTCCATGCGACAGCGTTGTCTTTCTCACTGTCTTAAAAGGCAGAATAGCCAAATCTAAATGTGCAATTTCATCCACAATGCCATGCCGCTTAAGAACAGAGTCTACACTGCCAAAGGCTGGTGAGTCACCGATTGTGACCCGGGCGCCACTATCAAGGAACCACTCTGCTACGGCAGCAATAAATTGACCGTTGGTGCAGGCAAGAGCTGATGCTCTCCCGCTTATCAGGTTTGGTTTCAACAATACCTTTTTCCCGTTAAACGGTTTTTCCAGAGGAAAGAGGTCTGTGTTCCTGTCAACAAACTCTTTTATAGTTCTCTTGTTATAGGATTCAGCCCGTGCAAGCCTCACCTGGATGGGATCGCGTTTCATTGATTTGAACTCGTAAGGCTATAACAGAGAAAAGCCGGCCTCGAGGGGAATCGATTCCGGCTTTTCTGGGAGAAAGGAGAGAAGAGATTTAAACAGTAAATGACTTGCATTATATATGCCAGTAACAGAGCAAATAATTTTTCATTCATACTTTTAACATCTTAGTCAATATCTGCAGAAAGGACGCCACAGGAAAATGGAGTAAATTCGTACAATTATTTTTACCCTCAATCTTCAAGTTACTTATAAAGGCTCCATAAGGTATAAAATCAACACCTTGGACTATATAAGAATTTTTACCAAATAGGTCTGAATATTAATACTGTTCTCTGACCTGTCACCTGGTAAATGGAATTACACGGGTCCTGATAACATCTTCATTTGCTTCAATTTCTGCAACAGCTTCTGGTGCTACACCTGATTCCATATCAATAATATTATAGCCGATCCTGCCGTTTGATTCGTTTTTGAAAGAATCAATATTGATGCCATATCCGCCGATAATTTTGGTAATAAAGGCTATCATACCAGGCACATCCTTGTTTATAACGATGAGCCTGTCTTTAACGTGGTCGGAAGGAATCGTTTCAATGTTGGGAAAATTCACACTGTTGGTAATATTTCCGTAGAGGAGGTAGTTGACCATCTCCTTTGCTGCCATCACAGCACAGTTCTCTTCTGATTCAGATGTTGAGGCCCCAAGATGAGGAGTCAATAAGATCTTGTCACGCCCGATAAGGTTTTTTGTCGGAAAATCTGCGATATACCCGTCCAGTTTACCGCTTTCCAGGCCATCCAGCACTGCCTGCTCATCGACGATTGGTCCGCGGGCGTAGTTGACCAGAATAGCACCCCTTTTCATTCGAGAGATAAAGGTATCATTTACAAGTCCTCTGGTTTTATCCATCAACGGAATATGAAGGCTTACGATATCAGCCTCTCCAATGCAGTCGTCAAGCGATTGAGTAAACTGAACCTCGGGTAACAGCATATGTATATTGGCCAGCACCGGTTTAGGGTCAAACCCCTTGACATTCATATGACGGTGAACCCCACCGTTGGCCAGTCTCACGCCTATCTGACCAAGACCGATAACAGCCAGCGTTTTACCAGCAATTTCAACACCTCGAAATGCTGATTTTTGTTTTTCGACCTCCCCTCCCACTTTTTCAGGATCTATATCATTCAGTGAGTCACAGAAATCAATCCCCTTCCAGATATTTCGCTGCCAGACACCAATCATTGGAAAAACAAGATCTACTACCGCATTGGCATTGGCACCCGGGGTGTTAAAAACACATATCCCTCTTTGAGTCGCACGATCAACGGAAATGTTATTAACCCCGGCACCGGCTCGGGCGACTGCCAGCAGAGAATTATAATCATCGGTATTAACCAGCGAGCTCCTGACAAGAATCCCCTGAGGATCAGGCTCTTTCCCCGAAACTGAAAACTGTTTCCCAAGAAGTGCCAGTCCTTCTCGTCCGATATTATTGATTTTTTTTATTCTAAAAGCTGTCACAACCTACTCCCTTTTATCAGTGCCAATAATTACTATAAAAATTTCTTACCCCACTGGTAGCAATGGTTACTCTTCGGCGATGAACGACACACTACAACAGTGTTTAACCTGCTTATGCCTGGTTACATCAATTTCACTCCTCTTCTGCAATCAATTGCACCCGTTGCAACCGAAGGACGTTTTTCTCTCGTTGGGAAGAAAAACGGATAATACCCTGAGCGGACTTCACCTCATACCCCATATGGTGCAGTGATTCACGGGAAAAAAGGTAAAAAACCGACTTTTTGAAAAAATACGCTCTATCGCTCTTGTCAAAATACCCGGCAAGTGTCTCGGGAAGCTGATGAAACAACCTTTTCCGTAACGTATCTACTCCCGGTTTCTCATCTTTCAGGTGATTCGGCAGAAAGCGATGACCGCATCGCAGCCAGTCATAACAGAGCAGTTCCCTCAGAACGGAAAAGTCCGCCCGTGGTTGAAGGTGTGCCAATAGAATGCTGCTCAGCGTCTCCTGGGTAGCTGCTTTCCAATAATAACCCTGCTGCAGTAATCGCCTGGATAGAGATGAAAAGAAGAGTGACATATCTTCACTGCTTCGTAACAAATAGCTCCAGATAGATACAAAATACCTGTTATTAACATACTTTTCTACACATTCACTCAGCCAGTAAAGTTCCCGGAAGCTTTGAGCATCGAGCCATTTATTTGAAAAGACACTATAGGGCGGTCGTTTGCTTGCACGATATCCGTTTTGCTCTGCTTCACGGGCAATAAGTGTTTCCGGGAGCAGTTTCAGCAATCCCATCTGGATATAATGGGGTTCCATTGCAAAAATATCGTTAAGAGATTGATGGAAGATCTCTGCAGTCTCAAACGGCAGACCGAGAATTAAATCGGCATGGAGATGAATATTTTCCAGTTTTCGGATTTTTTTGACGACCGTAGCCGCTGATTGCGGATTAATCGGTCTTTTGATAGCTTCCAGGGTCTTGGTGTGAGTTGACTGGATACCAATTTCAAATTGAAATCGATGAGCATCCATGCCCTCAAGAAAGTGAAACATCTCATCGGTAAAGCGATCAGGTGCAATTTCAAAGTGAAACAAGGTGAGGCCGCCATGTTCTTTCAGATAGCTCCAGATTTTAAGTGCCCGGTCCGGAACATCGTTAAAGGTTCGATCGATGAACCGCACCACCGATGGCTTGTGCCTGAGAATCTCAGCAAGCTCCCCAAAAACATGGTCGAGAGGTTTGTGATACAGTCCTTTTTCAGCAGAAGATAAACAGTAGGTGCAGGAAAAGGGACAGCCCCGGGATGATTCATAGTAAATATGTCTATTCTTCAGTGGACCGGTAAAATCATCAGGTCTATACGGATAACCAAACTCCGTTTTCCCGGTTTTGAAAAATGAGGTGTGATAATAATGATCGAGGCGCCCTGCTGCAAGATCTGAGAAAAAACGATCCTCAGCCCCCTCGATACTCCCCTGGTAGATGGTCACCCGCTCTGATTTTGCAAACCTCTCGCCGACGATCTTAGCCTGTGGACCGCCAACCACAAATCTGTATGTTTCATCGATCATCAGCAGGTCAGTAATCAAAGCAGTTACCAGTTCGCTGTTCCAGATGGCAGAGGAAAAAAAGAAGTAATCGGGGCTCCCTTGGCATAACCGTTGAATGAGAATGTAATGAGGGTCATTGATCGTGTATTGGCAAATCTCAACGGTGAAATCTGGAGAATGATTTTCAAGCTCATTTCGCAGATAAAACAGGGCCAGGCATGAATGGGTATACCGGGCATTTATGCCTACTGCTTTTATTTTCACCTTTTCGTCACCCTTTTAAAACGTTCGTTTTTTTCTTAGCATTATCAGACATATTGCTTATAAGTAGTTATTTATAAAACACTACTTCTTTCTTCATCAACTTCTATCCTGCAAAAAATTGGAACTGTGATGTCTAAACTGTTTACCACGTTCATTTACTCAATCGCAATTACATTGGTTTTTTTAATGTCAGTCGCTACACATTCTCAAGCACAGGCCATAGGATCAAGGCCACACATTGATCTGGCCATTTCCTTTGACGTAGAACATTCCCTTCTCCGTGGAACAATGAAAGTGGAGATAAAATCGGGCCACTCCATGGCATTCAGGTTTGATGGCCTCACGGTAACCGGTACCGTGATGAGTTCCCCCGGCCAGGAAAACCAGATTATCACCCTGACGGAATCACCCTTTATTGAACTTGAAGCAACCCCGCATGAAAAAACGATTTTAATTTCATATGAAAAATCTGTTACCAACAATTTCCGGGACATTATCTCCAGTGAGGCAATTGTTCTCACGTCACTCTGGCATCCGCTGCCTGACCAGAAGTCAACATTTACCTTGAATGCCCGGGTGCCATCAGGTTTTACAGCAGTCAGTGAATCTGACATATTCTCTGATACCAGCCCTGACGGATCGGTATCTTTTTCTTTCTCTCAACCGTTGTACAGCCTCACCTTTGCCGCAGCACCCTATCTAAAGGAAAGCAGGGTGGTAAGAGACGGGCTGTCGGTTCACACCCTCTTTTTCCCCGAAGACCAGTACCTGGCAAAAGACTATCTTGATTCGGCAGTTGATTATATCAAACGATATGAAGAACTGATTGGCGAATTCCCCTATAACCACTACCTGATTGTCGCAAATATTAATCCAACCGGGTTCGGCCTGCCTACCTTTACCTTGCTCGGTAACCAGGTTTTGCGCCTTCCCTTTATCAGAGATACCTCGCTGGGACATGAAATTCTTCATTCATGGTTTGGTAACAGTATCAGTGTCAGCCATGACTCCGGAAACTGGAGTGAAGGGCTTACCACCTATCTCGCCGATATGGCCTACCGCGAAGATCAGCATGAAGGTGGAATATCCAGGAAAGAAAAAATCCAGGAGTTTTTCAGTTATGTGAAGCCTGACACCCTGCCGCTTAAAGATTTCCGCTATGCAGGTCACAGCACTGATACCAATCGGGCCACGCGAGCCGTTGGTTATGGCCGGGCGGCATTACTCTTTCATGAACTGAAGCTTCGAGTCGGAGAAGATCGTTTTAACGATACCATTCGCACATTTTATAAAATGTATAGAGGGAATGGAGCATCCTGGCAGAACATTCAGGATCTGTTCGAAAAAAAGTCATCAATAAACCTCAGCCGTTTTTTTACAGAACGGCTCAACAGTATCGAACTTCCCGACCTGGTGGCTAAAGATCTACATTTTCACCAGAAAACAGACTCAGCGTCACTCTCCTTTACCCTGGAACAAAAATCACCTCAGCCATTTGAAATAACGCTGCCTTTCAAAATCAAAACAACGGTGAGCGAACAGTATTTCACACAACTGATCACTGAAAAATTAACTGACATTACCGTCGATATTGAAGGTCAGCCGCTCGAACTGATCATTGACAGAGATTATGACGTCATGCGGACGCTTGCAGATGAGGAGTACGTTCCTGTCTGGTCACAATTGATGGGGAGCGGCAAAACCACGGTAATCCTGGCTGATGACAATGAGCAAACAATCTATCAGCCACTGCTTGATATGGCATCCCGTTACTCATGGCAGATAAAGGGAGCCGGTGAAGTTGACAGCGTCGATACTGCAGATGGATTTCTCATTTTTCTCGGCCTCACCTCTCCACTCTCGCGTACCATGTATGGAACACCGTCTCATCCAGCAGAGGGTTTTACGCTAGATATCCATTCACACCCCTCAAAACTTCAGCAGCCGGTTGCCCTGATATCCTCCAGCAGCCCGGCCGAGACCAAAGCAGCAATCTCCCGCCTATCGCACTATGGCAAATACTCATTCCTGCATTTTTATAACGGACACATATCAGACAAGAGCGTTCTGCCGGCAGCCGCTGGAATCCGCATTCCGATCATTGAAAAACCTGGTGGTATAGCGGTCACACAATTAAGCGACTTTGATGACCTGATCGCTCAGCTCAACACATATCAAGTTATTTATATTGGTGAAACGCATACATCCCGCGC
Source organism: uncultured delta proteobacterium (assembly GCA_963776075.1). Classification (GTDB taxonomy): domain Bacteria; phylum Desulfobacterota; class Desulfobulbia; order Desulfobulbales; family Desulfocapsaceae; genus MADRE3. Next base: position 105,463 of record CAVZLG010000015.1, read on the forward strand.
CGATCACCTGCTGCAGCTGATGCTCATCGAGGCTTTGCACCGGGAAAATCCCGATCTTGCGATCGGTATGGAAATGTTTCCGCGTTCAAGCCAGAATGCCCTCGACGACTTTATTCAAAACAGCGATGTTAACGAGGCAACCTTCCTGCGAGAGTCAGGCTATTATGATGTGTGGAGTTATGATTACAGACTGTTCAGGCCAATTTTTGCCTATGCGAGAAAACATAAGATCGATGTTATCGGCCTAAACGTAGAACGGAAAATCGTCAGTTCCGTCTTTAGGTCAAACGGTCTTGGAAACCTGACCCCGGAAGAACTCGACGTGTTGCCCGCCGATAGAGTCCTGGACATGGATGGTTATGCTGAGCGTCTTGGAGAGACATTTTCTTTTCATGGCACTAAGGAGCAAAATACAGGATCTTTTAACGGTTTTATCCAGGCCCAGGCAATCTGGGACGAAACCATGGCCGAGTCAATCCATAAATACCTGGTCGATAATCCAACAACAAAGATGGTGGTACTTGCTGGCTCCCAACACACCCGAAAGGATTCAGGTATTCCGCCCCGTGTTGAGAGACGAAGGGCAATCTCCCAGGCGAGTGTCACTAACCTGGCAACAAGTCAACTTTCTGCTGCAGAACTGGCATCTACGTCTGACTATCTTTTTCTCTTTGATGTTCCCGATTTTCCCCCACAAGGAAAAATAGGTGTCGTCCTCCAGAAATTGGCTGAAGAAGACGTTCCAGGGATGAAAATCATTGAGGTCAACCCTTCCTCTAATGCCGCCCAGGCAGGATTGCAGAACAATGATATACTGACCCATATTAATAACCAGCCGGTTATTAATATGGACGACGTCCGTAGCGCAATGCTTGACAAAACTGTCGGAGAAATTATTACAATTGTGGTAAAACGAGTGGACGAAGAAAGTACGACAACCGATCATACGTTTGACATCACCCTGTTTAATCCTGAAATGAAAAAAGCACACCCCTGAGCTGTATGCTTGAACGTAACGATCTGAGAGGCAGAGATTATTAGAAACAAGATTTAGACAGGATAAGAGAATTTATGAAGAATCTAGACCTTCCGATGCATGATGATAACACTCCCCTTGATCAGGTCAGCCCCACCTCAGCTGTTGCAAAAATTATTACCACCACAGCGTTTCAAAATTTCTTCAACACCATCTCAAATGGTGGTTTCCTCCTTATCCTTGCAGCCGCTGTTGCTTTTATCTGGTCCAATATCAGCCCGGAAGGATATGGGCATTTCTGGCACCAGGATCTTTCCATTACTATCGGCGGCGCAGTCCTTTCCCATTCTCTTGCTCACTGGGTTAACGATGCCTTGATGACCTTATTTTTCTTCACCGTCGGGTTGGAGATCAAACGGGAAATGCTTGTCGGAGGGCTCTCAGAACCCAAAAAGGCAGCACTACCCGTAGCGGCGGCAGCCGGTGGGATGATTGTCCCTGCCATGCTCTATTTTGTCTTTAATGGCCTCAGTGACAGCTCTTCAGGCTGGGGCATTCCCATGGCCACGGATATTGCTTTTTCTCTGGCGATACTTTCAACCCTTGGCAAGCGGGTTCCGTTCGGGATCAGGTTATTCCTGACAGCTTTCGCGATCGCCGATGACCTTGGAGCAATCCTGGTAATTGCCCTTTTTTATACACCGACAATCCACATCTCCTACTTGGGCGCGGCACTGGTAATATGCGCAGGCCTATTCATCCTGAACAAATTCTGGGTTAGAAACACTCTGGTTTATATAATTATGGGTGCGATACTCTGGTTTATGGTTGCTCATTCGGGTCTCCACGCGACAATCACCGGTGTTGTCGTTGCCATGTTTATACCTGCAAAGAGCCGATACAACACTGACCTGTTCCTTCAATTGGTCAGGGAGAGACTGGAGCAGATTCGCTGTAAGAACGGAGACTGTGGGTACACCATTATGGTTAACCGTTCCCATCTTGAGGCCGTTCAGGCGATCGATACCGCCTGCAATGAAGTGGAGACTCCGCTTCAGAAAATGGAACATGCCATGGAACCGTGGATTGCTTATTTAATCCTGCCACTCTTCGCTCTGGCAAATGCAGGAGTGGTTATGGCAGAACTCGACATGCAGGTTGCCATTGCGCACCCGGTTACACTCGGTGTGGCAATCGGCCTCACCGTTGGTAAACCAATAGGAATAACTCTGTTCACCTGGCTCGCCACAAAAATTTTACGGGTAAACCTGATTGATGGCGTCACCTGGCTCATGATTGTCGGTGTCGGCTTCCTTGGCGGTATCGGTTTCACTATGTCTCTTTTCATTGCTGCACTTTCTTTCTCCGTCCCTGTCTATCAGGAGTATGCAAAAATGGGTATTATTATCGGCTCCATCGCCAGTGCATTATTTGGTTATATCCTGCTCCGGATTGCCGGCAGTATTGCAAAATAGTGTTTGACCTTCCGGCATTTAGTAAGGCTAGAGGGTACATTTCACTTTTACTGCATGCGATCCATTACATCTTGTGGTCGGATATTTTTTTATCTCGGTCAATAGTAATGATATGATTGTTGGCGATTTTCTGCCATCTTGAAGAGTCGTTCAGCGGCTCCGAGACAACAAGTACAGCATCATCCCCTTCATTCATATGACTCTGGCCCCCCTCAGAACAAAACCGGCTCCCGGTTATAATATAGAGGCTGTTAGACTTCTCTCCCCCACTGACGTACCTGGTCGTTACCATTCTCTGGCCATCTGAAAGAACCAGGTTCATCGTCGACGGAGTCTCCAAACCCACGTGCGCTTCGAGTTCTTCGATTTTGGCAATAGCCCCGGATAACTGTCCGCATGATTAAATTCACCGAAGTTTGTTAAAGGATTTGACCCACAGCAAACCAGTGAATAGTATATTGCCTATGAAATGGCAGGGATTAAGTCGACTCCTTCTTAAGAGGTATCAGCATGGAGATAAGTGCAATCAGCAGTTCCATCAACGTTCAGTCGCGAGTTTCACAGCCAAGTGCTGAGAGAATCAGTACACGCGTCATTGAAGCGAGAGACATTGATGGTGACAACCGGCTCAGTGCAAACGAATTAGGCAGGCAAGCCGGAGTACTCAGTAAGATCGATTCAAACGGTGATGGATTTGCCGGTCAGCAAGAGCTATTTGCCGCATTGGCGAATAGGCTTGAGGAAAGAAATAACACCACAATCGAAATTTCGCTCAACATCAATATTATCAAGGCAAACCTTGGTAGCCTGATGGCAAATGTTCTTGATCGAATTGATTCAGAGACTCTGACAAATCTCCTCAATGAAAACGGAATTTCTTCCAACGAAGCTCAAGTAGATTCCAATGTACGTGAAAGGTATATCAATGCGCTCATTACTGCCGGTATTGACGACGGTGGTGTATTCGCAAGTGGGGGCGGACTGACAACATCTAATGAACTGCGTGACTCTGTAAACTCCTTCTCAACAACTCAAGTCGATGGCAGGCAATTACTTCTAAATTTGCTCATCGATGAGCTCGGTACACCCCGGGATGAGGCAACCACAATACTGGATACTCTGCAAAACCAACCGTTCCAAACGGTGGCATAAAATCGCTTCTCCGGCGTCATAGAATAACAGGTTGAAACCATCTGTTATTCTATGATTTCTCCGGTTAGAACCAAATCTATACGATCGACCTGATAGAATCGATGCCGATGAGGCAGGCTGCAATTGTACAATCAAGACAGCCATATAATCATTCCCCTGCCTGAGCCCCCTCACCTCCAAAGAGAAACGGGCCTGATTTTAAAAATCAGGCCCGTTCGACTACAACTAATCTATCGCGGTATTGTTTTACGGAATCAGAACAGTATCAATGACGTGTATGACACCATTGCTGGTTTTAATGTCAGTCTGAATAACCTGAGCATCATTGACCTTGACAGTCTTTCCGTCAACCATTATCGCCAGTTGCATGTCATTAGCGGTTTTAGCAGACGATAATTTGACCACATCAGCAGCCATAACGTTCCCTGGTACTACATGGTACAGCAGGATCGCCTGGAGCTTTTCTTTGTTTTCGGGTTTCAACAAGCTTTCGACCGTGCCTTCAGGCAATTTACCGAAAGCTTCATCGGTCGGTGCAAAAACTGTAAACGGTCCTTCGCTTTTGAGCGTGTCCACCAGATCTGCTGCGGTCACAGCAGCAACAAGCGTGTTAAAAGAACCGGCACCCACTGCGGTGTCCACTATGTCTTTTTTGTATGAGCCACTGAATGCTGGTGCTGAAATCATTAGTGCGACGGTTAATGCAAGAATCATTGTAATATTTTTCACTTTCTTATCCTCTCTTGTTATGAATGTTTTTGGCTGCATAGATGACTGAGATTATTATTCTATAAGTGATTGCGAGCAGTCATGTCTTTTAATCCAAACAACTTCTAGCGAGCAATCTTCGCTTATGCCAACCTCTGGGTTGAGTTTTAGTCATGTTGTTTGTCATGCCAACACTCTAATGCCTAAGAGATACAAATCAATGATAGTATAAAGGTGGATTGTTGGTAGTTATCACTACCGTAATTTGGCTTTGATATCGGAGAAGTTATTGATAATTGTTGAGCAGCGCTCATGCGGTCCTTCTGCTAAAATAATACAGGGGCCATCTACCGATATGCAGGCAGCAACAAAGAATTCCTCTATTCAATAGGCAATGTATATTGATTGCTGCCTGTCTTTTGCATTTGTAAATGTATTCTTGTTGTACCTGGTGCGATGAATGCATGGCAATCGGTGCCCCAAAAGCACCAGCTGCCATAAAACGTTGATAACGGTCTCATTCGAGTTACTGCACCTTATGGCATATTGTTGAGTTCGATCGCCTTGGCAAATGCCCGTTCCATGTCTGGCAGGTGCGTTATGTCGGGAACCACCTGTATATACTGCACGATACCTTGCTTATCGAGAAGGATCACCGAGCGAGCGAGAACACGCGGGCCGTCTACAAGCAACCCTGTTGATAAACCAAATTCTCCATCCTTGTAATCTGAAAGATACTGGAGATCCGTCAATTTCGCTTCTTCAGCAAAGTTATCCTGTACTAATGGAGTATCTCGGCTGATGGTTATTCGCTTTATATCTGGTGGCATCTTGTCGCCCTCTTCTCCCAGCAAATGTGTCTGAGCCTCACACACTTTCGTATTAATAGATGGTACGATACTGAGAAAAAGAACATTGCCTTTGTAATTATTCAGATCAATAGTTTTATTGGTTGACGCGTCGATCAGTGCGGTAGTCGGCAACCGATGTCCAACTTCTATTCCTTTGCCGAGAAGCATCAACGAATTACCCTGTTTTGACACTTGTGTTCCCGGCACTGAACTACCTGTATCGATAGTTATGTTCGGTTGTTTTGCCCCGCACGCCGAAATAATAAGGGCCAGAGTGACTCCTGTTAAAAATTGGATAATCTGTTTCATTATATTTCACCTTTAGAGAGTATTGTTGTTAATTGCTATTTCCAACAGACGAGCTGAAAACACAAATGAGACTTTAAGGGTGGTTCACTCAAGGTCAACAAAAATGATCCGACCCTGAAAAACTTGCCCGCGTTTCCAAAACTGGGTACGATGGGAAGAATCTTATCTTAAAGCAGCTTTAGACGACCTTGAGCAGGTACTCAGGTGACCTGGTTTATAAAGCAAAGACTTACCAACAGTGAAATACCGTCCAATATCGGGGCGGGAGATCTAAATAGTTAACATGAAAAAAGGGAGAGGCACATGGGCGGTTTTTTTGGTGTGGTTTCAAAACAAAGGTGTGTAGAAGATATTTTTTACGGCACCGATTATCATTCCCATTTAGGTACCAAGCGTGGTGGATTGGCGGTGTTAGGGAAGGATGGAGTTCGACGGTCCATTCACAGCCTTGAAAGCAGCTATTTTAGAACAAAATTTGAAGCAGATCTGCCAAAACTTGATGGTAATTCCGGCATTGGAGTTATCAGTGATTGTGATTCGCAACCCCTCATCATCGGCTCCCATCTCGGGACCTTTGCCATTGTAACAGTCGGCAAAATAAATAACATTGAAGAACTCGTCAACTCCGCTAACAATCAAAGAGGGTTTTTCTCAGAATCTACAGGTGGCGTTGCCAACCCCACTGAAGTGACTGCCATGCTGATTTGCCAGGGAGAATCCTTCGAAGAAGGCATCCAAATAGCCCAAGCTATGATCAAAGGCTCTTGTTCCATGCTACTTCTAACAGAAATGGGAATCTTTACTGCACGGGATAAGCTTGGAAGAACTCCTATCTGTATTGGGGAGAAAGACGGCGTGTTGGCAGCTGCCTCGGAATCGTGCGCATTTCCAAACCTTGGATATGAAGTAATTCGTTTTCTTGGCCCCGGAGAAATCGGCTTAATCACCCCGGAGGGATATGAGCAGAAAGTCGCCGCTGGTGACAAGATGCAGGTTTGTTCATTTCTTTGGGTCTATTACGGTTACCCGGCCACTGAATATGAAAGTATTAATGTCGAGGATGTCCGTAACCGTTGCGGTGCCGCCCTGGCTAAGAATGATACTGTTTCCGTAGACTATGTCGGAGGGATTCCTGATTCTGGTATCGGCCATGCTATTGGATATGCGAATGCCCGCGGCCTACCATACCGCCGTCCCTTTGTTAAATACACACCAACCTGGCCTCGCAGCTTTATGCCCCAAAATCAGAATGTCCGGGATCTGGTGGCAAAGATGAAGCTTATCCCGATCAAAAAACTGATCACTGGGCAGCGTATGCTTTTCTGTGAAGATTCAATCGTCCGTGGTACCCAGTTAAAAGATAATATTGAAATTCTATTTGAATACGGTGCCAAAGAAGTTCATATGCGCCCCGCGTGCCCAACACTTGTTTATCCCTGTGAATTTCTGAATTTTTCAACATCCCGTTCCACGCTCGATCTTGCAGGTCGGAAGGTTATCTACGATGCTGAAGGTGACAGCGAAGACTCTCTTCCCGAATATGCCCGTTGCGGTTCAGAAAAGAATCTTATGATGATTGACAAAATTAGAAAACGTCTGAAACTCACTACATTGAAATATCAGAGATTAGATGACCTCATTGAAGCCATTGGGTTACCAAAAGAAAATCTATGTACACATTGCTGGGATGGGTCGGGTTATTATTGAGGCATAGAAATGCCAAACAAGAACCTAATTACCCTTATTGACAAATAAAACATAAGGCAACCTGGTCGAATCCCCCGTGGCCTTTAACAGCGTCAGGAGCATTCCCAACAGATCTTGTCATTACTGGTTGCTGGTATCAAACACACAACTTCAAGGAAGGAGACAATCTTATGGCAAAAATAAAAGCAGAATATATCTGGATTGACGGGAACGATCCTACTCCCAAGTTGCGTTCAAAAACCAAAATCATCGATGGACCTGTAACTGAACTTACTCAAATTCCTGGATGGGGGTTTGATGGTTCCAGCACTTTTCAGGCTGTAGGGACTGACAGTGACCGAGCTCTGCACCCGGTAGCATTTGTGCCAGACCCTATTCGTGGCGGTGATCATGTACTGGTAATGAATGAGGTGTGTTACCCCGATGGCAGAGCTCACGAGACCAATAAAAGAACTCATCTTGCAAAGGTCGCCAAAGACCATGAAGCCCGAGAAGCCTGGTTTGGGATCGAACAAGAATATACTTTTTTCCGTGGACGATCTCCTCTCGGGTGGCCTGAAGGAGGTTATCCCGCACCTCAGGGACCTTTTTATTGTGGTGTTGGTGCAGATGAGGTCTTTGGGCGTGATATCGTCGAACAACACTTGGACGCCTGTCTCCATTCGGGTCTCGGCATATCTGGAATAAATGCGGAGGTAATGCCTGGTCAATGGGAGTTTCAGCTTGGCCCGTTAGGTCCGCTGGAAATTGCGGATCAACTGTGGATCGCTCGCTGGCTTCTCTATCGTATTGCAGAAGATTATGAAGTTAATGCTACGCTACACCCTAAACCAGTCCAGGGTGACTGGAATGGTGCCGGAGCACATACTAATTTCAGTACAAAAGAGATGCGAGAGGATGGGGGATATGCGGTAGTTGAGGCTGCCTGTAAAAAACTTGGCGAATTGCACGAGGAACATATTGAGGTTTATGGCGCCTATAATGACTTGCGACTTACCGGTCTCCATGAAACCTGTTCTATTCACGAATTCCGCTACGGGGTCAGTGATAGAGGCGCTTCCATTCGGATTCCACTGCCAACAGTAAGGAATGGTAAGGGGTACCTGGAAGACCGCCGCCCTTCAGCTAATATGAACCCATATGAGGTATGCGCCATCATAATGGATACTGTCTGTTCATAAACAATTATAGCGCTCTGGTGCCCTCCAACAAAATGGACGGCATGATAGACCAAAAGACATTGTGGAGAACAGAGATGTTGGGGAATAGTGTTTACAGCCGATCAACAGGAATTGATCAATTCTTTCTCTGAAGCGCTATGTTCTCGATTTATTCTTCCATGGTTTAAAAACCGAGACGAAGACGGTGATCAGGAGCACAAATACCTGGCCCGCCCCAAAAATAAGGTTCATTCTCTGATTGTACAAATATTCGTCGTTGGTGAGAGCAACCAGACCCAATTCTCCGGAGATATTCATCATGTTCGTTTCCCAGGGCCCCAGAAAGAACGTTCCAAACAATATTGCAGTAACAGTGACAACCCATTTAAAAATCAACCACTTCTGCTTAAAAAATCCCCACCTGCTAAACCCCGAGTATATCAATCCGGTAATAAGACAACCAAAGGCACCCGGAATAACCACAACGGCAATATCCACGTGATGGACACTCTGGTTAATTCCGTAGAGTACACTCCCATCAGAGACATCAATCTTAAGAAAATACAACAGCAATAAAGAAACACCGCCACCAATCCAGCAAGAGACAGCAACGAGATGAAAACCCTTCAGCCAGCGCAACCCCTTAACACCAATTTTCTTCATGACATTTTCCTCATCAACAATAAGGTCTCGGCATAACGATATTGATAGGTTTTATTATCACGTTTTTACTTCTTAATAGAGCGGTACCGTTGAATATTAATTCTGCCTAGCTATCAAAGTCCAGTTCAATCCCCACCGGACAATGATCTGATCCTAAGACATCATTAAGAATAAAAGCATCCTTGATAATATTTTTCTCGACAAGATCGCTGGTTGCAAAAAAATAGTCGATACGCCAGCCCGCATTGTTTTTGCGAGCGTTGAATCGATAGCTCCACCACGAGTATTTAACGGTGTCAGGATAAAAATGCCTGAATGTATCAACATAGCCGCGCTCAATTATATCATCGAGTACATCACGTTCGATACGTAAAAAACCAGACCGATCTTTATTTGACTGTGGGTTTTTCAGGTCGATCTCATTGTGGGCAGTATTGAAATCGCCAGTGATAATAATACTGCGGCCCTGATTTTTCAAACTATCCGTATATTTGAAGAAATCTTCATAGAAATCAAGCTTGTACTGCAATCGTTCCTCATCGCGCTGGCCGTTGGGAAAGTAGACATTGAACAGAACAAAATCGCCATAATCCAGCTCAAGAACACGTCCCTCCGAATCGAACCGTTCAACTCCAAACCCGTCACGAACATGTTCAGGTGCGGGCTGAGTATAGGCAGCGACTCCACTGTAACCTTTTTTATCAAGCGAATATGACCAGTGGGTCTGATATTTGCCAAGATCCAGCATCTCATCAGTGCGCTGATGAGCCTGCAGTTTTGTTTCCTGCAGCAGCAGGACATCAGGCTTCATCGTGGTGACGACTTGACCGAAATCTTTTTTGAAAACTGCTCTCAAACCATTCACGTTCCAGGAAATCAACCTCATAATATAAGCACCTTTTCTCTCTATTTTTAATGATCCAATCGAACTGAATATTCAAATTCAATCTTATATAAGCATTAACCTGGGAAAATCGAAAAAGACAGGGATAATTCAGTCGAACGGTCTTCAGATATCAGAGATTACGGATCACAAGCTCAGCCTGACGAACTCCGGCGTTCTGCTGTTTTCGTGCGGCCTTGCCGGCTTTGTTAGAGGCCTCATGGAGCAGTGACCGGTCTGCTGAAAAGTTATCAAGGAGTTCTTCGAGTTCCCCAGGTGATTGGATGCATACCCCGCCGCCCTCTTCCAGAAGAGCATCTGCTGCTTCCTGAAAATCCTGGATATTGGGTCCAAAAAACAGCACATTCCCCCACACTGCCGCTTCCATCAGGTTGTGTCCCCCATAATCAGTAAAACTGCCACCAATAAAGACGAATGAGGCGACGGAATAGAGGTCGGCAAGATCGCCGAAAGTGTCAACCAGGACCAGAGAATATTTTCGAGTATTACCACTTTTGCAGCTACTGAGCAGGTCATACTCTACACCACTCCCATTGAGCATTTTTTCAATTTGTTCCAAACGATCTATATGGCGCGGAGCGATAACCCAGACCTGGTTATGTTTCTCACTCATTTTTTGATATATCGGCAGTAATAAAGTTTCTTCAGGATCATGGGTCGACCCGGCAATAAAAACATCGGTCTCTTCATTGATTTGAAGCAGGTCACGATAGTTATTTCTAATCGCCTGATGGTCAACAGGAAGCATCGCATCGTATTTTATATTTCCCGTGACGCTTATAGCCTCGGGTTTTGCACCAAGAAGTACAAATCTTTCAAGATCTACATTGCTTATCGCCCCAATTTCGTCAAAATCTCTGAGAACAGGTTTGAATATGAAACGAAACCGTTGGTATCCGCTGACCGACTTGTCAGATATCCGGCCATTCAGTAATACCGTTGCCGCTCCAGAACGTTTTGTTTTACCGATCGTAATCGGCCACAATTCGGTTTCCAGGCAGACGTATGCATCCGGGTTCAAAACATGTATGAACCGATCGACAATTAGGGGAATATCCAGCGGAGCAAGGAAACAGGGGATATCTTCTCCCAGTTTCTCACGGCCATAGTCCCTCCCGTGAATGGTCATTGTCGTTACCACAAAAGAGACGTTCGGGACAAGGTTGCCCAGGTGTTTTATAATGATACGGGCGGCATTTACTTCACCAATCGATGCGGCATGAATCCAGATTCTGCTCGTTTTCGGCTTCCTGGATTGAGAAAGGGAGACAAATCCAAGCCGCTCAGATAATCCACGTCTATGTTTTCCAGTTACCAGTACAGCAATCAACAGGAATGGGAAACATGTTAAAAATATAAGCCCTATGATAACCTGATAGAGAAAAAACAATGTAATCTCCAGTTTGAGCTGTTCTTCAACACATTGTGTGATTCAATGTGGTAAAAATGATCACTTCACGGAAACAACAATAAACCCCTTCAAACATCACTCGTCAACAGCTATCAGGGAAAAACCTATCTTTGGACTGGGACTTGACAACCTCTCGACTATCTAGTAGTCAATCAGTTCCTGAAAATCATAAGTTTCAACAGGAGGAATTATGACCAGAACAACTAGATTAATGGGGCTGTTTGCTCTATGTATTTTAATCATTGGAGAAACGACAATGTCTGAAGCAAAATTAAAAGATGGACTTTACGCTCAATTCAACACCGAAAAAGGTGAAATTGTATGTATGCTGGAGTTTGAGAAAACACCACTCACCGTTAGCAACTTTGTCGGTCTTGCCGAGGGAACAAAAGAGCTTGGAGGCGGTGGCGGTAAAAACGGCACCAAATTTTACGATGGCTTGACCTTTCATCGGGTTATTCCCGATTTTATGGTTCAGGGCGGATGTCCGCTCGGAACAGGAACCGGCGGCCCAGGATACACCTTTCCGGATGAGATCGACCCAAGTCTGACACATGATCGCCCCGGCGTCCTTTCCATGGCTAATGCCGGTCCGGGAACAAATGGCAGTCAGTTCTTTATCACTCACGTCCCTACCCCATGGCTTGACGGAAAACATACCGTATTCGGTCATGTCGTTTCCGGACAGGATGTCGTCAATGCGATTAAACAGGGTGATACCTTAAAATCCATTGAGATCATCCGAGTCGGAAAGAACGCGGAAGCCTTTACAGCCGACCAGGAGTCATTTGATGACCTGCTTGCCAGCATGGATTCAAGACAACGTGAAAAAGAATTGTCAGCGATGGAAGAGCAGCAGTCCGCTATAGATAAGGACTACCCTGACGCCATCACAACGCCTTCAGGATTGAAATATGTTGTTGTTGAAGAAGGCGATGGCGGTGATAGTCCAGCAAAAGGCGCAACCGTCAAAGCTCACTACACAGGCAAACTGTTGAACGGTAAAAAATTTGACAGCTCATATGATCGTGGCGAGCCTATAAGTTTTCCCGTTGGTGCTGGCAGGGTAATTAAAGGATGGGATGAAGCATTTCTGTCAATGACCAAGGGTGAAAAGCGTATTCTCATTATTCCGCCAAGTCTTGGATATGGTCCATCAGGAAGAGGCCCGATCCCGCCAAATGCAACAATGGTATTTGATGTAGAGCTTGTTGATTTCTAGGCGCGCTTCCGTTTCAAACATTAGAAATTATGAAAAAGGCCGGGTATTCTCCCGGCCTTTTTCACGTATCCCTTACCGTACTCTAAAAAGATTGTTCGTTTTGTAGATTTTGTGCGCTGGCAGCTCTCAAGACTAACGTCTTAACCGTATGATTACTTTATATATTCATGCATATTATAGGTATCGTATTTTATTGTTCATATCATTTGCTCTTTTTTTCTCCCTGCAATAGAATAAGATAACGGTAAAGGGAAACAGACATGACATTTAAAAGTTTATATCAGAAATTAACGAATACTTTTGGCTATAATTCCAATCAAATGGCCACTGATAAGAGTATGATCAAGAATACTGAAAAGCGGAAAACGGTCGACTTCCAGGGAGCGATAGATATCGTTACAATCGAAGGCGTCTTCCAGCTTCTTTATTTCACCAACTTGACAGGAAAACTGATTCTCCTGAACCCTCCGGACAAGGCCACATTTCACTTTGTAAAAGGACAACTCACCTGGGGCTCTTTACACACTAACCAGAAACAGATCGGCCAGAGACTTGTCGATTCTGAGTTGATAACAAAGGAACAGCTTAACGAGTGCCTCACCATCCACATCAACGAAAAAAACAAAAAACGACTGGGGGAAATCCTGCTCAATAAAGGGTTTCTACAATCGGATCTCCTTCATCATTCACTCAAGGAGCAGGCCAAGGATGCATTCTTCTCAGTTCTGAACTGGAAAACCGGTACCTTCGCATTCATATCCAATTTCACCTCAAAAGAAGACGAGGTCTCAATCAGCGAACGAATCGACCATCTTCTTCTTGAAGGTGTTGTACAGATCGATAGAAATTCTGAAGGATTATCAACTCCCCTGTCAGAAGAGCCAACATTCAACTACTTTAAAGTAGAACACAGCGAACAATAACAACAGGCCGGTTGCCGACTGCTGTTAATATTTAATCCCAACACGATCGCGCACCAGATCCAGTGTAACCGCTGCCTTTTCTCGAGCTTTATCAGCACCCATTGCCAGGATCTTTCTCAACTCATCAGGATCCGAGAGATACTCCGCCTTCCTGGCGCGAGCATCGGAAAAATACTCACTTATCAGATCGAGCAATTCCAGCTTGATATAGCCGTAAGCAGCTCCGCCATTAACGTATAAACCGTGAACTTCCTGCAGCCGTTCGGGTGTCGCAAACAGTTTTAGAATCTGAAAAAGATTGCAATTATCAGGATCTTTAGGCTCTTCAACTGGCGTCGCATCGGTTTGAATAGCCATCACCCTCTTTTTCAGCTGTTTACCGTCAAGAAAGATCGGAATAGTATTATCATAAGATTTCGACATTTTCTGACCGTCAACGCCGGGGACAATCGACGTTGTCTCACTGATTGCCGGCTCAGGTACAACAAACGTATCACCAAACTCGTTGTTGAATTTCTGGGCCAGATCACGGGCTACTTCGAGATGCTGTTTCTGGTCTTTACCAACGGGGACCTGCTCAGCCTGATAGAGAAGGATATCTGCCGCCATCAATACCGGATAGGAAAAAAGACCATGAGTCGCGTTGAGCCCTTTTGCGACTTTGTCCTTGTAGGAATGGCACCGTTCAATAAGGCCCATCGGGGCAATCGTCGACAATACCCAGGTCAACTCGCAGACTTCTGGTACGTCAGACTGTACCCAGAAAATACATTTTTCAGGGTCAAGCCCGAGCGCCAGGAAATCGGCCGCAGCCTCAAGTGTTCCCTGGCTCAGTCTAGTGGGATCATGGACCGAGGTCAGTGCATGTAAATCAACGATAAAAACATATAGTTCGGAATTTTCCATGTGCGAAATCATGGTTTTCATCATACCGAAATAATTGCCTATGTGTAATTTTCCCGAGGGTTGTATCCCTGATAGAATTTTCATACCGTATCATTTTTTTAGATTTATCAATTAAACAATAGCTGAGTCAAACGGAGCTCACCATACTGTATAATCACAAAAAAAGGGAGAGGGAAAACGAATTCCCACTCCCTTGATATGAGCCGGGTATTTACCCGGGATGTATACTCGTACTATTTTACTTCTTCAAAGTCGGCATCGACAACATCATCATCGCCTTTATCGTTCTTGTTGGACGCTCCGGCATCACCGCCTGGAGAATCTCCACCACTATCAGGGTTATCCTTTGCTGCCTGGGCATACATCAACTCTGCAAGCTTGTGGGATGCGGCCGTCAACGCCTCGGTAGCAGTCTTAATGGCATCGACATCATCGCCTTCGAGCGCTTTCTTGACATTTTCAATTTCTTTCTCAACGTTAGACTTGGTTTCTTCATCAACTTTGTCACCAAGATCCTTCAGGCTCTTCTCTGTTGCATGAACTAGTGCATCTGCCTGGTTTCTGGTTTCTACCAGTTCCTTGCGCTTCTTGTCATCTTCCGCATGGATTTCAGCATCCTTCTTCATTCTCTCGATCTCTTCCTCGGTTAAACCGGAAGAAGCGGTAATCCGGATGGACTGTTCTTTCTGGGTACCAAGATCTTTTGCTGAAACATTGAGGATACCGTTGGCATCAAGATCAAAGGTCACCTCGATCTGTGGAACCCCCCGAGGAGCTGGTGGAATGTCAGTCAGCTCAAATCGACCGATCGTCTTATTATCCTGAGCCATCTCACGCTCTCCTTGAAGAACATGAATTGAAACGGCAGGCTGATTATCGGCTGCAGTAGAAAAGACCTGGCTTTTCTTGGTCGGCACTGTAGTGTTTTTCTCGATTAATTTGGTTGTCACACTACCGAGTGTTTCAATACCCAATGAGAGCGGTGTAACATCGAGAAGCAGTACGTCTTTTACATCTCCCTGCAAGACACCACCCTGGATAGCTGCACCAATTGCCACAACTTCATCTGGGTTGACGCCCTTATTTGGAGCTTTACCAAAGATTTCCGCTACCTTCTCCTGGACTTTCGGCATTCGGGTCATGCCACCGACGAGGATGATCTCATCAATGTCTGACGGCTGAAGACCAGCATCTTTCAACGCCGTCTTGCAAGGACCAACGGTTCGTTCGACCAGATCTTCAACCAGGGCCTCATATTTTGCCCTGCTCAGCTTGATATTCAGATGCTTGGGCCCTGAGGCATCAGCAGTGATAAACGGCAAATTGATGTCTGTCTCAACAGTCGTTGAAAGTTCCATTTTGGCTTTTTCAGCCTCTTCTTTCAGACGTTGCAGGGCCATCTTGTCCCCGCGCAGATCGATCCCCTGGTCACGTTTGAATTCGTCAGCCAGCCAGGTGACGATGCGCATATCAAAATCTTCGCCACCAAGAAAGGTATCACCATTGGTGGATTTAACTTCAAATACGCCATCACCAATCTCAAGGATGGAGACATCAAAGGTACCACCGCCAAGATCAAAAACGGCGATCTTTTCTTCGTTCTTCTTATCAAGTCCGTAAGCAAGTGATGCCGCGGTCGGCTCGTTGATGATACGCTGGACATTTAGTCCGGCAATTTTTCCTGCATCCTTGGTTGCCTGGCGCTGAGAGTCATTAAAATAAGCGGGTACCGTGATTACCGCATCGGTAACCTCTTCTCCCAAATAATCTTCAGCGGTCTGCTTCATTTTACCAAGGATCATTGCAGAAATTTCTGCAGGACGATACACCTTGCCATCAACCTTAACGGACACACTGCCGTTCGTTCCTTCAACAATTTCAAAAGGGCTGATGTTAATGGATTTTTTAACCTCGGCATCTTCGAACTTACGGCCGATCAATCGCTTCACAGCATGCAGGGTTTTGGTTGGGTTGGTTACAGCCTGACGCTTGGCAACCTGGCCAACAAGTCGCTCATCATTATCGGCAAATGCCACCACTGACGGCGTTGTCCTGTTTCCTTCTACATTGGCGATTACCTTAGGTTCGCCTCCTTCCATGACCGCCACACACGAGTTAGTGGTACCAAGGTCAATTCCGATAATTTTACCCATGTCTTTATCTCCTTATATCAATTAACCGGATAATGTAATAGTTTCCGAATTCCATCCAATAAAATAGGGGGCCGCCGTATGGCAGCGACACCTGTTAAACTTGTCATTTATGAGTATTTGTCAAGCAGAGCACACCATTTTGAATCCCTTGAATGACTATTCACTCCCGGAGGAAACAATCACCCGGGCAGCCCTCAATAAACGGTCCTTGTAATGGTACCCTTTCTCAAATTCACTGACCACATGGTTCACCGGAACATTTTCGCTCGCTTCCATTGTTAGCGCTTCCTGCATATTCGGGTCAAACGGCTCACCGATACTCACTATCGGTTTAACTTCAAATTTTTCAAGCGTGCCAACCAGGCTCTTTAATGTCAACTCTACTCCTTCCAGCAGAGCGCCAAGATTTTTCTCACAATCAACGCCATCAACAATACCCTGATCAACTGCTCGCTCGAGGTTGTCAACAACCGGCAGCAGTTCACGAAAAATATTTTCACCGGCATATTTGAGCATGCTGGAGCGTTCACGCTCCATGCGCTTTTTATAATTCTCAAACTCTGCAGCTACCCGTAAAACCTGATCCTGCAATTCTGCAGACTCATCAAGAGCCTCCTGCAGATGCTCCTCCAGGGATTTATCTTCCAGTTCCTGCTCAACAGTTTCTTCTAAAGACTCCTCAGCAGTCTCGATCTCTTCCTCGAGTTCCTTCTCAATTTTGTCTGTGCTCACCCATACCTCCAAAAAAAATCATGCCTTTCTGATAATATTCCAGGTTGGTATTCACCAACACATATTCTAAACTTGAGCGAACAATAAGTAGCCCGATTTTTGTTGTCAAGCCAATGGAACAAAAATAGAAATATGAGCTAATTAATCAGATACACGAGAAAAACTGGTAATGAAGAAACTCCTTCAAAGATGAGGTGAGGTTTAAAAAAAAATCTTCTGAAAGCCACCTTCATAGGCGTGTAAGATATAAGACTGCATACCGCGGTAGTACGACGTCTAAATAATGTTTTTTCTCCCAGACATCCATTTTATATGAAGGATAAGATTCAGGGCCGGTTTGCTCAAAGAACGTCAGTGATCAGGGTGGGCCTCAGAGATTAATTGATACATGATTACTCAAAAGACTTATAATCATGAAAGGTTGTTTTGATTCCAACCCATTGAATAATTCTCTTACTAAATAGCGACCCTGAAAACATATCCAATTGGAGTTTACCGATGAAAGTACTGATTGTTTTAACCTCACATAACAAACTGGGTAATACCGGTGAAAAGACAGGCTTCTGGCTGGAGGAATTTGCCAGTCCTTACTACCGCATGAAAGACGCAGGCTTGCAAGTTATCCTGTCTTCACCAAACGGCGGCCACCCGCCACTTGACCCGAAAAGTCACGAACCTGATTTTCAAACTGATGCTACACGCCGATTTGACAATGACCAGGAAGCTCAGAGTGAACTTGCGCATACGGTTAAATTGGCCGAAATGAAAGCGGAACATTTTGATGCGGTGTTCTACCCCGGTGGCCATGGTCCCTTATGGGATCTGCATAATGACAGTGATTCGATTGCACTTATTGAAGAATTTATTGCTGCTGGAAAGCCTGTGGCAACTGTATGCCATGCACCGGCGGTGTTATTAAAAGCCAAAGATCATAATGGCGAACCGTTGGTCAAAGGTAAACAGGTAACTGGTTTTAGTAATTCTGAAGAAGCAGCAGTTGAATTAACCGATGTCGTGCCCTATTTACTTGAAGATAAGCTTGTTGCAATGGGCGGTACCTATCAGAAAGTTGAAGACTGGAATCCGCTGGCAGTTTCTGATGGCTTGATTATAACCGGTCAAAACCCTGCTTCATCGGATGCTGTTGCTGATGCTTTGATAAAAGCGATTAACTAATCGCAGATAGCAAACGCAGGTAGACACGGATCCACACATCACAAGTTAACAGGCATAATGTCTGGCCGAATAGCAGGGCGGCAAAGGTTCAACTCCTGCCGCCCTGAACATTTATCTAACCTGGGCCCATGGTATTTTGGTATCAGGGTACTGCATTATTTTATTGTCATGACAGAGAATTAACCAGGAGTTCCCGCTAGTGTTGCTGCTGTTACTTCAACTAATTTCCCTGTCTGGCAATCGTAGATATACCCATAGATCGTTATCTCAGGGGGCACCATCGAACTACTTCTAATTCGTCTTACGTCCCCGATGACACTCTGTTCCTGGTCACTTATCGTCAACCAGTTAATATATTTTCCTTCCGTCGATCCAGGTCCATTTCCGCTATCATCCCAGCCTGATTCATCAACACTCGAGGTTTCAATACGTTCAAGAAGTGGAAATAGATGCTGACGGAATAGTTGAGCCAACTATGATTCCCGGAAGATTGATACACCCTGATGATTTACAATATTCTCCTGATCGCTGGGATTCGGTGAAAGAAATAACTATAAATTTTAGAATACTGGACGAGGAAGCTGGATTGTTTTTGCGAATAGCAAGAGCTGGTGATTGCGATACATTAGTTGTGATTGATGGAATGAATGAATATAGAGTGACCGCACAGATGTTAGGAAGTGGAAGGAAGTCAAAATTTGGGGCATATGACTTACATTTAGGAACATTAAATAAAGGCAATCACAAAATATTATTAGCAATACCTGATGACGGTTTGGGAACTCGAGCAAGCATTAAATGGGATGCCACTATCTTATGTAAAGAATAGGCCAAGGTTCCCTCATTATTATACTATTTCTTAATACTTTCTCTGTGTGAAGACTATTTCTTTAAACGTTCGGAAATAGATACAGGAAACACATACAGCGATCTATAACTCATGAAAAAAAGGCATTGGCACTGGTCATGTCAATCCCAGGAGTAAACCCAATAATTATTTCGATTGCCTGTAAATTTCAAACGGTATAAAATTAATTCTAAACCTAACAAGCTATTTTTATCCCTCAGGAGCAATTGTATATAATATTGGTCGAATTTACTGACTGTCGATAGGACGCTTCTGCTCAGAATCTGCTACGTCATGGCGTTAACCTTCTACTGAGTGGAGAGAGCAAATGGCTGACGAAGGGTATACACGCAAGCTTACCGCCATCCTTGGAGCTGATGTCACAGGCTATAGCCTTTTGATGGACGACAACGAGGAGGCGACGCTTCGCACTCTTACCTCCCACCGTGCTGCAATTACCCATTTGATCCAAGAGTATAAGGGGCGTGTTGTCGATACTCCAGGCGATTATGTACTTGCCGAGTTTCCAAGTGTGGTCGATGCGGTAAACTGTGCAGTCGAGATACAGCGGGAGCTTGCAGAGCGAAATGCTGAACTACCTGATAACCGGAAGATGGAATTTCGTATTGGCATCAACCTAGGTGATGTCATTTTGAAGGATGGTAAGATTTATGGAGATGGGGTCAATATTGCAGCCCGGATAGAGCCTTTGGCCGATCCCGGAGGCATATGCATTTCCCAGAGCGTATACGATCAAGTCAAAAACAAGGTTGATCTGAAATTTAAATATTTAGGAGCGAAAAAAGCTAAGAATATCGCTGATCCTCTGTATCTATATAAGGTTTTGGCAGAAACTGGAGACACTGAACAGCAAAATAGCAATAAACTCAAACTGCCGGACAAACCATCTATCGCAGTACTTCCTTTTGAGAATATGAGTGCGGATCCCGAGCAAGAGTATTTTTGCGATGGTATAACCGAAGAAATCATAACTGGGCTTGCCTCCGTTCCACATCTCTTTGTCATAGCACGCAACTCTTCATTCACCTTTAAGGGAAAACACGAAAAAGTACAGAAAATAGGGGAGGAATTTGGAGTACAATACGTCCTAGAAGGTAGTGTCCGCAAATCATTGAATCGAATTAGAATTACTGCCCAGCTTATAGATGCAATATTAGGGAATCATATATGGGCTGATCGTTATGATTCAGAGTTAATTGATATTTTTGCCGTTCAAGATAAAATCACCATGAAAATCGTTACTGCTCTTCAAGTGAAACTTACCGTTGGAGAGCAGGCTCGTTTATGGGCAAGACGAACCAACAATTTGAGTGCTTTTTTAAAATATCTCCATGCCCGTTCACATTTTGCTCATGGAAAAATAGACAACTATCCTTTGGTGAGGCAGGTTGCCCAGGAAGCGATCGACCTTGATGATAAATACTCTGTGCCTTACGTGCTTATTGCTTGGACGCACTATTATGATGCCAAACAAGGTTCTTCTGGTTCTCGTGAGGAATCTTTTAAAATGGCTGAATTATTCGCCCGAAAGGCAGAACAGCTTGATGAGTCCTTTCCGGACACCCATATATTGACGGCCTTTCTATTTCTATATCAAAAACAATTTGAAGAAGCGTTGAATGCAGGACGAAAGGCAATTGCTTTAGGCCCTAGCAACGCAGAAGCCCACATGATCATGGCGCACATTCTGCGTTTCATTGGTGAGTTCGATGAGGCTACTTTGATGGTAAAAAAAGCCTTGCGTCTAGAACCTCGCTATCCCAGTTTCTATCTGTCTGAACTTGCTATGTGCCATTATTACACTGGCAAATATTCTGAGGCAGTTGAAATGGCCAATGAATTTTTGAGTACGGCAGAAGACAGAGGCGATTCAGAACTAATTTATTTTGGCCATGCCATACTGGCCATGAATTACATTCGACTTGGTAAAGAAGAAGAGGCCCGTTTAGCAGCTAAACGTGTCCTCCATTATTTCCCCAAATATTCTCTTAAATGGGATAAAAAAGCTAGCTTCTATAAAAATCCTGACCACCTAGAGCAACAGCACGAAGATTTGAGAAAGGCGGGCATCAGATAAGCAAAATTTAAATGATTTCTACTTTGAAGCTGGATTTGGGCTAACACTGTCACGGTAGATCTTCCACGCACCGTCGGCCTGCTTCCTGAATACTGTCAAGTACTTACCTTCCATTGATTTTGCCGAACCGCCTCCTTGCGGGGTTATTGACACAAAGTAGGTGCCGTGGGCAAAGCCAAAGTCACCAGACAACTGGGTATCTTCGACCTTGATTGTCATTTCCATATCATCAGGAGATTGAGACTTTTTATACTTGAACTCTCGGATGGCCGATTTCCCATAGATTGATGGGATATTGGGGACCATTTTTATTCCCCCTTCGTCCCAGAGTGCCATCCAGCCGTCTACATCTTTATTCTTGTTCGTCGCACTGTAGGTAGCGAAGATTTCTTCAACTGCTGCTCTGAAAGAATCGTCTTCTGCTCCAGCAAACACAATCTTTTGTGAGAAAAATGGTAGGGAAATTAGTGCTGCAATGATTAAAATTTTCGTGTTCATAGTAACCTCCATCGTAATGTTTTGGATAGTTTTGTTTAATGTTTTCAATGCAAAGCAGGAGAACATTTGGATAAAAAATAGTTACTATTCCTAACTAGTAAATATAACATTGTGGTAGTGGTTAATAATCGTAATGACCACTGGCGGACCCAATTTATTGTTGCATGCGGAGTTTTTAGATAGTTCCTTTTAGGTTACCGTTTGACAGGGGCGAGTGATTTGCTGATAGGATTCTGAAGGGATACAGGGAACAATTTCAATCCTGCCTTCCCTACATTGTTGTATTTACAAACTGTCTTTTATGGTTAGGTTTTTTTCGTTAATACTTGTAAGCCCCATGTCATTAGGCAGCATAGCAAGTAAGGAGGGTACCTACCATGAAACGCACTGTTTCAATATTAATGAGCGGTTTATTCGGTGTCATTTTCATACAAACTCTTCTTGTACTATCGTGCTCGATATTTATAGCGAGTTGCACAAGTCTTAAAACACAAAACAGTATCGAACCAACTCCAGGACGGTTTGGAAATAGGGGCTACATACCGGTTGAAACACTTCCAAACACTTTGACACTTCTACCTCCCCCACCGCCTGATGATTCAGCTACATTCGCTCTTGATCAGGAAATAAGTACAATGAGTTTCGCATTGCGTGATACTCCTCGTTGGGAGTTGGCAAGAATGGATAGCATGATGTTTTTCCCAGAACCAGTAGACGCCTTTTCTTGTTCATTAGGAGCCCCAATCACTGAGGAGGATACACCCAATCTATACACACTACTTAATAGGACTTTTTTTGATGTAGATTGGTTTGACAAACCGATAAAGGATCAATATAAACGCCCACGCCCTTTTGTTGTTAACAATGAACCAATCTGCACTAGCACTACTGCGACCATGAAGAAATATAAATCTTATCCTTCGGGAACAGCCTCTCTTGGTTGGGCTTATGCGCTTATTCTTAGTGAAATTGCCCCCGATAAAGCTGAAGCACTGCTTGCAAGGGGATTATTTTATGGTGAGACTGGAGTTATTTGCAATCAGTGTTGGTATAGCGATGTAGTCGCAGGGCGTGTTCTGGGCGCAGCACTGGTTGCTCGATTGCACGCTGAAGCGGAATTTCTAAAGAATCTACTTTCTGCTAAAGAGGAACTTGCAGTTGTACGGGCAAAAGGATTGCAACCTGAACGTGATTGTGAAGCCGAAGCTGCGGCCTTGACCATTTCTCTGAAATCGACACCTTGAAGAGGCTTGTATTGGCAATGTTAACCATTTAAGAAAATCTGAAGGTTTACCCTATTCCTGTACATTCACGGTTTCACGCCAGTTGTGGTGAGTCCTCTTTTCCTGCCTATCAAATTCTGACCTGCACAGTTTGTATACGTAATAACCCTGCCTTTTCTATTTATTTTAGATTGTTATATTGCCCTATTATTTCTCCTTTCTGCCTTTTAGGTCAAGGTTTTCTTCAGTATTACGCCTTCCGGTATCGGATGGCGTTGCTCAACACAGAACGTTCCATAGATATGTGTGTATGGAAATAAAATGCAAATGGTAGTAAGAAAAAATGATTAATCCCAACACCTCTAACCAACCTTTTTTGAAAACGCACTTAAATGATCAATCATGAACTGAATTTTTCATTGAGCCATAACATGTAATAGATGGTAGCTGGTCCTTTTGCATGAATCTGAACTGTCATTTTGCTCGCCCCTGATTAACTTACCGATGACAGCTTCCTCAGCTGTTCTCTGGCTACCTGCTCAAGAGATACGCTGCCAAATCTCCTGATATCGATTTCTGGAAAACGCTCCGCCATCATTTCTTCGAACGTCACCGTTTTTGCCAAAATCAAAACTTTCGCCCAGTATTCGATGACATCATCCAGATATTCTTCGACCTGGAAGGCCCGGGAGCCGGCGTCGTAGATGGTACATCTTTCAAGGGGGTATGATGGGGCCTCGAAATTTGATTCAATAAATTCTGGTGCCAACAGTGATTTGCAGCGCATTAAATCGGTGCCAGTTATTTTGATTGCTACCTTCGACTCGGCTGTTGGCACGAAAAATCGACCTTCAATATAGCAGACATGTGTTCCCTCATATCCTGGGAAGTGCCTGCGGCAGGCTTCGTCTGCCTTTATCAATCGTTCCTCACTTAAGGGGCCGCCTATGGTAAAAAACAGAATCGAGGACAATTCCATTCCCTGCTTGTCCGCCTCCTTTATCATGATGTCCAACCCATGTTTCAAGCTGGTCCCGGTTGCAACGACATCACCAATAATGATCTGGGCTCTTTTGGGAAAAGTTATCTTCTTATACTCATCTTCTGTTATATGCCATAGCTCCGGGCTTTCAGTTACTCTGGCTCGCTGGGCTGTGACAAAGGAGGTACTATGATTATTCCAGCCAAATGCTTTTGCCAATGCACCGCGAAGACCAAAATTTAACCCTCCTCGAAGGATATTGAAAACCACTGAACGGTTTTCCTGCAGTTCCAAGTGTGTGGCTCTTTTGGTGAGTCGCAGGAAGGTAGCACAAGCCTTCTCTAGCTTTTCGGTATAGTCGTAGCCCATCACCAGCGGATCGTTACAAATGGCTCTGGTTTCAGGAGTGGAAAGAATATAACGGTTAACTGCTGTTTCTCTGCGATCGTCGACCCGATAGACAACGCTCTTTTCTTCTCTGTTTATTTCTTTTAGCATAATGAAATATAATATATTTAAAAACAGTGTCTTAGGTTTATGTTTTTAGTAAATAGATAGACAAAGAAAAATAGTTTTGCTTTGCCGCCGGTCGAGATACGGGCAAGACTATACCCACTCTGCGGTAATGTTGCACCCTCTTGTGCAGATTTTATCTCAACTTATTAATGAGAATATACAACAATACTTTTCGGGCTTGAGGCCTGTTATGCCGACCGCTTCAGAGATGAAGTCGAATATCTTTGCATCTGCCACATCTATACAATAATATAGGGTGTAATTGCTGATACCAAAGAAACAATCAGGCCCAATCACCAAGCGATACATCTCTTAATTTAGAGGTAGACGACGAGACAAGGCGAAGTATGTACCGCTTCCATATCCTGCTGTTTAAGGAGTATAGAGATCTACTAGACTACTGAAACATACATCGGAGGCAATATGCCTGAATCAAAGCAACAAAATGAACGCTTGATCGTAATGCTCATTATCGGCGTTATAGCATTAAACTACCCGCTGCTTTCCTTATTCAGCAAAGCCGAACTGATCTTCGGAATCCCGATCTTGTATCTTTACCTGTTTGTGTTCTGGTTCATTTTTATTGTATGCATTGCAGTAATCGTTGAAAAAACAAAATCTCAACCGTTGTTGACTGATCTGCTCAATTCCAAAAGAGTGGAATGATATGCTGCAGGAATGGGTCCTACTGCTGATATCCTTCTGTTATCTGGGAATTCTTTTTGCAATTGCCTATTATGGCGCCAAGAGAGCTGACGCGGGACGCTCTATAATCAGTAACCCCTATATCTATACACTTTCCATAGCTGTATATTGTACTGCATGGACCTTTTACGGCAGTGTTGGTCGGGCGGCTACGACCGGCGTAGGGTTCTTGCCTATTTATCTCGGCCCTACCCTGATGGCCGCGCTGTGGTGGTTTGTCCTGCGAAAGATAATTCGCATAGCCAAAGTACATCGTATCACATCTATTGCTGATTTCATTTCCTCACGATACGCCAAAGATCCCATGATTGGTGGGATTGTTACAATTATCGCTGTCGTTGGAATCCTGCCCTATTTTTCTATTCAATTAAAAGCTGTCTCAACAAGTTTCAATGTCTTGCACACATTTCAAGGCCCCACGGTGGTTCAGTATGTCGCTGGTTCTATCTGGAGAGACACAGCATTGTATGTGACGCTCGTCTTGTCTGTGTTTTCCATCCTTTTTGGTACACGTCACATAGATGCCAGTGAACGCCATGAGGGGATGGTTGCAGCAATCGCCTTCGAATCAGTTGTTAAACTTGTGGCATTTCTGGTGGCAGGCATCTTTATCAGCATTTATCTATTCTCCGGACCGGCAGAATTACTCCAAGATGCGGTCAAAACGCCGGAACTGTCAAAATTAATGAAACTTGAAGCGCTCAACGGCGGCTATACAAGCTGGTTCACACTCACTTTTCTGTCCATGATGGCAATCTTATTTCTGCCAAGACAATTTCACATACTGGTGGTTGAGAACGTCAACGAGGATCATGTAAAAAAGGCCATCTGGCTGTTCCCGCTCTATCTGTTCATGATCAACATCTTTGTACTGCCGATTGCACTGGCAGGTCTTCTAACATTCCCTGAAGGGCTGGTTGACCCAGACACCTTTGTATTGACAATCCCCCTGCATGCACACCAGGATCTCGTCGCCCTGCTGGTTTATCTTGGTGGGCTTTCTGCTGCTACGGGAATGGTGATTGTGGCAACTATCGCCCTGTCGACCATGGTGTGTAATGACCTTGTCATGCCGGTTCTATTGCGGGTTAAATCTATACGGAAAAGAGATTTGAGCAGTGTGTTATTGACGATACGCCGGGGAAGCATCCTGGGCATCCTGCTCCTTGGCTATGCATTCTTCAGATTGATAGGTGAATCGTACGCCCTGGTGACACTGGGATTGGTTTCTTTTGCTGCCGCAGCCCAGTTTGCCCCTGCGATTCTTATTGGTATTTTCTGGAAAGGAGCAAGCCGTAGAGGTGCAACTGCCGCACTTATAGCCGGCTTTGCGGTTTGGGGTTACACACTGCTGATTCCTTCTTTTGCAAGATCAGGCTGGATAGCCACATCAATCCTTGAGCCAGGCCCATTTGGTTTAGCATTTCTCGGCCCCTATCATCTATTTGGACTCGACATGTTCGACCCACTCACTCATTCAGTATTCTGGAGCATGCTGGCTAACGTTGGCTTTTTAATCGGAGTGTCACTTTTCGACCGGCAAAACGCCATGGAGCGACTCCAGGCTGTTCAGTTCGTAGATGTTTTTCATCATGGCGGGCTTGATAGTCACCTGTACAGTGGCACCGCCACAGTCTCTGAACTAAGAAACCTACTCGAACGTTTTATGGGTACCGATCATGCGTGGAAGGCCTTTTTTGAATATTTCCAACAACACGATTTTGACGCACAGACAACTCCCTATGCCGATTCAGATCTTGTGAGATTTGTAGAAAGGAAGCTCGCCGGTACCATTGGAGCCGCATCGGCGAGGGTCATGATTTCCTCTGTGGTAAAGGGAGAAGAGATAAGTATCGATGGAGTCATGAAAATTCTGGACGAAACGTCACAGGTGATCGGCTATAGTCGTCGACTTGAAGAGAAATCCCGCCAGCTGGAAAAAGCCACTACCGAACTGAGGGCAGCCAATAAGCGGCTGACTGAACTTGATCGCTTAAAGGATGATTTTGTATCCACGGTAACCCATGAACTCCGCACCCCTCTCACCTCTATTCGTGCCTTTTCCGAGATCCTTCGGGACAACCCTGCTATTGAGCCTGAAGAGCACCAGAAATTCCTGGACATTATAGTAAAGGAAAGTGAGCGACTTACTCGATTGATCAACCAGGTTCTGGATCTTGCAAAAATTGAATCGGAAAGTGCTAAATGGACCACGGAACGTGTGCATCTAAATGAAGTAATTGATGAAGCTTTAAGCTCGATAAGCCAACTGTTCATTGAAAATGCGATAGAACTGAAAAGAAATGTACCGGTCGAACCCATATTTGTGATGGCAGATCGGGACCGCCTTATCCAGGTCGTAATCAACCTATTATCCAACGCGGCAAAATTCTGTGATCCGGAACAGGGTCAGGTAACAGTTCTCTTAAACGCACACTCCGGAAAAGCCAGAGTAGCGGTTGCTGACAACGGGCCAGGGATCCAGCCCGATGAACAGCAAAGAATATTCGGTAAATTTCATCAACTCAAAGGCTTGCGTGATGAAAAACCCAAAGGGAGTGGGCTTGGCCTAACCATTTGTCATCGCATAATCAATTACCATGGTGGAAACATCTGGGTGGAAAATATACCAGAATCTGGTGCAAATTTTATTTTCGAGCTCTCCCTGGTCGAATCGAATAAATAACCAGGCTGAAATTTTATGTTAGGGGAAGCACCTGCACCTAACGCACTATTGCCGGAGAAAAACAAATGACAAGAACCATTCTCATTGTAGATGACGAACCCAGCATTGTCATTTCAATTGAATTCCTTATGAAGCGCGCAGGCTATGAGGTTGCCATCGCCTACGACGGCCAGCAGGCTCTGGACTACCTGGCTGATCATATCCCTGCACTCATGATTCTTGATGTGATGATGCCGAACAAAAACGGCTTCGAGGTTTGTGAAGAAGTGCGCGGTGATCAACGTTTGGCCGACCTGCCAATCCTGATGCTGACTGCAAAAGGCCGTGAAGCCGAAATGGACAAAGGCCTTTCACTTGGGGCCAATGCCTATATGACAAAACCATTTTCGACCTACGAGCTGGTAGAACGAGTAGCGTCACTCCTTAGCTGATAACTAAAAGTGCTCACCCAACATGAAAAATAATTCAAAAAATAACAAAGAATTTAGCAACGAATTGAGTAAGCATTTTCATTCCTTACACTCAGAAGCAGGCATTAGAGAAATACCTCTTCATAAATTGAGTCGCCGCAAACCATTGTCATTTAGACCAGAAACCACCCTGCAAGACACTTTGATAGCGCTTAACAAAGGTGGGTTTGATGCAGGTGTGGTGGCAGAGTCTACCGGTACTCCCCTGGGCATAGTCACGCTGCGCAATCTGCTCGACGCTATAACTCTGCAGGGCGGCAACCTTGATGACCCTGTTATCGCCTACATGACTGCAGCACCTGTAATTTTACCGGCGGATGCCTCTGTCCACCGGGCCAAGGTATTAATGAATCGCAGCCGTATCAATCATTTATTGCTGACAGGGGGAGACGGGCATTTGCATGACTTGATTTCGCAGGCGGATATACCCGGACATAGCGAAGGCGGGGCAGATGAGCTGACCGAAGATATCAATAGTGCAGAAGATATCGATGCTATTGCAGCAGCAGCTGACAAAGTCAGAAAGCGGGGTGCTGAACTTTTTGTCAGCGGGATGGGTATCGAGGCTTTATGCCAATGGATGTCAGGGCTCAATGACCTTATATGCATGCAGGTTGTCGAGCTTATCGCCGATACATTCGACCTCCCCCCGGTTCCCTGGTGCTGGATAGTATTCGGCTCTGAAGGACGACTGGAACAAACATTCACAACGGATCAGGATAACGGCCTTATCTTTCAACCGGATAGAAAAGATGAGGCTGAAATAACGAGGCAGACATTTCTCCCTTTTACGTTGGCCGTCAACAAGGCACTGGACAGGTGCGGCTTTGAACTCTGCAAAGGCGACATCATGGCCAGTAATCCTGAATGGTGTCTGTCGGTTTGGGAGTGGCAGGACAAATTCAGCTATTGGATGGAAATTCCCGACCCGGAAGCCGTATTACATTCGACCATCTTTTTTGATTTTCGCCCGCTGTACGGGCAGGATGAATTAGTTAACGAGCTGCGAGGCTGGTTGCTGCCGCAACCCGCGCAGAATGAGCGATTGCTTTACAACCTCGCCAAGGAGGCCCTCACCTGTTCCCCGGCTTTAGGGTTTCTGGGTCGGTTCGTCTATGATGGCGGCAAAGAGTTTCCACGCACGATAGACATCAAAAAGTTCGGCTCCAGGCCATTTGTCGATGCTGCCCGCATCTGGGCCCTGAAACATCAATCCTGGGCTACAAATACAGCTGATCGTCTCCGCTCAGTAGCGGTCGCCATGCGACGTTCTGTACCTGAAACTGCTGCAGCTGTAGAGGCTTTTGACCTGATTCAAAGGATTCGTATTCATCAGCAGCTATCCTCGGAGGACCCTGCAAGAGCGAATAGAGTCAATCCGAAACAGTTAAACAACTTACAGAAAATGATGCTAAAAGAGGGTTTTAAACAGGCTAAATTATTACAGAGAAATCTGAGGCTGGAATTTGATTTGTAATAGTTCACCGGAATCACAACACTGGCTGCTCGTATTAAAGAGTACCAACATTTCGCTGCAACAAAAGAAGCGTTATACAATACTCGATATATGTTCGGTATATTGTTGGCACAAAGAAAAAAGCAGCCAGAATTACAGACGTGCTCAGAAACCACCCTCCCCTGACTCCTCAATGGGAACAGATTACAGAAAGTTTTTGGAGTAGAAAGAATCGGATTACCAGCAGTTTTTATCCGTTTATGGGGCCGTGAGGGATAATCTTTCGATCTGACTATTATGGATTCTGCTCAACAAAACCACAGCTATGATCGCACCTGTCAGAGCCAGGGCCATATCAGATTGCGTATCCCATACGTATCCCTGTGTGCCAAGAAATGCCTCAGCTGATTCACCGGTTGAAAGAGCAACCCACCACTCAATGAGCTCATAGAATGCACTGAAGCCCAGACAGAAGCTGACAGCAAGAAAATTAACCCAGTACCTACCGTTAATCACCGACTTCCTAATAAATATTTCCCGGGCTATAATTGCCGGCACAAACCCCTGGACAAAATGACCAACTTTATCGTAGTTGTTTCGCTGGAGTTCAAAATAGTCCCGTATCCAGTCGAACAGGGGAACATCAGCATAGGTGTAGTGACCTCCAACCATTAAAATGATGCAATGTACAAGAATCAATGCGTAAGCGAGGCTGGTAAGGGGAAATCTTTTATAGGTAAGAGCAAGAACTGCAAGACCAACCAGGGCTGGAACAACTTCCAGAAACCAGGTGAAATAATCAGCCGGGTTGATTGCTGACCAGAGCAATACAGCAAAATAAATAGACAGCCATACTATTTTCATTTCTCACCTTAAAGGTATCAGTTTGTACCCTTCTTTATCATAACAAATTATATCATCAAGTAATAACAGATTTATTGCTGAAGGGGCTTCTAAAACATTCATACACTCTCGCCCATTTGTATATTCAAATCATTAGTTCGAATGTTGATAGTTCCCTTTCCTGCCACTAACAAACCAATAAATGCGACAGCCCCTCCAATTACTCCACCCAGATGCGCCTCAACGATCGGTATTCCGAGATCTCCCATATGAAGCTCAGAGAAAAGTACTGATCCCGACACAACTTCCACCACACTTTTGGCGCCGATGAGCAATAATAACAGCACGCCACCGCAAAGCCCGGCCAGTTGCGGTTTTTTTGTCCGCACGTCCTGAAACGCCAGATAAATCCAATATAATCCAAGAAAAAACATAAGACCGTGGGCAACTCCTGATAATCCGCAATAACCCACTTGCTCAATATACGGTGAAAACCAGATGGTCCCAAGAAGGCTTGTGACCGAGCAGGTAAGTGCAACCAGAATTTTCTGTGTTGATGATTTCAGATCTATTTCCTGCCAGAGAAAACCAACCGCCAATGCATCGAGGATGAGGTGATACCAGCTCACATGAACAAACAGGTGAGTGATGACTCTCCACCACTCACCTGCTGCGACCAGCTCGTTTTTATATATCAGTGATGAAGGGGAAGTGTTATGGAAGAGATGCACATTACAGATCATCAGAACGATAACAAATCCGGCAATCTTCAAAAGCTTTGTTCTGAATAAAGATTCCATTATCTTCCCCTTATCCATTCTCATCGACGTCGGCGCCGAACGAGCCAGGAACAGCCAATCAAGGCAGCCAGAAACCAGGGGCCGACCGGTCCGGATCCTACGCCGGGAGACTTGGCCCCTTTAAAGGCACCCCCGTCAGGGCTATTGTCAACCCGATAACTCTTTACCTGACTCTGCTGACGCTGTTGCTGGGCAACGCGTTCCTTGGACACACGGTTACTGTTATTGCGCTGGACACCCAGGTTTTCCATCTCCTGCTCGTCAAACACAATCATTGATGTGTAGTCGGTGACCAGCGAGTAATGAGTTCCCAAGTCAACGATTTCTTTGCGCAGTTTCTCTGATTCACCGGCACGGTGAACCGTATCCATGATCTCATCAATAGTAGAGAGAGCCCAGAGCCGTTCAATTTCTGGATTATCACCGTCTTCAGCAGGCAGCACCGTATCACAGCTCCACTCGTGCTCTGTGCCTGATATCTTTGCATGCATTGAAATGGTCACGGGGCCCGGTTTGTTAAATTTCCCAAACAGAACCAACTGCTGTCCCAGGTATAAAGAACCATGCGAGGCAGGAGTTAGATCGCTGATACCGCCGCCTGAAAATTTCACATCAACAGCGTGCATTGCTTCATGGAGAACTTTATTTTTGGCCTGAAGTACTTTGCCGTACACGTCGTCACTATGGGATATATCCATTGCAAATCCTCCTGATGCCTTGGCAAGATTCTCAAGCAACGGCTGGTTGGCACTGTTTCCCATTACAAAGGTGAAGAGCCTGACGTCTCTATTCTCCACAAGTTTTAAAAAATCGTCCTCATGAGCAGGACCAACATTGGCGACACCGTCTGTGACCAGAATAATGGCTGAAGTTCTTTCACTGTCAACACTTCTCAAGCCAAGCTCTAGCCCGGCATGCAGCGCCGTACCACGATCAGCCTGAATATTTTTAACCATATTTATTGCCTGGTTAACATTTTCAGCCGTTGCGTTTTTAAACCCATTGGTCATATCCTGTGCTGAATCATTAAATGCCACAACCCTGAAACGGTCAGACGGTGACATCTTCCCGATTACTCGTGAAACACCATCAGCCAGGGTCTGGATTTTACCACCGTTCATGCTCCCTGATTTGTCCAGGACAAAAGTCCAGTCGACCCCTTCTGAAATTGGTGCAAGAGAAGCTCCCGGAGTGATAGTCAGCATGAAGGTACCGGTTGAATCACCTGCCTCTTTATAAGGAACCAGTTCGATTCGGGCAGGAACACTGTCATCCAGTCGATAGTAAAAGACGATGTCATCAGTCAAGTTCCCACCCTCGGAGTAATCCAGGCCAACATGGTAGATGTACTCATTACCACCCTCACCAGGATCACCAAGCGACAATTTTTCGAGTACGGCCTCGGGGTGAGCTGGGATACGAACATCTTTTATCGGTTGGGTCGATTTCAGTATCAGGTCAAATGTAAAGGATTCTTTAACCGCTGAGTCAACTGACCAGAACGCAATACGTTCCTCGTCCACACCGCCTTCCTGGAGTGGATATACGTAACGCCCCACGTTGAGGTCAATGGTTAACGGCTGATAATACACAAGCCTAATCCTGGTCTGTTCCTTAGCCTTAACAGGATAGACTGAAACATCAAACGTTTTGAACTCATCCTTCTCTGCGATTGCCGTCTGGTTACCTTTTGCCTTCTGATCTTCATAGATCTCTTTCGCTTTCTCTTTTTCGAGAACTTCTCCGACGACCTCCTGTCCATTGATCCAGAGAGACAACTCCGAAAGACTCGCCTGTTTGGGCAGTGGAAAAGAATAAATCGCTTCAAGATCATTCTCTCCTGAGTTGATGAAAACCTGATCCACCTCTGTTCGAGCAAAGCCATTGTTGATTACGACGCTTACATTGTGCGATTTTATAGAGATCAGAGAATCATCTCCAGTTTTTGGCTTCAAGAGTCCTGCCGCCTGGGATTGACCGAAAATAGTAAGAATCAAGAAAAACAGAGCTGCTGAAATAAAAGACATAATAAATGTGCTTTGTGTGGCTTTTTCTTTCATGATCGTTCCTCCTTTTGTTTTTGGGCGCCGACTGCTACTTTATAAGCACGCCCCATGCCACAAAAGAAAAACGAGTGTAAACTACTGAATAGATGTTGTTTTCACAAAATAACGTTGAAACATTAGCTCTTGAAATAATTATCGTTCTGTCATAACATGTACACAGCGTATACATTTTTTGAATATCCCGGAGCGTTTTCATGAAAGATTCCGAACGAGAAATTCTATACAAGGTAAGAGATGCCGCCTTTGCCAACCCTTTTGATCACAAACGGTGGGTCATCGACCTCGCAATTACTGGACTCTCCCCACAAGATCCAGTAAAAAAAGTAGGCGCCCAGTTGCTCGAAAAAGTCACGCAAACCACAAACGCGGTGACTGCTCGCAACCAAAAGAAGAAGCTGCAGACCAACACTGAAGACAACGAGCTCTTGAAATTCGGCATATTGTTTCGTGTATTTCACGAATTCTGTGATGAGTTCGACAACCATATTACTGCCCAAATCAAGGTAGGTGATGAGTGTTGTCCGGTAGAATTTGCCAACGATGCGCTGGCCACCTTGCTCAAAAACGCTATACCGGAGCAGGAGGCGATGCGTTTCTTCTCACTGTTCTTCCAAATGCGTCGGGCATTCTTTTTCATTAATATGATAGCGGGCAAAAGTGAGTGTGTGATGGCCCTGAGATGCTCACTCTGGAACAATATTTTCACCAACGACATCAAGCTGTACGATCAGTTCCTCTGGAACCGGATGGACGATTTTTCCACGATGATTCTCGGCGAAACAGGAACGGGCAAGGGCATGGCCGCTGCCGCAATTGGAAGATCAGGGTACATCCCTTTTGATCACGCAAAGGGTCGCTTTTCTGAAAGTTTCAGTCGGGCTTTCACTCCCATCAATCTCTCTGGATACCCTGAACAATTGATTGAATCTGAGTTGTTTGGCCACCGCAAAGGCGCTTTTACTGGTGCCGTTGAAACACACAAGGGTGTATTCAGTCGCTGCAGCCCATGCGGTGCAATATTTCTTGATGAAATTGGGGATGTTACAGTCCCCACCCAAATAAAGCTCCTGCAAGTCCTGCAGGAACGAACCTTTACCCCTGTTGGCAGTCACAAAGCAGAAACATTTCAGGGGCGCGTAATCGCAGCCACCAATCGCTCAATGGAAAAAATTCTCAACGAGGGGCAATTTAGAGAAGACTTCTACTATCGACTCTGCTCAGATGTCATCCATGTCCCTTCGCTGAGGCAGCGACTTGAGGAAAACCCAGAAGAATTAACGGAAATTCTGCAATTTACTGTCAGGCGAATTCTTGGCACCAGGAGTCCCCAGATCGTAAAAAAGATACGAAAATATATTGACGACAACCAGCCAACTGGCTATGGGTGGCCTGGCAATATAAGAGAACTTGAGCAATGTGTACGGAGAATTCTACTGAACAACAATTACCAATGGCAGAAATCGAAAGCTGAAACAGCAATGGAGCGCTTCATTCACGAAATTGAAAACGGAGAATTAAGTGGCGCACAATTGCTCTCCCATTATTGCTCTCATCTATACAGGCAACTCGGCACCTATGAAGCGGTGTCCCAAAGGACTGAACTTGACAGACGAACGGTAAAAAAATATATATACGCCCTCACCTCCGACTAACCTGCAACCAGGTCTTACTAAAAAGCAAAAACAGGTTCAGATATTTCATTGCCGGACTGCAACAGATTTATGAAACGAAGCTGTTACGTTAGGTTTACAAAGCGAATAATTATCACCTAGCAACTTGATACCGAAGCAGCGTTTCATATTTGTTAGGGTTTGGCTCAATAAATTCAAATACTCGGTATACTTCCTCATAAAAACCGGTCAAACTGTACCCTTCTTGGTCGACAAATAGCCTTAGCTTCTCAAGCGATTCAGGTATTCTGTCATAACGACCAACATGTAAAATTTCAGCAATTTCCGTTTTTTCTCTGCGATCATAAAAGATACTCACATCGGCAGTATCTTTTATGTCGGCTAGGCCAATTGCTGTTTCCGGAACCATTCTTGAATAATAAATGTCCCAGTGCTGCATTGAAGTAGTTTTCCTCTGATTCCAATCAAGATGCCGAGCACTCATATAGCTGGGGGACAGCTTGAGTTTTCTGCTTGCATTATACAGTGTCAGTCCGGCAGTATCCATCGTTATATCGGGATCGCCTTTTATTCTGGCTACCAATACCTTCCCTCCTGTAATGGTATAAATATGAGGTTGAAAATGCTGTGCTTCCATGCGTAGATTGTAATAAATCATAAATGCGATACCCGGCAATAAAACAGCAACACTTTTTAGTAGAATTGGAAGTATTTTCATGAGACCAACCGGGGAATCAACGGCCCATCAAGCTTAGGCTTACCGATCAACTGGGGAGTTAAATAATTCAACAGAAAGACAAAAGGAATTGTCAATAAAATGCTTGTAAAAGCAATTACAATTCCACTTACAAGAATCTTCATGGCATCATCAAAATGCTGCGCAATCAGCCATATTGCAAGTCTGTCATTAATAAAATGATAAAAGACACCGTTTAATCCAAAAATAATTAACGTATTTCGACCCAAATATATCAGGACTTCAATATCTGTGGTTAATTTTGCAAGCAGCATAACCATTACACTGCCTATTACAGCGGTAAAAGGGAAAAGAATAAGATTGCCATGTGATGAAGCAAACAAAACCACCGCATCATAGAAGGGTATTGCAAACATTCCCTTGTTCAAATCATATGTAGAATATACTAAAACCAGACATACCAAAGCCCCTAGGAAACATTTATATGCTGGTATTTTGCCAACCAGGAAGTTATTTCGTCTAAAGTAGACTCCAACCAGATACAGCGAATAACATGTAAAAGCCTCAACAATCATAAAGTAAGGAAAGATCTTTCCATGTTGAGAAAGTATGTTTGTCGGCTTTAAACAACCAGCATTCCAGGCCAAAATTGATCCGATCAAGTAATAAGCTATAGCAACCAAGATAACTCTTGAATTCGACGTCAGAAATCGTGATGTTGCATAGTGCATCATTTCCACCACGAATAAACAAATCAGAAACCACGTGGGAATATTAAAATAGGGAACACCTGCTAAGAGTGTAGCAGAGATACCTTTGAGATAACCTTCAACTGTAGGGAGTTCAAGGCCTACAGTATTACCAGTTGTCCAGAATGTTGGGATAATCAAAATAGACGAAAGAAATACATAGGGAACCAGGCGTGACGCAACGTGCCTTTTCAGATATAGACTAAAATCCGTATTGGACACATACTCTTTTGCAATATAACCCGATAAGATAAAGAACAAGGGCATATGGAAAGAGTAAATAAACTTATAGTGAATGGCAGCATTAGCGCTACCAGCCTTCATATAACTTTCAATAATATGACCATAGTACATTAATACAATGCCATATATTCTGGCAATATCAATAAACCTGAACCGGGAACCAGATGATTGAAAAGTAGGTGCCATAAAGTGCTCTTTTCTTTTGGTAAGCCTAGGCTGCATTAATCTGCGCTGTATGTAAGTGCCACTTTTTGGTGTCCCCTACCTAATCTGCCCAAGTGCAAACCCTTTAGCAAGGTGGTTGCGTACAAAATAAATAAGTAAAACACCTGGAATAATCGATAAAACAGCCATTGCACTCAACCAGCCCAATGGGTTTAATCCAAGTGCTGTACCCGCTCTTAGTATAATCGAACCGAACGGTACAGCATCGACAGTTGTAAGCCAGTTTGCCAAAAGTATTTCAACCCATGAAAAAATAAAACAGAAGAATGCTGTTACACCTATACCTGGGGCAATAACGGGTATAAGAATTTTTATAAAGAATTGTGGAAAGGAATAGCCATCAAGCTGCGCCATCTCATCAAATTCTCTCGGCACCGCCGATATAAATCCCTCAAGGATCCACACGGCAATAGGTACAGTAAATAAGCAATGAGCAAGCGCAACAGCAATATGAGTATCGACAATACCCAACGTGGAGTAAAATTGAAACAAGGGGATGGCAACAGCAGCTGGCGGTGTCAAGCGGCTGGCAAGAAACCAGAAAAACAAATGCTTGTCGCCAAGGAAAGAATAACGCGAAAAAGCATAGGCTGCCGGTACGGCAACGACAAGTGAAATTGCATTATTTAAAAGAACATAGAGTATTGTGTTAACAAAGGCCATATAGGATTGTGGGTCACTGAATATAGTCTTATAATTGGACAAAGTTCCCAACATGGGTATGGGTGTAATGGAATTCTTGATCTCAAATTCCGTTTTAAAACTGTAACAGACAAGAAAATATATCGGCATCAGTAAAAATATTACGTATATGACAGGGATATATTTTTTAAGACCTCGAATATTCTTCACAACTGTTTTTCCTGAATCAAAAGAAACGTTTTACCCTTACCCGTATTGATTGTTATTTCTATCACCACATCAACACCCACTGCACATTAGCTTTGATATTCCATCACTTTGTAGAGAATCCAAGCAAAAAGAACGATAATTGAAAAATATATAAGCGATGTTGCAGACGATTGCCCTAAATCGAATTGTTGTGCAGCAGTCCGCATGAGACTATGGGAGAGAAACACTGTAGATTGCCCCGGTCCACCCTTTGTGATAATAAAAGGCTCAGCAAAAACCATAAAACTGTCTATAAACCGCAATAAAATTGCAATCATTAACACACGTTTAATTTTTGGTAGCTCAACATATCGAAAAATTTTCCATCGGCTGGCACCATCAATTTGTGCTGACTTATAATATACATTTGGGATTGCCAGTAATCCTGAATAGCAAAGTAAGACTATCAGGCTTGTCCAGTGCCACACATCGACAAAGACAATAACTGACCAGGAAATAACAAGGTTATTCAGATCAATCTGAAAACCAATCAACGATAGTAATGAACCCAAAGAGCCCCACTGAGGGTGAATAATCAATAGCCACATAAGCCCCACAACCACCCATGGAATCATCAGCGGTATAGCAATAGAGATTATATAGAAGGGGACAAATTTTCCCTGCCTCGGTAATGACAATGCGATGAAAATGCCCAAGGGTACTTCAATTGTCAGTACAATGATGGAAAAGGCGAATGTGCGGAATAAAGTGTCATAAAACTCTTTTGAATTTAATACCTGGATAAACCACTTTGGGCCAACCCAAATAAAATCATTTCCATAGAATACATCATGAACAGAAAAGTTTACGATGGTTATTAATGGAATAATGGTGCTGCCCCCCACCAGAATAAGGGCAGGTAAAATAAAAAGCCAAGATCTATTCTTTATCGGTTTCAACATTGCTATTGACCAGATATTTTGATTTATCCACCTGTTAATAGTGAGCTTTCTGATCTCAACTTACGGTCAGTAATCTAAAAATCATACAGCATATAGAACAATAAATTGCGCTAGCGACGCTTTCCTGGCAGCATTAATCCGCTACCCAAAAAACTACGCCGAGGTAAAAGATCGGGGCCTTCATAAACGCTTTTTACATCAGAGACAGAATACACTGCAGTCTGATCAAGTCCTTTAATTAAACGGATAAGCGACGGGATGTTACGCCTTTTTTCAATAATAAGCAGCAGTTCAACCGGATTATCTTCCCCCATATCACCATCAAATGAAACTACCTTATATCCCTCGTTACGTATCTTGACTGCTAGGACGTCACGATGGAATGATATACAACGGATAAGTTCATTACCAATAGCAAAACGGCTTTCAATCCACATGCCAGAAAAATTACCTACGGCAAAACCACCGGCATAGGCCAACGCAAGATACCACTGATCAAGGTTTGTCAAAACCTGGGCTGCTGCAACTAACCAGATAATAATTTCAAAAAAACCAATAAATGAGGCCATAAATTTGTGGCCACGAAATATAACAATAGTTCGAAATGTTCCAAGCGAAACATCAGCAACTCTGGCAAAAAAGATAAGCGGCGCTAACAAATATGGATATTCAACTAATAATTCAGTCATTATTATTCCTTAGTTAATTACGATTAATACACTAACGTTGAATTCACTGGTTTGGCGCTGTTTGCGAAATCCAGTGGCAAGCTTGATCACATGCGAAAATCTGTGACTTGATCCTCTTCGCGTGAGCGATCTATTTGATAGGTTGAGTATTTTAGATATTTAGAAGGTTACAAAAAGCGGTGGATGCAACCTGGCCACATCCACCGTTTCAATATGCACTAAAGAATATAAGATCGGTAAAACAGAAATTATAGGTCAACTGCCCGAAGTAGACCGTCAAACTGTAAATCTACAGCTTCGATACGGCAATAGTAATCTCGAAACCCATTATACCTGAATCACAGATTGTTGATCTTCTGGAATAATCATTTATCTATTTCAGCCCCAGTGATCCATATACTCGATAGGTTGAGCGTTTAGATCGAACATACATATCCAAGATCTCTTGAACTTATAACTCATGCAATAGTGTACAAGAGTACTGAAAAAATAAAAAATCGGAACAGCTAGATTCCTAGTCTATCTATCTCTTACTCTTCTTGTCATCTGGCGCCTTCTTTAATAGCCCATTTATCATTTCTGAGATATCACTGATTGCGTTGTTTATGGATTGATAATTACGCTTTGCATTCTTGTGGCAAAACTCACCGCAGCCATTAGTCTCATGCGTTATAGGCCACACGGCATTCCCTTTTTCAAAGGTCTTGTCTATACCTTCGAGGAATACCTTACCTTTAGCACCAATGGTAGGAGGTCTCACGGTACAGGACCCTGTGACGGCAGTAATTTCCTTCCAGTGGTAGCAATCCTTGCAAGTCTTATCTTGCTGTTTACTCATTTTTCGTTCCTTGAGCTATCCATAATTCCTTTTTGCCTTCAAATATTAATCTGATAGTCCCGCATGTTTCATTATCTTTTGATTACAAATAACGCCTGACTCATAAATACTTAAAATCGAGCTGCTGTTTCCTGTTGTTTTCATAAACTCACTTAAAACACTAAGCATGAACTGGTGGGTTACTAGAATTAAGGTGGTGCACAGACTCAAGCGGCTGGATAATCTATTTTGAGATTATTCTTACTAACCTTTGATTGCAAAGAGACATACCCGGTACCGCTCAATTACTTTGTGGTTATAGATGTTTCATGTATACTTTCTCCATAAAATAAGCATGAAACCTGATCAAATAAAAACGCACGAGTTAGTGTAACATCCTTTCTGTAAATTCGAAATAAGGCTTGAAAGGAGCAGACCATCGTTTATCCTTTCGTTTTCATTTTTCGCGGAAATAAATAAGAAAGAAGAAGACGATGACCTGCAAAACAGAATGTACTCAATTTGACCTGGCAATGGAACTTTTGATTGATAGCCGCTTTGACGGCATAGCTGAAACTTTTGGCCAGCTGATGAATAGTGCGAGGCATATCAGCAGTAGCTCGATCACTGGGAAAGAAATTGGTTATTGCAAATAAGTAAGTAAATGCCTGAAATGTTAATTGCTATTGTGGTGAATTATATTGATGTATACTGTTGAGGCTGAAATCATTTACGAATGAAGTTCTTCAAGAGAAGGCACAGATACTTATTCTTGACTTGAAAGATCTACCAACCAAAGGAGGTTAACGATGAATATCGTCAGCATGAAGGATGTCCCAAAGAATCCCCGTATAAGTCCGCTCTTTACCGGAACTGATGTTACTGATCAGCCGCTAATCCCGGCGGGGGGTGATTATAACATGAGTATTGTCAACTTTGGAAAGGGCGTAAGAAACAAATTCCATATCCATGAAAGCGACCAAATTTTGATCGTTACTGCTGGAACAGGGATTGTTGCAACAGAGCATGAACAGAGGACAGTTACCGTCGGTGATGTAATCCTGTTTCCAAAGGGAGAAAAGCACTGGCATGGTGCCACTGAAGATTCGGAGTTTTCCCATATTTTCATCACAAAGGTCGGTGGCAAGAAATACATTCAACTTGAAGAATGACCCAGAGGGAAAGAAGTCAGAAAGAATATGGCCTAAACCTGCTTGACAGTTAAATAGAAATTAGCTTTCGCAAAGAGAATTGTCGTCGACATCTCCTGCGGCTTTTGACTGAATCAGTATCTCATAAAAAGATATCTATTGGCAATCCTCGTTTTGATAGTGCAGTTACTGAGTTATATACAATTATTCATTATCATTGAGCCACAAAATGTTGTGACCCTTCGATCATTTCCTGATTACCATTAGCGGGGCTATCAAACGCCTGCTAACTTATTGTTTTTAAAATGAATACCCATAAAGGTTGACAAATGTCAACCTTTATGGGTATACTCTAAGAAGATGGTCACTGGTTGCGACCTCTTTAATCACCTGATAGTGCGTCTGTTCAGGGGCAACTTATCTCTGAGTTGAAATTATGAATTGCTCGCTATGTAATGCGAAAACCAGGAACAAAAAAGAAGACTACGTCCATAAAAGCAAGATTATTGGCGAGGTGCTCGTACCAGCGATTGAGTTCAGGGAATGTGAAGTTTGTGGAAACGTAACACTTTCGCCAGAAGCGAACGACGAGGTCAGTAATTACGTCGCAGAGCAAGAGCTAAATGCAATCACTACTCTACCTGCATACGATCTGATATCTGCAGGCCAGGCAGCGAACATTCTACAAGTCACAAAACAGGCGTTCAGCAAGAACTCGAAATTTAAAAAGGGATTTGTTTATTCTGTAATGATCGGAGCTAAAAAAGCATATTTCAGATCATCCATCGAATTATTTAAGAAAACAGGGGATGGCAGATTTCCCATTACCAGGTGGAAGTCTTCAGTGCCAGAAAATTCTATATCGACACACGCTCCTGTTGATAGGAAATGGCAGAAGGTCATTTGCCAAACAGCTATTATGGCTAAATCTACACACAGCTGGAACGAGTCGCTACGAGTGAAACAATGACCAAAGAAGACAGTACCCCAAAAGATACAACATTAAATATTAATACAAGCCTCCCAAATCTATATGTTGATGACGTTCGCATTTCCATAAGAAATGACGATTTAGTTACTATCAATTTTTTCAGTGATACACCAGAGGGTAAGTTTGAACAAACCAGGGTGATAACCCACAAAAACAGGCTAAAGGTCTTTGTAGATGCCATGTGTAAACACACTGGCTATTACCCGACTGATCACGTCGAGAAAAAAGGGGACGATAAAAAGAAGAAAAAATAAAGCGTCGCCATGCTTTATCCTAATAGAGGTAAGATATGAACCAGATAGAATGGTTGGAGCAACACCTTAAAAAAGTGGAAAAAAGGTTATTTGATGCCCGTCAGAGTCTCAAGAAAAACCCTACGAGTTATAGTGCTAAAGTGACGATACAAAGCGCTGAACGAAACCTGAGAGATCTCAGGAATGACCTGCAAATTGAGAGAAAGAAAAGTGGCTCTTGTCAACGTATCAATCTGATTACAGGGGCATAACCTGCTGAAATACACCGTCTCGAAAATATCTTCTGATAACTTTTTTGATTTTCCCAGCACCCCTTTGAACTCGGAATCAACAGGTTCCCGTCATCACTCCAGACCAAATATTGTCAGTGGACGGCTTCTCCAGCTGAGGCTGCAAGTCCCCAGCACAGTAGATTAATTCATTTTCAGCAGGGTCCATTCCACCAGCTTCTTTATAACCCTGTTAGCGGCCTGGTCGAAGCCGATAACAATATTATTCATCCCTGTATCGTCTTTGATCTCCACCGTGTGTTCAAAACTTTGTGAACCGACAATGACTCTATTTGGCTGCTGTACGAGCTTGGCGTTAATTCTTACGCGGACGGTGAATGTTTTAGACTCAATATCATGCTCGGCCTGAAATTCACGCAGTTCAGTCTTCAAGGTGAAATCGGAACGCAAACCAATGGATTGCCTGCCAACAGCGATAATTTTATTTGTATTTTCAAAGCTTTCAATCAGAAGGGTCTGAAGCATTTTGGGTGCCCGTTCGGTCCACCGGGCATTCGCGAAGAATTGTAATTTGGTAGAATGGGGGCGCTGTGCAATCCGATTGTTGTCAAGGCCGCCAGCAGCAATGGGCTCCTCAATAATGAGCTGTTTGCTGATTTCTGGCAGGTTGTCGTTGAAGGTGCTTTTGGGAGTGAGATTGTAGAGATCCGGTGCCTGCCCTGGTATCGTCAGAACGCTGCATCCGGCAGCAATACCCAGCACACACAAAAGCATTAGCACTCTTTGCATTGTTGGAATACCGTGTTTTATTACTTTTTTTCCATGTCTGATCATAGGCTTAGTTTGGATCTATCTCTGGATTGTGTTGATCAAGCAGAAAACGAGCACCTGAAGACTCAATTCTATCCACGACACGGGTCAAGCCTGCGACCAGATGCCGAGCTTCCTGCAAAAACAAAGTGAATTCGAAAAGTCCTTCCTGGGAGAAATGCTGGAGCGAATCTTCGTTGGTACCTAAAAAACTCTGGGCTGATTCTGAAAGTTGCCTCAGTGATTGAGCGGTGGCTTCCCATTCTTTTACCAGTTTGGTTCCATCATCGTCGATGAGTTCACTCGCACCATCTGCGGCGAATTGTAGCGTATCGACCAGGGAATCGACCTTTATTGCCACTTTCTTTATTGACTGGCTCAGTGCGACCAGTTCATTGCCCGCATCATTTGCGGTGGCAATGACTGTGTTGATGTTTTCACCCTGCTCGGCCAGTATGGCTGTTACCTTATTAACATTGGTGAGAATAGTGGTGAGCTGATCCCGGTTTTCCTGATTTAATATCTCACCGAATCG
Organism: uncultured delta proteobacterium; assembly: GCA_963776075.1. Classification (GTDB taxonomy): domain Bacteria; phylum Desulfobacterota; class Desulfobulbia; order Desulfobulbales; family Desulfocapsaceae; genus MADRE3. The sequence goes on from CAVZLG010000015.1 coordinate 149,896, forward strand.
TTGAGCCAGTATAGTGCCCTCGTTGACGAGATCCGGCACACCCTGGACCAATCGTCCGAGTTCAGATTTTTGTGACGGGATAGTGGCAGGACTCTCTGGTGTGGAACTCAGTATTTCACTCCCCCGTTCAGCACCCTCAATATCGATATAGGATGTACCGGTTATCCCTTCAAGTTTTAGAGATGCAATATCACCTTTATGAATCTGATAGCCTTCCTTAATGGCAATTCGAACCAGAACAAATCGGGGATTATTCGGTTTAATTCCTATGTCATTCACCGAGCCGATGCGGATTCCCCGGTAACTGACCTTACTTCCGACACTCAAGCCTGAGACAGACTCCTCAAAGAGCACCTCGTAAGGGGTAAATTTTTCGGTTGAGCCGGTTTTCGCCAGCCAGAGACCGATGATGAAAATACCGGAAATTCCAGCCACCACAAATAAACCGATAACGAAGTTAAAACCTTTTGATTCCATTGTTTATCTGTCAATCCATTTTGCCAGCAGAACAAAATCCTCAGCTAGTGGTTAATGACACGAGATCGATCGCCATGAAAATAATCCTGCACCCATGGATGATCAAAGGCGCTCACCTCTTCAAGCGACCCACTGACCAGTAGTTTCTTTTCACCGAGAACGGCGACCCTGTTGCTCACCGTATAAATGGTATCGAGATCGTGTGTGACAATGAACACCGTGAGGTGCAGGTTTTTCTGCAACTCCAGGAGTAACTGATCGAAGGCCGCAGCGCCAATTGGGTCGAGTCCTGCGGTTGGCTCATCCAGAAAAAGTAATTCAGGGTCGAGGGCGAGGGCTCGAGCCAGACCGACACGTTTGCGCATACCCCCGGAAAGCTCAGACGGGTATTTGTTGCCTACGTCTCTATCCAGGCCCACCATGGATAGTTTTAATGCAGAAAGTTCTTCTCTGGTCTTTTGAGGAAGTTTGACATGCTCCTTAATCGGGATCTGGATATTTTCGCTCACGGTGAGTGAACCAAACAGAGCGCCGTCCTGAAACAAAACACCGCAGCGCCTGCGCACCTCATGGGCTTCTGTTGAGGATAGTTGATTGCTGTTTCGCCCAAATATCTCAATCGTTCCTTTGACTGGCTTGATCAGGCCTATAATGGTCTTTAATAAAACGGATTTTCCCGTTCCGGAAGCTCCAACCACGGCGATAATTTCACCGTTGCGCACCTGAATGCTGAGGCCGTCATGTATGGTGAAATTGCCAAGCCGGACGACCAGCTCATTGACGTTAATGCTATATCCGTTGGTTGAACTCATTAAATACCTATAACTCCAAAAAATATTGAAAACAAGGCATCAAAGACAATAATCAGAAATATCGATTCAACCACTGCGCGAGTCGTATGAGTACCAAGGGATTCGGCACTGCCTGACACCTGCATTCCTTCATAGCACCCAATCACTGCGATAATAGCGGCAAACACCGGTGCCTTGATCAGTCCTACCCAGAAGGTCCAGGGGGAGAATGAACTGACGAACTGGTTGGCGAACATTGTTGGGGAGATATCCATTACCAGCCAGACAATCAGGCCACCCCCGATTACTCCAAAGAAGTTGGCAATCAAGGTAAGAATCGGCAATGAAATAGTAAGGCCAATGACGCGGGGAAGGACAAGAACTTCCATCGGGTTCATCCCGATGGTGTGCATTGCATCGAGTTCCTCATTAATCTTCATGGAACCGATCTCAGCAGCGAAGGTCGAGCCGGATCTGCCTGCAATAACTATTGCAGAGAGCAATATGCCCATTTCTCTTAGAATAGTGACTGCCAGCAGATTAATGGTATATATTTCCGCCCCCAGCTTACCGAGCTGCAGTGCTCCCTGGTAAGCAATCACAATACCGATGAGAAAAGAGATAAGTGAGATAATGGGGATCGCGTTAAAGCCACTTAATTCAATCTGGGTCATTGTCAGGCTAAACCTGAAACGGGCAGGACGTGCAATAGTGGCTATAAGGTGGCGGGTAATATCACCGATGAAGGCCACGAAGCAGGCCGCAAGATCAAGTGCCTCGAGTGACGCTTTGCCAATACGCTCGATAATTTTTATGAGCGCATTCGGCGTGGGTTTGCTGACGGCAGCTGATGCCTTATAACGATTGACGGTCTCCAGAATTGAATCAACATTCCCATTTGAAAGCACCTGCTGCGACGTACTGTCATCAAGGCGACTCAACAGCTGTGACGCAAGATAGGCCCCGGCAGTATCCATCCGTTCGATTTTACTAAAATCCACTTCAGTGTCGGCCGTCCCGTCAATTACCACGCCATCCACAACGGGCTGCAGGTCTGACACGTAATCAATCGTCCAGAATCCTCCCGCAGAGATCTGCATGGTTCTATCAGCCTGACCAACCTGCAGCCAACCCTTTTGATTTTTCATTTTTAATGCCACGTCTCAAGGGATGAGGAGAAAGCAATGTCTTTTATTCAGACTTCTGCTCAAAATGTACTTTTGGTAGTTCTCGCTGTGTTGCAAGGTCAAGAGAGAAATAGTCCTTTTTTACAAAACCGAACTTGGCTGCAATCAGGCTTGAAGGAAACGATTCTATAAGGGTGTTTAATCTGGCGACAATTTCGTTATATCTAACTCGCGCCGCTTGAATATCTTCTTCGATCTCTGCAAGATTCTTTTGCAGTTCAAGGAAATTAACGCTGGCTTTGAGGTCAGGGTATGCTTCTGCGACGGCAAGGAGATTGCTGAGGGAGTGGGTTATTTTGCTTTCGTTTTCCAACCGGCTGTCAACCCCGTTGTCTCCCTTCATATAATTGATCTTACTTTCAAATATAGCACTCTCGTGTTTCCCATACCCTTTAATGGCCGAAACGAGATTGGGGACGAGATTAAAACGGCGTTTGAGAGCTACATCGATGGTACTCCAAGCCTCTTCTATTCGATTTTGATATTTGATAAACTTGTTGTAGGTGCCTATCAGAAAAAACAAGACAAAAACGGTGACAAAAATAATGGGAAAAATGATTTGGGGCTGCACGTTTCTCTCCTCGTTTCGTTTGAAGAAAATGCTATTTACCGCTTGAATTTACCTTTCTTCTTGAATTTGAAATCAAATCCAGATCACAAAAGATAAAACATTCTCTATAAGAAACAATCAGATATTAGCGTCTATTTTTAGAAAAAGATACTACTGGCAAACAGAATTCTTCTTTATAGTGCCATGCCGATCGCTTCTGAAGCTCAGGACAAACGTGCTCACTTTCCCACTTTCTTAACCATTAAACGGCATTTTCCGTTCCCGGGGCCCTCACCATCATCACCGGAATTGTAGAGGATCTGAGTATTTTATCGGCCACACTTCCCCTCACCCATCGTGTGACTCCAGACCGGCCATGGGTGGCTATGATTATGAGATCAACACTGTTTTCAACACAATAATCAACAAGCCGCTCGGCGACTCGCCCCACAACGGCTTTAACCTCGCACGTCAACCCCATTTCAGTGATACGTTCGGCAATTTCATCGAGATACGTTTCGGCAAACTTCTTTCGCTCAGATTCTCGAGTTGCTGCTAGATTCGGGTCGATGGAGGAATTGGAAACTGTATATACCCGTTCCGGCTCAACGACACGCAGTAAAATGAGCTCTCTGACTGCGCACCCTTTTGCTATCGCTTCAACATGAGGCAGAACACACTCGGCCAGTGATGATCCATCAAGAGGTACCATGATTTTTTTATACATTTGCACATCCTCCTTTTTTCAAGAATATTTCGTGACAGACGTGTCCCGAAACCAGGATTCTGTTATTTGCAGGTGCTTTAAATTTTTCTATATCATTTGAGGGAAGAACATGATCAGGAACAGAGAACCTGCCCATAAAGCTGATGATTCGTAGATCGATACATTGCGATAATTTGATATTCATCTTCATTCCTCCAAGGTGGGGAATTTAATGAATGTGCATTAATCATCTCATCTGCTTGCTGCTAGTATAAAAATATGAATTATCTGCACGTTAACAATACCACAACGTGGTCTTTAAATGCAATATGGCGGAGTATGTGGTCATCTTTGATTCTCTAATATGACCACACGTCAGAAGAATGAGGAAATGAAAGGTGAGCGGTGAAGTTCTAGCTAACACCCATATGAAATATTTCCTAATCACATCATAATTTTACTTTTGTTTTTCCTATGTTTTCGAGTTCTAAAAGATATTGTTCCGATCTCTCAAGATAAAAAGCCAGCGCTTTGCCAAAATTTTTTCCCACCAATCCATCAACAAAACATTGGCTGATCTCTCTGTGTCGTTTTAAAACCAGTTGAGATCGATAAAATATCAACCACTCTTCCTGGGTCATATTTTCCAGAATTATGCTCACTGCTTTGCGAGCTCTTGGTTGATACATCCAGAAATACATTAAATCCAGGGCGTTAACGATAAGGAGCGCCTCGTGATTTTTAAAACCGTTATTGAGGTTTTCTATCATATTTTTGGGAGATTGCAGCATATCGAGTACATCCTTCTCGGGAAAGCAGAGATCGAGTCGAGAGAACACGGTGAATAACTGTGATATCTTGGTTCGATATGCTTTTAGCCGCGCCTGAACATTTGTTTGTCTATCAGCCAGTCCCTCAATTACAGCAGCTACACAATCTGAGGCAAGTTTGGAAATAATTGCCGCCCACTTCTGTAATATCCCGGTTACATCACCCACTCCTGAAAAAACAAGCAATGAGCCTGTCAATGAGTTGAGGGCTACTGCCAGGGGTATTGCAAGGATTGACCGAAAAAAGTTACCAGCTGCAGCTGCCTTCGGAAGCCCCCTGACAATATTGTGACTGGAGATATAAATACCGTTGGCGAGCCCCATTACAGCATAAAGAACAATAGGATCCGTTGAGGTTGTAACACCAAATGTATCATCAAGAAGTTTTGTCTTTACAAGATAATCGAGGAGTGGCACTGAAAAACCAGTATAAAGAAGAGAGTCTGCAACACGACTCCAGCTGACAAGAGAATTCCATGGTAACAGGGGTGATCGGCTCACTCCTCCCCCGCCCAAAACCGATTGAATAATATTCCGCACCCCGGTAATCCCGAACCATATAAATGCTCCAAAATAGGCCAGCAGCCACCAGTCTTTCGTCAGGTAGAATGTTAGAAATGCAGGGATCAATCCAAAGAGGACCTTTAAAGAATTCTTCAAATTGGTGTTGAGATACTTCCAAGGATTGCCAAGCTTTTCCCCTTTATGGGTTTTCAACAAGAACTGCACAAATCCATTTTCCATGGTCATGCCACCAAGGCTGACGATGTTTCCGAAAGTATCTGGGTGCACAGTAAACCCATTGAGAATCCAGTCGTTCCTGGTAGATTTCTTTTTTTTACCAAACGTCCACAACCTGCCGAAAAAGCCTTTTTCCGGAGCATTTTCTTGTGCCGGATCTCTTCGGTAGCTGTGGTATGTTAAATCGGCAAAAACCGGGATTGCCGTTCTCCTTTTTCCGGAAAGTTCATCTTTCACAACCCTTCTGGCTCTGGCAGGCAGAGTGTCCAGAACAACCATCCCCATACCATGCTGATGTCCCCCCTGACCTGTTGAGCCGGAACCGATACGAGACCCGACCGTTCTGTTCTGGTAGTATTTGTAAAAAACCTCCAGATTAGAAAGAATCTCCAATAACATCTTCTTTCTCAAAAGCATCTGCTGATAATCTTGCTCAATTTTTTTCCGTTCTGCTTTCTCTGGTGGCAAATTGTCTAGATATCTTTTTTCTCCTTGGACCTGTTCCTCGTAATCTGTGATTATTAACCTGATCACACTTTTGAGATTAATAACATTATCCTCTGACAGAGCTCTCTGTAATTTGCCGATAAGCCGATAGAATTTTTCAGGACTCCTTATATTAACTGCAGCACCACTATCCCCTCCATGGCTGCGATCTGTACCTGTCGTCATTCCATGGTTAGCATCTTTGAGGTTATACGTTTCGATATGACTGATCATACCTTCACACTCAAACAACAATTCCATAGTATCCTGAATAGTGAGATTGCTGAGATTTAACGTAAAGGTGGATGCTATCTGCAGAGACTGCAGTTTCTTCAGAAGTTCTTTTGGCTTGAGTCGTAAAAGTTGAGGGAGATCTGATTCATTCTGGGGCTCATACGGATTAAAAATATCCGGATTAGCAGACGGTGACAATATCTTTTCAATTATCCTATCAATCGATAAACCATGAACTTCTTGATAGGCTCGATTCAATGGGATAGAATTTTCTGAGTTGACCCTCCGGGAAGTATCTGAGTTTTCAGCCTCCATCTTTTCAAAATGCTGGTAAAATGCATTTAGAATAAATCTGGAAAGATGCAAAACAGACGGTTGCCCGGACCCAACAAATTTGACAAAATCTTCAAGCTCCAGTGGGTCCATTGATATTTGCAGCTCATCATTGAGATCCAGTCGATGTCGATTGTTAAAAGCTTTCAGGACGTCAAACACATACTTTTGCTGATAATCAGATACCTTTCTCCCTAAATCCATTACTTCCGAGACCATGTTCTCTTTGAAAAATTTAAGAAAGGTCTGATTATCAATAAACCCTTTGGGGACCCAGACAAAACGAACATATTTACTGCGAAACTTTGATAGCATTTCAATCCCTACTTGAACATTAACGTCAAGGATTGAACTGGCCTCAAGTAGCTCCTCGATCACATCTGGAGCAACGTAATTATAATACACCACCGTAAGGTGTCGTATCCCTTTTATCCAGGCGTCCATCACCAGATGAGTGGGTGATTTCCTTCCTTTGGTATTGGCATCATGGACATGGTCATCAAAAGCATATTGATTCCACTCTTCAGGCATTTCAAGCAAATGATACCTGACGAGTTCTGCCCGAACCCGTCGCGGATTTCCAGCTGAAACCATCCGGAAATCATGCGCGAGTTTAAGTTGTCTTAATTTATTGTCTCCTGAACGAAGCAGGTTCTTCATTATCTGAATGAGAACCCGTGCCGTATTTTTCTGGTAAAATGAGGAAGATGAAAAAAGAACCTCATCTCTTAAAGACCTCAGGGCACTGATTCGATCACCAGCATGCCCTTTATCAAGAGAACCAAGAAGGCTGGCAACTTCATATGCAATGCGAAGGCCTCGTGGAGCAGCCATCTCGTTAATGCCGTGTGGGTGCAGGTATCCATCTAAGAGCGAGTGCCTCGCCTGAGACTGTTCACCTCTTATAAGAACATCATTTACGATTTTCAAAAGTTGATAGTCATTCTTGTCGAAAAATAGCAGGTCTTTAATAGAGCGCATAAGCGATATTTTTTGTATCTATAAATCGTTTTTTAGTTAGATTTTTCATCAACCCTTAACCTCAAATGAGCCTACCAAATCTGACAAATAAATACGAACTCTATGCTGTGAATTGTCTCCAGGGCAACCGATACCAGTGATAGAGCACTATTTAAGTTTGTTTAAGGCATCTTCAAGCAGGGAGGGCAAAACGATGTATTCCCAGCGTCTGGAGATTGTTTTGTTATCATTTTTGCTGGGGTACAATGCCCCGCATGAGCCTGCCTAAAATATCAGCTCCAGTAATGACCCTTTTGGTATCCCCCCATAGGAGAATGATATCTTCGTCGATCACATCATCTTCTGTTCTCTGGGGTACAACTTTTAACTTCACAATAGCATGCCCAAGTGAAGTTTTGGGATCACTTAGGACAACAGGTAAATGACAAAAATGTTTAGGGGCAAGTGGTTTTCCGGTGAAATAGACCTCTCTGAGGAAACTATCGGCATCAAGAGCGCAATACGATTTGTTTTGCTCATCGGTAAATATAACCCACTTTTTACCGGACTTCTGAATTCGATTTAAAAATGGATCATCCGGAGTACTGTCAAACGCCGGAAATAGAGGAATGTTATTGACAAAAGGGACGACAATTATGCTATGCGGATCAAGCAATTCGCCCTCTTCGCCAATACTCAGATCATCAAGATCCATGAAGTTTAACGCACCTTTACCTTCAACGACATTGATCTCACTGCCTTCATGACGCATATGCAGTTTGAGCATTTCCCTGAAATCCCGCTCTTTGTAAAAATGAATACCCTCCTTGCCAAGCCACCGGTCAAGCAGCAGTGCGGCAGGTTTTGAAACCGGATAAAGAAGTACCTGATAAATTTTCAGAACAGGTGTCAGTATTCCTGCCATTTTCAGGGCATTCCTTGAAAAATACGCCTGGGGTACGATCTCTCCCGCCATTGTTATAAAGAGCGTTGAGAAGAGAAAAGCTCCTATTCCGGCAAAAACCAGATTGGAGAGCAGGGTGAGTAAAACATTGATACCGACATTGCCCCAGAGAATTGTGGTCAAGAGAAAATTTGCATCTTCCCGGAGTTGAAGAACTTTTGCTGCGTCAGCGTTTCCCTGCTTCTTCTCAACTTCCAGCCGAAGCTTCGAGATACTGAAAAAAGCCAGATTTAATCCGGAAAACATGGCTGACTGAGAAATGCAGAACGCAATCCCGACCCAGGCTAGTATTGACATGATTTTCAACCATTTAGATGAGATAGTTTTGAAATATTACCGCCAGACCGAGAAAGGCTAAAAAGCCCATAACATCGGTGACCGTAGTGAGAATGATACTTGAACTTTGAGCAGGGTCGATTCCTACCCTTTTCATTAAAATAGGAATGGAGCTTCCAGCAAACCCAGCGATAATCAGATTAAGAATCATTCCCAAACCAATAACCAATCCAAGCCAGCCGTTGCCATACCATAGCCATGCAATGAAGGCTGTGACAACGCCAATCACAAGACCGTTGATTGCCCCTAGCAGTGATTCCTTCAAAATGAGCTCACGAACCCGTGCGGCAGGTATCTCCCGCATTACCAATCCCCGCATAACTACTGCGAGTGATTGTGCGCCTGCATTTCCCCCCTGTCCCGCTATCACCGGAAGAAAAATAGCCAAAATCGTTATCTTGGAAATTATATCTGTGAACAATGATACAACCCCTGCGGCCATAAAAGCGGTAGCCAGATTGATATGCAGCCAGACGAGTCGTTTTTTCAAGGCAAAGCTGATTGGCGAGAAAGTCCGCTCATCCCCGCCTGCACCAACCATTTTCTGTAAATCACTCGTCAGGTCTTCCTTAATACCGGTGATCATGTTTTCTACTTTGATAACGCCAAGAAGCACGTTTTCATTGTCAACAATAGGAGCGGAAAAAAACTTTCGCTTTGCCAGTTCCCTTGCAGCTTCGCTCCTGTCCATGAAACAGTGGAGAGTAAAAACATCTCCAACCATGACCGATTGCAGCTGCTGATCTGGCTGAGCGAGCATCAGGTCGCGCATATTCAGTACGCCTAAAAGGATACCATCATCGTCCAGGACATAGGTGTATGATGCGGGTATCGATTTTTTCCCAGCAAGAGATCTGATTTTCTCAATCACATCTCCAACCTCCTCATGTTGATGAAAACTCAGATAGTTCATAGACATAAAGCGGCCTACGCTTCCTTCAGGGTATGTATAAAGGTCTCTTATTTTTTCGGCCAATGGTCCGGAAATACTGGGAATTAAACTATCTCTTGTGTGTGGAGAAAGGTGTACAACAATTGAAGCAGCCTGGTTGGGAGGCATTGAGGTAATGATTTCGACAATGCTCTCTGGAGTACGTTCCTCCAGGAGTGCAGCCGCAAAGCTACTCTGAAATCTACGGAAGAGACGGGCAACGCTTTCTGACGATACGTTGTCCAGAATAGCAGCAGCATCCTTTTGTGGGGTTTCCTCAAGGATTTTTACTGCCTTGCCAATATCCTGTTCAATAAGACGATCCAGAAATGACATGACCTTTTGTAATTCTTCCATAGTGTATCTCCTGGAAACAAAGCGTGTTTAGATGGCACTCACACGGTTATTTTGTAGTAATTTATTCTATCGTTATGATTACTTCTACATCCGGCCAGCCTTTACCGACTGGCTGATAGGATGGTGGTGCAATTATTTTGGTAAATATCTTGCTGTCATCGGAGATAGAGTTGAGATAAATTGGCGCTGTGGACAAAATGGCTGCTTTTATGTCACCACGAGAGGGTGGCGCAAGGACCTGCAATTCACTGGGTACAACCTGAAGTGATTTAAGCTTCAAACCATTGGGTAACTGACCGATCAGCTGTGGATTTATCGGTACGGTTTTTTGAACAATCGACGCTAACGATAATTTCACTTCGGAGGGATCAATATCAAGCAGAGTAACAAATTTGGGGCGTTTTATATTTCCCGCCGTCAAGAGAACGATCTGCTCTCCTTCTGTCATTTTGGATAAATCGATTAACGCTTTCGGTGAAGACAAGGCAAAATCATCCATAGCAGACTTTGGCCCAGTCGCATGGACAGTCAACTCATCCATCCTCTCGCCGACAAGAAGTGTGCCGTTTGGAGGAGATGTATATTCAATTGGTATATCAAGCGTACGCTCAACTATTTGTTTCTCACCCAAGATAAGTGTCGACCAGAAAAATATAGCAATGAACATGCTCACAACAACCTGCAGCATTGTTCTACGTTTAACGGTGACTCCCTTACCAATTTGCATGAATCCCAGCTTGCTGAAGTGGTGGTCGATCTCTTTGACAACTTCCTTTTCTGATGTCAATCGCGTCATTTTGCCGTCGACAAATGCAGAAATCATTCCCCGTTCTTCAGAAACAACTAATATGAGCGAATTGGTTTTTTCTGACATCCCCATTGCTGCGTGATGTCGCGTGCCAAATTCGTTGGATAAACGAGCGCTATCTGAAATCGGTAGTCTCACACCGAGCTGGGTGAGCATATTATTAATAACAATAACTGCTCCATCATGGCCTGGAGAGTTAGGATCAAATATACTCATTAACAAAGGCACACTGGGGATAGCGTTGAGAAGATATCCCCCTGACGTTTTCCCCTCAATTGGTTCGGTTCCTGGAAAAACGACAAGCGCCCCCTGTTTCTTCTGTGCCAGTAACCAGAGACTTTCAGCAATAATAGCAGCAGTGGTTTGAGTGAGTTTCCCCCTTTTTCCGACAGCTAAGGAAACGACCTTCTCCAATATTTTTCTTATTTCGGGCTGGAATACGATAATTAATGATAACAGTGCGACCTGACTAATATTTTTGAACACCCATACGATACCCTCCAGGTTCAGCAGCCGTGCTATTATGAAGAGAACAAAAGCGATCAGGATACCGGCAAGGATCTGCCAGGTACCGAGTCGTAAGAGTGTTCGGTATAAAAAAAACACCCCTGCCGCTATCAAAGCAATATCGAGGAGTGTTTGCCAGTTTAAGAAAATATCTGCGTAGACCTGAAACGCTGTCATGGATCCATCCTTTGATAACTATTTACGATTATGGCGTAGTTGCCAATCCCCCAAAGACGTAAAAACTGGTTTGAGAACCTTTGTGATATCGTCTGCCTGCTCAACAATATAAAAAGCATACGATCATCTATCTCATACACCTTGGGATCATTGCCCTGAGGTCACATCTTCGACACACCAGGTAAAGCTCAACCCGGATTTCTCACCAGTAAAGATGAATACATATTCAAGAAGTACCCCTGTGAACCATATTAATCTATGTTTACTGGGGTTGCGACGCGGAAGATGTGATCATATCTACTGGCCTTTGGTGAACATTGTGTAAGATTTATCGTCAAAGCGAACGGGAGGCAAGCTGTTACAAAGAAACCAGTTTTAGAAAATTGACACAATGTTCATGAGAAATGTGGGCTAACACCGGTCCCTTCTCCCTTCACCAGTAGGGATTGTAACTGGTTGTCCCAGCTTTCGAAAGGTTTCAGCAATTTTTTGTTCCTCAATTAAGTTTGCCGATATTTCGCGTTTTCTGTTCTATTGGAGTCCATCAACCTTGATTATTACCAGGGTGATGTCATCTTTGGATCTTGTGCCACTCATAAAGCGGTTTAATCCGGCGTAGACCTCATTGATAATTTCGTCTGCAGATGCGTTGGCATGCTTTCGGATAATATCACAAAACCTGTTTTTACCAAACATTTGCCCTTCTTTATTAAACGCCTCCCAGATACCATCAGTACCGATCGCTATGATTTGACCATTTTTCAGACCTTCTTTCCGATTAGCCATATATTCAAAATCGTCAATAATTCCAAGAGCAATTCCACTCCCTTTTAACTCTTCAAACTCGTCGCGTCCTGGAGTATAAACAAGAGCCGGATCATGCCCGGCGCGCACCCAGCTCAGGTTCCGCTTCTCTGGGTCTATTGCCAGGTAAAACAGTGTCATGAAGGTACCGCTTTCAAGGACATCGCTGGCAAGATGGTTATTCATTTCAGATATGACCTCCGAGATCGTTCCGGGCTGGGAAGCTCGCATCCGGAGGAAAGCCCGGGCAGTTGTCATCAGGAGTGCCGAATCAACACCATGGCCTGAAATATCGCCGACAACAATGCTAAACGCCCCCTTTCGCGAGTCGTGCCGCCAGAGAAAATCAAAATAATCACCACCAATCTCATCACACGAGACATTACGTCCGGCAATATCAAGCCCGCTAACATGAGGTTTCTCCTGGGGCATTAGACTTTTCTGAACTTCACCAGCAAGAAGGAGCGCTTTCTTTTGCTCGGTCATGTCAGTAACAAAGGCCATATTGCCGATGATTAATCCGTGGTCATCTCGTAATATATTGCCATGGATCAATATTGGAATTGAACGGTCGTTTTTAGCAATTACATGACCTTCAAATTCTCGATAATCCAGTTCCTGAGCGGACTCATTGTGTGAAACCATGTATGCTCTGAAATCGTCCGTGGCAAGATCAAGAGGGATTTTACCCAATAACTCGTCCCGCTCATATCCAAGCATTCGGCAGTAAGCATCATTGAGGTCGACAATCCTGAAGTCCTCATCCATCAATAAAAATCCCTCAGCTGCGGTCTCCACAATGCGTCGGAATTTTTCTTCGCTTTTACGCAGTTTTTCCTCTGCAGACTTACGATCGGTAATGTCTATCAAGATACCCTGGTTATGGATTTTAGTACCAGCATCATCGCGAACGACTGAAGTTTGGTCCTCAACCCAGCGTATCTCGCCAGATTTTGTAACGATACGGTATTCCTGGGTGTATTCTTCAAGATCAGCGTCAGCAAAATCATTTATCTCTTGATGCACACGCTCCATATCGCCTTTGTATACGATGTCTGGGTATATTATCTCTCCATTAAAAAACTCCTCGGGAGTATATCCAAACTGCCGAAGGTTAGCCGAAATGTATTCCAAAGAGCTCTCATGAGGTTCGATGCCTGCTTTACGACGAAAGAGGACTACCGGGCTTTGATCAACAATTAATTGTGCCATTCCCAGCTCCTTCACCACTGTACTGTGCTCTGCACATTCCCGAGTAAATTCCCGGTCACGTTCTTCCAGACGTTTTTCCAGGGTCAAACATTCGCTCTCAGCTATTTTCAATTGTTTTTTCAGCAGATCTATCTCTAATCCTTTCTCTCTGTAGTTTTTCAGTTCATGGAGTAATTCATCTCGTGTTTTGTCTGCATCTTTCTTCATTTTCATCTCCTGTTATGCTGGCAACGCACGTAAGACTGCAGTGCAAGACCAGGTGTATCTAGCAATAAATAATCATTAGTGGAACAATAGTTAGGAGATCTGAAACCTTCAGATACAGAAACATTTGTAAACATGACCGTGCCAGTGATTAATGATTTCAGAATCTCTGGAGAGGAGCCGGAAAAATACCTGCCGCTCTGGTAAAAACTGATGATCACAATTACCTTATAGAAATCGAAACGCAACCTGACGTCTTATGATTACCGATTTATACATAATTCGGCAGTCAGCGTTAAATCTCCCATCCCAAAATGTACAGCAAGAATCCATATCTACGGGTAATGGCCAGCCCCTCATTACCGGTCTACACCTCTCTCATTCTGCGAGCGTTTCATTGTATAAATGAGTTTGAAGAATTATTGTTTAGATGAAAACCTTATCGCAGAAACTGGTTGGGTAATAAATCGAAAAATCTCTTAAGGCAAAACCAGAGATAGACACACTAAAGGAGAAAGCGATGACGGTAAAAATTTTCATCAAACGATCCGTGACAGAAAGCACTTTAGAAGAACTGACAAGCCTTTTTCACAAAATGCGAGGTGTTTGTCTGATACAGCCCGGGTATATCTCTGGACAGACGCTGAAAAGACTTGACCGTCCCGGCGAGCGACTTGTGATCAGTACCTGGAGGTCCATTGAGGACTGGGAAAACTGGCTCAAGAGTCCTGAACGAAGAGAGATTCAGCTTGAGATAGATTCATTGCTCGGGGAAGAAACCACCTATGCAATATATCGTTAGGCCCCGCCCGAAACCGAGCGGCGGAGACCGCCCATTGCAGGGTGTGCGAGTTATATTCCGGAAATCGGCGACACAACCGAACATATAGTTTAGCAGACCTGGCACAACAAAGAGATGTAAGAAATGAGCTCCGATCGCTTCGTCGAGAAATATCCGAGCTTAAAAAGATGATTTAACCATGATTTCTTCCGGTGCAGAAGGAACAAAGATTAGATATATCCCAATTCCTAGACAAATCAGGTCTGAACCATAATAAAAGTAAGAATTCAATGAATGAGAAATTAGAAAAGAAACAAAATAACAACTCACTGAAACTATTGACGCGAAAAGCCATATCCAGAATACTGGGTATACCTTACCCGCGTCCTTGCTTCTCATATACACCAGATAAATAGTTGCTACGCCGACAGGAATTCCCAATAAACTACCGAAAATGAACGTATTTCGGTCATTAAAAAAAATAACCCCAGCGGTAGAGAATTCCTGCAAAAAAACAGGCACAACCAAATTTATAAACAGAAGCAACACACCTAAAAATAAAAATGGTAATCTCTTCACGTCTTCCCCCCGCCCGAATATCTTTCACTTACGTTATATCCTATACTGATTAGATAATGATCGAAAGGACTTAATATACTTTAGCGGTAAATTTTGTCAGAATCAGCTCTCCTGGAATTATTGGTTCTAATAGAATGAAATGAGGGCTTTTGGTTGTCTCCCTAACTCTTATATTATAAAAATTTTCCCCCCCTGCCCTTGACCATAACAAATTAATGACCTAGCTTTTATCTCTATAAACTTACGTCCCAAATGACAAATTAATGATTCATTTTCAGTTCATCCCCAGAAAGATTCTGTCAATGGCACCTTCAACTTTTGGAGAAGATAATGATTGAGAATAAAATTATTCATAGATCTGTTTTAACCGCATCATTTCTCGCCCTATTGGCTATTCCGACCCCTGGAGCAGCCTCGGATGCTGCTTGGGCAACACCCGATATGCTGTCTACAGCCTACACAGGCAAATCTTATTCACCTTATGCTCAGCGTAGTATCCCCGAGAGGCCGCTGTGGGGCGATTCACATCTCCACACTTCGCTGTCAATGGATGCAGGTCTGTTTGGCAATCGTTTGTCTCCCAGTGCTGCTTACCGTTTTGCACGTGGCGAGGAGGTCGTATCCTCAACCGGTCAGTCGGTTAGACTGTCCCGTCCTCTGGACTGGCTCGTGATCGCAGATCATTCAGATGGAATTGGACTTTTCGGAGATATCGCTGCTGGAAAACCTGAATTGATGGCTTACGAGCAGTCGGCGGGCTGGATAAAGGCTTTCGAGAAAGGTGGTGATGCAGCGGTACAGGCATCACTTGATTTAATCACAAAATTTTCAAATAACAAGATAGATCCGGAAATGTTCAAACTCTATTCTCCCGGCTCCAAGCCCTTTAAAAATCTGTGGGAAAGAGTTGTCGACGATGCTGAGGCATACAATAATCCTGGGCAGTTTACCGCACTCATTGGCTTTGAATGGACTTCATTAATCAAGGGCAATAACATGCATCGGGTTGTCATTATGCGCGATGGCGCGGTCCGAGCCAAGCAGGTAGTGCCTTTCACCATGACGGCACCCCAGGGTAGTCCCGACCCCAGAGATCTTTGGAAATATATGGCCAACTATGAAAACAAGACCGATGGCGAAATACTTGCAATACCCCACAACGGTAATTTGTCAAACGGGATCATGTTTCCAATGGAGGCGCAATGGAACGGGACCAAGTTTGATGAGACTTATGTAACTCAACGGAACAAGTGGGAGCCTCTCTACGAAGTTACTCAGATAAAGGGTGATGGAGAAACCCATCCCTTTCTATCACCAGACGACGAATTTGCAGATTACGAGACATGGGATGTTGCCAATCTCGACGCCTCCGTGGCCAAATCTAATGATATGCTTGCGGGTGAGTATGCCAGAGAAGCATTAAAGCGTGGTCTTGCCATCGAGAAACTCCTCGGCACCAACCCTTACAAGTTCGGCATGATTGGTTCCACTGATAGCCATACGTCACTGGCAACTGCTGAAGAAGACAACTTTTTTGGCAAGCATAGTGGCTATGAACCCAACAAAGAAAGGATGACGCATCCTTTCATGGAAACAGAGAATGGAAGAATAGTAGGTTGGCAGATGGTGGCATCGGGTCTTGCTGCAGTCTGGGCAACCGAGAATAGTCGTGAAGCGATATTTGATGCGATGCTGCGCAAGGAAGTCTATGGAACGACGGGACCTCGTATAGCGGTGCGATTTTTTGGCGGCTGGGATTTTAACGATCAAGATTTGAACTCCAGGATACCTGCCAACGTAGGCTATAAAAAAGGAAGCCCGATGGGCGGAGACATGCGGGTGAAGCCTGAAGACGCGAGTGCGCCAAACTTCATGGTCTTTGCGTTACGTGACCCGATAGGTGCCAATCTTGATCGTATCCAGATTGTCAAAGGCTGGATGGATGCCGACGGCACCACACATGAGAAGGTATATGACGTAGCCTGGTCTGGTGAAAGGAAGCAGGATAATAACGGAAAGTTACCAGCTGTTGGCAATACTGTAGATGCTGCCACTGCCAGCTGGACCAATACCATTGGCGCAGCAGAATTAAGCGCGATCTGGACAGACCCTGATTTTGACCCAATGCAAAAGGCTTTTTACTATGCACGGATTATTGAAATCCCGACCCCTCGCTGGTCAACCTATGATGCCTTCAGGTTTGCTATTGACCTGCCTGAAGATGCACCTATCTCGACCCAGGAGCGGGCTTACACGTCACCGATCTGGTACACGCCTAAATCTTGATTGACAAGAAAAAACAAGTTATATGTTAGGCGTCAGATATACGTCAGCACCTTCTGGCATATTGAACCAAACAGAAAACAAACCGGGTACCTGAACTATTTTAAATTATTGGGGGAGATTCAAAAATGGATGAATTGATGCGTGTGATGAGTCAGAAGCCCAGAAATGCTGAAACACCAAAGCTTTATCTCAGATCTTGGATTACAGCCAATAGTGTCTTTTTCGATAGAAATCAGGGGGAAATACCAGAAAAATTAATCGACCTGGCCCAATGGCAACTAACCATTGATGGTCTGGTAGAAACGCCCCTCAGCATTAATTTTGAAACCCTGCTTAGTATGCCAAAAGCCATTGTGGCCAATACTCTTGAATGCTCTGGCAACAGCCGTTCTCTGCTGGAAAAAAAGGCATCGGGAAATCCCTGGACAATTGGCGGAGTCGGCAATGCGGTCTGGGGAGGTGTCTGGCTGAAAGATCTTTTGGGAAAAGCGGGTGCAACGCCAAGCGCGAAGCATGTCGCATTTGAGGGCTATGACAAACCATTGGGTAAATCTCAAATTAAATTTATTCGCAGTATTCCAATTGAAAAGGCAATGTCTTCAACGCTTCTTGCATATGAAATGAATGGAGAGCCCCTTCCGCTGAAGCACGGTTTTCCACTTCGCGGTCTTGCTCTCGGTTGGACTGGGGCCAACTGCATTAAGTGGTTAAACAAGATCACCCTTCTCAGTGAGCCGTATTCTGGCTTCTATATGGATCAGGTATATCGAATACACCAAACGGGGCAGGACCCAAAAACTGGCACCCCAGTGACTGATATCAACTTGAAATCCATTATTACCCAACCAGAAACTGATGCAACGTTACCATTGGGAGAAACCACGATTCTGGGCGCCGCTTATGCTGGAGAAAGTAACGTTGAAAAGGTAGAAGTATCGACTGATGGCGGTGAATCCTGGCAGACTGCAGAATTCATTGGGCCGCATGAACCGTTTGCATGGCGTCATTGGCAATACGTGTGGAATGTTTTACAGCCTGGCAGTCACTCGATTCTCTCTCGCACCATAGATAGCGACGGAAAGGAACAGCCTATGAATGCCACCTGGAACAAGCACGGTTACAATAATAACGGTGTCAGGGAACACGGTATAACTGTTCGAGTTGTTTAAGGCCTAAGGCTTCTATAGAACAGAGCCCTGGGCTCTGTTCTTCTAGTTATTCTTTTTCGAAATTGTCTTTTGAGGCCCCGCAAATAGGACAGAGCCAATCCTCTGGAACATCTTCCCAGGCGGTTCCAGCCGCTACTCCATTATCGGGATCTCCTTCCGCCGGATCATAAACATACCCACAGATTGTACATGTCCAAGTATCCATCAGTTTTTTTGCCCTCTCTCTGTTATTTCTGCAGCTTAATTGCCGGTTATTCTGGTAGCTTAACTATTGTCTGAGTCCACATCGAGTCTCAAAAACCAGAAACTCCTTTCCGTCAACGAGTTAAAAACTATTACCATGTAATTAAGCTCAATTCCATTTTTTTCTGGTCATTGCTGTCTATGAAGAACGCTTATTCGTACGGTTGGACTTTGAGGACTGCCAGTAATTGTAACCAAAATGGCTGGACTTAATATGATCTCAGCTGAGAAAGCGTGATCTCCAGCAGGAGCTCTGCTGGCATGGAGGGATCAGAAGACTGTCAGACGACGACCAGCAGGTCCGGCCGTTCCTGGGCCAGTGAAGCGAACCTTTGCCTGATCCTCACGGAGAAGTGATTTCCTTCCACGCAGATCATCTGCAATCCGACAGCCCGTTTGCCCCAGCGCAGTAATGCCGCACCGCCCTCGTCCCCGATTGAACATGCCACAAGTCCCAACTCGGTAAGTGTGGGAGGAAATGCCTGGGTGAGGGCGACGACTCCGGTATCTGTTAGATCGGGGTTGTAACTCATGCTGAAAGACCGTAAAGCGGGGCCTTCTCGGAGGGATGCCTCGCGCATCGCCCCCGCGATGATCTCTGCCTCTAATGCTCCCAGGCCCGCATTTCGCAAATGCAGATCGTAATCTGCATTCGATGCCCGGGATGCTTCAAGCCTGTCGGCGGCACTGAGACAGACGGCGTTTCCGATCGAGCGCAGCGCATCGATCAAAACGCTCATACCCATTTGATTGTCAGCCTCTGGCCCTGCGGTCGCTATACTTTTGCTTAACAACATACCAACTCCGGTAAAGAGCGCCACGCCCCCGATCAAACTATTTTGCAGAAACTGTCTTCTCAACAATCGCTTGTTATTCTTTGGCATGGTTTATACCTTCCGTGTCAAGGAAACACGACACCAGTCGCTTCTTGGCCCAATGCCCAAAGCTTCTCCGCCACATCGATATTCAGAGCAGCATCGTCGATAACCCCACGTGCTGGGAATCCACCTATCTCTCCCGGCCCATCGGGTCCATAGGAAGCGAGACACAGATGACCTACCTCCATTAAATAGATCCAGTTCTATTTTCATCATTTGTGATTGTAAAAAAAACACTGCTGACCAGAAAAGTTATCCTTTGGCAAAATATTGAGCAGACCCATTGCCAACACTACTCTCCTATCGGAAACACTTCAGGATTAAAAAGATCATATATTTAATTTTCTTAAACCCTCTGTAATCTAGCCTGCGGACTCCTATGAATAACAATCTCGACTCAGCAACCATATAAATTTTCCACATACCAGGTTTGCTCACACCGTCTTAAGGATTACAGTCTAGGTTATCAAGCGATTTCGTTGGTGCGATTTTACAAAAAAATGCTATTGTAAGGGCTATGTGATATGGAGTTTCCAGACACTGAATCGTTAAAAGCCTCTGGATGAAATATTAAAATACAATTTTCTCAACAATTGGAATTAAAAAAATGAAAGTAAAAGATATACTGGCAGTGAAAGGGAGCAGGGTTGTCACTATAACCGAAGATACTTCAGTATTTGAAGCCATGAGGGTCTTTGCTGCTAATCGCATTGGTTCACTCATTGTTGTAGATAAACAAGAAAACATTCTTGGAATCATTGGCGCGCGTGATGTCTTAATGGCAACACTGAATCATCTTGAAGATATCAAGATGATGAAAATCGATAAAATTATGACAACAAGTCTAATTGTTGCAAGAAAAAACGACGACTTAGACTATGTTCGAGCGGTTATGACGAAAAACAGGGTTCGCCACCTACCAATTATTGATAATAAAAAATTGATTGGTCTTATTTCCATAGGTGATGTTGTAAGTGCTCAAGTGGAGGAAAAGGACGTCGAACTTAGATACTACAAAGATTATATTTCTGACAAGTATCCTGGCTGAACTTCTCCAAAACAATAAATGCTGTTTCATCGTGGTTTTAATTTTTCTGTGGATACAACCACATAAACGATGTTTCCTGAACAACTCCGATTTCCTATCAGCGAAACACTGAATCGACCTGAAACTATAACCTGACATGAAGCACTTTCCCTTAGAGCGAAGGAAATTGTGCGCTTGCTTCCACAGACGATCCCGGAGTAAAACTGATACCTGAATCTGTAACAGACTGATCAAAATAATCCGTTGCTCGAATCGTAAACGGCCCGAGTCCCATCCCTGAAGGAGCTATAAAATAGTTATAGTTCGTTCTGTCAAAAGTGACCCATCTATTATTGGAATCGAGCACCTCCACAGCAGATATCGGATGCCTGTGGTTACGGATCTGTATTGCAGTCCACCATTCATGACTCGACTCATGAAAATGATACCTTATTGAATCGGTGATATCTGGTTCGACGAAGTGCCAGGCAATGGGGACCACTCCCATAACAGGTTCTGCAATCAGCGCAAATGCCTCCTCACTGAGATCGATATCTCCCGGATCACAAGTGGGACAGTAATCGACAATTCGTACTGTAACCTCCCCATCCGGACCTGAAACCTCAATATAGGTTCCACATGGAAGACTATTATAATATTCATACTCATTTACGGCAGCGACCATAAGGTTGGAGGGTGAGGCATCAAAGCCGCAGGCTCCCTCGCCTGTTGCTTCATAATAAGTAGCCTGGCCTGAGTGTATCGTATTGTAATCAATGAGAGCAGGGTTTTTCCTGTAACCGGCCAGGTACTCATTTATGAAGATGACCTCTTCGAGACCAACCTGATCATCGCCACCCACATCTGAATGTTGATTTACAGTCTCAGGTCTACCGCTGACAACTTTAAGCCCGAGTATGACATCCTGTAAATCGATTTTACCATCAATGTTTAGATCTCCCTGGAATCCCAACACAGGGGTAGAAATAAAAGTGCTAAAAAGTAGAATGGTAATAAGCTCACCTATCGTTCTCATTATATTTCCCTACCAAGAATGTAATGTAAAATAAATTGAATACAGAGCCTTTTGCAAAATGATGATTTTCGTTCAGCGTCAAGGCATGCGAAGAATTTTTACCGCAGGCATATAATTGATATTCCGAGGATAAAAATTTAAGCATAACGTAGAGGCTGAGCGAAAAGGGCGTTTTGCAAGTGGCTCTACAGTTAATCCAATTCCTGATTCATAGCTGTTTTTCTCATCTCCTTCGACTTTTCGAGTTTCTTCCTGTAAATTTCCGGATCAAACGTTATAAGGATGCTTGCCAGATATTGTGGAAATCAAATCTCGGAATATGTCAGGGCGAATCTCGATTTTTACAGATTAATCTTTCCTGCTAATCTGTCGTAAGCAGCCCTAAGGTTTACGCCAAACTATCGCCATCACCGGAAATTCCTCAAACAACCTCAGCATATATTCACCAGGACCTATCAACAGTTCGCTGGTTCTTTCTGTTTTTATATAACCAGCGGCTAATAACTCCCGTTCTTTTTCTAGTACTGTGTCGACAGCAGCGTGTATGGATTCAATAAATTTTGACATCAGACCCTCAAAAGTTTTGAATCAGAATGAAAACCCAAAGGAAGTGGCCCGATCACAAGTTGTTGGAGAAAGGTAACAGTTTACGCCTGCAACCGAGCCACAAATTAATGGTATCGCATGGCTAGAGGAACCTCAAGGTAAAACCAGTTTTACAAAAGGAGTTGATATCAGAGTAATATCACCGTATCAGCATCTTCAACCGATCTTCTTCTTTATATCAACGATGGGTGTGCCGTCCAGAATATCCAACCCGGACACCTTCAGATGATTACCTTGAATTGCTAAAACTTTAAGCTCCGAAATCGCTATAGGGTTTGGTCTACTTGGGCTGCGGGTGGCAAAAACTCCACGAAGTTTCTTTGACATATCTCCTCGCGGATGAACTTTAAGAATATCTCTCGCCGCCTGGTGAAGCCAGAAGAGTACGACGATGGTTTGTCCGGAAACAATCCCATCGAGCGCTTCCTGAAATTCAGGTAGGATTTCCAGGCTGCCGGTTCTCTCCGACTCACTGTAATTTTTTGGCGCGTCCTCACGGCTGGAAATATCACCATGCAAGACGCCAATGATTTGTAATTTGGGTTGCTTTTCCATACAGTTTTTTTCTCAGAGAGGTAAGTCATCACGTTATGGACTACTGTATTTACTGTGCCAGATTTTGTCCAGAAGTGAAATTTCATTTCTATCAAAATAGTCCACCATGATATAGTAGGGGTATATGAACAATATCATTACAAATGTATACACAATGAATACTGGTGAAAAAGATGAAAATACTACTTACCGATCACGAAGTGAGGTTGCTTGGCTGTTTGATTGAAAAAGAGATGGCTACACCTGACTATTATCCTCTTACGCTCAACGCGCTGTTAAATGCCTGTAACCAGAAATCCAACCGTCATCCGGTTGTGTCATTTGATGAAGAAATAGTGCTCTATGCATTGAACGGCTTGAAGGAGAGCAAGATGATCAGGCAAAGCAATATAAGCCGGGTTCCCAAATACGAGCATACTTTTGCAAACGATTTAAAATTGGTAGCAAGGGAAAAGGCGATCATTTGTATTCTTAT
Organism: uncultured delta proteobacterium; assembly: GCA_963776075.1. GTDB lineage: Bacteria > Desulfobacterota > Desulfobulbia > Desulfobulbales > Desulfocapsaceae > MADRE3. Next base: position 173,126 of record CAVZLG010000015.1, read on the forward strand.
GCTGAGAGGGCCCCAAACCTTAGGAGAAATTCGTAGCCGTACAGAACGCCTCTACTCTTTTAAGGATCTGGAGGAGGTCCAGGAAACACTGTCTGCACTCGAAGATACAAGGCTGGTCAAGAAACTCCCACGGCAACCCGGTCGCAAAGAATCTCGCTATACACATCTTTTAAGCGGAGAACCAGATGAAACTATTGTTAAAGGCGACAATCGACGGGAACCTGATACGGTAATTGTGCGCAAAGAGAATGACCGCTCAGGTGATTTACAACAGCAAATAGATGCACTACACCAGGATTTACAAAACTTGAAGCTTGAATTCGAGGTATTTAAATCGCAGTTTGAGTAATATTTAAAGGGTGGGTTGCATTTGTGAGTTTATTTTCGGTAAGCTTGCCAAGACCAGCTAACCTCTAAAAGCGGCTGAAGGTTATGAGCGACAAAATCGAACCAAATCGGGTTCTGTGGTTATTGATATGAGTTCCATCTCTCACATTGCCAGTTGCGATTTTGGTACAAAATGTTCGCCAGGCGAAGCAACGAGACTCAGATAAAAAAAAATTATCGCGTCAGCACCGCGATTCATGGCGCCTGCGTCGCCATGAATCGCCCGGGGGTGGATTACTGAATCCTAATTTCCGGTGGGAATCGGAATCTTGACGCCCTCCTTCTCGAGCTGCTCGCGGATGTGCTGGAAGCGGAAATAGGAGCTGAGCGTGACCGGGCCCGAGTAACTCATACTCTGCAACGGCCGGGGTGGGTACTTCACGTAGGTTTCCATCTTCTTCTTGATCGCCTCGCTGATCGTCACCAGTGTCCAGGTTCGCTCTGTGTAGTTGTTCATGAAAATATCGTAGCGCTCCTGCGGGTCCTGCCATAGGTCGAAGACCTGGGGCACTGTGGCGACATACGACTCCGGACCCTTCCAACCAAGATTGGTATCCACGGCGAGGCCGCCAGTTGCCTGGCCGTTGTCGCCACGCAGATTGAACACGGCCTTGTAGTTTCCGACACGTGCGGCGCCGGGCGTCAGCTCATTCTCGGTGAAGTAGAACCACTCGTTTCGATCACTCTTTCCGGTGCCGAACAGGACGGGCGACATGTCGTAGCTATCGAAGACGATGGGCTTACCCTCGCGGTCATTTTCCGGAAGCTCCACACCGGCAATGGAGGCGAACGTGGCCATCAGGTCAAGGCCGCCCAGGATGTCGTGGTTCTTCACACCGGCCTTGATCTTACCCGGCATCCAGGCGATCGCCGGAACCCGGTTACCACCCTCACGCTCGGTACCCTTGGTGCCGCGGAACGGCGTGTACCCGGCGTCCGGGTAGACGTCCTGCCAGGCGCCATTGTCGGTGGTGTAGAAGACCATCGTGTTCTTGTCGAGACCGAGCTCACGCACTTTGTCCATTATCCGCCCGATCCGAGAATCCAGCTCCACGACCGAATCCGCGTACTTGCTCTTCGAAAGAGACTTGTGGACGTAGTCAGGGTGCGGCATATTCGGCTGGTGCACCTTCATGAAATTGATGCTCATGAAGAACGGTGTCTTCGACTTCGATGCTTTGTCGAGGTAGTCAATGGACGCCTTCTCCACGTAGCCGTCGAAGAACGGAATCCCAACGACGCCATCCGGGTACTCAGCCGTACTTGTATCAGGTGTGTCCACATACTGACCGTTGATCTTGAATTCCTCAACCGGCTTCTCGCCTGCATTACCTGACAGAGCACCCTTGGTCACCTTCTTGAACATGGCGCGCAGCTCCGGACTCATGTCTGGAAACCATGTCGGATCCGCATAGGTGTAGGCGTTGAGGTGGTAGAGGCCGGCATACTTCATCTCGTCGTAGCCCTGCGCGTTCGGTAGCGCGTAGTCGTCCTCGCCGAGGTGCCATTTGCCCGTGAAGAAGGTGTTGTAGCCCGCGGTCTTCAGTACCGAGGCCAGCGTCCACTCCGCCGCGGGTAGTCCGCCGCCCTGACCCTGAAAGGCCACGGTGGTCATGCCGCTGCGGTTTGGGATACGGCCGGTCTGCATCGCCGCCCGGCCTGGTGTGCAGCTCGGCTGAGCGTAGAACGTAAACAGCGTCATCCCATCGCTCGCCAAACGGTCGATATTCGGCGTTGGCATGCCGCGCCCTTCACCACCACCATAGGGGCCGAGATCACCGTAGCCGGTGTCGTCAGACACGATGAGTATGATATTAGGTTTGCTGTCAGCGGCCTCTATTGGCGAGACCGGCCAGGCCAGCGCTGTGCAACAGGCAACAACCCCTAGCAAAAAAGTTCTTGTTGATGATATTCTCACTTTTTTCCTCCTTTTCGTGAAGTTCTTTAATTTAGACCTCAAATTCCGTCTACTGGTCAACCGCACTAATGACAATTTCCGGTGGCTGACGCATGAGACCTTCGGCTCCCTTTAAAACTGTAAAGAGATCTGAGTCCAGATGGGCATCAGAGTCTTTTCGGGTCGACCACTCTTCTATAAGCAGAAGCTCATTGTCATCTTCGACATTCTGGAAAAAGACTGCCTTAAGGCAACCACTTTCATTTCGAACCTGTTCAACGATTGAGCTGATCGTTTGCAGAAGCTCTCTACGTTTTACAGGCAACACTTTCATTTTGATTAGAATGATAACCAATTGGATTCTCGGCCACTTGATGATCTTTGAAAAAGTTGAAACCAGAAAATTAGGGACATGAACTGTCATCTACACCTTCGCAATATTTGTACCTGATCTAATTGTTTGATTGATTATTGTTTTTGTTGCCGAATTTGTTGAAAATAAATCCCAGGAATGAGCTTTGGCGTCTTTTTTGAGACGACCAGTTTCCCCCACGAAATATCAAGGACCTGTTAAATATCGCGGAATATTTGTTTTTCAGTAACCGTTCACCAGCATTCCATTTGCGTCCAATCAGGTCCTTCACAAACGAGTTGCAGCTCAGGAGCCTGCTTGAACCAATCTGGAGCATTGGATTAACAGTCACAGCCAGGTTAGTTGTCTTTTAAGGTGTTCCGCTGAACGACTCTGTTTTCAGTGGAAGTTGTTGGACTTTATCCGTGCCCGGAGAGAACTTGTTTTGACAGGAATATGCTATCGAATGTTTATCCTCTGCAGGATAATCTAAGGTTTTTGAATACCAAGCTTGCGAAGACGGGAGCGTAGCGTAGAAGGATTCATGGCAAGAATCTGCGATGCACCTTTGTCTCCTTCGATACGCCATTTGGTAAACTGGAGCACTTCCAGAATATGATCCTTCTCAATCTCCTGCAGGCTCTTCAAGGTTGGACTCATTTTTTTACAAGCTGGTATGGATAAGTCATCAGCCAAGCGCAGTTTCGGCCCGGAAGTATTGATTACCGCACGCTCGATCACGTTTTCCAGTTCCCGAATATTACCGGGCCAGGAGTAAGCCTGTAACATTTGCATGACACTCTGCGGTATATTTTCAATAGATTTGCCCAATCGTTTAGCAGCATTTTCAACAAAAAATTGGACCAGCAGAGGGATATCTTCGACGCGTCGCCGCAGTGGCGGGACCGTGATTGGAAAGACATTCAGACGAAAGAAGAGATCTTCCCTGAAACGCCCCTGGAGAACTTCCTCTTCCAGGTTCCGATTAGTGGCCGCAATCACCCGTACATCGACTTTGATTGTGCGGGAACTGCCAAGGCGCTCAAATTCACGATCCTGGAGTACTCCCAACAGCTTTGCTTGCATTTCAAGTGGTAATTCCCCTATTTCATCTAAGAAAATGGTGGTGCCGTGAGCGATCTCAAAGCGTCCCAGTTGTCGCTTCTGAGCCCCTGTAAAGGCGCCCCGTTCGTGGCCGAACAACACGCTTTCAATCAAATCAGACGGCAGAGAAGCACAATTGACTTTTACCAGGGCGCGGACATTGCGCGGACTTTTGTTGTGGATCGCCCTGGCAATCAATTCCTTACCAGTCCCGCTTTCACCAAGTACCAAAACGTTGCTCTCAGTAGAGGCGATCTGTTCCACTTTAAACAGTACATACTTGAGAGCAGCACTGTTGCCGATAATGTTATCGAAATTGTGTTCAAGTTTGATTTCTGACTGCAGATAAGCAGTTTCCGCCTCAAGCTGATTTTTTAATTGCGTGATCTCCGTATAGGCGCTAAGGAGGTCGATTTCTGCCCGTTTACGGATAGTAATATCGCGGTTGCCTGCTCGAAAACCATGCAATGAACCTTGGCGATCAATAACTGGTTGGCAACTGTGTTCAATCCAGCAGATTTGGCCATCCCGCCGTTGAATCCGATATTGAATAGTGCAAGATTTCAGTTCATGACGGGAATCACAATAATGACTGTCCCATTCATCCTGATCTTCCTTGACGATAATATCTCTAAAAAGGGCAGGGTTATCCAGGAATTCTCTGGGCGAGTAGCCGCTGATGCGCTCACAGGAGGGAGAGACATATTCAAGGGACCCGTCAGCGTTAAACCAGTACTCCCAGTCATGAGTGAAATCAGCGACCACCCGATATTTAACTTCGGCCCACTGCAATGTTTTTTCATGATGTTTGCGTACCATTGCATTGCTCAGAATTTCAGCGACCAAACGACATTGTCGTAAAAGCTCCTGCGGCCATTCTTGACGGTGTCTCAACATAGTGAGAGACAGTGTGCCTATAATTTTCTTTTCTGTCGACAAGGGTATCAGGGCCAATGACAGAACGCCCAGGCCGTCAAGGAAATTACGGTCGTCTTCGGCTTCTTCAGGCAGGTCGGCAAGATCGGAAAGGGTAAATATATCCCCCTGCATCAATTTTTGATTGATCCACGGGAGTTGATCAAATTCATATTCAGAAGGCAGTGTGGCGGTAACGATATGATTGTGTGCATTAACAAGATGAAATCGTTTATCTTCTTCTAATATTTCAAAAACACTCACCCGATCTACATTGAGGGCATTACCGATTGATTCCAGTACGTGTTTTATTTCTGTATCTATACGATTAGACGGCAGGTTGACGAAGCGGGCCGAGAGGGTGGACAACATCTTTTCAAAATCCAAACGTTCAGCGAGTTGCAACTGGGCTCTGTGACGTTGCCTTCGCGCCATCATCAGGTAAAAGATCAGTCCGCTTTGGGCTAAAAGAACAAAAAAGGTGGCAGCGATATACCAGCGGTAGCTCTCCCAGAAGGTGTAGGTCTTAAACTGAACGATGCTGTCGGGTGGTAATCGATCCTCTCGGATTCCGAAGCGTTTAAACTGCCGCCAATCGAACTTATTAATTGTCGTGCCCTGGCTTGACATGGGAATATTTGATGGCTTTTCGCCTCTTAATATGCGTAAAGCCATCTCGCCGGCCCTTACCCCTATCATTTCCATACTGAACATCCTCCCGCCGACGATACCGTCACCGAAATAGGAATCCAGACAGCCATACACCGGCGCATTGGCTTCTTTCGCCAAGATGGAAGCAGCCTGCCGGGGAACGAAGGCCTTGCCGTTACCATCCTGCCAAAGGAGGTAAAAGAGGATCACCGTCTGCTCAGGCAGATTTTTGACTTTTTCCTCAATTTCAGCAAACGGCAAACGAGTCAGATACATGAAGTCGAATTGCTTGGTATACGGCTCAAATGCCTGGCGGAAACCCTTTTCTAAGAACAGATCGGCAGGGGATGCACCATTGACAACCGCAACGTGGCGTGTCTCCGGATGGATTTCGAGTGCCGTATTCAACAGCCCGGCGTAGTCAATATCCGCAAGGACACCAGTAATTCCAGGGGGTAAACTTAGACTCTCTATGATTTTCCGCGTGATGCCGGTGAAGACAACGGGGATGTTCTGAAAAAAATCATCGTGGTGGGCAATAACAAACTCAAGTGAGGGCACGTCGTAGGTGATTATCAGATCGATCTTTTTCTTGGAAAACTTGTGGTGGTATAAATCACTCAATAACTGGTTATGCTCCTGATCGGGATTGCGGTAGGAATCCATATATTCGATGAAATACTCAATATCAAATTCCGTGCCTGCTCCTAACCCCTGCTTGATGCCTTGTTCTATCACGGGGTATACCGGCAGATCACTCTGAGAAGTGAAAATAACAAGAACGCTTTTCTTTTCTTTCAGTTCATTTGCGTAAGTGTTTGGATGGAAAGCAAAAAAGAACAAAGATACCAGCAGAAACAAATGCAGCATGTGAAAAGGCTCAAGCCTCCTAGAGACTGCCGCTGCGCTCGACTTTTTTTCATAAAAAACACAGCGGACAAAACATTTAACTCTTTGTCTTGGCATTGCACACTTATTGGTTGTTCAGACTCTGACCACTGTAGAGGCCTTTTCAAAGGTTCTATTCAAATCGGTTCGTGAATCGTCATAGCTGTTTCGATTTGCATTTATTTGCAGATAGAAAGACAGGAGAACAGCTGTGGAACTTACAGAGAAAGTATCATGAATGATAGGAAAATTTCACCAATATTTATTCTCCTGTCTGAAAAATGGAGGGTTTCTCTGCGTGCGGTACAAGTGACCTCCCCCCGTTAAATCGGTCCAATACCATTTCAGCTTCCTAACGTTACCAGCTCAAACCCTAATTCCAGAGCCATCTATCCTAAATTGATCTTATTCATGTATCTCTTTAAATTCCTTTGAGCAGATCACCGCCTCCTGCCAAACGTTAGCTTCACAGGAACTCCTAAAATGTTCATATTTAAGAAAAAGATTAATATTGCCAATAGTCTTCTAAATACATACCGTAAAAGATATTGGGTTTCCTGGTATGAGAAAAGCAAAGCAAATCAGGTCGGACCTTTGCAGCAATTTGATTCAATAACCACACTACCAGTGAGGAGATTTAAATTATGCAAGTTGATGAAGCGATACGCGCACGGCGTGCAATCAAATGGTACGACCCAGATCATCAAATACCAGAGGAAACTTTTCTGAAGTTGATTGAGCATGCTATTCTTGCACCTACAGCTTTCAATATTCAAAACTGGCGCTTCGTACGTGTCACTGACCCGGAGCAGCGCACAGCGATTCGCGCTGTAGCTTGGGACCAGGCACAGGTCACCGATGCCTCCGAGTTGTTGGTGTTGTGCTTCGACCACAAGTCCTGGCAACGTGACCCGCAACGATACTGGCGTAACGCACCACAGGAAGTACAGGATTTCCTGGTACCGGCGATCGATGTCTATTATCGCGATAAACCGCAGGTTGAGCGTGACGAGGGCATGCGCTCTTGTGGGCTGGCCGGGCAGACGATCATGTTAATGGCCTTGGAACTGGGCTACCAGAGCTGCCCAATGGACGGCTTTGATTATGACGCGGTCGCTAAAATCATCAACCTGCCCGAAGAACATAGTATTGCTTTCATGATTGCAATCGGCAAGGGAACCAAAGACTCATGGCCTAGACCCGGTCAGCTGTCGCTGGATGAAGTTATGGTAAACAACCGTTTCGATTAAAGAATGTATCATCAGGGTCAGACTGAACCTCCCCAAGTTTAACGGACGGCTCTCCCACAAAGAAAGTATGACGAGGGTTAACGCCAAGGAGTGTGGACTAATTATACAAGCCTTGATGGTTCAATTTGTTCATACAGAGAGGTGTATAAATCCAACGGCATAATTACAATACCCCAGGGGGTGGCCCAGAAGGAGCAGATTTTGAGTATTAATCTCTGCAATAGCCCTTTGCATTGAGGTTATCAAGGCCAACAAGGATTGTTAAAATTGTTTTCGCTAAGATACTGTTTATTCATGGTATAATCGTTATATCTTGATATTCGTGAGATATCAGGACAGTCGCCTATTATACGTTCGGCTGCGGGATAACACCTAAGGTCAAAAAAATCAATCCGCTTGGATAATACTAAAAGGAAGAGCCCATGCCGATTTTTGAATTTGAGTGTAGAGATTGTAGTAATAAATTTGAAGAATTAACAAAGATGCAAGAAAAAATCTGCTGTCCTCAATGCAAATCATGCAATCTTAGGAAACTGATCTCAGCCTTTAGTACAAACTCAAATGATAGCAAATGCAATTGGGGTGATCATAGCCTGCCCAATAAGCAGGAGTTTGAACGAATAAGATCCAAGACTTCTGAGTAAACAAACCTCCCCATATTCAAGAAACGCCTAATCTTTAAATGTTTCCTCTCAAACAACAAAGTCAATAACTTGTTGATTATTCAACAAATGTTCTTTTTGTTACTTTTATAATAAATGCCGGAATTTTTTTGCCCCGGTTGGGATGCTGTGAAGTTACTGTTTAGAGTGGACAAGTGATTTGCTGATCGGAATTTGAAGAGATAAAGGAACTATTCCTAACCTTGAAAAGTTGAGAAAACCTTTAGGTTGGCACTGAGAACCTCAGATATGTTTGGCGCCTCCCAACCGGTCTCTTTAGACCGAATTACTGAAATACTTATAAGCTGACCGACTACTTCTTTGCCAGCAGCCGGTCTACTTTTGATCGTACGGCCAGCATCACCAGATCATAGTTACTAAGTTTGCCGCGAGCTTTTCCTAGTTGGATGTGAGTCATAGCGGTGTTGGCGGGGATGTTCGGTTGCTCTGATGCTGACTTCCTTTCCAATATAATGGCCTCACTGGGGCAGGTCGGGACGCATAAACCGCAACCGATGCAACGATCTAGATTCACTACTGGCGCCGAATCATTAAAATCTAATGCCTCCATCTGACAACGTGTCTCACAAACGCCACAACTAATGCACAATTCTTTATCCACTTTGGCAAAAAAAGCAGATGACAACACCCTGGTTGGTTGGGGATGCTGCTTCAAAATACGTAGAGCGCCACAGCAGTCACCGCAGCAGCAGCAAATGAACCCGGATTGTTTCGAATTGCCAGGCTGTAAAACCAGCCCCGCCTCATTGGCCTGCCGCAAGATGGCCAGTGCCTCTTCCTGATCGATAGGCCGCCCCAGCCCATTTCGTTGGAAAAAAGCTGCCCCAGAACCGAACGAGAGACATGTTTCAAGCGGCTTACCGCATCCTTCGCCCATCAACTGTCGCTCCTGACGACAAATGCAGGGGGCAACCACAATTAAGTCTTGGCTGCTGACAATCGCCTCGGCCTGCTCGTAGGGCAGGATTTTCATCTGCGTGCCAATACTCTTTCCGACAGGGATTGTGCGCATCTGTGGCGTTTTCTCCCAGATTGGCATCAGATGGGGGAGGTATTCTTCAAAATCGCGCACTAGGTCCGGCGTTAAGCGGCCGACCTGGAACTCCCATATCCCTACGACAAACGGCGCGGCTTGGTACTTTGGCGCACTGCCCGATCTGGAATGTTTACTGAAAATGAGGCCTTTTTGCTCCATTTTGGCTAAGCGTTGGGCTACTTCGTCAACAGGCTGCTTGGCCCGCCGTGCCACAACCCGTGCATCTTCTGGAAGTAGCGTCAAATGGGTGGCCAGTGCAGCTTCATCAGGTGAAAACAGACGTTGTAAGATACGTATTTCCACACCCGATTCAGTTGATGGATAGCCGGCCGGCATGTTGTCCAGATGTTTTGCCAGACGTCGGTAGTTGTCCTGGTTCATAAGAATCCCCTTAATCAATAGGATTAAGCCTTAAACAGTTTCCTTATACTTCCCTTCAGTACCGTATTTCCTTGAAGATCTAGATCGCTCTGGTCAATTTCTCCCTGGCAGTTGATCGGTTAACCTTCTTTTTAACCATTCTTCAGGGCGAGAAGAATGTCAAAGATTAATTAATAGTTGACATGGTATTTGGTGATAGGGATTGCACTAAATTTAAGGCAGATAGTCTGAAATTATTGTTAAGCTGAAACGTGCTTAAAAAGAAAATAAATACACGTTCCAACAGTTTCTTTTCATAATGACAGCATTCACTGGATTGCCAGTCGCAATCGGTGATGAGCTTTACCAAAACTCTGGATAAATCTATCATCCTTGTAACAGCCTGTGATACAGGTCTAATATTGCCACATCGAGGTTCGGATATCCTGTCAGTGCTTCTATTTTAGTTACTGTATCTCTTCAAATTCCGATCTACAAATCATTCGTCCACTCAAAACAGAAACTTCACAGGAAGGACCTTCACGGAGAATTACTTCTGTTCGCTTGAGGTTTCCGGTGCTGATCTTCAATCAAATACTGCAAGATACTGTTTTGAAATCATTCATGTTGCTCGGGAAATGTTCTTTATGTATAACATTATAAAGCGCCTCAAACCTGCCAAATGCTATGTATCTGGCAAGGACTCGCGACAAGCTCGTCCTTTAAGCTGGCGTTAGATTGGTAGAATGCGTTTCTCACTAATGAGACACCAGTGCCATACCAGTTCTCAAGACATTTAAGGGAATGATTCAATGAAGTGTATACTTTTTGGTGGAAGTGGCGAAGTCGGTGGGGCCGTTGCTCGCGAGCTGCTCAAGAGCGATGTGTGCTCTAAACTGACCATGCTTGGCCGACGAACCGTTGCTTCCATGCAAGACGAAGCTAAGGTCGAACAGGTCGTGGTTGACACGAGTTCACCCGAATTTGAGGAGATTGTGAAAGAGATTGCCCAAGGCCATGACGTCTCTATCAGTTGCATAGGAATCGGGAGTGGGACTGCTTTGATGAACGAAGAGCAAATGATCGAGGTCGAGGTCAACATGTTGGGTAAATATGCGAGAGGCTGCAAAGCTGCTGGGATAGAGGTCTTTGAGCTCTTAACTGCTGTCGGTGTCAAAGAGTCCCATGCAGCCTCGAGAATCAAGGGCTTTCGTGTGATGGGGAAAAAGTATAAAGCAGTACTTGAGGTCGGATTTAAAAAACTGGCTGTCTTCAAGCCCGGAATGATCGTAGGCAATATACACACACCCAGATGGCTTACCGCGCTAACTCACTTTATACCCGATTTTATTGGTTGGGGGAACATCCGACAGGACGAAGTCGCGCAGGCATTTGTGACTCACCTTGAGAAAAAAGTGGCCTGTCAAAATCAATCCGTCGTGGCCTACGGGAACAAGGAAATGAAACTGTTGCTCTCAGAGAGATATGGAACATAGTCTGCCCGAAGAAGGCAAAGGTTCGAGTTGCGACACTTCGACAGAATGAGTGAATTGAGTCAGTCATAGCTCCCGTGGTATCGGCGACGCGATCGAGCTTGGACAAGGGTATCTGCTGATATTGCCAATTCGAAGGTTTCAGTTCCGTTTTTTCTCGTTAGTTAATACTGTTCCTGTGTAAACCTACTGTTGGACAGGGGCAAGTGATTTGCTGATAGGAAGTTGAAGAGATAAAGGAAGAAGGTCGTGATTAAGAAAATTAAGAAATTAGAGATATTTGTGCTGGCAATATCAACGTGGAGTTCAGTGGTCAGCGATCACGCGAGTCCGCTGCAACGATTGGTTGTGCTTTTATTTCTTCTCAAAAAGAATAATTTGTTATTTTGCAAATAGTTCTTGTAACAGATTCAATGTTTTTAATTGTGTAGTTTTATTTATTGTGCCCAACTTTTTTACAAGTCGTCTTTTATCTATAGTTCTTATTTGATCTAATACTATCTGCCCTTTCTTGCCTTGAAATGAACAGCTGATTCTTGTTGGGTACTTTCGTCCTTTTGTTGTCATAGGAGCGACGATGACAGTTGAAATATGATGATTCATTTCATTTGGGGATATCACCAAACACGGCCTTGTCTTTTTTATCTCATGCCCTACAGTAGGATCTAAATTAACAAGAAAAACTTGGAATCGATTTATTTCCATTCCCATTCCTCATATTCCCAGTCAGTAGATGGAAATTCAATGAGTTGATCATCTTTATTCGATGCCATTTTCTTGAACGAAGCTTCCCAATCTTTACGTAATTGTTTGGGGGATTTTACTATAAGTTCCTGATTAATAACTTCAATTTCAACTTCATTTTCAAAACCACACTGATCGAGAATAGGTTTAGGAATACGCAACCCATGAGAATTTCCAATTTTAATTATCGACGCTTTCATTATAGAACCTCCTTTTCATATTTTATACTTTGTAATTATATTGTAATTACTTTGGCGGAATGCGTCAATGGTTTTGAGCACAACGTATAATATACGACAGGCCTGTTTCCGACAGATTTAGAACCTTTCCACAGGCATCCCCCCTCTCTCTGAAACATTTCCGCATTAAAAATAATATAAAATCTAACTTCATCTGACCAAAAGTAAGAAAAATGTCAGATGCTGTTTAGAAATTTGGAGGTTGAGGAGGGAATGATACGTCGAGGTTAGTCTGTCAATCAATCACGATGTACAGTAACAAGAGTACAACATTAGAAACCGCTTATTAGGGTCAGTTGGATGCAGGGTTGGGCTTCAGTTGTGAATGGAGGGGTATCCGTTGAACTCGGCTTGTTTAATTATATTGTCTCTTATAGGAGGTTCCAGTCTCGGGATAGCCCCTCTACTAATGTAATAATAATACATCTTCCATAGTTTAGCCAAATACACCAACCGCCCGCAGAGGGGAAGCCCGACTACGAGGCCCATCTCACACGGTCAACCGTATCCCTGGCAAAAATGTTGCAAGATGCCGTGTACATGGCATCTTAATGGCCGAACAGTACAACCTCAAGCTTCTATGTATAAACAACCCAAAAATGAGATTGGTTCTCTGTTTTGCCCGTGTCTTATTATTTCAATAAAATTAATAATATGACAAACGTTTTAGACCTTCTCTTCACTCATGCTGCCGTCTGCTCGAACTATTAATACCGGAGCGCGCGCAGACCGTAAAACCCTGTCGGCAATACTTCCTCGTACCCAGCGACTTATACCTGAACGCCCGTGGGTTGCTATGAGTACCAAGTCGATCTCGTTGGCATCGACATAGTCAACAAGTTTGTCGGCTACCGGCCCTATAAGAACATAGGCTTTGAAATTAATTCCATTCCGTTTAACTCTGCTTATCACCTCATTAAGATAACTTCTAGCGGATAACTTTCTCGCTTCCTCAATCGTCTCTACTTCTTTCCGAATGTTTTCATATGCATGTGGGTTGGTTGTGCTGCGTATTTCAGAATAACGGGCCGGTGCAGGTTCTATAACCCTCACAAAAATAATAGTTTCCGCCTTAAAACCTGCTACAAATTCCTCCACGTGTGGAAGGACGCATTCTGCCAGCTTTGAACCATCCAATGGAACCATGATTTTTTTATACATATCAGCCTCCTTTGGGATTTTGGCTTAGGATCGAACAATCTTGTCGATACCAGTTGAGCGTTGAAAATTATAAGAACTCGCAATTAAACAATAAGAAATAAAAAGAAGATGTAAACTTCGGAATTGTCAGAGACAGTAGTGTTCTGTCAAAGTTTCAGATCGAAAAGAAATTCTATTCTACCTAATAAAATCAAATGATGGTTTTATGAGTTACAAATCACGGGTTCACCTAAAAAAGAGTGGCACTAGCTGCAAGTAAATAGCTGCTCCATTAAAGTAATTGACGCGGAATACTTTTATGAAAAAGAACTTTAAAAACTAATTACGGTCTGATCTGGCAAAGGTGAAAATTGACAATCAAACATAAAATTAATTTTTCTGGCCTTCACTCCCCAATCGCTTCTCCAGTAATTGAATTATTGTTAAAAAATTCTACGCAGAAACCAAAAAAATATCTTAGGAGATTACCATTGGCAATATTAACCATTTAAAAAAATATGCAAATTAATACAGTTCCTGTTTCTCTTAGCTATCAACAGAATATTTATAGGGTACATATCAACATGACAGACAGTCTATATTATTGAGGCTTCTAATTCTTGGAAACTGTAGGTTAGGCACGTGAGATCATCTGAGCAAGACCCTTCGCTCTTTCAAAGCTCGATTCGATAAGGGTCTGCATTTTTTCCTCAGAAACATTATAAACTGCCTCGGCTTCTCCAATCATTTCATCCAGCCCGTCATTTGATTCATCCTCCCTGAAAAAGGAGACCAACCTTACAGGCCCCAGAGGTTCATAATCGATATCTGCAGATGACTGGTGATGGGTTTTAATTGCCAGGGCAATGTTTTCGGGTAGCCCCCATTCGCTACAAATCCAAGTAGCCACTTCTGCATGGTCCCACTCAAGAACCTCTCGCTCCAATCGGGAAAGATCACCACCTTCAAGATGCCATTTTTTAAAAATCGGATCGTAATCATCACTTCTCTGACAGGCGAGAAACGGGAGAGCCATATCTTGCAGGAACGCTGCAGTAAAACATTCAGACTCCTTAGCCGGGCAAATGACTCTTGCAAGTTCATGAGCCAGCATCGCCCGTTTCGCTGAAGCCAGCCAGAACTCTGCCGGATCATACCACTGGCATACCTGTTTTGGCATCCCCTTGGCAATTCCGACACCCAAAACCAGAGATTCCAGCTGAGAGAACCCCACGAGAGCAATTGCCTGGGACAGGTTTTCAACTTTTTTGATGGGCGAAAATGCAGCTGAATTGGCAATGCTTAAGAGACGCACCGAAAGAGCCGGATCGAGCGAAAGTGACCGGGCGATATCCGATGCAGATGAATCCGGACTTCTGATTTTCTGTAAGATTTCCATTATTACAGTTGGAAATGACGGCAGCTCATACCCTTTCAATATTTTCTTCAGTTTTACTTTTGGATCAACCCTGTTTTTAAAAAAAGAGAACATACAACACCTTGGCTTAATTTATTCTGCCCGCCTGGCCATTTTGTTACCCAAAATACTCAATAACCCCCCCAGGCCCATGTAGCCAGTAATAGCCTGCAGTGTCACAAAGATCTGTGCCGTCAGAGATGCCGGAAGAGCATCTCCATACCCCAGTGTCGTCAATGTAACAAAACTGAAATATATGGGTGAAAAGGGAGTCTGATAATCACCAAAATCTATATCCACTAAAGCATATATGGCCGCGAAGGTTAGCGTGGCACCGAGCAGGAACACAAACCACCTCAGAAGACTTCTTCCGCAATCAGAGGTTACCAGCCAGACCAGATAAACAGCCCTGTTGAAGCGAGAATTGGATCGAAATTCAAAGAGATAATTCTCATCTGCAATATACCGTCTGACAAGATACGCTCCCCTTAAATCCAGCCCCCTGATATCTGCACCAATCCAATTTGCCCGTTTAAAGTTTTTTATTCCCGTCAACCGGCAGCTTCGCATATCAGCCATCTCAAAATCGGTACCATTCACATTGCTCAGTTTTAGATCACTTTTTACCATTTTTGCACGTGTAAAAATCGCTCCTGATAGATCCGCTTCAGAGAGCCGCGCTTTTTCAAAATTAGATGCCCTCAAATCCGCACTGACCAATTTTGAACGGCTTAAGGTTGCGCCACTGAGATTTGCACTGATAATACTCGTATGGCTAAGGTCTGCTCCACCAAATCCGCACCTCTCTGCACTGCATTCATTCAAACTGGCATGGCTCAGATCCGAGCCGATAAATTCACACTCATCCAGAATGCTCTTTTCAAGGCTTGTCCTGTGAAATGTTGCATAGCTGAAAACTGTTCTTGTTAATTTGGATGAGTTAAGATTGGCATAAGAGAAATCATATCCTGACAGATCGAGATCGGATAAATCTTCATTGAGCAGGAGAATTCCCCTTAAGTCCAACTTTAAAGGCCGGTTTGGATTACCTCTTCTGCATTCGGTCTTCAACAGCCGAATCATATTGGTTAAGGCACTGCCCTCTTCCTCAGAAATCTTTTCGTTCCACCTTGATTTCAACAAATTCACTTCTACCTTCTCAAATCTATGCGCGTCATCCCCCATATCACCTCATGCATGCCTTTTTATATCGAAACAACTGCCCCGTGTATCCAAAAGTAAACATACAGATTTAGAAATTATAGTATATCATAGATATACTGCTAAAACTAAAGACAATTTTTGATTAACCTGGAATCAGAAATAGAAAGTTCAAGACTTCATTACCTGACAAGAGGTAAGAAGGTGCTCCAGCATAAGGTGTATGTTCTAAACCACCGGAAGATGAATAGATACATCTTGGAATCCCTCATCAAGCTTTTACCAAACCACAAGGCCTGACTATTTATTCACCTTATATCTTGAAATATGACTGTATTTCTTGTAGTTACAGCTTAAAGGAGAGAACCTGCGTTATATAGTTTGAGTAAAACACTCAGCTATGTTGATAATACCATTGGAAAATGATGTAAACAGGATTGCTCTTCGGCTCAAAACATGCTGACACGTGCATTTATACATACCTTTAGTGTACCTTGTCATTAATGATAGTGGATAATGAGAATAATCCTTAAATAAAAGAGTGATAAATGAACATATGTTTTTATGGAGTTGGCGGAGTAGGTGGATACTATGGCGCGCTACTCACCAAATATTTGGACAAGGTCGGCAATGGAAATGTTTACTTTATCGCAAGGGGTAAGCATAAAGAAGCCATTTTAGAAAAAGGCTTGCTTCTGAAAAAAGAAGGTGGAAAAGAAGAGCTTTTGGTAAAACCCGATTTTTGTACTGATACTGTTGATACATTACCTGTTTTTGAAATTGTTGTTGTATCAGTCAAGGGTTATGATTTAGAGAATGCGATCAAGGACGTGATCAAAATTACAGACGAAGACTCAATAATTCTGCCACTTTTAAATGGTGCTGACATTTATGACCGAATCCGGCAGCATTTACAAAAAGGATATATTTTACCTGCCTGTTTATATTTGGGAACTCATATAGAATCCCCCGGTATCATTTTTCAAAAAGGAGGCAGTGGCCAGATATTAATTGGCAAAGATCCGTTGAATCCTGCATTTTATCCTGAAAGACTTTTTGATCTATTTAAAAATGCAGGTATTTTGATTGAATATTTTGAGGACGTGAATGTTGAAATCTGGAAAAAATATATTTTCATCGCCTCTTATGCGCTGGTAACCGCGACCTATAACAAAACAATTGGTGAAGTCGCAAAGGATAAGAACCTTGGCATTCTTGTAAAAAATATTATGCGGGAAATCGAGCTGATTGCAAAGGCTCTCAAGATACAACTTCCTTCTGACATTGTAGAAACTTCCTTTTCAAAGGCCAACCAATTTCCTTTTGAAACAAAAACATCATTTCAAAGAGATGTTGAAACAAAAGGCAGGAAGAGCGAATGGGACTTGTTTGGGGGAACAATCCTTCGATATGCTGATAGATTTAATATTCCTGTTGATAATACAAAAGAAACTTTTGAGAAGTTAATGCAGAATTTGTCGTAGGCCCCCTATCGTTCCATAAAAATTGTTGCATTCATAACCAGTCTGATCAGCTTTATAAAGATATTAACCGCACTGTAATTATGATGGAGAATCAAAGTATGGGTATGACAAGATGATCCTTAAAACCAACCGACATAAAATAGTTGAAATGCTCCTACAATGCCAGCCAGGTCAACCTCGAACAAGGGGAATTTTTCAGGTTGATCACAATGGTGTACCCTTCATTCTCCCATCCATTGGTGGCATTACACTCAATGTCCTGGTTGGAGATTCGGCCTTTGAGCTTGCAGGAGACCATATTGAACCAGGAGTGAGTTGTAACTCCAATGCCGAGAAAAGGCTCGACTTTCCCAACGATTCACTGCAGATCTATGGCTGTATCGGCAACAGGGCAATGATAGTTAGCGGCAAGGCAGAAGGTACTGAAGGTGTCGTGATAGGCAAACATGGTGGTTCTGAACACCTGATAGTTGACTTTCCAGTTTCTGCCATGGAGAAAATGACCTACGACGACAAGATCATCGTGTACAGCAGAGGTCAGGGCTTGAAACTTACCGATTTTCCTGAGATTAAACTTTTTAATCTTGACCCGGATCTTCTTCTCAAGATGGCTATCAAAAAGCAAGACGGCAAACTGATTGTTCCTGTGACTACGTTCGCCCCTGCGGCTTGTATGGGCTCAGGCGTAGGTTCTCCCCATGTCGCCACCGGCGACTACGACATTATGACCAGCGATCCAGAAACGGTATCACAGTATCAGCTTGACAAGATCCGCTTTGGAGACATAGTTGCCCTGCTTGATCACGATAATGCTTATGGGCGTGCTTACAAGAAAGGCGCTGTCTCTATCGGTGTTGTTGTTCACAGTGATTGTCTGAGAGCGGGTCACGGTCCGGGAGTCTGCACTATCATGACGTGTCTTTGCGGCCAGATAGAACCCGTTATCGATCCAACCGCAAACATCGCCGAACTACTCAAGATTGGCAGGATGCGACGACAGCAGGATACAGCAACATAAATTGAATAGTACTAATAAATGATATATATTCAGGGTGTTATTTATAATTACACGGCATTGCTAGAGACACAAATCCCCTGGGAAAATTTCGATTTTCTCAAACCATCAAAAATGTGATACAATAAAAATAACAAAAGGGCTATCCCGAGACTGGAACCTCCTCTAAAAAATATTAATAAACATGCCGAGTTCAACGGATAGCCCTCCTTTTACAACAACATCGCCCCAAAATATTTCATCAAATTCGTGCATTCCCGTTACGTATTTATATCGCTTGAATACACCTGCCCCAGAGAGTGCTTAGAGAGCATAATCGCAACCTATCGCCCATCAATTCTCTTGCACGTAATGAATCTGTTATCATTTACTCGTGTGAACGCAATACGAATAAATGATGTGAAGAAAATTATCTCTTAGCCAATGTGTTGTCAGAAGTTACAAATTGATGCATAGTATACGATGCCGATTCGGATTAGATTTTCTTTAAACAAAACCGCGCAGTCAAGCAACTGCAAGGGAAGCACGAGCAAACTGACCGGATCAGGCTAAAAATCGTAAAAACAGGAGAAATGATCATGAAAAAATCTCACATCGCAATTATTATCCTTGCCTCCTTTCTACACCTGTTTACCAGTGCGTGGGCGGCTGATCTCGAGGAAGGCTTCATGGGCTACAAGTGGGGCGACGATATCTACAATTACGATGGATTAAAGCAGTTGTATAGCAAGGCGGGCATAACCTTCTACTCCAATCCGGGTGAATCCTACAGTATTGAAGGTGTCACGATAGGGGATGTCATTTACGGTTTCTACGAGGATAAGTTTTATGCGGTCTATATCAACATAGATTCCCCTGACAAATATGATCTGATCCAGGGTCACATGAAGGAAAAATACGGCCTCCCCGACAGCAAGACATCCACAAAAGATAACCAGTTCACCTACAAGTGGAAATACCAGGATGTCACCATCAAGTTAAAAATTGACCAGATCAGAGGAAATATGAAGGTGGCATTCTACCACGGGCCGACCTCTCGCGGTCTCAAAGAAGAACGGATATTAATGGAAATTGAGACATCGGATCGTTTTTTCCCGATCGAAAAGAATGAAAATATCAACATGACTCCTTTCCTGCAATCCTGGAGTGATCGGTAAGCGAAGTGTCGCTGCGAAGAATGAGTTGACTTGGGGAGAGAAGAAATTCAGAACTCGGTTAGTACCGCTGCTCAATTTCCTGCTCAGATAGCCAGAAAAAATCTCTCCCTGAAATAGTTTGAGTAGAGTCTAACCGGAAAAAGGACGTCCTGCAGGGGCATCATCTACCGGTGAACTGGAGCTTTACGAAATAAACGGTACTAAAATGACAACGGAGTCTTCAAGCAACTTGAAATCGACCCATGACCTGGGTACGCAGATAATCAATTGCTCCCAAGCTCAGCTCAGCTCGCTCTTAAAAAAATTTGTTAAATATAATTATAGCTTCATCTCACTGATGTTCATTGTTTCTCATACGCTACTAATCGAACGCAGAGTTTCGATTCCAGCTCTTTTATCTTTTGGAGTTCTTTTGGGTCGATATTTGCGGGGCCAGGAGGAGCGTAATAGGCTAAAAGATATTTACCAGTTTTCTTTTCCAGTTCTTTAATAGCTGCAATACCTTCTTCATCAATATAGTCCGCGTACGTGTGATCGAAATCCATTCTGTCCTCCTTTTTCTGTTTTGTTTTACCTGGCGAAATAATCACTTATAGACGAAACCATAACATCTCAATGGATTACTTTAAATCAGATCTATCGAAGTGCAAGAAAGGCAAGATATTAAATGAGCCTTCCTTTAATAGCCGGGCGAGGAAATAAATATTTTCGTGCAAGCATTAGCAGGGACCAATATTCAACACTGAAGAGGGTTACATTTGGATGCTGAATGACATGGTCAGTTACCAAACAAGGAAAGGAGAACCCCTGCCGATACCGCAGAGCCGATGACACCGGCAACGTTTGGTCCCATGGCATGCATGAGGAGAAAATTGGTGGGTTCCTCCTTCTGCCCGACGACTTGGGATACTCTGGCTGCCATGGGAACAGCAGATACCCCTGCAGATCCAATCAATGGATTAATTTTCACATTCATCACTTTGTTCATCAACTTGGCAATCAGGACTCCCGATGCAGTCCCAATTGCAAAAGCAATTATACCAAGAGTCAGTATTGCCAGGGTCTCCACCTTGAGAAACTGTTCTGCAGTGGCCGTAGCACCAACGGTTACTCCAAGGAATATAGTGATAATATTTATCAACGCATTTTTAGCGGTGTCTTCAAGTCGTCCAACCACCCCGCACTCTCTGAAGAGATTTCCAAGCATCAGCATACCGACAAGTGTCGCTGCAGGAGGTACGATGAGTGAAACAACGATTGTGACGATAATTGGAAATAGAATTTTCTCTTTTTTAGAGACATGCCGCAGTTGTTCCATTTTAATGATTCGCTCTTTTTTCGTCGTCAGCAGTCGCATAATGGGAGGTTGAATTATCGGGACCAGCGCCATATAGGAATAGGCGGCGATAGCTATGGCACCAAGAAGGTGGGGAGCAAGTTTTGAAGAGAGAAATATTGCGGTGGGACCGTCAGCTCCTCCTATGATACCTATTGAAGCCGCTTCCTGTGCAGTGAACAATCCGGAGCCAATGGCTCCCATAAAGGTTATAAAGATACCAAACTGTGCAGCTGCGCCAAGCAGCAGGGATTTAGGGTTGGCAATCAGTGGGCCGAAATCCGTCATCGCACCGACACCAAGAAAAATAAGTGGAGGAAATATGCCGAGATGATCTCCCTGAAAAAGATAGTAGAGGAGTCCACCAGGCTCAACGGTATGAATGACCTCTTCGGTAATTTCCATTACAGGTGGTGCCATTAATCCGGCAAATGGTAGATTAGTGAGCAGCACTCCGAAGGCAATCGGCACCAGCAGCAAAGGCTCAAATCCTTTGACAATTGCCAGATACAAGAGCAGGCAGGAGATTGCCATCATCAATACAACACCAAAATTGAGTCCATAAAAACCGGTACTCTGTATAAATTGAAAAAATGCATCAAGCATAGCGCACCTCCCGCTTGATTATGTGATGACCATGAGCAGATCTCCTGAATTAACGGAAGCCCCAACAGCGACATGGATTTCAGCAATTACTCCACCACAGGAGGCCATAATCTCATTTTCCATTTTCATTGCTTCCAATATGAGCAGGGGCTCCCCGCGCACCACGGTATCTCCCACGGCGGCTTTTACCTCGAGAATAGTTCCCGGCATTGCGGCCGTAATAAAACCTGAATCCTCACCATTGGCCTCTGGTTTTGGATTACTGGCAGGTGTTGATTTTCTTTGGGCTATCGGCTTTGATGCTGAAGGTTTTGCCTGGCCTGGTGTCGCTGTGCTGGCAGGAGCATTCGCAGTGGTTTCCTGCAATTCCTCAATGGCAACCTTATATTCATTTCCGTTTACAAGAACTCGAAATTGCCTCATAACGCTATCCTCCCCATCCCTACAATTAATTATTCATATGCTCAGCAAGACCCGCTTTGTGCCAGGCTGTTGAAGATGCTTCCACCTTTTCAATATTTCTGATGACAATATTGCTGACCGAGGTTTTTAATTGTAAGGCCAGTGTTGTGGTAATGGCTGCGACGATTTCCTCATCTTGCAGCAGATTATCAGCAACAGCAGATTTTTCCACGGTAGTCGCAAGAGGCTTTACCTGCTCTTTTTTGGTAGCCTTTTCCGCTGTAAATTTGGCCATGATGCCAATTATTATCTGCAGGATTATAAGAGAAATAAAAGTAATTCCCATTCCCAATGCCGTAGTAATCAATCCGGCAACCAACCTCTGAGCTGTTGTGAGGGCTTTCATTGCCTCCGGGTCGGCAAATTTCGTTAAGAGCTCTACTGTATCCATACCTGTTTCTCCCTGCTAAAGCGGCATATTACCATGCTTTTTCGCCGGCCTTTTCTCTCTTTTACCTTCCAACATATTAAAGGCGTCAATGACTCGTTGCCGCGTGGTCTGCGGCTCAATGATATCGTCTACAAATCCGCGTTCAGCTGCTTTGTAAGGTGTGGCAAATTCTGCAGCATATTCTTCAAGTATACGCCGGCGGGTCTCTTGCTTGTCTTCTGCCTTATCAATCTCCTTCTTGAAGATAATATTAACCGCTCCGTCAGAGCCCATAACGGCGATTTCTGCTGTTGGCCAGGCAAACACCATATCCGCCCCAAGGGACTTGGAACACATGGCGACATAAGCACCGCCATAGGCCTTTCTTGTTATCAGCGTCAACTTGGGGACGGTTGCCTCGCTGAATGCATAGAGTATTTTGGCACCATGCCTGATGATGCCACCATATTCCTGTGTCGTTCCCGGTAAAAAACCAGGAACATCAACAATGGTCAGCAGAGGGATGTTGAAGGCGTTGCAACTCCTGATAAAACGAGCGGCCTTATCTCCGGCATTCATATCCAGACAACCGGCCATGACCTGCGGCTGGTTGGCGACAATGCCGATGGACCTGCCGTTGACTCTTGCAAAACCGGTTACCAGATTTTTGGCAAAATAGGGTTGGTATTCCATAAAGTCTCCACCGTCAATGATCGGTTTGAAGACATCTTGTATGTCATACGGCTTATTTGGACTGTCTGGAATCAATTCATTGAGATGTTCAATCTGGCGATTGAGATCTTCCGCCAAGGCACGACGTGGAGCGCTTTCCATATTGTTGGAAGGGAGAAAACCCAGTAATCTGCGGATAGCATCAAGGCAATCACGGTCAGAAGTTGCAAGGAAATGTGCATTGCCGCTGACACTGTTATGCGTCATGGCACCGCCAAGTTCCTCGGCAGAAACAAGCTCTCCGGTAACTGTCTTGATTACCTGTGGTCCGGTGATAAACATTTGAGATGTTTTGTCGACCATGAAAACAAAGTCTGTAAGGGCAGGAGAATATACAGCGCCACCTGCACATGGGCCCATAATGGCAGAGATTTGGGGTACCACTCCGGAATAGATGGCGTTTCTAAAAAAAAGATCTCCGTAACCTGAAAGCGCATCCACCGCCTCCTGAATCCTGGCGCCGCCGGAATCGTTCAGGCCGATTATCGGCGCACCCACCTTGATTGCGCCATCCATGGCCTTGACAATCTTTTTGGCATGCATCTCACCAAGTGCGCCGCCGGTAACGGTAAAATCCTGACTGAAGGCATACACCAGCCTGCCGTCTACCATACCGTAGCCGGTAACCACTGATTCGCCCTCAAAGTCCATCTTGTCCATGCCGAATCGGGTACATCTATTCTTGACAAAGGCATCCAACTCAATAAACGTTCCATCATCAAAAAAATATTCGAGCCGTTCCCGGGCAGACAGCTTGCCTTTGGCATGCTGTTTTTCGATTCTCTGCAAACCTCCACCAAGAGAGATTTTCTCTTTTTTCTGCTGTAAATATTTTCGCTTATCAACAGACATAACTCATGCTCCCGCTCTTTTTATCATTTCATCGGCGATACGCTTGTTCCCAGTCAGTGCGACTCATTTAGATATCTTTCGCCGTTAACCTCCCTTATAAACATTGTTACCAAAGATAATTATCAGACAAATAGGCCGAAATCACTGTTTTTTATTTATTTCATTAATTTTAACACGTTAAATGAGTAACACGATGTTAATGACTTGTTGATTATAACAGAATATAAAATGTTGTTTACGGTTATAATATAAACTTAAATACTTGTTATTTTTGAATATAATGTATATCACCTATATGCTTTACGAGCGATATGAGAACATTGTTACTCATTATGATTTACAGCACTTTATATTTCCCTGTCAAGCGAAAAAACAGGAAATGAGTAGAGAAAATGTCAGGAATAGATTTGGCACTTCTGGAGGTGATCAGAGTATTCTTTTGGAATTACATCTCATTTGTTGTGGCCCGATCCTCTAATATTTCATATTCATTATTCTTCCTGGATTTCGGATATCCCCGCGAAGTAATCCAGCGATTCGGGATTTTTTAAAGCATCCTTGTTCTTCACTTCCTGGTTGTGAATCACCTTCTTAACAGCCAGTTCCACCTTTTTCATGTTCAATGTATAGGGAATATCCGGCACCGAAACAATCTTGGCAGGCACATGGCGTGGCGAAGCATGCTCGCGAATGGTCTTTCGAATCTTATCCTTCAGTTCATCGGATAGTTTGAAGGATGGGGCCATTTTGACAAACAGGATGACACGCACATCGTTTTTCCAGTTCTGCCCCACCACCACACTGTCCTCAATCTCCTCTAACTGCTCAACCCTTCGATATAACTCGGCGGTGCCAATTCGAACCCCACCCGGATTCAATGTAGCATCGGAACGACCGTGTATCACAACACCGCCGTGCTCCGTAATAACGATGTAGTCGCCATGTCGCCAGACATTCGGAAAGACATCAAAATAGGCACTATGATATTTTTTACCGTCTGGATCATTCCAGAAATAGATGGGCATGGAGGGAAAAGGTGCCGTACACACCAACTCCCCCTCCTGACCAACAACGGGCCTGCCGTCATCATCGTAGGCAAACACCTTCATTGCCAGGCCCCGGCACTGGAGTTCCCCTGCGTATACCGGCCCCATGGGGTTACCCAAGGCGAAGCAGCCGTTAAGATCAGTTCCGCCAGCAATGGAAGCCAGCTGGAGGTCAGACTTGATGGCATCATATACGAAGTTGAAGCTTTCGATGGCCAGGGGACCACCGGTAGACAAGACTGCCCGTAAGGGCGATAAATCATACTTCTCTTTCGGACGTACTCCACTGTTCTGAAGCGCTGACAGGTAACCGGCACTTGTTCCAAAAACGGTGATCTTCTCATCCTGGGTCATCTGCCACAGTGCTTCCGGGGTAGGATGAAACGGGTTGCCATCATACAACACGAGGGTTGCACCGGTGGCCAGGGAACTGACCAGCCAATTCCACATCATCCACCCACAGGTGGTAAAGTAGAAGATGGTGTCATCTCGTGATACATCACTATGCAGCATGAGCTCCTTGAGGTGGTGGAGGAGGATGCCGCCGGTGCTCTGCACCATGCACTTAGGCTCCCCCGTGGTACCTGATGAGTACATGATATAAAGTGGATGGTTAGAGGGCACCTGAACGAACTGAATCTCCAACGACTCATCCGGTGATTTGAAGTCGTCATACAGTATGGCCGTGGAGATGGTGCTGATGTCCGGTTGTTGTTGGGTGTAAGGCACCACAACAAGCTTCTCAATCGAGGGAATCTGTTGGACGATTTCGGTGATGCGGGCTAAGCAGTCCAATGTACGCCCTTTAAAGAAATAACCATCCGCAGTGAAAAGTACTTTGGGTTGTATTTGACCAAACCGGTCAAGAACCCCCTTTATCCCGAAATCAGGCGAACAGGACGACCAGACCGCTCCCAGAGAAGTGGTCGCGAGCATCGCTATAATACTTTCCGGCATATTAGGGACAAAGCCAACGACTCGGTCTCCTTGCTTAATTCCGGCATCCTTAAGCGCTTGAGCAACCCGTGCCACCTCATCATAGAGTTCGGCATAGGTAAAGGTTCGTCGAATTTTGTCTTCCCCACGAAATACGAGAGCCAGGTGATCATCCCGATAACGCAGAAGATTCTCGGCAAAGTTGAGTCGGCACCCCTCGAACCATTCAGCTCCGGGCATTTTTGAGACATCATCGATTATTTTTTCATAGGGTACTGAGGCAATAATCGAACTAAAATCCCACATCTGCTTCCAAAACTCGGGGATATTATCAATGGACCATTGATAGAGATCATCGTAACTGTCAAATGAGGTACCGTACTCCTGGTTGACCAGTGTCATAAAACGGTACATATTGGAAGATTCTACCTGCTCTTCAGAAGGTATCCACAAAAGTTTGCTCATACTCGATACTCCTCTCAGCATAACGATTTTAGAAGATTGATCGCTCCTCTGAGATACTATTATATCTTAATTCGAAAGCGAAGTCAGTGACAGCCTTACACGTGCCATTTGTCGAAATCGGAGGGTGCTGTTTGTTCTAGACGATCTTGCATTCCCATGCGAATTGTTTCTTTATCCAGAGATTGTGCACGATTTAGAAATTTGAAACCAATAGTTTGAGTCTCGGCTTCCACAGATAAGCAGATCACGTAACGATGTTTCAACAGGGATTCCTTTCCTCCTCTTACTGACCCACTTCATATTTTTGAAGCTTATTCTGCAGGGTTTTTCTCGTTATACCTAATCTTCTGGCCGCCTCACTCTTGTTTCCGTCGGTCTCTTTCAACGTCTGGGTAATCAGTGCTTTTTCAGCATCCTGCAGAGAGGCCGGTTTATCACTGTTATCTTTTAACGGGTCTGCACCGAATTTCTGGATCGAAAGCGGCAGACTCTTTTCGGTGAGTTGCTCACCTCTCATCAGTATTATTCCACGCTCAATGGCATTTTCCAATTCACGCACATTTCCCGGCCACGGATAAGATCTGAGCAGTTTCATACACGACGGCGTTATCGCATCAACCCGTCGGCGATTTTTCTGGGCGAATATGGCCACAAAATGGTCTACCAGAAGCTCAACATCATTGTCTCTTTCTCTGAGCGGAGGAACGACCAGTGTTACAACATTGAGTCGATAGTACAGATCTTCACGAAAGGAACCATTCTGTACCTCCTGCTCAAGATCTCTATTAGTTGCAGCAATAATGCGAACATCAACCGTAACCGTCTTCTCTCCGCCAACCCTCTGTAACTCACCTTCCTGCAGGACCCGTAAGAGTTTGACCTGCATGGCAGGCGTCGTTTCGCCTATCTCGTCGAGGAACAGCGTTCCCCCATCGGCCTGAACAAACTTGCCGTCCCGGTGTCGATCCGCTCCGGTAAATGCTCCCTTCTCATGACCGAAGAGCTCTGACTCCAATAAACTTTCAGCCAAGGCGGCACAATTCACTTTTACAAACGGACCACTGTTTCGCTCACTGTTGCAGTGGAGCGCTTCAGCAACGAGCTCCTTCCCGGTACCGGATTCACCAGTGACCAGGACGGTTGCTTCGGTTGGCGCGACATAGCTTATCATCTCCAGTAACTCTGCCATCGGTAATGAATCTCCGATGATTCCGGTCTCAAGAACCTGATTTTCAGGTCTGATCTGTTGCCTTTTCTCCTGGACCTGGTGGTGATCCAATGCACGCTCAAGCGTCAACCGGAGTCGATCAAAATCAAGCGGTTTCGTGAGGTAATCGTGAGCCCCCTGCTTGATGATCGCCACCGCATCATCAACCGATGAATAGGCGGTCATGATGACCACCGGTAAAGCCGGGTTATACTTGTGTATATAGTCAAACGCCTCACGACCGCTCATCCGGGCCATTCTCACATCCATCAGGACAGCATCGTAGGAGTGCTCTTTAACTGCCTTGACGGCAGTATCTCCATCATCAGCCTCCACACAACGCCAGCCCCACTCTTTCAGCATATTGCAGAGCATGTAACGATGAACCTGTTCATCATCGACCACAAGAATCGTGTGCTGACTGTTCACACCTGTCACGGTAATTCCTATGCTTTGATTTTATTCAGCAGCCAGGCCATGTTCTCACCCAGTTGCCTCATTGTTTCCATACCCTCTTCATCACCGGCAACTTCACCCTTCTCGCGACCGATCCCGATATTCCAGTAACTGGAGCCAACAACAATCATCTGACCAATCAGGAAGAAATGATTCATTGTATCAAATGCATGGATACCTCCCGCCCGCCTGACGGCTACAACTGACGCACCAATCTTTCGCTTATACATATGGCCGTTGGCGCGTCCCACCATTCCCGCGCGGTCAATTAACGCCTTCATCTCGGTTGAAACATCAGCAAAGTAGGTCGGAGAGCCAAGAATAACGGCATCAGCTCTGCTCATTTTATCGATACAGTCATTGACCAGATCTTTTTTGACCGCACATGTTCCATCCTGTTCCTTAAAACAGACCATGCACGCCTTACAGCCTTTAATTTCAGTCCCTGCCAGTTCTACCAGTTCTGTATTGGCTCCCGCTTCAGCCAGTGGTTCCAGAACGGTATTGAGCAGTAAAGCTGTGTTTCCTTTTTTTCGTGCACTTCCGCAAAACGCAACAACATCCATAGCGAACCTCCTTATAGATAATCTGGCAGAACAGTATCTGTCCGCTTATCCTGAAACTGCATTATACCTCGGGCATCAAACCTTAACAGCGAACTTTAAACTTGAACAAAACATATAAACATGGATAAAAGACATAAACAATTCTTTTAATTGACATACTGGACAGCCCTTACGGTCACTTAACCTGTCATCTGTCATACTCAAACACGAGATCTGGTAATGAAAACAATATTAATTTTGACAACCGGCGGTACCATCGACAAAGTATACTTTGATGCCAAAAGTGAATATGAGGTCGGTCCCCCCAATATAAAAACGGTCCTTTCTGAGTTGAACCTTTCGATTACCTACCGAATTGAGTCACTGATGCGAAAAGATAGTCTCGATATTAACGATGATGACCGCCTGGCAATCAGATCAGCCGTTGAAAGAGCTCCCGAAAACAAAATCCTGATAACCCACGGAACCGATACAATGGTTGAAACCGGAAAATCCCTGGTTGGATTGACTGCAAAAACCATCGTATTGACTGGTGCTCTGGAACCCGCTCTTTTTAAAACAAGT
The DNA here is from genome assembly GCA_963776075.1 of uncultured delta proteobacterium. Taxonomy (GTDB): domain Bacteria; phylum Desulfobacterota; class Desulfobulbia; order Desulfobulbales; family Desulfocapsaceae; genus MADRE3. Next base: position 202,097 of record CAVZLG010000015.1, read on the forward strand.
GATGCACTGTTTAATATCGGCTGCGGCCTTGCCGCCGTCCAGACGGCGCCATCTGGCGTTTATATTGCAATGAATGGTTGCATCTTTGACATTCGGCAGGTGAGGAAAAACCTTGATAAAAATCAATTTGAAGAAATTGGCTAATCGTCAAGGTCAGAATCGTAAAAAATCACCCAAATGGAGTCAGCGTGAAACGAGAATCCGTCAACAGGCTCGTCCTATTGTTTCTGGTCGTTATTATCTCTGCCGTTTTTCTCACGATGATTCACCAGTTTTTGATGCCTATTTTTATGGCAGGCCTGGTTTCTGCGATGGCCAGCCCTGCCCACCAATGGATCAGCAAACGAATCGGTGGAAGGGAAAATATCGGCTCTGTCCTGATAGTCCTGGCCATGATTTTCCTTATTCTGGCTCCTCTCAGCATCCTGTTAAGCGTTGTTATCGCCCAAGCCATCAGCGTTGGACAATCTGTCACTCCTTCCGTGCAGGCGCTGATCAATGAACCGATGGTGATGAGTGAATACCTGCAGAAGCTTCCCTACTATGACCAGGTGCTCCCGTATCGAGATACCATCATAGAAAAAGCCGGTGAGATTGTCGGCAATGTAACCTCTTTTCTGATCGACTCCCTCTCGTCGGTAACAAGGTTGACCGTAAGTGCAATTTTCGGATCGATCATCATGCTCTACACCATGTTTTATTTCCTCACCATGGGAGACGTCCTGCTTAAAAAAATACTCTATTTTCTGCCGTTGCGTGATGATGAAGAACAGCGCCTGCTTGGCCATTTCACCTCAGTCGCCCGGGCAACGATTAAGGGAACGCTGATCATAGGAATCATGCAGGGCGCTATCTGTGGATTCTCTTTTTTTCTGGCAGATATCAATGGCCCGGTCTTCTGGGGAACCGTTATGGCCGTCACCTCAATTATTCCAGCTTTCGGCACTGCGATAGTATGGATACCTACCCTGATAATTCTTGCGGTAACCGGAAACTTTTCAGGTGTGATCATTCTTCTGGTTGGCTGTGGAGCAATTGCCGGCAACCTTGATAATATTGTCCGCCCAAGACTTGTCGGCAAAGATACTGAGATGCATGATCTCTACATCCTCTTCAGTACGCTGGGCGGTATCTCCATGTTCGGAATTCTTGGGATTATTATCGGACCGATCATCGCTGCCCTGTTCATAACCATTTGGGAAATATACGGAGATTCATTCCAAGAGTTTCTCCCAGATGTTGAGATTTTCAGCAAAGCGAAGATGACCGAAGAAGAAGCTCCAGACACCGTTGAGAACAATGATGATGAGGGAGCGCCTTGATATGAATGGCCTGGACAGACGTATTGTTGGATTGCCGTTCACATTGAGCAAATATTAATTAATTCAGACTGCTTGCTTATCGTCTGCTTTAAAGCTGTTACAACGAGGATAAATACATGAGTTCAGGCAATGAACGGATACAATTCGACATAACACTCACCTCAAACAACCAGGTGACTATCGAGGCAGAGGGTTGTTCACTCACCTCTGATTATATAGAAGACAAGCGTGTTCAGCGAAAAACGATGAACCCGGTAAAAATACTTTTTTCTGCATTTGCCTTGTGAGCGTCCATGGATATTCTGGCATTTTGCCGGAAACGCGACATTTCAACCAGAGGAATTAATATCAGCCAGGTCGTGGACTGGGACCGCACGCAACCTGACCAGTCTAAAATACTTTTACGGATCGAACTTCCCCCGCATTTTCCCAAAAAATACGATAGTGTGCTGGGAAGAGCTGTTGACAATTGTCTGGTAGCAAATTTAGGCAAGGGATTAGATGATTCGAGTTTTGATAAACAGATAAGCAGAACAGAAGGATACAAAGCAGCCCTGTCGGGATCGATTATATAAACCGCTGCATCAAAGAATCTATCACCTGGTCCATGTTTTCCACTGTGGCTCCAAGTTCAGAACAGATCTGCAGAGCATACGCACGTTGCTGGGGTGCACTTAAATCATCGATACCGCCAATTCTGTGAGTACGCCTGCCGATGCAGAAAATCATCTGTTCTTCGGGGTCAAGTTCAAGAAATCTGCGGACAGGAGCAATCATCTTTTCTTTGTCACCAGGGAGAACCCCATCAACTTCCTGGAAAAGATTGAGGACATGATCACTTTTTACCCTGCTGTTTATGCCGTTCAGGTTCTCCAGGAAACAGAGCAGTTCTCTGGCTGTATCAACTTCCCCCATCTTGTCAAAATTTCCATTTACAAACTGTTCGGTCAGGGGGGCTGAGCCAGGCATTGCCAAGGTACGCAAACGGATAAAATCAGGATTGATCTGGTTTAGTGCATCGGCCGTTTCTACAGCGTTTTCCCGCCACAGTGTTCGACCGCCCAGGCCCGGCATATAGTACTCTGAGAGTTCCATCCCCGCTTTTATTATTTTTTGTCCTGCCCTGATCTGGGTCGCTTTGTCGACTCCCTTTTTTACCAGCTTAAGAATTGTATCAGACCCTGATTCCATGCCGATATGAATCCTGTTAAGACCGGCACCAGACATGCGCATCAAGTTTTCATCGCTGATTCTGGCCACGGTATGCGACCGGGCATAGGAAGTTATCCTGGTAACCATCGGAAACGCTTCCTTGAGGTGGAGCAGGATTTTTATGAGATCCTCAGGCTTAATGATCAGGCTGTTGCCATCCTGAAGAAAGATAGACCTCATACCTCCGGTAACAAAACCATAGGCAGCATGGAACGCCCGTCGATCACCGTTTCCTTTATCTATCAGTCCCTGCACGTCCCTTCGAGCATGATTTCCTGTCGACGTTCTGGCTTCATTGAGTACCTCGACATAAAATCTCACTGAATCGATATCCCTGAGCACATGGTCGACCGGTCGGAGGCTGAATTTGCTGGATTTATAGACCGGACAGAAAGTGCATCTATTCCAGGGACAATTGCGGGTGATTCGAATAAGCAGGCTTTCGGCTTCGCTTGGAGGCCTGATTGGTCCCTGTTCAAATCCGTTATATGGTTCCACTGTTTTCATATTACTTTGATTTAATTGATACTACCCTGCTGAGTTGGCGTATGATTAGCTGTACACATAATAAATTTCTGGTATCCTGTTGCCTTACTATAAGATTCATATCTCAACAAACAACAGGAGGAAGCGATGGTTACCTCAATTATCCTGATGAATGCAGAACGAACAAGAATCAACGACATTGCCGGACAACTGCAGGAAACCAAGGGTGTATCTGAAGTATACTCAGTTAGCGGTTCTTACGACCTGATCGCAATTATAAGAGTTGCTAATAATGATAATTTAGCAGAGCTGGTCACTGAAAAACTGAACAGGATTGACGGGATTTTACATACGGAGACAATGCTCGCATTTAAAGCGTATTCCAAGCATGATCTGGAATCAATGTTTGCCCTGGGAATGTAGTTTAACGCCCATAAACGTTTCTGCAGCACCCGGCTGTCATAAAGAAGAACCTGAGGTACTTGATCTTTTCTCCTGAGCCTGCCGTTTCTTACTAACGGGGTCCACATGGGAACAGGGCACGGCTGCCAGGCATTTGCCACAAACATCGGCATACCCCAGGGAATGGTGCTCCTCAACATTTTTCAAAAGCATCTCGTAGCATTTGAACCGGTCAAATGATCCCTCAAAAAGGGCCTCGTTAACACATCTGCGAACACATTTCTTACAGCTGCCATCATATTTATACAGACATGATGCGTGCTCGGGACGGCTATCCGGTTTTATTGCCGCCGATGTTACAAAACTCCCAATCCTGCCAGAACATCCCTTTGCTGTAATCAGCATATTGTTGAGCCCAAAACGCCCAAGTCCTGCGATATAGGCAACATGCCGATGCGACCAGTTACTGATAAGCTTGTCCTCAATCCAGTTGTGTGTGGCGGGAATAGTAGCCGAATGATGACCATCTGCTTCAAATAATTCACTCAGATAACGGTTGAGTTGAGCGATAAGCTCATTTGTCTCAATATAGCCGCTTGCCCACTCCCGCGAGCTTACCCGCTCTTTGCTGTTTGTGATTGATAACGCCCTGGTAAAGGGTAGAAAAAACGCAATCACGCTCCTTGCATTTGAAAGAAGTTCAGCTGGGAGCGCATGTGTTGAAATAACAACCGTGCGCAGTTCAGAAAAAAGCGGGTCATCGGCATCAGCGAAACCGACAAGCGGTTCTCCCCAGTCGGTTAAACAATTCCGGTTGTTCTGATAGTCTGCCACAAATTTCTGAATTTCCTGCACAACCCGTTGTTTCATGTCGCTTCATTTCCCTGAAAACTGACCGGTTCATTAATATACATATCATCGAAAAAGCACACCTCCCAGATCTTCTTGAAAATAGCTATTCAGACTGAAGTGTACCATTTTGTGCCACGAGGACATCCCGGTTTTTAATCACCCTATCCACCCGGTGTACCAGACGACTATATGGTGGATCAACAAAAACGTTCAAATGTGAGGCCGACGCCACCAGTTCAATCATCTGCGAACGGGAAAATCGCGTTGATTCCCATGAAAAAACAAGCGTTCCGCCAGGCAATAACAGATCATTCCAGATAGGCAGGGCTTCGGTTAGCAGGTCGCGTAATCCCCCCTTGTGTTGAATACCATAGGGCATATCCGCTACGATAAAATGCGGTCTTTTAAAGCCCGAGAGAAGTTGAGTTGACTGAGCGACCTCTCCTTTGGCCAGAATACATTTCGATCTTTCTTTGCCGAGGGTAAATCCCCAGCGGCTGGCTTTCAATTTTTTAAAACGTTCTTCTTTCAGGGTGCAAGGAATGTTTTGCTCTTTAACATACTGTTTCAGGAAAACTGCTGTTGAATGAGCACTTTTTTTGTTCTGCTCAACCCCGGCCACATCAGCCCCTAAAACCAATCCCATAAATAAGGTGGTTCCCCCTCCTGAAAGCGGGTCAAACAGACGAAGTTCCGACCAGGGCTGCTGAGAGAAATCGCTGCTGAACCGGGCGATATTACAAAGGAAATGGGTAAATAATTCATTGGTCTTTCCCTGATATCGGCGAGTCGTTACCAGATCAGGCGAAAACTTTGGCGAGAAATGTGTATCAAGGGGGTGCAGGAAGGGACCGTCGCGTTCTCCGATCCGGTCATAATATAAATAGCAGGCACTGGTCATTGCAAGTAGCCCGAGTTCTCTTATCAGTTTGTCATCAAGCTCCGCATCTATCCTGCATTTTAAATAGTGCTGCCCTCCAAGCTCGACAGGATCTATTGAATTGAGCTCTTTGTCCAGTAGGCTGAGTTCAATTTCGTGTGGCGCAAGTAGCCTGGCTAACGAGGAATACTGGGTACTTCGTTGCGGGGCAATTTGCATCAAAACTGTAGTCACCAATTCAACACTCCATCGAACAGAAATTCCGTCTAAAATTACTGGACGATTTCTCTCGTCATTCTTATTTCGTTCGTGCAATCAGAAAATACGCGTCACAGTACCGGGCCGAGCATGGCAATGGTGTTGTTCCAGAGTCTTCGTTGCCAGCTCCAGCCAGCAACCATTTCCGCGGTTACCAGTTTCGATTGAGCAATATAGCTTTCCTGGCGCTGCAGCATCTCAGCGGTCAGGGACCGGTCGTACAACAGGATATTGTTTTCATAATTTAATTCGAAACTGCGGCGGTCCATGTTTGCAGAACCAATCAGGGTGACCTCACCGTCTATGGTCAGCGACTTGGTATGCAGCAACCCGCCCACATATTCGAAGATACGAACACCAGCTTCAAGCAGATCGTTGTAATAACTATGGCTGGCTGCAGCCACAATCCAGGAGTCGTTATTGGCAGGAAAAATAATAGTTGTATCGACCCCTCGGCGGGCACTTGCACACAACGCTGACTGCATCTGCGCGTTCGGCACATAGTATGGCGTCGAAATAACCAGCCTTTTTCTGGCCCCGAATATGAGCGTTTCAAAGATTTCAGGCATTGCCGAGTTTCGCACCGTCGGCCCGGTTCCTATCACCTGGGCGGGAAAGCCTTTTCCATGAGCTGCAATTGTCTCCTCGAGCAGGTGGCCAACATCCTCACCGGTTCCAGCCTGCCAGTCACTGGCAAACAGGTACTGGTTCTGACGGACAATCGGCCCTTCAAAGCGCATAATTGCATCAACCCATGGCGCATATTTTGGCTTGACCCGAAATTCGGGGTCTGCACAATTCTGGCTTCCACAATAGGTTATCTGGTTGTCGATGACAACGATCTTGCGGTGATTTCGTAGATCGATTCGCCCTTTCAGTGGACGTAGCAGCAGGCTACCGATAGGTAAGGCACTTGCCAGCTTTACACCTGCCGATTCCATTTCCTTCCAGTGATCAGAAGCTATCATCGGACGGGATCCCAAGCCATCTGCCATTGCCCGGCAGATTACCCCCCGTGCAGCAGCCCGTTTCAGAGCTTCTACCACCTTTAAACCGTTGTTGTCAGACAGCCAAATATAAAATAACAGATGCACATGCTCTTTGGCTCCATCAATATCAGCAACGATGGAATCAATTGCAGCGTTTGAGTCCGCCATCAAATGAGCCCGATTACCTTCGACAGGGTTAAAACCATTCACCGTCTTCCCGGCCTGAAAAAGGTGCACATAGTTCTCAGGAACATCATCGTGCAGGTTTGCAGCATCGGCCCCGCCAGCATGATTCACATCGGGCAACCCGGAGATAACTTCCTTCATCCGCTCCACACGCCTGCGGCCAATACTTGTTTCACCTAAAAGGATATAGGCAATAATACCCAGTATTGGCAGGGATAAGACGACAACAATCCAGGCAACCCGGGAGGATGCCTCCCTGTTTGGCCTCAGAACTATCCTGAAAATCACCAGGATATGTACGAATAGATACAGTATCGAGAACATTGCGGTGAGCATTACATTTCCATTCATACAAGGCCTCTCATTTAACCTTTAAGCAAGGTGAATAATAGTCGATATGGTAAGATCCTAACATAAGTACCACGGAAATTAAACTGAGGCTATCGCGTAGCCTGAATATCTCCGCAAAACAGATATTTCTATAAAAAAATGGAAATCCTTGCGACACATCTGCTTTGTGAGCGGTATCTGCATCTGGGTCAGCATTCTGAGATTTTAATACAATAATTTCAAATTTATACGAACTCCTGATCAATGAATCCGGTCATGCCTCGACATTGACATTCACAGCAATAATCAATATATTTAAACTACCTTAAAAACCTAAAAATTGAAAAAACGTAAAACAATCATCGTGGAGAATATTTGGTAAAATTGTATCGCTTTTACATTATCAGAAAATTTCACAAGGTGGACACATTTTAGGATAAATAACTTCGTCATATCCATAAAATCTACCGGTCTTAAGCAATGTGGCAAGATGATCCAGACTTCACCCGCCGCTTTGGATTAGTGAGCAAGCTAAAGAAGACCTCTATCAAGCAGGACATTGTTCACTTCCATGAAGCCCTTCCCCCCGCAACCAAGAATATAAAAACACCAGAAACCAGCAGAAGAGCGCGAAGCCCTGCCGAGCAGCACGTTATTGCTGATATGAACGTATCTGGAGATTTAATTCCCTGTTGGATAGTTACATCGTTTCACCTTTATTCAGATGGATAATTCTATGATTACATTCATTCGAAAATCTGCCGAACACTATGTCAGAAAGTTACTTCTCCAGGCTGATATTATCATAGACGGTGAGCGCCCCTGGGATATCCAGGTAATAAACAACGATTTTTACCAGCGCATTATTTTCCAGGGATCTCTCGGGCTTGGAGAGTCTTATATGGACAAATCCTGGGAATGTGAGGCCTTGGATCAACTGTTTTATAAAATTCTCCATGCTGACCTCCGCAGCAAGGCCATATCAAATCTTCCGGATTTCTTCAACATGCTCAAGGCGCGTGTCGTTAATTGTCAGAGCAGTAAACGTGCTTATCAGGTCGGGGAAGAGCACTATGATGTCGGTAACGACTTATTCGAAATTATGCTTGACAGGTCAATGGCCTATAGCTGTGGATACTGGAAACGGGCTGACACCCTTGAGGAAGCCCAACGAGCCAAACTGGATATAATCTGCAGAAAGCTGCGACTTTCCAGCGGCATGCGACTCCTTGATATTGGATGTGGCTGGGGCAGTCTGCTACGCTATGCTGCACAACATTATGGTGTCGAGGCTGTTGGAATCACTGTCTCAAAAGAGCAGGCCATGTTTGCAGAGAAGCGCTGCTCCGGTCTTCCGGTTAAGATTATTCTAAAGGATTACAGGGAGCTGTCTGGAAAATTTGACGCCATTGCCTCTGTGGGAATGTTCGAACATGTTGGTTATAAAAATTACCCCTGTTTCATGCAGGTCGTCAACCGGTGCCTGAAAAAGAATGGACTTTTCCTCCTGCACACTATCGGATCCAACCGGGCTCAATGCCGATGTGACCAGTGGTTCGACAAGTATATCTTCCCAAACGGCATGCTGCCTGCAGTCGTTCAGGTTGGCTCTGCCATTGAAGAATATTTTGTCATGGAGGACTGGCACAACCTTGGAGTTGATTATGATAAAACACTCATGGCCTGGTATCAAAACTTCGAGGGAAACTGGAACAAGATCAAGGCCAGGTATTCAGAAAGCTTTTTCAGAATGTGGCGGTACTATCTTCTCTCTATGGCTGGAGGTTTTCGTGCCCGGCATATGCAGACCTGGCAAATTGTTTCATCCCTCAAAGGAAACGTTGAAGGCTACACGAGTGTTCGCTGCCCTGACTGTGTTTCCGCAGGGATTATTTAAAACATGTCTCCTGGAGCTTTCTTCAAAAATCTGGCTTAAAGATTTGACTTTTATCCAAATTCTTTCCAAACTCAACTCTCTCAGAGCATAAACGGTGTTTTTTTCTGATATTCACAGAAACACTTCTTATTCGATGTCCCGCATGTTTAGAAATTGAAACTGAATTGTTTGTTCAGGTGTCGCAGGTAATAATTATTTACTTTAATCTTTGAATAATCTTTGCTTCAGAGAAAGTCTTGCTATACTGATTGATCTTATAAAACTTCAACGTGATAGGAGGCGACAATGGCGATTGTATGGCATCCTGGTCAATTACTGAGTACTTCCAGCGCCTATTGGCGTGGTTGTACACTGCAGACTTCTGTTCGGTTGAAAATTTTTTCCAAGCTCCAGCATGGACCGATGTCAGGACGGGAACTTGCTCAAGAGATGGGAAGCGATGTAACTGCCACGCTCCTCCTGCTTGATGCCCTGGCTGCAATGGAGCTGTTACTCAAGGACGGCGAAAGCTACCAGAACAGCCCTGAAACACAGAAATTCCTTGTGGAGTCTTCTCCACATTACATGGGCCATATCATCCTTCACCACCATCACCTGCTGGACGGCTGGGCTCAACTCGACAAGGTAATTCAAACCGGTGAACCGATACAGAGACGTTCATTTGGCCAGGCTGTTGAGCGTGAGAGCTTTATTATGGGGATGTTTAACCTGGCCATGCAGGTGGCTCCGGACATTGCTGACCAGGTCGACTTGGGCGGAAAAACAAGACTTCTTGATTTGGGAGGCGGTCCGGGCACCTATTCTATACATTTCTGCAAGGCCAACCCATTGCTCGAAGCGGTTGTTTTTGACCGTGCGACAACCGAACCATTTGCTCGTAAGTCAGTTGCGCAGGCCGGGCTGAGTGATCGTATCGATTTTATGGCAGGCAATTTCACCAGCGATCCTATTACTGGTGGTCCATATGATGTTGCCTGGCTCTCACATATACTGCACAGCAATACACTCGAAGAATGTTACAAACTCATTGAAAAATGTGTCTCAATCATGAACAAAGGGAGCATTATCCTGATTCACGATTTCATTCTAAACGACAGAAAAGATGGACCAGAGTTCCCTGCTCTGTTTTCACTGAATATGCTATTGGCCCACAATGGTGGCCGTGCATATTCGCAGCAGGAGATATTTGACATGTTAGGCTCAGCCGGGGTGGAACAGCTCAAACGACACCCATTCAGAGCAAAAAATGATTCATCAATAATTTGCGGTATAATCGGGTAGATCAGGGAGAATCAGATCCGTTGATCAGCTACACCAGGATAGTACTGACAGGTATGAACATTTAATCTTATAAAAAGGAATTTCAAATGGCTTTCCAAAACCCCGATATACTCTTTTCAGAACAAGCTCACCTGATGAAGCCTTCAGCTATAGGGGAAATTCATAAACTGCTGGAGGCTCCGGGCATGAGGTCTCTGGCAGGCGCCTGGCCCAGTCCATCCGTTTTCCAGACCCGTGAAATATCGGATATTATCGTAAAATTGCTGGCTGACAAAGGAGGTCATGCACTTCAATACGGTTCAACAAAGGGATATCTTGGCTTGCGACAATGTTTGTCTGAAATGGTTGAAAAAAACGAAGATATACTGTGTTCACCAGATCAAATACTGATTACCACCGGTTCGGCACAGGGACTTGATCTGGCTTGTCGCATCTTTATCGACCCTGGTGACATTGTACTGGTCGGTCTTCCCAGCTATTTTGGCGGGACTGGTACGATTGCGTCCCATGGGGGCATAAATGTCGGTATACCGGTCGATGAAAATGGAATACAAGTGGACGCAATGGAAGAAAAGCTTGCTATGCTTCAAAAAGATAACAAGCCAGTTAAGGCTGTTTATGTGATTTCCAATTTTCAGAATCCAACCGGCACTACTTTGGCTCTGAGCAGGCGAAAAAAACTTCTTGAACTTGCCGATCGTTACCAATTCATGATTTTCGAGGACGACCCCTATGGCGAGCTGCGTTTTGAGGGACAGCACCTGCCGTCTCTTTTGGCGCTCGATAAAACCGGGTGTGTCGTTCATTTTCACTCTACCTCAAAGACATTCTCACCAGGAATGAGAGTTGCCTGGGCTGCAGGGCATACAGACGTAATTGCCAAAATGGAACTGGCCAAACAGTGTTCAGATATCTCTACCAATACTTTGTCTCAACTTGTACTTCTCGAGTTAATTAAAAACGGATCCTTCCATAATGGAATCAAAAAGAATATAGAATATTATCGCAAAAAGCGTGATCTTACACTGGATCTTGTAGAGAAACACTTCCCCAAGCAGGTACGCTGGACAAAGCCGGCTGGCGGATTTTTTACCTTCATCACATTACCGGAAGGCCTCAGTGCTGATGATCTCTTAATCGACGCATTAAAGCACAAAATAGCCTTTGTCAGTGGACCAGCATTTTTTGTTGACGACAGTGGAAAGAATACTTTTCGACTCTCATATTCCCAGGCACCTTCCGAGGATATCAAGGCCGTAATTCCAGCACTGGCCGAGTTGATAAAGGATCGTATGACCAGTTAATTCAATTTACCTCAAATTAATCATCATAAAGGTGTCCACGTGAAAGCTGCATATTATGAAGCGTTTCAGAAGCCCTTGACATTAGAAAATCTTCCTGACCCCTCCCCGGAAGAGGATGGAGTCGTCATAGACGTAAAGGCTACTGGTTTATGTCGAAGCGACTGGCATGGCTGGATGGGGCATGATCCAGATATAAATCTCCCCCATGTTCCTGGTCACGAACTGGCTGGCGTAGTCCTGGACGTTGGCAAACATGTCAAGAATTGGAAGCCAGGTGATCGGGTGACGCTTCCTTTTGTATGCGGCTGCGGGATTTGTGGACAATGTGCGACCGGAAATCACCAGGTGTGTAACCACCAATTCCAGCCGGGATTCACTCACTGGGGATCCTTTGCTCAATTTGTTGCGATTAATTACGCTGATGTCAACCTGGTTCGCTTGCCCGAAGAAATCGATTTTGTCACCGCTGCCAGTCTCGGATGCCGGTTTATTACTTCTTTTCGAGCTGTCGTCGCACAGGGGAAAACCCAGGCCGGGCAATGGCTGGCAGTTCATGGCTGTGGCGGTGTCGGATTATCGGCGATAATGATTGCTGACGCGTTAGGAGCCAGCGTGGTGGCCGTTGATATTGATGACCGTAAGCTGCAAATGGCATCATCGATGGGCGCCCTGGCAACCGTAAATGCCAATGCAGTTCCAAACGTGGTTGAAGCGGTAAAAGAGCTGAGTGGCGGTGGAGTTCATGTCTCTGTAGACGCTTTGGGTCACCCGGACACCTGCTTCAACTCGGTTGCAAATCTTCGAAAACGTGGAAAACACATTCAGGTGGGTTTAATGCTGGGTGATCATTGCCACCCCTCTGTACCAATGGACCAGGTTATAGCCAATGAACTGGAAATCCTGGGCAGTCACGGAATGCAAGCCCATAAATTTGCCGACATATTCAGGATGATCCGCTCAGGGAAACTGCACCCTGAAAAACTGGTCGGGAAAATGATCACGTTGGAAGAGTCGCTCCAAGCGCTTGTTGAAATGAACAATTTTGAGCATCTTGGTGTCACCGTCATCAATCAGTTTTAACCAGCTCCTGATTGGCAGCGTTGACGAGAAGTATTTTACAAAGGTTCCGTAACTCAGGGAATTAAATTAACAGAGAACGAATATAAAAATATAATCTGGCATCCCAGCAAAGCTGCTGGATAAACAGCTTATCTGCACTGCCAGATCATAGCTTTAGCTTCGTAGGAATAAATCAGGACAAGCTATTTTTTCTTATCCTTTTTCTTACCCTTTTTCTTGTCTTTTTTCTTCTTATCCTTTTTCAAGTCCTTTGCTTTGCATTCTTTTTTCTTCTTTTTCTCAGCCTTTTTTGCCATTGTGTCCTCCTCTAATTTTTTAGAATTGATCGATCCCGAAACATCAAGCATATCCCCTGCCTGATAAACAAGGTACTCATCTCAAGCGAACAACAATTCATGGTGATGCATTTTCTCAAATTATATTTCTAAATAATCATTTCCCCTGGAATAGTCATTGAATATCTTCTCCAAGCACCATCTTTTAGTCTTTACAACTGCTCCAAAACACATATTTCTTGCCATCATTTGTAAAGTTTGGCACTGTGCGACAAGAATGTCCCTGATTATCTTCACTTAGGAAAAAATCATTCGTGGTATTGTTTGTAAGTGACAAATACTTAAGTTTTATCGATACGATCACTATTTCCATTAGTGGTTGTCAGGTTTTCAACCGGTTCATGACACCTTGTTTGACAAGATTAAAATTCAAGTTCCAAGGAGGGACCCAGATGTTGAAAAAAATTGTTCTATCGACAGTTGTACTCCTCGCTCTCTGTATCTTTAGCTCTATTGCACTGGCAAAAGAATTGGTGGTAGGTGTATCATGGTCTAACTTCCAGGAAGAACGCTGGAAAACTGATGAAGCAGCCATGAAAGGTCAATTGGAAAAAATGGGTGCTAAATACATCATGGCCGATGCTCAAGCCAGCGCCGAAAAACAAATTTCAGACATTGAGAATCTCATTGCACGTGGTGCCAACGCCCTGATCGTCCTGGCCTGGGATGCTGACGCCATATTACCAGCCATTGCCAAAGCCGAAGCCGAAGGTATCGCCGTGGTCGGCTATGATCGTCTCATCGAAAAAGAAGGGGTATTTTATCTGACCTTCGATAATACAGAGGTTGGCCGGATGCAGGCTCGGGCAGTCTTTGCTGTAAAGCCAGAGGGTAACTATGTATTTATCAAAGGTGCACCGACTGATCCCAACGCAGAGTTCCTCTACGAAGGTCAACTTGAGGTACTTGATGAAGCGATTAAAGCGGGTAAAATCAAAAATGTTGCATCTCAAGGTACCGATGGTTGGAAACCTGAGGTGGCACAACGCAACATGGAGCAGATACTTACCGCTCAAAATAACAAAGTAGATGCAGTTGTGGCCTCCAATGACGGTACTGCCGGTGGCGTTGTTGCTGCCTTGACCGCGCAGGGTATGGAGGGCATAACCCCGGTTTCCGGCCAGGATGGTGATCATGCTGCTCTAAACCGCGTGGCCCGTGGACTGCAAACAGTATCGGTCTGGAAAGATGCACGCGAACTTGGTAAAGCTGCAGCCAAAATTGCCGTCGAGCTGGGGTCAGGAAAAACGCCCCAGGGCACCATTAAATGGTCTGGTGGAGCCAAAGGTGTTGAGATGGATGCTATTCTTCTCGCTCCGGTCCCCGTTACCAAGGCAAATCTGGATACCGTTGTCAAAGCTGGATGGATTAAAAAAGATGTTCTTTGCCAGGGAGTTACCGGCAACTGTCCATAACCGCACGAACAGCACTGCTCAGGCGGGATCGTTCTACTCGGATGATCCCGCTTTGGATACAGGTTTCCCACTTTGTCACTGAACCGCTCAGGGCAACCATAAATCAAAATTTATTCATTGACAATGGGCGAGGTAATGGCGACCCAACCTGAAATATCTGAAAAAAGCTCCCTTATTCGACGTTTAAGCGCCGAACTTGAAATTGACACGCGTATGCTGGCCATGATTGGCGCGCTGCTCTCAATCTGGATTGTTCTCAATGTCCTCACGGACGGGATATTTTTCTCTTCAAGGAACCTCTACAATCTTGCGGTACAAAGCAGTGTTGTTGGAATCATGGCCACAGGGATGGTTCTTGTCATTGTTGCACGGCATATTGACCTCTCTGTCGGGTCGCTCATGGGGTTTACCGGTATGGTTATCGCCTATCTCCAGGTCCACGTCTTTACCCTTGGAGCAGCCTGGAACTGGCCAATGACCGTATTTTGTGGCCTCCTGCTCGGCGCTGTCGTTGGCTTATGGCAGGGGTGGTGGATTGCCTACCGTGGCGTTCCCGCATTTGTGGTCACCCTGGGAGGGCTGCTTATCTTCAGAGGCGGCGCCTACCTGGTTACCGATGGACGAACAGTCGCACCAATGGATAAGACCTATCAGTTGCTGGGCGGTGGCATAGACGGCTCTATCGGTTCAACATGGAGCTGGGTGTTTGGTGGCGTCTGTATCCTGCTGATGCTTATTGGCACTTATAGAAATCGGCTTCGCCGGAACAAGTATGGTTTCAGACCGAAAGCCCGGTGGGCTGAGATCGTCATATTGGTGATCGGTATCGGGCTTGTCTGTGGCTTTGTTTTAATAATGAACTCTTATTATAAACCACGTACTGAAATTCCTCGAGGTATACCCATTCCCGTACTGATCCTGATCGGTGTCGTTGTCATTATGACACTCGTGGCCAAAATAACCAAATTCGGCCGATATGTATTTGCTATCGGCGGAAACCCCGAGGCCGCAGAGCTGTCGGGCATCAACGTGCCCAGGGTTACCATGATGATTTTTATGGTCATGGGGATTCTCTGCGGAGTAGCTGCAGTCATTACCACAGCGCGGCTTAACGCCGGTGCCAACTCAATGGGCACGATGGCGGAACTCAGTGTTATTGCAGCTGCTGTTATTGGCGGAACTTCTCTGGCAGGAGGCATTGGCACGATTGCCGGTGCGATATTGGGAGCAGTCATCATGCAGTCACTTGAGTCGGGCATGGTTTTAATGGGTGTTTCAAGTGCGATGAGACAGGTCATTATCGGTCTGGTTCTCATTGTGGCTGTCTGGTTCGATGTTATGTACAATAAAAACAAAAGATAGGAGCGCCGCGGTGAGCAACCAACTCCCTCTCGTTGAGATGCGAAACATTCACAAACGCTTCGGTGGTGTGCATGCGGTAAAAGATGTATCTATCGACCTCATGCCTGGCGAGGTGGTCGGTGTGCTGGGTCATAACGGCGCCGGCAAAACCGTTCTGATGAAAGCGCTGTCAGGGGCAATTCCATGTGATAGCGGAGAGATCATCATCAATGGTCAGCAAATCGAGATAAAGCGGCCAAGAGATGCACGTCGTCAGGGTATCGAATGTATATACCAGACCCTGGCGCTCTCTGATAATCTTGATGCCCCTGCTAACCTGTTCCTTGGCCGGGAAATGATGACAAAATACGGTACTCTCGATGATGGTGCCATGGAAAATGAGGCCCGGAAGGTTATAAACCGACTCAACCCAAATTTTACCAACATCAAGGATCCTGTACGTAATATGTCTGGCGGCCAACGTCAGTCTGTGGCAATTGCCAGGGCAATCTACTTCAATGCCAAAATTCTGATCATGGATGAACCCACCGCAGCCCTTGGTCCCCAGGAAACAGCAATGGTTGCAGAGTTGATAACCCAACTCAAAAGTGAAGGTATCGGTATTTTTCTTATCAGTCATGATCTCCACGATGTATTCGACCTGGCAGACCGGGTTTCGGTAATTAAAAATGGTCGTCTTGTAGGAACACAGCGGACCAGCCAGGTGACCGAGGATGAAGTTCTCGGAATGATTATACTTGGTAAAAATCCTGGTGAAGAAGTCACTGCCTAAAAGCCAGGGCTGCGCTCAGAAGATGCTTACATATCCGGTTTATCCCGTTAATCAATCACCCTGTAATTGTCTGTTTACCCTTTTCGCCGCTTGAAAAGAACAGGGAGGAATTTTCGTGCTCATCAGTACTCTCGATCATCTGGTCCTGACTGTTCATAACATTGAGAAATCGTGTGCATTCTATGAAACGGTATTAGGCCTCCAGATCATATCTTTCGGAGACGGGAGAAAGGCCATAAAAGTCGGTGATCAAAAGATTAATCTCCACCAGACCGGCAAGGAATTATTTCCGTGCGCAAAACACCCGACTCCCGGTTCTGCAGATATCTGTTTTATTACCCCCAAACCAATTTCCAATTATCTGCGCCATCTAAAAAACAGCGGGATCGATATTGAACTTGGTCCCGTCAAAAGGCATGGTGTTTTCGGAGCAATGGACTCGGTATATTTCCGGGACCCTGATGGCAATCTGCTCGAGGTGAGTCATTACCTGTAATTTTAATTTCCCCAGACACTCAGCAGCTGAACGTAATCCAGCTGATAGCACTATCCGGCTTGGAGTGCTTCCGCTCATCAGACTAACTGATCTATTGGCTACACTGTGGTCTTGATTTTGGTATTGAATTGGATGATATAGAAACTATCATTCATTCAACAAAGGAGAGAAGACCATGGCCAATTTTCTGTTTGTATTGCGTTCAGACAATAATGAAAAAGCAACCCGCTGCTTCCAGTTTGCAAAAATTGCCCATTCAAAGGGACACACCGTCAATATTTTTTTGATCGACAGGGGGGTGGAATGGGCAGTTAAAAGCAAAGATGGTTCTCAGAAAACCGTTACAGGTGATTGCCCCAACGACTACCTGCCATATCTGGTTGAATCGGAAATAGAAGTCGGTGTCTGTACTCCATGTGCCAACAATCGTCAACTGGATGAAGCCACGTTTAACACCAATATGCGGCTGGATGGAGGACCGCACCTGATTGATATGGCAGCCGAAGCAAAAGTTTTTAATTTCTAACAGGTTCACAAGGGTGCTTCTTGAATAGGTAATCATCTTTACTGGTGAGAAATCCGGGCTGACTTTTTCCAGAATTGAGCAGCAAACACTGTATTGAGCGAAAATGGTGTCTGCTGCTTGTTTCTCTATAAGCTGATACATCATTAAACTGGTCAGGCCGTTCAGAGAACAGACCTCTCATGACTTTTTCTTCTCAACGACACTGTTATGTCTTCTTGCGGGAGCCGCAGGAAACTAATAACTTCGCACGATGGACATTGCAGGTCTCCGTAGTTATAGATAATTCTTGTAACTAAACAATATCCAAATGGCCGGTTTAAAGTTTATTTTGTTCACGGTACTATGTATCATCACGTATTAAAAAGGCTAACAGTCCAAGACGCCATTGAGGAATCAAAATGAAATGGAATATTAAGAATATCGGTTTTCTCCACCAGCCCGAAGATTTTCTCGGTTCGTTTGATAATGATAAAATGCAGAAGAGACATGAAGAGCAGGTGCAACAAAAACTTGAAAAAATAAAAACCGCCCTCGCAGAGGAACAAAAGCCCCTCAAGGCTATGCTGATACTGAATAACCGTGACCATATACAATTCCTGCAGAACAATATTGGGGCCTTCAAAGCAGATGGTGAGTTCGAAACGGCTGTCCTTATACTTTATCGTAGAAAAAACGGCCCCTATTCCTCACCAAATGACATTCCAACCTGGTCCAGTTTTTTCAAACAGTGCGAAAAAGAGCAATTATATGCAAAAGGAGAAGCAGTTACCTTTTCCTCTGCTACCGTCTACCGGGGAGCGGCAATTGGCTCAGGAAGAAGCCTCAGCTGGTCTCCTGATCGCCAGAGAGCTCACTGGTATGCTGACAGGTGGAAGGACCCGAGTCTTGGCGGCGGTAAAATTTTCGAAGTGGACATCACACCGGCCGATCTCCTGGTCTACCTGATCGACAAACCTGAAGAAGAAATCATCCTATCTCCTGAATTTATTAAAGATGCTGAAATAAGAGCGTTTGTTGCCGATGCTTAATCGGTCGATGACAGGACAGCATAGCTGTTATTTTATATGACTGCTCGTCTGACAACAAAAGAGCGCAACTATGTTATTGGCTCAGCGCTTCTGGCCTTGTTCCTTGGAGCTCTCGACGCCCTTATCATGTCTGCTGCAATGCCGTCCATTGTCGCAGAACTTGGCGGGCTCCACCTGTATGCCTGGGTCTATTCCGTTTATTTCCTTTCCCGTGCCGTGGCACTGCCGATTTTCGGCAAGTTGGCAGATATCTATCATTCAAAATATCTGTTTCTTTTCTCGATTGCGCTCTTTCTTATTTCATCGATTGCGGCCGGTCTCGCACAATCCATGTCATTTCTTATCTTCTGTAGAGTGTTTCAGGGCATTGGTGCAGGTGGTAATTTTGCCCTTGTCTATATTGTTCTCTCGGAAGTCGCACCGATTAATCAGCGTGCAAAAACCTTGTCACTTGCCAGTTCGATCTGGGGTATTTCAAGCGTCGTAGGACCGACTCTGGGAGGGTTTATTGTCTCCTATTTCTCATGGCGCTGGATCTTTTTCATCAATATCCCGATGGGGATGGCGTGCCTCATCGGGATTGGGCTGTTCCTGAAAGAATCACGGCCCAAAAAACCAAATGTATCTATTGATATCAAGGGACTCACCCTCTTCTCCACTTTTGTTTTGGGGCTGCTGATAATTTTTATTACCGGCGGCAGAGATCTGCCCTGGGTCTCAGGTAAAATGGCAGCACTTGCACTGTTTACTGTACTGTTAGGCGTCTGGTTTTATTATCAAGAGAAGCGCAACAAAGAACCTTTTATTGATATTACTTTTTTCAAAAACAGCAGTTTCGCGCTCGGCAATGGAGCCACCTTCTTTTCCAGTTTCACCATCTTTGCCTTCTTTGCCTACGCCCCTGTTTACATTCAGGGTGGTCTGGGTCTCACCCCGATGCAGGTTGGCCTGGCAATGGTATCTCTTAGTCTTGGCTGGTCTTTTGGTTCGCTCTTTCTGGGCAGATTTACAACCGAGGGCGGCGGGAAAACAGCAGCAATAGCCGGCGGGCTGATCCTGCTGTCCGGATCCCTGCTGACCCTGCGATTCCAAATTGACACCACGATGACAGAGTGCTTTACTGTCTTCCTCGTCATCGGTATTGGTATGGGATTTGTCTCGCTGTCGACCCTCATTATCGTGCAAAACAGCGTACCAAAAGAGGATCTCGGCGTCGTCACATCTCTTCACCAGTTTGGCCGCTCTCTTGGTGGAACTGTTGGCGTGGGAATCAGCGGAGGGCTGGTGACAAATGGTCTGCTCAACAACCTTGAGAAAGCAATTGATCTCTTTCCACAGGAACTCGTAAATCAGCTCGGAGAAAGTATAGAAATAATTTTACAGCCGGGATTCAGCGCCCTCATTCCTCCTGAGGCACTGGCGCCGTTGAGGCAGGCAGTTTTAAATGGTGTCTTCTCCATATTCTGGCTAACGGTCATATCCTCGTTTCTCTGTCTCTGCTGTTGTCTCCTCCTTCCATCAAACATACAAAACAATGAAGATTAGAAAACCTCATATATTGATAACAAATGATGACGGTATTGAATCTCCCGGACTCAAAGCCGCAGTCGAAGCAGTAATGAAGCTGGGCACGGTCACTGTTGTTGCCCCACGCCACCAGCAGACCGGTACAGGAAGAGGATTAACCGGTGATAAGCAGGGTCGTCTGATGGCTACCGATTTCGAGGTCAACACCACAAAAATTCTTGCATACCATGGTAATGGTTCTCCTGCACTCATTGTCAGGCATTGTCTTCGAACACTCTTCAAAGATTCAACTCCGGACCTGCTGGTTTCTGGTATTAACTATGGTGAAAACCTTGGCTTTAATATTACCTGTTCGGGTACGGTCGGTGCGGCCCTGGAAGCAGCCAGTTTTGGAATACCGTCTATCGCTGTATCCCTGCAAACCGAGGTGGAAAACCATCACTCATATGTTAAACAGAACTGGTCAACAGCTGGATATTTCTTACATAAATTTTCAAAATTATTGCTGGAAAAGCCATCACCACCTGACGTTGATCTTTTAAAGATCGATATACCGGCTGATGCACTTCCTTCAACCAGCTGGAAGATTACGAAACTAGCCAGATCCCCTTATTATTTCAGGGACATGGTGGAAGCAAACTCCACAAGTAATTTTGGTGATGGAAAAACAGTTATTAAGATAGACCGTAATATACTTGATTCCGATACAGATATTTATGCAGTCGCCGTCAATAAAGTGGTCTCAGTAACCCCATTGAGTCTTGATTTAACATCAAGGATCAATCTGACAGATCTACAGGCACTCTATACCCCCTGAAGACATGGCGACGCTGAACAAGCGCTGTATAAATCAGTAGAATTTTATTATAATCGCAGTCGATATCATTCTCCAGATGGATAACCATCTCCGGCAGATTATAGCTGGAATGGAAAAATTAAGAAAATGCTGTCTCATCGAGTATTCACCTGAATGGGATAAAATCAGTCATAAAATTACCTGAAAAAAGTATGAGACGTTCTGAAATTAATACATACATGGCAGAGGCGAAGGAACTACTTGACTCCATTTCATTTAAGTTGCCGCCGTTTGGTCACTGGACACCAGAAGATTGGGCAGCCAAAGGTGATGAAGCTGATGAAATCAGAGACAATGCCCTCGGCTGGGATATAACAGACTATGGTGAGGGCAGATACAATGAAACAGGATTGTTACTCTTCACTATCCGGAACGGTAATTATCACAAAGGAGAGACCTACCCGAAAGGGTATGCTGAAAAAGTGATGATAGTTAAAGAAAACCAGGTCTGTCCGATGCATTACCACTGGAAGAAACGCGAAGATATCATAAACAGGGGGGGAGGGAATCTTGTCATTGAGCTCTACCGTGCAGATAAGGAAGACAAACTGTCACAAAACGATTTTACAGTTTCCATTGATGGGGTCAGGACACATTGCAAGGCGGGTGAGATAATCAAACTCGCTCCTGGAGAGTCCATCTGTCTCGAACCCTTTGTATATCATAAGTTTTACGGAGAGCAAGGTAGAGGAACTGTTGTGGTCGGTGAAGTTTCAGATGTAAATGATGACGAGAATGACAATCGTTTCCTTGAACCCCTGAAACGATTTCCCCAGGTTGTTGAGGATGAAACGCCACTCCACTATCTGTGCACAGAATATCCCCGTCCAGGGGTTCGGTGATGAGAAGATTTACAATAGCCGGCATCGGCGAAATTCTCTGGGATGTCCTGCCTGACACTGAGGTGCTCGGTGGTGCTTCATCCTCAACAACCTGGGGAAATCAATCTGCCGCGGGTGTTGCAGGAATAGCGCGAGTAACAGCATTATAAAAATGGAGGAACCTTCTCTTTTCTATTCGGGTCGCCTCAATTCACCACTCGCATCTGTGCGTTTTACAAAATCCTCAGAAGATTTTCGCAATCACCGAGAGTATACCATGAGATGCTTTCTGCTTCTCTTGTTCTCCACCGAGCGTTTTAATCCTGTCTCTTAGCTGACAATAGGCATAGTGAACGACGTCAAGAACGAATGCTATCGGGGCAATAATAATCAAATAAAACCCGAGAAAAAGATAATCAGAAAAGCTCAGGTCGAGATCAAAGGAAAAATCAAAATCCCATTCATTAGGGCCATAATCTGGTTGAGAAACTTGTTTTTTCATAATTACCCTCACGAAATAGAGCTGCCAGTCAAAGAAGATACCTTTGGCTGAGTAATCCGGGCAATGAGCATCACAAAGCTCATTTTGGTGCCGACAGATTTCGCTTAATCCATAAGATAAGTGGCAAGACAAGCGTCTCAGGCTTTGCGATTATCAGGTAAATCGCCTTTTTTCATCTACTTGAGGTTATGGGAAGTGCGTTTTTGCCGTACAACTTATTACTATACATACCACAATGTGGTTGTCAAGGTTTTGTTCCTGGACCAGACGACCGAGGAAATTTTCCTTTCCCAACGAAATAAATTGTGTCAGTTACAAACCAAGCTCTTCATTTATCAGGACAACGGTAATCCTGCCTTTTGGGAATGATTTTTCCGTGACTACCCAGCTGTTGCATATTCTCCCGGGACTGCTGCAGTCAGCACATTCTGATGTTTTCACGCAGGGCGTTTTACAATCCAGTCGCATTGCATTTGCAGGTGCGGAGTAATCTTTTATCCTCCACATCGCCGCTTCAAGATCGGGTACGATTTTATTCCTTCCAACAAACACGACAACCTTTTTCGGCCCAAACGTTATTGCCCCGACTCGGTTGCCGATCATATCCAGGTTTACCAGGACACCGTCTTCTGTCACCGCGTTCGTCCCGGTCAAATAAAGATCTACAAGCAGCCCCTGACGCCGGAGTTCCATTTTTTCTTCAATAGAGATGCCCGGCAGGTTTGGTGAAAAAATTTTAAGACCATTGATCTCATTCAGGCTGTCGAGCAATCCAGTTGACCCGAGCGTCATCGAACCGCCAAAAGAGAGCGACTGGGGTTTGATCTCGGGTAACAGCGTTTCCATGAAAAACTTTGCCGCTTCTTTTGCAGACTGAACAACAACCGCTTCAAAGTTATTGTTTTTCAACCGTTCCTGTAGAGCCGAAATCCGGAGCTGCCAGTAATTTTCCACGAAATTTTCCATTTCACCTTCCCTCAATTATTTGCAATAGATTGGGGTCAGGTCTCGAAATACGACATTTTCTCCCCCAAATGTCGTATTTCGAGACCTGACCCCGTTTCTTTATCTTACCGGGTCCACACTTCAGGGGTGTATGATCCGGGAGAGCAATATTCGATTCGATATGGTTCCACTACGATGAGGGTGTAGTTGGGGTCGTCAGGGCCTTCGAAAATCGGTTCCAGCATATCATTCCAGAAGGCATGCCGCTCGTCCTTATCGGTAGAGATTCGTGCCCGTCCCTGAATCTGCAGGTACGGTTTCATCTCCTGCAGACTGGTAACGCCGCAGGTTAAATGTACGTTTGGATCATTCTCTATCTGCTTCACCTTTCGTGAGTCAGCGAAGGTTGCGCACCTCATTGAAAAATCACCACCTCCGACTGATACGACATACCGAACCCAGGGATTTCCCTGTTCTGTTATAGTTGCAAGTGAGGCGAGTTGCGGTTTATGGATAATATCTAAAATACGTTGTTGTAAATCTGACATTTGCAAAATCTCCTTTATCGTCTGTCTGTGGCTGCCTGTCCTGTTATCAGGTAACAGAATCCATATACGGGATAGAGGATAAGCATTTTTTTAATTGTGGGTAGAAAAAATGCGGAAAACAACTTTTAACACGGGTAATACAGATCGTTACCGGTATGGTAATTTATGCGCTTGCGATGTCTCGGGTCATTTCTTATACTGGGCCCGGTTAATAAAATAGTATTTCAACAGGTTACATTTGACCATATCAAGGAGCCCGCCCTATGAATCTCGCATCAATATCTTATGTCGTTGGTGCTTTATTTCTGGTGACCGGCGGATCGATGATCTTCCCCGTCATCTGCTCCATCATTTATGGCGAAGATGACCTTTTTGCCCTTTCGGTCTCGGCAGTCGTCTTAATAATGCTGGGAATACCACTGCGCTGGTTTTTTCGAAAAAATGATGAACTTTCGATCAAGGACGGAATTTTCATCGCTGTGTTCAGCTGGGTAATAATATCGGGCCTGTCGACCCTTCCCTACCTCATTCATGGGTCGATACCATCCTTCACTGATGCATTTTTCGAGATGATGTCCGGTTACACGACCACCGGTGCAACCATCCTTACAGATATCGAAAGCCTTCCCCATGGCCTGCTTTTCTGGCGCAGTCAGACCCACCTGCTTGGGGGTATGGGGTTTCTTACCCTGACCATAATTTTTCTCCCCCATGGCATGGGAGGATTAAGGATATTCAGGGCGGAATCCAGCCCTGGCCAGGTCATAACCCGGGATAAATTCATGGCCAGAAACAAAGATGCGATGATCTGGCTGTGGTCTATTTACCTGGGGTTAAACATCGTCCAGACACTGCTCCTTGCCACCGGCGGAATGGAACTATTTGACGCGCTCTGCACCGCCTTCGGGACAGTCTCAACGTCCGGCTATTCTCCCAAAAACCTGAGTATAGGTTATTACAACAACAGCTATTTTGACTGGGTTACGATCCTGTTCATGTTTCTCGGAGGAATGACCTTTGTGCTGTTTTTTCGTCTGCTGAAAGGAGATATCAAAGCGTTGCTCGTTAACACAGAACTGCGCTGGTATATCGTCCTGCTGCTTCTATTCTGCGGGGCTACAACGATTTCCCTGTGGCTGAACGGCACCTATCCGGATTTTCCCAGTGCCCTGAGATTCGGCACCTTCCAGATTGTATCACTGCTCACCACAACAGGTTATACCACAGCAGATTACGAGCTCTGGCCGCAATCGGCGCAGATGTTTCTCTATGCCGTCTGTTTTATTGGAGCATGTGCGGGGTCAACCACAAGCGGGATCAAGATTGTCCACTACACCGTCATCTGCAAATATATGTATGCAGCGATAAAGAAGATTTTTATCCAGCCCATGGCTGTTGTTACGATTCGACTCAATAGAAAACCTGTCGATCGAGCGGTTATCGATCTTGCGCTCTGCTATTTTATCGTCAATATTTTTCTCGTCCTGCTGGGAGGTTGTGTGATGACTGTCTCAGACAATATGAACTACACAACTGCCATGAGTTCTGTCATAGCAGCACTGATGAATATAGGACCAGGATTTGATGGCGTAGGACCTTCACAGAATTATGGATTTATTTCTGACTTCGGCAAATGGTTTCTTGCCTGGAACATGCTGGTTGGCAGGCTTGAAATGTTCTCTGCTCTGGTGATCTTACTTCCTGCCTTTTGGAAAAAATAATCCTGGAAGCTACCAGGCTCAGACGGCGAACAGCTTTCTGACCTCGTTGAGCTGCAGGGAATGACAAATTACAATGACTTTGTCATTATCCTTAATGTGCGTGTCACCGACAGCAACTTGCCAGCCATCATCACTGAAAAACGCACCGACAAGAATTTTCCCACGGTAGACAGGATCGAGCTTTGAGAGTGGTTTCTTAGTAATCGCAGAACCGGGTGCGGCAGCCAGTTCCACCACCTCCGCATCAAAACCATGCATGTGGGCAACAGAGATCAGCTCATTTCTTCTGATATGTTTTAATATCGCGTTAGCTGCCATAATTTTCCGATTCAACGCAATATCGAGTCCAATGGTGGCAGCAAGTACCAGATAATCTTCTTTGTCCACCAGGGCGATGGTTTTCTCGGTTCCGCCATTCTTGCCATTATGTTTCTGCATGATCATGTTCTTGGCAAGGAGCGAACTCATTATATTCGTTTCATTTTCACCAGTGGCTGCAATAAAGGTATCGACATCATTCACCCCGGCCAGGGTCAAGACATCGGAAATGGAGCCATCACCATGCAGAACTTCGACGTGAGGCAACAATTGGGAAAGCTCTTCTGCCCGTTCTCCATCCATCTCTATCAGCTTCACCTCTACTGATTTCTGGAGCAGGTCAGCAACCCGGTGACCGACAAGCCCACCGCCAAGCACCATCACCCGCTGTCTGCGCCCCTGGGCAATTCCGGCCATCTCCATCAGGGCGAGAAGATTAGCACTGCCGACCATGACGAAGATCTGGTCATGAGGTAGAATTTCCATATTCCCGCTGGGTATTATGGTCGATATCCCTCGAGCCACAGCAACAACGCGAAAGGCAAATTTATTGAACTCAATCGAGATATCACGAAGTTTTTTGTTTGCCAGAGGCGAATCATCGTGAATTCGAGCCGCAAACAATTGTACCTGTTCCTGGGCAATATCGATAATCTCGTTGGCATCCCGCAACTTGATCAGCCTGACGATTTCCTGGGCGGCAAGCTCTTCGGGATGAATGAGCAGATCAACTTTAAGATCTTTGGAGCTGAGCAGGGAGTTTGTCATCCCGAACTGCAGGGAGCGAACACGGGCAATTTTATTGGGAATACCAAATTTCTCAGCAATCTGTGCGGCCATCATATTGATAGCGTCGTTATCGGTGACTGCGATAACTGATGACATTGTCTCAGCAGCTGCTTCCCGCCAGCACTCAATGTCCATGGCACCACCCCTGATCACCCTGATATCAAGGTTCTCATCAGCGTACCTTACTCCCGCCGGATCCGGTTCAATGGCTGTAACAGCATATTCCTCATGCTGCAGTCGTTTTGCCAGATAATAACCGACCCCGCCAAGGCCGAGGACCAGGACCCGTTCTCTCTTGTTGCGGCTACCAAACATAGTGCTTTATCTTACCCCCATTTTCAAAACTCAGATTCATAGATATTATCAATCGTCAGGAGTAAATTGAGGCTTGCCACACATTGAGCAGATCAGGTCCTGCTCATCACGATCGAATATGTGTTCCCAGCCCTCAGTTTTTATCATTTCAGCTTCTTCCCGGGCACAATACTCACAGACCCATCGATCACCGTCCTTGCTCTCATATAAATGCATTCGCTCACTATCCTCTCATCTGTTACAACATCTTTTTCTAATACACTGAGATATAACTCATACCCAGTTTATTCAATGGTTTGCAAAATATTTTTCACCACATTACCATCGGCACTGCTGCCAAAATGTGCCATGATGGGTTTCATGGCCTGCATCTTATTATTAAATATTGAAAAATCAATGTTTTCCTGAATCCATTCCCTTATTTCATCTTCACTCGCCTGTTGAGGGAGATATCCCTCCATCACATCAATAAATTCTGAAGTGTCCTGACCAGATGCGGCAAGTAGTTCACGTTCTGATTTTACCAATTTTTTTATAATTCCAACAACCTGTTCATCACTTAACTCTTTTTCAGGTTGACGCTGGAACTCGCCAATCAGTATCCTGACAGCCCCAGTTCGAGCAGTATCCCGATTTTTGATAGACGCTTGCAACTCTGCTGTTATGGATTGTTGTAATCCCATGTTTAGAACCTCATATCTAAATTTAAAACTTCAGATCCCCCCGGTAAAATCTGCTTGCCACCCAACCTGGCATTCTAATTTTCATATGAATAGAGCAGACTTAACCCATTAGACTCCATGGAATTTTTACTTTCCACAGAAAATCCTCTGCCAAAATCATACCGTATTCTAAAATATCCCGAGTTCTTGTATAGATTAAAATCATAACTGATATAGAGATCATCCATCAATCGTTTGCCAACCACCAGTGATGTGTCATCACTACCACTTCCTTCAAGCTTCAGGTCATCGACCGCAAACGCCCCGCCAATATCTCCAAGTATTTTATTCCCCTGATTCATGCTGATTACATTCAATGCAGCCCCGATCGCCCCGCTCTCGCTGCCACTTGACGAAGACATGGACGTACCGACAACGATATAGGCGATAATATCTGCATCATCCATACTCGGTATGGAAAACAGATCCATTTCAAAATCATCTACAGATCCAATGATATTAACTCCGACGATAATATCTTCCTTGCCAAGCTCCTCCGCCTTGATCGTCTTGCGTGCACTCACGTCAAGACCCGGATTATCGACCGGTCCGCCGCCAAACAGCACCCTGCTCCGGGTAATTTGAAGTTCACGCTCGTAGATCGAGAACAGGCCGTTATCAAGGTAGAGTTCTCCACGCCCGGCCAGGAAGTCGCTTTTGGTATTGGCCAGATTAAGGGATCCCCTGAGGTTGCCAGAAAGACCATATCCGTCGACCTTGACATTGTCACCGAGGTCAATTTTAACCGCCAGGTTAAAAGGCCAGGAACCTGAATCAGCCGCTTCTCCCATCATAATCACGTCATCCGATTCTGACTCTGACCCGGTCATTTCTTCCGGTTGGATAAGACCTTGCGGAATAACGACTGTACCCTCCAAACGACCACCATCAGGGCCGAGTGTCAGCAACAGGTCGGAATCAGCTGTCATCTTCACTTCTTTCTGATTGACCAGTTCGACGTTGGTGCCGACTATCTTCACGGACCCGAGCCAACTCTTATTATCGAAATTAAACTCACCATCAGCAGTCGCACGCCCCTCGCCCGATACCGCCTCAAGCGTTACCATGACAGAATCGCCTCGACCATTGATTGATGCATTGATATTCTTTGGCGTAATATTGAGCTGGGGAATATGGATTTCACCATCAACAAGGTTGATATCTCCGGCAACGCGCGGGTCACCGATTGTGCCGGAAATTGCCAGATCAGCAGACAACTCCCCCTTCGGTTCAAGGTAACCGCCGGTCAGAACTTTTAATGGAATCATATCATTTATAACAGTCTGCAGGTTTCCCTCCACTGAAAGATCGTCCATGGGTGCAGACATGTCACCAAATTCACTTAGATTAAGCGTACCCTTGATAAAGCTGTCATCAACGAAGCGTGAGTAAAGTTCGGTCCTCAGCAGATTATTTTCTAGTTTGACAGAAACTGCTGTGTCAAACCATTTTAGCTCTTCATAATATTCATTCTTTTTAATACCAAGCGCCATTTCATCCAAAGCAAAATCTGCCTGCAGAGATGAAAGGTTCGTTCCATCACCTGAACCACCTATAGAACCACGAATTACACCGCTTGCTGCCGGGTCAATTATCGACCAGTTGTTCAATAGAGCCAGATCCACCACAAGTTTTCGGGTATCAAATGACCACCCTGCAGGTCCTTCCCATGAGCCTTCGCTACAAAACTCGATGTCCTCAGAAATAATACACAGGTCCTTGATATCCGCTGATTGCTCAGACACGCGCACGCTGCTCACACCACTATTCTGCCAGAGACCAAATCGAGGATGCTCCACTCGTAAGCTTTTGATCTGTCCTTGCCATATTTTCCTGTCGCTCAACACACCATCAGTTGACAACTGAAGAGCGCCTTGGTCCGAATCAATACTGACCGCAAGATGGTGATCTTCCATAGAGCCTGTCAGCTCAACTGTTGCCTCCTGAATGAGGCGTCCCGAGATGTTTACAGCCTCTCCTTTGATGGTAGCCTCAATTTTGCCATCCCGTTCTCCTGAAACCCTAATATCTGAGACAATAGTTCCTGCTGAATAATCACCATATGACAGCGAATCACCATTAATCATTACGGCCAGATCAGGATACGCTCTGGTACCTGCCACCGTACCGCGAGCACTCACCGTACCTCCCAGGACAGGTACAACTCTGTTGAGTTCATGCCCATCCAGTGAAAATGTAAGATCAAGCGTTTGTGCAATAGTGCCGTCAACCGCCAGATGATTCCTGCCATTCTCTAAGAAAAGATCCTTGATTGTTATATTCCCGTCCAGATAGTCAATCGACCCACCACCTGACAATTGATACCCAGCCAGCGATCCCGAGACGCGCTCCAACTCTATACCGCCATTGACACTGGTTCCTGAAACGATTCCATGGCTGTTAACTTCAGCGTTTATTGATCCTTCAAGCGTTGCCTCAATAGCAGACGGGTCAAATGAGTGGAGCAAAATACGCGTGTCCCAACTAACGGCATCCTGCCACTCAACCTGGCCAACAATATCGACTTTTCCCTCGCCGAGCGTGAAATCTGATGATAAAACCTTCAGGCCGGATTCGTTCCCATCAACGATCAATCCGCCGGTCACATCCTCATTCAGCGCCTCAAACACTCCAACAAAATCCGATATCTCAAAACGATATTGAAGATTGTCATCATATTCAATGGAGCCTGTCAACTCAGCTTTTACTTGTTCAATGAGGTGCCCCGAGACGTTCATAGCCTCTCCCGTGATGGTAGCCTCAATTTTGCCATAGCGCTCACCTGAAACCCTAATATCTGAGACAATAGTTCCTGCTGAATAATCGCTATATGATAGTGAATCACCATTAATCATTAGGGCCAGATCGGGATACGCTCTGGTACCTGCCAACGTGCCGCGAGCGTTCAGCGTACCTCCCAAAACAGGTGCAATTCTGTTGAGTTCAGGCCCATCCAGTGAAAAGTTCAGATCAAGCGTTTGTGCTATAGTGCCGTCGACCGCCAGATGATTCCTGCCATTCTCTAAGAAAAGATCCTTGATTGTTATATTCCCGTCCAGATAGTCAATCGACCCACCACCTGACAATTGATACCCAGCCAGCGATCCCGAGACGCGCTCCAACTCTATGCCGCCATTGACACTGGTTCCTGAAACGATTCCATGGCTGTTAACTTCAGCGTTTATTGATCCTTCAAGCGTTGCCTCAATAGCAGACGGGTCAAATGAGTGGAGCAAAATACGCGTGTCCCAACTAACGGCATCCTGCCAGTCAACTTGGCCAACGATATCGACTTTTCCCTCGCCGAGCGTGAAATCTGATGATAAAACCTTCAGGCCGGCTTCGTTCCCATCAAGGATTAATCCGCCGATCACATCCTGCTTCAGTGCCTCAAACACCCCAACAAAATCCGATATCTCAAGGCGATATTGAAGATTGTCATCATATCTGCCCTCAGTACTTGCCGATAATGACACCAACCCTGCCAGCCTGGGATCAAGGGCTGACAATTCAAAGTCGTTGAACTGGACCAGAAAGTTCCATGAGAAATCATTCTGCCAATCAACCATCCCCGTTAGCGTCGTCTCATTGTCGCTGACACTGAGCGTCGCAGGTTCAATCGCCAGGCTCGACTGGTTTCCCGAGAAAACAAGATCAACAGCTGGCTCTGGGTAGTCACCTGCCTGAATTAAAGCCTTGAATCGACCGCTATAGTCATCAATGCTCCCGGCTGATTCTACCGTTGCATCAACGACGAGGATCGGCAAATCAGCTGAAAGATCTCGGGGATTGAATTTCACAACTTCCCCGCTCGCCTGCCAGGACAGCTCGTCAAAAATATCATTGAGTTTTCCATTCAGGGTTACCTCGAAAGGATCAGATACCGACACAATAAATCCCGGGTTGTTAACGGTTCCCGAAAGTGTCGCTGTACCAATGACTTCGGAATAGTCTGCTAACTCAAGCAGCCATTCTCCCTGGACTTCAAGCGGCCAATCTCTTGAAAACCTTAGTTTCCCCTTTAATGTTGTATCAAACACCGGGCTCTTGACAGCCAGTTCTTCAACGATGAGTTGGTCTGCACTCGCTCTCATCTGCAGTGATAATTGGTCTAGTACAAACAGCGGTTCAGGAGCGTTGGCATGCTTTAAAATTCCACCATCAACAGTGAGTATGTCCACCATTATGGTGAGCGGCATAGCAATGAGCGGCAGCTCAAACGGTGATGGTTCTGGTTCCTTTGCCTCCGACCCGGATTCCTTGATAATAATTTCAATCTCTTTTATTGAGATGCTGGAAACATGGACATTACCCTCAAGTAATCTGGAAAGCTGCCAGTCCAGGCGAACCTCCTGAGCCGAGATATCAGCACCATCTGAGCGGATTTTAAATCCCGACAGCCACCATCCCCGGGCAATGGTGCCACCTGAATCTTCTATGGTGACCGCTCCGCCCGTTAATGGTGAAACAATACGTAATACCAGGTTTAGCCCGGTTGAGCTGAATAGCACAAGACTTATGGAACTGACAATAATGACAATCAGAGCTGCCAGAATAACAAACCCCTTTTTCATTACAGATCAGCCCCCACCGTTAAATAAAAGTACTGAGAGGTGCCTTCATCAGAAAGGGGATAGGCAAGTTCCAGCCTTATCTGCCCGAATGGCAGCGCTACTCCAACCCCTGCACCAATTCCATGAGCCAGATCAACCTGAAGATCGTCCATGGCATTGCCAATATCATAGAAAACAGATGCCCGCCAGAGATCGGTAATCGCACGTTCTGCTTCAATACTTCCAGATAAAAGAAAGGTTCCGCCGATTACCGTGCCCGATTCGTCCTCTGGGCCAAGTGTTTTGTAGCGATATCCGCGCACACTGTTCGCACCCCCGGCATAAAATCGCAGTGAAGGAGGAATATCCTCGATCGAATCAACCAGAATACCGCCAATACTGCCCCTGCCAATCAGTCGCCAGTTATCGAACGGAGACAGGATCACCTTGCCATCGGCACGCGTTTTTATAAAGGTAGCATCGGAAACAATATCATCACTGCTGCCGGTAAGAAAAACAGAGGCTCTCAGCCCATTGGTCGTATTGACAATATCGTCTGCAACAGCCCATGAGCCCTGGATATAGGGCATTAAAAGGAAACTGGTTCCTCTGGTGTTCCCTACCCGGTAATCCTCATCTCTTATTTCCAGTGAGTAGGAATAATGAAATTTAGGGGTAGAATATTCATAAGCTGTTGAGAATGAATAGAGTTTAGACGTAGTATCATCCCATGTCTGCTGATCGACTAAACCGCTGAGAATAACACTGTTATAACGAGGGTCACCAGTCGGTATGCTATAAGACAGAAGAAAATGTCTCTCGAGTTCTCCATAGAGAGCTGACAAATTGGCACGATGACCATACTGGTTGAATAACTTGTTTTCCCATTCAAAAAGAGCGTACGCTCCGGTATCGGTGGCATAGCCAACACCAACGCTGTAACGGTTATAGTTTTCGAGTGGCTCAACTCGGATGAAAACAGGAACATTGAGCCCGTCGGGATTATCTGTACCACTCTCGACCACGACGGATTTGAAAAAATCGGTTCTGTAGAGATCGCGCTGCAGATCATACAATTTTTGACGGCTGAAATATTCGCCTTCCTGATACGACAGATAACGCAACAACAAAGCCTCAGTGATGATCTCCTGCTCACTGGTGGTCTGGCCAAAGAGATACCGTGGCCCGCTCTCCAGCAGCAACTCTATTTCAGCCTCATTTTTTTCACGATATATCCGTATTTCGTGAGTAGTAAATGCTGCATCAAGAAAACCCAGCGAACGCGCACGTCTGAGCAACGTTTTTTTCCCCTCTTCGTAGAGTGGCTGTTCAAGAATATCTCCCTCATTTATGGAAAAGAAAGAACGACCATCTGCAAGCTCCCCAGCCTCTCCGGCTTCCCCGGGAATAGATAGAAAAAATGATTTCAACCTCACCGGCTCGCCGGGAGAAACCGTGTAACGGGCATGCCAGACTCCATCCTGCTCATCAAGCGAAGAGCGGACTGTCGAGGAGTAGTAACCGTATGGCAGAAGAGATGAAGTAATATCTTCCTCTGCGAGATTATGGAGACGACGGATCTCACTATCTGTCAAATCACTGTCTTTGCTGTACAGATTTATTCGAAGACGTGCCAGAACATTCCTGTAGGTCCTGCCCTTAATTCCCTCGACCTCAACGGTAAGACCGGTGGCGCCCCAACCGACCTGAGAGATTGAAATGACAAAAAGAAAACAAAAAAATAGGGCTCGAGAATACAAGGATAATGTACTATGAAACTGAACTGGTTTATATGAGTTCAAACTTGCCAGGAATTTTCCCGAAATTATAATAAAATAAGATATCGAATCACTATAGTCTGTTCCGTTCATGAACCCCAATAAAATCAAAACTGCTACCATAAAAAAGCTCATTAACGGCGGTTACGGACTTTGCAGCGCTGAAAATGGTAAGATAATAATGGTCCGCCACAGTCTGCCGGGTGAAACCGTTGAAATCAAGATTGTTGAACAACGGCAAAAAGTTGATTACGGAATAGCCGGGAATATTCTTACTCCTCATACAAACAGAATTATCCCTCCCTGCCCCTGGTATTCGAGTTGCGGTGGCTGTGATCTGCAGCACGCTGACTACCGGACACAATGTTCAATTAAAGATCATATTCTCAAGGATCTGCTTGAGAGAGATCAATCAACCTCGCTTCACAGCCTGTCCCCGCTCGTCGCCCCAATGCTGCCGTCACCAGATGAGTTCGGTTATCGACAGAGAATAAGGCTTAAAAACAGAAATAACAGGGTTGGGTTTAATAAGTTCAGGTCCCATGAGATAGTCCCGATAAAACAGTGCCTGCTCGCTCCGGACACCATCAATTCCGCTCTGGAGCTGCTCCCCTACGCCTCTGGTTTTCAATCGCTTTCTCCTATTACAGAAGAAATCGATATACTTTTAAATCCTGATGATTCGACTCTCTGCCTGGTACTCTATACAAAAAGAAAACCGCGGCCAAACGACAGGAAAACGGCCCGTTCACTTGCCAGTGAGATTGCGCCCGGCACACGAATTTTTCTCGCAGGCCAACAATTTTCGATGGAAGGTCCGTTCAGTGTCGACAAAGAAGATACCGATCGAACCTTGAGCATGACCGTTCCAGGGCGGGACCCACTCACACTCTTTTGGGAAGCAGGCGGCTTCTGTCAGGTAAATACCGGGCAGAATTTCAACCTGGTAAACCTCGTCCTTGATTTCTGTCAACCTTCTTCTTCTGACAAGCTGCTTGATCTCTATTGCGGGATGGGCAACTTCGCCCTTCCTCTCGCCCAGAAAACAGGCATGGTACACGGCATTGAAAGTCAGGGGGCAGCGATCAGGAGTGGGCGCTATAACAGCAATTTCAACCAGCTTGCCAATATAGCTTTTGAAAAATCAGACGTCCTGGCCGCCTGTACAAGACTAGCCAGGTCAAACGAGACATTTGATACCATCGTCTGCGACCCGCCCCGACAAGGCATGGTCAACATGGCACCGCTCCTGGGTCGACTGTGCAGGAAAAAAATTGTCTATATCTCCTGTGACCCCGCCACGCTCTGTCGAGATCTGGCATCTTTACAACAGGAAGGCTTCAGAGTAAAAATAATCCAGCCGGTAGACATGTTTCCACAGACCCATCATATCGAAACGATAACACTCCTTGAGAAGGAAAATGCTTTGTAATTTTCCTTTCTAAAAAGCAGGTTTTTTCAGGCGATATTTTTATTCATACTCCCGGTCTTGTAGCCCTCCAGGTCAAGGGCTACATAGAGGTATCCGCACGATTTGAGTTTTTCTACCAGCCTGGTTCGCATATCCGTTGCGATAACATCAGCAAACTGCTCGACAGCGATCTCCACCCGCGCTATATCCCCATGACTCCGCACCCTTGACCCAAAGAGGTGCATCTCCCGAAGGACCTGATCCGCCCGCGCGATCCTGTCGAGCTCAAAGTCTGTTATTTCGGTATCATAAGGCAGTCTCGAGAGGAGACAGGCGTTAGACGGTTTGTTCCATACAGCCAGCCCCAGATTTCTAGATAATTCACGTATCTGCTTTTTGGTGATATCATTTTCAAGAAACGGGCTGACAATTTGTAATTCCTCAAGCGCCCGTAAACCAGGTCGATAATCTTTTAAATCATCTTTATTGGAACCCTCTATGATTGTCTTTATACCATGTTTGCCGGCTTCTTCCCTGACTGCTGCAAACAGATTTTTCTTGCACAGGTAGCATCGATCTGGTGGATTATGGAGGATATCATCGGGCGTTGAAAGATCCAGTATCACATGGGAGATCGAGTATTTTTTCACGAATGACATCGCCTCCTCTATCTCCCATTCTGGAATGTAGGGTGTCCGAACGGTAACCGCAATCACCTTGTCAGCCATCACCTGATGTGCCGCATAAACGAGTAAACTGCTGTCAACGCCACCGGAAAATGCGACTACTGCACTTTCGAGATTCTGCAGGTAACCTAACAAGTCCTGATAGAT
The DNA here is from genome assembly GCA_963776075.1 of uncultured delta proteobacterium. Taxonomy (GTDB): domain Bacteria; phylum Desulfobacterota; class Desulfobulbia; order Desulfobulbales; family Desulfocapsaceae; genus MADRE3. Next base: position 238,149 of record CAVZLG010000015.1, read on the forward strand.
TCGGTTGTATTTCATGAGTTCTCCCGGTCAGGCCCTTTATGGCCCTGATCAAACTGTTCGGTTTTCATATAATATTAACAAACAGGCCGAAGGCAACACGTTATACCCAGAAATTAATTGGTTTGGTTTACCATTTCTTTGGCTGTAACGGCCATTGACTCAGTAAACACATATCGTTGAGTTCAGTGAGCCCGGCGCCGCGCGGCTTGCGCTGAAACGTTTGGTTAACTGGTCATATCTTTTCGTTGCTTCTTGAGCAATTCCTCAAACCGAACGAAGAACTCATTTCGTATTTTCTCAATATGCAATGCTTCCTTGTAATCAAGAATTGCTTTGTCCTGACGCTTAAACCTTTCTGGTTCCACCTGCAGCGCATAGGAGTTGAGCTGTTTTTTCCAAAACCACTCTGCGCAAAAGATCTGAACATTTTGGGGATCGATAGCCGTAATTTCTTTTAGAGCTTGAAACAAGCCGATTCCCGATGCGCTGTTCTCGATGCAGAGAGCAATGTAGGCTATCCTATACTCCACTTTGTCAATACTATCTTTGATCGGCAGCAACTCAAAGTTGTGAGGTTCCTGTCAAAAAACCTAACTTTAAACCTGATATAGAAACTATGGAACACTCATGCACAGTTTCAACCTTTCGACCATCAGATGCTGCTACTGGCTTTATGTCCATGACATAACTGCGTTCGAGAATAGAAGAGACCTAACATCTAAGGCGAGTGACGGCGCTTAGGCCGTACGCTCCACTTCTTTATTGGGATATTTTTGTCGCTCATTTCAGCCAGATCTTATCGATCTCCAGATGGAACGACTCTGACGTTCCGTTGGCGATGAGGAATCGTACTTGTGCCATGGTTTGCCCCGGGTAGTTGGGGATAGCCAATCGCTCCCCGCGATAAACAGGATACATCTTTGCCAGGGGAACCTTCACCGTCTGCCACGCTCTAGTTGTCTGGAATTCATAGACGTAGTAATGCCGTCCGTCTCTGTCTGCTTCCACAAGAAATTGGTAACGCTTGCCATCGCCTTTAAGCCGAATGAAAGCGGTGCGGTAGGGTGAGACATCGATGGGCTCGAAATAGTGCTGTACAGAGGAGAATCCTCCATTGTTCTCGAGTGACACCACGCCGGAAAAGATCCCGTTTCCCGCATCATTAATAGAGAACGCGCCTTTCGAACGCCCGCCCATCACAACATCGTCTTCGACTTGCCATCCGCTCGGGTCGGCCTTCGTGCTGAAATCGAACACCATCATCTCGTCGGAGTGGGGCCTGCCCGCTTGTTCTTCCTTGGTCAGATGTCCATCGCTGGCTGATACTCGATATGAGCTCAAGCAACACGAGGCGCCAACTACACCTAGTATAAGAATAGTTGTTTTGATCATTATTATCCTCCTTTATGAGCCCAACAAGTTAGAATTGGTCTCGATTTGCCGGACAGAACATTTGGGTGATTAGATGATAACACCTGCTGTCCAGCAATCTGCACTTTGGGGTTGTCACCTCGAAGATTTTATATTTGAGCAACCATTACAACTTTATACTACTTCTGTATCAATTATAATTCCTGTCAAGTAAAAGCTTCAGGTAGGTTGATCGATTCGCTGATAGAAAATCAGAGGTTCATCCGGGTAAAAATGTCAACGAGACTTTAATACTATACTATTAAGATTGCCGATCGTTGTTTTTCTTTTCTTTAGGCAACGTTGAGCAAAGATTTTCAACGTTTGCTAAATATGAAACTCAGATCTTATTCAGGCCCGTATGGTTGAGTGGAAGAGTAAAACTGAACGTAGTCCCTTGCCCAGGTTTACTTTCTACCCATAACTTCCCTCCATGAGCTTCAATTATTGATTTAGCAATTGGGAGTCCGAGACCGCTTCCGCTATGATCATTTGTGATCCTGTAAAATGGTTTGAATACGTGCCGAATGTGTTCTTTCGAGATACCTTTCCCGGTATCTTGCACTTGAACAAGAACATCTCTTTTTTGTGCTGAAAGCTTAACTGTAACGTTACCTCCTCTACTGCTATAGTTTATAGCATTCCCCACGAGGTTACGAATGACCCTGTCAATCTGGGTGACATCAGCATGTACCTGGATCATGCTCACTTCAGGAAATTCCAATACGAGACTGATGTTCTTTTTTTCGGCCTCAATCCTCAATACTTCAATATGATTTTTTATTTTCAACAAAATATCTAATGGTCTGGAATTGAGTTTGAATTTCCTGGACTGAAATTTCGATATGTCAAGGAAATCCATTATCAACCGCTCCAACCGGGAGAGCTCATGGTTAATTAATCTGGCATACTCTTCCTGTCGCTTCGTGAGCGAGCCCACCTTTCCTTTGATCAACCGCTCCGAAAATCCTTTCGCCACAAGTGCCGGATTCTTCATGTCGTGTGCTAGCATGGAAAGCAGATTATTTCTTTCATCCTCTATTTTCGCGAGCTTTTGCAGAATAAATACAACGATCAGGAATATGCCCAGCTTTTCCAGCAGATTCCAGAAGTGTACAGGAAAGAATATATAATCGGGTTTGTATAGAATTTCGGCAATTATCCAGGTAGTTGCGCTTGTCACTGATAGAATAATACCCGCCGTTCTGCCGGCAAAGCGTGTAACAAAGATGATAGGGATGAAATATGCTATCAGAGATGAAAATTCTGGTCCCGATAGATAATCAAATATTCCAATTATAATGACGAGGAGTAAGCCCAACGCACCAATAAACGATCTGGAATATCCCCTGAAAATTTCTTTAATCATCATTTCTGATCCCTTGGCCTGCAAAACTGAGGGAATTCTCTATTTCCTCTCCAGTGCCCAGAATTCGGGGGAGAGCATCGCAAAAAAAGGAATCAGCTCCAGTCTTCCAACCAGCATATCGATAATAAAAAGTATTTTGGTAAATGCATTCAGGTTTCCATAGCTGCCCATGGGCCCTATCTCACCAAATCCGGGCCCAACATTGCCGATAGTTGCTGCAGTGCCGACAAATCCGATCATCGCGTCATGTTCGATCATTGTCACTACCAGGCCTGAGAATATCAACACCACAAGGTAAAAGAGGAGGAAACCGAACATCTGACGCTGGATGTCGTCAGGCAAAGTAATTCTGTCAATTTTAATCGGTAACACAGCAGAGGGGTGAATAATTTGATCTATTTCCCTCTTGAGAAATTTAAATATAAAGAGAACTCGAACTACCTTAACACCTCCCCCCGCAGATCCCGCACATCCTCCAACCAGCATCATTGCAAATATTAGTACCTGCGCCGGAACTGTCCATAAGGCAAAATCGGCTGAAGAAAAGCCGGTGGTGGTTATAATGGAAACAATCTGGAAGGCACTATCACGCAAGCAATTACCAGGAGTTTCCTGGTGGTAAAAATAGAGCGCTAAAAAGAGGCAGGCGGAAAAAAGAGCAGTTGCTCCAAAATAAAATTTAAACTCCTCGCTGTTTATAAGGCAAAGATACTGACGTTTGATAAACATTCTATACTGGAGTGCAAAGTTACTACCTGCAAGGAACATGAACAGCGTAACAATCCAGGTCACCGCATCATTCTGATACCCCATAATCGACTGAGGATGCGGGGAAAAGCCGCCTGCGGCCATGGTTGACATAGCATTGCACACCGCATCGAACCATTCCATACCGGCCAGAACCAGAAAGAGTATCTCGAGCAAGGTCAGCAGCAGGTAGACAAGCCAGAGTGCCTTTGCCGTCTGAGCCACACGAGGAGTAATCTTCTCCTCACGTGGCCCTGGAGCCTCGGCAAAAAAGATTTTCCTTCCGGCAACCCCAAACTCGGACAGGATGGCAACAAAGAGAACGATAATTCCCATTCCGCCGAGCCACTGGGTCAGGCTTCTCCAGAAAAAAAAGGTTTTTGAGTAAGGTGCAAAATCTTTGAGAATTGTTGCTCCGGTGGTGGTAATGCCTGATACCGACTCAAAGAGTGCATCAATAAAACTGAGCTTAAAAAAGAGATATGGTACGGCACCAAAAACACCGCAAAGCACCCAGGTCAATACAACAATCAATAGCCCTTCATTGCGCTTCAGGTTGTCAAAATTTTTATCGAAACCACCATACCAGCGGCATAACTGACCCAAGGTAACGGCACCCGCGGAAGCAGCAACGAAGGGAATTGTTGACCAGTACTCAGCTTCAATGCAGGCCACCACAGCAGGCAGCAGAATAATACCGCCAAAGGCCGAAAGAATAATGCCAAGTGCGCCTGCAGCAAGGGGAAGTCTCATGACAAAAAGAGTCCTTTAATTGAGTCCGAATCCTCCTTCATGGTGAATACTTTCAAACGATCTCCTGGACAAATAGTGGTGTTTCCATCTGGTATCAGCACCCTGTGGCCGCGGATAATTACCCCTATAATTGCGTTAGCGGAGAAATTGAGATCTCTGATCAGCACCTCTTTAAAGGTCGTAGGAACGCTAAGCCGAAGCACCTCTCCCTTACCACCTTCTACAAGAGCGAGGACATCCACGTCCTGAGGCTGTAGGTGATTAAGCACTTCGGTCAGGGCAGAAGCCTTCGGCGAAACCACCACATCTATGCCCAGACGGGCAAACAGTTCATAATTCTGGGGGTTGCCGATGCGAGTTATCGTCCGCCTCGAACCAAGCTGTTTGACCAGAAGGGAGCAAAGCAGGTTTTTTTCATCGTTGTCAGTTGTGCAGACACAGACATCTGACCCGGCAATTAACTCAGACTCCAGCAAGTCAAGATCCATCCCGTCTCCTTTGATCACCAGGGCTCTCTTCAGTGAATCGGCAAGGAACTCACACCGACTGCCATCATGTTCGATTATCTTGACTCTGATTTTAAGCTTTTCAAGAAGCTCAGCTAGCATAAAACCAACACTGCCACCGCCGATTATAGAGACACTTTTCACCCTGCTCGTGGTGTGAAAAAAATCTGCTGCGAGATTGTCCAAAGCTGGACCCGTACCAATAAAAATTACCTTGTCACCAATACATATCTGGGTAGAACCATTAGGGATGAACAATGTATCTTCGCGGGTTATTCCGGAGATGAGGATATCCTTTGGGAATTCACATTCAGAAATTTTCTTGTCGAGTAAGGTTGACTCCTTGTTAATCCTGTACTCAAACAACTTTGCCTTACCGCCGGCCAGAATCTCCACATCAAGAGCATCTGGCACAGAAATGATCCGGAACATCTCCTGAGTGAGGAGCTGTTCTGGCCAGATGATGGAATCAATATCGTATCTGGTGTGGTAATGGTTTTGAGCAGTCGATGAAAAATTCTGGTAGAGTGCGGGCTTGCCGATGAAACAGATCGTCTCAGCATTCGCTACTTTTTTGACCGTCCAACAGGCAACAATGTTTGCCTCATCAAGGCAGGAACAGGCAATAAAAACATCTATCTTACCTGCGCCGATTTTTTCGAGTACAGCGATATCTCCGCCACTGCCTTCTACCTCTCTGACATCAAGATTGCTGAAACGCTCAGCCTTTTCGCCGGCTTCGATGAGAACAGTTATATCATGCTGCTGATGCAGCCGTGAGGCAATCAGATATGACATTTCTGTCGCCCCGTAAAGAAGAATTTTCATTAGTCAACCTCTTAAGCCAATGAGTAGTTCTCATGGGTCAATATGGTCAGAGGTACGCTATGTATTGAATGAGCAACTATTAGCAAGGTTCAGACCTTTGTCAGGCTGTAATACCGAGCCGCAGCAGTTAACCCGGAAACCCTTTCGGCGAGGCATAACCAAGAGAAAAAGACAAGAAAAGTGATTTATACCGTTTAAGCTTCAGGACACAAGCTATTGCCCTGAACATCCCACCTGGGAAAGCATGGATACAAAGCGTCTGTTTTTAAATCATTGCCAATATTCGGATATCCCCGTATACCTCAAAAACCTGAAAATTCAATATAACGAAACCTGTCCGCCCTCTATCTCAGCAATAATAAGGAAGATTCGTTAGCTTTCAGAAGCCTCGAAACTTTGTTACTTGGAAATACCCTTTGCAAAATTGATTTTTTCCCCATCCACATGGCCATGAGCCCCCACCTCGCTTGCTGTGAAATAAAGGTTTCAAGTGAAGCGAGTTTTACCAGTTCAATATAAGGAAAAATATCCCTGGCGGTGTAATAACTCACCAGCCAGGCGAGTTTTTTATCAATTTTTTCCTGTACATCCTCACTTTCAGTTAATACAACAATATCGAGGTCTGCATTGAGAAGGGTTACCATCTGGCTGACCATTTCCAATGAATCCTGACTGATATAGTCGTGATCAAGGCAGCAAAGAACCTTATTTATTGCTTTATCCTCTTTAATGACCAGAACAGAGCACTCAGCCTCATTCGCAACCCAGAGCGGGACTTTTCCCCCATCATTCCATGAGCATTCCTTTTGACTGCTGCAACCGATAATAATAAGATCACATTCGTCTTTTTTGGCCTGCTCAAGTATTTCTCGCGCAGGATTGCCTTTCCTTAAACATGTGGTGATCTCTTTTTGGATATGGATAGCGTTTTTATCATCCGGGTCTGCTTGTATATAGGGAGATGTTGCTGGATCAAAATGTTCTAATAGTTGAAGATGATAGGTTCCCAGCACTGTATTTGCGCCTGGTACTGTTTTTCCTTTCATACCCGCAGATTTTGAAGAAGCCAAAGTACCCTTTATCTGAGTGAGCAGAAGCGTGATATCAGCCCATGTATTCTTTCCAAGCCGGGCAACGAGGGGCAGGGCATTGGCACTATACGAATGCTCGTCTACTGCAAAAAGAATTCTCATATCTACCTCTGTGATTTTTCCTCTGGACAGAACAAAATAGGGCAGGGTGACATGGCAAGCATATGGGCCATATTATCCATGCTTTTCGGGACAAAAGACATTACCAGCGCTTGATCCCGAACAAGTGAGGCCAGCATTTTTGCAGAACCTTTTGCCGTTTTGATCGTGTAAGGAGCAGTCCGGTCACCTAACCCACCGTTTTCAATGTCTGAAACCAGCTGGTTGTCATTTTCTAGAATCGTGATATTTCCTGCCTGATTTTCAAATTGACAAATGAGTAATTCGACATTTAATGGCTGATCTTTCCAAAACTTGTAAAACCATGGCAGTAAATGCAGAATTGTATCAGGCGTCCCAACAACCTGTATGCCCCGATCAAGTTTCACCAGATTTTTTACCATGAGTATCGGACAGAGCAGATTCTGATAGAGGTCAGAATCGAGTTTTATAAAAAACATATCCGGTTCAAAGGAATGAAGGAGGCCTTCAATAAAAATATCATAGGCTTTGTGCTGCAGTTCGCTCTGGATCACCTCATCTCTTTCTCCGAGAAGGACTATGGGAGTAAGAACCCTGTCTATAACAATGTTTTCTTTTTGTATCAGTTTTGAAATATCTTCCCGGGCTTTTCCAACAATTTCATCTTCCCATATTTTGTGCACCCATCCAACAGCCGGGGGATGTCCATCTTTGTCAAGATCAGGAACATGGACCGCCTGGGTTTTAAACTGTCCGAATTTCTCTATCTGGCACATAAAACGAAGAGCAATGCTGGATGCCAGATCTGTCTGCAGTGCAATTAATACATCTTGCATGATCTTTTTCTCCTCTGCTTTGACCAGGGCACCGGCATTAGATGCCTTCCATTTGCAGCGCTTCTTCCGCCTTTTTGACAGCCTGACGGATTTCTTTTAATTTAAAAGGCTTAGCAATGAAATCAAAAGCACCTTTGGTCAATGCCTCCCTGGCAACCTCCAGGGTGGCATATCCAGTGATTATGATTACTTTCGTTTTCTGACTCTTCTTTCTGACTTCTTCGAGGACTTTTATTCCATCCAGATTATCCATACGGATATCTGTGACAACCACATCAAATATTTTTTGTCTTATTCGATCCAAGGCTTTAACTGGATCCGTGTATGTCTCCAGAGAATAACCCTCTTTTTCCAGGGAAGCCTTAAGCCTCTGTCCGACAATTTGTTCATCATCTATAACAAGGATTTCTATTGGCATGATATGTCGCCTCCTTTTTTATTGCGAAGCTCGGTGTTAATAACCCGCCGTACGCTTGCGGCGAGGTGATTCATTCTGAGGCCAGGGCAAGGTTTGCAGATGACGATTTTATTACCCGAATACTTTTCTGCAGTTTCCGTCGCCGCCTATAAGCCCGGACTACATTGATTAATATAAGCAAAGTACCGGTCATACCACTGGCAAAAAGAAAGAACTTGCTGATATTGTTAAAATAAACATCCAGGCTGGGGTCAATATCGAGGATCCCCAACTGCCGCAGATACATCGGAATGGCTATGGCTCTGCTGACCACACAGAGAAGAATGATGACACTGGTAACCAGGCGAATATAGCGTTCATTGACGACTTTTACCCCGTAAACTCCCAGATATATACCAACAAGAGAGCCAAGATACATGAGAATGGTCAATCGAATATCAACGAACCCCTGATAAGCATAGCTTAAAGCACCATAAGCGCCCATGAACATGGCAAGGTACAGCTCAGTGCCTGCCGCCACTGCAGTAGGCACTCCAAACACATAAATCATGGCAGGAACCCCGATAAATCCACCGACTCCAATCGTCCCGGCAAGGTAACCGGTTGCAATACCAACAGGCAGCAAGATCCATAAGCTGACCGTGGTATCCGCCACTTTAAAATAGATCATGGGGGGTATATTTAATTTTGACAACGCATCCGCTATTTTCCTCGACGGGCCTCCGGAATCAGCCTCCTCTTTTCCCTTTTTTTTAAGGACATCCTTCAGCATGGACAGCGCCACAAGCGATAGAATCAAGGCAAATACCAGACTGATATAAAGATTGGCACCCGCTCCTTTTGCAGCTCCATGGTCGCTGCCACCCTTGAACAGAAAGCTGTTGATAAAGACCGCCAGCTGGATACCAATTACAGCCGTGCCTAAAACAAATAGAGCCAGTTTCTTGTCTACATTCCCTGCTTCGCCATGCTTATGTGATCCAACCATGGCTTTTCCGAATTTGTGGGTAATGTTACTGGCAACTGCTATAACCCCAGGAACGCCAAGATTCATCATTCCAGGTGTCATAAAAAAAGCACCGCCGCTACCAATAAAGCCGCTAAGCACGCCACCGATAAAGCCCAGCATGATAATCTGTAAAGCTGTGCCCACGTCTAATTGTATAAAGTTCACAATAGCATGTTCCATAAAACCCTCTTTGAGAAATACTTAATCGATATCAACTAGTTTGAGAACCAATCCGGTTACTGTGCCATACACATAGGCGACCAACGGCACAAATAGTACAATTACGAGGGACGCCACCCACCTGTACTTCGAGTGAAATTCCCCGCCAAGAACATTCAAGATGGATTCTTGAAAATTAAATACGAGGCCATAGATCAAAATAGTAGTGAGAAAGAAGCCAAGAAGCCTGAATGTTTGCTTTCTACCAAAAAGGAACCGGGATTGAAGCTCTGCCGAGCTTATAATAGGTGCTTTGAGCTTTTCATGAAGGACAAGGCCCAGTTCTCGACTTAATCGTATAGATGTCTCATGCCCTTTTGAAAGGAAAAGATTGCCTATGATTACCAACGAATAATTGTTGTCCTTGACCATGTCAACAACTTCATGCCCTGAGCCAGATACCGTCCTCCCGCCGGCATACCGCCCGATCGCCACCAACTCTTCTTCAGTCTTTGCAAGTCCTTTGTCATCTTGAGTACTTTCTGTATCATCATCTTCGACTCCACCATTGTCTGTCTGGGAAGGCGGTTTACTTGTTCGATGATTCTCCATTATCGGTGTCTGCGGGATATATTTACCCTCAGAATCCAACCGTAACAATTCAACAGCAGCTCCCCATCGCTTAGCAAGTGAGGTGACTTGGCCAAAATTCTCTCCTTTCGGATCAAATGATTCCTGTATCCATAAAATATTGGTTTCCGCCATGGTGCAGATCGTTTCCCTGCACCCCTTAAGATTATGGAGTACCTGGGAAATTCTTTCAGCATACGACTCCTGCCGTGGCATATAGGTCACGGTTACGACGCCATTAATCGCACGAACTCCAAGATCCATTCCCGAAGTCGCAGGGTCCTGAGCAAGAAGAATTATAGCACTTGCCGCCAGACATCTGTCGTCCAACATCTTCCTGCTTTCTGTTGTCAGGCTGAAAGCAGGAAGCATTGCAGTTTCAAATAATATCGCCGCGGCATTTTCAAGACGTATTTGTTGCTGATTTAAAAACAAATCATATGCTGCCGGATTTTTGGAAGATTCGCGGTGAACATAGCGAACCCATTTTTCAATATCATCATCCAGTTTCTCCAGGTAATCTGAAGCTTTCTCACGTGTCAGATTGAGTTGATTCATGGCATTATCGACACGCATCCCCATTGGTGTCTGAAGTCCAACTCTCAATATACCTGGAATACCAGGCAGCATAAAATGTCCTGCCCGTCCGTAATAGATCAAGTTTCCATCGCTTGTCGTTTCGCAAATTGTTTTATTTCCCAACGCAAGGTAGAGGTCTTTTTCTCTCGCTAACTTTTCATTGCTGCCTGGTGACTTTATGATGGATGTCTCCAGCCGGCTTAACCTGACCCCGCTTTCATGTGCCTTTTCAACAAGCTGCTCTCGGCTATAAACGGGCCAGCCCGTTTTTTCAGCCAGATTAAGAGCTAATTCGCGCCCCGAACCATGGGGTGAATTTGATATCAGTACAATCGACATATTCTGTTCACCTCAATTCGAAAAAATTAATATCTTGTTTTCCTTCCACTTTAATTACCTGTACCGATACACTCGGTCTAATTTCTTTGGTAATCGCTTCCATCATGGCATCCTTGTTACCCATGACAATGAAATCAATATGCTCTGTCTTGATGAAATCGATAAGTTCATGTTCAAATCGATCATGGACGATATTAAATGAAACAGACACACCTTCTTCACGGGCGGAGTGAACCATTTCCAAGCAAGCTTCTTCAATCGGCGGTGAGTTTTGCATTCCAGGATTCTCGCTTTTAAAAAAAATTATAAATACTTTCCCTTTGATCCGTTTTGCTAAAGCAAATGAATGATATAGTGCCTTCAGGTCAACGCTGTCTTTACCAAAAGGAACAAGTATATTCTTCGTGTTCACCGTTTTACTTTTCACCTTTTTGAGATGATCTTACTTGTAGAGACTATTACAAAAACCGTGCCACTACTAAAAGACACACATTTTCAATCACTTAAGAAAATATTGTAAACAAGAACAACCTTTACGTTCCATATTGAAACAATCGGCGTGGTGCATATCCTTAGTCTGTCCCGCAGATTGGCAGAAAAAATAAATTAATTACCTTTAAAAAACATAAAGTTATAGAATTTCCAGAGAGCTCTGGTCGATAGGTGGCGGTACATGATGCCAGGTAATAGGACCATGTTATTTGATAACAAAACAGTGTCGGAATATATTAGAAAATCAACTCAGTAGATATTTCAACGTCTCATACGCTTTATGGGCAAAAGACAATCAAATGCTCCATATATTTTAAGGTTCGACTTGTATTCTGCTCTCTACAGTTCATCTACTTGGTGGTTTAATTAGCTGAATATAGATAATAAAAGTATGCAACACATTCCTCGCGCCTATCTTTGGCAGGTGGAAGAGTAACCTGTTTTGTTTTCTAAAAAACACGGGAAGGCGCGAATGATAAATGAGCATTAAAACGAGAGGAGCAGGAAATTTCAGCGTTGTTTCATTATGAAACAGCGCGAATCATTCCAGATTGAACTGTTTCATCTTTCGCCACAGAGTGGTTCGAGGAATTTTAAGAATTTCTGAAGCGCGACCTTTATGGTAGGCGGTTTTTGCTAACACTTTCCGGATATGCTCTTTTTCTATCTCTTCAAGTGATTGTATATCACTAGCGTCATCAACACGGGTAAAGGAAAGTTCAAGAAGATCCCCAGGAAGATCCTTGCTTGTAATCAAAGATTTGTCGGAAAGTGCAACAGCCCTTTCAACAATGTTTTCAAGCTCCCTTACATTACCGGGAAAGTGATATTGGAGAAGGATTTTCATTGCTTTCTCATCGATTCCGGTGACCTGTTTTTTAAACTGCCGGTTATATCGTTCCAGAAAGTGTTGAATTAATAATGGGATATCCTCTCTTCTTTCACGAAGCGGAGGAAGGGTAATTAACAATACCTTTAGTCTGTAATAAAGGTCTTCCCGGAAATTTTTAAGCTCCACCTCCTTTTTCAAATCATGGTTGCCTGCGGCAACCAAGCGCACATCTACTGGAATTGGTTTAGTACCGCCCACCCTGAAAAGGTTGCGCTCCTGGACAAATCTGAGCAATTTAGTCTGCATGTTCAAGGGCATCAAGTTAACTTCATCCAGAAATATGGTGCCATTATCCGCTGACTCCAGCAAACCGATTTTGGTGTCCACAGCTCCGGTAAAAGCACCCTTTTCATGTCCGAAAAGTTCATTGGCAATGAGATCGTCGGTAAAACCGCCGCAACTGAATGCAATAAATGGTTTTTCCCTTCTAATCCCCAGAAAATGAAGCGCTCGCGCGGTGAGTTCCTTGCCGGTACCGCTTTCTCCTTCAATCAGGACATTGCAGTTCAAGGAACATACTTTCTTGATCAATGTCAGCACGTCCTGTATGGCAGGGGAATGACCAATCAGGTATTGCTGTCTGGACTGGTTAAACAGAATTTTTTTAAGTGCCTGTGTCTCTTTGACCAGACGGGTGGTCTGAAGCGCCCGCTTAGCAAGCGACGTCAGTTCATCCATTTTGACCGGTTTAACAATGAAATGGAAAGCACCGGTCTGGATCGCCTTAATTGCAGCATCTACTGAACCATAGCCGGTCATGACAATTACCTGGGTTTCCGGGAACCTTTTTTTCACTGTCTCTAAGACTTCTATCCCGTCCATTCCAGGTAATTTTAAATCGCACAGAACAAGGTCAAAGGAGCTCTCACCCATTTTTTCAAGAGCAGACTCCCCATCAAAAAAGGTTTCGATATCAAAATCTGTTCGTCTGCTCAACCCTTTTTTTAGTTCCCTGCAGGCAATAGGCTCATCATCTATGATGGCAACCTTCATGTGGCTTGTATCCATTTGATGATTCATCTTTCAGCCTTTACAGGAAGGAAAATCGAAAAACAGGTACCCTTGTCCCTTGTGCTTTCAACACTTATTCTGCCCTTATGTTGCTTGATAATGTTATAGGTGACCGAAAGGCCTAATCCTGTACCCTCCCCTTCTTTCTTTGTTGTAAAAAAAGGATCGAAAATTTTGTCAAGCTGATCCTTATTCATGCCCACCCCCGTATCCTGCACATCAATTCTGATTTGCTCGCTTACAGGGTCAGATTTGATTGTCAACGCCAAGTCACCTCCGTCAGGCATGGCCTGGATACCATTTATCAACAGGTTGACTAGTGCCTGTTGAAGACGACTTTTATCGATTCTCAGTTTCGGCAAGTTCTCCTGAATATCAATATGAAAATTAATTCCTGTGTATTTCAGTTCATTGGCCAACAAACGTTCGGTTTTTTCAATCATATCTGTCAAAGATATTGTTGAAAACTGGCCTTGATCCGTTCTGGAGAATTCGAGCAGGTCCCTGACAATTTCACTGGAACGCTCTGTCTGGTTCATCAGGTCATTATACAATTCCAGACGCTCTTCAGTTGACAGGGTATCCTGGTCATCAATCAGTGACTCCACAATCAGCGAGATATTATTTATGGGGTTGTTTAACTCATGAGCAATTCCTGATGTAAATGTCCCAATAGATGCCATTTTTCGGGAGTGCAACAGTTGTTCTTGACTGCTGTCAATCTTGACAACCATGTTGTTAAACGCTTCAATACATTGGGATACTTCGTTTTTTTTCTGACTGGTATGAGGTATGGGTATAAAATTCCCCTTCGAAGCATTTAACACAGACTCGTGAATCAATGACAATGGTTTCAAAACATCTTTTCTTATTATACCTGTGACCCATATGGCAATAAAAATAAAACCAACGGTCAATGTGAGGGGAACAAAGAGTATTTGTCTTAATGCACGTTTCAGGCGTTCACGTTTTTCAGTAATCAATTTCTCGCTGAAAATAGTTACCGTTCTTCCATGTGACTGAATCTCCTCCATCGCCAAATTCTCACTGGCAGAAGCGCTCTTCGAATGCTCCAGAATTCTTCGGTATTCTCTCAATGCAATTGCACATTGATCATATTCAACAGCATTCAGAATACCTTTCATTTCATCTTCCAGCTTAACAAAAGAGTCTTCAGTTTTTGAGAGATAATCAGCCATCTGTTCCAGGTAGATTGAGCTGCCGGTAAGAAAATAATTTTTCTCATACCGTCGTAGTTCAAGAATTTGCTCTTTGAAATCGTCAAACTGCTCTACAAGCATCATTTTTTGTTCAAGCACAAGGATATTATAGTAATATAAAACAGTTAGCGCGCCAGTAAAGGAAAAACACACCATGAAAATAATTACTAGTCGGCTTCTTATCGTCTTCATAATTCTCCTGGAGTACTTCTGCTGTGAACTTAATTTATCTCATTTCTGACTGAATCCATGAGGAACTTGAAAAATGATAGCTTGATTTTAGTGAATGGGTTGCGAATTGCCAGGCACATATCATACCATTTTATCACTACAAAGAAGACAATATCATTTTTTTTAAAAAACAAATATCGTTCTTATGGCATATCCTATTCTGACAGAAAACCTTTACGTTCTGTCTGCCGTAAATGACCTCTGTTTGAAATTGAGAATCACCAGCTCTGTTGATTAAATATGGAAACAATGAGCAGATGCAATTATTTTGATGTTTTGTAGCAAACAGTATAATACACATTTAAATTAGGATGTTCGACCCCCTGCATTTTAGAACTATTCATATAGTGGGGTGTTGCTTCTACGAATAAAGTAATCGAAAAATGTTTGATTATTTAGCCTCGTTTCAATTGTTCGACTTTTATTTGTTATTGATTATAATATCTCTTTGCAACTAATCGGGCTGACGGTGTTTTTCGTTTGTATTGAGCTGGCTGCGAAACTTTCGCGTCACGTTAGAAAACATAGCGTAAGTTATTGATTTAATTATACCAGGAGACACTACTTCAAAAACATTGACAACACAGAAGAATACCGGTAAACGGTTAGATTGTTGCATCTATCATGATTACAATGAGTTTCAGGCGGCATAATGCCGCTTTTTTTATTGCAGCCTGTTTCACTTTTTATAACGCTGAGGAACAGAGATTTACCGCTAAACATTGATATCAGGTTTTAGACGCTGATATCACGACGACCAGGACGGAAGAATAATGAGCAACGACAACCAGCTTCTCAAGCAGCGTCGCGAGAAAGCAGAATCCCTCGCCGAACTCGGCGTTAATCTATACAGCAATAGTTTCAAACCTGAAGATAAAATTGCAAGCCTTCTCCCCAAGGAGAGTCTGCTTGAACCCCAACAATCAGAAGAAGGCGGGCATGTTTACTCGGTAGCCGGGAGAATCATGGCGATGAGAAAATTCGGAAAGGCTGCCTTTTTCACCATCGCCGACCCGGGTGGCAAACTGCAGATCTATGTCCGTAAGGATGGTATCGGAGACGATCAATTTTCAATTTTCAAAAAGTGGGATATCGGTGACATCGTCGGAGCTGAGGGTCACCTCTTTAAGACCAAGACGGGTGAACTGTCGATTCATGCCCGCGCAATCACGATGATATCTAAATCATTGCGCCCATTACCTGAGAAGTGGCATGGGCTCACCGATGTGGAGACCAGATATCGACAACGTTATGTTGATCTCATTGTTACTCCTGAAAGTCGCGAAACCTTTCGTAAGCGTGTTGAAATCATCAAACTGATCAGGGCTTTTCTCAATGACCGCGGTTTCATGGAAGTGGAAACCCCGATGATGCAGCCGGTCCCTGGTGGCGCTACCGCAAAACCCTTTAAAACGCATCACAACGCGCTGGATATGGATCTTTACCTGCGGATCGCACCAGAGCTTTATCTTAAGCGGCTGCTGGTTGGAGGATTTGACCGGGTCTTTGAAATAAACAGGAATTTTCGTAACGAAGGGCTTTCAACCCGCCACAACCCTGAGTTCACCATGCTGGAGTTTTACCAGGCATATGCAACCTACCATGACATGATGGACCTGACCGAGGAGATGATCTCTTCAATCTGTCAGGCGATCACCGGCTCCATGGAGATATCCTACCAGGGCACAACGGTGAATCTGGCTCCTCCGTGGAAACGTCTGACCATGGAAGAAGCACTGGTTGAGATCGGCAAGATTGATCCTGAGATCCTCTCTGACGACGAGAATGTTTTTGCGCTGGTAAAAGAAAAGGGAATTAAGCTCGAGAAACAGGCCGGTATCGGCAAAGCGAAGACAGAACTTTTCGAGCTGCTCGTCGAAGAAAAACTGGTAGATCCAACATTTATCACCTCCTACCCCACTGAAGTATCCCCGCTTGCCCGCCGTAACGAGGATAACCCGATGGTTACTGACCGGTTCGAGCTCTTTATTACCGGACGTGAATTGGCAAATGCTTTCAGTGAACTTAACGATCCGATCGATCAGCTAACACGCTTTGAAAAACAGATCGCGGAACGTGGTGATGACGATGAGATTCATCCGGTGCTGGACAGTGACTACGTGAGGGCCCTGGAATATGGTATGCCTTCTGCCGCGGGTGAAGGCATCGGAATTGACCGCCTGGTTATGCTGCTGACCGATTCGCCGTCGATCAGGGATGTCATTCTTTTTCCCCATATGAAACCGGAAGGCGCCGCGGTTTCATCCCCGCAAAATCAAGACAAGGAAGGGTAACCGGATACTCGCTATGTACGAATGGTTCATCAGCCTCAGATACCTGCGTGCAAAACATCGACAGGGATTCATCTCTCTTATCTCGCTGATCTCCGTTGCCGGAATCACCGTCGGTGTCATTGCCCTGATTGTTGTGCTCTCTGTATATGCCGGTTTTACCGATGGTTTACGGGACCAGATTCTTGGCATTAATTCCCATATCATCGTTCAAAAAACAGGTGGTGCCATTCAAGATTACGAACTGACCCGTGAGCGGGTCCTTACCGTTCCCGGCGTCACCGGCGCAACGCCCTATCTCTACGCACAAACACTGCTCAGCGGCTCATCAGGCGGTTCTGGAGTAGTCCTGAGAGGAATCGATCCGAAAACAGCAACAAAGGTTATCAGTCTTGGCGATCAGATGATCGCAGGTGCTATGACCGACTTGATAAATCAACCGGATAACCGGATACCGGGTATCATTCTTGGTAAACAACTCGCCGATGATCTCCGGGTGGGTCCGGGCAGTAAAGTCAGGTTGATCTCCCCCTCCGGTCCACTGACCCCTATGGGCGTTATTCCAAAGATTAAAACGTCTCAAGTCGTGGGGATTTTCGAATCGGGAATGTATGAGTACGATTCATCGCTCGCCTTTATGGCTCTTCCTGCGGTACAGGAGTTTCTGGAAATCGGAGATGTTGCCCATGGTATTGAAGTAACGGTTGATAAAAAGGACCTCAATAAAGCTGACCAGGTCGCCAGTGCGATCACTGCAAAATTGGGCCCCGGCACAATTACCAGGGACTGGATGGCCATGAACCGCAATCTATTTGCTGCCTTTAAACTTGAAAAAATCGGAATGTTTATCTGTGTTGCCCTGATCATTCTTGTTGCGGCATTAAATATCGTCAGTGCCCTGATCATGGTTGTCATGGAAAAAGGGCGCGATATCGCGATCCTGAAATCCATGGGAGCAACCTCAGGCTCAATAATGAAAATATTCTTCCTGCAAGGGCTGATCATTTCCCTAACCGGCACAGTTTTAGGCGTTTTAGGCGGTCTTGGGCTCTGCGAACTACTCTCCCGCTACCAGTTTATCGAGCTACCGTCAAACGTTTATCCAATGACAACCCTTCCGATAAAAGTGTTACCACTTGACATTATGATCATTGCCGGTTGTTCAATCATTATCAGCCTGTCTGCAACGCTCTATCCGTCCTGGAAGGCATCGAAGGTAAAACCGGCAGAGGTATTGGCATGAGTAGCGCCCTGTTTGAAGCTGTCGGGATCTGTAAAACGTATCGTACCGGTCTGAAGGATCTCAATGTTCTTCAGGATATCAACATCGCTATAAAATCTGGAGAAATGGCAGCGATTACCGGCGCCTCCGGTTCAGGCAAAACGACCCTTCTCCAGATCCTTGGCACCCTCGCCGTACCGACAAGTGGTGAATTGAGGTTCAAGAGTGAAAACCTTCATGCAAAAAGCGAGAAGGAACTTGCCGAATTCAGAAATGTGTCACTTGGTTTTATTTTCCAGTTTCATCACCTCCTTCCTGAATTCAGTGCCCTGGAAAATGTAATGATGCCGGCACTGATTGCCGGCATGACAAAGCAGCAGGCTCAAGCGCCGGCCCAGGAACTGCTGGCCGCGGTAGAACTTGATCAGCGTGAAGATCATCGTGTCAGCGAACTCTCCGGAGGGGAGCAGCAGCGAACGGCCCTTGCCCGCGCACTGATCATGAAACCAGAGTTACTGCTCGCAGACGAACCGACGGGAAACCTTGACAGTCGTGCAGGCAGGCTTGTTTTCGACCTGCTGCAGCACCTCTGTCGCGAACGGTCCCTTGCCGTCTTGATGGTTACCCATAACATGGAACTCGCCGGCAAGATGGACCGATGCTTGACCTTGAAGGATTGTTGCCTGATATAGACAAATGAGTAACACAATGAACAGAACGGGTGAACAGGCCGACCAGTTTGAACTGACAAGCCAGGCAAACCGACGGGTAGTACTGAGCGATTTTAGTGGCAATTGGATCTGGATGGTATTTCACCGTCACCTTGGCTGACTGCCCTGCCGGGATCACCTGTCACAGTTGTGGCAGCATCAAAGCACATTGGATCAGCTGGGTATCACGGTTTTGCCGATAAGTTTTCAACGCCTTCCGGTCAGCGCTTTCCCCTCTGCAGGTGACCCGCCTCCGGTTGACTACTTCCTCGATCTCGACAAATCGCTTTATCACCATTACGGTATGTTCTCGGCCGGGTTCTGGGATCTCTGGGGCCCCCGCTCATGGCTTGCCTATCTGAAATTGCTGGCAAAAGGTCAGAAACTCAGGAAATCAGAAGGTGACGTGGAACAGCGAGGCGGCGATGTATTGATCGATCCTGCCGGTTTTATCCGGCTCCATTACATCGGCAGTGGCCCCGGAGACAGACCAGATATACGTATTATTCTGGAAATGATAAAAAATTTTACCGGTGAGTAGATCTTTCTGTGCTGCGCCTCCTGGCAATTTCACCCCAAATTTCACTATGGAAGAACATCAATTAACAGAAAGAGAGGTAGAGCAGGATATCCTCTTCGGCGTTATCAATCGATTTATTGGCTATTTTACCAGGCAGGCTGTACCCAATACCACCAATGACACTGCCAACGAATATCCCTTCGTGGCGATGGATACCCGGCAGGCGTATGAACAGATCCGGCTGGCCCGTATATACCTGCTGAAATCAGCAGAACATTCCCGGCCACTTAAGTTTATCGATATCGGCTGTGGTATCGGCAACATTTTACTCCTCGCCGAGTTGATGGAGTTTGAGGTTTTCGGCATTGAAAAAGACACAAGCTCTCTTGAAATAGCCCGCAACCTTATTGGGAATGCAGCTGTCAGTCAGGAAGATATCTGGAATTACACGAAGCTGAATGAGTTTGATGTCGTTTACTATTTCAGGCCATTCTGCGAAAAGACACACCAACTCAGGTTTGAAGAGCGCATCGAAGACCACCTTAAACCGGGTGCAATTCTGATTGCAAACCGCAAGATGAGCAACGGTATCGATGATGATCCCCGCTATCAGCGTCTTTCTTCTCAATGGCCGGTGTGGTATCGCAATCAGCAGCCATGAGCCTTCAGGAGTAATGCTGCAAACTCGATAAATCCCCCGGAACTTCGATTATTCGTGATCCAGTTTGGCGGTGCAGGCAAATCAAAGTCGGCAACGTTGGCGACTCCCACTGAGTTCTTGAAATAGGAAAACATTGGTGAATCATTTGGCGAGTCCCCGATAAACACAATCTTTTCATTATCTCTTTTGATATTCACACCAAAAAGGTCATTCAGACATATCTTCGTCATCGATAACTTGTTATATTCGCCGAACCAGCCGTTCACATGAATTGTACTGATTTTGGCCGTCGCCCCAAAATCCTCGAATGTCTCGACAATCTGTTGGATCTCCTCTTGTGACAAACATGCAACATCCTCACAAAAATCAATGGCAAGATCAGCAATTCGATACTCCTGGTCTGAAGAGACACCGGCACCCGGTATACGCTCCAATATCTGACGTTTTATCTGGTTAAGCCGTATTTTGTCCTTTTCCCTCTCGTCTGCATTTTTGGCAAAAGCCTGACGCATCGTCCGTTTCTGACGATCATAGGAAAAGTAAAAGGCTCCATTCTCACCGACGACTCCGCGCACCGACCACATCCTGGCAATATGGTCGCACCAGCCGGCCGGCCTTCCGGTCACAGGGATAACTGCAATCCCTGCCCTGTCAAGTCGCTCGATGGCTTCCAGACTCGCTGCCGGCAATAATCCATTTTCTGTGACAGTATCATCGATATCGGTTAACAGATATCTCATACCTTTTAACTGTTCTACAGGAATATCGCTGACAGGTTTCATAAGCTCACGGGGTCAGGTCTTGAAATGCAACATTTTCTACAAAAAACTCCAGACAGCAATCAGACGATCGACGGTTACATAGTAGAACAGTTGAAATTATTTGCTATTAATAATGTTATAGATTAGCTAGTGTTTTTGTAAATTCCACCCAAATTAACCCTAGCAGGCAGGAGATGATATGGCATATATATTCAATCTTGAACAGATCAAGTCTGCTTGTAAAAGCCTGAGCTTCCTGGAGCCGATTGAAGCAGGGTTTGCCGCCTATTCTCGAGGGGAAGTCATTGTACCCCCTGTTGGGGAACTCTCTTTCGAAACGCCTCCCGGAGACACCCACATCAAGTACGGCTATATCAATAACAGTGACAGCTTCGTTATCAAGATCGCCTCAGGATTTTATGATAATCCCAAACAGGGACTCCCTTCTAACTCTGGCTTAATGCTTGTTTTCTCACAAAAAACAGGGGTTTTGCAGGCTATACTGCTCGATGAAGGCTATCTTACCGATGTTCGAACAGCCGTTGCCGGCCAAATTGCTGCAAAATATCTCGCTCCAACCACTGTTTCAGCCATAGGAGTCCTTGGTACAGGAATCCAGGCAAGGATGCAGGTCTCCTATCTTAAGGAAATCACGAATTGTCGGCGGGTTGTTGCCTGGGGTCGTTCAGAGAAAAATCTTTTTGCCTATAAAGAAGCAATGGAAAACGATGGCTTCCAGGTTCAAACAACCACGATCGCTGCAGAAGTTGCTCAAGATTGTAATCTCCTGATAACAGCAACTCCGTCGCAACAACCATTGCTTCTCGAGGAAATGATACAACCTGGAACACATATCACCGCCATGGGATCTGACACCTCCGTTAAACAGGAGTTAGACACAGGGATTCTGCAAAAGGCCGACCTTGTGGTCGCAGACAGTATCCCTCAATGTCTGGAACGTGGCGAAATATCCAAGGCCATCGTTGATAACAAGATAACAGCGGGCCAGATCATAGAGCTTGGAAATATCATCAACGGCAACGCCCACGGCAGATCATCCGCTGAACAGATAACCATAGCCGATCTTACCGGGGTAGCCGTTCAGGATATACAGATTGCAAAGGCCGTCTGTGCCGAACTCATGCCATCCTGAAAAGCGGTAGAGAGGACAAGAAATAATACTGTTTCTATTCAACGTAAGATTTACCGAATATAGCAAAGATGATTCTCTATAAAAGTACCAGAGGCGATGCCTCCCCTGTCGGTTTTGATGAAGCGATTCTTAATGGTTTTGCCCCTGATGGAGGACTTTTTGTACCGGACACTATTCCGTTATTTACGCACGCCGACCTGGAAGATATGGCACAGCTCAGCTACGTGGATCTGGCTGAAAAAATAATTGGTGTTTTTATAGATCCTGAAATCATGCCGAGGCAGGACCTTAAAAAATTGATCGTAGATAGTTTTCTGCATTTTGGATCAACCGAGACTGCTCCTGTCGTTCACCTTGAACAGAGCGATCTTTATATCCAGGAGCTCTTTCACGGCCCAACCCTGTCGTTTAAAGATATCGCCATGGGATTTCTCATCAACTGCATGGACTACTTTCTTGAACGCAACGAAGAAAAACTCTCCCTGGTACTTGCTACAACTGGTGATACGGGTCCAGCAGCGGCCTACGCTTCGGCGGGAAAAAGAACGCTGGAATGTTGGCCTCTTTATCCAAAAGACATGATTTCCGAGGAACAGGAGCGCCAGATGACAACCCTGGATGCACCAAATGTTCACCCGGTTGGCGTCGAGGGTTGCGTCAATGGTGGCGACGACCTCGATATCATTGTTGCGAGACTTTTCGCAGACGGTGAACGGAAAAAAGAACTCAAGCTGTCCAGCGTAAACTCGATAAACTGGTGCCGTGTCATGGTGCAGACGGTCCATTACTTTTTTTCCTATTTCAAAACGGTGGACAGGGTCGGTGAAAAAATTATCTTTTCGGTGCCGACTGGTGCTTTCGGCAATCTCTGTGCCGGTTTTGTCGCTCGAGCAATGGGTCTTCCTGTTAAACAGTTTATCTGTGCAACCAATGACAACGGAACCCTGCATCGCTTGTTCGGTAAAGGGATACTTTCAAAGCAGGAATTGAAACAGACCGTTTCTTCAGCCATCGACATCGTTGTACCATACAATTTCTGGCGGTTTCTCTATTTTAACTGCGGTCAATCCCCTGAATCAGTAAACATGTACATGGCTTTATTAGAGAAAGATGGTGCCATACGGTTCCCAGACGACCTCTGGAACAAACTCCGTCAGGGCTTCACTTCATATTCAATTTCAGACCCTGATACACTCGATACCATCAGTGCATCCTACCATGGACCTGACCGTTACCTCCTTGATCCTCACGGCGCCGTAGCTGTCGCAGCTGCAAAAAAATATAGAGCTGAAAATCCAGGTAATGATAAGATCATCTGTCTTGCAACGGCGCACCCTGCTAAATTTCCCATTGTTATTCAGCAGGCGCTTGGACCGGAAGAAAATCTGCCGGGGGCAGCCATTCACCCGGCCCTTGAGCGGGCCAAAAAAGAATTTCATCATTTACGGATGTGTGAGTATGGTAATCTTGAGCAGGCACTGACCTCCGCAATGAAACGGCAATTACATAAACAACTAATCTCTTAGCGGTAAAACAGACAAAACAGATGGCGCACTATACACTGCTTGATAAAAACACCCTTGAAACGATCCTTAAAGACTATCCAATTGGCACTCCTCGAGACGTTACCCCACTTGATGGCGGTCAGGCTAATTCCAGTACTATTTTCTCCACAGATAGTGGTTCATACGTCATTTCCGTATGCGACGAAAAAAGCTTTGACGAGCTTAACCTTCTGACCCTTACACTCGAATACCTGGCGAAGCACGGTATCCCGACCACTCGACTTATCAGGACGAAAGATAATAGCACTTTTGTCGAGCACGCGGGCAAACCCGTTTATGTAAAAGAGTTCATCGAGGGAACCGTGCCGAAAGCGCTTACTCCTGAAATGGTATACCAGATCGGAGCTGCCCTCGCGCGGCTGCACGCAGTAACGCCACAGCACTATTTGCCATCCTCTTTTTCATATGGAATTGAATCGTTCAGTGAAATTATCAATAATAAAGGAGCATTCCCGGCGTGGTTAGGGCAGAGGACACAATACCTTGCAAAATGTATCAACCAAGAGCTGCCCAAAGGGTTGATACACGGTGACCTGTTCTTTGATAACACCGTTTTTCAAGGAGAAAAGCTTGCCGCACTTCTTGATTTTGAAGAAGTATGCAATTATTTCCTGATCTTTGATCTCGGTATGTGCGCCGCCGGCTGCTGCTGCCAGTCCGGCGAACTTTCCCTGTCGCTTACCGCTTCACTTTCATACGGTTACCAATCAGTACGTCCACTCTCAGAACTCGAAAAGGAGCTCTTTAAACTTCACATCGAATATGGCGCTGTGGCAACTGCTTTCTGGAGGTACCGCCAATACAACGTCAGGTTCCCAGATATCGGTAAAAATAATGCACATGAAGAGATGCGTGACCTTGCAGACCAGATCGGCTCCCTTTCACATGAAGATTTTATGAGACAGGTTTTCTCGCAATGATCACCATTTTAGACCCCAGAGTAAAAATGTCGTTTTTAAGGCCTGACCCAGAATATTATGATTATTCTTAGTCAACTAGATCCTATTGGTGCTGGTGATGACCGGGTTGTTTATCGCCACCCGACGATACAGGAACGGTGCATTAAGGTTCCAAGAGTTGATTTCCAAAACGATTTCAGGCCGGTTGGCTTTAACGAGACGCTCTATTGGCTTTCCCGGCTGGGTCAGACGAAATATTTTGATTTTAACTATGTGGATGTGGAATATGCGAGTTCTCTAAAAAAAAGAAACTCTGCTGTAACTTTTTCCCATATCCCCTTCTGCCATGGATATGTTGAGACCGATCTTGGAACCGGGGTCGTCTGGGACTATATTTCTAACCATGACGGTTCACCCTGCAGATCATTGAAAGACTATTCTGATAACCCGGGTTTGCTTGACGAAAAAGAGAAAAGACTGCTCTGGCGGGGTCTTGAAGAATTCTTTTCCTGGCAACGAGAGCAGATCATCTTGCTCAGGGAAATCGCCTACACCAATACACTTGTGCGGGAACAGCGGGACGGCAATTATAAAATCTATCATATCGATGCGATCGGCTGTGCCGATTTCATTCCGGTGGCTAAATACAGTAAACTTGTGGCAAAACTTCGAATCAGAAGCAAGGTGGGACGATTCAGGAAAAGAATGATCGCCTGGCTTGGAGCTCCTCCCCTGGCTTCCAGATAAAGGGCGTGACAATTTCACTTATCACTTTCTTTATACTCATCAGTCGCTTTAATTTTGGATTCCCTGTTGTCGTTTCCAGGATTAGTATCCAGTTTATTAACAAAATGAATCGGCAGGTTTAAGGTTCGGAACAACATGTCAAGCGGCATTGTTGCAATTTCTTTGAGAACGGAATTTCTCACTTCCGGACTATCAAGATTTCCTTCTATTTTCAATGTTACCGAGGTATCTTCACTATCACCTGCGACCACATAACCAACAACTGGAATCTTTCGGATGTTCTTACCCGCCTGACTGGTTAACTGGATATCCATGTCGATCTGGCGGTTTGCCATATCGATCCAGCCTTGACCTGCAGCATGTAAGACTGATGATTTCAGGTCAATTGATTTAAAAATTGCCTTGTTCTGACTGTACTTCACACCAACAATGGCTGAACTTACCGGCAATCCTTTTGTTTCATATTCAGGCACTGAAAAGGTAACAAGAGCAGGTAACGTATTAAGCAATGTCATGGTATTATTCAGTGTTTTCAAATCTTTCAAAACCGTATCCTGAATTTCAATAACCGCTGAGAGCTCGTCACCTGTGCCCATGCCAGCAAGCGCCAGCGTCCCGCCCTGGACGTAAGAACCCTGAATGAGTGCCTCCATGAACACATCGTTCAGTTTCTCTCCATTGACGAAGTAAATCCCTCCTACTCTCTGCAGTTGAAGCGTTCCCGCACCATGCCTCAGTTCCATCAAGAGTTCGCCATCGGTATACTCCAGGTCAATATTGTCAGCAAGAACCCTGGACTGCGGACTCAAATATAGATAACTGTCCTCTGCGATAAGGTGCAGATTAACCGCTCCGTTATCTTCCTCATCCTGGTCCGCAGGGGTATCAAAAAAATCAGCCATCAGGTCTCTGACTGCAATAATATTGTATCCCACATTCTTGGACCTGATATCCAGCTGGTCATTGAGGTAGTCTATGTGAATGGTGTCGTTGACTGTCGCTGTAAAGCCCTCTTCAGTCAGCTCTCCGTAAACAGCGAGCCGATCACTCACCACCCCTTCCTGCAACAAAAGCGGATAAGGAGATGCAATATCTGCCGTAACCTTATACGGTCTGTTACCGTTAACTGACGAAAGGGTAACGGAGCCTGAACTGATTTTGTAGGTTCTCAACAATTCTGAACGACTGTAAATCTGAGAGAGGTCCCTGAACTCTGCTGACCAGTTGCTCCGCTCGTCAGTCATTATCCTCAAATCAAATTCAGTGAAATCAATGATGAAAGTCCCTTCTTTCTCACTTATCTCAACAAGGGTCCTGTCTCCAACATCAATTTCTGTACCGAGGTCATTATGAGTAAGTTCTATCCTTGATAAATAGAGTGCTCCTCCTCTTGTCTCTGTATCGAAATCCCCGGTAAAGTGGCTTTTAAAAAAATTTCCATAACTGAAGCTGCCGGCTGCTGTTGTCAGTACATTGTCAGCATATACCAGTTCAGATGGGTAGAATGTTATCGGCACATTACTCAGACTCCACTGAGATGTTTGCTTTGTGTCGATTATCAGATTATCCAGATACCTGACTCTGAACAGCGTCCTTGGCTGTTCAAGCTTGAAGTTTTTGACATGGTATTTCTGCAACTCGCAGTTAAAATCAGCTACTTTCTTATTAATTGAGAAATATCCTGAAACTTTTGCAAGAATGCCTGGTACTATTTCTAGTGAAATCGGTGGAATTTCTACAGCCAGGTCATCAAGATCAACCGGTGCGCGGAATCCGCCGAGGGTGATGGCTGTTGAGTCCAGTTTCCATGAAGATTTGGTTGTTTCAAGAAAATGTCCCTCCGGAGAAACGTGATAACCAACATCCGGTGTTATGTCCGTATCCAGACTGAGTTTTGACCTTCCCAGATCAAATGTCAGCTGTTCCAGGTCTATATCAAGATCCCATTCATCCTTGTCAGCATGGATCTGCCCCGTGACATGAGCAACAAATATATCTTCAAAACGTACCTCCAGTTGCTCAAGCAGAACATCTGAATCCTTTAAAGAAAACCGCACCTCCTTGACATCAAACGCTGATCCTTCGTAGGTGATGATCCCTTCGTCGATAAAAAAAGAGCCTTCTCCACTGATTTCTTCGCTCCTGAGATTTATTGACAGACGAAAATCAGCTTCTGTCTCACCGCCGACCTGTCTGAATGGTATATCAATCGAATAGTAGGCAAGGAGGTTTAATATATCATCATCAGCCATGGTTTTGGCTTTGATATGAGCTGTCAGGAGAAAATTGTCCGGATCATTAAAATTTATATCCAGCCAGCTGTCCCCACCGTCATGCCCATAGAAAACAGGATTGTTAGGTCTGATATCCAGGACACCGTTTTTAAAATAGGCCCTTGGCTGATCATCATAAATGGGCTCGAGATCCGGCTCGAATATGTACGATGCGTCATCAACCATTACTTCAGCCTCGAGACTATGGAAAATGCTCATCGGATCGCCATACACATATTCTCCTTTATATGATAACAGGTGATAGCGACTGCCTGACAGATAATCTGTAATCCACTTCTGAATATTTTGTGCCAGACCAAAAATATCAACAAATGGCTTAATGTTGGTAATAATCCCTGCTTCAGCACCCCAAAACAAGACCTTTTTGTCATCTGTCAGGAAATTCAGCTCAACTGGAAAGCTATCTGCGATATCAGCAATCATTGAACCGGACACTGTCGTGTCTTTTGCCTCAAGTTGTATCTGACCAGACAGTTTTAAATCAATTCGGGTATCGCTTGCAGACTGAACAATAAACCTCACCCCTTGCGGGGTAATTTCAAGAAGTCCGCCGAGCTTCGTGGTTTCACTTTCAAGATTTAACAGATAGGACCGATCCTGTTGCTGGGTAAGGTCGATTCTGACCGTCTGATCGGCGATTTTAACCGATTCAATCGTAATTTTTGAAACGAATCTGGAAACGAAAAGAGCTGCTTTGACTGACCGGGCAACTAGCTTTTGCAAAGAAAGGTTCTCTGCACCCTGTTCACCTTGATTAATAGATACTGTACCCAGTTGTAATTCCAGCTTATCATTCCAGATAAGGGAGCTCCCTGACACGGTCACGTGCCTGAGGTTCAATCGTTCAAGAGTTACACCACGTTTTAACAGGTAGACACCGGAAAAACAGATCGTACAGATGAGAATCAAGATGCCTGCAGCAGTCCACTTGAAGATCTTTTTTCTTTTTTTCTGGGGTTCAGTGACCATTCTCTTATTCATTCAAAAGCAGCTTTATACAGGAAACGCTCATCAGCTATCTTTAAAATCCATTCTGGTTTCCGAGTAAAGATATATTCACCTGGATAAGTTAGTTTTACAGTCCTCACCCGAGGATACTTCCATTGTTAGGTTTTGTGATTATTTTATTACATGTGGTTCCGACAAACAGCGACGATCAACACGCATTCTCTCTTTTATTAATGCTGTCTGCGATGTGTGGAAATGACGAGACAAGATATTAAAACGAAAAGGAGGTGGCATAACAATTTCCCCATTGGGTATTAGATCAGAACTATTCAACCATAGTAATCACCTGGCTGTCTATTGCAACGCTATCGGAAAAGGAACCAGCACTCTGGTACAATTGAAAATCAAGCAAAGGAGGAGATTATGGCGGTTAAAATACTGATTAAGAGAAAGTTTAAAGAAGGAACCCTGAAAGACGCTTCAGCGATGTTAATCAGGTCACGGGCAATTGCTATTGAGCAAAACGGTTATATCGCCTCTGAGTCGCTTGTCGGCTATGATGACCCGAATACCATTCTGGTATTGTCCATGTGGCAGACAAAAGAAGATTGGGATAACTATAAAAAAAGTCCTGCCCGAAAAGAAAATGAAAGAAATTATGCCAAAATCATGGACGGCGTCACTGAATACGATGTATTTAAAATTGGTATGTAATTTGTTGCAGGAGAAGTAAGATTCCATCTATTATCCCGGTGATGACCAGTCTGGTAGATAACAAAGTTGAGACCTGCTGGTCATCCCAAACAACACATAAAAAGCCATCACTATTCTATTCCGCTGAACTCACCCTTAAAATCCGCCGGCTTACCACCACTCATTTCACTTTTACTTTTTAATAAGAGTTGCCATTATCTACTGGCATATTGAGGAAAGATTATTACTAGTGTGAAAGCAATTACATCGTTTAAGTTTTGATCATTTTTTGGATTTTACGCAGGCAGCCAAACACTCTCGTTACATTATTCGGGAGTATTGCAGATATACTTGTATCCATATTTGAAGATGTTTCCTCAGTAGTTTGCCTGCTGCAATTCCATCCATTTCCAGATGGACACAATTATCGTCAAAGATGATCACGGAAATTAATTGAAAAGGTCCAGTACTGAGCTTAATAGTAAAGAGTATCCAACAATAAACAAATCGTTTCCAGACAGGAGGTAGTAGTAATGACAAGTCTTGATTCAAGTCCCGCATTTGTCTCGAAAGTATATGATACCATGAATAGAAATCTGGAGGTGGTTCGTAGACGTCTTGACCGTCCGCTCACGCTTGCAGACAAAGTTCTCCTGTCCCATCTGGACAATCCTGAAGACCAGGAAATGATTGCTGGAAAGAGCTACCTCAATGTACGACCAGACCGTGTCATTCTCCAGGATGTGCTCGGGCAGTCAGCCATGCTCCAGTTCATGCAGACCGCTCGCAAAAAAGTCGCTGTACCGACAACTATTCATTGTGATCACCTGATTGAAGCACGTGTTGCCGGAGACCTCGACCTTCCAGCTTCACTTGCAGAAAATAATGAAGTGTATGATTTCCTGAAAAGTGCCGCCGCCAAATATGGTGCCGGATTCTGGGCACCTGGAGCGGGAATTATCCACCAGGTTAACATTGAAAACTATGCCTTCCCCGGGGCTGTAATTCTGGGAACAGACTCTCACACCCCTAATGCGGGTGGGATTGGAGCCTGTGCCTGTGGTGTTGGCGGTGCTGATGCCATTGATGCGATGGCTGGACTCCCCTGGGAGGTGCTTTACCCGAAACATATCGGCGTGGTACTAACCGGAGAACTGAAGGGATGGAGTGCTCCGAAAGATATCGTGCTTTACCTGGCCGGTGAGCTTACCGTTTCCGGGGGAACCAATTCAATTATCGAATACTTCGGCCCTGGTGCTAATACACTCAGCTGTACCGGCAAGGCTACCATCACCAATATGGGTGCCGAACTGGGCGCCACCACATCCATGTTTGAATTTGATGAGAATATCGCAAAATATCTGAAGGCGACCGGGCGAAGTGAACTTGCCGATCTTGCCAGACAGAATACAGAGCTGTTGTGTGTTGATGATGAGGTCAAAAAGAATCCTGAGAAATATTACGACCGCGTCGTGGAGATTGACCTGTCAAAACTTGAACCCCATGTCGTTGGCCCGCACTCACCGGATCGGGCACGGCCACTCTCTAAACTTGCAGAAGAAGTCGCAGCAACCGATGAATTCCTGGATGAAATCTCAACCTGCCTGATTGGCAGCTGCACCAACTCTTCCTATGAAGATATGAGTCGTGCCGCTGACGTTGCCGAGCAGGCCACCGCTCATGGGCTGAAAAGTGCAGTCCCCCTGATGGTTACCCCCGGTTCAGAGCAGATTCGCGCTACCATCGAACGGGACGGGCAGATGGCATCACTGAAAGAAATCGGCGGGACGGTCCTTGCCAATGCCTGCGGCCCCTGTATCGGACAGTGGAAAAGAGATATCGCCATAGCCGGCAAACCAAATACCATTGTCACTTCCTATAACCGTAATTTTCCTCGCCGAAACGATGGTCAGCCAACGACGATGAACTTTATAGCAAGCCCTGAGATCACGGTTGCACTATCACTGGCAGGACGGCTGTCATTCAATCCACTGACTGACTCGCTGACAGATTCAACCGGCAATCAATTCACACTCGAGCCACCCAAAGAGGCACCAGACGTTCCGGAAAAAGGTTTTGACAAAGGGGATTCTCATTTTTATGAGCCACCTGAAGATGGAAGCGATATTGAACTGAAAGTCGACCCGAACAGCCAACGACTGCAACTCCTGAAACCATGGCCTAAATGGGATGGAGAAGATATTACCAATGCACCTATCCTGCTGAAGGCAAAAGGCAAATGCACCACCGACGCCATATCCCCGGCTGGTCCATGGCTCAGGCTCCGAGGCCACCTCGACTATTTCAGTGACAATATGTTCATGGGAGCAATCAACGCCTACACCGACGAAGCCGGTAAAGGATTAAATGTACTGACAATGGAAAAAGATATCGGGTTTTCTGATATAGCCCGCGATTATAAAGCCAAGCAGGTTAAATGGGTGGTTGTTGGTGACTGGAACTATGGTGAAGGCAGCAGTCGCGAACATGCCGCTCTTTCACCGCGCCTCCTTGGCGCTGCTGCAGTGATTGTTCGCAGTTTTGCCCGGATTCACGAGTCAAACCTTAAAAAACAGGGGTTGCTCGCGTTCACCTTCAATAACCCGGATGATTACGACCTGATTCGAGAAGACGACCGTGTTGATATCGCTGACCTTGCTGGACTTGCTCCCGGTCAACCGGTGAGCTGTACCGTTAGCCATTCTGATGGCACCAAAGACAACCTGGTACTCAATCATACCTATAATGCGGCCCAGGTCGAGTGGTTTAAGGCGGGATCTGCACTCAACCTGCTTTCTTAAAAAAAACCAGCGAAAAAAGGTCTGTTCCGGAAGCACTCTTAACCGGAACAGACCTTTTTCAGGTTTAAATGGCAATGCAATTCAACCTGCTTGCAAGTAGATTACCATCCATATTTAAAGGATGTTCTCATCATCTCTGCCACCAGTAATAAACGTTTCTGGTTACGACAGATCCTGCAAGGTATCACCGAGCACGTTCAGGAGATCTTCTGTACTCGATTCAGTTGCAGGTAAAAGAGGTTGCCGGACATTTATCCACCTGGAATCACCCCTTTTCACGGCGAGTAATCCTTTCATGGCAGGAATAGGTGCGTACCCTTCAACTGATTTTCGAAATGTTACCATTTCTGTATTTATCTTTTCGAGGTCGTCTTCTTTTGCGCCTGTGCCAACATCATACACATAACGGATAGCAGCGGGATTGATATTGCAGGTTGCAGAGATACACCCCATTCCCCCCTGCTCAAGCCCAACTTTTAAGAAGTGCTCGGAACCGGGGAATACTGCTACCGTAGGAGCTGCTTCAATGACTGCTTTTGTGTTTTCAAAATCACCTGAGCTGTCTTTGTAGGCGATGAAAATATCAGGATACGCCTTTGCCAGACGACCGGCTAGTGAAGGAGTAAAACCAATTCCAGCCATGGGGGGAATATGGTACATGCAGATTTTCAATTCGGGTAAGTTTACCGTCTCAACCAACCTGACAAAATATGCGTAAAGTCCATCATCGCTGGCATTCTTGAAAAAGAAAGGCGGCAGCGTCATCACTGCCTTGCAACCAAGTTTTACTGCATGGCGGGTAAGCGTCACCGTATCTTCAAGGTTGCATAATCCAGTCCCGGGCATCATTACTGCCGGATCAATTCCATTATCAGCAAGCACATCAACTGCAGCGAGCCGCTCTCCAACGGTCATGCTGAGCGATTCACCTGTGGTTCCAAATGGTGAGATATAGTGAGTGCCATTTTCAAGCAGCCACTTTGCCTGCTCGATATACAAATCCGGTGCAAAACTCAGATCATCGTTAAAGGGGGTGAGTATCGGTGTCATTACACCATTCATCTTATTCTGGTCCATTTTGTTCATATCCTTTTTAACATGTTAAAAGTAGGTACTACGTCGATAAAAGTGCTCCGTACTGCACCATACAAAATTAATCCTGATTTACTATATTTTTTGATCCGGTGTTTATAAAAAATTCGGTCTATCCACTACATCTCTCCGAGATAATATCGAGTATCTCATCGAGTGATTCCGGGATTTCTCCACCAAAAAATTCGTCTAAATTCATCTGGCTGCACCACTCCAGCTTCTCTTGGGCGGCCGAAGCCATGATGGAAGGTAATCCCATCTCCGTGAAAGTCTCGACAACAGCCTCCATTTCGTGTGACATCCTTTCGGCGTTGACCACACCTTTACCCATCTGAAGTCGAACCGTTTCTAGAAATGAATTTTTTTCCATCGTTTTTGCAATCGATTCAAGGACCAGGGAGTCCACCTGATATCGATGCGTTCCACACAGCATTTCCATCAGCAGAGCAAGAAATCCTTTCATAAAAACAGAGCGAAACATTTTTATGGCCGAGGCCTGCCCGGCCTTATCTCCGATACAGGTTATATCCATTCCATATGGTGTCATCATTTTCCTGAACCGCTCAGCACCATTCCCAGAAGCCAGGCACGGCACCCGATGTAAAAAGGTGGGAATTCCGCCGAGCATGGCCACATCTGCAAAAGCGGCACCACTGCCCTGGATCACGTCACCAACAGATTCCATAACGCTTGGGGATGCGGTGTTCACATCCACGAACAGATGACGCGATTCAAGAAATGATGATGCCTGCTCAGCGACCGACAGGGCGACTGAGCCCGTGACACAGGAAATAACAATCTCGGATTCCCTGATTAACAGTTCAAGACTCTTCCGAAGTATTGCCCCGGTTTCTTCAGCATGTTTCTGGATCACATCGCCATTGGGCGCTGTATTCCAGAGAGGATCAAAAAAACAGATCTCCCTGAAGCCTTCTTCTTTCAGCCCCTTTGTTATGCCATAAGCTGCTCCCCCGAAGCCAATAAATCCAATCGTCATCCACTACTCCTTTCTTATACTGTGGCCACCGCTGAGAATGTATATTATCAGTCTGAAACGCCTGCTTCAGGTTGTGCTGTCTTTTCTCTGATAATCTCTGAACACCTGATATGGTTGAATATGCCGCAGTAACAAAACTCAGCGAGCTTCTTAGCCCCCTCTTCCGGAGTCAATTTACCTTTTTTAACACGTCTCATCACATAACTTACAAATTTTGGTGGAATCATGTGATGACCACACATGGTGGTAACAGCCAGGGTGGTCTCATCCGGCAGATTATCCTTCTTTCCCCAGACTCCAAGGGAGTAGTTTATCGAATGCGGCGTCACTCCAGCCTCCTTACAGGCGGGAATCACCTCTGAGAGTACACCCGAAATGATAACTGACATTCCCAGATCTTTTTCCTTGATCTGTTTCAAAAACTCAACAACCTGCTCCTTTTTGGTGAATATTCCACGAATCCGTGACTTATCGGAAATGTTATCTTTTATTTCCTGGATCGGGTATTTCAGCTTTGGGCCGGTTTTTACATCCCCCCAGTTTTCTGATCCAACTGCTTCAGCAACCGCTATAAATTCGAGTGCTTTCGGTTTTATGTCGACG
Source organism: uncultured delta proteobacterium (assembly GCA_963776075.1). Classification (GTDB taxonomy): domain Bacteria; phylum Desulfobacterota; class Desulfobulbia; order Desulfobulbales; family Desulfocapsaceae; genus MADRE3. The sequence goes on from CAVZLG010000015.1 coordinate 272,707, forward strand.
TCGTTGACGCCTTTGGTCTGGTACATAAACCAGACGTAATCGGTCTTCTGAGATTCTATATCGCCTGAACGATGCAATGAATGGGTCATCCTGTTTCTCCTTTCGATTAATCAGTTGATAATGGTTTTCCCATTCCTGGGTTGACTTTGCCTCGATGGGGCCGGGGTATTCCAAGCTCATCAAGATACTCAAGTGCTTTGCAGTCCCCGTTTTCATCAACACGGCTGATCAGCCCAACCGAAAACACGGTGTCGACCTCTTTTTCGATCTTTAAGAGTGCGTTCAAAACATCCTTTGCCTTTTCGAGTTTGCAGCGACCCTCGATTATCACCGAGAGCAATCGATAATCCAGGCACTCATCAACCAACTTACCGGTTTTGTTATCAGGCATCAGGGCTGCCAGCGGTGATTCTTCCTGGGGTGCAAGCTTGAATCCGGCGGCAGCCATGGCCATCGCAACTTTTTCGGCATCTCTGAGATACACGCCCATACCGGGTCGGCCCATGTCTATGGAGAACCCGACGTTCCCCTTCTTCACACGACCGGAAACATCATTTGTTTTAACCTCTTCGGTGCCTCTTCCGGTAACGCCGGTAACCCCGTGGTTTTCAACCGGGTCACTGATCACATGCTGGAACTGTTTGTAGAATCCAACCAGGTCCTGGGCGTAAATAGCGTCCTCGGGGCACACTTTCATCCGCAGACAGACATAACATTCTGTACACAAGTCCGGATCAATATGACATTTCTTGTCCTCAAAGAGAATCGCATCTACCGTACAATAGGTCTGGCAGGTTCGACAACCGATACATATTTCTTTGTCAATTGCTGGCATCTTTCTACCTTTGTTTCTAAATAATTGAATCTGTAGCTGATTCTTTGTAAGAAGCAGCCAAAACGCATCTCTTTATCGCTGTCACCAACGCGTGACACTATAAAGAGGGGACAATTCTTCGAGCAGTTCCTGGGACCTGTGAGGGTTATAGATACCGCAGGCACATGGTTTGGCAAGAACCCAACTCCCTTCCCAGGTATCTATCTTGCCTGTCTTCACCTTTCGAATAACATCCTCAACCAACTTTGGAGAAACCATGGCATGCCCGCACATCGTTGTGAACTGGCGAATTTCATCGGCCGGCAATTGCTCGGTTCCCCCATGAATACCAAGCGACAGATTGATGGTATGCGGATTGAGCCCGACCTCGGCAGCTATCTCACGTACCCGGTCAATCAAACCGCTGACGACGATGGAGATACCCTCATCCGCCTCTTTAAAACCCATCAGCAGTGCCTTGATCTTTTCCCGGCTGTTGAAGACGGTAAAAACCCGAGTACCCTCCTGGATACTGTCCAGAACTTCTTCGGGTTTAACACCGCTGTACATATTTTTCCTCAAAGTGGTGGCTATCATATTCGCGGGCCCAACCTGGTAGACGATCTCCACCAGATGACGAACTTTGGGGGCACAGCCTTTATAGTTATACCCCCGGGCAGGGTAGATAAAGACCGCGTAATCCCTTTCCAGCGATTCAACAGATCCTTCACGATGTAAACTGTGTGTCATACTATTTCCTATTCAGTAATTCGGCCGAGGCCCATATTAATTTTAGCATTTGGACGCCAGGTAAATCCTGCTGATTCAATAGAGCTCAATACATCAGCAGGAATAGTCAGACCTGGTTCCAGCAGGGTGGCTACATCCAGGGTAAAAACTGAGTCGAGTTCCGGAATCACCTCTTTGATAACCTTTAAAATTTCCGGCAAACGCTCTGTCTCAACCTGCATTTCGATAATGGCACTCAAAACCCGTTCATGGAGAAGTTCCGGTTTCAAATCCCCTGTCTGCGGGTCAAGAATCATAGAGTTAATGGGATTATTCGGTTCAATTTCATGAATTCCGTTGCGAGCAAGGGCACGGGTTATTTTCTGGATATCCTTCAGTCCCATACCAAGGGTGGGCCTGCCGATCTCTATGGCAACGCCAACCTCTCCGGGACCACTTCGCAAGGTTACATCATTGGTTTTTGATTCTTCTGTACCCCGCCCCTGAATACCAGTCACCGCATGGGTAGATGTTGGGTCACTAAAGTACTTGCGAAGCGCTCGAGGGTACTCGAACACATGGGGCGGTTCACGAAGGGCATCAACCGGGCAGATCTCACTGCGCAAACAGGTTCCACATTCATAGCAGGATTCCTGGTCAACGACACTTTTACAATCTTCGAAATGGATAGCCCCAGCAGGGCAATATGGCTGACAGCGCCCGCAGCCAACACAGACCTCTTTAAAAACTATCATGAGTCAAACTCCCCGAGACGACACGATCGTCGCCCGTCGGTTATATTTGGTACAACTTGGTGACGTTTTGATAAAGGTGTCAATTTGAGGCTCAAGCAAACCATGGACATCGGTTCCGATACTTTTACCTAAATTCAACATCATATGCAGTCTTCCCGCATTTGTGATATCACCAATAAGTGATCCTCCAACGATCTTTCCATCGACGTGAAAGAGTTCCCGGTAAATACCAGCTTTCCCCTTTGAATAAACGACTCGTTCCGCCCCACGAACAGGAACACCGATAACGGCGAGGGACAGCCCATTGAGGTTCATCGCATTGACACGAGACAAACAACTCAGAGAAGACGTGGCAGGTGCGTATAGATTTGATGCTGCCAGCTTTCCCTGCACAACAGCCTGGGGCCATGTCCATGGTGTGAAAGAATTTTTGTTAACGATGGTAACCGCATCACCTGCTGCAAATATATTGCCATCCAGGGTCTGCAGGGACGTGGTCACCTCAAGGCGACCTTCCTGGAGCAGGTTTGAATCATTGAGAAATTTAATTTCAGGAACTGATCCGGCGGCAACGAACATCGTCTGGCAGGGCAGCCACTGGCCATCTGCCTGGACCCCGCTTATTGCTCCCTGCTCGAGTTTGATATCTTCAACCGTAGCTCCAAGTAATAACCGGATCTTTTTCCTTCTAAGATGCTTTTCCACCAGGCGGGAAGCTTCAGCGCTCAATGCCTGGGGCAGGAGTTGGTTTTCCTTTTCAATTAAGCTGACCGAAAAGTTAAAACCTGCGAGGTGAGCTGCCGTCTTGACCCCCACGAGTCCACCACCAAGTATCACAACCTCTGGGTGATCGGATAACCAGTCCCGGGCACTTCTTGCCGAGGTGAGGCTTCTCACCGGAAATATTCCGTTACCATTGCCGGTGCGGCAGATACCCGGAACAATTGGACGTCCCCCTGAGGCAATCAGTAAACGCCGATAATGGACTTTTTTCTTATTACTCAGGAAGAGCGTTCTATTATCCCGATCAATGGTTTCAACAGACACCCCCGAAAGCACCTTCAGTTGAGGATCATCCCCGGAGCGGAAGAAGAACAGTTTGTTCTCCGGCATGGACCGATTCATGAACTGTGGCAACAGGGTACGGTAATAACCGATCTCTTTTTCCGTATCGATAAGGGTAATGGTTTTATCAGGCCACTGCTGACGAAACGTCAGTGCTGCCTGCATGCCAGCTACCCCGCCGCCAATAATTACACAGTCCAAAGATCAACCTCCCACATTACTTTCATGCCATAAGGGCTTAAGGATTCGTGAACCATTCCACCAATTCTCCAACGTCTGCTGGATGATCAAAATGCAGCAGTTGACCGCCTTGTGACTGGAGCATTTCAGACAGTGCATCGATTACCATACTGCTGCCCTGGATTGGGATCGGCGTCGCCACGCTGACTCGACATCCGAGGTATGCCAACCCGGCAGCTGCTGCCATCTCCTGACAATTTTTGAGACTGGTGAAGCAGATCCCTTTAAGACGCTGCATTTGCCCTTCAGCCTCTAAACCCTTAACAACATGGAGAGGGCCCTGCCTATTCTCAAAAGTCAGGATGGGTATACTCTGCTCCTCTGACAAAGCACCTGCTTTGAGTACCCACAGTGCAGGATCACCCCATCCGGCAAGTTGAAACTGTTTATCAATTAATTCTGCTGCAAGCGCAACCGGAAGACTTCCAAGTGACAATTGCGGGTTGTCTGAGCCACCGAGAACCGCAATGTTTCCATTGTTGCCCAGTTTTCCCTCCTGCGTAATAGTATCACCGGACGTCAAGACCTGGTTTTCCTGTACGATAGGAGCATCAGAAAACAGATCAAGCTGCGATCTGGATTCAAGAGATCTTTGGGCACGCTGCCAGATATCACCGGCTTCAAGATTATCGCTATCTGAGACAACGGGGATATTCATTGTTTCACACAGGTGGATCAGGCCGGGCTCAGTGTCTGGACCAGTGACCAACAGGTGAATAGCCCCGCTGCTGATCAGCAGTTCCGACTCCCCTGTTGTACAGGAAATGGGGACAAACGAATCTTCAATCTCAATCCAGTCACCAAGAGAGACCAGAAGCCTTGGGCTCTCACCATCCTTTTTCATCTCCTGATCGAGTGCTCCGACAAGGGCTGCAGACGGCGTGCCGCTCAGAGCTATCCGAGTCGACTGGTTTACGATGGTGCCATAACCAATTGCACATGGTTTTGATTCAGTATCCGGTACCCCGTCTCCCTGCTCCTGCAGCCCGAGGGTCAGGAGGCTGAGGCGTAAGGCCTGTGAAAGAAGGGTATGATAGGAAAAGGACGGCCGATGAAGCATGCCTGTACTCTTGAAGATGTCGTCCATCGACAGATCTTCCTGGTCATCTTTCGATAAAACCCTGTTGATCATTTTTCCAAGGGTTGGGGAAAAACGTATATCAGGAGTCCTGTTGCCTGGCGGTACAGCCGCAAGAGCCTCCATGGCTCCCTGCAGGCAGATCCGCAGCAACATACCGGCTACCATTTCATCTTTTGCCATTCCGCACACACCTTTTCGTGCGCCACGAGCAAACGGGTCTATTCGGCACGGCCCCTGCAAACACCCGAATGGACAACTCAACCCCAGCCGTAAAAATCCGTCCTGGGGCTGGAGTTTCTCATAGCGATCCCACGATAACTCAAGCCCTTGCTTTGAAGCGGATCGAAGTAGTTCCTGGCTGATATGATCAACTGTTTTCAGATGAATCGTTTCCATATTTATATAACTCCTGTTCCTCGAAACTGCGTTTTCGGGCTCTTACACCAAATCAAGCAACAATGTTCCGTTAACGTTTTGATTTATCTGCAGATCCGCTGCAGTTTCTGCCCTCTTCTTTCGTAACAACTCCTCATACTGGTCGACATCGATCAACTGGAGAGCCTCCGTTGGACACACATCAACGCATACGGGAACTTCCATATAGAGACAGCGATCGCATTTCAAGGCAATTTTCCGTTCAGGCCAGGGATAAATTACGCCATACGGACAAAACAAGGTGCATGTCCAGCAACCGATACAATTATTTTCCTGAATAATCACCATACCGGAGTCATCATCACGCATGAGTGCCCCTGTCAGACAGGAATCAAGGCATGGTGCCTGCTGACATTGCCTGCACTGGAGCGCGACCGGCACCTCATTACTGCCCTCGACCCTTACCCGTGCTTGAGGTAACGGATATTCCTGCACCGCCTGGAGCAGCGTTTTACTATTACTACCCCGTTCCGTTGCACAATAAAGTTCACAGGTTTTGCACCCGGTACAGCGATCAAGGTGAACTGCTATAATTTTCACAGACTACTCCTCTCGAGATGATCGATAGATCCAGTGGTGAGTCGATGATTCACCACTGGATCTATCATTAACAATATCTATTTCGCTTTGTTTTTCGGGCCGCGATTTCCCAACCAGGATGTAATAAGAGGCATGCACAACCCCAGGACTGTCAGGATAATGAATGCCAGTGACCACGGTCGTGTAAAAAATACAAACGGATTATTGTCGAAAACGATAAGAGACCGCCTAAGTGAAACCTCGATCAATCCCCCAAGAACAAGACCCAGAACGATGGGCGCCGCAGCAAAACCGTACGATTTCATCTTATATCCGATCAGGCCGCAAATCAGCATGATCCACACATCTGCCATGTTATTGTGGAGTGCATAGGTACCTACCACGCAGAGAACCAGGATGATCGGACTTAAGACGTAGTTTGGCACCCGCAGAATTTGTGAAAATATTTTGGCACCGCCAAGTCCGAGACCAAGGAACATAAGGTTGGCAAAAAACATACCTATAAAGACAGCATAGACCACGTCGGCATTCTGGATAAATAACAGTGGACCAGGACGCATTCCGTGAATCAGCAGAGCACCAAGGATAACCGCAGTGGTTCCACTCCCCGGTATTCCAAGTGCCATTGTCGGAATCATCGCTCCACCGGTTGCAGCATTATTGGCGCATTCCGGTCCGGCAATCCCTTCCAGACAGCCGGTTCCAAATTTTTCAGGAGTCTTGGAAAAACGCTTGGCCTCGTTGTAACCGATGAAAGAAGCGACGGTTCCACCTTCCGCTGGTAAAATTCCGATAAACGTTCCAATTAAAGAAGAACGAACCAGCGTCGTCTTTACCGATTTGATCTCTTTCCAGGTTGGCAACAGACCTGAAATTTTACGATCGATAACGACCTTTCGAATACCGCCCTCTGCCTGTCTGAATATTTCTGTGGCAGCGAAGAGCCCGATCATAACCGGTATAAAACTGATTCCATCCATAAGATGGGTGAGACCAAAATCATAACGGCTGAATCCGGATATCGAATCCATCCCCACACAAGAGATAAACACCCCGATTGTACCTCCCAGCAGGTTTTTCACAACCGACTGAGACCCGAGGCTACTGATCATACTCAAGCCGAAAATGGACAGGGCGAAATATTCAGGCGGTCCGAATTTGATTGCAATTTCAGCAAGCACCGGTGCCAGTAAAATAAGGACAACGACACTGAACAGCCCCCCCAATCCGGAACTGATACAGGCCATACCCAGCGCTTTGCCGGCCTGCCCCTTCTGGGCTAACGGATAACCATCAAAGGTTGTCGCTGCCGCAGCCGGAGTTCCCGGGGCGTGGACAAGTATCGCAGCAATAGAACCCCCAAAGGTCGCTCCACAATAGAGACTTACCAACATGGTAATTGCAGGAACCGGCATCATTCCATAGGTGAAGGGAATTAACAGGGCCACTCCCATGGGAGCAGTCAAACCTGGCATGGCGCCAATGATCATTCCACCCAGAACGCCCACAAAAACTGAAAGAAAATTTAACGGTTCCATGATAGTCATGAAACCGACCATAAGTTGATCCATTACGATAGCTCCATTATATCAAGATCCCGGTCGGTAACTGGACCAGAAGTATTTGATTAAAAATAATATAAATCAGAATAGGCGTCAGTATCGCTGTAAGGATAAGCGCCTTTTTACTTCTCACTCCCCAGGCCAACATGCTGGCCACGATAAACAGAGCTATCGAAACCATTGTACCAAGAAATACGCAGCCGAGACCAAACCCGAAAGCACAGAGCATTGTCAGGGAAACTCTCCTGAATGCATCACGGTCCATCTTCTTTGCCTCTTTATCCTGCCCCTTGCGGATACTCTGGATGATCATTATCACCGTCAGGAGCATGGCAAACAGCAACACTAAGCGCGGAAAAAATGAGGCCGTTGTGTGCGAAGCCACTGCACCTGAACTTTGAAACGTGAAACTAATCCCATATAGGACAATAAAGATCACCATCAGGATACTGGCCATACGTAAATCTTTGTTATTCACTGTGTTACCCTCTATTAGCGTTAACAGGGCTGGCGGGCCTTACGGCCCTGAACTCAGACAAAATATTCAGGTCCGGGACCCGGCTGCAACCGAGTCCCGGTAAGGACTACTTTTTGATGTAACCAAGTTCTTCCATTGCAGTTTTCCAGACAGGCCATTTTGTATCGAGAAATGCATCCCAGTCAGCACCGATCAGAATACTGTCCGGGGTCATGGAGTTGTCTGCCAGGTAGTTCTGGTAGATCTTGTGATCCATGCTCTTCGCAAAGGCATCGCGTAATGTCTTGACGACGTCATCAGGCGTTCCCGCCTTGACAACAACACCACGCCAGGTGGCCATTTCTACATCATAGCCGAGCTCTTTTGCGGTAGGAGCATCGGGGAATTCTTTCAGACGTTCTGATACCAGAAAGACTGCGGGTTTTACATTTCCTGCATCAGACTGCCCGATAAATTCACTTGGATTTAAAACACCCATATCGACGACGTTGCCAAGAAGCGCAACAATAATTTCGCCACCGCCATCAAACGGTACAAACTCAAATTCAACTCCTGCCGCCTTACCAAATTCATAAGCAGCTACATGATCGATACTTGCCATATGGGCAACGCCAATCTTAACTTTACCAGGGCTTTCCTTGGCTTTGGCAAGTACTTCCTCGATATTCTTGTAAGTACCGCCATCTTTACTGGAGATAACCAGGGCCTGAGGATCATAACAACCTCTGGCAATACCAATCACATCTTCCCGACTGGCTGTAGTCATCCCTCTTGCCATGGTAGCGAGGTTTGAGTTTGTAAAAGAATTCAGGGTATAACCATCGGCAGGTTGCTCCATCAGATAGTTAAGCATGCGGGCGCCAGATCCGCCGCTCATGGTGCTGATGACAATATTCGTTTTTAATATCCTTCGAAGACGAAGCGCTACCGTCCGAGAAAAAATATCGGTTCCACCACCAGCTGATGAATGGATGTACCAGTTAATCTGTTTGCTCGGATATTTATCCTCAGCAGCAACTGTCGTTGCTGACTGACAAATAAATCCCATTGCCATGACTGCTACTGACATGTTGAACAGTAATCTTTTCATACGTTCCTCCTCACACGTTTTGATAATAGGCAGATTCAATGTAAAATCTGCCGCGGCTTTGCCAACTCTCAAGAATCTACTTACTAAACTACCCTCCTGCACAATCACTACGATTGATCGCCATTGCTGTTGTATAGCTGTTCAATCAAGAGATTGAAGTGCTCTTCTATTACTAAAATTGCTTCATATGAGTTTCGCTCCTGAACTGCCTTGATCAACCTGCTATGTATGTTGAGTGTTTGTTCTACTTGAGCTGGGTTCTTTTCCAGATACAACTCTCTCATACGCGGCCATAAGGGTTGATCGGTAATATCGAGAAGTCGCTCAATCACCGATATAACAATCCTGTTTTTAGAGGCCTTGGCGATAGAGAGATGCAACTCATTGCCCATCTGGGTATAGCCCTTGTAATCACCGGTTCGGCCTAACTCATATTTTTTGTTCCAGATATCAGTAATATTCTGGATTTCCTCATCGGTCGCCTCTTCAATTGCCAGACGGACAGCACCTGTCTCAAAGACCCTGCGAGCCTGCAGGATCTCATAGGGGCTATCGCTCTCATCGAAGATATTTTTAAGTTGGAAGGACAGGCCACCAAAGTCCAGAAGTTCTGCAATATAGTTGCCATCACCGGGACGACTCTCGATAATACCAATTATCTGCAGGGCACTGATGGCTTCTCTGGCAGACGGTCGGCTGACCCCCATTTGCTCTGATATCAGACGTTCTGCCGGCAGCTTACTGCCGGCGGGATACTCACCGGACTCGATTCTCTTCAATATTTGTTCTGCAATGATTGCACCTTTGCTTTTGTATTTTGCAAAGGACATTTTCCCAAAAGGAACCATCTTCGAGTCTATCCTCTAAACGTTAAAATTTGATGACCAATATTATTTACGGTAACAATGCTGTCTCAAGCACACCCAGCTCATCCAAAATGGGCTCCAATCGTTGTTTACTCAACAAGCGGTCTTCATTACTGCGCGGCAGTTCAATGTTAAGTGTTCCTTTGAAGTCGATATCGATCAGTCTTTTGAAGACCGCTTTGAAATCAATTTTCCCCTCTCCAACAGGCATATGATGGTCAAGAATTAAATCATTATCGCTGATGTGGGTACTGATAATTCTATCAGGAAATTTATCAATAAATGGCTCCACTCCGCCTGGAAGAAGGCTGGCATGGGCGACATCAAGCGTCACACCAAAATATTTGGAAGGTATGGCATCGAGTACACGCGATAATTCCTCTGGTGTAACTCCGAGATAAGCCACTTCACAATCCTCGTGCATCTTGTTCATATTTTCAATACCGATCGGCAGCTTATATTTCTCTGCAAGTTCGACAACCGGTTTGTACGTATCTATCAAACATCGGAACACCTCATCCATGAACAGGCTGAAATGATATCCGAAATGAAGCACAACATATTCGGCGCCAAGATCATGGGCCAACTGGACATACTTGAGCAGGTGCTCCTGGGCGGCAACTTTTACTGTTGGCTCAATCTCTGCAGCATTGACAAAGGAGGCTGAATGGAGGCCGTAACGCAAGCCATACTTATCTCTCAGTCGCTTAACATTATCAATTCTTTCTGGATTCCAGGTATTAAGAAAGTTGTTAGGATTGTTACAGCTTAATTCCATCCACGGAAACCCGTTTTCATGAGCGAAAGCAAAATACTCTTCCATTGGCTCCGGGCCGGCGTTAAAACAAAGTTTCATCAGTTCCCTCCGTTAAATAAGTAATAGTGCTCATACCGTGCACCATTAACGTATGCCACGATACGAACCTTCAAATTGGAATCTTTAACAAAAAGCAAATTGGTCTGACCGGTTTTACCTGTAAGTCCATTGATACGATAATTCTTACTCCCTGTCAACGTAAAAGAGTGAAAATATCAGCATGCTGGTTAATCAAAAATGCCACCACCCAAGATGAGTCCTGACGAAAAACGTAATTGTCATGTTAAAATCGGTGGGGCTCACTTCAACACTATTGACAGCTGTCGAATCCTGTTTAGACATTTAATAAGACATTTCAGGCGATTTGATGGTGGAAAAACGTTCGAGTACTTACCTCGAACTTCCTTCACCTCTCTCAACTATTCCACATCAATCCCCATACCTGTCGCTGGTATAGCTTGAAGAATTTGAGAATGCATATGATCAGTTTGTACCATCGCTCATTTTATAATTTTGGAGAACGACACTATGAAACACTCGGGCCCCGAACATTTCACCCCTCAGCTTGATTCTTCAGTCGGTGAAGGTTTGACTCAGGAAGTTGCCGATTTTGCCCTTTCCACCTCATTTACCACCATTCCTGAGGGAGTGGTCACATTGGCAAAAAAATCAATCCTGGACGGGTTTGGTCTTGCTCTCTCAGGCTCCATCGCAGAGTCAGGACGCATCGTCCAGAAATACCTGAAGAAAATTGGCGCCGCTGGTGATGCTATTGTGATCGGCACCGGTATGAAAACTGCCCCACGCTTTGGGGCGTTTGCAAATGGCGTGGGAATACATGCGGATGACTATGATGATACTCAGCTGGCGGTTGCCAAAGATCGTGTCTACGGTCTGCTCACTCACCCGACGGCCCCGTGCCTGCCTGCAGCTTTTGCCGAGGTACAGACGCGCAAGCTCAGTGGAAAGGATTTTTTAGTCGCCTATCTCGTAGGAATCGATGTGGAATGCAAGGTCGCAGAAGCTATCTCACCGCGCCACTACCAGCATGGTTTTCACTCTACCGCCACCTGCGGCCCATTTGCATCGACCAGTGCTGTCGGCAGGTTACGGGGCTTTGATCACGAGACAATGAAACGGGCACTTTCTATTGCAGGAAGTCAAAGCGGAGGCTTGCGTGAGAACTTTGGCACCATGACCAAGCCATTTCATGCAGGTCGTGCCGCAGAATCCGGGATCGTTGCGTGTGATCTTGCTGAACTTGGCTGGACGGCAACTGACAAAATTCTCGAAGCCCCGCGTGGTTTTTTCCAGGCACACGGCGGAGGATATGAGCTGAATGCAATTCGCGGCCAGCTCGGTTCACCCTGGTCCTTTTCTGACCCTGGTATTTCCATAAAGCCCCACCCCTCCGGGTCACTGACCCATCCAGGTATGACAAAAATGCTTGAGTTGATAGCCCAGTATGATATCAAACCCGAAGATGTGCTGACTGTCGATGTCGGAACAAACCATAACATGCTTAACGCACTCATTCACCACCAACCAAAGGATGAACTACAAGCTAAATTTTCCATGGAATTCTGCATGGCTGTTTTATTACTGGAAAGGCGGGCCAATTTACCTGAATTTACTCAGGCGACAGTGATGCGCCCGGACGTGCAGGAAATGATTAAACGTGTAAACTTCACCATCCACCCTGACGCTGAAGCAGCAGGTTACGCCAAGATGACCACCCTCATTGACGTCCATCTCCGGGATGGACGTACCATTTCAGGCATGGCAGATTTTGGTAAAGGTTCGCCCGAAAATCCCTTATCCTATGAAGAGGTTGCCGATAAATTTCGTGGCTGCACAGCGTTTGCAAGGTGGCCGAAGCATAAGACAGAAAACATTATCTCTCTTGTTGATCGAATGGAGTCCCTGGAAAATCTCATGGACCTCACTGCGGCCCTGACCACCTAGGAGAGACCATTGCTGGCTCCAGTTACACAGTTTGGCTGGATTGCGCTTTATTTTTGTTTAAGAAATTTTATGCTTAGAGATTTAAGGTGGAAAAGACTGGACTCGTCCACACCATGCTTTGCCCCCCAGGTCCTTTGAAATCATACGAGGAGTTACAATGATACACCATGTGATGGTTATCGGTTACGGGACGATGGGTTCCGGGATTGCCCGGTCCTTTGCCCGTGGCGGGCATCAGGTTACCGTTTTTAGCCGCGATCCCAACCGTATTAGTAGTCTGCCCGGAGGAATGTGCGCTGTTTCTGAGCTGCCTCATGATCCTCCGGATTTGATAATAGAGGCAATCCCTGAAGACATTGGGCTAAAGAATTCATTATTCACCAAACTGGAAGAGACCTACAACGGTGCAACGATTCTGGCAACCAACACCTCTGGTTTATCAATGGAAACAATGTCGTCTGAATTACAATACCCCGATCATTTTATCGGTATCCATTATTTCCACCCTGCAGAAATGTTTCCTACGGTTGAAGTCATCCTGACCCAACAGACCGCTCCGGAGACCCTGGAAAATGTCGAGACAGCACTCAACCGTAACGGTCAGCAGGCAGTTATACTCAATCGTTCAGTTCCAGGCTTCCTCGTTAACAGGTTACAGCACGCTGTGCTTCATGAAGCGTTCTCAATGATCGACAAGGGCATAGCGACAGCAGAGGATATTGATCGCGTCTGTAAAACCATGTTCGGTCCGCGGATGTGTGTAACCGGCCTGCTCGAGCAGAAAGACATCAGTGGGCTCAATACCACCGCCTCTGTGCAACGTACTCTGGTACCACTATTGGATCACAGCGGCACGCCGGTTTGTCTGCTTCAGGATATGGTAGCTCAAGGGCAGATCGGTGTGAAAAGCGGCAGAGGTTTTTATGACTGGCGTGATCGTGACGTTGAGACCTATAAAAAGGTATCCATGGATAAACTTTCCAGGATTTTGTCGATACTGGCTGAGAATTGAGGCCCGACCAGATGGGCCTCCGTACTATTTTATTTTCAAATGGTGGTGAACATCCGGCCCGATGTTGCCGGGGACAATCGCTTACTTGAACAAATCAGCTTATCCGAGATGCTCATATCAATGTCATGGCCTTTTCCGGGCATATTTCCTGGCAGCAGAAACAGGTAATACAGAGATCTGCATCAACCTGTGGAAAGGCCTGACGCATTGTCAGCGCCGAAACCGGACACTGATCAATGCAAAGCTCGCATGCCGTACACAATTCCTCGTCAGCCCTCGGCCTGAGTTGAGTTCTCGATATTAAATGTTCCTGATTTGCCGGGTTGCCGGAAATCGAATTTCCAACCAGAGGTGGTGGAAATTTGAAATCTGGTATAATTTTCAATTCACCATCAATTTTGATGAGCCGGGATTCAAAATCTCCAAGCCCCAGAACTTTTGCATATTGAAGAAAATGGAGACTGTTCGGGTCAATCCCCATCATTCTGGCAACAACACCATCCATGGCAACACCGTTATCGGCTGCCAGGATGAGCCCGATGTCTCTTAATTCCGGGGAAGCGGGGCCATTTCCCTCCATGCCAACCACCGCGTCCATGATAATCAAATCCGGGATACGCAACCGGAACACTTCCACGATAACCTCCTGAAAACGTTGCGGCGAGCCGGCGATTTGATGGAGTCGTGCCTTCTGTGCACCTGGAAGAATCCCGTAGCTGTTCTTGATGGCCCCGGTCATAACAGTGAGACCATGGGTTTTAAACTTGGGCAGACTGATAACAACATCAGCATCCATGATTTCTCTGGAAACAGCAACAGTCTTCATGAAAATCAGGATTGAAGGCTCGATTTTGAGTTGTATTACCGAGATTCCTGTAATAACCTTTTGCCGCCTCCATCAAGCCGGATGTTTCAAAGCTCTTTTCATTATCGCCATAACTGAATATACCGGGATTATCACCGACCACTATCTCCGCTGGAGACAGTTCCTCAACTTTTTCAACAACTGTCCGCAACAGAGACGGATGAGTTACAATGTGTTCATCCGCTGTTGAAGCCCGCAGCACGTTTGGTTTAATGAGAACCCTCTTTCCCCTTATCTCCTGGGGAAATATCTCAAAGGCACGAGTCAACAGCGTCTCGGCAATTATCATAAGATGCCGGGTGTATCATTACTCGATGCATCGTTCCCTCCTTCTCTCGGTTTTCAAGTTGACACCGTTCGCTGACAGAGAAAACTCGGACAACAGAAAAACTTGATGCCCTTATTAGCCGTTTACCGCCAGTGCAGCCTTTCGTATCCCGGATAGGGTCGCATTCGGGGTTATGGCCTCAGGGTCCATTCGAATTTCAATGAGTGCCGGTTTACCTGATTTTTGAGCGCGCTCAAAAGCCGATGTAAAATCATTCGTTCGCGTCACCGTCTCACCATGACCACCATAGGCCAGAGCCAGGGCTGCATAATCCGTACCGCTCAGGTTGGTTCCTTTAATCCTGCAGGGATAATTGCGTTCCTGATGCATTCGGATACTGCCGTACATTCCGTTATTGACCACAATTATTATAATGTTGATTCCATACTGGACCGCTGTCGCCATCTCCTGGCCATTCATCATGAAGCAGCCATCACCTGCGAAGGCGATTACCGTACGCTCCGGATACAGCCGTTTTGCAGCCACCGCTGCCGGTGTACCATAGCCCATGGAACCACTCGTCGGTGCCAGTTGATTTCCCCTTTGACGATATCGGTAAAACCGGTGGACCCAGGCAGTATAGTTACCGGCCCCATTGCAGATAATCGAGTCAGCAGGTATGGTTTCACGGAGCCACTTCAGAATTTCACCAAATTGCACGTCACCGGGTATTGTCGATGGTTCAGTCCACTCGAGATAGTCTTTGTGCATGCTGGCAATGCTTAACTCCCTGTCACAGATAATCGGGTTAAGGGCTGCAGCGGCAGCGGCGAAGGCCTTCATGCCCGAATTGATCGCCAGATTCGCCCTGTAGACACGCCCCAGTTCCTCGGCCCCGGAATGAACATGGACCAGTGTTTTTTCTGGATAGGGAATATCGAGCAAACGATAGCCGCCAGTGGTCAATTCACCCAAGCGGGGTCCTGCTGCTATCAGTAAATCAGCACTCCGTACCCACTCAACGAGTTTCGGATTAACCCCTAGTCCCAACTCACCAATGAAGTTGGGATGGGAATTATCAAAAATGTCCTGGGCCCGAAAAGAAACACAGACCGGCAACTCATAATTTTCGGCAAAACTCTTGATATCGTCACAGGCCCTTGCATCCCAGCCACTCCCACCCAGCATCAAAACAGGGTGTTGCGCTTTTTCGATCAAGTTCCTCAGGGTTTCCATATCATCGCGCCCCGGATGGGCCTCAATGGTCTGTGCTGCATGCGGCGGAGATGAAACGGTCGTTTCCCGGAGCATGTCCTCCGGTAGTGCTAGAACAACGGGGCCGGGGCGCCCGCTCATCGCCACGTGGAAGGCGTGGCTGATGTACTCTGTTACCCGACAGGCACTATCTATCTGGGCGACCCATTTAGCCATTTGACCGAACATACGTCGATAATCAATTTCCTGAAAGGCCTCCCGTTCCGTATGTCCCCGCCTAACCTGACCTATAAAAAGTATCATCGGCGTCGAATCCTGAAAGGCGATATGCATGCCTCCGCAGGCGTTGGCTGCTCCTGGTCCACGAGTAACAAAACAGATGCCGGGCCTTCCTGTCAGCTTTCCATGTGCATCGGCCATCATTGAGGCACCACCTTCATTGCGGCAGACTACAAGGTCAATTTCTGGAACGTCGTACAGAGCATCAAGTACGGCAAGAAAACTTTCTCCAGGCACACTGAAAACTCGATCGACACCGTTTACCTGCAGACTGTCAACAACCAGCTGTCCGCCTGTGCGCTTCTCGGCGCTTCTGTTCATCCCTCGCTCTCCGTTAGGCTAATTTTTTTTAAAAGATTGAGCCAGCTCTCTGGACACATTTTTCAGAATCCCTGTGTCAGAGCCTACCCCTACAAAATTATACCCCATATCGATAAACATGCGGGCATCCGCTGCGCTGCCGGAGAGCATTCCGACCGGTGCGCCAATTCTTTGACAGAGTCCGGCAATTTCTGCAAATTTCTTCTGGACATCGGGATGTCCTGAATCTGCAAGATGCCCCATGCTTGCCGCAAGGTCACTTGGTCCTACAAAAATGCCGTCGATACCATCCACCTCGAAAATAGCCTCTATATTGCCGACGGCCTCCAGTGTTTCCACCTGTACAACAAGGCCTATATGGTCGTTGATCCTGTTCCAGTAATCACTGGTGTAACCATAACAGCTTCCTCGCGCACCAACGGAAACGCCTCTCAGACCATGAGGCGGGTATCGCACTGCTTTGACGGCGTTTTGAGCTTCTTCAGGGTTTTGCACAAAAGGCACGATGAAGTTATGAAATCCGATGTCCAATAGTCTTTTAAATGCTACCGGATCGTTCCAGACCGGCCGAACCAGAGGTGTTGTCGTACTGCCCTTCATCGCCTGTAACTGGGAGACAAGCACACTGATGTCGTTCGGCGCATGTTCCGTATCTAAGAGAATCCAGTCAAAACCGGCATACGATAAAATTTCAGTTACTATATTGCTGGCAAGACTACTCCATAGACCAATCTGTACCTCTTTTGTTATCAAGCGCTCTTTAAATCTGTTATTGAAAACTTCCTCCGTATTCATCATGTTCATTTACTCCCCCGGGTTATCGAACCATGCATGGACGTTTATTGTCGAATTTCCAATCGGGAATAAGGTAATTCATTGCCACTGAATCGTCTCTTGCTCCCAATCCTTTAGATTCATAAAGTTTATTTCCTTTCTTCACACGCTCAAGATCTATCTCAATTCCCAATCCCGGCCGATCAGGTACTGTCAGTTTACCATCCTTAATGATATACGGATCTTTTGTGAGGAACTGACCATCCTGCCAGATCCAGTGTGTATCTATAGCGGTGATATTTCCGGGTGCAGCAGCCGCCACCTGGGTATACATTGCAAGCGAAATATCAAAATGATTATTGGAATGAGACCCCCACGTCAACCCCCATTCCCTGCACATCATGGCAACCCTGACGAGCCTTGCATCGTCCAAAAATGCGGGTCGGCCAGAGGGATATCGACCGCTTGAAGTTGAACAGCATGGCCGAGCTGCCGCCAATCAGTGGCAATCATGTTCGTTGCCGTGGGCAGTCCTGTCGCTCTTCTGAATTCTGCCATGATTTCCCTGCTTGAATAGCCATTCTCAGCCCCACATGGGTCCTCAGCATACGCCAGTATGTTATTTTTGCCCTTGCACAACCTTACAGCCTCATCCAGCGACCAGGCACCATTCGGGTCAAGCGTTATCCTCGCCTCGGGAAACCGACTGGCAAGGGCCGTGACTGCCTCGATTTCCTCCTCACCTGAAAACACACCACCCTTCAGTTTGAAATCATTAAAACCATACTGTTCGTAGGACGCCTCGGCAAGTCGTACAATCGACTCAACATTCATTGCCTCCTCGTGCCTCAGCCGATACCAATCATTGTCATTCTTCTCGTCCGAAAAATATGGAAGATCGGTCTTTTTTCTGTCTGCCACATAGAAGAGATAACCAAGCACATCCACATCCTTTCTTTGCTGGCCATCACCCAACAGGGAGGCAACAGGCACGTTCAGAAACTTTCCAACCAGATCCAGAAATGCCGCTTCAAGTGCAGTGACCACATGAATCATCACACGTTGATCAAAGGTTTGAAGGCCGCGCCCGCCTTTGTCCTCATGGGCAAAACTGTCTCTCACTGAGTTCAAGATCGAATTATAGAGGCCGATCTGCTGACCAACGACTAGAGAGCGAGTGAGCTCAAGTACCTTCCTGATTCTTTCTCCACCCGGGACTTCTCCGACACCGATGTTGCCGGAACTATCCTTTAGCATGACAATATTTCTCGTGAAAAACGGGGAATGGGCGCCGCTCAGGTTAAGGAGCATGCTGTCATGGCCCGCAACGGGTATAACCTGCAGCTCTTTAATTATAGGTGAGTCACGATAGCCGTCGTTCGATTCTGGTTTCATGAGTTATCCAATCTGAAATGGTCGTTGTCTCTGTAACAGGGTGAAACCCTGAAAACTTTGATTGAGAACTGTATTGAATAAAAGATCTATCAATAATGTCAGTAACTGAAACTAATCCCGGAAACAGGTTTTTCATATTTCCTTTTATACGTAATATTCCTGCCATGTTAGCGCTGTCATGAACTGTTGTCAATATTTTCCATTGTAACACCGGGGATTCTCCAGACCCCATCATATCTGTTAAATTATTGGGTAATTGGCTGTTTGTATAGTATGTTAAGATCACTTCTTCAGAGCTGATAAAAGAAACAATAGTCAATGTTAGTGCTTATCAATTGATATTTTTATATGCAGTCTATCGGGTTTCACCATGTCACCAAACAGTAAAAATGAAAATAGACAATCCAGTCCATCTTCGAGCAGGATGAAGGCAGATGTTACTCTCGACATCGTCGCTAAAATTGCCGGAGTCTCTGCCATTACCGTATCAAGAGCTATCAATAAGCCAGAGAAAGTTGCACCAAAGACACTTGAAAAGGTCAAGCAGGCAATTGCGCGAACCGGTTATGTGCCGAATATGTTAGCCGGAGGTCTCGCCTCCAGAAGCAGCAAGTTAATCGCCGCCATAATTCCTTCTATTGCAAATCTCGTGTACGCCGAAACCATAAGTCTTTTCAGCAATCGTTTCAGAGAGGCGGGATACCAGGTAATACTTGGTGATTCCGGTTATCCTGAAGTTCTTGAAGAAGAACTAGTCCGTACCATTCTGACACGCAGGCCAGATGGCATTTTACTCACCGGGGTAGATCACTCGGTTGTGTGCAGAAATCTGCTGCTTTCTGCACATATCCCTGTCGTTGAAACGTGGGATCTCACTCCGTCACCGCTTGATATCGTCGTCGGTTTCAACCATGTCAGGAGCGGCCAGGAAGTTGCCGAGTTTATACTGGAAAACGGATATAGAAGAGTTGGTTTTGTTACAGCTGAAGACGCAAGAGCGGCAACCAGGCAGCAAGCCACCCAGGAGACACTCATTAAGCATGGTCTCACAGATATCACCTTTGCCAAGGTGCCTGTACCCTCAAGTATGGAGCTTGGCAGACTTGGCACCACTCTGCTGCTCAACAAAGGTTTTTCAGGTGGCGCCATCTTCTGCAGTTCTGACACACTTGCACAAGGTGTTCTTGCAGAGCTTCAGTCAAGAAATATAAACGTACCGGAAGATGTGGGTATTATCGGATTCGGCGATCAGGTCTTTGCCGCCTTTACTAATCCCCCGCTGACAACCGTGAGGATAGACAGAAAACGTATTGGCCATGAAGCCGCCGATGCACTCCTTGCCAGAATTAGCGATCAACCGATCAAAAACAATATTATCGATGTCGGGTTCAAGATCATCAAACGACAGACCATGTGATCCGCTGCGTCTTATTTATCTTGTTTCATGTTACCGGTGCAGGGTTGAAAATGACGAGATCATTGACCAGCCCTAAGGTATCCACCGCCGTTTCTGTTTTTCCGCTGGCAACATCCAGAATCATCCCGAAGAGCTCTTCACCAATATCGGCTATCTGAGATTCACCGGTGGCAATCCTGCCTGCATCCAGGTCTATCAGGTCAAACCAGCTGTCACTCAACGATTTCCTGCTGGAAACTTTTATAACCGGTACCATGGGCAGTCCGTAGGGTGTGCCTCGCCCTGTGGTGAATATCTGCAGGGAAATGCCTGATGCGACCTGTTGTGTTCCGCAGATAAAATCGCTGGCAGGAGTAGCTGCGAACACCAGACCTTTTTTACGCACCCTTTCACCATGACTCAGGACATCCACTATCGCACTACTGCCCGATTTGATAATAGACCCAAGCGCTTTTTCCACGACGTTTGAAAGGCCCCCTTCTTTATTCCCTGGTGTCGGATTGGCGCTTCTGTCTGTGTTTCCTGAAGCAAGATAGTTGTCATACCATTGCATTTCACGGATCAATGCCTTACCGACCTCTACGCTGCCAGCTCTCGCGGTCAGGAGATGTATCGCATCACGTACTTCAGTCACTTCAGAAAACATCACCGTCCCCCCTGCTCCCACAATCATGTCGACCGCATACCCCACAGCCGGGTTGGCAGTGACTCCGGAGAATGAATCACTACCTCCACACTGGACCCCAACCACCAGATCGCTGACGGGACAGGTCTCACGCCTCCGCTGATTGAGCTGGACAAGCTTTTCATCAGCCATTTCCACGATCCTGTTGACCATCTCCCTAAACCCGCCAGGGTATACATCCTGCAGGCGGATCAGATCTTCCAGCGGAGAGTAGCCATCCGGGACAAGCTTATGCGGCTCGAGTTTCTCACATCCTAGCCCCAAGACAAGGACTTCTCCGCCAAAATTAGGGTTTTTTACGATGTTCTTCAAGGTACGAATGGGGATGGCAGCTTCGGGAGCCTGTATCGCCACACCACACCCATATGCGTGGTTAACTGCTACGACATCATCAACATGGGGGTACTTATTGAGTAATTTTTCTTTAATCTGGCGAACAGCATATTCGGCGACACCGGCAACACACTGAACACTGGTGATTATTCCAAGGATATTTTTTGTCCCGACACTGCCATCCCCATTCCGGTATCCTTCAAAGGTGTACGCTTCGATCGGCGGGCAATGAGATACCTTTTTTGTTGCGAGGGGGAGTTCATTCAGGGCCGGCGGCTTTGGAAGATGGATGAGGTCTTCCTGCAGCCAGCTTCCCCGCAGGAGTTTCCCGGCCGCTTTCCCTATCACTTCCCCATACCGAATGATATCTGCACCTTCCTCAATATCAACGAGTAAAACCTTATGCCCCTGGGGTATATTCTCAAGCAGTATAAGGCCGCCTGGAAGTTCAGTTCCTGCGCTCAGCCCATCGTCGTTTGCCACAATAGCAACATTATCACCAGGGTGGACTTTTATAAGTATTGGCTTCACAGGCTCAGTCGCTCAAATGTTCATGAAATGATTGGGTTAATGAATCTCTGGTTCCGGTACATCGCTCTCGCTATATTCAAGAAAGTCGAAATCGCAGCCATCGTTGGCCTGGGTAACATGCTCCATATACATCTTGGTATAGCTGCGCGGATATCTTTCAGCGGGCACCTTCCAGGCAGCCTGTCTTGAGGCCATTTCTTCATCTGAAATTTTGAGTTCTATTTTTCGAGCATCCACATCAACAGAAATAATATCGCCGCTGCACACAAGAGCGAGTGGTCCACCGACGTAACTTTCAGGAGCCAGATGCAGAACGCAGGCACCATAGCTCGTGCCGCTCATACGCGCATCCGTCACCCTGAGCATGTCGCGTATACCGAGTTTCAGGAGTTTCTGGGGTATCGGCAGCATTCCCCACTCAGGCATTCCGGGACCGCCCTTGGGACCTGCATTACGAAGAACGAGTACATGGTCGGGGGTTACCTCAAGATCTTCAAGGTCGATCTGGGATGCCATCTCATCATAACTGTCAAAAACCAGGGCCGGCCCTTCATGCTTGAGAAATTTTGGGTCACATGCAGCCACCTTCATCACAGCACCATCCGGTGCCAGGTTTCCATAAAGAACCGCCGTTCCTCCTTCCGGATAGATCGGGTTGTGGAGCGGCCGTATAACATCATCGTTGGTTACGACCGCATCCTTTATGTTTTCGCCAAGCGTCCTGCCATTAACGGTCATACAGTCGAGATTAAGGTTTTCACTGATAACCTTCAGGGCAGCTCTGCACCCGCCAGCGTAATACCAGTCCTCGGCCAGGTACTTCCCAGAAGGGCGAAGATTGAGAATTACCGGAACCTTTTGTGCGACAGTATCGTAGATATCCTGTTTCATAGGAATCCCTGACCGCCGAGCCATGGCGATCAGGTGGACAAAGGCGTTTGTTGATCCGCCAAAGGCCATTAGGGCAGTACAGCAGTTTTCATATGCCTGTTCGGAGCAGATGTCATTGAGCTTGAGATCTTCCCAGACCATATCGACAATACGACGACCTGAAGCGCTGGCCATCCGGTTGTGGTTTGAATCGACCGCTGGAATGGTCGAGGCCCCCGGAAGCGTCAGGCCAAGGGCCTCCGACAGTGAAGTCATGGTCATACCTGTGCCCATGGTCATGCACAGGCCCGGGGAGCGTGCAATACCTTCTTCGATCTCACGCCACTGGCACTCAGTAATTGTACCTGCACGCAATTCCGACCAGTACTTCCAGGCATCGGAACCACTGCCCAGGGTTTCTCCACGCCAGTTACCATTAAGCATTGGACCAGCCGGTACAAAAATGGTCGGAATATTCATGCTCGCAGCACCCATGATCAGGGCCGGAGTTGTTTTATCGCAACCGCCCATGATAACAGTTCCATCAAAGGGATGATGGCGCAGAATCTGCTCCACTTCCATGGCCAGGAGATTGCGATGAAGCATCGGGGTCGGTCGCTCGAAAGCCTCGGCCAGGGTCATGGCCGGCATCTCTATCGGAATGCCCCCTGCCTGCCAGACTCCGCGTTTTATCTCTTCAACACGCTGCTTGAAATGGGTATGACAGCAGTTGATTTCACTCCAGGTGTTAATTACTGCAATCATGGGTTTACCAACAAACTCCTCGCGGGCATACCCCATCTGCAGCATGCGGGACCGATGTCCGAACGATCTCAGGTCTGAGACACCGAACCAGCGGTGACTGCGAAGGTCTTCGGGGCGTTTACGAGTCATATGATTGTTCCTTTATGATGATATTAGGTAATGAGCGAACCGTTATCGCTGAATTGAATTGGTTGCGGCGGCCCCATTACCTCGAGGTCATGGTTTTGCTTCAAACGTTTGCGAGTATGTACTCTGACATCCATATGTTTTCAAGATCTTTGGTGTTAACGATACGGACAATTTTAGGCGCTTTAGCTATACCACCCGGCAATATTCGAAGGGCGAGATCCAATGCCTCCCTGTCATTTTCGGCAACCACCGGAATTTTGGGAGACAGCAGGGAATGGGCAGTTAACGCATTCGTATAGGTAGTGGCCAGGTCGATCTGCTCTGCACAACTCCGAGTTGTCAGATCCGCAAGTCCGATACCGATTGCGTTACCATGGGTGGCTTTGGATAAACCCCTGACAATTATCCGTTGAATCGGTGGTGCGACAAAACCGGGCAGTCCCCATGGAGATCGACCCGTCACGTTTGCGTCCATCCCTCCTCCGCTGATATCTTTGCCTATTTCATCGATCATCAACACATCAATTTCAGGCATGAGAAGTCGACCCATGATTCTTTTTGCTTCACGAAGCAGTTCCGGTTCACGTCTCAGAATGGTTTCAGAAGGCAGGACCTCGACTGTTGCAACCTCTCCATAGCCATTTTCAACGATGCCGATTCCGCATAAGATGCGTACCTTTTCAAGAACCAACTGAGCAGCCCTGGGTATAATATCGCCAAAACGGTCAAAACCCTGGTAATGTGTTGCCACAGCCCCTTTATGTTTTCCCAGGCCGACCACCATCATTTTTGCAAGCCCGCTCTCAAAGTCTGCCTTGAATACGTTATGAACCTTGATCCTGTTACAGACAACAACACCGTCAGCTTCAAAGGCACGTTTATCGCAGAAAACATCCAGATCATCTTCTGTCGTACCGAGCGGAACAACATCCATGGATGAAAATATCGGAACCCCTACACTGGTTTCTGTTACTCCCAGGTTTTCAAGAACATTCAGCTGACCTTCTGCCGAAGCCCCGCCATGGCTGCCCATGGCAGGAACAATGAAAGGTTCGGCCCCACGTAATTTCAGGAAACTGATAGTGGAGCGAAGCACTTCAAGCATCCCCTTGATACCGCGACTTCCCGCAGTGACTGCAATCTTTTTCCCCTTAAGAGAATCTCCATCCAGGCGGGCAAGTCCTTCGACTACGGCCACGGATATGTCCGGGACGGTGTCGCTTGAAAAACGCTGCCTGACAGGAACCATTGCGGGTAAAACCAGTGGCTGACTGTTCTCCATTGTCGGTTTTATACCTGAAAAGGAGATGGTCATCATTTCTCCACGATTTGTTTCCTGTTTTCACGCCATTTCTGGTAAAAAGGCAGGGCAGTAAAGATCACGGCACATGCCAGGAATGCCAGACTGATTGGGCGAGTGAAAAAAATGGTCCAGTCCCCGTCAAACATGATCATACCCTTGCGGAATTCTGATTCTGCCACATTGCCAAGGATCATACCGAGAACCACCGGAGCCGTACCATAGCCAAAGCGGTTTAAAAAATAGCCAAGAACACCGAAGATGAGTAACAAATAGACATCGAAAATATTACCAGACACACCGAAAGAGCCTATCACACAGAACAACAAGATGATCGGGATCAGGTAACTGCGGGGAATAGAGAGAACTTTAACAAACACTCGGATCCCAAAGAACTGGAACAGCATCATGAAAATATTGGCAATAAACAGGGCGATGAAAATGCCGTAGACGATGTCGGCCTGATCGGTGAACAGGGTTGGACCTGGTCGTAACCCCTGAATCATCAGGCCACCCATCAGCACAGCAGCGGCAGCTTCCCCCGGCACCCCCAGGGTGATCATTGGTATGATCGCTCCTCCGGTCATGGCGTTATTTGAGGTTTCCGATGCTATTATGCCTTCATCGTGACCCGTGCCGAATTTTTCGGGCGTTTTAGAGATCCTGCGGGCCTGGTCATAGGCGACGAAAGAGGCGACACTGCCGCCGGCACCGGGAATGGCTCCAACCGTAGTCCCGATTACGCAACTCAGCAGCACCGTTTTCCAACGCTTCAATACCGCAGAGAAGCGAAGGTGAACACTGCTGAACTGCTTTTGAATATGAGATCCTTTGGCTTTCAGTGTTTCTTCAGCATCTGTTAAAGCCTGACCGACTGCAAACAGGCCAATTAAAGCTGGAAGGAAAGCGACCCCTGAAAGCAGAGACATCTGGCCAAAAGTAAACCGTGCTGATCCGGTTGTCGGATCCAGTCCAACAAGTGACACAAAAATACCGATGAGACCTGCAACACACCCCTTGGCCATGGATTTTCCAGAAACCGAGGCAATGATTGTCAGACCGAAAACGGCAAGTGAAAAATACTCTGCAGCCCCAAAGTTCAGGGCGAACTCAGCGATTGGTGGTGCCGCAAGGCTGAGAACAACGGAGCTGAAGATTCCACCAATAAACGAGGCAACGATCGCAATACCGAGTGCCCGGCCTGCCTCACCTTTCATAGCCATTGGATAGGCATCCAATGTGGTAGCTACAGACGACGGTGTTCCCGGAATATTAAGAAGCGTTGCTGAGATCGAACCGCCAGACACCGCACCACAATAGGTACCGAGCAGCATACCGAATCCCATCACCGGTGGCATGTCGTAGGTGAGCGGCAGGAGTACTGCGATCCCCATTGCAGCAGTTAACCCGGGAAGAGCCCCAAAAATGATTCCGAGAATTGTACCGGCGGCAATGGCACCAATAACCTTGAACTGGAGCACCAAACCTAAGGCTTCGGCATAGTTAGAAAAATCGATCATAGTATATCTCGCCAGATGAATATCAGGGTAGGGCCAGTTTGAAAACCGTATTAAACATAAAGTACAACGCGGTGGAAGCAATCGAGAAAAAGAACACAGAATAAGCTATTCCCTTCAGTGCTGAGGGTCTCCCCGTCTCAAAACATACGAGAAGCTGGTGTACCAGAACCAAAAAGAGGATACTGGAAAATATAAAGCCAATCGTATCCATGATAAAGATGTAAATAAACAACAGCACCAGAATAGAGACTAACAGCGTAATACGCTTTTTCACACTGACACCGTCAACGCTGGCAGTTCTGCTGGCGATCACAGATTGTATAAAAATGATAGCAGTAAGTATTTGAATGAAAACGCAAACCCAGAACGGAAAGAAAGCTGCCCCGACATCAGAAGGCCCTCCGCTTGGATTATTCATGACCGTACTCTGGTAGGTGCCGAAAGAAAAAATCCCAAACAACGCCAGAGCAAATAAAGACTCGCCTGTTAAACGCATCTCCTGACTCCGCCTGAAAAGAGAAAGGCCGAACTCATAGGAGCCCGGCCGTTATCATTCAGGAATTATTATTTCTGGTTCGCTTTAAGGCGTTGCGCGGTTGTGATGAACAGATCCGCCATTTCCTTGATAAAGGCGTCGAGTTCGGCACCAAAGGCAGGAGACACTGTGCCACCCATACGCTCAACAATGAATTTCTGAAACTCGGGGTCAGCAGCCACCGTAGTAAGAGCAGCTTCCCATTTTGTCTTCACTTCTGCAGGAACATCTTTCGGCATTGCTACACCACGCCACTGTGAGACAACCCAGTCGTGACCAAGCTCCTGCATGGTTGGCACGTCAGGAAACAGGTTGGAACGTTTCGGCCCCATGGTTGCCAGAACGCGCAGCTTGCCAGCATCTACACCCGCCTTGGTTTCAGCCGGGTGATGAGTATTGGCATCTATATGGCCGCCCATTGTGGCTGCAACCGTTTTGGACCCACCTTTGTAAGGTACGAAAGAGAATTCAAGACCAAACTTTTCGGCAAAAGCTGCGGCGACAATATGAGTCGAGGAACCGAATCCGGAGAAGCCCATTTTAATTTTGCCGGGGTTCGCTTTTGCATAGGCGATAAACTCATCCAGCGTATTCCATTCCGAATCAGCACGAACGGTGATCGAGTAGTCCTCGGTAATAATGCGTGCGACTGTATCAAAGTCACCATGTTTCCAGGGTACATTGCCAAGACCTTCAAGACCAAATACTGCGTTGCTTGGCAAGGTGACCGTGTAACCGTCCGCCTTGGAAGAAAACAGCGCTTGTGACATACCCACGGCCCCGCCGCCACCAGTAACATTTTTCGGAACGATCGTTGCCCCCATGGCCTTCTCAAGGAAAGGCTGCATTCCACGCACAAGGGTGTCAGAGCTGCCACCTGCAGAATAAGGGACGATGAAGGTAATGGGTTTTTCCGGATAACTACCAGCCGATGCGGAAAGTGCCAGGCCGGCAATAGCAACACCTGCGACCAATGTGGCGACAAATCTTTTCATGGTTACTCCTCCTGAATTTCTAAACTGCATTGAAAGGGTAGGAAAGCGGTTACAAGTTCATCAATCCGTTAAAAGGTCTTCTCCCTTATTTTAAAGCGATACCCGCTATGACAGCGCTATCACTAGTGCTCAATGTAGGCGCTTGTACAACTTCTTGTCAAGAAAAAAATCACTGTTTTGCCAGGCCGACAGAGAATTCTCAGATTGCCGGAAAACGAATCTGTCGGATTGATACTGAGCTGCCTGTCCTAAGATTAAAAGGATAACAAATCAATGACAGAGACAGCATCTCCTGGGCCAGTATACGTGTTCGAACCATTTCGAGATGTCATACAAAATAGGTGTTCAAGGGGTTAATCGATCATCGGCAGATGAATCGGGTATTGGTGGACACTGGCGCTCAGCTTCTTTATTTTCATTTATATCTCCTTATCACGGGGAAAAAGGGATGCAGGACAACTGTCTGCTGAAGTTTTATACAGGTATCCAATGATCACATGGGATTAGTGCATATATTTATATAACTCATTTTGGGCGATTTTCAGGTGCAGTAACTCACGAAGACATCGGACATGAGGTTTCTTGTTCAACGATAAGTTTGAAAGGTGATCAGTCAACCAATGACTTGCCGCAGCATCAGGTAGTTAAAAGAATATCTTTGTTGCCGAAGCAGATCGAAAATGATAAATTCCTACCTGAACTGGAGAGGCACTGCTCTTGAAGCTCTTATCTTTAGAATTTCCTGGAAAACAATTACCTCTTCCCCTCAACCACCTGACAGCGAAGCCAGAAGGCTCTGACGTTAACCGGCAATAAATGGTCGACGGTTTTTTCCCACCTGGCATTTTAAAACAAAAAAAAAGAGGCTCAGATGATAGATCTTATGTCCATCGCACGAACAGAGCACGACGGCGGCGACCTGTTCGGGCTCTTGTCAAATCTTTTCGAAGCTGCTGAAGAGAAACCAAAAGGCTACCCTGATGCCGTTATATGGAAAGGCGGAAACCAGGATGGCAGCGTGAACCCTGTCGCACATTCCTTAACCGATGCCTTCGCACTTATCGGTACACTGGCAGCAATCGACGTTCTGGGTCTACCATTTTATGCCGTCCCCATGTGGTCGCAGTATAGACACGACACAAAACTGGCATCACTCGCCTGGTTCGGTAACATGGACTGTACTTCAATCAAGTGGTCCACCGCTGGCGATGCCTACGTTAATGACGGCAAAGGCGGTAAGGTCGTCGTCATGGGCAAGTCAGCTAATGCTCCATTGCGAACCCAGGCAGGTGTGTTCTGTAACGTCCGACCCTATGGGCCAATCACCGTTGTCCGCTGCATGCCCTGCCTGCCCTACTCTCAGAATCGTGCTGTTTTCAATGTTAACGAAGAGACAGGCATCATCCACTCCGAAATGAATTCGCCCGGTATCCAGATGGCCTATGCCAACCGATTGTTTCTGAAAATGGTTCACGAGTCAGGAAAACTCGGCCGTGTGGCCATGAAACCAACCCAGGCCATGGAAGACGGCATAAATGCCGGACTTCATTCATGGCTGCTCCAGGGTACCAAGTTTGAAGTCGGCCGCAAATATGCAGTTGACGGCTATGTGGAGCACAAGGAGGCAGTCGACAGGATCATTGCCCTGCTGCCGAATGATTTCAAAGCCGGTATGGAGAATTGGGGCGGCAAGATTGAACAGCATATCTCAGATACAAATTTCGGCCTGCTGCTCTGGGATCTGATTGAAAAACGTGATTGCATCATACTCGCTACTGACCTGGATGGTGATCGTCTTACCGACCTGCTGGCTGATGTGTCCGATCCGATGCGTGCCTTCAGCGGTATTGTCGCCAAGCAGCTTGGACATGATATCGATACAAATGAGCTCTGGAACACCATGGGTTATACCACCGGCAACGGGCGTGATATGACATCGGTCATGCATCGTATGACAGGCCCGCCCATCCATGAACAGACTCTCGGTTCAGCCGATGCGATGCTGCTCCGCCTCCTGGATGGCGACGAGTCAATGGGCGGTACAAAGCAGCCGTACGACCCACGTATCCACTTTGTTCTTATCCGCACCGCCTACCTTGACGCCAACCCCGGCAATGAAAAACTGCGCAAATGGCTTGACGATGCACTTGCCACCTTCGATAAGGTCTACAGTGGCAAACGACCTGGCTTTATCGAAGGATATGAGGCTCTAAAAGGTGCAATAACACCCTGGGCTTCATAATGACATTACGGTAGAGTGGGGGCAGGAAGCTCTTACTCTACCGTAATAACGGTACCCGCAGTATTAAAGAAAAAATGATCTCCTAATTCCGCAGCCATCATCGCACCGGCCCTGAGGCCAGTGCAGTGAGATACTCCAATCTTGTCAATTTTAAATTCTTTTAATGCAGCAATGGTTTGATTAATGTAGTCGTCAGAGGCCTCGAACAGGTGACAGCCACCAATGACCATATGTATCCTATCCTCACCCGTTATTTCTCTGACGTGGTGCAGGGTATTTATCAGGCAGCGATGGGCACAGCCGAGCACGATAACGAGTCCGTCGTTAGTCTTGAGGATCAGGGCCCGATCGTCAAGGAATGAATCACTTTGGTATTTACCATTTACTTTGATTTTAAGATAATCTTCGCCCACTTGTTCAAAGTCTGTAACAACAGCGACCTCACCGGTTGTCAATATCTTGTCGGTTATATAAACGGGTTCAGGGGTCATGGTAAATCGAGCCCCAAGACTTTCAAGGGCTTCCCGGGTAAATGGGACACCGATATATCGTTCTTTTTTCCCCTCCCTGACACTGTACTTAGCCGCCCATAAATCAAGTGGGGCAATCACTTCAATCTTCCTGCCAATTTTCTTCAATACCTTTTCAATTCCCGTTGTATGGTCATAATGGGCGTGAGACAGTACGATTTTATCAACCGTCTTAAAATCTATTCCTAACTGTTCAGCGTTGTGAAGCACTGCATGACCCGCGCCGGAATCAAGCAATACCGTCGCTTCTTCTGTTTCCACAAGGGCACAGAAACCCCATTCACCAATGATATCTGGTTTCCCGGAGGTATTATCTGCCAGGGTAGTTATACGACACTGCATGGTTATCTCCTTTCCATTGAGTGGCCTGAAATGTACCGCTCTACCTGATCAATACTGCATGTTATCCTGTGTCTGCAATGAAATTAAGATGCTGTTTAAATATACCGGAACATCCTGAATTCATTGCTGTATAAAATAAATAATGGCGTGAGCTCGCCTTGTCATCTGCAGGGCACGCTCACGCCGTTAATTCAAAGCAAAATCCTCTTCTATCGAATTTTCAACCTATTTTCAAATCCAGAATTTCTTTGAATTCTTCAGGTGTCAGCAATGCACGTTTCTCGGCCCCTCTTTGTTTGACCTCTGCCAGAATGTCCGCAATCGTTTCATCGCTGACGTTTTCAATGCCCAGTTTTTCAAGGGAGTAGGTAATAGATGCTTTACCGCTTTTTTTACCAAGCACGACCTCACCCTCACGACCAAAAAACTGAGGTGCTGTCGCAAACATGGACAACGGTTTTTTCATGACCATATCCACACCGATACCGGATTCTCTGGTGTAATTCCCTTTACCGATGATGGGTTTGTTGGTGGCGGGAGTCACCCCTGAAAGTTCTTCAGCCAGTTTGCAAAGAGATAGCAATTCGTCAAATTTGTAGTTTGTCTTGTAGCCGAGAAGAACCTCTAGCCCGACCATAAGCTCTTCCAGAGCTGCATTTCCGGTTCTTTCGCCAAGACCGTTGATACATGAATGGACGACAGTAGCACCGGCAGTGACCGCGGCGAGTTCTGTGGCCACACCCATACCGAAATCATTATGGGTGTGTATCTCCACCGGCAGTCCGGTCAGGGCCTTTACCTTTCGAACCATATATTTAATAGCCTCGGGTAACGCACAGCCCATGGTATCCACAACACCGATAGAATCAGGTGGTGATTCTTTCATAATACCGGTGAGAAGATTGGTCAGATCTTCGTCCCTGGCCCGCGTCGTGTCATAAGGAAAATAGACGGCGTAAAGACCTTTCTCACGTGCATAATTTATGCAATCGATACTCTTGCGAAACACATCTTCCCACGTCCAGCCGAACTGATATTTTAGTTTGGGGTAACCGATAGGAATTTCGATGATAACGCCATCAGCACCGCAATCTATCGCTTTGTCGATATCAACAGAAAGGGCACGGGCAAAGGTAAAAATTTTTGCTTTCAACCCGAGCTTGCTGATAGCCTTGATGGCATCGAAATCCTCCTGTGAAACAGCCGGCATTCCGGCCTCGATCCGTTCAACACCAACGTCATCGAGTTTCTGGGCAATTCGGATTTTATCGTCTTTTCTAAAAACGACTCCGGGCGTCTGTTCCCCGTCACGCAGGGTGGCATCATGAATCTCAACCTTCTCAGGCAGATCGAACTGTGAGGTGACCTCATCGACTAAAATTATAAGTGACTCACCCACCATTTATCTTCCTGGAAATATCTATTTTCCATAAAATAATCCTCTCTTCTTTCTTATGTTCCTCTTTAATTACGCGATGCGGCATAGTACTCAAATTTTCGTTCGAGCATCCCAAGCCCTTCAGCAATCAGAAACGCAAAGAAGAAAAGTACAAACAACAAAGCCCACATGTGCTCCATCAAGAAGTTGGACGAGTAGAGCTCGAACAACCGCCCAAAACCGACAACAGATACGAGAAGTTGACCGATAATAACGCCCTTTAACGGAACGGATACAGCCAAGGCGAATGCCGGCAAGAATTTCAGGTAACGCCGCCCAGACATAGACCTTGGTAAAAGCCTGCCAGAAGTTGGCCTGAAACGATTTTGTCATTTCAATAAGCGAGGGGGTAATATTTTTAACACCGGCACGGGCATCAAGAACGATAATCCAGATAGCAAACAAGCACGGTGGTGAGAATAATTGTTTTCATACCGAATCCGAACAAGGTCATCAAGACGGGAACAAGAGCCGTCAGTGGAGCGCTCAGAAACATATTGACCCAGGGCAGCAGCATCCGGTCGGCAACGATCGATCTGCCCATCAGAACACCAAGAGGTATTCCCATAAGAGATGGCGATTGCCGGTACCGATAAGAAAGCATTTAGCCGTTATCAGAAAGGCATTAAAGAACAGTATGCGTCGGAACGATTTCAAAAAGCCTGATGATAATGTGACTGAAAGGCGGCAACAGAATCGACAAGTTCAAGCTGGCCGACGATTTCCCAGACGATAGCCCAGATGATCAACGAGGCCATCATCGGTATTTTTATTCCAAATAGTTTCATCGTTTCTTTTTCTCCCCCTTATTCAACATAGGTCCGGAGACCCTGCCAGATACGCTCGACGATATCGAGATAGACCGGATCGCGCCGAATGGCATCAGGAGAAATGTCACGATCGAATATCGGGCCTGATAATTTCAGAGACACGGCTTGGCCGTGGCAGCAGCAGGGCAATACTCTGGGAGACATATACCGCCTCTTCGATTGAGTGGGTAACGAAAATAAAGGTTTTTGCTTCATCTTCGCCACAACCTCCAGGAGGTCTTCCTGAAATTTTCTCCGGGTTTGCTCATCAACAGCAGAAAAAGGCTCATCCATCAGAAGAACCTCGGCGTTACCGCAAGAGCCCGTGCCAGCCCAACACGCTGACGCATACCGCCGGATAGTTCATGGGGGTAAAGATTCTCATATCCTTTCAAGACCGACAGCATCAATATACTTCTCGGCAATCGCATGTCTCTCAGATTTAGGGACACCCTGCAGCTCAAGACCAAAAGCAGCATTACGCATGACCGATGCCCACGGCATCAGGGCAAAGTCCTGGAAAACAAAAGCACGCTCCTTACCAGGTCCTGTAACAGGTACATCGTTGACCGTAACGTTCCCGGATGTCGGTTCAAGTAACCCGGCAATGATTTTTAAAAGTGTTGTTTTACCACAGCCGGAAGGTCCCAGGAGTGAAGTAAGCTCCCCCTTTGGAAACTGAATCGTCATATCATTTAACGCTTCAACTCCTCCGGGATATATCTTTGTAACATCATTAACAGATACAGCGATCGGGGGAGCATCTATTAGAAACAGCTTCTGCAACAGAACTCATTGGGTAACCCTCTTGTCAGGCCTGAAAAAGATATATTCAGTACGTTCTAAAATTTCGATAAAGATAACAGCAAAGACCATGATTGAAAAAATGGCTGCGTACATTTTATCGTACTCGGCAATAGATTGATTATAGGTAATCAAATCACCGATTCCGGTTGGAGTGATCAAAAGTTCGGCCAAGAATCGCCCCAATAAATCCCATGGCGGCTCCCAGCCGCAGACCTGCATAAATAACGGGACTCGCTGATGGAATAATAATCTTAAGGATGATCTGACGGGAGCTGCCAAGATAGGACGTTCCCATCTCGATCATTGATGTTGGTGTGTGGCGAACGGCTGTATAGGCATTTAACACGATAACCGGCATTGCCATAATGCTTACAGTTAATATTTTTGATGTTAAGCCAATACCATAGGCAAAGGTAAGAAGAGGAATCAACGCTGCCAGCGGAGCAGACTGCAAAACGATAAACACTGGGGCACCGAACCATTCGGCTTTGGCGTTGAGCCCCATGAATACGCCGCAGGCAATACCGAGAACTGAAGAAATAATCAACCCGATGAGAAGGGGCTGAAAAGTAGCCGGATAGACTGACACCATCGAACCGTCTGCTATCATTCCGCCAAGCGCAGACATTGTTTGCAGAAATGTCGGAAATGCCGGACTGATCGGTATGCGACCGAGATATTCCCAGGCACCGAAGGCAATCACGACCGATAAGAATCTTAAGGTCAAAGGATGAATTAAAAAAGACGACATGAATGTTCCTTGCTATGATAGTATCTATGTTCAAAAACCATCCAATCGCCCGGCAGGAGGTTACCCCGCCAGGCAACCACATGACTATTTATTGTTTAATACCTAACTTTGCTTTTGCTGCATCCAGCGGCGCGAGATACCAGTAATCCTCGACCTTGAGATCTGCAGCAGGACCTACCATCTGACCAGCGTCAACATAAAATTTAAAGTCAGCTTTAGCAGCTTCTACACCACCACCCATGGGATCATAAAGACCGCCTTCAACTGCCTCCACATAATAGGCATCAACTTCCATCAATAACTCCTTGGGAATGTCAGACAGCAGGCCTCGTGCTTTGCGCTCTTTATCCAGGATTGTCGGATCTTTGGTCATCTCCTGCCAGGTGCGAAGAAGTTCCTCAACGAGGATCGCAACACTTTCTTCATTTTCCTGCAACCAGCCAAGTTCAGCGAAAAGGACTTCATCACTCGCAGGATCATTGATCCCTGGCAGTACAATAAATTTATCTCCCGCTTTTTCCATCAGGATATTTTTGTTTGACAGGTCGACAATCGTTGCATTTATCTGCCCTTTCATCATACCGATGATTCTGTTTTCGGAGCCTGGAACATAACTGCGCTGTCCAAGCGTAATACCCTCACGCTTAATGATAATATCTCCGATAGCCTCGGTACCAGTACCTCGTGCATGAAAGGTAAAAGGCTCGCCATCCAGATCCTGCCAGGTTTTATACTTATTCGCGGCTACAGGGAAAAAGACGAGCTTGCTTAACTGAAAGAAGTTCCGGATCGGAACCTTGCTTTTCTGGATAATGGCATACGGTGTACCAACTGCGATATCCATCTGTCCGCCCATTACGGCCTGGATCGCGAGCTGTTCCTTGGCGAATGCTGTCATTTCATAATCCAGCCCTCGATCTTTGGCACGATCAAGTGCAACAAGGAAACAGAGCGTTTCAACAGATGCGACATCGCCTAATGCGATTTTCACTTTACCGGCAGCATGTACATTGAAGCCGATGCTCAGAATTGCTACAATAGTAGCAAATAAAACGGTCATTTTTTTCGTGCGATCTTTCATTTTTTACCTCCACAACTCAAGATTTATAGTAGGCCGACCATCTGAGCCAGATCCTCTTCAATAAAGTCGGCAACCGTAAAAAATACATTCCGCAACAGATCTAAATAGTACGTTTTCCTCCCGTGATTAAATAAATAAGTGCTTCAAAAAGAACCTTGTCCTAAGAAATTGAAAGTTGTTGGCTGCTGTTAGCCAACAATTCTCAATTTCTACTCAAAGATGTGATCTATCAAAAAGTCCCCGGATATTTTCCGCCATCAATTAAGAGATTTTGGCCGGTAATAAACCCCGCCTGATCACTACATAAATAGGCACATAAATCACCGAGTTCTGCAGGATCGCCAAATCGACCGGCAGCAACAGCCGCCGTTCGAATTGCCTTCATCTCTTCGTAAGATCTCCCCTGTACTTTAGCCAGAGCTTTGGTGTTTTCAGTGTGCCGCCCTGTTTCAAAGTCACCAGGCAGCAGGTTGTTTATAGTCACATTATGTTTGGCGACTTCCCGAGATGTTCCTGCAACAAAACCAGTCAGCCCTGCCCTTGCACTGTTCGACAACCCGAGGATACCGATCGGCGCTTTCACCGCACTTGAAGTGATATTAACGATTCTGCCGAATTTCCTGTCGATCATACCGTCAACTGTTTCCTTGATCATAAATATCGCACCGAGCATGTTATTGTTTATCGCAGAGTACCATGCCTCACGATCCCAGTCGCGAAAATTACCCGTTGGCGGACCACCCGAATTATTGACAATGATATCTGGTTCCGGGCAGGCGTTAAGTACTGCGGCTCTTCCTTCATCACTGTTGATATCAGCAGCGACGGAGATCACCTTTGTCCCTGTAGCAGAACCGATTTCCTCTGCAGCTCTTTATATTTTCCTCGGTACGAGCGACAATAACCAGCTCAACACCTTCCCGTGCCAGAGCCATTGCACATGCTTTCCCAAGACCGGAGCTTGCTCCGCCTACAATTCCTTTTTTTCCTGCTATTCCTAAATCCAATTTTATTTAATCCTCCGCGTTAAAGTCTGAAAGGCTTTATCCAACTCAACTCTTGTCTGCTTTTGCCAGATTTCTTCCAGCATCTCTGGTGAACCGGTATTGAGTTCGAACAATATAACTCTGCAAAGCCATCAAGGTATTTTTTTTCTGTTCTTTGATGAGGATATCAGCCTTGTCCACATCTGTAGATTCTAAAGCCACAATTATCTCTTCATGTTCCCGAATGGCGGCTTTGGCTCTGTCAGGAACCAAAGAGAAAATACTTGGCCACCGTTCAAAGGCATCCCAGAGATCTGATATCATCTTATAAAGACGGGGAGATGGAGCAGCCTTGTATATTCGCAGGTGGAATGCCTTATTAAGTCTTGCCAGACTCTCGTAGCGGCCTTTCTTAACGGCAGCTTTCATTTCGTTATTTTTCTTTTTCAACCATTTTATATCCAGTGGACTAACGAAAGGTATCGCAAGCCGAGTAGCAAGCCCTTCTAAAGAGATACGAATTAGATAGATTTCAGAGAGTTCCTGATCATTAAGCCTGGTAACCATCGCCCCAGAATGCGGAGTAAAGGAGACATAACCATCACTTTCCAGCCTTATAATCGCCTCACGATAGGATTTTCATTGATCCCAAACTCTATGGCGGGACTGGCCATAACCTGTCGCTGCCCTGGTTTTCGTGTCCCTCAATAATCCTGTCGAAGCTTCTCGTAAATACAAGTTCTTTGCTTTACATTCTCGAGACATATTGTATCACCACCCATACAATCATATATGATACCACCAAAAATCCTATATGATTCTGTTATTATCCTATAGAATGGCGTGTGTCAACAATCTTCTGAATATAGTTTCTGAAAATCATTATGCACTGCTCAGGAATGAACCAGACCCACTTCTCGACACTCTCTTCCTCCCAACATACTCATTACTCATAACAAACTTGGTGCATTTGCATGTGCTTGTGATTACTATTTGCTCTGTTGACTGAAATTCTTGGTCAACATCCTTCTCGTTTGTTTAGATACTGTGAAACGTGAGAAAGCGTGACCGAGCATATGGTAAACCTGATAACAAGTCGAGCCTTTCGCAAAATGATGATTTTCGTTCAACGTCAAGGCATGTGAAAAATTTTTACCGCAGGCATATAATTGATATTCCGAGGATAAAAATTTAAGCATAACGTAGAGGTTGAGCGAAAAGGGCGTTTTGCAAATGGCTCAAGTCAGCTGGTCATTCAGCTGTAAGGATCAGAATATTATGAATACATTCAAAGTTAATCATCTCCATATTATTTGTCAGGACCTTCAGAACATGATTGAGTTCTGGACGACAGGGCTTGGAGCTCTTTTTAAAGAACACCGTTCTTTTGGAGGAGCTGAAGGTGCTGTTCTCATGGTCGGTAACCTTCAGGTCAATTTGCGTGTTCCAAAGGAAAACGAAATTTCAGAGAGCAGTTCCAAATCATCCCTTGGCTATGATCATGTTGGCTTTGAGGTTGACAATCTCGATAGTGCCTGCTCACATCTGCTCGAATCGGGTTGCAGCGTTAAAACAGGTCCGACAGAACTCAGTGATCGGAAGATAGTATTCCTGCAAGGTCCTGAAGGTATCACCCTGGAACTCATGGAGATGTTTTAACTCCACCCAAAATTAATGATAATTCCACCCGTGGCAGGTTTTCAATTATAATGACGAGCACAATTAAAGTTAACGATCTCGATGTAAAGTACCGTATCGATGGGCCAGATGATGGGCCCGTTGTTATGCTCAGCAACAGCCTGATGTCAAACTTTACCATGTGGGATGACCAGCTGGAGCCCCTCACCTCAGCCTACCGGGTTTTACGTTACGACCAGCGTGGCCACGGTGGCACTGAAGCTACGCCCGCACCCTACTCTATTGATCTTTTGACAGAGGATGCCTGTGGACTTATCGAGGCACTCGGCATCAATTCAGTTCACTTTGTCGGCCTTTCCATGGGTGGCTTTACCGGACAGCTGCTGGCTTATAAACACCCTGAAAAAGTATTATCTCTTACCCTGTGCGACACCGCCTGCGTGATGCCCCCGAAATCGTTATGGAACGAGCGAATTGACATAGCCCGTAGCAAAGGTGTTGAAGCACTAATGGCTGGAACACTGGAGCGCTGGTTCACCCCACCTTTCCACCAAACCGGTATTACCAAACTGGACATGGTTCGTACCATGATTCTCGGAACCCCAGTGGAGGGTTATGTCGGTTGTGCAGAAGCAATCAGGGACATGAATTTATGTGAAAATCTCTCAAAGATTTCGGTGCCGACTCTGATCATCACCGGTGAAGATGATCCCGCATGTCCGGTTTCTGCCGCCAAGGCTCTCTATGAAGGTATTCCCGGCTCTAGACTCTTAATCATCCCTCACTCAGCACACCTCCCTAATATCGAACAAACTGAGGCCTTTAATAAAGCACTGGTAAATTTTCTCGATGAGCAGCACTAATGTAAAAAAAATGTTTGCCAGACGCCTTTTAAGTCTTTATTAAAAACAGTCCCAAGAAAATTAAGCAATCGTATACCCTTAAAAGATGAGGAGCACCATGCAGTCCTTTCCATATGAATCTCTCCGAGAGTTCACAACCAACGTTTTCACAGGCATGGGTTGCCCGCTGGCAGATGCAGAACTTGCAGCAGATGTATTGCTTTCCGCCGATTTGCGGGGAATTGACTCCCATGGTGTCGCCCGATTGACATCTTACGTGAGACTCTGGGAGCAGGGTCGAATTAATGCCACACCGGCAACTTCGATTGTCCATGAGACTCCAAGCACTGCTGTTATAGACGCGGATTCAGGGCTTGGCCTGGTCGTTGCACCAGAGGCGATGGACCTTGCCATAAAGAAAGCAGCCGAGGTTGGCACCGGTTGGGTAGCAGTCAAAAACTCCTTCCATTATGGCATCGCAGGTTACCACGCCATGAAGGCCCTGAAGCACGACATGATCGGCATGTCCATGACCAATGCCAGCCCAATGGTTGCACCCACATTCTCCCTGGAGGGAATGCTTGGAA
This sequence comes from uncultured delta proteobacterium, assembly GCA_963776075.1. Taxonomy (GTDB): domain Bacteria; phylum Desulfobacterota; class Desulfobulbia; order Desulfobulbales; family Desulfocapsaceae; genus MADRE3. The sequence continues at coordinate 312,406 of CAVZLG010000015.1, forward strand.
CCAACCCCATTGCGGTAGCATTCCCCGCTGACCAGGAGCCGCCTTTTGTTGCAGATTTTGCAACGACCACAGCAGCTTATGGAAAACTGGAAATTCTGCAGAGAAAAGATGAGCCGGCACCACTGGGCTGGGTGCAGGGCCCCGATGGCCTCCCCAGCCGGGACAGCAATGCAGCTTCCAAAGGCGGGTTCCTGCTGCCACTTGGCAGTGACCGGGAGCATGGCAGTCACAAAGGCTATTGTCTCGGAGCAATGGTCGATATTTTTTCCGCCGTTCTTTCAGGGGCAAATTACGGTCCATGGGTACCACCCTATGTATCCTTTATGGACAAGAAAACGGAGTCGGTCGGAGACGGTATCGGCCACTTTTTCGGAGCCTTCAGGGTTGATGCATTTCGACCAGCTGACGAATTCAAAGCCCACATGGATCAATGGATCCGGCGATTCAGAAGTGCAAAACCGGTAGATGGCCAGAAGAGCGTCCTGGTTCCCGGTGACCCCGAACGTGAAAGTGAGAAACGGCGTCTGGTTGACGGTATTCCGCTTCTCGATCCGGTCATAGATGACCTCAAAGGTCTTGCAGAAAAGTTTTCTATTCCTTTTTAAACGTGCAATATGTCCCGTTCTGTTTCAGGACGGGCCTGCCAGTTGGCAGATCATCTGCAGGGGCTGGCCAGCCTTCAGTCCTGGTCCCGGCAGAAAAAAGCGAGGATATAATTCTAATGGTGCTTTATTGAAACAGAGGCGGTTAAGACGGACATGAGCATAGATAAAACCATAACGAGTTCACAGAATCTTAAAAAAAGTACTTCTGTGATTCTCTGTTTCTTCTTTGGACATGCTGTATTCCATTTTATGGGCCAGAGCTTTGCAGTTTTGCTGCCATCAATCCAGGCAACTTTTCTCGTTACCCCGATACAGATCGGTGCCCTGATTACCACCAGGGAAATCGTTTCAGGGTTCATCGCCCTTCCTGGCGGTGTAATGTCAGATTATTATTCAAGATATCGTGCTCAAATCTTAACCATCTGTATTGTTGTTTTTGCCGCCGGTTGGCTGATTATTGCAATCACTCCAATATATTCTGCCTTGTATCTCGGTATGCTTTTGATAGCAGCCGCCAGCGCCATCTGGCATATCCCCTCGCTTATTGAACTTGGTTCACGGTTTCCCGAAAAACGAGGTACTGTATTTGCTATTCACGGTGCAGGAGGGAGTGTTGGAGATATCATCGGACCTGTTGCCACCGGAATACTGCTTGCATATTTTTCCTGGCGCGAAATTCTATCTGTATACCTGGTACTGCCACTGTTACTTGCTGTCTGGACGTTTCTGCTGCTGATGAGGTTATACCGCGGTAGCAAAGAAAAGCAGGGATTTGACCCCAATAGCGATAGAGTCTCCCCGTCAAAACAACTGAAAATATCCTGGCAGATATTGAAAACCACCGATATCTGGAAGGTGAACATTGTTGCCGGGCTTCGAAGCATGTGTTTTACGGTTCTCGTCACATTTCTACCCATCTATATGCACGACAGCGGCTTCAGCTCTCAATCAATCGGTTTCCATTTCGGACTGTTATGGTCAATCGGCCTTCTGGTCAGTCCTCTGATGGGATATCTCTCCGACCGTTTCGGCAGGAAGATCGTGCTGGTTCCCGCGCTTCTCTATTCAAGCACGCTTGTTATCTCACTGGCGTTTTGGGGCAAAGGAGGGATGTTCACGCTGCTGATTATACTCCTTGGGTTCAGTATCAGAAGTGACTATTCTCTGATCAACGCCACGATTATTGACATGGTCAAGGGTCGGGTTGAGAACACCATGCTCGGCCTCCTGACATTTACCCGCAGCCTGATGGGGGCCACTGCTCCAATCATCGCAGGAGCCTTGTATCAATACCAGGGTATGCAGTCCACTTTACTATTTGTCGGCGTTCTTTTTTTTATGGCTGGTGTTATTTTTGCGATTGTAAAGATAGAGCCTGAAGATGTAACACAGCAACGACGGTGAGACATCTTATCACCCGATGCGTAATCTCTGTTTGACTAAAATGACCGGTCATATTAATTGTGAACTCACAGAAAAAGAGAATATGTGGAGTATGACAGCCGCATCGGCTCCCATTAACGATACCTGCTCGCTAACATTTCCCTGACCGAGATCTCGTATGGCACCAGACATGAAGAACGAACTGGCATCGCTCGACATTGGTAGCCAGGTCAAAAACCTGCGTAACAGACGGGCGATGACCTTAAAAGATTTATCTGTAATGACTGGTCTTTCTAAGGCAAATTTGTCCCAGATTGAAAATAATCTGGTTACCCCTCCCATCGCTACTCTTCTGAAGATTTCAACAGCACTTGGGGTTTCCATTGGCCACTTTTTCCAGAAATCCGGACAGGATTCGAGTGTCGTTGTCGTCAGGAAATCTGATCGCTATGGTGTTGCCAAGGGACCGCACATTTCTCATGTCGGCTACCAGTACGAGCCGCTCGCGTATCCAAAAGTTGATAAAAACATGGAGCCTTTTATTGTCCATATGGAGGAGCGCGAGGCACGCGACATTGTTTATAATAACCACCGCGGTGAAGAATTCCTGTTTGTTCTTGACGGTGTGCTGGAATTCCGGTGCGACGATACACTTGTTACGCTCAGCGAGGGAGACAGCCTCTATTTCGATTCGAGCAAACCACACGGCTATCGTGGTATTGGTGGTGCAGCCAAAACGCTCGTTGTCATTTATCGACCGGACTGAACCGTTCTCAGCCGTATCCTGCCCAGGTACAAAGACAATCAATAAGTTCATCAAAATAGAATTTTATTTATCCTACTATGCAGTATAGACCTGACTAAAAATACTGATTATCTTATATCTAAAAGCATTTTAGACAAGCTTTTGGGCGGCACTTGTTGTGTCAATTTAGTTTGGGATAAATAAATTTATTTATGTTATAATAAACTATAAGATTAAGTATTTTCACATACCCATTAAAGGTTCTGCCGTTTTATTGCTCTTGTTGCACCCCGACTCATGTGAGGAGGAGATCGTATGGCAAAAGAAATAAAAGGTATCGTTAGCATAGCTATCGATCGCTGCAAAGGGTGCGGACTTTGTACGGTTGCCTGCCCCCTTGACCTGCTCAAACTATCAGAAACCACATTGAACGCTTACGGTTACCATCCTGTCCAAATTGAGCGGATGGATGAATGTATAGGCTGCGGCAACTGTTTCCAAATGTGTCCCGATTATGCAATCACCGTTGAGCGCGTCGTCTACGAAGGAGAATGGTATGGCCAGAACATTGATGAAAGGCAATGAAGCCCTTGCCGAGGCGGCAATAAGGGGCGGCTGCACACATTTCTTCGGATATCCGATTACTCCTCAGAATGAAATTCCTGAATATCTTGCCAGGGAACTTCCGAAGCATGGAGGAGTTTATCTGCAGGCAGAGAGTGAGGTAGCCGCAATTCACATGGTATACGGGGCTTCCGCCTCAGGCGGCCGGGTAATGACATCGTCGTCATCACCCGGAATAGCGTTAATGCAGGAAGGGCTATCTGTAATTGCTGCTGCCCAACTTCCCTGTGTGATCGTTAATGTGCAGCGGGCGGGACCCGGGATTGGTGGAATCCAGCCAGCTCAGGCTGATTACTACCAGATGACCAGGGGAGGTGGAAATGGCGATTACCGGATTCCATCCCTTGCTCCGGCAACCATCCAGGAGTCTGTTGAAATGATGCATGAAGCATTTGAAATCGCAGAACACTATCGAACTCCAGTCTACATTGTAAGTGATGGTATGCTTGGCCAGATGATGGAGCCGGTCGAATTCAAAAAACGAAAGCTGAGATCAGCCCCGAAAAAAGATTGGGCGGCAGTCGGTCACGGTGGAAAAAGAGAGCCGCTCGTCGTAAAAACCATGTCACTGGTTCCGGAGATACTGGAGGAGAACAACAGAAAGCTGCAGGAAAAATACAGGCTGATAGAAGAATCTGAGTACCAGTACGAACGGTTCCGAACTGAACAGGCAGAAATAGTTCTGGTTGCCTATGGTTCGACCTCCCGGATAGTTAAGGATTCCATTGAGCTCATGGCCAAAGCAGGTATCAAGGCCGGATTAATCAGGCCCAGGACCCTCTGGCCGTTTCCTGTACAACCCTTCACCAGGCTCAAACCTTTCTGTAAACAGATTGTCTGCGTTGAAATGAATAACGGCCAGATGATTGATGATGTGCGGCTTGCTGTTGGTGATAGATTCCCCGTCACCTTCTACGGAAGGACTGGCGGTGTAATACCGACACCTGCTGAGATTTCAGAGCATGTCAAAGAACTTCTGAAACGGGGGTAACTGATGTCTGGAATATTCACTAAAACCCGGGGATTAAAGGAACAGGTAACCCATTATTGTCCCGGCTGCACCCATGGGATTATTCATCGCCTTGTCGCTGAAGTTCTCGTCGAACTGGATGTACTAGGCGATACCATCGGCTGTGCTTCTGTTGGTTGTTCTATACTGTCATATAACTACCTGAATGTGGACATGATCGAGTCTGCTCACGGTCGTGCACCTGCTGTCGCAACCGGCGCAAAACGTGTTCATCCTGACAAAGTTGTCTTCACCTATCAAGGTGATGGAGATTTAGCGTCAATTGGCACAGCGGAGATTATACATGCTGCCCATCGAAGTGAGAACATTACCGTTGTTTTTGTTAATAACGCCATCTATGGAATGACCGGAGGACAGATGGCTCCGACAACGTTGCTCGGGCAGAAGACAACGACTGCGCCAGAAGGAAGAGATGCTTCTCATTGTGGCAGCCCGTTGCGAATCTCTGAAATGTTTGCCCAAATCCCCGGTGCATCCTATATTGCCAGGGTTTCTGTTCATTCGCCAAAGCAGGTTCGTCGAGCCAGGAAGGCAATAAAAAAAGCATTCGAATACCAGCTGGAAGGCCGGGGTTTCTCTATGATTGAGGTGCTTTCAACCTGCCCGACAGGCTGGGGATTAAGCCCAATTGAAGCACTCAAATGGCTTGAAGAAAATATGATCCCCTATTATCCACTCGGGGTTTATAAATCATTGGAGGACGATTAGATGATATCTCAAAAATTGATCTGTGCAGGCTTTGGTGGACAAGGTGTGATGTCACTTGGTCAGCTGCTGACTTATGCCGGAATGCTGGAAGGAAAAGAGGTCTCCTGGATGCCTTCCTATGGCCCGGAGATGAGAGGAGGTACTGCTTTCTGCTGTGTCAATATTTCAGATAAACCGATCGGATCACCATTAATTGGTGATGACGCCAGTTGTGCAATCGTCATGAACCTGCCCTCTTTTCAAAAGTTTGAACCGCGGGTGGCATCGGGTGGTGAGCTGCTGGTAAACAGTTCACTGATTGAACAGCTGAGCAGTAGAGATGACCTCCATGTTTATTATATTCCTGCCAACGAGGTAGCGGTAAGGTGTGGAAGTGTGAAAATGGCCAATATGGTGATGCTGGGTGCCTATCTCGAGTTGACCGGTATTGTCCGTCGTTCAAGTATTGTGAATGCTTTCAAAAAAGTCTTTGGTGCCAAGGCGGCCAGACTGCTTTCACAGAATAAAACGGCGCTGGATCACGGTGCAGAATGTATCCGCTCTCAGATTCCTTTAACTGCAGCGATCTAGCTGACCCCGGAGAATTATAGAGCAACAGGGCTAACAGGTTGTCATAAACCATGAACGATCCATCGTATGGATAACAGCAATAAACACCTTCGCTTTGTTTCCGAAATATCCCTTCCATAAAAATCTTTACTCCTCGGGCCTCCATGCATACTATTTGACGACTATTAAGAATTTAGCTTCAATAGCGTACCCATAAAAATTACATACTATCGGTTGATGATGGCTAACAAAACTCCTTTTTTCACTCTGAATCGTTCGTTTCGCTGGCTGCTCTACTGCTTCATTATTCTGGCGGTATTCTCTATAACTGCAATTGTTTCCGCACCATATCTTGCTAAACGTTATTCTACCGGCTGGATATTGAAAAATGGTGCAGATTTCGCCTCGATTGAGAAAATTACCCTCAACCCGTTTAATGGCCGATTATCACTCCAGGGCCTTGATATCAAGAAGGATGATAAGACAGTATTATCCGATTCAACCATCTCAATTGATATCGGCTTACGCTCACTTTTCAGTAAAAAAGCACGTATCGAAAAAGCACTTTTCGAGGATATCGTTATCGATATAGAGCGATTTGAAGATAACAGTATTCGCATCGGATCATATCGCTATACACCAGGCGAGAGCGGCGATTCAGCTCCTGAGAAAAAAGATTCGGAGCTCGGCTGGATTTTCATTACTGACAAGGTCGATTTTCAGAATGTTATAGTCAGATACAGACAACCTGACCTCGATACAGAACTGATTATCGAGCAGGCTTCGATTGAGAATTTCAACACTATTGAGGGCGACAAATCGGGCACCTTGAATCTGAGTGGATCACTTAACGGTGCGCCACTTACCGCAGAGCTTGCAACATTCAACATCCTGCCGACACTTGTCATCAAGGGAACACTGCAGTTCAGTGAATTTCGCCTGGAAAATATTGCAACCCTTCTCGAGCCATATCTTAATACATTCAACGGTACAGGTGAGGCCGACGGTACATTCTCAGTCACTCTTTTAAAAGATCAGCCACTGGCAGTATCCTATAATGGTACCATAGGTGTTAAAGACACCGTAATCGGCGGAGACGGTTGGGCAACATCCGGTGCTGTTGGCTGGAATGGTGAGGTTATCTATAGTTCACCACAGGCCGATCAGGGAATGGATATCGCCATTGATGGACTTCTGTCAGGTAAGCAACTTTCTTTTGGTATGGAAAAGCAGAACCTGCAGGTAGATGAACCTGAGCTTTCCATAAGCGGCAAGACCACTATCCAGATAGCTGATTCAGTTAATATCAGCTCTAATGCCACACTCTCACGGGAGAACAGTAAATTCACACTCGACACAATTTCCCTGTCAACCGGAGTCTCTTCATACACTGGTACAATCAGCTATAACTCAGGAAGTAACGATCAACCAATGTCTGTGGTCTCAGACGGTCAATTTATGTTTGAGAATACAAATTTCAACCAGAGCGATCTCCTGAAGATTTCTCAAGAGGAACTCAGCACCGCTGGCAAAACCGAACTATCCCTGGCGAATACACTCAATGTAACTTACCAGGGAGATATCACCTTAAACGGGTCCGAGCTAAGAACTGACCAAATGACCTTCTCAACCGATCAGCTCAGTTGGAAAGGCGATACAACCTTTAAGTCCACTACCGAACAGCCATCCAGCCTGCTCCTAATAGGCAATCTTAATTCACGCACACTGCAGCTGGAGCTGGCTGAAAGCAATATACAGGTACAGGAAGAAGATCTGACCATCTCTACCGATAGTGGCATTACGCTCGACTCCACTATCGGTTACACAGGCAACTCCTCGCTTAAGGCTGGCAAACTGACGATTTCTGAAAAAGATGTGCCGATTTTGACGATTGATGAATTACTCACCACATCACTCAGTGGAATAAATCAACAGGGAATCACCCTTGAATCATTCACCGCCGGCACTATCAAACTCCCGCCATCTGAAATTCAACCCTATGAAATCACGCTTGATTCAATCGTACTCTCGGGAGTGGAAAGCCAGGATCTTCACACTTTCACCGCAGAACAGCTTGAGGTAACAAGCCCCCGGGTAAACGACCCTGACTCTGCTACCAACTTGGCAGACATCAGTTCTGCAGTGATCAAAACAATTACTGTAAACAAAGATCTGAATGTGTCCGTTGAAAATATGCTTATTAATGAATCGACATTCCTGAGCAATAACAAGGAAGAATCTGGCCAGCCAAGTATCACTCTCGGCAGTGCTGCCGTTTCACCGATCAACTGGTCGCCAGACCAGGGAACCACTATTGACACCCTTGCAATTACTGATCTGTATGCCACCTTCGCCAAAGAGAAGGTTGATCCAGCTGCAGCAACTGAACAGGAACCTCCAGATAACGCTCCCCCGGCAGATGACCAGGCAAAAGGGATTCCGGTAAACATAAAAGCAATACAAATCACAGGGAACAGCGGCCTGACATTCAAAGATAATTCGTTAACACAGCCGTTTTCTGCTGAACTACTGGTTGAATCCATTGATATCAAGAATGTCGATCTCACCAATCCAGAGAACTCTCTATCCTATATCCTCAAAGGTTCAGTTGATAAATACGCCAAACTTGATATATCGGGATCGGTTGCCCCCCTGGCCACACCGTTTACATTCGAGAAAAAGACTACATTACGTAATTACCCGATCCACGATCTGTCACCCTATGTAGTTGAAACCATCGGTTCAGCTTTTAAAGATGGCCAGCTCGATATCTCCTCAGATGTGACGATAACAGGTCAAAAGATTCACTCTGAAAACAAATTAAAACTTAAAGAGATTGAAGTTGTAGCCATTGACAAGGAGCTTGCAGCCGAACTCGATAACCAGTTACCAGTGCCGCTCGATACTGCTCTTGGCATCCTCAAAGATAATCAAAATGATGTTCACCTGTCAGTTTCTATCAGCGGTGAGCTGTCAGATCTTGACGTCGGAGTGTCAGGTATAATCATTACAGCCCTGAGCAAAGCAATTACTGCCGGCCTTGCCCCCTACCTCGCCTATACCATGCTGGGGCCTACCGGCGCGATCGCCTACCTTGGCGTATCACTTGGACAATCCCTGCTCAAAACCAACTTTCCCATAATCGAATTTGAAGCCAGTGTCAGTGCACTAACTGACGACCAGAAAGCCATCCTTGACAAGGTTGGTGAGAAAATAGCTTCAAAATATGAAAAAGATACAGAGGTCAACTATTCCATCTGCCCAAAAGTACTGCAAAATGAAATTGATCCAGCCGCTCAATCCGGTTCGGAAGAAGAAAAGGGAAAAGCCCTTTATAAGCTCGGAGACAGTCGTGCTGCAGCAGTTAAATCCTACCTGGTCGACAACTTTAACATTGACGGGGAGCGACTCCTGAGCTGCAATCCGGGTGTCGATTTTAACAAAGACGGTAAGGGTGTCGTTGAATTCAGGGAATAGGTGATTTATCAATAGCAGATGAGCCTTTTGCCCTTATTCAGTTGCGGCCGTTGGTTTATCAATGATTCTAATTTTCGTGTAAACGGCTGACCGGGAATCACTATTATGAATATATCTAAAACCAGACGTATAGCGCTGATACACGCCCTCCCCTTCTCCATCTCTCCAATTAGACATGCTTTTGAAGAACATTGGCCCGAGGCTGAGCTGGTGAATCTTCTTGATGACTCATTAAGTGTCGATCTCAAAAGATCTCAAACCCTCACTGAAGAGATTATTGGCAGGATAGTGACACTTGGAGATTACGCTCACGGTATTGGGGCAGATGGAATCCTCTACACCTGCTCGGCTTTCGGCAAAGCAATCGATATTGTAAAACGCAACCTGGACATCCCGGTCTTAAAACCAAACGAAGCAATGTTTGAAGAAGCCCTCCAAAAGGGCGGAAGAATTGGTATGCTGACAACATTTGGTCCGAGTATCGCATCTATGGAAGCTGAGTTTATCGAACATGCTGCAGGGTGCAACAGCAATACGCCATTAACGACTATTCTGGTTTCTGAAGCAATGACCATGTTAGGCGATGGAGATGCCGCCGGCCACAACAAGGCATTACAGCTTGCTGCAGAGCGCCATTGCGCAAATTTTGATCTGATCATGCTGGCACAGTTTTCGACAGCACAGGCTTTCTCATCTGTTTCTAAAGTCGTTAGCGGCAGAGTTCTAACAAGCCCCCAGGGTGCGGTTCTGAAATTAAAGAACAATTTACTTCGAAACAGAGTATAAACAGTTTGGAGAATCCAATGTCTTTCCCGGTCTTTTATAGCTGCCCTGAATCTTTGGCTTAAAGAGCTGGGAACCATTGAAAAGAAGCATTAATTCGTTCCCTTGGTTGCCTCCATTTAGGATAATGGGCATAGATGGTCGTACCGTTATTTTGACAAATCGGGCCATCCTGTCCTGCCGCTGAACTAAAAAAATAACTGCAATAGTGAGGAACATGGAAAAAAAACGTGTTTGCCCTGTTGAAAGAGCCGGACATCTTGATAATAAATTTCGAAGATGGTTCCAAAATCCTCAGAAAATTCTGAGTCCCTATATTAAAGAAGGAATGACCGCTTTAGACCTCGGCTGTGGTCCAGGTTTTTTTTCTGTTGATATGGCTCATATGGTCGGTACGTCTGGTCGAGTTATTGCCTCCGATCTGCAGGATGAAATGCTCCAGAAACTGCGAAGCAAAGTTTATGGAACAAAAATCGAAGAGCGAATTGTCTTCCACAAATGCGAAAAGGATAAAATTGGCATAACAGATCCTGTCGATTTTATTTTGGCGTTTTATATGGTTCACGAGATCCCTGATCAGGATGTGTTTTTCAAAGAAATTGAATCTCTGCTGAAAAGGAACGGTGTGATTTTGATCGTCGAACCCCCGTTTCATGTTTCAAAAATAAGCTTTAACCAGACCATAGAAAGAGCTCTGGATGCCGGGTTAATAGTTGCCGAAAGACCTGGTGTACTCTTCAGCAAAGCCGTCGCATTGAAAAAAAGGCTCAAATAAACCTGTATTCCCAGGCATCAACAAGAATCGATCGTTCTGTTTATCGACCCAAATATATTGATTAAAGAACTGACATGACTACAAAAAAATAAGAACAGTACTGTGTTATCAAATGATTTAAATGGATTAATGGCGGAAAAACGCAACACGACATTGATAGAACTCGGTGCAATGTCATTTATGGATCAACACGCTTTTTCGAGCACCTGGGAATGCACAAGGTTTTTGATTTGATAAGCCTGCAAATCAGTATTGTTGCTGTTCGATAAACGGAAGGATTTTTCGTAAGATCTTAAAAGATTTTTCTGACTTTATGTGAAATACCCCACAATGTATTTGGCTGACACAAATAGCACGCAGGCACAAAGGATACCCTTGATAACGCTGCCTGGTACAAACTTCTGACTCCTGGCCCCGAGATACATCCCACAAAAACCACCGAGACCAAACAGGAGACCAAGCGCCCAATCCGGTGCGACAGCAACATCGGTGAAAATCCAGGAAAAGTACTGATAGAAGGCCACACCAGCAACTGATGTGATGAAAGTTCCCATTAGCGCCGCTCCAGCGACAACGTGGACAGGCAGGCCGATGATCGTTACAAAAAAAGGAGCCACGATTGCTCCACCACCAATCCCATATACTCCACCGACAATACCCACCAGAAAACAGATGGTATAAACAACGGGTGGGGAAAAAGTATACGTTTTGCCCTGGTAAGCGAATGCCACTTCTAAAATGGTAGATTCAAGCACTCGTATGGAATGTTGATCTCGAGCAGTTTGAGGTTTCTCAGAGCGCTTTTTCTGACCTTTGTTTTTGATTACATCCACAAGAAGCTGGATTCCTATGTAGCAAAGAACCAAGCCGACAAATAGTTTGAAGCTCTCAGGATCAGGCAAATACTTGATACGGACCAGGGCTCCAATAAAAACGCCTGGTAATGTGCCAACGATAACCGCCCAGGTTAAAGGCCATAGCATTCGTCCTTCTTTTATGTATCGATAGACACCGCTCGGTATTGCGACAATGTTAAAGAGTTGATTGGTGCTGCTGACAGAGGGCGTCGTGTACCCTAAAACGCTAACCTGAAAAGGAAGCAAGAGAAAGGCGCCAGATACCCCACCCATAGATGTAAAAAAAGAAACAACAAATGCCACAATGAAAGGTATAAATGGGTTTACTTCGATCTCCGATACTGGAAAAAACATGTTTAAACCTCTGCGTCGGGGAGGATTATCGCGCCATAAAACCCATATTTTATAATCCAACTGTAAATCTGGGTAAATATTGGTTAGTATTTAACTCACAAAGGAGCATTTCTGTCAATATAAAGCCTGGATCCCCCTATCTTTAAGTTCCAAACGATCCCGCGAGCGCTCGAAACCCACCAGAGACGAACAGGCTTCGAAGACAGGGTATCTTCTGATTTCCCGCAGAGTGTGTAATAAGGATGTCTAATAAAAATGATCGACTCTAAAAAGCTCTTTCTCGTTGCTATTCTCACGTCTGCTACCCTCACCATCATGGCCGGCAGCGTTATCGCGCCAGCTCTCAACGTGATGAGGGATGGCTTGGGAGTTTCCCCTTCTTCGGTTGGGTTAATTATAACCACCCATGGGCTTTTCATGGCTCTATTCAGCCCGCTGATGGGAAGCGTCATAGACAAGATAGGTGTCAGAAGGCCGTTTATCATTTCGCTCATCTGTTATGGTCTTGCTGGCGGATCCGGCCTGCTGATCAATTCCTATTGGGTGCTACTGGTGAGCAGAGCCTGTCTCGGAATTGCCCTCTCTGGGATATTTGTTTGCCTCAACGTGTTGATCCTGAACAGGTACAAAGGAGGTAACCGTGACAAAGTCATGGGGTGGAGAGGAGCGATAGAGAAGGGATAGAAACCTATTCAAAGTACGATTACATCTTTTTGCCAAAGAATACCGTGCACCAGATTATGGCTAAAGAGGTTCCCGTTAAGGTAGTCATTATCCATCCTGACAGGCTTGAGTAGAATGCTCAAGTTAGATTGTGCCGAAAAACCCAGGATGTGCAAGGTACGTCAGAGAAAAGTCTGTTTTTGATTGATCCAGCGATAAAGAGGTTTAAAGTTTGAATCTTAGCCTGGGGCCGTCACGATTATGGCGGCTTCGTTTAGTAACTTTTTGTTTACACCTTTGGTTTCCAACCTCTTATATCACCAGCTGCTGTAATCAGCACTCTCTGCTATTCCGTCATATGCTTCGTCTATCTGGGAAACAGTATAGCCTGCGCGTCTGAGACAGCCTCGGAAAGTTACCGTGAACCCGTTAACTTGAGCTTGTACAAGCTCACCCTTCTGCCTACGATAAAAAGCATTCTTCATGGATTCGCCTGCTCTCTGACATTTTTCAGGAAGCGAATACATATTGAAGATTGGTTTTGCAGTGGTAGAAACTTGCTGTGATGAGCCAATGAAATATTGATAAGTAAAATATCCTGCGACACCCAAAATTATCAATATAATCAAATTCTTCATTGTCCCTCCCTCACTCTTTAATCGTTAAAATGTTGTGATAATCTAACGTTACAATAAATCCATGCTGATTAAAAGGAGGAAGACAAACCGTGGCTAATTGCTATTTCCTCCTTGGCCGGTTCCAGCGCTATTTACGCCACCTGATCCGCCGCCTTTGCCACGGCTTTGTCCGTTCCCAAGTCCAGTTGTTCCACGGTTACCTTGTCCTCTCCCGCTCCCAGACCCAAGATATTGCTCTTTTTCCTCAGGAGTCATTTGATCGATGCGCTTCATCCATTCAGCCCGGAACGCACCCCGTTCTTCCTGAGCAGTATTATACATAGTTCCTCGGAGTTTACTGAGTTCTTCTGTCGTCATAGATTGAAAATCGGCGCCCACACTACTCCCGGGTAACAAAAAAAAGAAGAGTGCTGAACAGGTAAAAATTAGTATTACATTACGATGCATAGTCATCCCTCTATTATCAGTTGAAATATTGCTACTTTTTATACCCACTTGCCTGTTAAGTGACCCATTCTGAATAATAAAATCCCCCCTTATAAAAATAGTGCATAAGGGAGGAGAATTTATCTATCCTTTTAAAGGATATTTGCTCTTAGTTCCATTTACCTCTATAACCTTGTCCATATTGCATATCATTCATGTAACGACCGCCTTTATTTCCGCCGCCTCTTATACCGTTGCCACGGGGACCAAAATCCCTGCCGCCTTGGGGTCCGCGCGGTCCTACGTAAGCGGTAACTCCGGCTTCTTCAGCTTTTTGCTGCATGGTCGTACGTAAATCGAAGAGTTCGCCAGCTAGTTTACCGGCGGCTTCAGAATCGGGGTTGTCGCTTCTGAGGAATGCCCTCTGCTCGGCGCGTTTTACAGCCATTTCTTTACGGATGTCCTGGGTGTCGGTGATAAATTTATCCAGCTTTTCTTTCACTGCAGGGTCGAGCTGTTGATACTGCATCTGCATGCGAGGTCCGGGGGCCTGCATATCGTCGTTCCAATAACCTCCGCCGCGCTGTCCCCAATTAGCAGAAGCTGTGACTGCAGTTCCGATTGCAATTGCTGCAATTAACGTAGTTGTCAAAATTTTCTTTTTCATGACTTGCTCCTTATCAGTTGTGGTTGTTGGTCGATGCCTTAATCTATTGCTAGCAATGGCTGTGCCTAAAACCTTTGAAAACATGTAAATACTTGAAATCATAATTGTATTTTAGGGTTGGCCTTCACAGGCAGCTTAACGGCGGGAAAAATAGTGGGAAGTTATTGCGCATCGGAAATGTTTCGTGTGTAAAAAATACCCACCTTCAATGCACTCTATTAAGTCAGCATATAGATAATGCTGGCAACCGACTTGGAGAAGAGTCCGCTGAAAGCAAGCTGGCAAGGGGAAGCGTTGCAGCAGAATCATTATTTAATTATTTACTAATATTACTGGCATGATTATTGGATATTTTTTGACTGAACAATTTCTCCAATAATCAAAGAGGATAGGTGTAATTATGAATTTACGAAAAATCACTTCGATGACCATGGTATGGTCGCTGATTGTACTGACCTTTAATTCAATCGTTCTTTATGTTGTCCCTGAAGGAAGGATCGCGAACTGGGCGGTCTGGAAATTCTGGGGTCTTACCAAACATGATTGGTCTGCACAGCATACTACCGTCGGATTTCTGTTTCTGTTTGCCGGGTGTCTACATATCTACCTGAACTGGAAGCCGATAATGAACTATATGAGAAACAAGGCGAAGCAGTTCCGGCTGTTCAGTGCTGCTTCGACGGTGGGACTCCTGCTGACTGCTGTTTTCGTGATTGCCACGTATTACCATGTTCCGCCAATCATAACGATCATCGATTTCTCTGAGCAGATAAAGGAAGGCGCAGCGACGAAGTACGGTGATCCGCCATACGGCCAGGCGCAGTCTTCATCGCTCAAAGGGTTTACCTCCAGGTTAGGACTCGACGAGGTGAAAAGCAAGGAATTACTCCAGTCTGCGGGAATAGAAATTGCGGACGATAAAGAGATGATCCAGGACATCGCCGCGCGAAATAACAAAACCCCCCAAGAGATTTATGATATCATCAAACCTGCTACATACGACAACGGCGAAGATGCCGAAAACTTCAGCAGCTCAGAACATCCGACAGATTCTGTTGATGGGGTGAAAGCTCCGAAATCCGGGATGGGGAAGAAAACAATCCAGCAACTCTGCGATGAAATAGAGCAGGATTGTAATATGATCATTGCTGAACTTGAAAAGAAGGGGATGACGATCAAACCCGAGGATAAATTAAAAGACGTAGCCTCAGAGAATGATACTGGGCCAATGCAAATCTATGAGATAATTGTTGAGATTGTATCTGAATCAGGGGCGAATTGACAGAGTACTACAATTGATTAAACCTTACAAACAAATACCTTCATATAGGAGGTGACTTTTCATTACCGATTTGTTTTAACAAAATTGAACTATCTCGATTATTAGTTATGTCAGAAAGTGTTTCATGGAAATCAAGATTGAAAGGAGAGTTAAATGCCAATAGCTAGAGATTCCGTACGTGCAGCGGTTGTTCAGGCGTCTCCGATCTTTTTTGATCGGAAAGGGTCAATTGAAAAAACCATACAGTTAACCTCTGATGCTGTTGCAAGAGGTGCTGAACTGATTGTATTCCCGGAAGCTTTTATCTCTGCCTATCCAAGAGGTATGGATTTTGGTGCGGTGGTCGGTGCACGCTCAGATGAAGGACGGGAAATGTTTCGGCGCTATTGGGCAAGTTCCATGGATGTGCCTGGTCCAGAGGTTGACATACTCGCTGCAACTGCTCGGGATCATAAAGTACATCTTGTTATCGGTGTAATTGAGCGCGACGGTGGCACACTCTATTGCACCGTACTCTTTTTTTCACCAGATAGATTCCTCGGCAAACATCGGAAACTGATGCCTACAGGTTCTGAACGACTGGTGTGGGGTTTTGGTGATGGTTCTACTTTGCCTGTTTATGATACTTCACTGGGAAAACTTGGTGCGGTGATTTGCTGGGAAAACTACATGCCGCTAATGCGAATGGCTATGTACAGTAAAGGTATTCAACTCTACTGTGCACCTACCGCTGATAATCGAGATTCCTGGCTTGCCACTATACGGCATATTGCGGTGGAAGGTCGATGTTTCGTGTTATCGTGCAATCAATTCGTGAGAGCGAAAGATTATCCAGAAGATTTGTGTCCATCCGGTGACTCTGAGGAAATAATCTCACGTGGTGGCAGCTGCATCGTTGACCCCTTCGGCAATTTTCTGGTTGAGCCTCACTTTGAGCATGAAAGGATCCTCGTGGCTGACCTGGATATGGCTGAAATAGCAAGAGGGAAATATGACTTTGATGTGGTGGGTCACTATGCGAGACCCGATGTGTTTCAATTGCTTGTTAATGAGCGGGAGACACCGGCTGTGGTAACAACTAGAGAAGAGGCCCAGACCGGCAAAACCGATAAGAACGAGACAACTGGGGAATGCTAACAATTCTAACATCGCCATATCGAAACTAAAAAACTAATTTTGATGCTCTCAAACATTACCTTCTGCTTGAGAATGACGCCTTTAAATTGATTTTTTTCCTATTAATCTTTTGGTGATGTACGGGAATAGTCTTAATTTGCGGATCTGTTTAAATGGTTAACATTGCAAGAATAGCCTCTACTTTAATTTATTATTAAAGGTGTCTCATTTTTATTCACATACCCGTAGTTGAATTTAATATTGCCTAAACGAAGCTAATCAATGTTGCATTATACTCCACCGAAAGGTGCTTCCTGATACATCAACCGTATGGTTGCCAAATCAAATTACAATGAAAAGGGAATTTACTCTAATTTTACCTTCTTACTTCAAATAAAAGAGCCCATATCTTTTTGATTATTAAACATATTTTCTTTTTGTTGCTTTTAAAATAAATGCCTGATTTTTTTTCCCCGGTTGGGATGCTGTGAAGTTACCGTTTTCAGAAAGTCCAGATATCTCCTATTCGTTTTGAGGAAAAATTACGCAAAATTATAACTTCAATTGTGAAGATATCTATGTTTAAGTCTGAATTTCAATCAAGCTAAAAACACATTTATGTCAAACTTGTTATTGGAGGCAGCAGTATGGCGTTATTTCTCGTTCAGCACGGGATAAGTGCACCCAAGGATATAGACCCAGAAAAGGGGCTTTCTGATTTTGGTAGAGAGGAGACAAACCGTATTGCTCAGGTTGCCAAAGGGTACAAAATTCCGGTTCAAAAGATTGTGCACTCAGGCAAGAAGCGGGCTGAACAGACAGCCGGTATATTTCATGAGACTTTAGCCCTGGAAATTCCGATAAAAAAAATTTCCGGTATCAAGCCGATGGATGATGCTCGAATCTTTGCTGCCACTATTGAGCTTGAGGGAAACTTGATGGTGGTTGGCCATATGCCCTTCATGGAGCGGCTCGTATCATTTCTAACCACAGGATCAGAAAATTGTCGCGTGTTCAAGTTTCAAAATTCCGGAATTGTCTGCCTGGATATGGAGATTGGGGAGGATAATGAGGCGGACTGGTTTATCAAGTGGACTCTAAATCCTAATATTTCCTAAACTAGATATTAGGAGGCGGGTTTTAGTAACGGGTACAGGGATTACAAGAGAGAGGAATCATCTCAACATATACCTATCTGTGTATCATTCGAATCAGTTCTTCCTAATTGTTTAAACTTTTTTAGAAGTATATGCAGATATAGCTTGTTCCAGATAGCGTGATCTTAGCAACTGAGCATTGAACTTACTATTGCCAGATCCAAGGTGAATATCTTTGACTTTCCCCTCTGCTGAAGATGTGTTCCTGTACACATTAAAAAAGAAGATGTTTCTAGATTATCGTTCTTCTAATGCTTTTACCGTGGGAAACGTTGCTGATTTATACTTGCTGGCTCACCGTAAGCCAATGTATACTCCTTTATAATCCTCTATTGGTACCGGCCATTCAAATAGAAACAGTCATCCATGCCAAACGTCAGACTTTTTAATCCGAAGCGTCGTCGGATAAATAGGAAACATATCAGTAGATATGAAATCCTAAGCAGCTTGATTATTTTGTTCAGTCTGGCGGGTATTGTCCTATGGGTAGCGACCCGGAAAAATCTCTACGATTCAGCGCGCCAGGATGTTTCACTTGAAGCCCTAAAGCAAGTCTCTTCGTCAATCGTATTGTATCAACGACCATTCAAGCCCTGGCAATTATCGGATAAGGCCAACTCTTCGCAAAATATAGATCTGGGGATTTTCCCTGATTCGGTTGCATCCGACCGCTGGCAACCCAAATCGCGGATAAAGACGTTCGATCCCCAAAATCTCTATGTAAAAATCAATGGAGAAGCTGAAAGGTTTTTAAGACACGACTTTAAGCAATTATCGTTTTTGGTGCTGCAATCATCGGATCAGATAGAAGAGATATCAATTGAGCTCTACAATCAAGGGAGCATTGCGGGAAGCAGCGGGGTATTTGCTGAACATCGATCGCCTGAAAGTCGCGTTGAGCAAGATGGGCCCAATACTTACTTTGAATCCAGTATCGGACTTATTGGTCGAAAAGACCATTTTTTCTATCGAATCGCAGGAAACCGCTCATCTGAATCCATTCGTAAAAAATCACGACAGTTAGTGCAAAGTTTTTCCGAACTCCCAGCACCTGAAAGCAATGTGGCTTTTGGATATCAACTCTTACAGGAGCTTAATATCAAACCAGCGGAAATCCGGCATCAAGCAGTCAATGTATTTCAATACGATTTTGTAAAAGATTTTTGGTTCGGGAAACCGGATACAGCAAACCAAGCGGAAGTGTTTGTACACCGAGCAGAAACAAAAAACAGTGCTTTACAGCTGCTTACCCGGATTCTGGAAGAGCATCAGTACGAATACCAAATAACTCGAAGAACGGAAAATCTCGCATTGTTACAGCATAATTTCCTGAAATCCTATTTCATCATTGCAATTCAAGATTCATTTGTATTCGGTGCTGACAAAACACCGGATCAAAAAACGAGTTTTCATCTGCTTGAAATGATTGGACGAGTATTACCCAATGAAAAAGAACGATGACGTGATGCCAACGACATTAAACCGAAGAGATTTTCTAAAGCGAGTTGCTTTTGCATCTACCATCTGCGGCGGTGCAACGTATTTAGCATGGGCACCGGAGGACTATCCCTTCTCCTTAAAAGACTTCACGGGAGCCCGGAGTATACCTGAACCTCAGCAATTTACTCTCCCCGATTACCGTGTCACGTTGCCAACCGGGATACCGGAAATCGGTATTGGCCGCGATAAGACAACCTCAGGGCGACTAGCAAAAGCTTTAGACGCCATTGGCGGGATTACCCAGTTTGTTCATCCGGGTGATGTCGTGTTGCTTAAACCAAATGTTGCCTTTGATCGTTCCCCGGAGTTGGGAGCCACAACCAGTCCGGAGCTGATTGAAGTTCTGATAAGACGGCTATTGATTGATTGCAGAGCTCAAGAAGTTCGGGTGGCTGACAATCCTATCGAATCACCTGCCGATTGCTTCGCCAAAACCGGAATTAAAAAAGCGGTGGAAAAGGCTGGAGGACGCATAAATCTGCCGGATGGCAACGCCTTTCGAATCCTCCAAACACCTGGTGCCGAACTGATTAGGAGTTGGCCATGTTTTTATCGGCCGCTGATCGGGGTGACAAAAGTTATTGGTGTTGCCCCGGTGAAAGACCATAATCTGTGTGGTGCTTCCATGGGTATTAAAAATTGGTACGGTTTGCTGGGAGGACAGCGAAACCAGTTTCATCAGGATATTCACACCATTATTGCCGATCTTTCAATCATGATCAAACCAACTCTCACCATACTTGATGGGTCAAGGATTCTTATGCGTAACGGCCCCACTGGTGGAGATCCCGCATACGTAAAGCCGTGGGATGTCATTGTTGCCGGAACCGATCAAGTAGCCATGGATGCATGGGCATTTGTCAACCTGCTGCAACGAGATGAGGCCAAGCTGCCTCATTATCTCTATCTGGCAGAAAAGAAAGGTGGAGGAAAGATCGACGCCTCGAATCGAATCCTGGAGGTATCATGAAAACCCTCCTCAGGCTCACCAATATTCGGATTATTTCCCAAGTGGTCTTTCTTGGGTTATTCTTGTTCGCTGTATGGGCCTCTTGGACAACACGGATTGAGGGATACCCTGTATCTCGTTTTTTAGAGATCGATTTACTGGTAGCGCTCTCTACTGCACTTTCAACCGGACATATCTATCGTTTCCTTGGTTGGTCAATTTTATTGCTGCTGCTCACCCTGTTGTTCGGTCGAGTATTCTGCAATTGGATGTGCCCCCTTGGAACCCTGCATCAGTTTTCTGGCTGGTTGTTTAATATCCGATCTGTTAAGGAGCGCCAGGAACAGAATCGATACCAGCCTCGCCAGGTCATTAAATATTCAATTCTGATTATTCTATTGATCATTGCAGCATTCGGCACTGTGCAAATTGGACTGCTTGATCCCATCGCATTACTTCATCGCAGCGTAACCACCGGTATATCTGTTATTTGGGATTTTGTGATGAGCAATACGTCGTTTACTCGTCTGCAGTTAGCTCCAGGAACCACAGAACGCCTTTTCACCGGCTCATTTTGGATCGGTTTCGTTTTTGTCTCCATTATCGTTTTGAACATTTGGTATCCCCGTTTTTTTTGTCGAACACTTTGTCCGCTTGGCGCTCTTTTGGGTTTATTGTCGGTATTTCCACTTTTTCGAATTCGCCGGGATACACATTTATGCACGGATTGCGATCTCTGTTTGACCCGCTGTGAAGGCGCTTCCAGCCCTGAAGGTAGCTTACGCCTCAGTGAGTGCGTTGTCTGTATGAACTGCATTGATGACTGTCCTGAAAACGCTCTCAGTTTCAGCCTCCCCAAGCAGATGTCAACACCGGTTAGTCCTGCACCCGATATCACTCGTCGCCACTTTGTCTTTGCCGGGCTCATCGGTCTCATCGGATTTCCATTGATAAGAAGCAATGGTAAAATCAATGATGCAAACTATTCACCGTTAATGATTCGACCGCCGGGCTCGTTAGCGGAAACTGAGTTTTTAAAAAAATGCATCAAGTGTGCTCAATGCATTCGCGTATGTCCCACCAACGTCCTACAACCGACTGGCCTGCAAGAAGGCGGAATTGAAGCACTGTGGACGCCAGTGCTTAATTTTAACATAGGACACTGTCAACAAAAATGCTCATTGTGTTCATATGTCTGCCCTACCGGAGCTATACGTGAAATCTCAGTTACCGAGAAACTGGGTTTTGGAAAATTTAAACAGTATGGCCCGATTCGACTGGGAACTGCATTCATCAATCGATCACGATGTCTGCCCTGGGCGAATGAAATCCCATGCGTCGTTTGTCAAGAGGTCTGCCCCATTGCGCCCAAAGCCATTCAAACCTACGATGAAGAAGTCAAAGATGCTTTCGGCAACCTTGTGATTCTCAACAAACCATTTATCATTCCGGATTTGTGCACTGGTTGTGGAATATGCCAAAAAGAGTGTCCGGTTTCCGATCAACCGGCAGCTTATGTCACTGCGGTTGGCGAAAGCCGCTCCCAAGAGCGACGCTTATTGCTAAGATATCGAACAAACCCGGAGGAATCATGAAAAAATATAACCTTGATCGTCGCAAGTTCTTGAAATCTGCCGCACTGTCGGCCGCAACCATTGGTTTTTCTCAGCAAGCAATTCTGGGTAGAGCCGAAGCTGCGACGAGAAAAACCAGCTACTCACAAAAAATACCCCACCGCCTGCTGGGTAAAACCGGAGCCTCTGTTCCTATTTTACAAATCGGAACATCCCAGGCTTTGGATCAGGAATATGATAAAATCCTCCACCTGCTGTTTCGAGAGGGTGTCTATTATCTTGATACCGCACTTTCCTATGGCTGGGGTACTTCGCAGAAAGCCATTGCCACATTTGCTTCACAAATCGGTGGTCGACATAAACTCTGGATAACCTCCAAATCCAGTGCCTGGTCGTTAAACGGTTTTGTTGAAGACATCGACGAATGTCTGGCCGACCTGGAAACCGACTATCTGGATCTTTATTTGCGTCACAGCGTCAGCGATGCAGAAGACATTAATCGAGACTTCATCCAGATAGGGGAAAAGCTAAAAAAATCAGGAAAGACACGTTTTTTCGGCTTTTCAAGCCATGGGGGGGATGTTGTCGAGTTGCTCAACAAAGCCGCAAAAACCGGAGGCATAGATGCTATTTTATTCAGCTACAATTTCAGGAGATATGGCCATCGAGAATTAAGCCTGGCCATGGACAATTGTAAAAAGGCCGGTATAGGTTTGATGGCTATGAAAACCATGGGATCTGTACCTCCAGATGCCGAGGCCGTTTTAAATTTCAAGTCCCAAAACTTCACCTTGGGCCAAGCAAAATTAAAATCCGTATGGGCAGATGACCGTATCGACTCCGTTGTAGTGGAAATGGACAGCACCAAAGTCGCCAGGGAGAACATTGCCGCAGCAAAATCTGGAGAACAGCTCACAGCCAATGAAATTCATCAACTCAATAGGCTGGCAGCAATGACAGCACAATACAGCTGTCAGGGGTGTTCTCATCTTTGCGAAAAAGCTGTCAGTAAAAGTGCTCGAATAGCCGATTCCTTGAGATACTTGATGTACCATGAATGCTACGGTAAGACCGATATCGCCAAAGAATTTTATCACCAGATACCAATAAACAGCCGGTCACTAACCGATCAGGAGACAACAATCGCTCAATCGATTTGCCCCCAAGGGATTGATATTAAATCCAGACTCGAACTTGCTCAGAGAAAATTATCCAGCTAAATCGAAGCCAGGGAGAGTTGAAAGAACATCGCTATCAGTATCTATTTTACTCCTATCTCTGCAAGGTAGCGCCGTGCGCCCGGGTAGATGTGGTCCGAGTCACCGGCCGCCTTCCATGTATTCTCGGGCAATGTTAACCATTTAAACAAATCTGCACGTTTATACTGTTCCTGTACCTCTTTAGTTTACTGCCAGCAAACAATCCAGTTTTTTTCAATCGATAGTCTCATAGGATATTTTCGACATATCATCCGCTCCTCTACCTTCAAATTTCCAAACATCATATTGAACACAGTAGTGCTACCACATTGTTCCGTTAATTTGTTAGACCAAGTGCTTAAATTACCTACATAGGGTTTGCATTGACCTCCTGGTGTGTTTTGGCATTGCCACGACTGGGCATATAGTACGTACTCGCATGAGTCAGAGAGGAGGGGTATCATGAAGAATGTATTCGAAGCCATTTTAGCAATAACATGGGTTATTTTCATTGGCATTATCTCGGTGGGATTTCATGCTACGAGTACTTTTGCTGATGATGTCGATTATGGAAAGCACAGAAATGAACATATAAAATTAGAAACAAAGGCCAAACTCGATATAGCAACAAGATTTAACGTTGAGGTGGAATACATTGATTGTGAAACTATTTTCTCTAAACCATCTTTTGGCAAAGCATACCACAAAAGTGGATCTGTTCAGGAATATTGCAGGGCAATAAAACCTGACGTATTACCTGATTATCAGCTTCTGAGAACCGATTATCAAGATGGTTCAGAACATCCAGCATGGTCGATAGGTGCCGTTGTAATTCTCTGCTCTTTGCTTCTTGTCGTCGTATTGATTATTTGGTGTGGAAGTTTGTTTTTCAGAAATGGCTCAAAATCCAACTTCAAGCACTGCAATGAGGTTTGAAATGACGACAGGTAAGTGCTTGATCATAGCCTATCGGGGTAGTCAAACAGGCCTCAGTGGCGACTCACTTTGAGATTATTCCAGAACATCAACGTCCTGTAGGTTGCTAGATCAAGGCACCATAAAAAGCGCAATTACTCAAAGTTGACCGACTTCCTGTAGTTATTAACCCCGAGAATGTCTGTGATTTTCTGGTTAGAAATAAGGAGCTTGCAGGAGATATCATTATTAATGTCCAGATCTTTAAGATAAGGTCTTTAGACCATATGATTAGGAAAGATCGTGAACTCGCTTGATCCTGAAGAAGTAATCGTCAGATAGGCCGAAGTATTTAGCAAGCTTCAATCCGGTGTCAGGATCAATCTCAAGGTTACCTTCGATTATTTGGTTTAGTAACACTTCATTGATGTTTGTGGCCCTGCATACTGACTGAGTAGTCAATCTGAAAGGATCAAGAAATCTATCCTTTAGGATGGTGCCGGAATGTTCTCTATCTTTATCGATCGACTGTGCCATTGATCCCACCTGTTTTTCAACGATGCAAAAGGAGTATACCTATACAATATGAAGTTATGAGGCGTCTTTTTTCATGAGTCTTGTTAATTTATTCAGCTTGACCTGTTGATCATAAGAATTCTTTTTGTTGAATTTTACTCCGACAGTCATCTTGTAAATTGATTCTGTATTAATATCTTTGTTTTTTCCAACCCATATAATTTCAACTGGAAGACTATAAATTTTCAATCCAGAATCATCAATAATATCTATAGCCATTATATCAGGAACTTCACGCTCACTGGTGCACCCAAACGACAAGCCTCCTTGGCTGAAATCAAAAACACGGCAAACACATTGTTGATTTATGACAAAAGTGTTTTCAGGATGCAGTCTCTTGTATTTACGATGATTCCAAGACCCGGGATTCATAAACAATTTTAGATTAGACGCCTAATGTATTAGATAACAGAGTCATCGTTATTGTATGTCAACTTAATTATTCAGTATCTGTACTCGGTTACATTTATTCGCAATTTTACAGAGCATTATATATACAATATCACCTCTTTTCTGTCGCTAATAAGAGACACTAGCTAATAATTTGTTTTAATGCAATAATTTTTATTTTTGATGATTTTCAACTACCGAAGATACTTCTCAATATCTTCGGGACGAGGGTCGGTGCTTGTGTCTGTCGCTGTGATACTTATAGATGAGGTGTACAGGAACGAGTTAAGCCTTTGCCGTGACAGTCCATATTTCCTAATCTGCAATATGGACTGTCACGGATGTCCTTAATAACGTCGTCAATTTCTGCTTTAATGGCAGCTTTTAAAGATTTTTTACTCGATCAGCAGTCCTTATATCTCAGTTTATGTTTAATCGTTCTCTTTGTACGGATTGAATAAGAGTGTTGGGCATGGTGCTGCCTTGATGACTCGTTCGGCGACACTCCCCAGCCACATTTTTATCAGTCCTTTCCTGCCATGGGTCCCAATAATTATCAAATCCGCCTTTTCGTCTTTCGCGTATTTGATAATGGTGTCGACAATATTTCCCTGTATAATTTCCCCCTCACACCCTGAACACTTATCCTGTTGTTTTTCTATGAATTGTTTCATCCTCTTTTTGGCATATATCATTTTCTCCTCGGTAAACGTGCCAAGAGATGGGTGCTCAAAGTTGCCATAAATATGAGGGGGTTCCACAATGTGAATAAATTTCAAACTGGCATTCAATTTTTTACCAATGTCAAGAGTATAGCCTACGATTTGATCAGTATACTGGAGAAAATCTATCGGTATGATGATTTTAAAAGATTCTTTCATAGCTCGCCTCCTGTACTAATTATCCTCATTAATAAGTGAGCAACTGAGTGATCATAACAAGACCTCCTTGTTTTTTGTCAGTCGAGCCTATGCCTCTCAATCACGTTAGGTGATATGCCTTTCTGGGGCAGACAACATTGCTTTAATTTTTAAGACTCGCGCTACTCGCCATGAATAGAATGCACGATAGCGTAAGAAATAATTTTCAAGACACGACATTACGTAGACCACTCATCCATATAAAAGCAGCACGTTTCATAATAGGTTCCTCCCCTATTTGAGAAGCTGTTTTTTGACTGAGGTTTGTATCCATGCAGTATTTAGAATGTAATCACTAAACCTAACAAACAAAAGATACTTCATGGTGATGAAGTGAGTTTGGGATGTTTCCTGTCGTACCGAGATAAATCGACAACCTCGGGAATCCCGTTCGGGATACAAATTGGTTACTTCGAACCAGTTGGTGCGTATCTGGGTAAAACAGGTAAAACAGGGGACAGACCACGGATTATGCTTGATGTCAATATGACTTAACTGCCAGTAGCAAGACATAAAAACAGATCTCACAGTACAACTGTCCATCAACCCAAACATTTAGATCAGAAGATCCAGATTCTTCTTTTTATAGCGTTGTAGCAGATTCTCTGCCATGAAAATTGCCAACGCTCCCCACACCATAGAAAAGCCAATAAATCTAGCCTGAGGAAATGCTTCTTTATATACAAACACTCCTAGAAGTAGATTAATAGTCGGCGCCAAATACTGCATGAGACCAAGAGTTGATAAGGGGATTCTCTTTGCAGCATATCCAAACAAAAGGAGGGGCACGGTTGTCACAGCTCCAGCACCTATAAGTAGTAGTGAGCCAGAAATTTCGATCCGCCCAAACGAGCCCGCCCCTGTAAAGCCCAGATATATGAGAAATGCTGCTGCTGGAACAAAAAGAAGTCCAGTTTCCAAACACAAAGCGTCAAGGGACCCGAGATCATTTTTCTTATGCAGAAGTCCGTATGTTGCAAAACAAAAAGCCAGCCCCAGTGCAATCCAGGGAAACTTGCCGTAATAGATAGTTAAGTAAAGCACGCCGAGAAAAGCAAGCAGGAGAGCAAGCCACTGAAACAGACGCATCCTTTCTTGAAAGAACACCATCCCAAAAAAAACGTTAATGAGTGGATTAATAAAATAACCAAGGCTAGCCTCCACGATGAAACCAGCATTAACTGCCCAGATGTACAGCAGCCAGTTAACAGCAAGCAAGACTCCAGTAACAGAGTAGGTTACAAGATTTTTTTGAACCGTGAGAGCTTCACGAAAAGTTCTCATTCCACCAGTTGCCGCTATCAGGCCAAGTGTCAATAGCAACGACCAGGACATTCGGTGACATAAAATTTCGTAGGCAGGTACGGCATCTAAAGCTTTCCAATAGGCAGGTAAAATCCCCCAGAGAGAAAAAGCACAGGATGCAGCAAGTATTCCATGAACATTCTTCATACATAATTTCCACGAATGTAAGCTGAACATTCCATCAACTTTCAGCTTTATCTTGAGAGTTTTGCTCAGCAGGACGCCGGTGTCTCAATGAGAACTGCCCTTTTGAAGCTACTACCACCATCTTTTCAAATCCTCATCTCATCCATGTTCAAAAAGCTTTAAAACAAGCTCTTTAATAGAGCTGTGCACACAACTATGATTTACTCTCATACCATTAAAAGCGTTAAATTGAATGAGGTGAAAAATCCTTGCATCTTAATTTCTTGCTTCTTTGTATGATAAATGCCTGACCAACTGGTCTACTAGCGATCTTAATCAGCTCGAGATACCTACGTAATAGCTTGAAAGGAATGTTGAAGGGTCGGCAGTACCTCAGCCCCGTGAATGCTGTGAAGATTACTCGTTTCTTCGGTAAGCAGGCTGCACACTTCCTTGTTCTTCAGGCTAAGCACCATGCAAGTGTGACCGGGCGTAATGCAAACGACGCCTCAAAAATATGAATAAAAAAGAAGAGGTGATGGTAATGAGTCTGATACTAATATCGCCTAAAGTCCTCTGAAAATAAAATCAAGTCGGTATAGAATTTTGCCTTGTTCACCCCTTACCAAAACAAACCAATTTCCTATGTTAGTTTCCTGAAATCGTTTTGACGACCAAGTTCTCCATATACCACTCAAAGCATTGATTTTCAAATTGACTGAGGTTTGAAGTTCTCCTTCGTAATACCATTCATGGGTAATGAATTTGTCAGGGAAGGCAACTAATTCTGTATAAAATATGACCTCTGAACCAGTAACATAAGAAGAAATATCATCTACGGGTTCTCTATCTTTTATATTTGTAGTTAACTGAGCCCTCTGTATCGTATCCGTAACAGGATCGACTAGTATTTCAGTAGCTTCACCTTTCTGTATAATTTTATGGAGTTCCTTGGTTTGTTCTTCTACTAACTTCTTGTATTTCTCAAAAAACTCTTTGCTGCTAGTATCGCATTTGGGATCCACTTCACACTCTGCGATGAAGGCAAGATTTTTTTCCTCGTATTGTTTGATTAGATATTCAACTTCAGACCCTATAAGAGGTGAAGCTATTGACAAGTAAATAATGATTATCGCAATCTTTATTCTTGATACTGTCAATTTTATCTCCTGTAGTTTTAGACGAAACGATACAATAACTCAATTGAGTCTCCCCTACTTAATCCATTCCCGTTGCATAAATATAGGTTAAGATCGTTTTATGAATTAACCATACATCTAGGTCGTTATCGCTGGTATCAATCTAATTTTACGCTAAATTTACCTACCCACCCACCTCTCGTCTCAACTCCCGGTCCATATCACTTCCATTTACTATCTAAGCCTATCAAGTAAATGTAACAACGTGGCGGTGGCATGAATTATTGATGTTTCTTGTAAATCGAGGTTGATTGACAGGAAGAATCTTCTGACTTGATAATAAGAAAGCAGAGCTGTTTCTGGCCATTATTGTTTTCATGCTCCAGTTTCAGCTTCTGGACCATTTCAAACTGTCACCATTATTTTTGCTTTTGTTTTAGCTCCATTAGATTTGGTTTTCTGAGCTATTGTTTTTCCCACTCTGGTGTTGGGTCTGTTCGTTTCATTACTTGATTATAAATCACTTGATTGACCTTGAACTCAGTCAGATTCAGCGTTGCTGCTATAGCTGAAGCACGGTTGCCCGCTTCATAAAAATTCATGATCTGGTTTATCACTTCTGGGGTGGCATGATCAGGCACTTCTGCTCTCCTTTGTCTGTATAAGGCCTTCTTCTTTCTCTAAATGACATGTTTTCCACTGAGTGCCTTTTTCTTTAAGTGGACTTACTAATTACATAAAACTTTTGGAAATTCCTAGGTAAAACCACATCCTGGCTGTATTTTCACATTATTCTCACACAACTCCACTAAATCCTCCTGAAACCAAAAAAACACAGGCCAGCCCTGTTGTCAGTGTCGCTATATCCTTGCTGTAATCATAATCCCAGCACTCCTGGCTGACAACAGCCTAATCCATAAGATGTAATAATTACAACCTCATAGATTCAGAGATGGCTCTGCCTTTTTCTAGTGTCAGGCGAAAGATTGTTCCTGGATCTCTCTATTTTCCGTTAGGCTATCGTATCGTTATCACCCTACTTCCTGGAGCAGGGCGCCAAGGTAATGCAAGCCGAAACTGGCCGGCTTCATTCTTTACAGCAAATGATCAGTTTGCTTTTGCCTGAAGGTGTGTGTGACAAAGTAACATCTGTAAATATTTTTTTGTATGGGGAGAGATCTTGTCTTAGAAATTCTCTGGAATCGGTTGAGCCCATCATCAGCATTCTCATATGAAACATCATTTTCACAATCAGATTCTGCGGGACTTCATGTTCCATAATTAATACTTTGCCGTCTGGCTTTACCACTCGTTTCATTTCCATAAGTGCATCTGTCCTTACCCGGCCTTTCAATTCGTATAACGCATGAGAACAGCAAACAATATCAAAACAGTCATCAATATATGACAAACTTGCAGCATCACCCTGGACAAGAACTATTTTGTTAGCCGCATCCTTGTGTTTTGCTTTATGCAGCATACCAGCAGAAAAGTCATAACCGGTTGTCAGAGCGTCAGCATATTTTTCAGCGAAAGAAAGAGTAACCGATCCGGTACCGCAACAGATATCTAATATCCTGGCTTGGTTTGTATTGTCTATTTGGGATGAATCTACTAAAAACTTACGAGTCTCGTCTTTGTGGCGACCGGCATGTATTTTTATGAAAAAATCATAAAAGTGAGCAAAAATATTATAATATTTTTGTCGACCAGTTCGTATTTCTGACATGGTTGAAAACCTGTTCTCAATGTATAAAAAATGGTTCATCCGGCAAACGAGTTATAAGTCGCCATCTAAGATCTGTAACACCAATGCCGGGAATTTGCCAGGTTGTTTAGGTGAAAATATCCCCCCATCCCACCTTTCTTTTTCAGGCTGGAGGCTGGATAATAAACGATTTGTTGCGGCAGAGTAACCACAGCACACTACAACCTATGCCTACACCAATCTGGATATGACCGAGATTCGTGACAAGGGTATCGGGCCAAAGCGTGACCAGTTGCATCCCCATGCTTCCCATGAACATTGCAAAAAAATTAATAAGCGCTGATGCGGACCCTGAATCCTCCTCCTGTTGTTCCAGCATCAAATGGGTCCCTGGAACCCGCACCATGATTACTGCCATCGTAACCGGTCCGACCGACAAGGCAAGCAACCAGGGAGATATATGACCAAAGACGGAAACAATTACTCCGCAGACAAATATCAGAGTAAAGCACCCCGTAATAATCAATTTCGGTTCGATATGTCTCCTCATCCACAT
Source organism: uncultured delta proteobacterium (assembly GCA_963776075.1). GTDB lineage: Bacteria > Desulfobacterota > Desulfobulbia > Desulfobulbales > Desulfocapsaceae > MADRE3. The sequence continues at coordinate 343,102 of CAVZLG010000015.1, forward strand.
ATAGATCGTAGGACCGGCCATGGCACATGTGGCGTTAAATGCAAAAAAAAGACTAAACTGTCCTTCTGTAAGGCCAAACTCGTTTATATAGATATAGGAAGCAGAGGCCAGAAAAGCCATGAGAGCGATCGGAGCAAGGGAGAAGATCAGCAACAGGGATGAAAATCCTAGATTCTTCAAGACCACAAAAAGTCTGCACCAGGAGCCGATTACCGAGCCTGTGTATTTCCCAGACAGGGTTTCCCGAAAAAGCATCCCTCTCAATAGTGCTACAGCCCCAATTGCTGCCAGCATAAGAAAGATGGTCCGCCAGGACGTATACTTCAACAGGAGTGCACCAAGAACCGGTGCAACTATTGGGGCAATAATCACCATGGACATGATGGTGGCCATAATCTTCTCCCGTTCGCGACCACTATAAAGATCCTTCACTATGGCTGTGGCCACTACTGTTCCGGCACTGCCTCCTAATGCCTGTATGATTCGGCCAACGATAAGCTGTTCCACCTGCTGGCTGAATGCACAAAACACGCTCGCAAATACATATATCGTCAACCCCGATAACAGAATGGGCTTTCTGCCGAATTTTTCACTTAGTGGTCCCCAGAACAACAATCCTACTGAGAAAAACAAAAAAAACATGCTCAGCGTCATGTTTACACTAGCCTGAGTGGTATCAAGTACCTCTACCATCTGAGGTAGAGCCGGAAGGTAGAGTACCGTAGAGAGAGGAGGAAATGCACTGATCAATGCAAGAAAGGCTAGCGCGCCCTTTTTACTTGGTCTGTCTTGATTACTTGACAACGTTATTTTTCCTTTTTTATTTGAGACACCAAAAGATCGGCAATCACCTTATTCCTTTTTAAAGATATGTCAATCACTCAGCTTGCAGCTGTTCGGTAAAGAGATGGAAGGAGTAAACTCTAGGGTAGAGATAAAAATTGAGCATCGCCGATTTCAAGTCCATGAGTAGGTGATCGATTTCCAAATAATTTCGATCTGAAGAGCAACAGGCATAGTGTCAACCTGACATATTTACTACCAAGAGGGAGGCTTTCTGGAAGAATCATAATGTTTACACCTAAGATAATGATTAACTTTGCCAATAGCCTTCTATGTATTTTAGAGTCGATAACCTCGGTTTTCTGGTCGGTAAAGGAGGCGTTATAATGAGAATTCACAATCGCGGCCTGTAGTCAGACCGCATAAAACCAACAGGCGACAATAAAATGGCTAGATACCGAGATAATCTACCCCAACTTGGAAACGATATCTTTGCTTGCTACACCGGCATGGATACCGAAATTATTTACAATCGTGGAATCGATTTACCCGGATTTGCCTCCTATCCACTACTCTCAACTTTAGAAGGTAAAAATATACTTCGTGAGTATTATTCCAACCTGGCGGGATTAGCCCGTGAACTAGGTGTTGCTGTAATCCTTGACTCTGTTACCTGGGTGGCGAATCGAGAGAGGGGAGCAGATCTTAGCTATTCACCCGACGATCTCAAAAAATTTAACATCGAGGCGATTGAATTAATCGCAAGTGTTCGAGAAGAAAAAGGTGACCTCCCAACAGTTCTTTGTGGCCAGGTAGGACCTCGCGGCGATGGGTATGAACCTTCCGGTCTAATGAGTGTGGAGGAAGCAGAGCGTTACCACGCAGAGCAAATTAAAGTTTATTCCAATACCGAGGCCGACTTGATAAGCGCATCTACGATTTGCTATGCCGAGGAAGCAGCAGGTGTCGTGCGTGCGGCACATCGATATGACATGCCGGTCTCAATTTCATTTACCGTTGAAACAGATGGTCGTTTACCAACTGGCATGCCACTTAAAGAAGCCATCGAAAAAGTTGATTATGAGTCGGATGGCCGAGCTTTATACTTTTTAGTCAACTGTGCCCACCCGGACCATTTCTCTGATATCTTTAACAATGAACCATGGATGCATCGATTAAGGGGTGTCGTTGCCAACGCCTCCCGTTGCAGTCATTCCGAACTGGAGGTAGCTGAGGAGCTCGACGAAGGCAACCCGGACGAGTTAGGCACCCTTGTAGGTGGCCTTCGCAAGCTGTATCCACATTTCAATATTGTTGGAGGTTGCTGCGGGACCGATATGAGACATATGAGACGCATTCTCGAAGAAGCAAAGTCAGCTTACTAATTAAGTATGCCAGCCTTTAGATTAATGGCACTCATCAAAACCAACAGTGTGCCCTTTCCACAAAACCAGCACATGCTGATGTGGCAGAGTTTTTCAAGGCCAAAGAAAAACTTGACCCCTTATAACCCCCTTAGTATCTTCTTCTTCACCATCTAGAGAAACGAGAGCTTTTTTATTTTTTAAATCTTGGAATATTTACAGTGCAAATCACTGCTGTCTCATATTTCATTCCATTGTAAAAGTTGGGGAGAAAAAGGCACTTCAGTCTTGTCTGGTGGTTTGAGTAAGTCCATCAATGATCGCTTTTCGAATAAGCTGAGTTTAAGCAATCGCAGTAAAGTCGTCAGAGATATGCCACGTCTTGCTTTACATTTTAGAAACGATAAGGTGAGATAAACATACAGCGCAATCCATAGTTGAATGAGGACTGCATTTTTTGATGTACCGAGAAATGTTTTTGCCTTAAGATTCTGCTTTATCGATTTGAAAAACAGCTCAATCTGCCAGCGTTCTTTATAAAGATCCGCGATCGCTGCCGCATCAGTTTTTTATTCTTGACGGTGTTTTAAAATCTTTTTTAAGCTCGAACACCATGGAATTTTGACAAATGAACAATCGACTTTTAGCTTTACCAAATTTAACCTAAATGGGGAGGAGAAATTACTTTATGGCACTAAAAAGAGTACATCCCGGTGTTAAAAAAATGGAAAAAAACCTTGCTGAAGGTAAATGTTCTCGGCGGGAGTTTATACGAACAACAACCTTATTGGGCTTATCTGTTACCACTGCTTATGGTCTTGCCAGTTCAATACTGGGTAAAGATATTTTACCTGATCTGATTTCTTCAGTTCATGCCGGACAGAAGAAAGGAGGGGTTTTGAAGTTTGGTATGGTAGTACAGGAAATGGCTGATCCAGCAACATATTCATGGGGTGAAAAGGCTATTGTTGCCCGGCATATTGTTGAATATTTAGTGGAGACAGGACCGGATAATATTACCAGACCCTATTTGGCAAAGAGCTGGGAAGCATCTGATGATCTTAAAACCTGGACATTCCACCTTCGTAAAGGGATCAAATGGTCAAATGGAGATGATTTTATTGCAGATGATGTGGTATTCAACTTTACCCGATGGCTGGACCCGAAAACAGGATCATCCAACCTCGGATTGTTTGATTCAATGCTTGAAGAAACCGGCGAGAAAGACAAAAAAGGCAACCCTATCAAGCGAATGATAAAAAGTGCAGTGGAAAAAATTGACGATTATACGGTAAGGCTTAACTTGAGATCAGCTGTTTTATCAATTCCTGAAAATCTTTACAACTATCCGGCTGCTATTGTTCATCGTAATTTTGAGAAAGAAGGCGGAGATCTCTCTAAAAATCCAGTGGGTACCGGTCCTTACACTCTTTCAAAACTCAAAATTGGTGAGATAGCCGTATTGAAAAAGCGCAATGAAAAGTATTGGGGGGGCGAGGTTTTTCTTGATGAGATCCGCTTCATTGACCTGGGCAAGGATGCCGGAGCATATCTTGCTGCAATTGCTTCCAAACAAGTGGATGCCATCTATGATCTTGATCTGACAACACTGGAATCTGCCAAAAATATTCCAGGGGTCAAGGTTGTTTCAGTTCCAAGCGCACAAACAGGCGTTATCCGAATGAAGGTAGACAAAAAACCCTTTGATGATATCCGTGTTCGAAAAGCAGTTCAAAAATGTTGCGATGCCCAAAGACAACTCAAAATCACCCAGCAAGATCTAGGAATTGTTGGAGAACATCATCATGTCGCAACTATTCACCCCGAGTATTTTAAACTTGGTCCGGTTAAACAAGATATAGCCGGTGCAAAAAAACTGCTGGAAGAAGCAGGGTACCCGGATGGCATTGAATTAACCTGCAACGTTGGGAATACCAATGGTACATGGGAACAGAACTCCGTTGCCGTGCTTAAAGAAGATGCTGCAAGAGCCGGAATCAACATCAAAATGAATGTAATGCCTTCTGCACAATATTGGGATGTCTGGATGACAGCACCCATGAGCCTCACCACCTGGGCTCACCGTCCATTGGGTGTCATGTGTCTGGGACTTGCCTACCGTTCCGGGGTCCCCTGGAATGAGTCCAGCTATAATAATCCAGCCTTTGATGACGCCCTGACCGATGCGGAATCAACCCTGGATGTTGAAAAGCGTCGGGTTAAAATGGAGAAGGTTGAAAAGATCTTGCAGGATGATGCTGTTATAGTACAGCCTTTCTTCCGCTCTGTTTTTACTGCAACGAGGGATAATGTGATTGGATTTGAAATGCATCCGACCAATTACTACCGTTTTCACAAGGTTTCCATGGCCTAAATTGATAACAATGTTACACCACTGGTAAAGGGAACACTATTTCCCCCTTACCAGTTTTCAAAATGCAAGTCCGGAAAAAGGAATCAATATGATATTGCTGCTTTTAAAGCGAATCGGTTTCATGATCTTTACCATGATTGTAGTATCAATAATTCTTTTCCTGCTTTTGGAAACAGGTCTTACAGGTGACCCGGCCACCCGCGTTCTGGGTAACTTTGCCTCTGCCGAACAAAAAGAGTTGTGGCGGGATCAGCAGGGATATAATCAACCGGTTGTTCTGCGCTATGCGAAGTGGCTGGTCAACTTTGCCACAGGTGAGCTTGGCACGTCCATTCGTTATAAAGGCCCTGTAAAAGAAGTCCTTCTACCCAGATTGTGGAACACAGCGATCTTAGGATTCTGGACATTTGCCACCATGATTCCCTTATCACTTGTTTTAGGTGTTTTATCCGGAATGAAGGAGGGTTCCATCCTGGATCGTACCATATCGGTTTTCGGCATTTTGACCACATCGGTGCCCGAATTTGCAAGTGCTGTATTTTTCTCCGCCCTTTTTGTATTTGGATTAAAGTGGCTGCCTGGAACCAGTTCCATGTCTGGTGGATTTGAATTCAAACAACTGATCCTTCCCGTGATGGTATTGGTTGTCTATGACTTTGGTTATGTTGCCCGTATGACAAGAGCCTCAATGGCTGAGGTGATGACATCCCAATACATTCGTTCTGCGATTTTGAAAGGTCTTCCATACCGGCAGGTGATTATTAAACATGCGTTGCGGAATGCGTTAATTGCCCCTTTCACCGTTATCATGCTTCAAATTAACTGGCTATTATCCGGCGTGATTGTTGTGGAATTTTTCTTTGCTTATAAAGGGTTTGGTGCTCTGATTCTAGAAGCATCTTTAAATAATGATATTGCACTTTTAGAAGCCTGTGCAATGGTGGCTGTTGTTGTAGCAGTAGGATCCCAAACCATTGCTGATATTGGTTATACCTTTCTTAATCCACGCATACGTTTCAGCTAAGGAAGTTTTTGCATGACAACTAAATCAAACACTGAGATGCCGACTGCCGGGTATGGCGCTGTGATTTTGCGCACTATAAAATCAGTCGGACTCTTGCGGGAAAGCTGGGTTGGGATGATTGGTGCTTTTCTGGTGCTATTCTGGGTGCTTGTGGCAATATTTGCTCCGTTAATTACTCAATTTGAGCCCAACGCAGCAATTATGCCCTTTGCTAAACCCGGAACGATGGCCGCTTCAGGTGATACATTCTGGTTGGGTACGGATCACATGGGTCGAGATATCCTGTCCCGCATTGTCTGGGGGTCGCGTACGGTCTTGATCTATGCACCACTTGCCACTTTGAGTGCATATACTGTGGGTATTTTAATGGGGCTAATGGCCGGATATCGTGGGGGATGGGTAGATGACATCCTGTCCCGAATTTCAGATATTATCCTGTCCTTTCCTGTATTGGTCCTCTACATCATTGTTATTGCAACCATTGGTGCTTCCGGGTTGAATATAGTAATTGCCATCACATTTGCCTCTTCTCCAGGTATCATGCGCATTGTTCGGGGACTTGTTCTGGACCTTCGTAACAGGGACTATGTGGCTGCTGCGCAGACAAGAGGCGAAAGTGACTGGAGAATTATGCTTTTTGAAATTTTACCCAATGCCAGGGGGCCTTTAATTGTGGATGCCTGCCTGCGTTTGGGGTATGTCATAATTACTATTGGTGTTCTGGGCTTCCTTGGACTTGGCCTGCCACCACCAGATCCTGACTGGGGAGGTATGGTAAACGAAACGCGTCAAATGGCCATGGCTTTTCCCCATATGACTCTTTTTCCATGTATTGCAATCTCATCATTGATTCTAGGATTCAATCTTTTAGCAGATGGTTTGCGTGAAATATCAATGCGTGATTAGGGAGGAATTAACATAATCGATACCAGCCAAGAACCACTACTGGTCTGCAAAGATCTCTGTATTTCATACTATACAAGGGCTGGTGAGATACCTGCCGTTGTTGATTTTTCTTTAACTGTTAAACCAGGGGAAACCATTGGTCTGGTGGGTGAGTCAGGTTGCGGAAAATCAACTGTTGCCATGGCGATCATGCAGTATATGGGTGCAAATGGCGGTATTAAAAGCGGCAGTATTACGTTTAAGGGAAGAGATTTAACCACGTTAAACGAGAATGAATTGCGCAGCGTTCGCGGGTCAGAAATTTCCATGATTTATCAGGAACCCTTTGCCTCTTTAAACCCGAGCTTGAAAATCAGCACACAGCTCATGGAAGTACCACTTGCCCATGAAAAGATCTCTACAAAAGACGCCCGTGAACGATCTGTGCAAATGCTTTCTGACGTCAATCTTCCCGACCCGGAACGGGTTATGGAATCATACCCGCACCAGTTATCCGGGGGTCAGCAACAGCGTGTTGTCATTGCCATGGGACTTTTATCCAAACCATCTCTTTTATTATTGGATGAACCAACCACCGCTCTTGATGTCACTGTTGAAGCCGGAATCGTAAAACTGATTGGAGATATCAGTAAGAAGTTCGGTACGTCCCAGATTTACATATCTCATAACCTGGGGTTAATTTTAGAAACATGTGACCGTGTATTTGTTATGTATTCTGGCGAGGTTGTTGAGGAAGGAACCATTCATTCTCTTTTTAAATCACCCAAACATCCCTATACGCATGGCCTTTTTTCCTGTATCCCGTTACCCACTACCGATAAAAACACAGCGCCCCTTAAACCGATTCGTGGTCAATTGCCTCTTCCTTTTGAACGACCTTCCGGGTGTTATTTTGGCCCCCGGTGCGATTATTTTAAAAAAGACCTTTGTGACAAAGGTCATTTTAAAATGGAACTAGTTGAAAATGGTCAACAGAATCACAGGGTCCGCTGTTTGAGATATATGGACATTGATCATGAAACAGATAATCTGCCCCTGGAAGATGCAAAGCAATCACCTGATATCGGTAAGCAGGTTCTTGATGTTGATGGTATGAAAAAATACTATGACGTAAAAGACTCCTCATTAATGGCATTGATTAGCGGTAAAAGTATTCGTCATGTTAAAGCCAATGAAGCGTTAAACTTCACAGCACATGAAAGTGAAACTGTCGCAATTGTGGGTGAATCCGGTTGTGGGAAATCCACTTTTGCCAGAGTTCTTATGGGGCTTGAGACGGTTACAGACGGGGAAATTCGTCATAATGGTAAAAATATCGCAGATATAGAGGTCAGGGACAGATCAACCAAACAGATCCGGTCACTGCAAATGGTTTTCCAAAACCCCTTTGATACCTTAAATCCCAGCCATACCATTGGCGGGCAGATATCACGAGTTATCCGGCAGTTCGGTATCGAGGCAGACAAAAAGAAAATATTCGACCGGGTGATGACCCTTCTGGATACCGTTAAACTTCCAAGAGATTTTTATTTTAGAAAGGCCAGACAATTATCTGGTGGACAAAAACAACGTATCGGTATTGCCAGGGCATTTGCCGGAAACCCAAGCATTGTTGTTGCAGATGAGCCTGTATCTGCTCTGGATGTCTCTGTGGCTGCTGCTGTGACTGAACTATTAATGGATATTCAAAGGGAACATAAAACCACTTTGTTGTTTATCAGCCATGACTTAAGCGTTGTCCGTTATCTGTCTGATCGTATTGTTGTCATGTATCTTGGGCATATCCTGGAACGGGGAAGTACTGAAGAAATTTTTGCCCCTCCATATCATCCTTATACAGAAGCTCTTTTATCAGCAGTTCCCATTGCTGATCCGGAAATAACCAAACGGAAAATAGTTCTGGAAGGGAATTTGCCAAGTGCGATGAACCCGCCTGACGGCTGCCCTTTTTGCACGCGCTGTCATCGTAAAATAGGTAAAATATGCGATTCAGAGCCACCACCAGAAATGGTGGTAGGTGATAGACACGTTATCAAGTGTCATATCCCCATTGAAGACTTGAGTAAGATAAAACCGGTTATCCAGATTCCGAAATCATCAGATCCAAAATCTTTTTAATCACCTTGCGTTCATAGATGAAGCTGATGACTTTCATCAAACCGCGGCAATGAGGGCAAAGAAGCGGCAGACTGCACTACTTTTTTTACATGGCACGATGCTCGAGTTTCGATTATGCACAAGTATGATCTGTTTATCAATTTTGACTTGTTAAATAAACAATTGTGGCTGTATGGAAGGAACTTTACGGTTAGATCCTGAGAGTAAAAAGCAAACGGAGATTTGACATGGGCAGGCTGATTCGATGGCTCGTGGTGTTGCTGGTGATAGCCGGTATAGCTTTTCTGATCTGGCAGAAAACAAGAGCCAAGCCGGTTGAGGTGATGGTCAGGCCGGTCACCCGGGGGATTGTTGAAAAAACTGTTGCGAATACCCGAGCTGGCACGGTAAACGCCTGTCGGCGAGCCCGACTGTCGCCAAGCATCGGCGGCCAAATAGCAGAACTGCCCATTCACGAAGGCGATCAGGTTGAAACGGGCGATCTGCTGCTGGAGATCTGGAACGAAGACCTCTCGGCTCAAGTCGCTGTAGCAGAACAGGAGGCAGCCGTTGCCAAAGCCCAAGCCGAGGCAGCCTGTCAGTCAGCCGAGGAGGCCCAACGGCAGGCAAAACGGGCACAAACCTTATTAAAAAACCGAGTAGGCTCAGAGGAACAAACAGATATGGCCGTCACTGAGGCCGCATCCCTGAGAGCCAAATGCGACGCTTCCCGCGCCTCGGTGCAAATGAGTCTTGCTCATGTTTCGCTGACCCACGCCAACCTTTCCCGCTCCCGACTTATCGCTCCCTTTTCCGGCATCATTGCCAAAATTGAAGGGGAATTGAATGAATATGTGACCCCCTCACCTGTCGGCGTACAGACACCTCCAGTTGTTGACCTCATTGAAAACACCTGTTTTTATATAACTGCCCCGATCGACGAAGTGGATGCCGCAGCAGTTCGGATCGGTATGGTTGCCCGGGTTACACTTGATGCCTTCCGTGGCCGGGATTTTGCCGGAAAAGTACGCCGTATCGCCCCGTATGTTCTCGACCTGGCGAAGCAGGCCAGGACGGTCGACATCGAGGTGGACTTTGTTGATCGTAATGATTTTTCCTACCTTCTCGCTGGTTACAGCGCCGATGTGGAAATTATCCTTGATGTTCGTACCGATACCCTGAAGGTGCCCTCTGAAGCGGTCATGGATGGTAACGCGGTCTATGTCTATTCGGGTCAGGACCGTACGATCAGCAAACGCACCTTTACCGCCGGACTGAGCAATTGGGCCGTTACCGAAGTCGTGTCCGGATTGGATGAAGGGACTGAAGTTGTGGTAAACGTCGACAAGCCAGAGCTTAAAGATGGAGTCACCGTTTTACTCGCTGAAGGTCAACTATGATCAACCTGTCTGGAATACACCGACAGTTCATGGTGGGTGACGAACAGGTAACGGCCCTGCACGATATTGACCTGACCATCTCTTCAGGAGAGTATGTCTCCATCATGGGACCTTCTGGCTCCGGCAAGTCAACCCTGCTGAACGTTATAGGCTTGCTTGACCGGCCCGACAGTGGCTCCTATCTCCTTGAGGGAGAAAACATGACGACGCTTGGTGATGCCCAGCAGGCAGCACTGCGGCGCCATAAAATCGGTTTTGTCTTTCAGTTTTTTCACCTCGTTCCACGCATGTCAGCCGCGGAAAATATTGAACTGCCAATGATGTTGGCCGGGTTTGCCGGCAGTGAACGTAAAGAGCGGGTTAACCAGGCCCTGCAAAGCTTCGGCTTGTCTGATCGAGCCAAGCATCGCCCAGACCAACTTTCCGGGGGGCAACGTCAACGCGTAGCGATCGCCCGGGCGACAATTATGCAGCCTCATATTCTGCTTGCCGACGAACCAACCGGAAATCTTGATCGCGTTTCCGGACAGGAAGTAATCAACATTATAGAAGCGCTCAATCAAAAGGGGTTGACCCTGATCATTGTTACACATGATCCGGAACTGGGTAAACGCTCCAAACGACGGATACGTATGGCTGATGGTTTGATCGACTCAGATACCTCGAGCTGAACACCGACAGGATTAACGATATGAAACTTATCGACATTATCCGCTATGCCCTGAAGGCTATATCCGGCTACCCGACAAGAACGGGCTTGATGCTCCTGGCCATGGCTATCGGCGTCGGTTCGGTTGTCGTGCTGTCTGCTCTGGGCGAGGGAGCACGGCGCTATGTAATCGGCGAGTTCTCATCACTTGGAACCAATCTGCTCATTGTCCTGCCTGGGCGCTCTGAGACCGTTGGTGGGCCTCCTCCCCTGCTTGGCATAACACCCCGTGATCTTACCTTAGATGACGCTACCGCACTGCTGCGTTCCTCAACCATCCGCTACGTGGCACCTATATCTGTTGGTGCTGCACCTGTTTCCAAGGGTGGGAGAGAACGGGAAGTAACCATCATCGGATCGACACCCCATCTCTATCATATCCGCCAAATGAACATGACCCAGGGTCGATTTCTTCCCGAGTCGGACCCGTCGCGTGCAGCATCGATCTGCGTACTCGGTTACAAAACAAAGCAAGAGCTTTTTGGCAATTCATCACCCCTGGGAGAAACGCTCCGGATAGGCGACCGCCGCTTTCGTGTGATCGGAGTCATGGCAAAAAAAGGACAGTCGGTCGGCCTGGACATGGGCGATGTCATCGTCATCCCGGTGGCCTCTGCCCAGGCACTGTTTGACAACCCTTCCCTTTTCAGAATCATGATAGAGGCTCGGGACCGCGAAGCCATCGCTCGAGCCAAGCAGTCGATTATCAGTACAATCAAAGAACGTCACGATGGCGAAGATGATATCACCGTTGTCAGCCAGGATGCTGTATTGGCAACCTTTGACCGGATTTTCGCAGTCCTGACGCTGACGGTGGCGGGGATCGCCGCCATCAGTTTGGCTGTTGCCGGTATTTTAATTATGAACGTCATGCTGATCGCTGTCTCTCAGCGCAAGGCTGAAGTAGGACTGCTCAAGGCTATCGGCACGCCGAAGGGACAGATCATCTCTTTGTTCCTGGCAGAATCGGCAATCCTTTCCTTGATCGGTGCAAATCTTGGCCTTATCCTGGCTGCGCTTGCTAATGAAGTGCTGTCCAGAATTTTTCCGCAGTTACCAATTTCCGCACCGACGTGGTCACTTGCTGCAGCGGTCGGTGTTGCCCTCGTTACGGGGCTTGTTTTTGGTGTTTTACCGGCACGGCAGGCCGCTCGGCTCGACCCGGTTCTTGCCCTTTCCAGACGGTGATCGGCTATGCTTTTCAGAGACATTTTCAGGCTTTCTTTAAGCTCCCTGCTTGACCAGCGTCTGCGTAGCTTTTTGACGTTGCTTGGCATTGCCGTCGGTATCGCCGCCGTCGTTCTGCTCACCTCTATCGGTGAAGGTGTTCATCGCTTCACCCTGGCCGAGTTTACCCAGTTCGGCACCAACCTGATCGGAATCAACCCCGGTCGTACCACCACCGCAGGGATGTCTGGAGCGCTTATCAATACGGTTCGGCCACTGACAATCGATGACGAAGAAGCGCTCAGGCATATTCCAGGGGTTATCGACACTGTTTCTGTAATCCAGGGAAACGCTGCGGTGGAACATGAAAAGCGGAGCCGCCGTACCAATATACTGGGGGTTGGACCTTCCGGGTCAAAAGTCTGGCAGATTAACGTTGCCATGGGCCGATTTCTGCCCGATGATGACAGCCAGACGGCCCGCTCCTTTGTCGTTCTGGGGAGTAAAGTGTATCACGAGTTGTTCGGCAACAGCAGTCCGCTGGGCCGACTTGTCAGGATTGGTGGCGAGCGCTTTCGGGTCATTGGAGTCATGGAGTCAAAAGGACAGATGCTCGGCTTTGACCTTGATGATGCCGTCTATATTCCAACGAGTCGGGCGATGAGCCTTTTTAACCTTGAAAGCCTGATGGAAATAGATGTTCTCTATCGAGAAGGTCTGCAATCAAAGACAATCGCCGCACAATTAAAAAAGATGTTGATCAGTCGGCACGGCTACGAGGATTTCACGATTACCACCCAGGATGAAATGCTGAAGGTTCTCGGTTCGGTCCTGGACATCCTCACACTTGCCGTTGGCGGTCTTGGTGCGATCTCGCTGCTCGTTGGCGGCGTGGGAATTATCACCATCATGACCATCGCTGTGAATGAGCGTATTCCTGAGATCGGGCTGCTCAGAGCTCTTGGTGCCGACCGCCGGCAGATTCTCTTCCTTTTCCTGGGTGAAGCAGTCGTCCTTGCCGGTCTGGGCGGCCTGGCTGGATTAATTATCGGGGCCGGGGGTGCCTGGCTGCTCGGTGAATTCGTTCCAGCACTACCGACCCATACCCCCTGGCAGTATGCGCTTTATGCAGAAATTCTTGCAGCGGTCATCGGCCTGATTGCCGGGGTGCTGCCAGCCAGCCATGCGGCCAATCTCGATCCTGTTGAAGCATTGCGGGCCGAATAACAGTCATTAATACGTGGTGGAAAAACGTACAGTGAGCATTACTATTAGCTTATCGGCATATGGTCATTGCCGGGGAAAAAGCTATTCCAGGTTCACCGTCCGGCCTTCCTCAGCGGACATATAGGCGGAATAGATTAGATTGACACAATCCACGGCTAGATCTATGCCCGCACGAGGTTCACGGTCGTCTCGGATTGCGTGCGCAAAATCCTCGAACTCCTGTGCAAACCCGCGGAACCAGTCTTCATCACAACTCGGGCGATTCCACCCAGCTTTGGTTTCGAGTTTTTCCGTGAAGTATTCGTCGTCGAATGTCGCCGCATCCACGGCGTACGTTTCGATGGCATCGTTCGCGGTCATATTGGCCTTAATGACGCCATCGGTCATAAAGGCAGTCACGCGTGTGTTCAATCCACCGAGTCCAACATCACTTACAAGCACGGTGGCGCGCGAACCATCGTCAAAACGGATGGTCACATTCGCCCAATCTTCCACGTCAACCGGATCCGAGCTGATCCACTGGTGAGCGTTCGCCTTCCGTGCCCGCTCGGAGGCATGGGTGTGAATCAGGTCCGCGGTGTCGGCCAGAACCGAGACAGGACGGATGCTCCGACCGAGGCGGCACTCGCCCTCCCATTGTTTGAGATGCAAACAGGCGCCAACAGAGTGTACCCCCATGCGCAGTAAGGCACCACCACCGGTCGATTTCCACTCCCGGGAGAATACCGAGTTTGACCCCGAATGATTCTCCTCGGCCCGCAGTTCCAGTACCGAGCCCCTGGATACAGCAATGAGGTTGCGCATCTTTACGATGGGTGGTGCATAGACCCAGTTTTCCGCGTAACAGAACCGCACGCCATTGCGGCGTACCGCCTCACGTACAGCCTCAGCATTGCGTCTCGCGCCATCGCGCATGCGAGCGCGAGACACATGGTGGCCAATTGGCTCGCGATCACCGGGCTCACCAAAGTAGCCAGTGAGCGGTTTTTCCATGATGATGTGTTTGCCCGCCTCGGCCGCCCGAATAGCGATCTCGTGGTGCGACGCCGGTGGCGTGCAGATGTCGATCACATCTATGTCTTCCCGTGCAAGGAGCGCGTCAAAGTCGTCTGTCGCAAATGCAACCCCGGTGTCACGCGCAAAGGCTTCCGCGCCTTCCCGGGTACGGGAGCAGACGCCGCGGATTTCGACGAGTCCTGAAGGCAGGTTTTGAAAGTTTGCGTGATGCATGCGTGCTCCCCAGCGCGCCCCGACCATGCCGATGCCAAGTGTTTTCATATCCATGATTCACCACCTTGTACTGAACGTGATTGTATCTTGCAGGGCAATACATTTATTTGCAGGATGTTGCGCATATGTCACTGTACCCCAGAATACCTAACCTCTACTAACGAATTTCTCATTGATCATTCTTTGTGGCGTGGAAAAAAAGTGGCTCTGGCCAGAAAGAAACGTTTTAAAAATACTTCTACCCTGCCTTCTTTTCCTGTAGCATTTTGTCTGCACTGAGACTTGCCAGCATAGAGAGAATCACATATGCCAGAAAAAAGTAAAGTCCAACCTGCACCTCGGCTCGGCTCGTCTCATTCTTACTTCCGGAGAGATAGACGAGAAAAGTCGCCACAACGAACACATCCGCCATCGACCACTTCCCGAGCATCTTAAAAAATTGTACCACCGTATGGGCCGATTTGTTTTTTATAAAAAGAGCGAGAAAAAGCATCGAAAGCGTCTTAATAAGGGGCAGTAGGATAGAAAATAGCAGCAGCGCACCCCCTACAACATAATCATGGCTCTCAAAAAGTTTGGCGATCGCCCCCAGAACCCCCTTGGATTCCATCGTCAACACCACCTCACCAAGATACTGCACATCCTTGTGAATGCTCATCATCATGATAGGCATTAATAATCCGCCTGCCAGAGCGATCAGGGCCGTCAGGTTTACCATCACGGTAAAGGCCTGCACGGTCATTACAAAATAGAGCAGTAAGAGCAAAACAGCTACACCCATCGCATAAATCGTGTATTGTAATGCTTTTTGTTTGAAAAGTGCCTGCGTTTCGATCAGCTTTTTTTGCTCCTTGAGCACCTCATCGTATCCATCATAAAAACCCAGAGAGAGGATATCACCAAGCTTTTTGAGTTGATTGGAACTGAGTTCTGTTACGTTGTGCTTGTTGACAATGATATATGACATCTCTTCATACGATTTGGCATTTTGGTATGCTTTGAAGGCAAAAAAAGTCATCCCGACAAGCAATATGGCCGCAAGCATAATGGCAGTTATCTGTTTCATAGTGCCATTATAACCAATCTGCTGGAGTTGGATATACTATCACCATGAAAAATAGAGAAACACTCAAAAAGACCGCTTTCGGGGAAGGAAAAATCGGATCGGATGGTTTTCATTGATTCAGGGATAGTGATGATTTTTTGGTAATTTACGGATTTAAAGAGGAGCAACGCAAACCCTAAAAAGGGCTTCTTAGTAGATTCAGAAATCTGTATAATGCTCAGAATGCGGATTGTGAAATTTCCGCATAATTGCTTGTTCATGCCGACTTGGCCGCTATGAATATCAAAGCTGGCTACGTCAAGATCCTGGTTTTGCCGCTTCACACCAAGACAAGGAATTTGAAGAAATACGGAGGATAAGGAAAGATGGATATTCACGCCTGGATCGCCATTGCCACGCTGGTCGTGGCCATGGTGCTCTTCATCAGCAAGCTGATTCCTCTCGAGGCCACCGCGCTCTCGATTCCCGTCGTGCTCGCAGTCACCGGGACGGTCAGTCCAGCCGAGGCTGCACTTCGCGGTTTCGGCAACAACGCTGTGATCGCTCTGGGAGCAATATTTGTGCTCTCGGCCGGCCTCAAAGAAAGCGGTGTCGCTACGTTGATGGGACAATTACTTGAGCGGTTCGGTGGCAAGAAGGAGTGGAGTCTGATCCTGCTGATTATGGTCACCACCTGCGTGCTGTCGGCGATCATGTCGAACGCCGCCACCGTTGCGGTCTTCCTGCCGGCGGTTCTGGTACTTTCACGCAGGGCAAATATTTCTCCCTCTCGATTGATGATGCCTCTCGGTTATGCTGCGATTCTCGGCGGCACCCTCACCCTGATCTCGACTACTCCGAACCTTATTCTCGGCAGTGAACTCGAACGACTCAGTGGTGGTGAAAGGACCCTCGGTATGTTCGAGTTCGCCGTCGTCGGGATTCCCATCTCGGTCGTCGGCATCGCCTACATGACCCTGATCGGAACCAGGTTGCTCGGCCGGCGCGGATCAGACGATACGCTGAAAAGGGAAAGCTACCGAGACCGGATGATAAAGCGGTACCATCCGGCGAAGAGGCTCTTCAAGCTGACCATTCCGTACGGGTCAGAACTGTCTAACCGTACGATTTTAAATACTAATCTCGGAAGTCGGTACCGGCTCGAGGTGGTTCAGATCGGACGCAAGAAGGGCTTTCGGGATCAATTCTTGAATGTTCAAAAGGGTCTGACCATCAAAGCTGGTGACGTGCTCTTCGCCGAGGGGAAAGAGGAGGACGCCCAAAAACTCGCCGAAGAGCAGTCGATTCCCTTCGAGATGGCCACCCTGCACGAACTTGAGCTACTAATGGGACGCGGGATCAATATGGCAGAGGTTTCCCTCTCACCCCACTCCGCTTTCCTCGATCGGAACCTGGCAGACATCAGTTTTCGCGACGTGTTCGGCCTCTCAGTCCTCGCCATCTGGAGACGCGGCAAGCTTATCGAAAAGGACGTTGCAACGACTCCGCTGAAGCTTGGCGACGCCCTGCTCGTGTACGGACCGATCAAAAACATCCGCAAGCTCGAGGAGAGTGATGATCTGCTTATCCTGGATCGGCAGGGCTCCGAGGAGGATGTCCGACGCGCACCGATCGCACTTTTGCTTTTGGCGGTTGCCCTCTTACCTCCGGTTCTCGGATTGTACCCCCTCGCGGTCAGTGCGCTCGCCAGTGCACTCCTGATGGTGGCGACCGGCTGCGTTTCACTTCGAGGTGCTCAAAAAGCAATCGATCTGCGTATCCTCTTCCTGATCATAGGTACGGTTCCTCTCGGTGATGCACTCTTTCAGACAGGTGTAGCGAGCAAATTGGCAGCGACTTTGTTCCCGGCGGGGATGGGCCTAGGGCCTTTCTACGTATTCGGCATGCTGTTTGCCATTTCTGCATTGCTCAGCACCACGTCGAATAACGCCGCAGCAGCGGTAATCTTGTCGCCTGTTGCATACGCAGCAGCGGAATCGAGCGGCGTCGATGTCGGCATGGCGTTTCTTGCCGTGGCCTATGGCGCCAGCTGCGCCTTCATCCTCCCGTTCGCACATCAGTGCAATCTGATGATTATGGTACCCGGTGGATACCAGACGAAGGATTTCGTCAAGGTGGGGACCGGTTTGTCGATTGTCATGGCGGCTACGGCAATCGTTCTTCTCGCGCTTTAGGTGGCTCCTAAAGGCAGGTGCTTCAATGCAAAATAAAGAAAACAATTTGGGCATCAATTTACTACTGATCAAATAATCAAGTGGTTAGCCAGTAATTGGCCAACCACTTGATTTTACTGGTACGCCAGACAGGGTTCGAACAATTCGCAAAACTCGTGTATTTTCTATTATTCAAGCAAGCCTGCGACGCTCAATAAACTGTGAAGCACCTCCTCGAGCGTGACCTTCCCGTCTTCCCCAATATCTGAGGCAGGTGGGAACTCCAAAGCATTATCGGACCCTGCCACGATCCGCAGGGCGAGGATGGCATCTGTCAAATCGACGACTCCACTGCCGTCAACATCTCCACTCATGCCCTGGTCAGTCTCGAAGGCACCAAGATCAAGGTTCCCGTCATCGATTCGGTTCTCAGCCTGCCGATGATACCGGTATTGCTGCGTAAGTGGATGATTAGCAAGCAAATCCGGATGCAGCGCGATACCGGCATCCAGGGCTGACGAAGAGAATTCGAGATGAAAATCGTCCTGTGAAAAGTCAACAAAACCTGGCGTGATTCCCTCGATACTGCTGGCATCATCGATAATTGTCCCGCCAAACGAACTGTGTGATATTTGCCAACCACTCTTGAGCCAATTGTGTCGAATGGTTAGGCGACCATTGCTGCCAACGAGGGCGAGTCTGTTGCCGGCAGCTGTCGGGTAGATGATATTATTATGCACATCACCATGTTCATCATTGCTGGACAGGCGAAGCAGCGTCGTGTTTCCGGATCGGGTTGAAATAATTGTATTGTTGTAGAAGAAGAGGGTTCCTTTTCGGTAGATCGCCTCGTTTCCACTGTCTCCACCGTAATGTACCATTTGACTATTGCCCTCACCATCAGCTTCCTTGAGGACATTTCCATAGACATGAGTTCTGCGGTACGCTGGATGGTTTACGATAACATCCGTATCCTCGGCATCGACAAGGTCCAGTTGACGATTGCCATTTTCTATCCAGTTATGCCTGACCACGAGGCCTGCGGATCGATCCTTGAGGTTATTGCCCCCCGCGCCAGCCCGCAGCGCCCCCATGACATTATACTGGTAAGTAATGCCGATAGCGGCGGTATAGGTGTTATGCTCATAGTATCTGCCCACGATACCATTATCGTAGATATAATTGCTCTCAATAAGAATATCCTGAGTATCACCGCCACGGGCACCGATGAATATTCCGTTTCCTGAATCCTGAATGACACAGTTTCGTATCGTTATGTGTTGCCCCACCTCCACATAGATTGAGGCGGCATTGGTGCTATATTCTTCCTGCTCCCCATCACTGTTGAAAAAGGTAAAAGGTGGCCGTGCTGACCGAAGATCGAGTTTTTCGATGATAATATGTGACGGTATTGAATCAGGTGGGGCATTTGATCCACCAAGTTTTATCAGGCCCCGACGTTCATTCCAGTAATCTAATGCGTCTCTAGTCGTGGCGTTATTGCCATCTATCACCGGTAACTGCCCCTGGGGACCTGGTACACCGCTGACGATAATCGGCTCTTCCGACGTT
This sequence comes from uncultured delta proteobacterium, assembly GCA_963776075.1. Classification (GTDB taxonomy): domain Bacteria; phylum Desulfobacterota; class Desulfobulbia; order Desulfobulbales; family Desulfocapsaceae; genus MADRE3. The sequence continues at coordinate 362,174 of CAVZLG010000015.1, forward strand.
CCGCTTCTCCCGATAACCCATTTTTCCTTATAGTTATCGCTACGCCAGTGAATATACACATGATCGCCCGGATTAAGTGATTCCCATGGAACATCACCGATGGCCGCAGTGGCCTGCCCGGGTCCGACATTATAGTCAATTGCGCAGCAGAACGTACTGAACATATTGAATACAACAACGACAGGACAGACAAACAACCATTTGATTTTCATCATTTTTCCCAACAATCTCCGTTGCAACATATCAAAAACAACTTGTAAACAATACTCTCTATTATACCTGATAATGGATCGAATAGAAGCCAAACAGAGAAATGATATTTTGAAACGGGTAAGATTGAGCTTGCGTTAAAGCAGATAGATTAGCATGGTTATTGATACAATCCTTTTTGGATAACAGAACATTTCAAACTGAAGGACTACATTATGAGTAATCCACGCTACCACCTTTTTATTATGTTTCTTTTTATCGGTATTGTCTCGCTGATCTGCGCCCTCTTGTACATACCGCTTAAGCAGGCGTTCATGTCCAACTGGGGCTTCAACCTGATTATCGTCGGCGCTTTGGTTATCGGTATCCTACTCAACGTCCGCCGTGTGATTACTCTTGAACCAGAGATCAACTGGATAAAGATTTTCCGTACCGGAACTGCTGGGTTATCCGTAGCCAACAGCCCAGAGCTACTCAAACCGCTGGCCAAACATCTTGAAGGAATGCACCGCGACCGCTTCAGTCTGTCGGCATTGTCATTACGAACGGTGCTTGAAGGAATCCGTGGGCGATTAGATGAGTCCAGAGAGATATCTCGCTATTTAATCGGCTTACTGGTGTTTCTTGGTTTACTTGGCACCTTCTGGGGGTTGCTTGGTACCATTGGTTCGGTCGGTGGCGTTATCGGGGGACTTGAAGTCGGCGATCAAAACTACGATAAAATGTTCCAGGCCCTGAAGACCGGTTTACAGAAACCGCTTGAAGGAATGGGGACTGCATTTAGCTCTTCTCTCTTTGGGTTAGGGGGGTCTCTGGTCCTCGGATTTATTGATATCCAGGCTAATCATGCGCAAAACAGATTTTTCAACGATCTTGAGGAATGGCTGTCGAGTGTTACACAGCTGGTTGATCGGACAATAAGTGCTGAAATCGGTGAAGGCGATTCTTTATCGCAACAGCACAATAGTCAAACCCAGATTGACCTGTTGTTAAGAGAATTACAAAAAACTAACCGGAACATGGAGCAGCTACTGAGGCGATCAGATCCAGATCAAAATGCGGATTCCAGCCCCAAGCCCGATAAAGGGGAGTAAAATTAATTATGGCTTCAAACACACGTTATTCAAGAGAGTCATTTAGTATCTGGCCGGGGTATGTAGATGTACTCTCGGCATTGATAATGATAATAATTTTTGTGTTACTCATTTTTACTCTTTCACAATTCATTCTGAGTACCATTCTTACTGACCAGAATAGCGAGTTGAAAGATTTACATCTTCGTATCGCAGAGATATCCGGTTTACTGGGACTGGAGCAAGAGACAAACGCAGCGATGACCGAGAAAATTGTGACGTTGTCAGCAGAAATAGAGGTACTTACAATAGAACAGTCAAATTTACACGGTGAAATCGAAAACTTAACAGGGAAGAGAATCGAAGATCGTGAAACAATCGAACTGCAGCTGAGCACTATTGCCAGTCTGCAACAAGATATTCAATCATTACAGACACTGCGGCAAGAACTTGAAAGTCGGATTGAAGCCACTGCGATCGCTCTGAATAAGGAACAAAGTTTAACGAGATCCCTGAGAGACCGGAGCAAGGCGCTTGAAGCCCGGTTAGAAGATGAACAGGAAAAAACAGTACTCGCTCAGAGGGACATTGACCAACGCGATATAAGGATTCAGGCACTTTATGCTTTGATCGGCGAACAAAAGCAAGCATTGGAAAACGAGCGCAGCCTTACAGCTGATGCACGGGCAGAAGTTGCTCTTCTCAGCCAGAAAATCAATCAATTAAGTAAACAACTTGCCGAAATCGGAACGGCTTTGAAACTTTCAGAGCTTGAACGTGAGGAACAGAAAGAACAGTTGAGCGATCTTGGAAAACGCCTCAACATCGAACTGGCACGGAAAGTCAATGACTTGGAGCGCTACCGGTCAGAATTTTTCGGTCGCCTCCGCGAAATCATTGCCGATAATCCAATGGTGCGTATCGAAGGAGACCGATTTCTCTTGCAGGCAGAATTATTGTTTCCCTCGGGGAACGCAGATCTATCCGATCAAGGGAAACTTGAACTTCAGGAACTCGCAGGCGTGCTCAAGGAAATTAGCCCCGGCATTCCAGACGACCTGCAGTGGATCCTGCGCGTTGATGGTCATACCGATAGAGTACCTATCAATACTGGGCAGTATCCCTCCAACTGGGAATTATCGACTGCTCGGGCTGTATCTGTTGTCCGCTATCTTGCCAGCCAGGGGATTCCCGAGGAGCGAATGGCTGCTGCCGGATTCAGTAAATTCCACCCCATAGACCCGGCCGATACAGTTCAGGCCTATCTCAAAAATCGGCGTATTGAGATTAAATTAACCTCAAGATAAAAATTCGTGCATGAAAATCTGAATAATAAAAAAGCTATTTTACCTGGCCAAAGTTGATAATACCTGCTTATTAAATGGAAATGAATCAAAGGTCGAAGCGTATATTGCTTCACGCTTCGACCTTTTTGTTGTTCGCTGAATAACCTGGTTAGCTTTTAGCTGTGCAATAATGTCACACAGCTTTCGTTAATGGTTTGGCGGGGCCAGTTTATCAATCACCTGATCAATGCTGAAGCTAGCAGCCTTCTGTCGTGGCGGGTAATCTTTGAAGGTCATCAGAAAATTAGCGACATAGGTCTGCGCGGGCATCAGCATGTAGACGCGATCGAGAAACCAATCATCATACGTATTGGAAGTAATCATACCGCGCTCATAAGGATCGCGGCGCAGGTTGAAAAGTAAGGGAACACGCAATGGAACAAACGGCTCCCGCCATGCCTGGAATGTTGCCTCAGCACGCTGCTCCAAAAAGACAGCCTTCCAGTCCTGATAGCGCAGAGCGGTCAAGTCACCGTCGTCCGAGAAATAAAAAATCTCCTTGCGTGGCCCGTTCTCTTCCTTGCCGGTCAGGTAGGGCAGGAAATTATAACCATCAAGATGGACCTTATAGTCGCGGCCAATTGCCTGATAACCTGTCAGAAGTTTCTGCTTAACATCGGGTTCACCGGCGATAGCCAGAAAGGTGGGAAGCCAGTCCATATGATGCATGATTTCATTGGACCAGGTATCTGCTTTAATCTTGCCGGGCCAGCGCACCATGGAAGGCACCCGCCAGCCCCCTTCCCAGTTTGTGTTTTTTTCACCGCGGAAAGGTGTCATGGCTGCGTCGGGCCAGGTATTCATGTGAGGGCCGTTATCGGTTGAGTAGAAAACAATCGTGTCATCAGAGATACCCAGTTCGTCAAGCTTATCCAGGAACTTGCCGATATGCATGTCGTGCTCGACCATCCCGTCGGAATACTCATCCTGTCCGGAGATACCGCGCAGTTCGGGTTTGACGTGGGTGCGAAAATGCATTCGAGTTCCGCTCCACCATACAAACCAGGGTTTGCCCGCCTGCTGCTGGCGCTCAATAAAATCGAGTGCGGCGTCCGAGGTCTCGTCATCGACCGTTTCCATACGTTTCTTCGTAAGCGGTCCGGTATCCTCAATTCTTCCATCAGCAAAAGAGTGGATTACACCTCTTGGACCAAATCGTTTTCGGAACTCGGGGTCCTTTGGATAATCTTCATTTTCCGGCTCTTCTTCCGCATTGAGGTGATACAGATTACCGAAGAACTCGTCAAAACCATGGTTAGTAGGTAACATCTCATCCTTGTCACCCAGATGGTTCTTACCAAACTGGCCAGTTGCGTAACCCTGACCCTTCAGCAATCCTGCAATGGTGGGATCTTCCTCACGCATGCCGATATCCGAGCCAGGAAGACCAACCTTTGACAGCCCTGTGCGAAAAACGCTTTGGCCAGTGATAAACGAAGAGCGACCTGCAGTACAACTCTGCTCGCCGTAATAGTCGGTGAAGGTCATGCCTTCTTTAGCGATTCGGTCGATGTTTGGGGTTTTATACCCCATCATACCATTTGTGTATCTGCTGACGTTGGACTGGCCGATATCATCACCCCAGATGACTAAGATGTTAGGCTTATCGGCTGCTGAAACCATACTGGTCGCAAACAATATTCCTCCCACAAGTAATCCACCAACCAGAGATATCTTTCGAACACTCATTTCACTCCTCCCGTTTGTAAATGTATAAAAAAAACACTCAAGGTTCAGAATTAAGTCTATGTATCTGTATTAAAACCAGGAAATAAAGGTACCGTCATAGTACTACATTTTAGAAAAATAAGACTAAAACCCCAATTGTCCATATCAGTTTTTGTATAAACAGACAGTTTTCATTGATGAAAATTATGTTGAACCTTGATGTACACAACTCATTGGAAACCGACTTGTTTAGACGAAGTGTATTTGTCCAGACGGTTCACGCGAACGCGGCAGTGCGTCACTTGTCAAGCTGGGCGTTTTGACATTGCCATTGCCATTGCCTCTCTGACATTTCTAGAAATGTGGCCGATATTGGCATATAATCAATGGTAGTACATATAAATATTTGTCCCAGCTTACGGCTGTAAACACAATTGATAATCGTTTCAACGTGTTTGTTAAATTGTTTCATCCAGTTTTTCTATCTTTCGTGATCGTTCAAGTTAAGGGATTTTGGGGTATCTTTTTCCATTTTGGCGAGAATGGCTTAGGTGTCTATCCTACATTGTTAGCCAAAAGTTAAATGGAGAGATTATTTGAAGGCACATTTGCCTTGTGATTTTATCGTAGGTAAATTTTTTTCTAGCGTTTACGTTTGCGTTAAGGTTATATATATACTGTACTGAGTTAGGCTGTGGAGTAGTTTGATCGCAGAAAGTAAATCGTTCATTTTATCAAAGCAAACGGAGGATATATGTCGATAAAAAACTATGCGAATTACCATGAAATGCTCCGCGAAACCATTGATAGATGTGGGCAAAAACAAGCATTTAAGTGGTTTGATATGGAAGGCAACCCAACTTCCATCACCTGGCAAACTTTTTACAAACAGGTAAAAGCTGTTTCAAAGAGTCTTATTGCACTCGGTGTTGAAAGGACAGACAAAGTCAATATCCTCAGTTATACGTGCTATAAGTGGGTTCTGACCGATGTAGCCAACATGTGTATGGGAGCCGCAACCGTCGGCATCTATCAATCAAATCTTCCTGCTGATTGTGAATATATCATCAACCACTCTGATGGCGTTCTGGTTTTTGCGGAGAATCTTACTCAGCTTGAAAAACTACTTGGGATTAAGGACAGTATCTCAGATGTCAGAAAGGTAATTTTGTTTAATGATGAAGCTCCGGATAATGATTGGGTTATCACCTACGATGAGTTCCTCGAACTTGGCAAAGATATTGACGATAAATCATTTATTGATCGTCTGGGCGAGGTCGAAGCAACTGATACAGCGGGGATCGTTTACACTTCCGGTACAACAGGAGTTCCAAAAGGCGTCGTGCTTACTCATGACAATATCATCTTTACCAACCAGTCGATAACAAACAGTGGAAACTTCTATGAGGACGAAGAGATGTTTGTCTTCCTTCCTCTTGCCCATGTTTTTGCCAGAACATGCTGTAATGCAGCAATTAAAATTGGAAATTGTACATCTTTTGCCCGTTCCATAGATACGCTTGTTGAAGATTTTCAGCTTGCAGCTCCGCATTGGTTTGTAAGTGTTCCCAGGGTCTTCGAAAAAATTCACACCAAGATTCTTGCTGGGGTTGAGGCTAAAGGCGGGGCTATTGAAAAAATTTTCCACTGGGCTGGTACTGTTGGCGCAGAAGTCTCAAGATGCAAAGTTGAAAAACGACCTATCCCTTTTACCCTTCACGTGAAATACAAGCTGGCTACCAAGTTGATATTTTCAAAAATTCATAAAGCCCTTGGTGGCAGGGTCAAATGGTGTATCAGTGGTGCTGCTCCATTAAATCCAGACATTGCAAGATTCTTTCACGCGGCAGGCCTGCTGATTCTGGAAGGATTAGGAATGACAGAAAACTGCTCTTTTTCCAATGTAAATCGTCCAGACGATTATAGATTCGGGGTCGTCGGTCCTCCAGGAAAATGGATATCGCAAAAGATCGGGGAGGATGGTGAAGTACTTTTCAAGGGTAGAAATGTAATGAAGGAATATTACAAAATGCCAGATGAAACTGCCCATACCTTTACCGAGGATGGTTGGCTGAAAACCGGTGATATCGGCTCCATTGATGAGAACAATTTCCTGAAAATAACTGATCGTAAGAAGGACATAATTATTACATCTGGAGGTAAAAACATTGCCCCTTCACGAATTGAAGGGAATCTCGCAACATCCCTCTATCTCAACCAGATCTGTGTAGTTGGGGATAAGAGGAACTACCTTACGGCCGTGGTTACACTCAATGAAATAACCGTATTAGATTATGCCGTGAAACATAATATCGCTCATGAGCGTATGGATGATTTGATTAAGCATCCCGACATCGTTGAGTTGGTCAACGCAGAGGTAGCGGAGAAAAGTAAGAATCTGGCATCGTTTGAGACCATTAAAAAGGTGGTTATCGTCCCTGAATTCACCATTGAAAACGAAATGATGACACCGACTTTCAAGTTGAAAAAGAATACCATTATTCGAAATCACAAAGAACTTATTGAGAAGATGTATTGTTAAAGCGCATTTTTAATGGACAATTATCCCTTTGCCGGTTTGCGATTTTCAATAAAAGATCTGCGAAATATCGAGGGGTCAGGAATACCTTTTGATATCAAGCTTTTTAAGCCTGTAGCGTAACGTGCTTGGATGAATATCGAGGATTGACGCTGCACCGCCTGGCCCTTCTATCTTCCAGTTTGTCATACCGAGAACCTTGCTGATATGATCACGTTCAAGTGATGTCAGGTCTTTTATCGATTGACTGTGTGAGCCCGCGAGATCAGGTACAAGCTGTTCACCGATGACCAGGCTATTACCCTGGCTCATAATGACGCTTCGTTCTATTAAATGCTCAAGCTCCCTGACATTACCGGGCCACGAGTAATTCAGCAATCTTTCCAGGGGCATTTCAATCTGATGAGGTCGGGCGAAAACGGACATTTTTTTCATGGAACATTATTTACAAGGTTTTGTTACTCGGATAGGATGTACCAATATTTACCAGCCAAGTTTAATGATCAGAGGAGCATTCTATGGGTATTATTGAGACCCTGTTAGACGTCAGAAAGAAGCGCAAACAGCAGAAATACGAGAAAAATAAGTTAAAAAAGATCGCATTCTTCTCAGAAAAGCATGGGGTAAAAGAATATGGCAGCTATAATTTTCAACAGGGTGCTCAGGAAGATATTTATCTGAATTCTCTCAAGAAAAAGATACTCGAGGAAAGAGTATCGATGCTTGGCGAGCATAAGCTCGATACACTCCGGCACTGCACTGAAGATTGCATTAAAAATGGTATCCCTGGTGACATTATCGAGACAGGTGTTTGGAAAGGTGGTGCCACAATTTATCTTGCAGGCGTATTAAAAGCACATGGGAACACCGACAAGAAAGTGTATGTAGCAGACTCGTTTGAAGGGCTGCCACCTCCAGATGAAGAAAAATGGCCTCTGGATAAGGGAGCCACACACCATACCAGAAAGGATCTTGCAATAAGTCTGGAAGAGGTAAAAGCAAACTTTGAACAATTCAACCTTCTTTCAGACAACATAGTATTCGTCAAGGGTTTCTTTGAAGACTCCTTAAAGACGGTCAGCATTGATAAACTGGCAATATTGCGACTCGATGGCGACATGTATGGCTCGACGATGACCGTTCTTGAGCAACTGTATCACAAACTGGAGATTGGGGGATACCTCATACTGGACGACTGGTTAATTAAAGGCGCTCGGGAGGCACTGTTAGATTTCCGCGATAAATCAGGGATAGAAGAACCATTGTATCAGGATTTTTCCGGCGTGTTCTGGAAGAAAACCATGAAAACAGAACCACCCGGCTCGCGGTAATTATTTGTGGAAATCGAGATTCAAACTGACCATCGGCAATGTTCGAACTTTGGGCGTCGGTAGCAACGTTCGAACTTTGGGCGTCGGTGATGAAACCTTCATTTCGATTTCGGTCTCTCATCTGCTTGGAGCCCTCTCAGAAGAAATGACGCGGTAGACAACGATTCCAGTGGCCATCGCTATAGCAAGAAAGATTTATAGATCAATGCAGACTTTGCATACATCTCATAAATGGGAACAGGCTTACAAGAGACGGGATTCAATTTCGAATATGTGGCTACCATCTTCAGAAGGATTTGGCTGAATCTCAGATTAGATCGTGGATTATGCTGCTTGACATGCTTGCACGGAAAAGTTCTTCTATCATACAAAATCAAACGTAACCCCTGAAGATGAACAAACATGAAACGATCCATACACGTCTACATTTTTTCCAATCTTGCTGATCATAGGGGCGTTCGCTTTGGAATCCAGAGCAAAAATACCGGCAGTCGACCCTGCCGCTACTGAGATTCTCAAACAAATGACCGATTATCTTGGTGGTCTGGAACAGTTCAGTGTGCATACGCAAAACACGCTTGAAGACTGACATCCTCGGGGCAACAACCTTGTCTATGTGGTCTCGGAAAAACCATTGTAATACGTAAACAGGGTTGAAGACGTTAAAACTTTTTCATCACTGCTTCGAAGCATTAATAAGAAATGAATTTTAAGTAAACACCAGGAGGGAAGAAATGAAAGAACAAAGACGATTCAAGCGAGGAAGCCTGGCAGGAGGAGCCATTATCCTGATTGCCCTGTGCCTGTGTATCATTACGTCCACCCAGGCGGCAGATACCTGGCAGAACGAGATCACGATCTATGGATGGTATGCGGGAATAGACGGTACCACGAACGTTCCCACCGGATCTGGTCCTGATATCTCAGTTGATGCTTCGGACATCCTTGACAACCTGAACATGATTTTTATGGGCGGCTATGAGGGAAAGTATGGCAAGTGGTCAATCATTGCCGATCTCGTTTATATGGATGTTGGGGGAAGTGCTGATAAACCGGTGCTGCTTGGTGCTAATTCGGTTGATCTGGATATTAAATCGTGGATCGTGAACGCTGGAGTCGGTTATGAGCTCTTTCAGTCTGATCGTGGAACGCTTTCCGTTGTTGGGGGCGTGCGATATCTGGGACTCGATGTTGAAGTCGACCTGGGAATCATGGGCAATCCGCTGGTTGAGCGTTCAGACTCAGACGGGATGGTTGACGGTATAATCGGAATGAGAGGCTCCTTGAGACTGAGTGATAAATGGTATCTGCCCTACTATGCCGATATCGGAGCTGGCAGTTCTGAGCTGACCTGGCAGTTGTTTGGTGGAGTAGGTTACCGGTTCGGTTGGGGCGATATCCGGCTCGGTTATCGATATCTGAGCTATGACCTGGGTGACGATAAAGTCATGGAAGATCTTAAGCTCAGCGGGCCATTACTCGGTGTTGGATTCAGGTTTTAGATAAAATTAACCATAGAGCATCATACAACATATAAAGCATCAACTGATATAAACCCAGAAATCTAAGGAGGACGGTTATGTACAACGCCATAAAGTCAAAACCACGCATGAGAAAATTCCTGTTGCTCATGGTTTTGAGTCTTGTTGTCGTTAGCATTGCGGCCGCTGGGGCAGCGGCCGGTAGTGTTGAAACCACAGGCGTGCCCGGGGCTCCCCAAGCGCAACAACCACAATTGACGGAAAACAACTGCCGCCGCCGAACCGCCATTTGGCGGTATGATGAAGGAAATCTCAAGAATTCCACCCCGTGGTGCCGCCGGAAGAGACTGACCATGGTTTGCATGGATTTTAGCATTTGCCAACATCCATGCAAGCCAATCTTGTCGGACCAAATTAACCAAAGGTGAATCGTCCGCGGTTGTCAGCCGAGGAGACCAGGGAGCACAACAACCCGGCGAGCGATTAGCAGTCCTGAGTCAAATTAAATGCTTATCCCAAGCGGGTTTCTCCTGTTATTATGAGAAACCCGCTTGGCCAATGTCTGGAAAATCTTTTTGTCTATGGCTGACATCATACACGACCGGATTTGCCTGTAATGGAGGCTACCAGTTGGTTGTGAATTTGCTGTTTGACTGATTTGATCACCGTGGATATTGAGAGAATCCGGAAGAATAGTTGCCCACTGGGTAGAAAAACCAGTGGTGTAGGTGTAACCCTGATACAAACCATCCCAAGAAAAGCCATATAGTGCTTGCCGACCAGCCCTCTGTTCAGGTAAATATCTCTCATGAACAGAGTTAAAAAACTATCTATTACAATTATAGCAGCTCTATGCTCTGTTTTGATTATTCTGTCTGCTGCTGTTCTTGTAAGCCCTTGGCTCCTTGATAAAACAAGCCTGAAAAGCAAAGTCTGCAGTGAAGTCTCACGACTGATCGGCGGTGAGTTCCGCTACAGCACGACAGCCCTCTCTCTTTTTCCATCACCCCATTTCATTCTGGTCAATCCTCAAATAGACATCCCGGAGACCTTGTCAGCCTCAGTTGATACGGTTGAAGTATATCCCGAATTGATAAAACTTTTTACCGGGCGCTTTGTCCTCAGCAAAACCACGATTAATCGTCCCAAAGCAACAGTCTGGATAGCTGAATCAACAGCTGAGCCCAAAAAACATTCAGGCCCCGTTGAATTCAGTCGGTTGGTACCAACATTGTTACACTCACTGTCAAGACTGCCAAAACCAGTCTACGCTATTGATAACGGAATCGTTTCAAACGGCAGTGTTTCACTCATCTACAATAAAACAACCACGGTAACATTTGATAGCATAGATGCTGAAATAGAAAACAGATCGGATACGCTTTCTTTCAACACTACCTCCTCGTCAAATATGTTTGACAGCCTCCTGGTGAAAGGTACGGTTCAGAACGGCACGCGTAACGGCAATGCTCATATTGAGCTCGACAAGCTCAAACTTGACGCTGTATCTGATGGGTTTTTTTCCAAGAATCCTGTAAAAATCGTCGCCGGTGAAGCCACTGTTGGGATTGATATAACAGTTCACGGTGACCAGGATATTGACATAACACTGAAGGGTTCTGCACCAGATATTCACGTGGAAAAAGCGAAGCAGAATGTGGCGCTTGACATTCAGACCATCGCTGCCCGGATCAATATCAATTCGGCTTCTACGGCCATTGCTTTGTCTGAGCTCACGATTGGCAAGCCATCAATGCGACTATCTGGGAATTTCAGCCTATCAGACCAATCCCCAAAATTGAAGGTGCAACTGCAAGGCCATACTATCGATATCAACACTGTCCGCTTGTCATCTCTTGTCCTGGCAGGATCAGACAGTGTTACTCAAACCATTTTTGAAATAGTGAAAGACGGTACGATCCCACAATTAACCATATCCAGTCAGGCCGATACCATGGATGATCTTGCAGATCTTGACAATCTTGTTCTGCAGACCAGCCTGGCAAACGGTACGATTGATGTACCCGGGACCAGGCTGGAGTTAACAGATGTATCTGGTAGCGTCACTATTACCAAAGGAGTTCTCGCTGCAGAGCATGTCCTGGCGCAAAGGCAGAAATCAACCGTGAAGGACGGAATAGTGAAGATTGACCTGAATAAAGACCCACTTCCACTCGATATATCAGCTGATTTGCAGGTAGATGTTGCAGAGATTCCCGCAATTCTTAAAGATGTGACGGATGATCAAAGAATAAACGATGAGCTGGAGAAAGTAAAAGATCTCGATGGAAGTGCCAAAGCATCCTTGACGCTTTCGGGTTCTACCGATGATCTAGAAATAAAAGTATCCGCGTCTGACATCAAGGCTGCCGCCCGTTACACTACACTGCCGTTCCCTCTTAAAATTGACAGTGGCGGGCTCACCTATGGCCCAGCAGGTATAACGTGGAACAAACTCAACGGATCTGTCGGTTCGTCATCTTTTTCTTCATTTTCCGGAAGTCTTGATTTTGCCAAAACCAAGACTTTTGAGATCACCTCCGGATCTTCCGATATTTTTCTGGAAGAGCTTCTCCCTTGGATTAATCAACGACAGAAAAAAACTGAAGTAGATGGCAAAGGGCAGATACACCTCAACCTGAAAAATCCAAAAGAAACCAGCCTGGTAGGGAAACTCAGCGGCAAAAACTTCTCTCTGCCAACCAGTTTGAAGACACCTGTTCTCGTAAAAGACATCTCTCTAAATGGAACGACTGAAACAATTACTCTTGAGTCAGTTGATCTAAGTTGGGATGATACCGAACTGAAAATGTCAGGCGGTATTACACCAAACTTTCCGGAAAAACCAAGAATTAACCTGGATGTAGAAGCCGGCAGCATTGATGTAGATAACCTCCTGTCGAAGATCAAACACGTCCGAAACACGGAGAGTAAGGAGCCAATAAAAACCTTTTCCATGCCCGTTCAGGGAACCGTTCATTTCAAGGCAAAGAAACTGGATATCAAGGACCGTACAATTCAACCGTTTCAGGCAGATATTCATATTCAGAACGAAGATGTAACTATCACAGTTAAAGATACTGGTTTGTGTGGTATTATTACTTCCGGCACGATCACGCTTACACCAGACAGAATACAATTTCACCTCAAACCTGAGGCACAGAAACAACAGATCGGAGCAATGCTTGACTGCATTACCGACAAGGAATATAAAGCCGATGGCACGTTTGATTTAAAAGGCCGCCTTGAGGGAAATGGAACTTTAGATGAGTTAGTAAAATCAACGTCAGGATCTTTTCATATCAGCACTTCCGATGGGCATCTCTATCGGGATATTGTTCTCCTCAATGTTCTGAAATTCCTCAATACTGCGGAAGTTTTGACCCACCGTCTATCTCCAGACGAGATGAGGAAAAAAGGTATCGGCTTCGACCAGTTTGAGTTGGACCTTAAGCTGCAGGGAGCAAAACTGGAATATGAATCATTTACCTTCGATGGTGATGAAATAAAGTTGAGCGGTACAGGTGAAGTTGATCTATTGAATAAACAGCTCGACTTCACCCTGCTGGTGACAACGCAGAAACTCGCAAGTACACTATTAGGACATATCCCCCTGGTTGGAGGTGTGCTCCAAACAATTGCGACGATACCGCTGACGGTAAAAGGAAGGTTCGGTGATATTCATGTATTGCCGCTGGCTCCTGCTGCTGTGGGGCATGAGCTAAAAGAACTTACAGAACAAACGCTTGGCGTCCCGTTGAATCTGGTTCATTTACATGATTTTCACCCCACAGAGATACATGATTAGGGCTAAAAAGTCCTGGACAGCAGCCGCTACTGCTCATCATGTACAGCATTTCAAGTAATCTTGTTTTGTCATCGACCTTGTTTTTATATCGGCATGAAAAGAAAATTTTCACATCAGTTAAATGGTTTTCGACCCTGACTATGAACAGTATGAAACATGACCATATTCTGAAAAAATTCTTGCATTGCACCGATCCTGTTTGGTATCACGTTTGCTTTTGTCCAAGAATCATCTGCCCGGACAGAAAAATCCCCTTACACCTCCTGGGGATTTTAGCAGGATCACGAAGGTCTTCAGGAAGGTGAGGCTCCGCACTTCCAGGTATCCTGCGAAGGCAATGATATTCTTCCTGCGAAGCTCTGACTTACTATCAGTGACTTTCGCCTGTCGAGACATTATAGAGGGTGGAGATAGCTGGAAAACTATACAATAACTTGTAAGATTTAAGAAAAAAACAAAATGAGAATTTTCCGAAAATACCTTCCACGGCCTGTAAAGCGTATCGCAAAAACGGTGATGTACTCTTGCATCGACATATATCATTCTGCTACCGGCACGAGAAAACCGATGACGCCTCCCGCCATGGCGTCACTTCTCATTGGGGGTGGGAACTTTCATAATGTTGGAAAGGCGATCAAGCGCAATTTGGTTAATAAAGCTGGTTTAAATGAAAATTCAACTGTGCTTGAGATAGGATGCGGTTACGGTAGAATAGCTGTAGCATTGACAGATTTAATTGTCTCGCCGGGCCGTTACGATGGTATTGAAATCGTAGAAAAGGCTGTTGACTGGTGCACTAAAGAGGTTACGCCACATTACCCGAATTTTAGATTTTATCATGCCGATGTATCAAATCCATATGCCAAGTGTGAAAATGGCCGATCTGCTTCGACCTACCGACTACCTTTCGAGGATAATACGTATGACCTCGTCTATCTCACTTCCGTTTTCAGTCATATGCGACCAAATGATATCAGGGCTTACTTGAATGAAATTTCACGCGTTATGAAACTGCATGGTAAATGCTTTATCACCTATTACTTGATTAACAGCTTCGTTGAAGATCAGATTGCCTCTAAACGTGCTTTGCAGGATTTCCGCTATGATTTTGGAGATTTTTTATCTACCCACAAACGAACACCCGAGCACGCAATCGCTGTATCCGAGTCACTTATCAGGAGCTTCTATGAAGAGGTTGGGCTGGTGATTGATGAGCCCATCTTATATGGAAGTTGGGCAATTGGAGAGAAGCGCTTTTCATATCAAGACGTAATAGTTGCGACGAAACCATCGATTTAGGTCTAAAGAAAGGCACCCGCTGCGGACGCTGCGCTTATACCGCTCATCTGCCTCACAGCCGAATCACTCCAAATAAAAATTAGAACGCGACTCGCTTGGGAAACTTCTCTTAGCAATCTAGAAACATATCTGTTAGAGAATTTTAAAGAAGACAGGTCTCCATGGAAGAAATACGACCAGAATAATAAAAGGGCTGTTATCACCATTTAATCCGGATATCATCATTGAAGAAAATGTGGAACGAATTCTATAAATTCTACTAATTTAATCGCACCCATATTTTTATTTGAAGGGATATCCTGCAATGGTCTATGAATTTCAGCCAAAGCGTGGAAAAAAATAGGGCTTTAACGTTTCCTGGTTTTACCTTGAGGTTTTACGAAAATAATATCCGGTAAAGAATCTATGAAAATACTCATTGATTGTGGTGCCAGTAATGGCTCCGCTATGAGAGAACTTGAAAATAAGTATGGGACATTCGATAAAATTTATGCGATTGAGCCGAACCCAGAAAATGCTCGCCAAATTAATACAAAAGAATCTAAAATAGTTAAGCTTGAAGTAGCCATTTCAACGGTATACGGAAAATCGAAATTATATTTTAGTGAACGCTACGATGGTTCGACACTCTATCTCAACAAGAAATCTGGCAATATACGTTCTGACCATTTTGTTGAGGTCGAGACAATTGACTTCAGTGACTGGCTCGCTAAAAATATTGTCCGTGATGATTATGTTGTCTGCAAAATGGATGTGGAAGGCGCTGAATTTGATGTTCTTGAGCATCTTTTAGAGGCAAGGCAGATGGACCTGATTGACGTGCTTTTAGTCGAGTGGCATGTTTCACGCTTTCCGAAACCATGGATACTGCGTTACCGTCGGTTTTTGATAAAATTGAAGCTCCTTTTTCGCCCCACCATTTTGGAGAACTGGCGATAGCCGAACGGAGGACTTCCATCCCTGTCTGCTTGATCATCTCCTTTTGTATTATTGAGGATAACGGGGTGGCTTTAATTTTTGCAGTATTTTTTCTGAAACCTGAAGTGATGCCGATTTTGTTAAATGACAAGAGTCCCATGCAAATGGCTCGTAATCATTATGATCTCTGACCGATGACATACATTCACCGTTTATACAGAACAGATCCAAGATAGAAATAAAATCTATATGATTAGCCTTTGCGACAGCCTTTAAGGTCATATCCTGCCTGAGTATTTTCGAATATCCTTCCGACCTGAGAAAAGACATATCTTGTAGCTTTATACCGTTCTTTATCAGTTGAACCGGTAGACTTGGCTCCCACTGTGGCACACCCCCGACGAGGACAATCCTGGACTTAGGCGACGCTTGTAAAACCGACTGGACCGTCGCTGATATGAATTTCTCTAGATCTCCCTGGAAGTCGTAGGCAATCCAGTTAGCATGAAGAAAGATTAAACCTGGTTGCAGTACGTCTATTTTTTCCAGGGCAAAATCATTGATATCAGAGCAGTGCGGTCGGGATGATTTTATGTAATCATTAATAGGAGGACACGCAGATGCGGTTATTTGTGTGAGCTCTCCCAGTCTGTTTTTAAGACCATATGAAAGTGCGGCTGCGTGTGAGTCACCCCAAATCATGGTGTCCCCGGAAGAGAAACACTGTTGTTCAAATTCCCCAAAGCTCTGTTCTTCTCGCAGGAAACATGATCCTTCCCGGTACGGTTCCGATCGGTCATACTGTAAATAGCTTAAAATCCGGGAATGTTCATCGTTCAATATTATCAGGTCATCACTGTGGAAATACCCTGCTATTCCGAAGGTTATCATTGCCACAGAGAGGATGGCAGCGCCTGAAAATATCTTCTTTCTGGTAAAATTTTTTCTGTTCCTGAAGGGTAATTCCACGAATCGCCAGGAAAAGTATGCAAGCGTTACAGAAATGAAAATGAGGATAAAATATTTTTCTGGGGATAACACTCCTTCTCGAAGACGAGCAAACGCAAATAAGGGTTGATGCCAAAGGTAAGTGCTGTAGCTTATAAGCCCTAAACCGCATATCGGTTTCCAGCAAAGAATTTTTCCGGTAAAATTTGTTGGTTTACCATAGGCTATAATCAACGCTGCTCCAGAGACGGGGATTAATGTCAGAATGCTTGGGAAAGGCACATTCTTATTCATGGTAAAAACCGAGTATATAATCATTGCCAATCCGAGCAGGGATGCCCAGGCAGAAAAAGAAGGGTTTGCTTCTTTGTGCAAAGGCAAGCTAATGGCCAGAATAGCACCTATGCTCAGTTCCCAGGCCCGCGATGGCAGGAGATAGAAGTTGGCCGAGGAATCGTGGCCAGAGGTATACTCAGCCAATCCCAGACTGAGAAGTGTAACGCCAAGAAGTAATCCTGTCAGTCCCCTGGTGTTTAATTTTCTAAAGAGCAGCAGAAAGAGTGGAAAGAATAGGTAAAATTGCTCTTCAACTGCAATGGACCAGGTATGAAGCAGAGGCTTTAATTCAGCGCCTGACTCAAAATAGCCACTTTCCTGCCAGAAAAGAATGTTTGACGAAAAGATCTGTACCGCAGCCAGGCTTTTAGAAAAAGCTTTGAATTCATCTGGCAGCATTAAGAGCAATGCAAGTGGAATGCAGATTAAGCTAACCAAAAACAATGCCGGTAAAATTCTGCGAACCCGCCGTTCATAAAACTGAACAATGGAGAATGAATTGCTTTTGATATCAGAGTAGATAATGGATGTTATCAGATAACCACTTATAACAAAGAAAACGTCGACACCAACAAAACCGCCTTTGAAAGCCGTAAAACCGGCATGAAACAGGAGAACGGGAACAACAGCTATTGCCCTTAAGCCATCAATTTCTGGACGGTATCTCATAAACGAACACTAACGTGGGAAAATTCCTGTTTCATGAATCTGATGATCACCAAAAAGTTCTTTCTTGTAATCAATAACCAGCATTACGACAACAGAGAATATATTTTCCTCTCGTGTGCTTTTATTGCGACAAGTTCTCAGGATTTTGGGTGTATCAGAATGTCTTATCTTGCAAATAGCGCAATATTTGCCAGCTTAGAACTTGGAACAATGAAGACAAACGGTGAGGGGGGCTGAACCCGGTGTGCATGGGAAGACGAATGATAGGCCTGTACAAGCAACGGTGACCGATATTGAAAGCTGAAGAGATCAGATGCAATAAATGTGGTGAGTTTTGGGTGGCACCGAAGGCCCCTGGCACGGGTGTTGCAGATGGTATGGAAAGAAATGAACCAATAAAACAACGTGGTGAGGCGATTGTGGACATAGACAGCTATTCAGAAAAACATGAGTTGGATATGATTCGTAACTGGGATCGTGGATGGGAATATCTGTTCGAGTACATCAAGGACCGATGGAGATATGCTGATTGTGGTTATTGGGAAGAGCCTGAACCGCGAATGTATAAGATTTCTACCGGTGGGTGTAACGGGAACGAAGAGATAGTCGGTGCTATGAAACAGCATAGAATATTTTGGTTGATTTGTTGGTACTCGTCAAAACGTGGTGGGCATTACGAGTTCAGGGTTCCAGCCCTGAAGGTCGAATCTTGAAACATAATGAGTATTCACTTGATCGGAAACCGACAAAATACTCCAAATAACAGTTAACCCGAAAATTTCACGAGTTGAGACGCTTCCTTTACAGGTGCAGCTTGTCGTGCTGACCAGTGAATTATTACCAGCACTAAATAAGGATAAGAATCTTAAATTACTCTGTAAAACTGATCTACTGGCAGACCTCCGGCATCTTCTATTATGGACTTGAGTAGCGTTGAATACTCCTCATCGTTGTCCATCTCAGCATCAATTCTCTCGTAGTAGGCCAGCGAAGGGTAGCGTGTCTGAATCGTTGCCCTTCCTCTCTGTCCTGCAAGATTGTACATGAGCTCAACTGAAACCTCAGGATATTTTTGTTCCAGATAGGCTTTGGCCTTAGCAAGTGCCTCGAAAAATCTCGAGTAATCCTCGCCATATCCGATTTCTCTCTGGTGTATGACCATTTTGTCCTCCGAATGTTATTTCTTTATAGATAGTGGAAGAATAGAGACTTCTGTCATTAATATCAAAATATTCAAGAATATGTATAGCCACAATGTGGTGTATAAAATTTAAGGGATGGATATGGTTTGTCAAGAATATCAGGAATTGATGCCAACACCGATGGAGAACGAGAGCTCGGCAGATGATATGTTGAGGCGCAAATTCTTTGTTCGCTCAAGAATCAAAATCTTGCTGCTTTTGAGGTCTCAAATATGGGTGGAGCGCAGCTGTTTCAGATTCGTCATACTTCATTTGCCTGACTACTATTATGTACTATACCTTGAAACACAATCCTTTTTCCGGTAATTACAATACTCGTGATAATCATTTTGAGTAGATGGGGTTTTCTGATAATTATTTATTACTCCAAATTGAGATTTATCCAGTACGCACTTAACACTGTTAAGATGAGCTACAGGAAGCTGAATAGAAACCTGTTTCTGAAGGTTAGGCCACCGGATTCATGGTTATAAACCTGATAATGTGGAGCGAACTATGAAATGGTTACAGTTTTTCACCCGAGTCTCTTCGATTACCTGGGATGAGGCAAACAAAATGGCTGCTGATCATTCTTATGATTTGATTTTCCTGGATGTTCGGCAGCCCAAGGAATATGAGACCGGTCACCTGCCTGGAGCGAAACTGATTCCGCTTGGCGAGTTAGACAATCGTCTGGATGAGCTCCACCGGGATAAACCAACAGTCATTTACTGAGCGATTGGTGGGCGCAGCCGTGTTGCTGCGCAGATGCTGAAAGGCAAAGGGTTTAAAAACATCTATAATTTATCTGGCGGTATCAAGGCCTGGGGTAAAGAGGTGGCTGTTGGTCCCGAGGACAGTGGTCTCCATCTTTTTGCCCAGGTGGGAAATGCTGAAGAGGCAGTTGTAACCGGTTTCGGTCTTGAAATGGGGCTAAGGGATTTTTACCTTTCCATGCAAAAAATGGTAGCTTCAGAGGCGACAAAAGCGCTTTTCGAAAAACTTGCCGATATTGAAATCCTTCACCAGGAAAAACTTGTACAACTCTATAAAGATCTTACGGGGACGACGATTTCCGTGCATGATTTTGCTGAAAAAATTGTTGAACCGGCAATGGAAGGCGGGATGAGCACTGATGAGTATCTATTGCTCTATCAAGCTGATCTGGGCTCTGAACTGGAGGTGCTTGGTATGGCCTTGTCGATTGAGGCACAGGCTCTGGATCTCTACTCACGGGCAGCGGCCAAGACTGAAATTAGGGGGGCGAGAAGGGTCCTTCAGCAGATCGCAAATGATGAGCGCAGTCATATAGCTCGGCTGAGCCACTATATTGATAACCAGAAGGACTTGACATGAAAAAGCAACTTCTTCTCATTGGCGGCGGCCATTCTCATATGGTCACATTAGCGAACCTGCAGCATTTTGTAGATAGAGGTTTCGGGGTGACCGTCATCCAACCGTCCGAATACCATTACTACAGTGGCATGGGTCCAGGCATGCTTGGGGGGACTTACCAACCAGAGGACATCCGCTTTGCCACGCGCAAAGTTGTTGAAACAAAAGGTGGTCGCTTTGTCCTCGGTATAGCAAACCGAATCGATCCTGATAAAAAGCTCGTTTATCTGGAAAATACTGAACAGGCACTCCCTTACGATGTGTTGTCATGCAATGCGGGGTCCTATGTGACGCGTGAGATGATACACAGTAAATCAGCCAATATCTTTACACCCAAACCAATTGAGGAATTATTGCTTGCCCGAGAGAAGATAGTTTCTCTGGCAGCTCGTGACAAGATCACCGTTGTAGTCATTGGCAGTGGTCCATCAGCTATCGAAATTGCCGGTAATATCCATCAACTTTGTTTGCAGCCGATGATTACAATGCCGAATATACAGCTGTTGGGTGGCAAAAATTTTATGGCCGGACGACCATCAAAAGTTCGCCATAAGGCCAGGATGATTCTTGAAAGAAAAGGGATTGAAATTATTGAAGCAGGATACGTTCAACATATTGAAGATGGTCACATCTTGCTTGAAAACGGGCAGGATTACCAAGCTGATATTATCTTTGCAGCCATAGGGGTCAAGCCTTCACAGATTTTTGCCCACTCGGGATTGCCGGTTGGCCCCGATGGAGGCCTGCGGGTGAACGAATACCTGCAGTCAACCCGCTACCAGAACATCTTTGGTGGGGGAGATTGTATCCATTTTCAGTCCAAGCCTCTTGATAAGGTCGGTGTTTATGCTGTGCGCCAAAACCCAGTGCTTTATCGGAACCTGATGGCTTGTCTTGAAGGCAAACAACTGGAAAAATTCTCACCCGGAGGAAGCTACCTTCTTATTTATAACCTGGGTGACGGGCAAGGAATACTTTCCAAGTGGTCCATAACGTTTGCCGGAAAATTTGCTTTTTCCATCAAAGATTGGATTGATCGTAAATTTATCCAGACCTATCAGAAATGTTGAACGATCGGTATTAATCTACCACACGTTGCCAGCCCTTGAAATAACAGAAGTGGCCCCGGGAATTTGCACAAACCGTTAAGTGAAAAACCCATATCATTTTAGTACCCCCGTTTTGTAAAAAAGTTTTGTACCAGAGGCAATAATCCGGATGTATATATAATTATATCCAAAGGATATGTTATTTTGGCGGCCATGCAGGAATGAGCATTACTTTTTTTTTCAGATACTTACGACACTTTTACGTCTGAAAGTGGGCACCCATTCGCACCTTGTTTCCCGGGTGGGTGCATACCCTGTTCATTCAAGATTTCTTCCGTGTCACCAGCCTGAGCTCCAAAACTATCGACGCAATATTCTGCTTAATTTTCGTAAAAATCAGGCAATAACTCTTTCTTCCTCCTTTTCAACGATATGCGGCTCGTTGGGGCAGGATGTAGAAATCCGCTTCTGCTCCTCAGAGCGATCATCCTGATCGTAGCAGTAAATACCGCAATTCAGACAACGCAGGGCTTCAGTGGTACACTGCTCTTCGGTGATCGTCCCTTCAACTTCCATGAAAGTTCCCATGCGCTCTTCAACCGGGATGACCGGTTTCATTGCAGCTGTAGAAACCGGGGAAACGCTGACCAGAGAATCGACCAGAGACGGTGCCATCATCTCACGCTGACGATCTTCAATAGATGGTATTTCCCCGGTTGTCACATAATAATGGATTGATCGCGCAGCATACCTGCCGGCAGCAATGGCCTCGATCATCAGGCGTGGCCCGGAAAAACAGTCCCCGCCAGCAAAGACTCCGGGAATATTGGTCTCAAGGGTTTCTTCATTGGCATCGATTGTACTGAACCTGGTCTTCTCCAGTCCATCTGCCTCGACAATCGTATCGAGGTCAGCACCCTGCCCTACTGCCTGGATAACGATATCACAGGGTATAACCCGTACCGTTCCCTCGACGGGTACACAATCTGGAAACCCATCAGGATTATGCTTCAGGGTGACATCCTGTACCTGGATACCGGTCAACTGACCGTTTTCTCCTATAAACTTCATCGGCGAGACGAGACAATGCATAGCCACACCCTCATTCTCGGCATCTACGATTTCATGGGCATTAGCTTCCATCAGGTCTCGGGAAAAGCGAAACAGCAAATTAACACTCTCCGCTCCGACGCGAAGTGCAGAGCGGGCGCAGTCCATGGCCACGTTACCGGCACCAATAACAATATAATGCTTGCCTTTGATGATCTCTTCCTCGGTGTGAAAGCGACGCAGGTAATCAATGCCACTATAGATCCCTTCAAGCTCTTTGCCCTCAAACGGTAACATCCTGCCCAACCAGCAACCAAGCGCCAGGTATACGGAATCAAACCCCACGGCCTTAAGGGAACGGATCGTGAAATCCTTGCCAAGCGCAACACCGGTATGAGCCGTCACACCGAGTTCGAGTACCCCGTCGATGTCCCACTGATATTGCTCCTCGGAGAGTCGGTAATCAGGGATACCGTAAAGCGGCATGCCACCGAGTTTTGGCATCTGCTCGAAGATGTCGACCTGGTGACCGAGTCGCCGCAGATAATAGGCAGCTGTCAGCCCTGAAGGCCCACCACCGACAACGGCAACCTTTTTGCCGGTATCTGCTGCAACCTGAACCACTTGCCGATTACCGGAGTCACGCTCCCAGTCTGACAAGAAGCGCTTGACGGCGTTAATGGCGAGGGGATCATCTTTAATGGTACGCCGACACTCAGTTGCACAAAGCTCTGGGCAGACACGGCCAGTGGCGGTGGTCAGTGGGTTATTATCCTTGATGGTCCGCAGTGCAGCAGCAAACTCACCCCGCCGTGCCTGGCTGAGATATTTCGGAATATTGATCTGGGCGGGGCACCGCTGACGGCAGGGCGACAGACACTGGGTATACTTATTCCAGTGCAGGATCTTGGTTGTCTCCCCTACGAGCTTTACGATGCCCTTCGGGCATGCCTCAACACAGCTGCCGCAGCCGACACAGCGCTCCGGATCGAAAAGTGGCAGACCGGTTTCCGAACTAATGGTAATGGCCGAGAATTTACACGCCCGCATACAAGACCCGAGACCGAGACAGCCGTTCTCACAGCGAAGAAAACCATGATAGAGCTGGAGTGCAGCCCGGCAGTCCTGAAGACCGGAATAAGTGAATTTCCGTGCAGCCCTGTAACCACCTTCACAGCTCGAACAGGCGAGCGTGGGTTCTGCACCACTCACATCGTAGCCAAGGAAGGCGCCGATGGCTTCTGCTGTCTCGGTGCCGCCGACCACACATGAATTAACTTCGATTACCCCATTTACCATTGCTTCGGCCGCTGAACTGCAGCCGGCCTGACCGCAGCCGCCGCAGTTTGCGCCCGGCAGCAGGCCAGTAACCGCTTCAATTCGAGGATCTTCCTCAACATGAAAAACTCTTGCTGCTATTCCGAGAATGATAGCCGATACAAAGGCGATTCCTACGAGCAGGATTATTGGTGCAAACACGATACGTCTCCTTATTGCTAAACTCGCTCTGATCCGATACTTATGCCATCCCCTGGAAGCCAATAAATGCAAGCGCCATGATGCCGGCGGTTATCAGTGCGATTGATGTTCCCTGCAGGGATTTCGGGACAGCGGAGATAACCAGTCGCTCGCGAATACCGGCAAACAGGATCAGAGCCAAACCATAGCCGACTGCGCTTGTTGAAGAAAAGACCAGCATCTCAATAAAATTATACTCTTTCTTGGCTACCAGTAGAGCGACACCCATAACCGCGCAATTCGTAGTGATAAGGGGCAGATAGACACCAAGAGCGTTATACAGCACCCGGCTCTGCTTTTTCAAAATGATTTCTACCAGCTGGACGAGCGAAGCGATGATCAGGATAAAGCTCAATGTCTGGAGGAACTCAAGGCCGTAAGGTTTAAGCACATAAGAGAAAACTGACCAGGTAAAGATCGCCGCCATTATAGTAACAAAAACAACTGCCATGGCCATTCCCAGGGCTGTTTCCAACTTCTTGGAGACTCCAAGGAACGGGCAGTTCCCCAGATATTGGGCGAGAAGAATATTATTTACAAAAGTTGCCGAGATAGCCAGAAAAAAAAGATCCATAAACGTTACCTTTAACCCTGAATGAACTTCTCACCGCGCCAGCGGGAGAAAAGATTCTGAAGCGCAAGCATGGCTCCGATGGTCACAAATGCTCCCGGTGCTGAGACAAGAAATGCCATGGGCTCAAATGTTTCCCCGAAAACCATGATACCGAACCAGGTACCGGCACCAAAAATTTCTCTGATCGAGCCGATAAGCAGCAGCGAGAGCGCATATCCCGTACCGACACTGAGTCCGTCGATCATGGAGAGTAACGGTGGGTTCTTGGCAGCAAAACCTTCGGCACGACCGAGCACGATACAGTTGACGACGATGAGAGGAATATAGATACCGAGTTGCTGGGAAAGCGGGAAGAAAAAGGCTTTCATGAGAATTTCGACAATTGAAACCAGCGTCGCAATAATGACAATGTAAGATGCGATGCGAACCTTACTGGGGATCACCTGCCTCAGCGTGGAAATGGCACCGTTTGAAAGGGTCAGGACGAATGCCGTGGCCAGGCCCATTCCAAGACCGTTTTCCGCCGACATGGTCACCGCCAGGGCTGGGCACAAGCCAAGTACCAGGCGAAACGGCGGGATACGCTTCCAGAGTCCACCAGTCAGTGTATCCAGGTATTTATTTGCCATAATGATTATTCCTTTTCTTGCGCTGCTATCTGCACAAGAATCTCATCCTTTCTTTCGCGAACAAAATCGAGCACCTCATTGGTACCGTTTACAGCAGCCCGGGAAGTGGTAGACGCACCGCTGATCGCGTCAATGACGCCACCATCTGCGGTAATCGCCACCGCCTGGTCCATTGGCAGTCCTTGCCACTGGCGACGGAATACCAGTTCTTCGATACGAGCCCCCAGACCTGGTGTCTCACTGTGACTTACTGTTTCCATGCCTGTCAATTTTTCGTTGACCAGGTCGATGCCCACCATGATCGTGAGATCACCGCCATAGCCACCTTTGCCAATCACTTCTATGGCAAGTCTGGAAACAATATCATCCCCTTTCATAAAAAACACCGGGACATCGCCATTCTCGTCAGCGACAACGACCTTATTTACAAGAACCTCCTCGGCAGGTTTTCCAAAAAGTCGTTCGAGGGCGGGGCCACGGACGTTGAGATCGGTCTGCTTGTTCACATACGGGTCGAGCAGGTAATTGGCAGAAGTAAGTGCCGCGGAGCAGACCCCTGCAATCAAGGAAAGCACGACGACCATGCGCGTAATTTCAGACATTTCAAGCTCCCTTCGCTTTCGGCCTGATCATGTCCAGCAGCGGCGCACATAGATTGACTAGTAGCACCGCATAGGCAATACCGTCGACATGTTTGGAATAGCCCCTGATAAAGATCAGCAAAACGCCTGCGAGCAGGCCGTAGAGAAACAGTGGTGTGTTGTTTACCGGTGAGGTGGTGTGATCGGTAATCAGGAACAGTCCCATGAAGACCGTACCCCCGCTCAGCAGGTAGAATATCGGCGAGGCGAAGGCCATCGGGTCTGTCATGTGCAGCACACCTGCGGTCACCGCAATTCCAACCAGAAAACCTGCGGGAGCATGCCACTGAATCTCCCGCATCAGGAGCAGCAGCAGTCCGCCGATCAAAATGAAAAAGACCATGCCGCTGGCAGTTCCGGAAACCTGGTATCCAAGCAGCAGGTCGTACCAGTGATACTGTTCAGCCGCTGCCGATCCGATTGATTTCATGAGCCTCAGCGGCTCGACCATCGTTACCGACCAATCCATATCTTTCAAAGCAGCAGTATAGTCCATACGATCAGGCCAGGAAAGATGCATTACGGCAACGGCGAGCACCGCTGGTTGGACCGGATATGCCCCGACTCCACCAAAAAACTTTTTGCCAACAATCACCATCAGTAAACAGCCGATCATGATAAGCCACCAGGGTGCATTCAACGGCAGCATAAAAGCCAATATCAGGGCCAGACTCACGCTGCTCCAGTTGGATGTCAAGTCCCGGGAAGGAGCTACTTTTTCAGAGATAAAATCGAATGCCACTGAAAAGCAGACACAAAGCCCGAATATGCGAAGCGCCGCAGATCCGAAGATAAAAATACTTGCTGCCATGGCGGGGATAAGGGCAATAACCCAACGCTGATAGATTTCCGCCAGGCCGCTCCCCAGCCGGCAGTGTGGCCCGACAGCAACATCGAGCATGCTGGTGTCCGTCGGTGACGTCTGATCAAACATTTTCAGTTCTTTCATGAGATACCTCCAGCAGCCCAGGAGAATCTCTCTCCGTGTATCATGTCATGGTTGCAATAGTGTAGAAGCTGTACGATTGGTCGCTGGGCCGGGCACACATAGGCACACAACCCGCATTCGTGGCAGGCCTCAGGGCTGAGGCTTTTTGCCGATTCGATTTGGCCAAACTCCACCATCCGGTTAATCAGATGCACCTGGATATCTACCGGACAAACCCGGGCACACCTGCCGCAGTTGATGCACGGTGCAATAGAGTCGAAGGGTGCGATATCGCCAGAGATCAAGTGTATGCCATTATAGTAGGTAATCGGTGTCTGGTCGGTATACTGGGCAACTCCTTTCATGGGGCCGCCAACCACAGGCCGGGTATAATCGGAAATCTCAAGTCCCTGACTGGCAAGTATGTGCCTCAGCGAACTACCAAGCGGGAAACGAACAGTCACTGCCTCGTTTATTCCAGAACCACTGATGGTGATGCATTTATGAGTCAGCGGAGACCTGCCATCAAGCGCTTCTACTATGGCAAGCAGGTATTCCAGGTCAAGAACGACAACACCATGATAACGGTAACTCTCTCGGTTGGAAATTCTGCGTCCTAGAATTTTTGCGACAACTTCACGTTCGATGCGGTAAAAGTAGGATTCCGGGAGATAATACAGCTCGGCCAATTCACTGAATAAGGAATTGGCCCACGACTTGAACGATTCCGGCAAGGTCAGGCAAATCCTGGCGCCCGGCAATAGTTTACCGATCCTCTGAAGCCCCTCCGCGGTCTTTTCCCGCTGCTGATCGAGAAGAAGCTGGGACGTGAGTACCGTAGTCTCCTCTCGAATCCCCGTAATAATGACAGTCTCAACCCTGGGGAGGTCCGCCATCTCCCCCTCTTCCCACTCACGTCCTGACAGCGCCCAGGGGGGAGCGACGCCGGCAGCCCGCAACCGCATCATCGCCGCTTCCAGGTTACCGGCCGGTGCAGAGCCGTCAAACATCTCCTTCGGCGTCATCGGCTCGCTCCCGTCTCTGTCGATGACAATGGCAGGAGAATGTACGGATTGAGCTGTCCAAACGGTGGTGATCTCTCTCACCTTGCCGCTGATCGAGGCGATAACAGCGTTCCCGTTCCTCGACTTCGCAACAGCTTGTCCCTTGCGAACGCTGTCTCCCCCTTTTACGACCGGGGAATAATGCACCTGCCCCTTATATTCAAGCGGTAGTACCACATGATCCGGGTCGTCGACTTCCCGGATGACTGGGTCATACCCGGAAAGACGCGGCAGTGCTGGTTTTTTCTTAAAGAGATTCAATAGTTGTTGCATGAAAAAAACTTCCTTATCGTAAGTGACAGGCACTGCACATCACACTTCCATCATTGTTTGCAAATCTATCCGGTGCTTCCCTGAGGTGACAGCTTGTACAATTTGCATGGTAGGCTTCGGAACTTGAAGCGGGCGTATGGCACCCCAAACAGGAGTGATCTTCTATCTCCTGAAATTCGTCGTGCTCCATCATATCAGGTTCATAGCTGTCATCATGGCAGTTTGTACAACTAACGGTACGTTCTTCGCTTTCCTGTATACCGGGATGACAACTCCTGCACGAGATAGCCTGGTCGTCATCACCTTTTTGCTCATGGCACGTGATACAATCTCGACCATGGATTTCCTTGAGACTGGCATGCTCGAAGTCGGCAGGCTCAACGTCGTCGCCGTGGCAGTCTTCACAGGATGTCGCCTGTGCGGCACCAAAGAGATCATGATGGCATGCGGCACAGGATTCGACTGTCTCATTGTGCTTGCCATGGTCGAAAAGCACATTACCGGCGGTACTCTTCAAATAGAGCCGGTCTGTTGCAACCGTTTCACTCCCGGTCATGTAACCAATGACGACAGAGGCCACCGCAACAAGCAAAGCGACTGTCATCGATATGGTCCAGTTTCGGCGCACCAGGTTGTTACCACTCATGACTATCCCTTAAAACAAGTCGTTCATTGTCCTCTTCACTCATCGTGTACCAGCGACACGTTCGACGCACGCAAATGATAATTGATAGTTTGATTGAATCGTGTACCGAGATATGGAATTTCACCATCTTGCACTTGTCCTGTTTGCACACCTGGTTCGGTTCAATAAGAGAGACATCACAGTGCGGACAACGAACATCAGCCAATTCCTCATCATCTTCCACATGTATGGTACTTTCCCTATCCAGGATATTGAGATGAGGTGACACACGGCTGAGCCCTACTTCCCCTCTCTGATTAACAATACAAAAAACGGCTTTTCCATCTTCGTTGAGTCCCTTATTGCAACTAGGGCACCAGCAGTTGAGATAGGTATCATGCCTAATATTTGAACGTTCCATCAACGGATGGCTCTCCCAAATCTCTTCTTCCCAACGATCCTTTTTCTTGGGATTTCTGTCTTTCATCACAACCTCCAGCAGTATGGTGTTTGCCATCACTATTTGGCTGTCCCTATTACAACATTTTTTCAATAACTTCAACTGAACTGTGATTTTCTATATTCGTTTAAATAGATCAATAATAGATAATTTATCTATTTGACCTAATATTTTTTCAACTATATAATTGGTTCATAATTTACTCAACATAAATATTGAGAAGATTAGGTATACGATCAGCAGTCCAATAATTTATTGGTTCTGTGATTTTGATAGCAAGGTTTTTATGAGATTCGACATCACAATACAAAAAACTAGTTCAGATAATCAAATCTCCCATCAAGTGAGGAAGAAGACACGAGCGGCTCTGAACAGATTCAGCACATCCATTCAGACTGTTACAATCAGAATTACTGACACAAACGGCCCTAAAGGAGGAGTAGATACACAGTGTACTCTTTCCATAAAATTGATAACGACCGGGGAAGTAGTGGCCCAGAAAAAAGGAGAGAATGTGTATGCTGCACTGAACCAATGCCTGCACAATGCAACCAGACTAATTAACCGTCTCCAGGAACGGCGCCGAAACACTCCCATCAGAATGAATAGACGCAAAGTGGCAATTGAGGACGAGAGTGATGTGATGCAATCTTAAAGCTGGCTGTACAACACTGCTACTCGGACATCAATAACTTAATTCATATATTCAAAGACGTTTAATAAAATATTACGCGCTCCGTACTTAATAAACCGAAACTCAATTTATCTGTATCATTTGAAGGTATCCAGCTCATCTTTGGCTGGACCGTCGCACCAGATAAAACTATATCACAGTTTAGTTACCTAAATTCAGGTGGCTCAATAAACTATTTACTTTGGTCCTTTTGGTAGCTGGCGATGATTCAAGATATTTTATCAAATGATCGCTCTTTGCACTTCTACGTGCCGCTCAAGTTCCATGACAAGCTCAGAAGGTAATCGCAAACGTGCCGCCAACATAGCCAGATAGCTTTTTTCTGCTGTGGTGTCGACTTCGACAGCGAGGAGCGATGCAGTGTAGATTTCTGTGGCGATCTCTGGGCAGGTTGCACTGTTGACGATAGCGTCCATATCGACAGGGTGACTCATTTCTTCTACTAGCATCGCCTGACTTTCGTTGTCCAGGCCTAATGATTGGATCTTCTGAAATATGGATTGACTTTCTTGTGCATCTAGACGACCATCAGTCCGTGCAGCTGCAATCATGGCTCGTACCAGTGTAAGCCCCAATGCTTCATTGGCTGCTATATCATTCTTCTCTGGCATGAAGGGTGTTCCTGGTGGAGCTGGAGTGAGATCGGTTTGCGTAGTTGGTGTGGCGTCTTTACTGCTGTATCGCTGGTATGCAGTGTATGCAAGTGCACCCACGGCAGCAACTCCGCCCAGCTTGAGTGCTTTCTTGCCCAGCTTGCGCCCTTTCTTGCCCGTCAGCATGCTGCCGGCAACCCCTCCAGCCAATCCACCTGCGAATCCGCTCGCCACTCCACTGCCAATGAGTTGGCCTAAGAGCTTGTTCATGTCAGCCATCGTGGGCGGTTCCTTTTGATTGAGATTTTTTTTTGATTGTTTTTTTTTTGACAACAACATCGAAATATCAATAAAAAAATGAAGAGGCACTGAACCCGTCAGGCCTGGATACATACGTCCAAGAAATTCATTCATGATAAAACTAAAAATGATGAGCGGCACTAAATTCATACAGTTCAGTATTGTTATTAAATCCTCCACAAGTGAAAACATATTGCAGAAAAAGTGTTAGATCAAATAGATAAAAATGTTACATTAGATCGTAATTAACGAAATGTATTTGTCTCGCAGCAAAGTAGTGTAATTCAGCCCCGGAGAGATTACAAAATCATGGATTGGCTCAACTATCATCACCTTTTTTATTTTTGGACTGTAATGCAGGAAGGGAGCATCACAGCAGCCAGCGCCAAACTCAACCTCGCACAATCAACAGTAAGTGCACAAATATCGAAGTTCGAAGAACAGTTAGGGGCAAAACTTTTTAGACGGGTCGGCCGCACTATTAAGCCCACGGACATGGGTCATCTTGTCTATCGGTATGCAAGTGAGATTTTTTCTCTGGGACGGGAGATGATGGATGCTATACATGGTCGACCACTTGCTGGTCCCTTATCGTTAAAAGTTGGCATCGTCGATGAAATCCCAAAACTTGTAGCTCGAAAACTTCTCGAGCCGGCAGGAAAGCTGCCTGAAAAAGTGCGTCTGATTTGTCATGAAGGAAAAGATGGACAATTACTTGCCGAATTGGCCTTGCATAATCTCGATGTAGTTTTGACAGATACCCCGCTTCGTTCAAGTTTAAGTATCAAGGCCTACAATCACCTCCTGGGTGAGTGTGGTGTCTCTTTCTTCGGAGTTGAAAAGCTTGCTAAACCACTTCAGAGCGGCTTCCCTCATTCCCTGGATGAAGCCCCTATGCTGCTACCGATGGCAATGAGCTCATTACGGGGCATGCTCGATCAGTGGTTTGAAAGAATTGGGGTTCAACCTGTAATAATTGGAGAGTTTGATGACAGTGCTTTAGTGAAAGTTTTTGGACAAGCTGGTGAAGGTATTTTTATGGCACCAACAGTTATTGAGAAAGAAGTTATACAGCAGTATCAAGTTCAGCTTATTGGTCGAACAAATAAAATAAGGGAAAAATTTTATGCTATCTCAGTGGAGCGAATTATCAGACATCCTGCTGTAGCAGCCATTTCTGAGGCTGCACAGCAAAAGCTCTTTTTTGAATGCGATTAAGTAATTTGATTACAACAGCGCTATAGTCAAAATGCCTGTTTCACTATTTTCTGACCACTTTTTTGATGTGTTCCTATTCCTTTTGCAAAAGGCTCAACATGCAGCACTACTGAAAAATAAAGGGATAGCGCCCAAATGTTATCCCCTTCGGTTAGTTTATTAAAGCCATTATATATTAATTAGATCTAACTGAGCCATTTGCAAAGCGTTCCTTTCGTTCAACCTCAGCGTTATGCTCAAAATTTTATCCTGCGGAATATCACCATATGCCTCCGGTAAAATTTATCGCAAGCCTTGATATTGAAACGAAAATCTTCATTTTGCAAAAGGCTCAACTGTTAGACTATATTAAATTCCAACAACACTATTCTTCGTATTTTCCGAACCATAAAGTCTTAATTATCTATTTGTTCTATTAAGTCACTTCGAATAAGTTAAAATTTAAAAATTGCTCATCGCTGCGGTAAATAGGCATTTTAAGATGAGCAATTTTCAATTGTAATGGTTGTTTTGCTGTTAATCAATTTTATATCTTTCAGTTGAACTACAGGAAAATTGCCAATATCACTTGTCGGATACGAGTTAGTGAGGAGGAATGGATCCATTTAATCTGCTGTTGTATTTTCCAGGATACTCAAGAGACGAATCAAACCACTAAATGAACCTTAAAAAGAATTTCCTAACATTACTGCACCTTCTTGTTAACCATGATTATCGCCTTGTCAGGCGGCTTCGTATTTTTGATTCAGGCTATTACCAGGATCTCCTTGGAGATAATCCAGAATTTATCACTGATGATATAGATTTACTGTGGGGATATTTGAAAATTACAGGTAATAAATATCTCTTACTGATACGACCGGACCACAGTTGGAAGCAAATGCCTGACCCTCACCCACTCTTCGATACGTCGTACTACATTACCCGCTATTTTCCTGACGGGTTAGATGAAAACCCCCTGATTCATTATCTAAAAAAGGGGTGGAAACTTGGATACCAGCCAGGCCCATTTTTAGAACCAAGTTTATACCGTATCAGTAGTGGCTGGAATGAGGAACAAGGGGATCCCCTAACGCACTACACACACGTCGGAGCATCTCAGGGTTTAAACCCCGGGTCGTTTTTTGATGTCAATTGGTACTTGGATAACAATCCTACATTAGAAAAGGTTAAAACTGAAATAGTCAAACATTATAAATTACACGGTGCACGGAATGGCAAAAGCCCCATTCCGTGCTTCAACCCAAATTATTATCTTGAGCAAGTAGACTGCCCTGGAGCTGAGCGAGACCCTCTAAGTCATTACATAAGCACCATAGCAGACGATCTGGTTCGTCCAAACAAATGGTTCGATCCTGAATATTATGAGAAACATATCGCGAAAGACAGGGGTGACACATTACCTCTGAAACATTTCCTGACAACCGGGGTCCATAAAAAGTATTACACAGATGAAAGCATAGCGAAACTTCCTTTTAAGCCATTAATCTCAATAGTGGTACCAGTTTTCAATAGCGATTTAAAATACTTAAACAACTGTATCCGGTCAGTCCTTTACCAATCGTACCCCTATTGGGAGCTGTGTATGATCGATGACTGCAGTTCTAATAAAGAAATCAAGGAGTTGTTATTGAGATGGTCTACAAAAGACGATCGTATCAAATTGTCATTTCAACAAGAAAACACAGGTATTGCTGCAGCAACTAATGCTGGGGTTGAAATTTCTCAAGGAGACTATATCGGTTTTTTAGATCACGATGATGAATTGGCACCTAACTGCCTTTTTCGTATAGTTGAAACGATTAATGAGCTGGGTGCAGAGCTGATATATACTGACGAAGACCTTATTGGTCGCGACGGAACTCGTTTCTCTATCTTCCACAAGCCAGATTTTAACCATGAGCTTCTGTTGTGTCATAATTATGTGGTTCATTTTTTGGTTGTTGCAACCCACTTATTAATGCGAGTCGGAGGGTTAGACTCCAAATATGACGGTGCACAAGACTATGATCTAGTCCTTAAGTTGTCCGAAGTCACCCCTGATATCTATCATATTCCTGAGGTTCTTTACCATTGGCGTGCTTCTGAAACCTCTACCAGCATAAATCACGATCAAAAACGCTATGCACATTTAGCAGGAAAAAGAGCCCTGGAAACAGCTGTGTTAAGAAGGACGATAGTTGGAACTGTTGATGACACTGAGTCTCCGTTCTACTATCGGCTTTGCTATAACACTGAATATGAACCCAGTGTGTCAGTTCTGCTAAACTCTTCGTCCTGCTTGTCGGATAGGCATAAAGAACTATTATCTTTACAGAAAAAAACACAATATACTAATTGTGATTATTATGCCGTTGCGGGCGATGGATTAACAGTTACAAATGCATCATCGAATGACCAGAAAGAGATATTCAGTGTGGTTTCTGGGAATATGGGTGAATTGAATGGTCTCGGATTTTTTGAACAGTTGCACAAAGAAGTAACGTCTAGCAAAGGGGAATACCTTGCTTTTCTTGGTTCGGAGATAATAAATATAAGTGCCACATGGCTGAAAGAATTTACCTCTATCCTGTCGCACAGAAGTGAAATCGGTCTTGTTAGTGGGAGAATTTCCTTCGAGGGTGAAGATGGCTCTTCATATATCGTCCCCGACATTACCAATGATTCACCATATTACTTAAGGCAGTTCTTAACCTTCTGCACAATAAACATGAATTGGTTGCATTGCTCACAGCAAGTAACGCATGGCAACGCAGAGTTTTGCCTAATGAGTAGAGCTTTATACGATTCTGTTGGAGGTCTTGATTACAAGGAATTCCCAAATCTATTCGCCCTCCATGATTTGGCTCTAAAAATTATGAAAGTTGGAAAAAAAGTGGTTTATATTCCTTATGCTTCTGTTAATTTTACCAAAAATTCTATAAACTCAGGATTTGGCCTCGATGAAGAGTTAACTAAAGAAAAGATTTTGTTTCAAAATAAATGGCGAGACAAGCTTAAAATATTCGACCCTTTCTATAATCCAGGAATACTTGACGATAACGGAATCGATAGAGAGAAATTCCTCACGTGGCTTTCTGGTGGTCAACTTGCAAGATTCAACGAACATAGGCAAACAGAGCAGTTTTCTGACCTCGCTCCAGCGTATCCTGAAGCTTTTATACTTTCAGAAAATGGGAAGTCCTGAATTGTAAGCTTTGGCACCCTGCAACTAGACTTTACCTGGCTGTTTACAATTGAATTTTACTTTCGGCTAAGCCGATGGCTATGGTTCTTATATGATGCGTGCGGGGGTATTAAACCCGAGCTACGCAATAATGTCTGAGCTATAAAGAGCTGAACGATCAAGACGCGTTGCGGACTGACCCGTGAAGCACTTACCATCCATAAAGTATTGATCAACAACTTCAGGTAGCTCTTTTTCCAGACCTCCCAACGTCATAAGGCACCCCAGTTATAAAATGATGCTACGGCATCGTTTATGAGCATTACCTATGATTAATTTTGAATCTGTTATGTTTTGCGAACCATTTTTTTAGGGTGATTAGATAGGAAAAGCCAGCAATTGTTATAATGGTAAAAAAGACTAATTGAATTATATTGAGATGTTGTTCTAAAAAATCAAAAAAAACAAACCAAATAATGATGGCGATGAAGGTTCCGAGAAATGCCGCTGAAAAATTATAGCAAACCCTCAGCTTCAAAAGATAACCGATGATAGAACCTATTACTGGGCCAGTTGCAGGAAGAGGTATCATTACAAATAGAAAAACGCCACCCCAACCATAGTTAGCAATGTTGTCCTTATGTCTGCGTGCCTTACGCTCTAAACGGCGGGCGAATAGCTTTAAACCGCGGAATTTCAGGTAGTTATTTATTGAAAGAACAAATAGCGCATAGGCCCAGCAAACGAGTAACACTTCAAGATATAGATTATAAAGAATGGTCACGAGTGGATTGATTTCATCCATAAGGCATAGACCTATCCCAGCGGCTCTTCCTCCAAAAGTATGGGCTATGAAAACCATAACTAATGTTCTGCTCATCAATGGGTCTGTTATCAGATAATAGCCGATTCCTCCAATAAAAATAAGAGACATCATGATACTCGCAAGTAGAACAGACCATTCTGGGGAGCTGTATAGAGGGTGGCTTTTCATTCTTTTACGCTATAATTTTTGTTCAATTTTAAGTAATAATTTTTGCAAGAGGGGCGATCGATTCTTGGGAGCAAAAGACTAACTAGATCCTTGTTTGTAAGACATTTTTATTTAACAGCTAGAGGTTCCGCAGGGCTGAGATTCGGTCTTCAAGTGGCGGATGACTCCTGAAAAGACAGCGATGAGTGCATTATTTTTCTTCATACCCGTTGCAAAAGCATTCATGTCCGGTGAATTGTATATTGCAACTTCTGGCATTCCTATTTCAACTTCTCTTGCCATCCGAGCGGCAGTATCGTAGAGCCAACTCTCTTTCGGAGTATTTGGATTGACTATGATTTGAGCGCCCGTTGACTTTTTGGCTATCCATTTGGACAGAACAAGAGAAAGAAAGGAGCCTCCCATGCCGAAGAGGGTTGCTATTACAAGCAGTCCCGATGTACTCCGGGAATCAATTCCAAAAATGCTCAATACAATACCGAGCAAAACCAGTATAGCGAGGTTTGTGGAGAGAAATAAAATAATGCGTAACATTCTCTACCTCAATCTTGTCTCTTAAAGATGATTGGTCGTACTTTTCGCTTCTGTAGTGTAATCCAGTAGAGACAGGTAAGAGTTGTTAAAATCGAAAGTAGTGATATAAACATGAAAAACCCTTTTGTTGGTTAATTGATCTAAAAAAGTCAGGCCCCGCAGAAACACATGGACAGCATACAGGGCTTGACTTTTCGGGAGGAGAGTCTATGTAAAGTTGTCAATCTATGGTTATGCTGTCCTGACCAGGAATGGCAACATAGAGCTCGAGTTCCAAACAAGCATTTGTCATTTGTTGCTGTTCTTTACTCTCTACATCAAGCGTCATATCTTCAAAAAGAATCAGAACACAGGGATTCATTTCTGTTTCTTCTAATGGAATCTTAGTGCTCAGTCTTCTCAGCGACCTGATGGAGAATTTCTGAGATCATGTTCACTATTCATTGCTGACATTGAAGTAATTATGTCGACAGAATAAAACAAGGTTAGTGTTAGGTCAAATAGATAAATATGTTGCGAAGGTTCGTAATAAACGAATTAACGTGTCTCAGCAGATTGACGTGGTCTAGGAAAAACGGACATTTTCCCTAAGCTGCTTTTTCAATACCGGTGACTTTTCAATTTCATTTGGGCTAAACGATATGGGGATATGCCGGATAGTGTTCTTCGCAATAGTTCATACTTTTGATATCATTGATAAATTTTCACATGCCAGTGACGCTGGTTCTATGACAAAAATACTCAGGAACTTCGCTATATTCATTTGGATAAAAATCAGAACCACTTCATATCTAGTTGCCATCTGAATATTCGTACACTAGACTGGCTCTTCTCGGTTTTGTTTTCCAAGATTTGGAGCCCTTGGCGAGTATCCCTCGTCATTGTCAAACCCTAAACCGTTATGCGATGGCATCGCAAGGGATTTAAACTTTTCTGGAAAGTTAAATCTAAAGCTAAGGGAAGGCCTTGGATTAATTTTCGCGAAGAACAGTTCCGGAAAAAGTGAGGCACAGTTGATTATCATCACCTGAGATGCTTGCTTTTAGTTTCGTGAGCAAAATCTGCAATTCGTTAGCGGAAAAACTTGATATGAATGAATCTGAAATGCAGGCCGCAGTAAAACAAACAAAGACAGCTCCATCCTTTACATCACCTTCAATGGTCAATTTATCGGCATCGGTACTGTGGTCGATAATCAACCGAAGGGTAAGGTAAAGCAGTGAATGGAGAGGAAGCAGATGTGTGTGGATCTTTATGTCCTCAGGGCAGTGAGCGCTCATTTCAAGGTTTTTTGCCGCTGCCTGCCTGACAGTAAGAGGAACAATGAGAGAGAGAATATCATGGAGACTCTCCTGCCCTGTGTCATAGTCTGCGCTGTGCGCAAACCGGTTTAAATGATTCATCAATGCATTTGTTCTGATGACCTGCCTGGCAATGGTGTCCGCAGCTGCCTTGACCCTCTCGGGACTGACACCCTCCTCACCCCCGCCCATTAAAACCAGATCGTCAAGCAGGCCGGCATTTTCGTTAATGATTGCCATTGTGTTCTTGATTTCATGGGAAATGGATGCTGAAACTTTAGAAAATGCCTGTATACAGACAGTGTCAAATGTGGGGTTGGCATGCATAGTAATTCCTCTCGCTCCATGGTTATGAATGATGAGGTGATTGAAAATTCTTCACTGGTACTATAATGAAACACCGACGTACTATGCAGCTTTTCCCTGCAAATACGCCTCTTCAATCGTGGTGATGAGCTGGTTGAGGTCAACCGGTTTCATTATATAATCAAAAGCACCTTGCTCCATTCCTTCTTTTCCTGCTTCAAAAGAGCCATGCCCGGTAAGTATGATTACTTCGATGGCGGGAACGTCCTCTTTTACCTTGGCCAGGACTTCCAAACCAGTGAGATCAGGCATCTTGAGATCAAGAACCAATACATCCGGAGGATCTTTTTCTATGGCCTTGAGTGCTGCGATACCGGAACTGACGGCAGTTGTCTCAAACCCCCTGAGTTTCAGTCTGGCTCCCAGTGTCGTTATAAACTCAACTTCATCGTCTGCGATTAGAACCCGAATCTGCTCTTTGTTTTGCGGTTTCATGTTTGTGTTCTTTACACCGGTATGGTTACAGTGAAGGCCGTACCCCGGCCAACATGGGAGCGAACGGTTATATCACCCCCTAACTTTTTAATCAGACCATAGGTAATTGATAACCCCAGGCCTGTTCCTTTATCTGATTCTTTTGTGGTAAAAAACGGTTCAAAAATGTGAGGAAGAACATCCTCATCAATGCCTGGGCCATCATCCTGGATGATGACCCTAATGTCGCCTGCTACAGTATGGCTCATCACCGAAATTTTTCCATCTTTGCCGACAGCATCAATGGCGTTATTGAGAATGTTGAAAAAGACCTGCTGCAATTGCACCTGGTCGCTCACAACCTCAGGCAGATCGTCCTGCAATTGTGCATCTATTTTTATTCGATTGGTCAACATGGAGTTTTCCAGAAAAACCATGACCTCTTCAAGAATATCATTTATTTGCAGTTTCTGATTATTTACTTCCTGCCGTTTGGCAAAACCAAGCAATCTGTGGGTAATGGTACTACAACGAGTAACACTCTTGCCGATGCCCTCCAAGCAATCGGCAATTGTCTTTTTGTACTCAAAGTCAGGTGTAATTGCGAGAAGGTCTTCAGCCAGACCTGCTTTCTCGTTGATTATCGCAAGAGGATTATTTATCTCATGGCCGACTCCCGCTGCCAGGCGGCCGATAGAAGCAAGCCGGTCTGAATGCTCTGCCTCCTGCAGAAATTTCAAATGATTCTCATCGGAACGACGAATGAGATTCGTAAGCAGGGTCACGAGTCCATGGACGATCAAAACATCAATAAAAATGCAGGAGATAACTGTTATTACTAACCTGTTACGAAATGTCAGCCAGTCTTGATGATGCACATATCTTTTTTCCACAAGGACGAGTGTCCAAGGTGTTTTTTTTATCTTACCGGTGCCATGGAAGTAATTCTCAACGGTTTTAAAAAAGGAATAGCCATTCTTGACCGCCTCTTCTTCTTTGTAAAAGGAATGAGCCTCACCATAAAGAACAGAAGAAAAGGAATAGCCATTCTTGACCGCCTCTTCCTCTTTATAAAGCGAAAGAGCCTCACCATAAAGAGCAGATGATGTCTGCAGGACGCCGTCCTGATCAATGAGAAAAATATCATCGGTGATGTCCGTTTTAATAGTATTGATAAATTTTTGTAGAGTGGATGCATCTATGGCTGTTCGCAGAACCCACTGCTTCCGAATATTCGGATCATAGCTGCTGACAGCAATGGTAAAGTGAGGCACCTGGCGATACCCCAGATACACTTTGCTGATAAAAATGCCTTTGGCCAGCACTTCTTTAAACCATTGCTCATTGGAATAATCATTGCCAGCCAGGTCATAGGAACCATAGTAGGACTGTTGTATGCCGCTTGAATCAATCACCCCAATATCTGCAAAAAAAGCATAATGCTGCTTTAGCCTGACAAATAACTTTTCCAGATTGGCTTCTATGATAAGCTCGGAATAACGGTCTTGCCTTGCAGTGAATAAAATGACCGTTTTCAGGTTCTCCATCATTGCTGAAATGTTACGAATGGAACCAATCACTCGTGACTCAAGCTGGTCACGCTCCTCTTTTATCAAGAGATCGTTGTAGTTATAATAACTGAGCCCCGCAATCATCACGAGCGGCACAATGGTAATAGCCATGATAGTGGAAAACAAGGTGACACGAATCTTCCTGTAATTACGCTTATTGCTGTCGACCCCCAAACCTTTCAGGGCACCAAGGGCCATCCATTCTTTTAATGTGTTATAGGGTTTCATCACGTGTCCAGTCGCGCACCGTTTTCAATGACAAGGATTGCTCCCGACTCTAATATCCTGAAACGGCTTTATCCATGGCAATCCGCCAGTTGGCAATTATCGAATCGTAAACTGTCACCTTCTTCCATGTGAGAAAATTGTAGTGCTGCTCTTCAATACCACCACAAATCACATCGGTGATATTTAAATCTACAATCATCTGGCAAAGCTCATCATCGGAAGCGCGCTCCATAATAATGGTCTTCGGCTCACCTACCATTTGCCCGCTCTTGTCAAATTCGGCAATGATAATTTCCGTTGCCAGATCGAACCGCTGAGCAACGAAATCACCCTGCACTGGAATAAGCAGCTTATCCATGAAAAATGGTCGTCCTATATCAATTTGTAGTGTTTCATTTTTCGCCACAACTTCATTCTGCCCCAGCCAAGCGCTTCGGCACTCTTTGTACGATTGCCCTGAAACTCCTTGAGCTTTTCTATAATCATAGACCGCTCAATATCTTCCCAACTGCCCTGATCGACGGTATCTCGATTGTCCGCCTGCTGGGACGATGGTTCTGCTTCCTTTAACTCTCGGTTATTTTCCCAGGATTTTTTTTCAACAACCTGCGGCTCGAAGATGTAAGAGGGCAGATTTTCCTTACTGATATCCTTGTTTTTGCACATGTTCACTGCAAATTCGATAATATTTTTTAATTCTCTGATATTGCCAGGGTAATGGTATTGCAGCAGCGTCTCCATCGCTTCCGGAGTAAAGCCGACAATGGATTTTCGCAGCGACCGGTTAAACTTTTCAAAAAAATGGTCTACAAGGTACCGAATATCTTCACCCCTCTCCCGCAGAGGAGGTAGATGAAGATAGAGCACATGCAAACGATAAAAAAGATCTTCGCGAAATTGTTGCTTTTTAATTTGGGCTCTCAGCGGGCGATGAGTGGCGGCAATTATCCGGACATCAACCTCTTTTTTCTGATCACCACCAACTGGCTGGAACTCGCTATCATCAAGGACAGAGAGCAGTTTAACCTGGAGAGGAAGAGGCATATCTCCGATTTCTGTGAGAAAAAGGGTACCTTTGTTGGCAAGTTCGAACATACCAGGTTTGTTACGGGTCGCCCCGGTAAAAGCTCCTTTGACATGACCAAAAAGCTCTGATTCTAAAAGACCGGAAGGCAAGGCACCACAGTTGACTTTTACAAACGGGTAACGAGCCCGAGCTGATGTCTTGTGTATAATTTCCGCAACTTCATCTTTACCGGTCCCCGTCTCACCTGTAATCATTACCGAGGCATCCGTTTGTGCCATCAGCGGTACCAATCCAAAGACTTCCTGCATCTTGGGACTGTAGCCGATCATCTCGGTGGTATCTGAGTACAGGAGGCCCTTTTTATTTTCTGCGACAGTTGCGGAAGTATCTTCAGCCACCACAAGCAGTCCGC
The DNA here is from genome assembly GCA_963776075.1 of uncultured delta proteobacterium. Taxonomy (GTDB): domain Bacteria; phylum Desulfobacterota; class Desulfobulbia; order Desulfobulbales; family Desulfocapsaceae; genus MADRE3. The sequence goes on from CAVZLG010000015.1 coordinate 404,005, forward strand.
AGCGCGCACCATCAATTGTAACCAACGCTGAAACGGTGTATTGGATGGGGATCTTGCGCCTGAACCGGTTAATGAGATCACCTGCTACTGATACCGCATTACCTGTCCTCAGCACATTGACATAAAGCTGCCCTTTGCTGTTGCCTGTGTTCGAGCGAACTACCAGTTCACCGTGTATGCCAGTAACATCCTCCCGGGTATAACCCGTTATAGCCTCCATCAGACGATTCATCTTTACGATACAAAAAGTGTCGTCAAGGATCATCGCGGCATGAGGGATTCCTTCGAGCAGGAGAGCAATATCGAGGTTCTGGTTCATTTCTGCCTGGTATTATTTATTAGTTGATTAACCAAGGTAGCATCACTGGTGTTTTATCATGACACCAAAGGGAAAAGCTCTCAAACAATTTTCTGCAAAATATAATCACTTGGCTATAGGAACAAACACCTCCATTCCCATAGCTGGCCAGAGAAATTGGGCCGCCAGATAGATAACAATCATCAGAATAACACTTGCCGGAATTCCATAGAGAAAAAACTCGGCGGTCGTGAACTGCCTTGAACTATAGGCAATGGCGTTCGGGGCAGCTCCAACCAGGAACAGAAATGGCATACCAGCAGCTACCAGAGAGGAAAACAGAATGACCTCCCCTGCCACCCCAAGATACGGAGCAATAACCAGGGCCACGGGTAGAGAAATTGCGATTGCCGCAACGTTCATTATAAAATTAGTCATCATCATCACAAAAAACGCCATACCAAGAATGAAAATCATTGCCGGAGCCTCTTTAAACAGCTGCAGCCAATTTACCGCCAGCCAGTTCGCTGCACCGGTATCCCACAGACAAAAACCAATAGACATCGCACCGGCAAAAAGCAAGATGATATTCCATGGAATTTCCTCTAGATCATTGATATCAAGTATTTTTAAAACGAAGAAAGAAATCGTGGAGAGAAGCAGAATTCCAGTTTTGTCCAAAGCGGAAAAAGCGGGAAAGAAATTTTTCAGAGCAATGACCAAGATAACTGAAAACACAATAACAAGGGTTAAAATTTCGTCCCTTTTCCAGCTGCCAAGTTCTCCATACATCTTTTTGGAGCGCTCCTTGAGCCCCTCTATTCGTGCCTTTTCAGGCTTGAAAAGGACCATGAAGAATCCCCAGAGCAAGAAAACCATAAGCCAGCCCACGGGAAACATGTACATCGACAATTCAAAGAAAGAGACATCGACATTCGTGATATCTTTGTAAAATCCCAGAGCAACAGCACCTCTCGCGGCGCCCAACAGCGTAACGATACTGCCCGCGCCTGCAACATATGCCATGCCGATGAACAAACCTTTGCTGAATCGTGTTGGTTTTTCCTCATCGGAATAGAGCGCACTAATAGTCATCAGCAGAGGAAACATGGTGGCCGCTACGGCGGTATGGGCCATAAGGTGAGTCAAGACCGCGGTCATCAAAAAGCAGCCGAGATAAATCATACTCGTCCGATCTCCAATGATTGACAACATCTTATAGGCAAGCCTCTTGGTCAGCCCTGTCTTTGTGAAGACCATGCCGATCACAATTGAGCCGAAAATAAAAAGGACTGAGGGGTCCATGAAGTCTTTGAAGGCAACTTTCGGATCCCGGATCAGAAACAAGGCCTGAAGAGCTCCAATGGTTAGACTGGTAATACCTATGGGGACAACCTCGAACACCCACCATATCGCCGCAAGGCCAAACACTGCCAGAGCGCCTTTAGCTTCACGACTCAACTCAAAACTTACGCCAAGTGGGTCGATTGCGGCTTTCCAAGGGGGAGAATAGTATACCAGAAGAAAAACAACAATTCCCAGCAGGATAAAGAACATTCTTTTCCAGTCGATTTCTTTGGCTTTGAACCAAATCCTATCCGGTTTGGTTTCTCTAGCCATCAACTCACCTTTTCCGGTAATATCGCTTGGATGTGACATATATTTCAATTACTCCAGTTTATTCGTGAAAATTATAATCCTGCGCTGTTCCGGAGCGCAGAAGTCATCTTTAGCTCATGGCGGAATAATGGCGTTCACGACAGAAACAATTGCTGTTGCACCTGTTCGCTTTGAGAATACCCAAGGTAGATTTCAGATGATTCGCGTTGGCAGGAGCTGCCGCCTACCAGGACTTACGCTGAAGGATCTCACCAATTTCTTTTTTTGCTTTTTTCTGCAAAACGAGGATTCGCCTTTCTCTCGCCTCTTCAATTCTCTTAAGAAGGTCATTTAAATCGACCGGTTTCTCAAGAAAATCCTCAGCGCCAAGCTTCATTGCCTCAACTCCTGACTTGATGCTGCCCTGACCACTGAGCATGACAATCTCGGCATCCGCATCTTTCTCCTTGATCTTTTTCAAAGTCTCAAGACCATCCATACCAGGCATGGCAAGATCAAGCACAATGATATCAAAACTCTGGTTGCCAATCAGGTCTACCGCATCCTGACCTCGGGTTGCACTTGTGACTTTAAGACCTCGTACCTCCAGCCGTTGGGTAAGCACATTGATAAACTCTTCCTCATCATCCACTAAAAGTATTTTGGCAATTATTTTCTCTTGCATCAGCCTATTCTCCTACGAAGAACCATTTAAAATTCCCTTCTCATTTGAATTAATGGTTAACAACTTTTTCATACGCAGCCTTAATTGTGGCTGAAAGCTTCTCTATATCAACCGGCTTGTTTAGATAAGCGAAAGCCCCAAGTTCCATGCATTCCTGCTCATCCTTTACGGTTCCGTGGCCGGTTAGAATGATGACTTCAACATGCGGCGCAATTTCTTTGGTACGTCGCAGAACTTCGGTCCCGTACAAGCCCGGCATTTTCAGGTCTAAGACCATTACATCTGGCCGATCCTCTTTGATTACCTCTAAGGCCTCTTCACCGTTGTAAACGCCATAGGTGCCGACATCGCGATCAATAAGGCGATGCGAAACCGCCTGGACAAACTCCCGCTCATCATCGACAAACAGAACCTTGGACGGCAGTTCAAATTTTTGTCTCCGATAAATGGAACTACCGGGAGATTCCACCTTATTTATCTCGACAACGTCTACACCTTGCACTTCTTTAGCAAAATGGGTAATTGATCCCACGACATCATTCCAGTCAATAATTCGATTTTCCACAGTGATAACTGCCTTATTGTTGTCGACCTGAACTGGAACCTTGTGTCCATATGAAAGAAGTTTCCGCTCTACTTCCGCTGAGGTTTTCATATTGCTAACAGCTTGTTGAGATTCGGCTGTACGCAAAACCGACGTTTTACGATAAAATTTGAGTATTTCTTCAGCTATCTCTTTGTGACTGCGGCCATTAACAGGAATCACCAGGTCATACAGTGACCTCTGGTAGGGCTCTTCCTTAAAGAGGAAATCCGACCATGAAAAGGAACTTATATCGTGCTGTTTTACTTCCCGCTTTGCCTGCTTTTTATCAAGTCCATTACTCACGCCACGCTCAACGCGTGCCTGTATGGTATCAACAACAAGAACACGAAGCACCTCTGTGACCTCTTTAGGTATGAGCAAGGCGTGCAGACCATAATACAAATTGCTAGCAGGCCCGCTTATTTTGTTCGCCAAGACAATGCGAAGCATACTTGCAGCTTGTTCTTTTTCGAGAGTGAATTTGTTGAAAACTGATGTTTTTTGGTACATCAGTTTCTCCAGTTCTTCGGTCTCTACGCCAAATTTTTTCTTTGTATCTTCAAACAATTGACGGTCTGTGTATACATCAAGTTGAAGATTGGCGTGTAACTCCTCGACAATTTTTTCACCATTGGTCAATGAACATGGGAAGATTGATATTGAAGACATTTTTATCACCTCTTTGTTATATTTGAATATATCATATCTACTGTCTGCTATGCACTTGGCGTGCCACAAACCGGTGTTTTTTTTACCTTGTTTTTTCAACACACTACAAACAATCGACATGGCGAAAGCTCTTTTTGTATCTTTTTGTAACACACAAATATAACATAATGTATCTTTTTGTAACTACTGTTTTTTGTCACGGTCTGCTTCGTAAACTTCTTTTCATTTTTCTCTTTTTTATTATATATCAGGTACTCAACGTTACTAATCTGCTTAAACTCTGGGGGAAAGACTGCTCTATTGATCAAGAGTCTTTTACGAACGCCATCGAGTGCCGTTTTGACAACATTACTACCAGAATGGAGGTTTCAGAATGCAATCACTAAAAGTCAAAGATATCATGGTACCAACCAGTGAATACACCACAGTTTCAGAGGATGCCTCACTATACCAGGCCATAAAGATTTTAGGGGATGCACAAGCTGAGTTCAATCAGGCAAAGAACAAACATCGAGCCATCCTTGTTCTAGACAGTGAAGATCGGGTTGTTGGGAAACTTAGCCAGATTGACGTACTGCGGGGTCTTGAACCAGGATATCGAGACGTACAACCATCTGCTGAAATAAAACATTGGGCACTGAGCAAAGAGACCATTACCAACATGATGAAAGACCTGCAACTCTGGCAAAGGCCCCTTAAAGATATCTGTAAAAAATCCGGCCGTATTTACGTGCGTGACATCATGTATACACCTGCCGAAGGCGAATACGTCAGCCAGCAAGCCTCTCTTGATGAAGCGATTCATCAACTTGTCATCGGCCATCATCAATCGCTGCTGGTTGTTGAAGACAACAACGTGACGGGAATATTGCGATTGACAGACGTATTCAACTCACTCATCCAGATCATTAATGAGTGTGAGCTCTAGCTCGATATATATTTTAAAGAATCTTAATTAGAAACATAATCAGCCGCGATAAAGTGTTTTCAAGTCGAACGTGCTCCAGGAGGGATACCTGCCTAGACACCATACATGAACTTGCACGGCACTATACAAAACAAATGTAACCAGTTTTTTCCATTACAACCAAAATCAGGAGAAATGTTCAAGATATACAAGCCCCAATGTTTTAGACAAAAATGCCTGAATATAATGTCATATCATGACGTAAATTTATATTATTGGTATATAAAGAAATGAAAAAAGGTGTTTATCTCGCAGGTCGTTTTATTTTGGAGTCCGACCAGTTTTTCTGGTCATAGGGAAACAATAAATTATTTTTACTTCCATATTTGTGGAAAGGGGTTTGAAATGGTTAATATTAAGAAAGCATTGGTTTGTGTAGATCTGTCAGATTATTCAAAAATGACCCTTGAATACGCTTTGTCACTCACAAGCGGTATCGTTTCGCAGCTTGTACTGCTAAATGTAATTAACAGCAGAGATGTTGAAGCGGTGAAATCTGCCAGTCATTACTATCCTGGCGAGATTAATTTGGAACATTTTCTGAAAGAAGCGAAAGCTGACCGTCAACAGCGAATCCATGAAATGATTAAGCAGTATTCCATCCCAGAAATAGTCCAGGTAAATATATTAATTAAAGAAGGGAATCCTTTTAATGAAATACTCAGTACCATAAAAGAAGAGAAGATTGATATTGTGATAATAGGCAATAAAGGGAGAAGTAATGTTGTCGGCACTCTCCTGGGCTCCATTGCGGAAAAGGTATTACGACATTCACCTATACCAGTGATAAGTGTCAGGGATAAGACACAGTTCGGCCGGTAGTACTCAAAATTTTCAGCAGCCGTTTACGATTCGTTTTGACCCATTGTTGAAGACGTACTATTTCCGTCTGTAAAACATAGTTACAGAAATCGAGACCTGGCCTGACAAGTTAAAAGAGTAAGCCTAGATAATAGCTGACATTTCTCCCCCAGTTTCCTCATTAAATCATAACAATCTCTTTAACTATATTAATGTAGATCTCATTACGTTTTTTTCGCATTTTCCCAACAGATAGTCTACGTTTTTTAAAAAAAAGTATATTCTTCTTGTATTTTCTTCTCTTGATTGGCTAATTAAGCCCTAACCTTTTTCAATTACTTTACGTATTGATTGCTCGTAGTTTGGCAGTTTCAAATTATATTCTGTACCCGCAATTTACTGCAGGAGCGTAAGGACATGGATCATGTCTCTGTGATATTCTGGTATCAACTCATCGACCTGCTTGGAAGTATTGCAGATCAAGCGGAAAATGTCGCTGACCGGCTGCTGCTTTTTCTCTCAAAATAACGCGGGAATACCAATGGAAATTATTGCATCCTACGGAACGATTTTTACTATTCTCGCAATTATTTTTGGCCTCTTTATGACTTGGGGGATTGGCGCAAACGATCTTGCCAATGCGATGGGCACCTCAGTTGGGTCAGGAGCAGTTACGATCAGACAGGCTATCTGCATTGCAATCATCTTTGAATTTTCTGGAGCTGTGCTGGCTGGAGGGCATGTTACCAGTACTATTCGGAAAGGAATTATAGACCCGAGCGATATTGTCAATAACCCTGAAATTCTGATTTATGGCATGCTTGCATCCCTGCTTGCAACAGCATTCTGGCTGATGATAGCCTCGTGGAAAGGCTGGCCTGTATCCACGACCCATTCGATCATCGGAGCGTTGATTGGCTTTGCCATCGTTGGCATTGGCCCAGATGCGGTGAAATGGGGCAAGGTAGGCAGTGTCGTAGCCAGTTGGGTGGTAAGCCCAGTAATTGGCGGAACTGTTTCTTTTTTGCTCGTTATGAGCACACGACGACTTATGTTCGATACCGATGATCCTCTTAAAAACGCCAAGCGCTATGCCCCTGTCTATATTTTCCTGGTTGGCTTCATTATCTCACTGGTCACCATATTTAAAGGGCTAAAGCACCTGAAAATTGACTTAAGTGTTGTTCAGAGTTTTTCAATTGCTCTATTTTTTGGTCTGTTGACCGCCGGCATAAGCTGGTTATTTATCAGTAAAGTCAAGGTAGATCGTGCAGCTGACCGTGATTTTCACTTTGCCAGTGTAGAAAAGGTGTTCGCCCCAATGATGCTCTTTACAGCCTGTGCCATGGCCTTTGCTCATGGTTCAAATGATGTTGCAAATGGTATCGGACCGCTTGCAGCTGTCATCTCCATTATCAGCTCTGGCGGTGAGGTTATGCAGGAGTCTGATCTGCCAATTTGGATACTGTTGCTTGGCGGCAGTGGTATTGTTCTTGGCCTGGTCACCTGGGGGTACCGGGTGATGATGACCGTTGGCAAAAAGATAACCGAACTGACTCCATCGAGTGGTTTCTGTGCTCAGCTTGCAGCTGCAACGACTGTCGTTATTGCCAGCCGAACCGGTTTGCCTGTCTCGACAACTCATATCCTGGTGGGTTCGGTTCTCGGTGTCGGCCTTGCACGCGGTATCGGCGCCCTGGACTTAAGAGTTGTCATTGACATTTTCATTAGCTGGCTCGTCACCTTGCCGGCCGGTGCCATTATGGCAATGCTCTTCTTCTTCGTCTTAAAAGGCATTTTCAGCTGATATTGGCCACAGAAAATGTCTACAAGGTCATACAAAATGCAGATTCAGGAATGGTTTCGCTTTTTTTCTGAACATCAATGTTCCTTAAGTTGCCAGATCAAATCGCAACAAAAAGGGGATGTACTCTAAATTGACCTTGTTCTTGTTAATCAATCACGATTACCCGAGGATTTCGCATATTTTTGCTTGTCGATATTCAAATATTCTTTGCAGAGTTTTTCTAATAAAGAGGCGGTGGAGCAGGCGGCCAAAGATACCGTATGGGACGGCGTAATGGACGCGGTCGATAAGCTTGACACCTTTTGGGGTCGCAGTAAGTTCATGATAGTGATACCAGAAGGTATACGGGCCAATTCGCTGTTCATCGACAAACGATTTTTTCTGGCGGATATGCTTTATCTCGGCAAGCCACCTTTGAGCGCCAAATATGGGTATGGAAATCCGATACTCGATAATCAAGCCGTCAAACATGTCTTCCGGTACAGGAGAAATAATCAAGAAATGCAAGTCTGCCGGGGTGATCAGGTTCAGGTTGGCAGGGTTTTTGAGAAAACTCCAACTTTCCTCCAGGCTTGCGGTGACCAATTGTTCTTTTTCCAGGGTATACATCGCTGACTGCTCTCCAGGATTTCTGAAACTGAAATTAACCCCATTATTTTCTTAGACTCGTGCCCACAGGTTGACTCTGCCTATAATTAATCCTTCTGCCCGTAATTCTTCATCTCACCTGCTGTCTTGACGACTTAACGCCATACATGCGTCACCACGTAGAAAAGACAGTGCTGGTTGGGCAACACCAATGCCGGCTGACGGACAATACAGAGAGGCTTTGAGAGAGTTAAACTAAAGATATTCAACACCCAGGTCTCGTCCGAACAGGTTCCTTTTTCTCCGTGACGGCTTGCCACTGGTTGTATGTTTTTCACCTACACTATGATGACGATGCTACGGCCGCCAGAAGGGCCTCAACAGGCGGGTGATCACCTGCTGCAGAGCTTTTGAAAAAGTAGGTAATATTGCCCTCCGGCATGACGACGACGGCACCACCAAGCTGCAGGGCATGACCCTGGAGCGAACCGGGCATGAAACCCGAACGAAGAGCCGAAAAACCCTGGGTAAATGATTTCATCCCGATGATATCGGTAAGGCCGCTTTTAAATTTCAGAAACTTATAGGAGTCCCGGGAGGGATCGGTCAGCAGAATGCCCCGATAACCTGTCACGTTACTGAATTTTTTCAGATCCGTGACACTGCCATTGCCGACGACAGCGAGCTGCGCACCTCGTTGTGAAAAATCATTCTGGTAACCGGCTAATTCAGCAACCTGCTGACGGCAAATTACTCAGCCAAAATGACGAACAAAGACCAAAGCGGTGGGCGTCTTCTGCCACAAGGTGGAAAATTGGACTGCCTCTTCGCTATCATCATAGGCGGTAAGGGAACCAAACTGTTCAACAGAAATCTGATATTCAACCATCTCACGCTCCTCATATATCCTGATATTGTCGTTATAAACTGGTGAAAACCGCTCACAGAGAGCTGCAGCCAGAAAACCTTTACTCACTGGAGAGTATAAGCATTTTTATGGAGAAGGATACACTGCATCAGAGAGGAGGCTGGGGCAAGACAGGACCAAGTCAGTTTCCTGGCACCTCATATAAAACGAGCCATGGATGAACTAAGAGCCAGATATAAAGAGAACGAGACTCTTTAGAGGTAACCTTGTGCAGAACACAAGGTTATCCTACCAGTAAAAATCATCACTCAGGTGGAGTGAGCTTGAGCAAGCGACCTCCCTCCTTGTCCTCCAGTACCCAGATTGCACCATCCGGCCCCTGCTCCACCTCCCGGATACGTTTTCCCATATCAAAACGCTCTACTTCCTCGGCACTGTCACCTTCTATTTTTATACGGACCAGTGATCTTGAGGCAAGTCCGCCGATAAAAGCATTTCCCTGCCACTCCGGAAACATGCTGCCGCTATATATAATCAGGCCGGAGGGCGCAATCGTCGGCACCCAATATACTTCTGGGGCATTGAATTCAGGCCGTGTGTCATGATCAGGAATTTCAACCCCTGAGTATTGGTCACCCCAGGAAACAACAGGCCACCCGAAGTTATCACCGCCGACAGTCAGGTTAAACTCGTCACCGTGTTTTGGCCCCATCTCATGGGTCCATAACTGCCCCTTTTCATCAAAAGCAATGCCAAGCAGGTTGCGATGCCCCAGAGACCAAAAGGTTTTCGCAATTTTTCCTTTATCCTGGAAGGGGTTGTCCGCCGGCACAGATCCGTCTGGGTTAAGCCGGATTACCTTGCCAAGATTCTGCGACCAATCCTGGGCCGGTTTCTGTTTCTGTCGCTCACCAGAGGTTATGAAAAGTTTACCATCAGGACTGAAGGCCAGACGATGCGAGTAATGCCCACTACCCTTTACCTTCGGTTCCTGGCGCCAGATCACTTCCACGTCATTTAAACTCGGGCTGGCGGGGTCAGGATTGAATCGTCCACGTGCAACAGCACCGCCTCTTTTGCCAAATCGACCTTGCTCTGCATAGGAGATGTACACCAATTTGTTACTATCATATTCCGGATGCAAAACGACATCCCCTAATCCCCCCTGACCGCCATATGCCACCTTCGGTATACCACCGACAGGTACCTTGGAGAGACCATCAGCACTGACCAGCAACAAGATGCCCGGTTTTTCTGTTACCAGCATGTCACCGCCTGGAAGAAAGGTCATGGCCCATGGCTCATTAAATTCAGCGTATTTCGTAGACAACAGCACTGTTCCTGCAGAGCCATTTTTTCTCTCATTATCAGCAGCGGCAAGCGCACCGCTGGCAGGCATGAGTGTAATCAACAGCAACAGGATCATGGAACACTGGTGATTCATATGTCTCTCCGTTCAAACGTTTGTAGTTTAGTGATAAACATGACCTCAAGCACTCGGATGATATTGTCTTCATACGACCCTGAAGCAGCTGGATCAATTCTTCATAATGCTCAACCGATCACACAATAAATGGTAAGGCCACATTGTGACATTGTAAAGACAGGCACCTTATCAGTAGATTTCATTGAAAAGCCCATAGACATTGAAATTATCAAAGGGGATGCATACTGTTCTTGCTGATGTGCGTTTGATACCAATGTTCAAACGAGCCAACCGGGCGACAGTGCTGTCGCATTACCCAGCGTAAGGCAGTTTACAGGAGACAGGATGAAGCAGACAAACGAATTGGTGATTTTTTCAGATTATATCTGACCCTGGTGTTACTTCATTACCGGGCGTATTGAAAAACTGCAAAAAACATATGACCTTAGTGTTCGCTGGAGAGCGTTCCCTCTCCACCCGGACACGCCTGAAGAAGGGCAACTCCTCGAAGATCTTTTCAGAACAAACGCTCATCAAATCGACAAAATGGTCGAGAAACTGCGTTTCACTGCTGCAGAGCTTGGTCTCCCCTTTGGCCCCAGAACCAGAACATATAACAGCAGACTTGCTCAGGAACTTGGCCTCTGGGCAGAAGATCAGGGACTGGGAACCTCCTTTCACATGGCTGCCTTCAGGGCATATTTCGTAGATGGACTTAATCTCGCGAAGCATTCGGTACTGCTTGAGTTAGTGAGACAAGTCGGTCTCCAGGTAACCGATGCAGAAACGGTTCTCACCGATAAAACGTACGCTTCCAAAGTTGATAAGGATTGGGAAGATTCTCGTTTTATGGGCATCACCGCAGTCCCAACTTTTGTAATGGGGCAACATAAACTTGTCGGCGCCCAGAGCCTTGAGAGTTTATCTGAACTCGTAACACTGTATGGGGCCGTTGAGAAATAACGATTATCCAGATAAAATCTCGTCTTTTAATAGATGAATGCGCGGAATCGCTGAATATAGCCGGTTAAATAAACGTTATCTTTATAGTATTTTAAGGTTGTAAATTTTCAGAATGAAAAGAAATAGCATTTCGATACGGGGTTTGGACCGTTCTTCTTTGCACCGGAACGATAGAACCTGGATCATTGATAAATTTCACGATGAGAATTCTCGAATCATTCCAATCCATAATATGAAGGTTTTGTGTGATAAGACGAAACAGCCCAAGGCTGTTTACCTTACCCACAAGAATCTGGATACAGCCATAGATTCAATAGACTCCATGAGTTTTCTGGGCGTTTATGATGAGACACCTTATTTTGCAGCTGACATTAACTCAGATGAATTAGCTACAAATCTGAGTCAGCAGACAGATGCTCTTTTCCAAAATCTCCGATCTGTACTTTCTCTGCTTAACCGCTACGATAGTCAAATATTGACCCTGGCTCGTTTCATGACTTTTTGGCATTCAAGAAATCAGTACTGCGGTAAATGTGGTCACAAAACAAAAAGATCTGCTGCCGGTCATGTCCGCATCTGCCAGAATGAAGGGTGTAGAGAGCATCATTTCCCCAGTATGGATCCAGCTATTATTGTCCTTATTTCATCGGGAAAACGATGTCTGCTTGGGCGGAAGAAGGAGTGGCCTGATGGGGTGTATTCAACACTCGCCGGTTTTGTGGAACCCGGTGAAACAATAGAAGAAGCGGTCATTCGTGAAATCCAGGAAGAAGCAGGTATAGATGTTGATCACATTGAATATCAACACTCCCAATCCTGGCTTTTCCCAAGCTCATTAATGCTGGGTTTTACTGCCCAGGCAAAAGAAGAAGAACTGATTGTTGATAAGAATGAACTTGAAGATGCACGATGGTTTACAAGACATGAGCTCAAAGCAAATCCTCAAATCCTTCCAACAAGCGTATCAATCTCCTGTAAACTGATAACGGAATGGTTAGATAAGGAAGATTAAAAGGACAACTCACACAGATAACAGGGTAACGAACAGGGACAGACTACAATTACTATTTTGCGGTTAGAAATTCCACGGTTTTGTCCCTTTCTTCAGGCCCAAAACTTTTCAATACAATGGGGGGTATTGCTTACCAACCATTACAATACCTCCCATTGCCAAAGACGCTAGCGCTTTACTTCTACCTGAGCTGCCTTCTCATAGTACTGAACGATACCACCATGATCCAAGCCGCTTTTGCCATCAACCTTGAGTGCCTGCATAATCTCCATTACCGCAGATGTAAGCGGAAGAGGTACGCCAATATCATGAGATGTTTCAAGTACATTTGCAAGATCCTTGATATGCAGTTCTATGCGAAAACCAGGATCGAATTTACGGTCAAGGACAAGGGGCGCCTTCGCATCAAGAACAGTACTTCCAGCCAACCCGCCCCTGATTGCCTGATAGACAAGCTCTGGCTCTACACCGGCTTTCGTTGCCAACACCAAGGCCTCTGACATTGCAGCAATATTGAGTGCGACAATTATTTGATTGGCCAGTTTTGTAGTATTACCTGCACCGATATCACCGGTATACACCACTGATCCGGCCATGCTGTCCATGATATCGTAACATTTGTCAAAAATTTCCTTCTTACCGCCAACCATTACAGAGATAGTACCATCAATCGCCTTGGGTTCCCCACCGCTGACCGGGGCATCAAGCATTTCAACACCCTTCTCAAGCAACCTTGCGGCAACTTCTTTACTTACCAGAGGCGCTATCGAGCTCATATCAATGAGGATCGCTCCCGATTTGGCCCCATCAATCACGCCGTTCTCCCCTAACACAACCTCTTTGACGTGCGGAGAATTGGGAAGCATGGTGATTATCACATCACTCATCGCTGCAACTTCTTTTGGTGAAGCAGCAACCTGGGCACCTTCACCGGCGACCTCTTCAACCGCTGCTGTGTTTATGTCAAAGATGACCAGTTCATAACCGGCTTTGATCATATTTTTGCTCATCGGTTTTCCCATTATGCCAAGACCTATAAACCCAATCTTCATATCAGCTCTCCTTTTTATGTTTCCAGATCATGTGATCAGTTGATGACGTCTGCAAATACTCGATATTTACAGAACACCCCCATTTTTCTGAACTCGAACGTTTTATAATGAATCATATTGCCCCATAAACCACAGGGAGGTAACTTCCGGTTTATTTTAGAAATGATGTGCGAGTATCTATATCCAAAATAACCGTTATTTAAGACAGTAACCGTTTACTATACATCACTGTCAGAGGTTCTGCTATCTCCAAAAAATATCGTGTAATATTATAAAAACTACCTGAAAGCCTGGGCTAAATCCCTTGAACCATTTTTAAGCAAACCTGAGTCAGACCCCATGCCAACGAAGGTGTAGCCCATGTCAAAATACCTTTGACCATCAGCTCCGCCTGTCGCCAGGGTGCCAACGGGAACATTAATCTTCCTGCACAATTCAGCGATCTCGGCCATTGTATTCTGAACATCAGAATTAGCGGTATCTGCAAGGTGTCCCATACTTGCAGCGAGGTCGCTCGGTCCCACAAAAATCCCGTCAATTCCTTCAACAGCGCAAATTGCCTCAATATTTCCAGCGGCTTCCAACGTCTCAATCTGCACCACTAAAGCAATGTGCTCGTCGATCCTATGCCAGTAGTCTTTTGTATATCCATAGCAACTCCCCCGTGCCCCGACTGATACACCTCGAATGCCACGGGGAGGGTACCTGACAGCAGAAACGGCATATTCAGCTTCTTCTCTATTTTGAACCATCGGCACGATAAAATTATGGAAACCGATATCGAGCAAGCGTTTGAAAGCTAACATGTCGTTCCATACCGGTCTCACAATCGGCGTTGTACCGCTCCCTTTCATTGCCTGCAATTGAGAAATTAACACACTGATGTCATTTGGCGCATGTTCCGTGTCAAACAGTATCCAGTCGAAACCTGCATAAGAAAGAATCTCGGAAACGATATTGCTCGCCAGATTGCTCCAGATGCCAACTTGATTTTCTCTTGAAAGCAATCGCTCTTTGAACATGTTATGAAAAACTGATTCTGTACTATCCACACTATCCTCCATCTCTTATCTGACCATACAAGGCTTTTTATTATTAAATGTCCATCCCGGTATTAAATACTGCATGGCAATGGCATCGTCTCTGGCTCCCAGTCCTTTTTCAAGATAAAGTTTGTGAGCGCTCTCTATGTTTTTGATATCCAGTTCTACCCCTAAGCCTGGAGCGTCGGGGACCGTTATCCGCCCATCACTGATTTGATACGGATTTGTAGTCAGATGTTGTCCATCCTGCCAGATCCAATGGGTGTCTATTGCTGTAATTTCCCCCGGTGCTGCAGCAGCAACATGGGTAAACATGGCAAGAGAGATATCAAAATGGTTGTTAGAATGAGACCCCCATGTTAATCCCCAGTCTCTGCACATCATTGCGACTCGGACTGCCCCTTGCATTGTCCAGAAATGGGGATCTGCAAGAGGGATATCTACCGCTCCCAACATGATGGCATGAGTCATCTGCCTCCAGTCTGTGGCGATCATATTTGTGGCTGTTGGAAGTTTTGTGGCTTTTCGAAATTCTGCCATTATTTCTCTGCCCGAAAAGCCATCCTCCGCCCCGCATGGGTCCTCAGCATACGCTAGTACTTGTCCCAGGCCGCTGCAGAGGTGTATTGACTCTTCAAGAGACCAGGCGCCATTGGGATCAATTGTTATTCGAGCGTCAGGAAACCGGCTGGCGAGGTTGGTCACAGCATCAATTTCCTCTTCTCCAGGGAAGACGCCTCCCTTGAGCTTGAAATCCTTAAAACCGTACTTCTCATGAGCTGCTTCCGCAAGCTTCACAATTGATTTCGGTGTAACTGCCTCTTCGTGACGCAGTCTAAACCAGTCATGTTCTGCATTTTCATCTGAGAGATAAGGTAGATCCGTCTTTTTCCTGTCACCGATATAAAAAAGGTACCCCAGTACATCTATCTCTGATCGCTGCTGTCCCTCTCCAAGTAGTGCCGCCACGGGTACATTGAGAAACTTCCCCAGCAGATCGAGCATGGCAGCTTCTATCGCCGTTACAACATGGATCATCACACGCTGATCATAGGTTTGGATTCCCCTTCCGCCGCTATCCTCATCAGCAAATTTCTTCCTGACACTGTTCAGAACCGAGTTGTATAATCCGATTTTCTTATTGATGACCAGTGGAATGGTGTTCTTGAGGATTGTTCGAATACGCTCTCCCCCAGGAACTTCTCCAACGCCCCTGTTGCCAAGACTATCCTCTAATAGAACAATATTCCTGGTAAAAAAAGGACTGTGGGCTCCACTCAAGTTCAAAAGCATACTGTCCTGCCCTGCTACCGGAACAACCTTCATATCGATTACAACAGGTGAGTCGGCATATTTTCTATCTTCTGACATAACGATTTTTCTCCATATCAATGAGCTTCATCCGATCCTGTTGAAAGTAATTCCAGCCAAGATAGGCATAGAACAGCGCAACTACAGTTTAAAAAACAGCGTAACAATTAGTATTTAAAGATAAAAATCAATAAATGTTAGCGCTGTCATAAAGAAATGTCAACAGATATATGACTGGCATCTATATAAACACCAGAAGTAATTGATATTAATATATACTTTTACAATTCGTAAATAATAATATTTATTACATTTTAGAATTTATGTACTATAATATCCATGGATATTAAATATTCTTCTGTATATGACAGCGCTATCTTTATAAGGCGAAGACGTCTCCATATCAAAGCATGAATTATGCCAAAACCTGATCACAACAAGAAAGGAAAACTCCACGGCCAGACACAGCCAGGTGAATCAATCACGCTTGATGTTGTTGCCCGAATAGCAGGTGTATCAGCAATCACAGTATCTCGTGCAATTAATAAGCCCGACAAAGTTGCCCCGGCAACGCTTGAGAAGGTTCAGAATGCCATCAACCAAACTGGCTACGTACCAAACCTTCTGGCTGGGGGGCTTGCTTCAAGGAGCAGTAAACTCATTGCTGCAATAGTCCCATCTATCGCAAATCTTGTTTACTCTTCAACGATACGGCTTTTCAGTAATTGTTTTAGGCAGGCTGGATATCAGGTTATTCTTGGAGATTCTGGTTATCCCGAAATATTGGAAGAAGAGCTGGTTCAGACGATCTTGTCCAGGAGACCCGATGGGATTTTGCTGACTGGTGTCGACCACTCCCCTTCCTGCAGAAACCTGCTGCTTGCAGCCAATATCCCCATAGTGGAAACATGGGATTTGACTCCTTCGCCTCTTGATATCGTAATCGGCTTTAATCATATCGATATCGGGCACGAAGTTGCTAAATTTATTTTAAAGAAGGGATTCAAGAAAGTAGGGTTCGTAACCGCGAACGACTCCAGAGCATTACTCCGACAAAGATCAACCTTGGAGATATTAGGCCAGGCGGGTATTACCAGTATTTACCCGACCACTGTTCCGGCACCAACCAGCATGGAACTGGGCAGAGTAGGAGCAAAACAGATCCTTGAAGAGGGATTTGACAGAGGAGTAATATTCTGCACTTCAGACACGCTGGCCCAGGGCGTTCTGGCTGAAATTCAATCACGCCATATCTCAATACCCGAAGAAATTGCCGTGATCGGCTTTGGTGACCAAATCTTCGCGGCCCACACCTACCCAGCTCTGACGACTGTCAGGATTGACAGGGAAAGAATCGGCCAGGAGGCCGCAGACGCGCTTCTTGCCAGGATTCAGGGGCGCACCATAAAGAACAGAATTATCGATATCGGCTTCAGTATCGTTGAAAGGGAATCAACATAACGTCCTCTATCGAGCGAGTTGCAACGCATATTAAAATTATGTTATCGGTGCTGGATTAAAAACGCAAAGGTCATTGTAGAGCCCAAGTTTGTCTGCCGCTGTTATTTTCTCACCGCTCGCAACACCCAACACGAGCTCAAACAGCTCCAGTCCGATTTCTTCAATTGTTCTTTCCCTGGATATTATCTGCCCCGCATCAAGGTCTATAAGATCGGGCCACTTTTCTTTCAATACCGTTCGACTGGATACTTTTATAACCGGCGCAATCGACAGATTGTAGGGTGTGCCTCTGCCCGTAGTGAAGATCTGCAGGGTAATACCTGAAGCCAGCTGCTGGGTGCCGCAAACAAAATCGTTCGCCGGAGTCGCAGCAAACACTAATCCCTTTTTCCTTATTTTCTCGCCATGGCTCAGAACATCGGCAATGGGGCTGTTTCCAGATTTTATGATTGACCCTAAAGATTTTTCAACAATATTGGCCAATCCACCCTGCTTGTTTCCCGGGGTTGGATTCGCACTTCTATCAACATCTCCGCGTTCAAGATATCTGTCGTACCACTCCATCTCCCTCACGAGAGCTTCGCCCACCCCGTTATCTGCAGCTCGCTGGGTCAGAAGGTGCACAGCATCGCGAACTTCACTCACCTCTGAGAACAAGACCGTCCCCCCACTACTGACAATAGTGTCTGTAACGAAACCGACCGCAGGATTAGCGGTGATTCCAGACAAGGCATCACTGCCGCCGCATTGAACACCGATTACCAGATCACTGACAGGACATGTTTCGCGTCTTCTTCTGTTGAGACGCTCAAGTTTTTCCACTGCCAGTTCCATGGACCTGCGAACCATTTCCTTAAATCCACCGGAACTGTCCTGCAGGCAGAATAAATCAAAATTACTTCCTGGATGAGCTGAAAGAAGTCTCTGGGGTTGAAGTTTCTCACAGCCCAAACCAATAAGCAGTAATTCCCCTCCGAAATTCGGGTTAGTCATCAGGTTTTGCAGTGACCGAATAGGGATAATGGCATCGGGGGCATTAATCGCAACACCACACCCATATGCATGGTTAATTGGAACAACTCCGTCCACATGGGGGAAATCCGGGAGTAACGTATCAGTCACTTGGCGCGCAATATGCTGAGCAAAACCGGCAACACACTGAACACTTGTCATAATGCCCAGTAAATTTCTCGTTCCGACTGAACCATCTGAATTTTTATATCCATGGAATTCGTAGCTCTCTGCCAGAGGTGCCGATATACTCTTTCTTGTTGCTATTGGTAGATCCATCAGGTTTGGCGGCGCCGGCAACTTGATATTATTCTCTTTAATCCAGCTGCCTTTGGCAATAAATGATTCTGCCCTGCCAATAATCTCACCATAGCGGATGATGGCAGCGTCCCCAGGGATATCTGAAAGCGCAATTTTTTGTGCCTGAGGAACATCCTCCAGAAGAACCACACCTTCAATAACTTCTGAACCAGCAGTCAAGCCACAGTCACTGACAACAACTGCAACATTATCACGTGCGTGAACTTTAATTACTTTGCCATTCATTGATTCTTTCACCGAATTCGGTTGATAATCGAAATATATCTAACGTGAAATACTGCTTTTTTTATTGGTTGAATAGATCGAATAGCATACCGAAATGAGGATAAGAATCCACAGAAAGACAGCTATCGGGCTCTTGGTAAAAAATATGGTCAGGCTGCCAAAAGATTCAAGACTTTTGACAAAGTATACTTCGGCAGATTTACCAAGGATGAAACCAATAATAAAGGGCGCCACCTCAATACCGAATTTTGATCCAACATACCCGAGAACTCCAAACAGCAAAAGTGTCCAGACGTCAAACATAATTCCGTAATTAATAGCATATGCACCGACCACACACATCATGATGATAATCGGATAAAGGAGGTATTTAGGAACCGTGACAACCTTGGCAATATATTTAATCGCAAAAAACATAATCAGGAACATTACAAAATTAGCAGCGAGCAGGGCAATCACCATGGAATGCCAGATGCCCGTATTTTCTGCTATAAACAAAGGTCCGACCTGCAGTCCCTGCAGGGTGAAGGCACCGATCAATACGGCTGTCGTACTGTCACCCGGAATGCCCAGCGACAACAATGGTACCAGCGCTCCACCAGTCAACCCATTATTTGCTGATTCCGAAGCGATCACACCTTCAACGGCACCTTTGCCAAGTTTGGATGGGTCTTTTGAGAAATTCTTCTGCTGGGTATATGACAATACTGAGGCAGCGCTTCCTCCTACCCCTGGCAACATGCCGACAAAGGTGCCGATAAGCCCGGAGCGAAATAGATTTACAAACTGTCCCTTGAACACCCTGAAGGAAAATTTTCCTGTCTTACTGGTCCGCACAGTGAGTGATGTACCATCTACCGACTGCACTTCATCCTTAACACCCTTTTCTGCCTCTTCAAGTATCGTCCCAAGGCCGAACAAACCAATTAATACCGGCAGCAGAGAAAAGCCGCTCTCCAGATAATACTCCATGAAGCCAAACATCAAACGGGTCTCACCATTTCCCCCGACAGAGATATCATAAGTACCGATAAGGCTGAACCAGATTCCCAGAACACCGCTGAAAATGCCCACAAGCATACTCTTCTTGGACAGAGAAGCGATAACAGACAATGCAAATAAAATGATGAGGAACTTTTCAATATAGGAAAATTTTATTGCAAAATCAGACAGTACCGGCGTAAAGAAAAACAGAATAAATACGCTCAGAAGACCTCCGAACAGAGAAGACGTAATGCCGGTCTTCAGAGCCTTTTCTCCCTCACCCCTCTGAGTCATTGGGTATCCATCAAATGTCGTCGTGATTGATGATGGGGTTCCGGGAATATTCAGAAGAATAGCAGGAACAAGTCCCCCGGAAATACCACCCACGTAGAGCCCCAGAAGCAGTCCAAGGCCATTAACCATGTCAAGTGAGTATGTCAGGGGAAGGCAGACAGCAACAGCCATGGTGGCTGTCATACCGGGTATGGCACCAAAAACGATACCGACAATGACCCCGGCAATAACAAACAGGAATAGCTCAGGCGATAATAATGTCAGAAATTCCATAGTCAGGGCAGTGTAATATTAAAAAGATTACCAAGTATATACCAGGCAGTAACCGGGGCAATTGTTGAATTCAACAGGATGATAACCGTTTTCCTCCTATTCAGATCATGAACATAGAGAAATGACAGGAACATCATAAATGGGATTGAAACGAGCAGAAAACCAAGCCCTGTATTGGGAAAGAGTGTGCCAACATAATCCATCACTACAAAATAGACAATGACACCGGCGATTGTTCCAAACAATCTGATTTTATCATAATGTTCTTCGAAAAATCGCAAACGCCTGCGCCCGGCTCGAATATCCTGGAAAAATGCCCGTCCATAGAGAACAACGATTGCCGCAAACAGAAGAAGAAGTAGGCACATTATTATCCTGGGAAAAAACAGGTGGGATTGATCAAAATCTATATTTACTGCAAAAATTGATAAAACTGTATCTCCCATGAAATACCTCGATGCGATCGTGACTGTCTATCGTTAATAACTCTATTCCCAGAGAGCCTGATGATACCAAATAGCTATGATAGTTTGAAACTATAAACAGTAAAACAAACTCCGGAAGAAAATGTGGAACAAGCAGGGAGTTGAAATACAAAGATGCGGGTCATCCCCCGCATCTTTGTATTCTGTTGCTTTTAAACTACTGAATAGCGTTAATGATTACCTTGTACTGCTCTTTTTTATCCATCAGATATTTTTTTGCTTCGGCTGATGGTCTGAAATTGGGAATAAAAAATGATTTCTTCTGGGTCTTCTGCACATTTCCTTCAGCAAATATTTCTGTTAGAGCCTTATCTATATAGTCAACAATTTCCTGACTCATATCTTTGTTGTAGAGAAAAAAGAATTCCTTATCAAAAGTGAAATCTTTTTTTCCATCCTGGGTAACTGACTGGTTAGGAGTGACGAAGGCGAGAAGTTGTTCTCGGGTGGTCTCCCCCATACCCTGTTCATTGGCCTGGGCTATGGTCTCCTGCTTTGCTGTAAGCCACAGAAATTTCATGGCCTTCTGGTCATCAGCAGGCAGTCTTGTATATTGCTCGTTCGCCTGAACCGACCCATTAATAACATCTGCCTGACCATCAAAAAGAAGTTGGTTTTTATCGGACTGGGATCCGGTGTTTACAGCAACCAAATTGCCTTCTTTTCCAGGGTGTGTGATTTTAACAGCATTTTTTAAAGCACTAAAGCCGATCTCAGATACACCGCCTGGCTGAATAGCAACTCTGACTTTTTCGTCCTTACCACATGCAGCTATAACATCAGCGATGCTGTTGTAAGGGGAATTCTTTGGTGCCAGGTATGCATTGCCTGGGTTGATCGACATTGTCGGCCCGACATTATAGGCCTCGAAGATATCGCTATAGCCTTTCCTGCCATAGAGAAAACCAAGATAAGACTGATCATGAAAAATCATCAATGTGTTTCCGTTTGAAGCCCTGTCCAGAGCCTTAAAGGCTGCAGTTGCACCCACTGCATCAACTTTTACATTGGTACCTAGTTTCTTAGCCAGTTCCTGAGCGACAATGCTCGAATTCTGATAGGTATCCCCACCAGTTGACTTAGACCCTATTACTATTCTGATGTTTCCCTTTATTGGGTTATCACCTGCAGCAACAACATTACCGGCCCAGAAAACAGCTGTTGCCATTAAAAAAATACCAATTACTTTCAACCTGTTTTTCATGACATCCTCCTCCTCATTAGTCGTGATTATTTGCTGCAAATATTGGAAAATATGCAACTGCGTCATGTTAACCTGCGCATCATTTTAGATATACAGCATAAATGATAGCGCTATCATTTATGCTGTATATCTAAGCGTTATCAGCTCTTATTGTCAAGAGAAAATTTCAAATTCTGCCGCGGCTCGTGCTGTGTTTTAGGGTGCAATCAAGTGGTTCAAAAGCATGGACAGCTGAAGGGCAGGAAGAAACAATTGTCAGGCTAAAATGAGTTTTCCGAAGATATACCGTTCATTTTTCCTCAGCTGTTTGAATGGTTTCTTCTGTCCATTGAACCACTTGATCTGCCAGCGTCAAACCGAGACCTGGACGATCAGGAACCAAGATTCGCCCGTCTCTTATCTCTAATCGTTCATTAAAGAGCGGCTCCAGCCACTCGAAATGTTCAACCCAGGGTTCTGTCGGGTAACAAGCTGCCAGATGAATATGAATTTCCATTACAAAATGAGGGGCCATTCCAAGTCTCGCCTGACTGGCCCTGCTGGCTACTTCCAGAAAAGGAGTAATACCTCCAATCCTGGGCGCGTCCGGCTGTATGAAAACAGTGGCATTGCTATTGATCAGGTCAAAGTGCTCTCTTGAGCTTGAAAGCATCTCTCCCGTTGCAATCGGTGTATCCAGGGAAGCAGTTAGTCTGGCGTGTCCTTCAAAATCATGGGCATCAAGTGGTTCCTCGATCCACACCAGGTTAAGCTCCTCAAGCTGGCGACAATAACTGAGCGCATACGCTCTCTCCCATTGCTGGTTTACATCAACCATGACTGGAACATCGGGCCCTATATGTTTTCGCAGAGCAGCTAAGCGTTTATAATCTTCTTTGAAATCGGGCTGGCCAATCTTTACCTTTACTCCCTGAATGCCACGATCTAACGATTGCTCTGCTTTCTCGATTATCTCTTCAACAGGAGCCTGTAAATATCCACCGGACGTGTTGTAGCATGGAACAGAATCCCAATAAGCGCCAATAAATTTGGCGAGCGAGAGCCCTGCCCTTTTTGCTTTTAAATCCCAGAGCGCGATATCAAAAGAAGCTATAGTTTGTACGCTGAGTCCGCTTTGGCCAATAGATGCACTCGCCCACATCAGTTTTTTCCAGATCCTCTGAATATCGTTGGGATCTTCTCCAATGATTATTTCCGCAATCTCACATGCATGAGCGAACTGAGCCTCACCGCCCGTTCTCAGTGAATAGCTGAACCCTAATCCCTCGTGACCCTCGTGGGTATAAATCTGTGTAATCAACAGGGCAATACAGGATAAGGGCAATTGCCGACCCTTGATAACTTTCGCATCGCTTATGGGGTTTGAGAGCGGTAAAATAACCTTAGAAAGTTTGATTGAGTTGATAGTATCTGTTTCAATTTGCCTGGCCACGATTTTTTCCTCAATAATCGATTAAAAGGTCTATTGATTGTTTCTCTATAACCGCATCTTCAGGTTATATTTCGCTATTATTCAATATCCACATCTATCGCTGAGTCTCTGCCTTGTTATCATTGTTGCTCTTGGCGCCTCCCCTTCCAGCGGCCGCTAGGTTTGGAAACAATAGCGCAGAAGCCATGAACCGCCCAGTCTGATCATCAGTTTCTACTCTGATAGCACTATACTTTATATTTTTCGTAAATACAGGATAAGGATAAGGATATCCTGCCAGGAGATATACATGAGCAGATAAGGAGATAAACGGCTTCCGTTGATTATCTCGATGGATGGTCTTAAACAAAAGATCAGAGACTTCGTCCAAAAAAACAGGAGATTGTTCAATCAACTGAAGCCAGTTTTCTACTTTATTTTAATATCCATGGGAGATGTTTTGCCTATTCGTTTTATCCAAGATAAGGTACGTAGAAAGCACGACCAGATGCTATACAGGTGATCTGAGAAGGACAAGAAAGAACTGGAGACGGAGAAAAATTGATTAATGGAGATATTTTTCGGCGCCATTTTCCATCTATCTGCTCTGTTATCTGAAAAAAAGAAGGGTAAACATGAAAAATAACTCAGAGAACAAAAAACTTTGCAGGATAGAAAAACGAGCCATTGAGGCGTTAGCTATTGTGCCGGTAATTAAGGCTTTTGCTGAAAAAATGGGAAAAGAAGCAGCCCTGGAAATTTTGTGTGAAGTAAATCAGCAGGAAGCATTTCAGCGCGGGCAGGACATGATGCGAGTCATGGGACATAATGGCATAAATGAACTGGTTCATGACGTGGCCAGCTGGGGGGAAGGTGGTATATGGGAAATGGACGTTCTGGAACAGACGTCAACGACGTACTTTTTTAATGTTCTGCGCTGCCCTTACTACGAGAAATACAAAGAATTCGGACTGGATGAGTTTGGTGTAGGATTGTCCTGCTGTCGTGATGAGCCCTTTGCCCGTGGCTTAAACCCCCAACTCAAGTTAGTACGGACTCAAACCATAATGGAAGGAGCTGAATACTGCGATTTCCGGTATTATCTCCAGTCCAAATAATTACAGGATCAACGGGATAACATTCGATTGACAATGGAGCCTTTTGCAAGCGGCTCAATGTAATGTATTTTATTTCATTCAACCCATCACTACATAACAATATCACCCCCTCCGGTGAGCATTCAGCTCTACCCTGTTCCACCGACGATGGTGAGCGTTATGTCTTTTCGTCACTGGAGACGCAATGAATGCATACGATTAATGGATTTCACAACCCTACTGTTTTATACCTTTCCCACGGGGGAGGCCCGCTGCCATTGCTTGGTGATGAAGGGCATAGGGAACTGGTTGAAGCATTAAATAAAATAGTATCCGTGATTGCGAAACCTCCAGCCATTATAGTTATTAGCGCCCACTGGGAAGAAGGAAAACCAACCATCACTCAGGGCGCAAAACCTTCCCTTATCTATGATTATTATGGATTCCCAGAGCAGTCTTACGAGATTCTCTATCCTGCTCCAGGAGAGCCACGGTTAGCCCAAAAGATGCATTCGCTTATGAAGGCCAACGCTATTGATGCCGTCTTCGATGAGCAGAGAGGGTTTGATCATGGTCTATTTGTGCCTTTAAAAATCATGTATCCGCAGGCGGATATACCATGTGTTCAACTTTCCCTCGTTAAAGGTTTAGATCCTGCAGAACATATCAGAATAGGTGAAGCGCTGGGAGGGTTTGAGCAAGAGGACCTGCTGGTAATTGGCTCTGGGTTTTCGTTCCATAATATGAGCGCTTTTTTCACATCAGCGACCACTGAATCGCAATCAATGAACGAATCATTTGAAGAATGGCTGATTCAGACATGTTCAGATGACACGATTAGCGAGGATGAAAGGACTCGACGACTGGTTGAGTGGAAAAATGCTCCATCAGCCAGATACTGTCACCCAAGAGAAGAGCACTTATTGCCATTGCATGTCTGTTATGGAATGGCGAAAAAGGCCTGCAAAGAAGTCTTTGAGCTAAAAATAATGGGCAAAAAGGCCAGCATGTACCTTTGGTAAAAATACGCTGGCATATAACGTCTTAGTAGTGCATCAATTGTTGTGTTTTGGGCGGTAGGTGAAGCAGGCAGCCTGATTGGAGGTAAGTTTCATCCGAGAGTTAAGCCCCCATCCTGAACCTTCAAGAACAGTACTCAGATCCCTACGGGATAACTTGAAGAAGGCAGCTATCCCTGCCGGGATGGCGATTATGGCAGCCAGGACCAATAGTGCCAATACCACTGTTTTAAAGGTCAGACCTGACAGCGTCTTGGTTATGAAAGCAAAGGAGGAGCCAATAGCCGCAACAGCTAAGCCGCCGCCGGCAAGCAAACCTCCTGAACCACCATCTTTCCCCTTGGGCTTGGCCTTTTCGTCTCTTCGAAATAACTGCTCCTCGGCCTTGGATGAAAATTCTTCGAGGCGTGAAAAAAAAGCCCGGTTAATACGAATAAATGGATCGATGATTGCCTCGCCGACACTGATCGGGTTTTCGACGATATCGACAATTTTGGCGTGTAGTTCGTTGCCATAAATATCGTTGAATATACCCCATTTATTCAGGCGCAGAGTGCCGCGGCTCCCTGATGTTACCGGTACTGCAATTTCACATTTTTTCTCACCGTCTGTACCGTAAAGTTCACAGTAAATGACAAAAATATTACTGCCTTTGCACGTTTGTATGTGATGCTCACGGTCCTGGACTCTGATAGCCAGGGTAAAGTGTCGGCCATCCATGATCAGTGTACCTTCTTCAAACAGAGCACGTTCCTTGGGGTCATACAATTGAGGAAAGCTGACGAAACTGTTTGTCAGAGGCAATATATACCCCTGATAGAGCAGAAGTCGTTCCAATTCTTTTAGGTTTTCAAGCACAAATGCAGTCTGATGACTCTCCTCTATCAGCTGCTCCAGGTCTTGTATGTAGGAATCGTCTGAAAGATAGGCCTGAATCGATTCAGCCGTAAGTTGGTCCACACGAACGTCTGGTTTTCGTTCGAGCCAGTCAGCATAGGGTTTGAAGATATCATTCAGTGCCTCTAAGGATTGTTTATCGATGACTGTTTTTTGATCTCCAAGCAGCGGTTTGATCACAATTTCCGAGAACGCTTCGATTTTCTTTCGATAATAAGGATTAATGTCGCTTGAAAGATCAAGCTGGCCCTCGCTATTAAGCATGCTCAGGGGTGCATCGGCAAGATATGATTCTGCCTCTTCAATCTGTATGAGGTTGAGAACAATATTCTCTTCCGGTTCAGATAATGCTCGCTCCAGTACACGTGGGTTGAGCCGTTTAATATCACAGAGCAGAAAAAACTGGGTTAGTTTTGTAGAGAGTGACTGGAGGAGCTGATATCCTTGAGCAGTATTGCAACCAAGAGACCTTATCGGGGTTATCGAATCATCACCGATCTGGCCTGCTTCGAGGAGCCAGGCATGATGGAGCTTGCATTCCTCGAAAAACATGTTCAGACTTTCACTATCGATACCGAACGAGCCGTTTGGATGGGTCTTGCCTCCAATAGAGCTGAGGATGTCTCCAATGCATTTGCCAGATTTTTCACTGTTTGCCGCTTCCGGTAGAACAATACCGGCTTGATCAAGTCCACCTTTGAGTACTTCTTTTTTAACTTTCCGAACCTGTCTCAGGTTTATGTGATCAGGTGGTGCTTGAAGACGACTCAGTACTTTTATGGCGGATTTATGAATCATCCGACCCAACTCTGTTTCTCTGTTTATAAAACTGAGAGGTAGTTCAAAATTTTCTGGATAGATGCCAGAGTGGTCAGTCAGGTGCTGAAGTAAATAGCGGATACCGTCTTTTACCTCCTCCGCTCGGATACGACCATCCTGATCAGAGTCAAGGAGCTCAAGAAATACCTGGTCTGCCTTTAACGTGAAGGTGGGAGCTGTCGTGGCTATCCATAAAGCCTCGTCAAGATCGAGGATTGTGGGGAGGTCCTCATATCCATTAATCATAAAATGCAGGGAGTCACCGTGTTTTTCAAAAGTAAAACGTGACAGCAATGAGCCTTTTGCGTTCTTTTCCATTTTCACCTTTTCCATCAAGTAAGCAGGGTTTACTCTCTACTGGTGTAAGAAATTTTGAAACATGCCGGCACTCCTCTGGACGTCGTCTTCGTAGCAAACCCTTTGCTAAATCCTTAAACTGCAGCCGTAAAAGCTGGCTCTAAACCATGCCAAGAAACCCCTCTATATTCCGGGTAACTTGTGAATTTACTCCCAAACCGCTTGCCAGCTGCTGCATATATTGCTGCTCACCCGGTGTGTCCACTTCTATAGCAAGAAGCGAGGCAGTATATATCTGGGCAGCCATCTCAGGCTTACCTGCCGCAGATCGGACAACTGCATCAAGGTCCATAGGTTTTTGTGCCTCCTGCATGAAAAACCTCTTTTCTTCCTCTGTCAGACCACCCTCTTCCAGTTTTCCGACGATTTTCTGGATTTCAGTTTCATCAATACGTCCATCTGCCTTGGCCGCGTTTATCATTGCCTTGACGATAATCTCTGCATCCTGCTCAAGCGCCTGTTTTTCCACAGATGTTTCCGGCTCAAATAGGGCCTTGGGCGGCTGCTGTGGAGTTTGTCCTGCTTTCTTCATTGCGGAATAGGCCAAAGAGGCCAGCATCGCAAGTCCTCCCCCTCCGACCGCACCCCTGGCTGAACTTTTCCCACCACCCAGCAATGCCCCAGCAAGGGCACCGAGTCCTCCTAGCGCGGCTTTGTTGTTGCCCAGGCTGCCAAGGACGTCACCAAGAACATCTCCAAGACCCCCCGCTCCCTTTTGTGCTGGCTGGCCGCCTGTTGTTCCGCCACCAAGCATATTGCCAAGACCACCCATTAAATCGTCGAGAGATCCCCCTGATTTTCCAGCCCCAAGGGCATTTGACATACGTGCACCACCTGATTGTGATATACCCTGTTGTACGATTGTTCCGAGAATATCCATAAAACCAGCCATGTTTTCCTCCATTCTTTATTTATTTATTCTATATGTCTTTTTGCCGTTTTGATAGCAACGTCTCTATCCTTTGTAAAGAACCACCACTTCATTTCTGATGAATGAATGCCTGCATCCTTGTCCTGACCTCTACAGTAAAACCAGTGCCCAAAACGTTCGACCGTTGCAAAGGGATGATTCTCTGTACAGAACAGTCCGCAAGGTCTAATCTCTTTGTAAAAAATAGTTTCCTCTGGATCTTCAGCGTAAGCCATATTTTCAGGCAATACGATTTGAGATACATCAACATTTTCTGCTGCTTTTTCATCAAGCCAATCTGAAATTCTCATTTGACTTTTCTCCTATACGAAATCAAAAATTAGAGGCTCGGTAACAGCCGGAAAAATTTTCAAACTAAATGGTTACAAAAAAATGAGTGGATAAAAGAACCAGTAAATAAATTCATTGTTTATCCCAGCAATTCCGTTCAAACAGCTGGATACTGTGGTGAAGTTCGGATGGAAACGTTCGAACTGCCACGTATCGTCATAAAATAGGTCGTGGGATAAATTAGTCAAACACCTTTTATGGTTAGGACTCTTAAGAATTTGCCAGAAGTGGGGGCTACATTATTCAAAATGCTGCTCGGTTGTCAGTGAGAATGTTTTAAAATTTCGCAACGGTGTCTGCTACTCCCGCCAAAGATTTGTCTTGTGGCAAGGTTAAATTCAATGATCAGTCGCTGAGATTAAGTTCCCTGAAGAAAGCAAAAGAATAATGAGCGTTTCCTTACTTGTCTATTTCAATTCATGGCGAGTTCCCGTTGCGGTACTTATTGTAGCTGGTAAAGATAACAAAAACACAACGATTCGTTCACCGCTTCCCCTTTTGAGAGGAAGTGCTATGTTTTTTTAAACTACACGTTAGAGGCGTCATTATGAAAAGAATTATTCTATCTGCATTTGCATTGCTACTATTTTATACGGTTCCACTGAGGGCAGCAGAAGGGGTGATAACGGTCCAGAGCAATTTTGATGTAGATGAGACAGCAAACCGCATGGAGAGAATCTTAAAAGAAAAAGGAATGACCATATTCAATAGAATCAAACACTCTGAAGGGGCCAGGAGCGTAGGAATTGAAATACGAGATACAGAGCTATTGATCTTTGGTAATCCGAAAGTTGGTAGCCCGCTTATGAAGTGTCAGCAAATAATTGCGATCGATTTGCCCCAAAAAGCATTGATTTGGAAAGATAATACAGATGTCGTTCATATCTCATACAACGATCCAGGATATTTGCAAAGCAGACATAATGTATCCGGGTGTGAGGAGGTGTTCACAAAGGTCGGAAAGGCACTCGCAGGTATTACGCAAGCAGCGTCATCGAACTAACCGCACTATTTCACGAATTTTTGTAGAAGATTCATGAAGAGATGCTGGACCGAAAGATTTTACGTGTTTTTGTTGGAAGAAATCTTCCTTTGTACCAGACCGTCACGAAATAGCTTTGTAAAACAGAGCCACTTGTGGAGATGAAACTCGTCTTGCTGTATATTCTGGCAGATCAGTTTGTTTGAAACCGAGTTGAGAATACAGGGCATGCAACCGGGGATTGTTTGTGAGCGAAATGATTCGATTATATCCTTTACGTTTGGCCTCATCTTCAAAGGCAGTAACCGTAAAAACTCCAATACGTTGATTCCGAAATCGGGTTGAGATGGCGAGCGCTCCAAGTTCAATTGTGTTGGAATCAAACTCAATCCCCTCTACACAGCCGACGCCAATCCCGTCTATCATGGTAAGACGGAACCGCTCCCGATGTTCAAAGAGATATTGCATATTCCGTGGTTTAAGAAATCCTTTTTTTGAATACAAATCAAGGATAGCACCGACCATCTTTACGTCTTGATCGGTGACAACATGAAGAAATTCCTCATTGAAGTTATTGGCAATGAGAGTTCCAGTACCTTCAACGGTGAATAGTTCATGCTTGATAGTGTTTTTTCGTGCCGGAAGGATATGAACTCGATCATAGCCCCCTCCAATGATACGATTGCAGATCTGGTTCAAGGCCCCTGTAATGTTGACATTGGCCACAATTTCGTTATTTTTTTGTACGGTATCTTGGGTTGTGAGCGTATTAATCCTATACCCTTTTTGATCACAGAGATATTTTCGTTCCAGAAAAATAAGTTTGAATACAGATTGCTCCCTGTCCAGCACGTGGGTATAAAAGTCGACCTCCGGTGCAACGCGCATAATTTTCGTTTCAGGCAGACGATCAGCCATTAGACGAAAATGTTTCTGGTTGGCGAAACGATTTGCCATATTGTGATAAAGAGTCGTTCGGATACCGTGACGAACAAGAAATTTAACATCCGCTAGAATGTGAGGAAGGTTATCCCGCAAGATACCTTCCCGACAGGCAATACAAATATGTTTGCCTTTTAAGGCCTGTTGGTATTCAGCGAGATATAATCGTGGCATGGGTCTTCAATTTAAGGTGTTTTACCATGTGCGGCTGCAGACGTTCGACTGAGCCTTAATATATCAATTACTCTATTATATGTACTCAAGAATGGCCGTGTTTGCAGTTAAGATTTTTTCTGTAATTCTTCGGATCACAGCTGAGGTTGATCATTAACAGGTTTGATAAATACCGATTATAAAAATACCTCAGATGAAGTCACGACTTCTCCACCTTAAATCCTGCTCTGAAAGCTCCACGAAGCGTGCTGTTCAGTCCCCTGGGAAGTCTCAAGGTTTCAGCCTTAAGATAGCACCGAAACCGACTAACGGCCTGTTCAAGTGCGTCCAGCACTTCCGGCGCTGGTTTAACCCCATCCTCCCAATACCACTTATGAACGCACCAAACGCCATTGATCATACTTGAATCGATTCGAGCCACAAAGCCGTCTCCCAGCATCACAGGTAAAACGTAATACCCCCAACGCCTGAGTGTTTTAGGCTTATAAACTTCCCATACATATTCAAAGTTAAACAGGTGAGCAACAGCTGGCCGATCCCACATGAGTTGGTCAAGCGGAGCCACAAACCGCATCTGATGATCATCAGTTTTTACGCTCTTATCAAGGTGCTCAAGCACCTGCGGCAAGGCGTGATAAGTTACCCCATCAATATCCACCGCCACCAAGGCACCGCGCTGAAGTAGTTCCTGCAGATGCTTCCTGCGCTCTGCTGCCGAAATTCCCAGGCTCCAAACTGCCGTTCCAGCGTTCGGGCGCATCAATCCAAGAGCCTTGTGTCGCTGCAGTATTAACCAATCGACGCATTGTTTCGCAGGTATTGGTTCTGCCTCGTAAAGGTGGCTGGGTACAACCTTCCGGGCCAGGTCGTATACATGTTTACCCTTGTTACGCCTAGATGTGCATACCTGTCCTGTATGCCACAAAGCGCGCAGGACATTTTTCGTTAACTTGGGGCCGTACCATGAACCTTCCCACTGCTCGTGGTGCTCCTGGTAGTTAAAATCAGTGCTGCTCAGGGGCCCTCGTTCATGCAATTCGTCTAAAACTGTCTCAACTGCCGCTGGGTATCGGTCCAATATTGCTTCACGCCAGCGCGGTGCGTGCCATTCGTAGTAGATCCGCCGCATTGGATAATCTTGCATTATAACCAGCGATGCCTGCTTGTCCCAGGCATCACAAAGAAAGCGCTGCTGGTAGGCCAACTCTAGCCAGTCCCCCACGGAGTAGCCAGGAACTCGCGCCTGCAGGACCAAATCATGGTTTTGACCCACCGGATTAAGAGGATCATATTGTACACTTCCCAAGCGCTCGAATGCCCCTTTCAGTGTGGCAGGTTGGAAATGATGCAACACCAGCAGGCGCTTCGCATCTTGTTTGCACAATTTTAACATGGAATGCAAGATAACAGATAACAACCCAGCCTGCTATCGATCTCACCGATACTGACCTGTGACCAAAAGATGAAGACCTCAACAAGGCAGTGCCTTTTGCACTACGAGGTCAATGCTTGCTCTCGTTTTGAAAGAACTCGGCGTATATTTTATAGACGAGATAGACATTTTGACGCTTTAATGCCTCACGTCACGTGTATCTTTTCTTAACCATGTAGGTCATTGCCAACTTGTAAGCTGCCAAACCGAGCATCAGCCCGCATTTCTCATGCACATGGTGTCAATTTTCTGAGACTGATTTCTCTGTAACAGCTTGTCTCCCATTCGCTTTGACGATAAATGTTACACAATGTTCACCAAAGGCCAGTAGATATGATCACATCTTCCGCGTCGCAACCCGAGTAAACATAGATTAATATAAGTTCAGTTCCTCTGCTGCTCTATCAATTAAATCCGTTGTGACATCCTGACGGGAGCAATAAAGCTGGCGGTACCTGAAGACTGCCCCTGTGTAAAAATTTAAAACAGATATAATTTTACTGCCTCTGGGCATTACACCATCTCGTTGTTGATCTGGTCAATTAGGTTTATGATGACGGTCTGGAAGTGAAAAGAGCATAATGTGATTGTGTACAGGAACCTAATACCCAAATTAATGGAGGTGTAGATAGTGCTATATCAGCTAGATGGTAAACGGGTGCAGTTACCTGAAAATTATTTTATCGCCGAGAGTGCCGCGGTAATTGGCAATGTCGCTCTCGGTAATAATGCGAGTATCTGGTTTAATGTGGTGATCCGTGGTGATTCAGAGTTGATAGTTATTGGTGAAGATTGCAATATTCAGGATAGTGCTGTCCTGCATACTGACCCGGGTTATCTCATGACATTGGGTAAAGGAGTTACTGTTGGGCACAAAGCCATGCTCCATGGCTGTAATGTTGGTGATTATAGCTTGATAGGTATAAATGCAGTGGTGTTAAATGGCGCAAAAATTGGAAGCCATTGCATTATCGGTGCCAACGCACTGGTTACACAGAATATGGAAATACCTGATGGTTCACTGGTGATGGGATCACCAGCAAAAATTAAGCGTGAGTTGAGTTTAAAACATCAACAGACCCTGGAAGTAACAGCGCAACACTATGTACAAAATGGCCAGCGGTTTAAGCAAGGTTTAGTTGTGGATAGTAGAAGTTCAATGTAGAAGAAGTAAAAACACCCTGTATCCCCGTGGGTACAGGGAAGAGATGATCTCAACCGAGTGTTTATCAGCTATTGGAGAGGATTATGCTGTACAGAAAAATGGTGAAAAACGATGATGAGCTTTCGATACTGGGATTTGGCTGCATGCGCCTTCCCATGAAGGACGGTGTGGTTGATGAGAAAAGAGCGATAGACCAGATTCATTATGCCGTTGATAAGGGAGTAAATTATTTTGATACTGCCTGGCCTTATCATTCCGGTTTAAGTGAAGTTATACTTGGAAAAGCACTTAAAGGGGGATACCGGGAAAAAGTCAAGATAGCAACGAAACTGCCAACCTGGTTAATCAATAATCGAGCGAAGATGGACTCATTTTTAGCCGCACAGCTAGAAAAACTTGGAACCGATAAAATTGACTATTACCTTGTTCATGCGCTTAATGGCTCTTCATGGGATAAGTTGCATTCGCTGGGTGTAACTGATTTTCTTGATCATGCTAAAAAAGAAGGACGCATCATCAACGCAGGTTTTTCATTCCATGGACTTCTTGCTGATTTTAAGAGAATCATTGATGCTTACCACTGGGATTTTTGCCAGATTCAATATAACTACCTGGACCAGCAACTCCAGGCGGGTACCGAAGGGTTAAAATATGCTGCCGGAAAAAATATGGGGGTCATTATCATGGAGCCTCTCAGGGGCGGCAATCTTGGCATTCCTGAGCCACCTGAACGGATCGGAGAACTCTGGGGTGAGGCTTCAGTAAAGAGGACTCCGGTTGAGTGGGCACTTCGCTGGCTATGGAATTGGCCGGAAGTCACCGTCGTTTTATCCGGTATGAATGAGGAAGCGCATATTGAGGATAACATTCGTATCGCTGAGACAGCTTATCCGGAAAGTCTTACTGGTAAAGAACTGGAGCTTGTTGACCGGGTTTCATCCACATACATGGAACTGATGAAGGTTGGCTGTACCGGGTGCGGCTATTGTGTTCCCTGTCCATCAAATGTGATGATTCCAAGCTGTTTTGAGGTGTATAACAAAATGCATATGTTTGGCGAAATCCAAACCTCGCTCTTTAGCTACGCAATTAGAATGAGTGGGGACCTGACCACTGGTGAACCGGGCTTTGCATCGCAATGCATAGAATGTGGCGAATGCCTGGAAAAATGTCCCCAGGGGATTCAGATTCCCGATGTATTATCAAATGTCGCAGAGGAAATGGAAGGCCCAGGCCTGCAGGAGCGTGTTGCTATGGCAGTGGGAATGTTGAAGGCCGACGGCTGATGCCGCAGTTTGCCAATCGAGTCAGTCGATACTCCCCTGGTTGTGCGAGCACTATGTATTTAACTGCATAGGGTTGAACTGGAGGTATAATGAGCGATGAGCTGAGAAAAACCGCACGAGCAATGGCCCACAAACATCTGAGATCAGGTGATCCCCTGGGGTGGTTTGAAAATCTCTACTCGCAGGCGGAGGAAAACGTATCGATTATTCCATGGGCTGACTTAAAACCCAATCCCAATTTTATTGATTGGCTGGATCATCACCGCTGCCCACCCCCCTGTAAGGCAATCAAAATCGGCAGCGGTCTTGGAGACGACGCAGAAGAAATGTCTCGGCGTGGTTTCACGACATCCGCGTTCGACATTTCTAAATCGGCTATCGCCTGGAGCAAGAAGCGCTTTCCATGTTCCTCAGTATCCTATGTGACTGCAGACCTGTTTTCGTTACCAGTCGAATGGAAATCGCGTTTTGGCTTTGTACTCGAATCGTACACACTTCAGGTGCTTCCCCCAGATCTCCGAGCCACTGCAATACAATGTGTCGCCTCTCTGGTTGCTCCGGAGGGGATACTCCTGGTAATCGCACGAGGCAGAGAACCGACCGCCCCCAAAGGTGAGATGCCCTGGCCTCTTACCAGAGAGGAGTTGTCTCTTTTTAAAGATCACAGCTTAAAAGAACTAATTTTTGAAGATTATCTGGACAGGGAAAAACCACCGGTACGCCGGTTCAGGGTGACCTATAGGAAGGAAGCATAGCTCAATCAGCTGGTTAACCTGAGTATTGAACACCATCAGATCATCAGCAAGAAAGAGATTCTCGTCACCCCTGTTCAGTTTTTAGTGAGTGTCATTAACGGGGGTATTACTTCGACACACTCAATGTCCCTTTTTCATATTCATTAATGAGATTGACAACATCTGCCTTTATGCTTTCTCTCATGGTTCTTATTTGTTGAATCCGGTCAATTCTACTTTCAGCAATTTTATCCGGATCAGCATGCCCCCAGTTTAAGCGCAGTGATTGCCCAGGAAAATTTGGACATTTTTCATCTAACCGTTTTGAACAGACGGTGATCACAATATCATAGCTTCGTCCCATTTCGAAAAGTTCGAAAACTGAGCACGGGCTCTCACAGCCTGAAAGATCATATCCATCAAGTTTCATTACTATGGTAACCATTGGATACAATGGCCCGGAATCAAATCCAGCACATTCAACGGTAAAATAATCAGCACCAAGGTCCTTGAGATAGGAGCTGGCGATCAGGCTTTTGCCGAACTTTTGCTCAGAAACGATGAGTACATTTAACATGACTGGCTCTTCATATATAATGAGAATGACCCTGACGTTGACAGGTTGGCCTTATTGAATAAACGGTTCTCTCATGGTGACAAATTCTTCAGCGCTGCTGGGGTGAATGCCTACGGTGCGGTCAAAGTCGGTCTTTGTTGCACCGGCTTTTAAGGCCACGGCAAATCCCTGCAGAATTTCTCCAGCATCCGGTCCCACCATATGCACACCCAGAACCCGATCGGTGGTGCCATCTACCACGAGTTTCATCAGTGTCTGTTCATCAATCCTGCCAAGAGAATATTTCATCGGTCGGAAAACCGACTTGAAGATGACGACCTGGTCATATTGTTCCCGGGCCTGGGCCTCGGTCAAACCGACAGTACCGAGTGGCGGTTGGCTGAAGATCGTCGTGGCGATGTTGGTATAATCCATCGTGCGATCCTCTCCACCGAAATGATTGGCTGCAAAGATGCGGCCTTCATTGATTGCAACTGGAGTCAGATTGATCCTGTTGGTTACATCTCCTATCGCATAAATATTTTTAATTGAGGTCTGCATTCGTTCATTAACTTCAATGGCACCTGCATCGTTTACCGACACCCCAATTTTACTGAGTCCAAGGCCACTGGTATTCGGTTTACGTCCGGTGGCAAAAAGAACCTGATCAAAGGTTTTACTGTCACATTCCTCGCAGAACACACGCAGGCCATCAGCGGTTTTCTCAATCCTCTCAACATTGGAAGCGCACTTAATGATCATTCCTTTTTTTACCTGTTCGGCCCGCAGGTGTTCAGCCAGATCTGCATCGAAACCACGTAATAGACGAGCACAGCGTACCAC
Organism: uncultured delta proteobacterium; assembly: GCA_963776075.1. Classification (GTDB taxonomy): domain Bacteria; phylum Desulfobacterota; class Desulfobulbia; order Desulfobulbales; family Desulfocapsaceae; genus MADRE3. The sequence continues at coordinate 440,913 of CAVZLG010000015.1, forward strand.
CAGGGTAATCTCCACGCCGAGTCCATGGAAGATGCTGGCAAATTCCAGGGCAATATAACCGCCACCGATAATTGCCATCTTCTTGGGCAGCTTCTCGAGTATAAAGGCGTCATCGGAGACGATTGCATGTTCACGGCCCAGAAAATCTGGCAAAAAAGGAGAACCGCCAGTAGCGATCATAAACCGGTCGGCAGTGATTTTCAGACTTCCAACCTGCACGGTTTTTGCGTCGATGAAACGTGCTGAATTCTGGAAAACGTGCACGTTGAACTTTTCGAGAAGGCCATCATAGATGCCGTTGAGCCGACGAAGCTCTGCCTGGACCCCATTACGTAATTCAGCCCAGTCAAACGATGCTCCTCTGCAGCTCCAACCCAGGCTTTCAGCGTTGCACAGGTCTTCAGCAGCGTGCGAGGCGTACATCAGGAGCTTTTTCGGTACGCAGCCACGATTCACGCATGTACCTCCCAGTCGATCAACCTCTGCGAGGCCAACCTTAGCCCCCAGTGCTGCAGACGTTCTGGCACACGCAACTCCGCCTGAGCCACCTCCAATCACAAACAGATCATAATGCGGCATAATTTTTCTCTCAGTTTAAAGCGAGTTCAGCTTCTCTGATAAACGAAGCGCAGTGTCCGAGCGCTCATAATTTGCGTTTTACGTCTCAGCCTGTCCCCAACCTCCCGTGTAATATACCAATAACACAGGAAGTAAAAGAAATGTTGAGTCTCTACTTTTGTAACAGATTATAAGAATAAGCATTCTCGCTCAAAAGCAATATTTTTTTATCTGTACTGCTGGAGCATGGCTAAGGATTAATATCTTGTTAGACGTAGCCGACTTATGTAAGGTCTCTTCTGGACTCATTCTTTGTTGCAGCGTTTCGCTGAAGCGGCTGATTATCCCTTTTTAAATAATAATTGAGCTTCTTGCAAAACTCGAAAAAGAATAATGGTTTCGAATTGTAAAAAAAGCCAATATATTCACCCGGGAAAACCCTTGGTGTTCTGTCTTCGACCGCATAAAGTAGCGCTGTCCTGATTATTCCTGATTGAAAATATCAAAAGAATTGTCTTTCTCAACAAACGCTTTGCACACTTCAGTGCCCGGATCGGAAATCCTTAAATCATTGTTGATCTTACAGAGCCATACCTGTTTTCCATCCTTTTTTTCGTAGAGGTGGAGACAATTACCGCAACAGGCACTTTCTGATGTTGAATGTTCTGTTTTTTCAACCGGGTTAGGTGCTGCCAATTGTTTACCTCCTCACAATAGATTGATTTCAGCTGCATACGGTACTTTTCTCACAACAATGTATTAAAACACAGGGATACCCTTTTTGTTATGGGTTGATCTGGCAACAGGAAGTCTTGCTGGCATCCAGGATACTGACTAAAGACATTGTTCTATGTTATTCCAAGACCCTGCTTGAACCCAACTATATTTCTGTTTAAAAAGGGTGTCACTTTTGTAAAGGGCCCGCTGTGCTTTTCGATCGAGAAATTTGCCATACTGTTTAGGGCCACCATTGTACATGGCGTAAACTAACTGAGCGAGCGTTTCTTCATCAGAAATGATGCCTGGTCCTGACTTGGCCAGAGCGTATTTGTGCAGATACAGGTCTATAATCTCACATCCTGCAACTGCATTATATTTTATATCCCATCTCAGCCGCTGCGTATCATATATGCCTCGCCACACACGCTCGTTGACCTGCATTAACCCGACCGAACTTTTGTTGGAGGACAGCAGGTAGGTAAGCTTCTCGCCTGACACGACAAACTGTCTAAAGCAGCTTTCCTGCCACGCCACCGCGGGTACCAAGTTGTTATAGATACTCTGTATAGGAGCTGGTAGATCTTTTCTTATGACGAGGGAAGTATGTGCAGTTTTTAAAAGAACCCTTACTCTTTCCAGGTATCCTGGCAGGTCATTTTCTGGAACCTGCCAGGTTTTGATCTCTTGAAAGGAAGGAAGCGTATCGGCAAAAGCTGAAGTGGATAGATACGCTCCAATATGATGAAAAAGATGCCTCAACGAAGCATCATCAATCGGTCCATTCTCATGCAGGGGAGTTTTTGGCGAAGATCTTTCTGTTTCCTGCACTGGATCTGATTCAAAAAGCAACTGCAATGTTCTATTAATTCCTGGAGAATAGATAAGCTCAAGCGTTTCCCCGCCGAGGATCCTGGCGAGTCGAATGAGGCCATTCCGGCTTATCTCAATGCCAAAGGTTGGTCCTAACTCATCCAGGATCATTAATGCATCCGCTGCAGTTATAAACGATAAATAGCCAAGCCCATTATCTTTTGGGTTGTGAAGAAAGTATTTTCGAAATATCTGAGAGAGCTGGTACCATCCTTCAATAAACTGATTTCTCACAAAGTCTCTTCCAGCAGTGCGATCATTTATATGCGCCACAAATTCATGGCGAGTGTCCAAGAGGAGATCAATCAATATATTTTTTTCAGACTCGGTGAGTGGTTGTTCCGATAGGAGTGAAACGAGATAAACTAACAGTGAGTCCCATGTTTCCCATAGCTTTAGAAAGGATTCCAATTCTACTTCTGTAATTGTTTCAAAAGGTTCTATGGTCTCAGGAGTATCCACCTCAACGGCATCGGCTATTATGGTGGCGATCAGTCCATTGTCGTCAATGGTAACACCGCCGGGCCTTATACTGCGCAAAAGCATCTCTGCTTGCACCTGGGCCTCGGGCGTGAAGAGTGGCAGGATGAAGTTTTTCAGATCTTGTACCGGGGGAGTCAGTTTGATCGAGAAACCTTGCGTGTACGAATTAATCACCGGTAACATCCGATCCCAAATCAGATTAAGACTCTCTATGGGTTTATTTTCAGAGGAATAGATCTTTGTCTCAATCGTTTCAAATGTGAGATCCCACGTTTCATTGCTGAGCTGCGGGATTTGTGTAATCTCAATTGATCCCTCCCATTTATATGGCATGAGGCAGCTGCCACCGACCGGTGTACCAGCATGCAGATACACATCTGATGTAAAATAGACAGCGTTATCAGCTCCAGATAAATCGGGTTTGGATAAAATCAAGGCGAAACAGCCATCACCCTCATTGATGAGTTGTGCGGTCTCTTCTGGACCTGTGTAAGAAGACTGGATTATCAATGCTTTCAGCAGTTGATAATCCAGAGTAACAGGGATTTTCACCTCTTTCGCGCTACTAAATGATGAAAAAAAGAACAGGCCGGAGATAACAATGCTTGTCAGTATTATCTGTCGCATAAATACACTTCGATACTGGGCGATAGAATTGTTGAGGTACGGTGTACTGCGGGTTTAACGATTCCGAGATATACCCCTGAGGCTCTTCCCGATAGCATTGTGGTCATATTTGCATCCGTTTAGATACTCCATCAAAACCATATTCATGAGTTTTGATACATACAGGGTAATTACTGTCAGTCTAATTCATATCAATCAGCAGTAAAAGATATTCTTTGGAAGAAAGGTAATGAAAAGGGGTGCAGATCTGTCCCCAAGAGAAAATCTTTCAACTGTGTAACTGGCATGTCCTACCTCCGACTATTTGCTCAACATTGGCGCATAGTGCCGTGATTATGGCGCACAATGCCAAGCGTTAAATCCTAACACATATATACTAGATGAAAGAGCGACATCTATATGTATCAAGATAATCAAATGAAGGGAAAACGAGACCAATGAGAAGACTAACAGAGGGAGATTGCAGACAGATCGTATGTTTTTTGTTCTGTATAGGATTACTGGCCCTTGGTGTCTATGTTGCAATTAATTTTGATTGGTACTGGTCTTTACTACTCCTTTTACTAGCCCTCCCTTTCTCGGAATGGTTTATGGAATTGTCCGAAAGTGACAATGAAAAGAAAGACCAAGAACAGCTGTATAAATAACCGTACCCTTTTTGATCGGTCCAACCTCAAGCTGGTCTGTCGAGGATTAGCAGACCGAACCTTACTCCATATGCCAGTTGTCTGTATTTAATCTCTTTCCTGTGAAGCTCTGATCAGATGAAGGTGGCTCAATCGTTCTCGTTGTAGAGCCACCCGATGAGACAGAATCAAGCACAGATCACTCAAATGTGATACCTTAAAGTTTCGGTAATACTGCAGCCGCGAAGCTCAGAACAAAAAAGAATCCACACATATCAGTCACTGTTGTCAATAGTGGACTGGAGACTAATGCCGGGTCCATTTTCATTCGTTTGAGAACAAGCGGTAAAGCTCCGCCCAAGGTAACAGATACAAGTGTGTTTGCCGCCAGCGCTCCGCCCACAACAATTCCCAGCCAGGCATTATGCTGCCAGACAAAGGCGACTAGGCCAAGCAAAACTCCAAGTACGAGACCATTAATAATACCAACTCTTGCTTCTTTAAGTACAACCCACAAGATCTCTCCAGGTTTCACAAGGCCAAGAGAAAGCTCCCGCATTGAAACAGCGACCGCCTGATTTCCAGAGCATCCGCTCATATCACTGACCATGGGAAGAAATACAGCAAGAGTTATGGCCGCTGCCAGGGTATCCTGATAAAGAGCAATAACGCTTGCTGCAATTATATTGAGAACAATATTAATGCTCAGCCAAGACAAGCGGCGTCCTGATCGCTGCAATAGTGGCATTGTCCGAAATTCTTCGCCTCCAATTATTCCGCTTATTCGCAAAAACGCTTTTGTCTTTTGTTTACCGAATTCCTCTTCGACAGCACGAGGCAATATGACTCCAACGATTTTCTGGCGATCATCTATTACCGGTACACCGAACAATTTATGCTCTTCGAAAAAATTCTTTAATTCACTCAGAGTAGCACTGTCCGACACTGATAATGGTGACGGTATCATGATATCGCCAAGACGTGTGTTTCGTGAGGGGAAAAGGAGGTTATGCATGCGCATTACACCTGCCAGTTTTTTACCTGAATCCACAACGTAGAAGTATTGTACATCGTAATCAGAATACTTTTCCTGATTTTCCTGCAGGTTATCGAGTACATCCTGAATGGTATCATCTACACCAAACGCTAAGAACTCTGAAATCATCAGACCGCCAGCACAGTCTGAAGGATAGTTCAGGAGTCTTCTGGCGTCAGCCGCACCTTCTTTTTCCATACTGGCAAGGATTGACTCACTTACGTCACCATCCATCTTGCCGAGGACATCTACGATATGGTCACTGGGCAATTCCCCCATAATAGATGCCGCTTGTTCATGTGGCATATTCTCAACTATATCTGCAGCCTGCCTTTCAGAAATACCTTCAATAAGGTCAGCTGCATCTTCCGGGCTCAGCTTAGCAAACAGATGATACTGTTCTTCCTCAGATAGACGTGAAATTGCTCGCGCAGTTTCTGATGCCCCAAGGGTATCAAAAAAATCAACGATATTGGCCTTATTACCGCTCTCTATCAGCTCGCTCAGTATTTCCCACGGTGTCGATGAATCTTTCATTTATCTCGGTACTCGTATTTGAATTAATAAATAGCAAACTGTCGAATTGAGTTACTTATGCAGTATAACAGTATATACTGAAATTCACTTTCTTATAAAATATCGGTGCGCCCAATGGTCGTGAAACCGAAACCTGCGGCAGATAGCCAGAGCATATATCTTGGGGTTGTTAATTGCACGGCTGGAGAAAAAAACAACCCTCCTGGAATAGATGTCCAAATATCACCAGAACAATTTATTCGTTGTCGATGATTGTTGCTCCTACTTTCAATTTGCCAGGATTTTGTTTAAGAGAAAAGTGGAAGCTGTTGAATCAATCAAATTGCCTCCAAAGGATCAATATCCAGTTAAATATTAACAATCGTGTCGCCATGCAAAAAACAATAATTCTATTTATTTCCGGTATCTTACTTCATTTTTCTTTGCTTCACTGTTGGGCCGACGCTCCCGAATCATCGACAATCAGTGCTCAAGAACAATCAATACTTGAGCAAGGGGATGGGGCTGCGACAATGCTCAAATCTCTTTTGGAGTTACAGCAGAGCCTGAATGAACAGATTCAATTGTCTCAAAAAAAATTAGAAAACAGTACATCAGAAGCTGAAAAAATTGCCCTCAAAGATGAGGTTACACAGCTTGATAAGCAATTATCAGAAACCATGGACGATTTCGAACGAATTGCCACAGGTGTAGAACCAGCACTCTTTGCAGAAAAGAAACCGGCAACGTTCAGCTGGAAGGATGAAATAGCCAGCCTTGTTGAGCCGGCAATCAAGGAACTGAAAAGATTTACAATTAGATCCAGACAGAAATCAGACTTGAAAGACAAAATTGTTGAACTTCGCTTGTTAGAAACAACAGCCCAACAAGCAGTGGAACATCTCGAGACGGTTCTGGAGGTTACGGCAGATACGCAAGTAAAAAAAGAGGTTAAAGCCTTACAACCAGAGTGGATTAATGCGCAGAAAAGACTTGAAAACAAACTCGAACTGACTGAAAGGGAACTTGCACAGCTGCAAGAGCAGGAGTTCTCTTTCGTTGGAAGTGCAAGCAACTCGCTGCGAATATTTTTCAAAAACAGGGGGCTGTATCTGTTTGTTGCGATTCTGGTCTTTATCACAATTCTTATGGCTTGCAGACTGTTCTACCGGATAATCGTTAAAATCTCTCTTCGGTTGAATAAAAAAGATGAGCAACGATCATTTAAAATCAGACTTCTCTATATTATCTTTCAAGTATTGTCAGTCATCCTTGCAGTGATCGGCTTATTCTTTGTCCTCTACCTTGCTGAAGATTGGTTCCTGCTGAGCATGGCGATTATATTCTTTCTGGGAATTGCCTGGACTATTCGTCAAGCATTACCGAGGTTATGGCAGCAGGCTCGATTAATGCTCAATATAGGGGCTGTTCGAGAAAATGAACGAATTATTTTGCATGGAGTACCGTGGCGAGTTGCCTCTATCAATGTTTTCTGCAAACTTGTCAATCCTTCTCTGGGGGTTGAATTGCGTCTCCCTATCGAGGAGCTCGTCTCCCTGGTTTCTCGGCCTTATAGCAAGGAAGAACCTTGGTTTCCTTGTAAAAAAGGTGACTGGGTCGTTGTTGGCTCTGCAACACGAGCCCGGGTAGTGAGTCTCTCACACGAGCAGGTGGAGGTGGTTGAGCGAGGAGGACGGAGAGTGACCTACCCTACAGATGTGTTTCTTGAGGCAAGTCCTGCCAATCTTTCCCGTAATTTCAGAATACGGGTGATATTTGGTCTAAGTTATGGATTACAGGAAAAAGTGACTTCAACAATTCCTGAAGCACTGAAAGAATATCTAGAATCGAGAATGGTAGAAGAAGGGTATGATAGCAGCTGCCTAAATCTCCAAGTTGAATTTTTAAAAGCCAACACTTCTTCACTCGATCTGATAATTCTGGCTGATTTTGAAGGACGAGTAGCGGATATTTATAAAAGGATAGAGAGGGCTCTTCAAAAATGGAGCGTCGACTGCTGCACGATTAATAACTGGGAAATTCCTTTCCCACAGTTAACCCTTCATGGAATTGAAAAAGAGCCTGTGTAGGACTACAATACTGTATACAAACAATCAAATCAGGAGCTATTGCAGCTCGTCGTCATACTCTTCAGTTACTCTAGTTTGATAACGAATACGCCGCAAAAACATGGAACAACCCCTACAGAGATAATTATTGGCCAACAACGCGATCAACAACCAGTTAGTTTGAATGCTTTATTTTGAGCCAGTTATCAAAAGAATTCCTTTGATTTTCATACAGTATATCTGTGTAATGTTTCTTATCACAAAGATATAATATATGCCGTATTATGGTATATGGTGTCAGTGCGTGTTTACCTTCCAAAAACTCTCTGTAATTATTTATTGTACCAATATTTTCTCGTATAATTTTCTCAAAGAAACCATTCGTAATCAGTTTCAGTCTGAGTATCTCATCAACGAGCGCATCAATTTTATATGAAGCGAAGCGAATTCCTGGAAAGTACATCTCGGCCAATTTTTCAAAATGAAAAACACTGAGCATTTCACCTTCATTACCATCATGTTTTGATATCTTCCCAAGCTTTTCAGTCTCTTCCTGAATACTATAAAATTCACGATCAGCGGTTTCAAACAGGGCTGCAAGTCCGTTTATTCGCCGTTTCAACTCATGGGGGATAGATTTTTTATATTTTATTTTATGATCAAGAACACTCCATGCATCCTGAATAATAGTTCGTATTTGAACCTCAAAAATTATATCTTTATAGATCGAATATTCCGGCATTACCTCTCTGGTCTCATCAAGTTTCAGATCAAGATGCAGTCCTTTATATCCAAATGCATTTTCTGTCTTTTCAATGAGTTGCGACTTGTCAGTTGAGTCAATCAGGCACATATTATCTATGAGTATTTTACCAATTTCCTGTATGTCTTTCTCATAGGGACATACAATCCTCACACCGATCAAATCAGTGACATAATCTCTGATTTCATATTCTTTTTTTTCTTTCTCAAGTTTTGACTGATATTTTCGTGAAAATTTCTTAATGCACTCTTTACGGCCTTTCACACGTGATGTGACCGTTGCTGAAGACAGTTCCGGAGATGTTGCCAAAAGTGATTGTATAAGAGTTGAAAATGAAGACTCAGCCTTCCTTAACAAGCCAATATTGTCGTTTACATAGTCGAGAAACCTTTGTTCTTCTGTCTCGAAATTTGATACTGCCATAAATATTTTTATTACTTCCTTTAATTTTTCAGTTGGAACAGCTCGCATTTCACACGATGATGTTCCATTTATTTTATTGAGCCATTTGCAAAAATACCGTGAATATGTCTGATTCTCCCGCCGATTGGCTCAGACGGAACAACTGAAGAGCGTAAAATCTGATAGATGAAACGAGCACAAGAAGTGAGAGGAAAGAGCCACTCAGTTATCGAATAATTAAGTAGCTGTTTAACTAAATCAATTAAGCATATTACACTGCCGACACACGCATGTCAATGTTTTTCCTTTATTTTCAGGGAACACACGTTACCCTGAAGAAACTAATCTACTGGTAATTAACAACTGAGCCACTTGCAAAACGCCCTTTTCACTCAACCTCTACGTTATGCTTAAATTTTTATCCTCGGAATATCAATTATATGCCTGCGGTAAAAATTCTTCGCACGCCTTGACGCTGAACGAAAATCATCATTTTGCAAAAGGCTCAACTATAACGTACAATGACGACTTCTTGTGTTTGAGGTTCCCTGCCCTTTTCAATGCTACCCCTTTGTGTACCATTAATGTGACAGGCAAGTGAGAAAAAATCCTCTATTGTCATTTCGGTACTTCGATCAAGATGAAGTCACTGTCCTGCTGTGCTGTTATGAGAATGTGGGGTTCCCCTGCAATTCTTACCTGATCCCGCTCACCTGCCTGAACGTTGTTGACCTGCACTTGTCCACCAATAACGTAAAGAAACTGGCAGTGCTTTGTATCTGGTTCATAAGAAACCTGTCGGTCCATTTCCAGATTTGCTCGGAAAATTGAGGCCTCCGAGTTAAGCTCTACTACCCGCTGCTCTGGTTCACTGGAGGCAACGAGGGCAAGCCTGTTGTTCCAGTGCGACGATGAAAATGTCTTCTGGTCATATGATGGTGCAAGCCCTTTCTTATCCGGTAAAATCCATATTTGAAAAAATGCTACCGGTTCATCGGCGTGATTCCACTCCGAGTGCTGGAGACCGGTTCCCGCAGTCATTCGCTGGACATCGTTCTGCTTGATGACCATCTCGTTTCCCATGGTATCCTTATGGCTCATCTCACCATGAAGAACGATAGAGACAATTTCCATCTCCTCATGCGGATGGATAGCAAATCCTGAACGCGGTTGAACAATATCATCGTTGAAGACTCTCAAAGATCCGTGGTTAACATTAGCGGGATCATAATAATCACTAAAAGAGAACAACCAGTGCGTCTTTAGCCACCCCATATCACTGAAATGACGTTTTTCTCTATTAATTACCTGTAACATTTCATTATTCCTGTAGGTTTACTTTAATCACGGTGCTGCCCGAGTTTCTTAAGCAACCCGCCGAGCATTTTTTGCTCATCGATTGTCAACACCGACATTCTATTTTTAATTCTCCGGCTATGTGACGGAAAAATTGCACCAATCAATTTTTCACCTTTATCGGTGAGACTCACCAGATAAAATCTTCTATCTTCAGTACTTCGTGTCCTTACAACCAGTTGCTGTTTCTCCAGATTGTCGATGACCATGGTGATATTGCCTGCACTTTTTAATATCTTCCTGCCAATATCTTTCTGGCACATCGGCCCCACATGGTAAAGAGCTTCCAGGATACCAAACTGGCTCATTGATAAACCTGCTTCTCCGATCTCTTTATGAACATCGGCTGTAACTGATTCTGCTGCCCGAATCAATTTGACAAAGGTGCCAAGCGCTACCACTTCCTGTTTTAATTCTGTTAAACTCCGCATAACGACACCATTACATTTGAACATTAAATATTTTAATATCAAACTATATTCGTCTGATCAATTGTCAAGGGGGGTGAAAACTGAATATGGCTGAAACAGGCTAAACAGCGTCACTATGATTCTAGGATCAACTACTTGTTTTCGAGGGTCATCAGGTACGATCTGAGATTTTTCTGGGTATTGGCAAGACCAAGCTTTTGCCGGAGTCTTTTCCGGTGAAAATCAATACCACTAACTGAAAGATTTAAAATATCGGCAATCTCTTTACTGCTCCTGCCATTGCGAACCAGATTTGCAACCTCTGTTTCCTGGGGTGTCAACAACAACCCCAGTGAAGAGAGGGTACGCAGAAATGGCGATACAATATCTCTAAGGTTGTTGTCTGCAATTTCCGCAAGGGTGCGGTGCTTATCAGAAAGCCTTCCCTGCAACATTTTTTCAATATAGGGCAATACCAGGCGATCTACATTGTTGTAAACCGTTTCTTCCAACCTGATTTTATCTTCGTCTCTCTGTCTGAGCAGCACCCGTAGAGCGGTATTGGTCTCTTCCAGCTTCTCCCGTTCCTGCAGCAGCTCACTTTCTTTTCGCTTGAGCTCCTCCTGCATTAGCATGATAGGAGTAACATCTTCATGAGTAACAATTATTTTTGCCACCTTCTCTTCTCGAAATGGCACTATCCGAACCACTGACCATCTCTTCTTGTCTGGTGCATGACATGGGTAGTGTGCAACAAATTCAGGTAGTTCCCCTGAAATCACCTGTTTGATTCCAGAGGCAACCAGACTCGCATCTTTTTCCGTTTTATGGTCAGCAACCTCACAGATTGAAAAATAGTTTACTCCGACACTGTCAAAGGTTTCCGGCATTCCATTTTCGTGGGCAAACTTTTCCCAGGCCTCATTGGTCTCAAGGATTGTGCCGTTATCATCAAGTATTGCGACCTGGGCGGTAATTGAGTTAACAATCTCTTTATAAAGATTCTTTTTTGCCAAAACAAAACCTCATTATTGATAGTTTTAACTATCATTAATACCTTACTTGTCTGCTGTTGTGCCACATATTTTTATCCCTAGAGTATAATGCATAAGATGGGGAAAGCCATCTGAACCATAAAACTCAAAACTTCTTGAGAGGAAAAGATATGAAAGGCGGAATAGAATCGCTGACCTGGCTCAGCGATAAAAACGGTAAACAATATGTTTGTTCTCTTGGAAACAGCGACAAGAAATCTTTTGAAGAACTCACCGAAGATGAAAAAAGAAAATGTGCTGATGTTAGCCAGATTGTTGGCACAGAACGCTGGTAATCATTTAATCACTCCATCCCCTCACCTGTCACGGGGATGGATTTTTCCTTTTCCCTGCCATTCTGCCTCTACCCGCTCATATCACCAAAATATTATTTATCATTTCAAATCTGTAAGGCATCCGAGGTTTTTATGTTGTCACAAACCCTGGTGATTCTTTATGAGCCCACATTAGCTCCCCATTCGTTAGTAGTAAATGCTATCAATACGCTACTTATCTACCATTGTTGATATCAATCAAAACGTCCTTACTGTAGTATCATCAGGGAAAGCATCTGCTGCTTTCCCGAGAAAACAAAAACCTTAGAACAGAGTGGATTATGAAATTATTGTTGACATTGATACTAGCTATACCACTACTCGGCTGCTCAAAACCAGACCTGACACAATACCGGGATAATGAGCCAATCTTCAGCCTGTTTGAATATTTCCATGGCAAGACAATGGGCTGGGGAATGGTTCAGGATCGCAAAGGTAATCTCATCCGCCAGTTTGTCGTAGACATAACGGGGACGGTTAGTGCTGACAATAAGCTCACGCTCGAGGAACATTTCGACTGGAGTGATGGAGAAAAAAGCAAGCGAACGTGGACGATCACCAAAACCGGTGAACACACATTCACCGGTACGGCGGATGATGTTGTGGATATTGCAACAGGTTCAACCTACGGAAACGTACTGAGCTGGCAATACTACCTGAATATCGTGGCGGATGGCAAAACCTGGAAAGTTCACCTTGACGACTGGATGTTTCTACAGAAGGACAATGTACTCATTAATAAAACCAAAATGAGTAAGTTTGGCATTTCACTGGGGGACATAACCATCGTTTTCCGTAAGAATAGCGATAGAGGTTAAATATGAAAATTGTTATTACATTAATTATCCTGTTGTTTGTCACAGCAATCAATAGCCACGCAACAATAGATTCCATGCAGCTGCGCGGACAGGGAAAGGTTTATTATTTGGGATTCATCAAGGTATACGATGCGTCGCTCCTAACAAAAAATGACATCGATGCGGTTAATATTCTTGATCCCCAGATCTCAAAGTGTTTAAAGTTGGAATATGATGTATCTCTCACTTCTGAAAATTTTATAGAAGGAGCGAACACCGTGCTTGGACGACAACACTCTGTTGAACAACTCAATACCCTTAAGAAAGAAATAACAACCCTTCACAGCGCTTATCAGCCTGTCAAGGAGGGTGACAGTTATTTACTCTGTTACAATGGTGACAGTGCGACAACGACACTAACCCTGAATGGCAAGGATCTCGTGTCAATCACATCAGAAGAATTCAGCTCCTTATATTTCGGTATTTGGCTGAGCCCTGATAAACCAATTGACAAAAAGTTGCAAAGCGATCTGTTGGCTCGTAAAAATTAACCTGAGCGGAGAAGCAGTCCAAATGGAACAGTTCTTAAGAGTCTACCAGGATCTCAAACTGGAAAATATAGAATCCATAGAAGAGATTTACACCCAGGACATACATTTTATTGACCCTGCGCATGAAATTGAAGGATTAGCAGCCCTCCGCGTTTATTTTGAAAACCTTTATAAGAACATTGATCATATTCACTTCGACTTCCTTCACCCTGCCCGCATTGAGAACGAAGGTTATGTACAGTGGACAATGACATTTTCACACCCCAGGATCAAAGGCGGACAGAGCATTCCTGTCCCTGGAACATCATTTTTGAAATTCTCCACCGAAAACAAAGTGTATTTCCACCGAGACTATTTTGACCTCGGCGGCATGCTTTATCAGCACCTGCCAGTTCTCGGTACAATTATTAAGTCAATTAACAGGAGGTTGGGGTCATGAGAATACTGATCACCGGCGCTACCTCAGGTATCGGGAAACAATTAGCTTACGATTATCAAAAGGATGGGCATGAAATCTGGGTGATCGGCCGCAACCAGGAAGCCCTCGATGAATTGGCGGAATCCGGTTTCCACACTGCCCGGCTGGATCTCTCAGATCGGTCAGAAAGCCTGAAATGGTTTTCCACACTCAGTGCTGTTGATCTGGCAATATTAAATGCCGGATCATGCGAATATGTTGACCTTCCACATTTTGACAGTGCGTTGGTGTGCCGTGTGATGAGGGCCAACGTCGAGTCGGTGGCGATATCAATTGAAGGGGTCCTTCCTGCTCTTCGAAAGGGGGAGAATCCCCATCTCGTTGTCGTTGGCTCATCGGCCTCCTATGTCCCCCTCCCCCGGGCAGAAGCTTATGGTGCCTCAAAGGCGGCAGTCGCCTATATGGTCAACACATTGCGGCTTGATGTTCACCGTGAGAACATAGATGTGAGTCTGGTGTCCCCAGGGTTCGTTGAAACCCCGCTCACGAAAAAAAATGATTTCCCCATGCCTTTTCAGGTCAGTGTTGATGAGGCATCAAGGCAGATCCGCCACGGTATCGCCCGGAGAAAAACTGAGATCCACTTCCCCAAGCGTTTTACCTATATTCTGAAAACACTTTCCCTGCTTCCAAACTCAGTTTGGGCCTTACTCGGGCGAAGACTGGTAAGAAATGAAAAATAAAAAAATTGCAATTATCGGCACCGGAATTTCAGGGCTTGTCTGTGGATATCATCTGGCGAAAAGAGAATATGATATCACCCTCTATGAGGCGGCAGACTATATCGGCGGCCACACCAGTACATCGGATGTAGAGTATAACGGTGAAACAAGTAGAATTGATACAGGTTTCATTGTATTCAACGATCGCACCTATCCCAATTTTATAGAACTCCTCCAGGAAATTGGGGTGGATTATCAACCCACGGAAATGAGTTTTTCGGTTCGTAATGACCAGCTGAGCCTTGAGTATAACGGCAACAACATCAACTCACTTTTTGCGCAAAGATCCAACCTTCTCCGGCCTCAATTCTGGAGAATGCTCAAGGATATAGTCAGATTCAACAAGGAGGTGAGAGATGTCGCAGAAAGTGACGGGAGCCTGACTATCGGCCAATACCTGGGGCGCTCGAACTATTCCGCCATCTTCAAGGATAATTACCTGCTGCCGATGATATCAGCCATATGGTCAATGGGACTTGAGAGTTGTCTTGATTTTCCCCTGAGCTTCTTTGTACGATTTTTTGAGAATCACGGCTTGTTGGATATAGCCAATCGTCCGCAATGGTATACAATAAAAGGTGGCTCCAGCAGCTATATCGTACCACTCACTTCCCGTTTTCGGCGTAATATTGTCCTGAACACTCCGGTAAAACGAGTCGAGAGAAGTGGTGAGACTGTTCTCGTCCATACTGACGACGGGCAGCATACCTACGACCAGGTTGTTCTGGCATGCCATGGAGACCAGGCCCTCGCGCTGCTGCAGCAGCCAACGGTAAAAGAACAGCAGGTGCTCGAAAAATTTCAATTCTCAGAGAACCAGGTAATCCTCCATACAGATACCTCACACCTGCCAAAGCGGCAAAAGGCATGGGCTAGCTGGAATTACCGTGTTGTTGATAGCGCCAGACAGCAGACAGCGCTCACCTACAATATGAACATTCTCCAAAGGCTTAACAAACAAAACACCTACCTCGTCACGCTAAACCAGGAAATCGTAGAAAAACATGTGATCAAGAGGTTTTCCTACAGTCATCCGATTTACACGACCGCAATGATCGACGCCCAGTCAAAATGGCAGACAATATCAGGGACTGACCGTATTCACTATTGCGGAGCCTACTGGTTCAGTGGCTTTCATGAAGACGGCGTACGCAGCGGTATGAGGGTTTGCGATATGGTGGAGGAGCGTTAATGGAATCAGCAATATATTCGGGTCATATAGCGCATATACGACACATACCCAAGCATCACACCTTCAGGTATCCCTTTTTCATGTGGTACTTAGACCTGGAAAAAATTGATCACCTGCAAGATCTTGGCAAATGGTTTTCCGTTAAAAATTGGGCACTCAGCCGGTTTCGCAGGTCTGATTATCTCGGTGACCCCACCGGCTCACTGGCTGATTGTGCCAGGGAGAAGATGAAGAAACTGACCGGCTGCACGGTCACCGGCAAGGTATTTGGCCTCGTTAATCTTCGAACGGTCGGCCTCTATTTCAGTCCGGTAAACTTCTACTACGGATTTGACGAGGCGGGTAAAGCATCTCACCTCCTTGCAGAAGTTTCGAATATCCCCTGGAATGAGCGGCACTATTACGCTCACCGTCTGGATGAAAACCACCATGAAACTATCGATGACAAGGCATTCAAGGTTTCGCCATTCAACCCGAGCACCAATCAGACCTATATATGGAAAATTGGAGCACCGGCAGATAAAATCGCCATCAACCTCGGAGTCCATGATGAGCGGGGTCACGTCTTTGAGGCAGCCCTGAATTTAAGCAGACAACCATTTTCTAAAAAATCGGCAAGAAACCATATCATTAAAAAACCGGTAATGACAGCATTCATCATTGCCGGGATTTACTGGCAGGCCATGAGAATCTTCTTGAAAGGCATACCCTACATTCCATACGAAAAGGAGGAAGCATGAACAGTATAGCGACAAACGAACAACAGACCTTTGAAAAACGCTCCTCTCTATCGTCGAGATGGGCAAAAACAATCTTTACAAAACTCATTTCTCATATCCAATATGGCCAGATAGTTCTGCTGGATGGAGAGCAGGCAGAAGTTTTTGGCGATGATGACAAGATGTCTGTTCATATTACGGTATTGGACCCACGTTTTTACACCAGAGTTCTTCTCGGGGGGTCCATTGGAGCAGGGGAGGCATATGTTGAAAATTTCTGGAAAGTCGATGATCTGACGATGCTTGTTCAGATCATGGCGCGTAACATGACACTGCTTGATAAACTGGAACAGAAATTTTTCTGGGTATACCAACCATTCAGAATTCTCAAACACAAATTTAATCACAACAGCAAGGTCGGTTCCAAAAGAAATATAATATCCCATTACGATCTGGGTAATGAGATGTATCACTCGTTTCTTGATCCCACGATGATGTATTCTTCAGCAATGTACCCGAGTAAAACAAGCAGCCTGGAAGAAGCATCAATTCACAAACTCGAGACAATTTGTAATAAGCTGGATCTTCAGCCATCAGACAAGGTCATAGAAATCGGTTCAGGATGGTGCGGGTTTGCAATCTATGCCGCCGGAAAATACAACTGTCATGTAACCACCGTGACCATCTCAGACGCCCAGTACCAGGAAGGAAAAAAGAGAATTGAAGAGGCCGGGCTGAGTGAGAAAATAACGCTTCTCAAAAAGGATTACCGGGACCTGACCGGCCAGTATGACAAACTGGTCAGCATTGAAATGATCGAAGCGGTCGGTCACCGCTATCACCCACAGTTTTTCTCGAAATGCAACGATCTTCTTAAAGTAAATGGAACCATGCTGCTGCAGGCGATAACGATTCGTGATCAAGTATATGAACAATATGTTAAAAATGTTGATTTTATCCAGCGTCATATCTTTCCCGGAGGATGTCTGCCATCAAACAACAGAATGTTTCAATTAATCTCCAGCGAAACGGATATGGTTGTCAGGCAGCTGGACGATTTTGGCTTCGATTACGCCCGGACCCTGAGAGACTGGCGACACAGGTTCAATCAATCGTTCTCCGGGCTCATGAACAAAGGATATGATGAAAGGTTTAAACGACTCTGGAATTTCTATCTTGCCTATTGCGAGGGCGGTTTTCTTGAGCGCGCCATCAGTGTTGTACATCTGGTTGCAGCCCGTCCTGACAACCGGAAGGTAATGAACTGATATGAATATCCTGGTCAATGTCATTCTTTACCAGGCAGTCTGGTTTCTCTGTGTTTTCATGGAGAATAATGGTGCATTTATTGCGCTCGCCTTCCTGGCTATGCATCTCTATTTTTCCACCTGCCGGTTCAAGGATATAAGGATGATGGCTCTTCTGCTTGCGATCGGAGTTTTGATCGATGGAACGCTCTCTCTTGCAGGATTCATGACTTATAATGTCCAGGCGATGCCCATTCCATTCTGGTTGGCTGTTGTCTGGCTTGCTCTTGCCACCCTGCCCCACCACAGTCTCAAGTGGCTAAAAGAGCGCCTGTTTCTCTCTTCACTTTTTGGGGCACTGGGAGGACCACTTGCATACTGGGCCGGAGTAAAGGCAGGTGCTGCCAGCTTCAGTCTTCCTCTTATTACCTCTCTGGCTCTGCTGGCACTTATTTGGGGAGTACTTTGGCCATTTACCATGTATATTGCAAACAAAGACCTGCCAAAGAAATAATTACCATGACTCTTATCACACCTGCCCTGAGGAAATGTTGATGAACAAAATTGAGAACAGCGATCTTAAAATAGGAATCAGCTCGTGTCTTCTTGGGAACGAGGTCCGTTTTGACGGCGGACATAAACACGACCGCTACATAACTGGCACGCTGGGCAACTACTTCACTTTTGTGCCGGTATGCCCCGAGGTTGAATGCGGTCTTTCGATACCTCGTGAAGCCATGAGATTGACAGGAGACCCGGAAAAACCGACACTGGTCACTAACAAAACAGGGGTCGACCACACCGATCGTATGATTAAATGGGCAACAAAGAAAGTCGTCCAGCTTGAGCAGGAGTCACTCTGCGGATTCATATTTAAAAACAGGTCGCCATCATCAGGGATGGAGCGCGTTAAGGTGTACGACCAGAATAATGTACCGCGCGCAATCGGTGTCGGTATATTTGCAAAGGCCTTCATGACTCATTTTCCGCTGCTGCCGGTAGAAGAAGAGGGCCGGCTGCATGATATTCTGCTGCGCGAGAATTTTATTGAATCCATCTTTGTCTACAGAAGATGGCGCGATGTAATGGCATCTCCATCTTCGGGTAAACTGGTAGATTTTCACTCCAGGCACAAACTTCTGTTAATGGCGCACAGTGAAAAACACTGCAGGATGATGGGCAAGATGGTTGCCCAGGCGGGAAAACGAGACTTGAACGAGCTAATCAGCCAGTACCAGGAATCCCTCATGACCGCCATGCGGCTCAAACCGACAATCAAAAAGCATGTTAACGTTCTGATGCACATGATGGGTTATTTTAAAAAACTCATTTCTGCAGATGAAAAACAGGAACTGCTCGGTGTCATTAACCAGTTCCATGAATGTAGCGTGCCACTTATTGTACCGGTAACCCTCTTGAACCACTACATAAGAAAATTTAACGAACCCTATTTGAAAACTCAATACTACCTGAACCCGCATCCTCTGGAACTTAAATTAAGAAACCATGCCTGATAGAGAGCAACCAACATCTGTACTCATAACAGGGGCTACCGGTTATATCGGCAGAAGGCTCACCCAGCGCCTTTTGAGTGACGATTCCTGTGATATTCGCCTCTTTGTTCGAAATAAGAGAAAAGTGCAGCTCTCGGTGACTGAAGAGGTAGAGATATTTGAGGGCAACACCTTTGATACTGATTCAATGGACAAAGCTCTTTCAGGAGTCGACACTGCATTCTACCTGATACACTCAATGGGCTCAGACAAGGACTACCAGGAGCTTGACAAAAAGAGTGCGGAATATTTTCGCACGGCCTGCATCAAGGCGGGGGTGAGAAGAATTGTTTACCTTGGGGGACTTGGTGTCCGAGAGAGTGCCAGCAAACATCTGCTCAGCCGAATTGAAACGGGAGAGGTGTTAGCGGCAGAACCGGACAAGGTCCAGACAATATGGATACGTGCCGGCGTGATAGTCGGTTCAGGAAGTGCCGGCTTTGAAATTATCAGAAATCTCTGCCAGAAACTACCCGCCATGATCACCCCGCTCTGGGTCCGTACCCAAACAGAAGCAATTGGCATCGAAGATGTACTTTCCTATCTGCAGCAATCAATTACGCTGGATTACAAAGAAAATGTCGTTGTAGATATCGGCTCTGAAAAAATCAGCTTCCAGCAGATGATTGCACAGGCTGCCGAGATCATGGGACTGCGGCGTTATATGATACCGGTTCCGTTTCTTTCGCCAAAATTATCGTCTTACTGGCTCATTCTCTTTACACCCATTCCGTATAAACTTGCATCGTCTCTTGTCGAAGGTTTGAAAAGTGAGACAGTACGTGAAAACGATAATGCACGCCTCTATTTTCCATCGATTTTGCCAACCCCATATCGTGAAAGTGTCAAACACGCGATTTCCGAGCTGGAACAGGATCACATCATAAGCAGATGGTGCGACAGCAGCAGCGAGAAGGCTTGTGATATCAAAGATTTTGATAATCCGGCTGGTTCAATACTAAGAGATGTCAGGATTATTCCTTTTCAGGAAGAAGACAACCAGGAAGACGTCTTTAAATCAGTCTGTTCCCTTGGCGGCCCAAATGGCTGGTTCAGATATAATTTCCTCTGGCGCCTCAGAGGCGCTCTCGACAAGATATCCGGAGGCTATGGTTTATCGCGTGGACGAAGAAACACCAATGATTTAAGGATTGGTGATGCCCTTGATTTCTGGAAAGTTGCAGATATTAAAGAAGGCAAGCGCCTGCTTCTCTACGCCCAGATGAAACTTCCCGGCCAGGCATGGCTTGAATTCGACATCCAGCCCTACCAACTCGTCCAGACCGCCCACTTCATCCCCCATGGAATACTGGGAAGACTCTACTGGTATTCAGTTTACCCACTCCACATCTTTGTCTTCTCAAACCTGGCCAAGACAGTCGTAAAATCATCGCGAGAGACAGCGGCCTGAAAATATTCTTACCACGTATTTTTCTTATTGTTCAGCGTTGACGCTTTCCGAAATGGATCAAAAGGAAGGCAGATAGTTCTCGAAACACCACCTATGTAAAAAATTAACTAAATTATTAATCGAACCCTTCACAGAGGGTACAATTGACCTTACTATGAAAGAATTCATGAATGAGTACCATCTTGTTTATTGTAAAAATCATCCTGCTGTTCTGGATACGTCATTCAAATTTTTAACAAGGAGAGCTTCAAGAATGAAAAGATTTATACTATTCGCAGCATGTATATTTTTGGGACTTACGTCGTTGTCTCAAGCCGGTGAAAATCGCTTTCAGCAATTTAATGCAGATGTTGACACGGCATATGCTGCCTATCGCAAAGCTCTGTTTCAGACAAATCAGAATGATGCTGAGAAGTCAGGAAAGGCTACCGAATCATTTCAAAGTCAATGGGAAACCATAATAGAGGCGTACGGTTCTCATCCGCCGGAAGTATACAGTTCCGACCCAAAATGGAATGAAACGCTAACTGACATTGAAAAAATAGCAGAAAAGAGTTCGTCACTGATAAAAGAAGGACAATTAGCCGAAGCACATGAACATCTTGAGGCGGTCAGAGACAATCTGAGTGATCTCAGAAAGCGAAACTCAGTTATCGCCTTCAGTGATCATATCAACAATTATCACCAGGTAATGGAAGGACTGCTCAAGGTGGGCTTTACACCAGAAAAGATCAATGAATCGGCAATGAATGAAATACGTGGCCAACTGTCTGTGCTGCAGTACCTCGCCGAGGCTATTAAGGAGAATTCTCCGCCCAAATACAATGACAATGAAAAATTCCAGCAATTGCAAAAAGGACTTTTTACATCTCTTGATGCTCTGGATAAAGCAGTTGACGCCCAAAATCCTGAAGCAATCAGCAAATCCATCAAGATGCTCAAACCGGCTTATGCGAAACTTTTCGTGAATTTCGGTTAAACTCAGATTTTTCAGGATTGATGATCAATGGCAGGTGATTAATCATGAGGTATATTAATTCACGTGTAATCTCTGAGATCAAGTTGGTTGCGAGGGATCTCAAATGAATGATCTTATCTGCTATTGTTTCACCTATACTGAATCTGACATCAAATCAGACATATTAAAGAACAAGAAATCAACCATTCTGGAAAGGATCAAAGCTGAGAAAAAGGCGAACGCATGTGAATGCAAGACTAAAAATCCGAAGGGGGGATGATGTCTCAGCGATATTCACCGTGTTGTGAATAGAATAATGAAGGAAGAAGAGATCATGGCGCCAATCGATATAATTCAGATTTAAGCCTGATGCAGAGATCTTCCGCTCTCTTTGCTTTCTCATCCAGATGCTCCATATTGCCAGAACACTCGGTATCAACTGTCAAACATTATGTCTAGCGGTAAAAGAGCTTTTCTAAATTATCCAGCTCAAACGGCTTTTGGCCAAGAAGCCGGTCAGCTTCCTGGTAGGTCTTAATATCTCCGATATCGAGTCGGGAAGCGTTTAGTTTAAGAGCCTTTACTCTCTCCAACTGACATAGATAATCAATAAAGTAGCCCGGTGCATCGTGATTGCCGACGGTCGCCAGAAAATTTTCCAATCTATGCCAGACAGAAGGCTGGAAGAAATAGAGTGGCGGAGACGTCCACATTGACGGTGGTTGCGCCGGCTTTTCATGTAATTTTGTCACATAATCATCATCTGCAAATTCCAGGACACCAGTCTTTTGAAGCTTTGACGGGTCAGTCTCGACCAGGGCAGGGATACAATGGACCGTATCTCTCTGAAAAATCTCCAGTAAAGGTTTTATCGGAAACAGGTAAATATTATCCCCTCCAGACACCAGCAACCTGCAAGGCTTACCAATTTCCCTCAAGGCCAAGAAGAGATCTCCTGCAGCCCCAAGTCGATTTTCATTATCGGCACAGCCGTCATTATAAATGTGTACCGATGTCGTACCGAAGTCACCCCCCTTCTTTTTATTCAGATACCAATGCTGAAAATGATCATAGAACCTGTCATTCGTAACAACGTGAACTGCCAGGAGATCAGGTAATGACACAATTTGCTCAATGAGATAATCAAGCACCGGTTTACCTGCAACCTCAAGAAGGGGCTTGGGAAAATTTTCCGTCAGTGGGTACATCCGTGTGGCAAATCCCGCACAGAGGATAACGACATTCATATAAAACGAACTCCATCATCGGAATGTGCCAGATGCACGCTTGCCTGGCCAACTGACTCTGGATGTAACTTCTCGTAAGTGGTTCTGATATTCACAACAGCATCAGCGGCATGATCAGGCCGTACGAATCCAACCACGCAACCGCCAAAGCCGCCCCCCATAAACCGGGATCCCATAACACCCTTTTCGGAGCTAACGATCTGTTGCAAATCGTATATTGCCTGAATTCCGCATTCATATTTTTCCATGGAACTCTGGCAGGATTTGTTCATCAACGTGCCGAATTCTTCAATCCCATTATTCTTCCAGGCAACAACACCATCGCTTACACGCTGTGATTCACTGAAAAAGTGACTGCATCTTTTTTCCAAATGTGGTTCCAGGCTCTGTTTATATCGCAGATAATCGCCAAACGGTACGTCGGACAAGATTTTGGCAGGAACACTTCCGGCCATACGGGAGAGATGTTCTGCTGCCATTCGACATTCATCTACCCGGGAGTTGTATCCCTGGGTTGTCAACTCCCTTGAGTACCCGGAAAATGCAACCAAAATACGGTAGCCACCCTCACTGATTCGATCAACCAGGGGCGTTACTTCTTTATCCCTGGTGTTAATATGGAGCAGATAATCTCGTTTTCCAAAAACTATGCTTGTCTGATCAAGGATACCATTATTGAGACCGATGTATTTATTTTCTGCCTTATGCGTGAGATCTACATACTCCCATGGTTCAATTTCAATTGAATTGACGTGAGCGAAGGCATGCAGATAAGCAAGAAGGACCGAGGCAGATGAGCTCAGTCCGCAACCGGGAAGCATGCCATCTAAAATGCCGACTACACCTCTTCTGAGATTATATTTTTCCTGTAGTGAAAGAGCCGCTGCTCTGGGATAAACACCCCAAAAACTGCCAGAGGATTCTGCAATATCTGACAGGTTAAAACTGACATTTCCCGGATAATTCTTGCTGCTGAGTTTTACTTCGCCATCATTTGCAGGATAAAACGCCATCAGGGTAAAAGCATTTATAGTCATACCCAAAACCGCACCACCCTGATGGTCTATGTGTGCTCCCAGTGGACAGATTCGGTAAGGCGAGGCAATAACACCAATGTTATTTTCGGCGACCCCTTCTTGACGGGAAAAAGCTTTAACAATCTTCTCTCGTTGTTCTATGATATCTGGGAATTCCAACGTTATATACCTCTGGTATTTATAATTTCATTTTATCTTGTCATTCCAAAGAGGAGCAGATGAATATCCATAGCTCATCCTGAGCAACTTGAATGGTTCCGTCGGATTCTAATCAGGAAAAGTGTGCTCTGGCAACCTTTATTGAAAGCACCAACCGAAGCATTAGTGCTTCATTGTGGTTTATCACCCAAAGATCAGTCACGTAAGTTCGGTTTTCCGGAACCTGATTACATATATTATGATTTGTTTTATCCACATTTAAAGCAAGAATTTCTCTCAAACTATCCTGCGATTCACTGCCCAAGCTCACCTTTGCCTAACACTGTTCATGAGGAATATTTCTTGCATATACACTGTCGGGCTGTTTAAAACTGAGTACAGGAAATAATCATGCGTATATTTCTATGCTGCGTTGGTAGCACATTTCAAACGTTGCTTATCATCTGTTTCTTTATTTCATCTGCCGAAGGGTATGTAATACCCGGACCGTCCCCCAGTACCATATTGCTGTTTGCCGTAGGTTTAGCTGTTCTCGTAACTTCGAGAATCAGGGTTAATAAAGAATTCAAATAGGATTACCTCACATGGAAGAATATACCTATAGTGCAGAGTGGTCAGAAGAGGGGCAGAAATTTTCCGCAAAATGTTTTGAGTACCCCTGCTTGAGGTGGTTTGCCGAGAGCGAAGAGAAAGCCATTGAAGGAATAAAATTTATAGTCGCTATCACCGAAAACCAGTTCGCCTCATTCCTTCACGCCCAATAGAGATGCTGGCAAAATAAAAAAAGTACCTATCGTGATATGCCATTAAGGGAGAGGAAAGGCTGGGCGAGGGAAGGCCTGGCCTTTTATTGTTCCCGTTATTAAATGGATAGTACCTTTGTGAGGTAAACCTCTGAAGCCAGGAGCTCCGTATAGTAATTTTGTTCTAACGAAGCGCCTCAACGCCGACAACTCATTGTCACTAACCGACCATATTTTCCGACATTCCGGAACAGTTTTTCCATAAATATGTACCGAGAATCTGCTCTGTTTAGATTTCTCAACAACCACCGAACGATAAACTCATGTAACAGTTAGGCTTTTGCCTTGTTCTCCCTTAAACATCAGTTATGGCCTGTTATTTGCACATATTTTACTCAATGCATCTGAACATAATTTACGCCATTCTATGAATTATAATTGAACGGGGCCAACGTGAATAAAGAACTTCTGACAGGACTGTTAGCATGTTTCCTTATTGTTGGCCCCGCCCATGCAATACCAATTGAATGGGCAGAATGGCAGGAACCAGCCCGACCAAATTACGGGAATGGCGACGTTGGCGCCGAGGTTCCTGGTTACACTGGTATTAATATGCAGGGAATTGAGACTTACAGGGCAATTGAGTTCAGGGATATAAGTAGTTCCGTTCCCGGAACATCTGCTGACGAACGGCAAACCGCGATGTCGAACGATGTCATTGTTGCATCAACAACGCCAATACCCGAACCAGCGACAATGATACTCTTTGGTACGGGATTAGTAGGATTTGCTGGGTTGAGATTAAGAAAGAAAAAGTTTTTATTACCTTGGCCACTCCTGCAAAAAAAGAGCGTAGCATCTCCTATGCCATCACATTCCTTATTAGGTACAAATCTCTATTGAGTTTTTAACAATGGCTCCTGATCGCAGAAAAGCCCATCGTCACCACACAAAAAGCTTGATTGCTGTGACATCTAATGGTGTTGCCCAAGTCAGCAATATTACCTTGAGCAGTGTTTTTTTCAGATGTGTTGAAAAGATTGATTTTCCAGATCATTGGCTGATGGATCTATACGATCCGATGAAATTAGACTTGGTAGAAGTTCTTGTGAAAAAAATCTGGGTGAAAATAACAGCCGAACCAAACAAATCCAAATCATTCCATTCGGAAGTGGCAGCTCAGTTTGAAAACCTTTCACCTTACCAAAAAGACCAGCTCAAATACTACCTAAACCAACAAAATGAATCAGCTAACGGTGATTTTAATCCTGAACCAGGTTAATTTTGCTGAGTTTCATAGATATCTCAATGTGTCCTGCAATCACAGACTGAATCAACCTCCTGGTAATTCCAGTGATGGTATGCTTTTACGTGGCATAAATGATTATCTTTGAAGGAGCGCTTCGAGGATGGGAAAATATGTCGATAATCTGGCGCAAATCATAAGTCCGCTCTGACAGTAACCTAACCTGTGATCCCATAATATGTTGCCCCAATAAGTACAAACTTTATATCTTTCATATCAATCATGGTTCTGTGGATTTGTTGATCTATCAAATTGAGATTAACACGAGCAATGCACTGTTGGTGAACAGACAGTATTGGTTGGCATACTCTATATCCTTTCGCACACAACCTCAAACGCGCCTCTCTCAGATTCAGGAAACACCTTCTGACTTGCTATATAACTTTTCCTGAATTTATATCAGGAATGTTCTTTTCCAACAAGCCTGCCACATAAATGGACCGGTCTACGTCTTACAATTATTCGTAACTACCTGAAAGTATAATGCTAAATTTACGCCCACTTGACGGATACCACATTGTGGTGTATTTTTGATTGTATACCGATCTACAGTGATGTAGAAAACCAAACCTGCTGCGAAACAGGGACGGAAAGCTACGGGTCTTTAAATAGATAGCCGGGTTACTATTGTTGAAGGTAATCCGGCTACTTTTGTTTCTGTTCATCATAGATTCTGGAGGGTCATTTTGCTGGATGTAATGGGGCATTACCTCTTTGCTGAATTTAGTTTACCAACAGATATAACATTTTTTGCTATCGAGATGTGCGATGCGCCGCCCAGTTGATCAAAAACATTTTTTGATATTACTCATGAGTTATTACGGAGAAAAATGATGGATACAATTAAAATATCAAGGTTACTAATACTGTTGGCAATTATTTTTTTAAGTTACACAGGAACGATTAATGCTGGTGAAAATGAATCTAATGAAGCGAAAATTGCCAGAGCAATAACTGCGGGATATGCAGGCATTACAGACAAGGCAACTATCATGGATGTGGATGGCACAGTATTGCGTAAAGGCTCAAATGGATGGACGTGTTTACCAGGCATAGGTCTTATTCCTGGTGACAAACATCCCATGTGCAATGATGAAGTCTGGATGAAGTGGATGAAAGCAGCTGCAGAAGGGAAGCCTTTCTCAACAGATGTGATTGGTGTTTCATATATGTTAGCGGGTGATGCCTTGGTCAACAATGATAATCCTGCTGCAACTGATCCAAAAGATGGTGGGATCTGGGTTCAGGAAGGTCCTCACTTGATGATGTTATTTCCGACAACTGACGCAATTGCTTCATTACCACGAGATCCCTTTGTAGGTGGACACTATGTCATGTGGGATAAAACGCCTATGGTACATATGATGATTCCTCTTGCAGCAAAATCCAAGTCAAATTGAGATTTGACCCATTACTCCCTCAAGGGCTATACCTTACGAGTAGTAAATACCCGAGTCCAGAGGGCACGCAAGAGGGCCGAGTGACGAGGGTACCCGTTCTTTTGTCATTTCTTTATGCATTAAAGAAAATGAACAGAAACATGATAGTGCTGGCAGAGCCTTATTTCTCTGACCTGGCCCAAAAGACCAGGTTTTAACTGATAAAATAAAATGCCCCCAACAATTCTTAATTTATGGTCACTCCAAAGATTCACATTAGTTCGTCCTAACCTGAAAATAGACCCCTCTTGACAGCATCCCCTACACGATTAGTGTCTCTCACACTATATCACACATTCATACATAGACTCTCTGCAGGAGTCTTCCAAATCAAATTGAAGGGCTAGAGACTTCAGGTTCTCGCACTGAATATAATGGATTATAGGAGAATGCTATGGAACCAAAAGTGAAATTTTCGTCATTATTAACAACCACACTAGTCATCTCTTCTTTTCTTCTACTCGTGGGGTGCGCTCCGTCTAAAATAGTTCAATTCAAACAAGACATGATGGTACAAGGTGTAAAACCTCTATCTGGTGGTACACTTAAAAAACTAATGACTAATGCAACTCAGCATGAGAAACACCCAACAAAATATGAGGGCGAATTTCATTACTCAGCCGATGGAACAGCTGATGGTAAGATCTGGGGAGGGGCTTTTGCTGAGAAAGTGTACATTGGTATTTGGTATATCAATGATAAAGGAGCGATGTGCCAAAAGTGGGAAGGTAATGAAAATTGTTACTTGTATTATCCAGGGAAGGGAAATAACGAATACACCAGAGTTCGAATATCCGGACCGCAATCTATGGCTTGGCCTGATGGATTAACTCCAGTTACCATAACATCTGAGATGTAAACGTTATACTAATTTGATGACAAAAACAGGATCAGAAACACTAGGCAGAAGACGGCAACTGGGTCTAACCGGCAGACCAGAGGTTCACGACGGTATTTTTATTTACTATTTGCTGTTTGTTATTTGCCATAATGCAAAAAGGCAGAGTCGATAAAAACTCTGCCTTAAACCTTCAAGAACTCTATAGATATGACTATTTCTATAGAGTAAATCCGCGATTATTTATTTCTTAAAGATCGAAAAGAAGGCTCCACTTACTGATGGAAGAGATTCCTGATGCTTCAAAATTTCTTTAAGTTCCCCTGCATCCAGGTGAATAGCCCCACAGTTTTCATTTACGCAAATATCTATTTTTACATTACCTTCATCAATCTCGACCAGGCTCTGTGTACCACATCGAAAGCAATGATATTTATGCTCCTCGGAATAGTTTTTGTTTGCTTCTTTAGCGGCTTTTTCTCTACATTCTCTCAGCAGTTTTTGATCTCGTTCTGCAAAGTAAGCTTCTTCCGAACTTTTTTTAGGTTGAAGCAGGCTCACTTTTACTGGTTTTTGGGCCATGATCTTTTTCCTCCGTTAATTTCAGATGATTTAGAAAGGATTTATCGATTAGATTTTGGGCTGATTTACAAGGCTCAGACATTACAAAAAAAAATATCGTACCTTATTGCCGATACTTTTTCAACCGCTCTTAAAAAGCCGCTACTATTTTCTATTTGCTTGCCGTCTAAACAAATTTAGCAGGGATTTTTCCCCGAAAGAATGCTGACTATAAATAGACCTTGTACCTATACATATTTGAAGAGATAGGAATAAGATCAACTTATAACGCTAATCGGGTATTGAAAGATTCAACTGTATTAAGAAATATCTTTTTCCTGCTTGCGAATTGTTCTCCAGAGTGGTCGGCTGACAGACGGGTACCGTGAAGTGAATATCAATAGGCGCCAGGCAATCACAATCACCGCAGACATCACCGCAGGTGCACCGCTAACGTATTGACCATTATCGTGGTACCAGTCCAGTGGGATATCATTATCAGGTTGCGTTAAAAAATCATCGGCACACCTTCAGCGCAAACCAGGCAGTCATTGCCGTTTTGTCATGACAACTCTAAACGATTTCGCATCAGGTGCCTGGCTTTATGTCTCGTAAGTCTGAAAAAAACAATGGAGTGAACTATTGTTTTCAATCCAGGCTAAGTTTCGTATCAAGAGCGCCGTCGGTCAGCTTTCCATCTGTAATCTCTCTCTGAATCGCCAGGAAATTGGCAATATCACCGCTGATTCCACGAATGGGGATAATTTTCCACTCCATCATAAACTCTGTGCCATCTTTTCTGTAATTATACGTTTTACCATGAAAAATCTCACCACGAACAAGTTTCTCACTCAACTCATTGAGAACCTCCGGGTCAGATTTTGCTCCCTGCAACATGGATGGTGATCTGCCAAGAAACTCTTCAGGGGAATATCCGGTCATTTCACAGAGTGCCTGATTCACATAGACGATCGGATATCCAGGCTCTGCCTCAGTAATCATCACCCCTTGGAAAGAAAAATCCAGGGCGTTCTGCAACATGTTCAGCATGACCGATTGAAAATTTTCATCATAACTAAAGATTTCTGACAGGTCCAAGGGTTCTGACATTGTTAACTCTCCTTCATGATATTCTGGTTCCGAGGGGGATATTGATCCCCCTCAGTCCATTTAAACAATACGCTGCTGCCAGGTAGAACTTTTTCTGTTAGATCTTCTGTTGCCGGCAGAGTGAATGACTTCTCCCAATGATAATAATCGTTGGAGAAAGTTCTTCAATATGTAAAGTGGAAACAGACTCCTTTTTCTGGTTACATCAGAGAAACGGGGGGATACTGGTCACACGGGCGGGGCTAATTTTCGCGTGCGCCGGTTTTAATAGTGCTAAGCCCGGAAATGAGCGCCAGACGCTCGATTACCTGAGCTTGAATCTGTACTCATGGCCAGCCTATAAGCTCGAGATTAAATTGCCAGCAATGGTAAGAAAACTGTTCAGGTTGTGTGGTTGGAAATCTCGAGTATTTTCATGAAACACGTTCCATTGGCGGGAAAGACAAAACGGGTTACCTTTGATCTGGCACTATTAAATTCGACGATCAGTTTTGAAAATTATTTTTTCAGGAAGACTGTAAACCTGAGATAAATACTTTATAGAAAAATGGTGTCGCATCCATGTTGTCTAGTTTTGGGTTCGATCTTATTGGTATATTTGTATGAGAATAACAGAATTTATTGCTATATTTTCTATTATGACGGGTCAAGTATTCTTTTTTATTTTTTTCAGAGAGATTAGACATAAACCTAAATAACCAAAGGAGTGTTGCATGAAATATCGAGATTGTGGTGAATCAGGGCTTCGGTTACCTGTTATGGGCATTGGCTGTTGGTCTTATGGAGGAGGCGACTACTGGGGGGATCAGTCACAGCGTGATGTGGATGAGGTGATCAATACAGCGCTGGATGCAGGATGTAATTATTTTGATTCTGCTGAGGCCTATAATAATGGCGATAGTGAGTCAGCATTAGGACAAGCTGTAAAAAGCCGACGTGATGAAGCGATTATCGGCACTAAGATTTTACCATCAAACTGTCAGCCGGAAACACTAAGGCTACATTGTGAGGCAAGCCTCAGGCGCCTGGAAATAGAATACATAGACCTTTACATGATTCATTGGCCGCTTAATTCTCACTCAGTGTCTCGCGCTACAACGGATGAAAGTATAATATCCAATCCACCCAGGCTGAATGAGACTGTTCAGACTCTTGGAGAACTTCAAGAAGAGGGAAAAATAAGACATATAGGAATAAGCAATTTCGGAGTGGAACAAATGAATGAGATACTTGAACTTGGGGTGAAAATTGCGGTTAATCAACTGCCTTATAGCCTGTTGTTTCATCCGATTAAGTCCGAAATATTGCCATATTGTAGAGAGAAAGGCATCGGAGTGATGGGTTATATGAGCCTCATGCAAGGCCTTTTGACCGGTAAATACGAAAACGCTGATTCTATGCCCCCCAATCGAACTCGGGTGAGGCATTTCAGAGGTGACCGGCCTGGGTCTCGCCACGGTGAGGCCGGTGCTGAAAAAGAGACTTTTGAGGCGCTGGGAAACATCCGTGAAATTGCAGAGGAATTGGGATTGCCTATGCATCTGATTTCCTTAGCTTGGTCAATAGCTAATCCAGATGTTACATGCACAATTGTTGGGGCTCGCGATAAATCTCAATTACTCGATAATCTGAAAGCATTGGATATTGTGCTGAATAAAGATACTTTAGCACGTTTAGACAATGTTACAGAGTCATTGATGAGGAAAATAGGGTTGAGTATCGACCTTTTTGAACATAGTGAGAAATCAAGGAGTTGGTGATTATCTGAATTTAAATACACAAAGAGTTCAGCCTGGTAATTTTAACCTCGAGAGTCTTCACTGAATGACATGTCCAAAACAATCTGGAATTTTGGGGCCACTAGGTGATGCTGATATGTCCCGTTAAGAGTCGATCTCTTTTACAACTCGGTCACCCATACACCTACGTCGAGGTCTACACCCGGTAACCCAACAAAGGAACCAGCTATCGGCGGCACTGACTCGGGCATTCTTGCCACCGCAACAGCAATGTGGCTGGTTCCCACAATCTCCCCAAGGGTGGGATCGAACCCCTTCCAGCCCGCGCCCGGGAGGAACACTTCAGCCCAAGCATGGGTTGCACCAAAATTGGCCGTCGATGGCTGAGCGTGGAGATAACCGCTCACAAAACGACAGGCGAAACCTAGGAACCTGGCAGCTTCCATGAATAGATATGCGGAGTCGCGGCAGGAGCCACTACCTCGCGCGAGTGTTTCTCCTACGGTCTGAACCCCGGGTTCCTCGCGCAATTGATACGACATCGTTTGGTGGATGTAGGCGTTCAGAAGCTGTAACAGTGAGTATGTCTGAAGTTCTTCGCCTGACTGCCAAAAATTCCCAACCCATTTGGTCAGCAGGCCAATAGCCGCTGGATCGGCAACGTTTCCATATGGAGATAGCACAGCCCAGTCCTCTGGCTTATAGGCAAACGGATAGTCTCTCGCGTGATCAGCCACCAAAAAGTCGAGAGGGGCTTCGTTGTAATGCTCAATGATGGTTTCGCTTTCAATTGATAGCTGGTTAGCCTGTGAATCGAAGGTTGCTATTGCAACAGAATTACCCTCCACGTCACGGTGCCAACGCAGTGTAGCCGGAGGAGTGATAGTAAGGATGAAGGATTCGATGCGCAGCTCGTGATCCTCTTTAGGGCGGAGTCGTAAGCTGTGTGGCTCAAGCCACACAGCGGTTGAGAAATTGTAATAGGTGCGATGAAGAATCTTATAACGTTGCATATTTCATCCCAGTGTCTTGTGAAGTATCAATTGACGTATAAAGTCGTGCCATTTTAATTCTGGCATCATCTACAGTAAACTGCCAGTTCATGTTCGATTTATGTTTGTTACGATATTCCTGCCAGGCAGAGGTCAGCCTTTTTCGCATAAACACGGCTACCTTTCAAGCCATTTAAAGTTTTATCCAGTCCACGTTCAACAAACCGGTTTTTTATGCGGTCTATTTTTCTCATACCTATTTTAAGCACACGTGAAATCTCTTCGTTCGTGGATCGTTTCTCTTATAACTCACCTTTATCATAGCCGAGTAATATCAAAGTATTAATGAATTAACAACTCTCTGAAATTCAGGTAAAAGTAACGTTACCATGCGTTACCTGCCGCTTTAACATATTTACATCCCCGTCACTTACAAAGTCATACCTATCTTACCTGCTGATATTATTGATATTTACTAGTTAGGGAAAGAGTTAGAACAATTGGCATAAATCTTGGAATGCATACCATGAATTGAAAGACAATCTGACAAATTCTAACGGGAGAAGTTGACCATGCCACAGCACAGTATAAACATCGACCAGGACAATAATGATACCATATTAAAACATATCTCCAAGCCGACACTGGTTGATTTCTGGGCACCATTGTGTGGCCCATGCAAAGCAATTGGTCCTGTAATTGAGGAACTGGCTGAAGATTATCAAGACAGCGTGATCATCGCAAAATGCAATATTGATAGCAGCCCTGAACTTGCCCAGCAGTATGGGGTACGGTCTGTTCCGACGCTTCTTTTTCTTCAGAGAGGGGAGGTAATACAACGTATTGTCGGCGCTACTGATAAAGGTTCTATAGAAAAAATCCTTAACAAAATGCTTAGTGGGGAAAAGATCGTTCGCCCCTTTGCCATGCATTGAAAAACAAACCAGAAAAGGTGCAAAAAATGAAATCATTGATTATCTATTCGAGCAAATCAGGAAATACCAGGAAACTCGCTGATGCAGTGCGGTCGTTTTTACCAGGAGAGAAAATCTGCAAATCAGTTGAAGAAGAACCAGAAACTGACGGTTTTGATCTTATTTGTGTTGGTTTCTGGTTCCAGTCGGGTAAAGCGGATCTTGCATCAGCAAAACTGCTTCAAAAGCTTGACTCTCAAGCCCCGCTCTTTATTTTTGCAACACACGGAGCTGCTGTTGAATCAAATCATGCCAGGGATGGCATGAAGCAGGCGAAAGAGCTCGCTGCTTCATGCTCGGTTATTGGAACCTTCAGCTGCCAGGGTGAGGTCAGCCCAGGTGTGCTTGCCAAAGCACAAAGTATGGATCAGCCTCCTGCATGGATAAAAGATGCTCCTCGTGCAGTCGGTCATCCGGATGGTGAAGATATCAATGAGTTAGGGAAAATTTTACAAAAAGTTTTACGCAGCCTCTAACCGATCATACCAAGTCAGCCATCCATGTGCCAAGTTCCATCAGATGTCACGTCAATAGCCACGGTTACCCCCAAAAAGGAAATTCACCATGAAAAACATTTCATTTGCCAACATCTCAATTGTTGCCTGCGGCACCATGAGTATGGAACTGCAGTCCCTTCAGGATGAGGGCTTT
The DNA here is from genome assembly GCA_963776075.1 of uncultured delta proteobacterium. Classification (GTDB taxonomy): domain Bacteria; phylum Desulfobacterota; class Desulfobulbia; order Desulfobulbales; family Desulfocapsaceae; genus MADRE3. The sequence goes on from CAVZLG010000015.1 coordinate 475,142, forward strand.
CTCGATGCAGAACACATATATTATACCACACCAGGACTGCACCAGAATGTTCCGGAACTTGAGCAGCAATTGATTCTCCAGATCAGGAAGGCTCAGGAAAATACTGATTCAATCATCGTTGTCTATGGCGGTAAATACTGTTACGTCAACGCTGATGAACCGACTCGTCGAATACAGGATGTCATAGATGAAATTGGTCCAGGCATCGTTCGAATTGAGGCGACACATTGTATGGATATGCTTGTAAGCGAAGAACAAAGAAAAAGTATCGCCCAAGAAATAGCAGGTGGGGAACCAGTCTGGTGGATGACACCCGGATGGATCAAGTTCCGCCATAATGTTTTTAAAGGCTGGGATAAAGCCTTGGCCAATGAAAATTTCCCGCGTCACAGTGGTGGTGCTGTCGTCCTCGACGGCATGGGTTTTATGGATATCTTCATGGAGGAACATCCAGAGGATTTTCTTGAATACGCTGATTGGATGGGAATTCCGCTAACCCCTTACCCTGTTACACTTGATCGTTTCAAAAAATTGTTAGCCGACCAAGCATTCAAGCTGGTGGGCTAGCGATTGCATCGAGGGTTTTCGAAGTATAAAATACCCTGTTCTCTCAGGAACAGATGAATTGACGGGAAACAATCACAAAAAGTGAAGCAAAAGAAGGGATAAAACTTCTCAGCGCTATTTTGTGACTTCTGACAATAATTCCCATTCGTTATGGCTGAGTGGAATGTTCCATTTTTTCATGTACTTCCATATTGATGTGTGACTGAGGCCGACTCTTCTAGCAACCTCAGCTTTACTCCAGGAACAATCTTCCAGCAGAGAGAGCAGACTATCTCTGGTTAATTTTTCCCGTTTTGCTGGAACTGTTTTCCGAGAATCTGGTTTGCTTTTGGCAGCCCTGATATTACTTCTAATCTCAACGGGGAGATCTTCCAACTCTACTCTGTCGCTGTTACAAAGAACAAACGAATGCTCAATGGCATTTTCAAGTTCTCTTACATTTCCTGGCCAATTGTAGTCCATAAACGCGCGCACAACTTGTCGTGAAGTATCTACTATCGCTTTGCCAGTTTTCTCAGTCATTGACTGAATAAAATGGCTCACCAGCAACGGTATGTCTTCTTTACGGTCCCGAAGAGGCGGAAGTTTAATTGGAAACACTTTGAGTCTATAATAGAGATCTTCCCGAAAAGTTCCCTGGCTTACCTTGGCGAAAAGGTCCTGATGAGTGGCGGTGACAATGCGGATATTGATTTTCCGTTTTTTTGATTCACCGACACGTTCAATTTCCCGTTCCTGGAGAACACGCAGTAATTTAACCTGGATAAACGGACTTAGTTCTCCTATTTCATCAAGAAAAATTGTACCGCCGTCAGCCTCCTCGAATCTACCAATCCGGTCACGAACAGCTCCGGTATAAGCACCTTTCACATGTCCAAACAATTCGCTTTCCAACAACGTCTCAGACAAAGCGCTGCAATTAACCGTGACCATCAATTCATTCTTGCGCTCACTGTTGTAGTGAATAGCACCGGCAACAAGCTCTTTACCCGTCCCGCTCTCACCCTGAATAAGGATCGTAGCATCACTTGCTGCTGCTGCCTCAATGGCATAAAAGACCTCACGCATGGCCCGGCTTTTACCAATAATATTATCCAGCCGATGAAATTCACCCAAACGCAAAGCGGCTTCCTCGGCCCTTTTACGTGCGTGGTTTAATTCAGTTAGGTCAGTAACGGTTTCTACCACACCAAGGAGGCGTCCCTTTTCATCCTTTACAACACTGGCATTCTTGATAACCGAGACGTCATAACCATTTTTATGCTTTAATTGGCACTCCTTAGCTTCAGAATAATTCTGTTTGAATATTTTACATTTCTTAATATCTGCAGGGCAGCTCTTCCCAAAGCAGCGGCTGCAGCTAAGAATTGCGCAGGTCTTTCCCAAAGCTTCATCAGCAGTGTACCCGCTAATTCTCTCCATAGATTGATTCCATGAGGAGATAATGCCGTTGGCATCCATGGTGAAAACGCCATCTGCCATGGAGTCAATAATGAGGCTGATGAACTGATGATTCCAGATGTCATGAGTTTTCTTATTCATTTCAATAGCATATTTTGTCAATTAATTTTATTCGGTAATGGTAACGTTACCAGACGTTACTATTGTAAACAGTAACAGCATATCTATCAATCAATAAATTGTGATAATGAGCAATAACAAACAGTTACGATGTGAATGTAAATTGGCATGAATCTTGTTAGTACGAATAATGAGAAACAGGAGAACATGCCAATGAGACCATATGAAATTACATCGGTAGTAGTATTAAGACAAACAATCAGCACAGAATATCTAATTGTATACTGTAACACTTCCTGGTCTGTTCCCTGCCGGGATCAGTATTCAATACTGGTGAAAATGGCAGAATCTTATACCGGCTGGGAACCCCTTGCTCAGGTTGATATAGAAAGGTATCCAGATGTAGCTGCAGAGCTGGCTATTCAGAGTATACCGACGATTTTAGTATTTCACCGTGGTAAAGAAGTTCACCGTATCGTGGGGCTGCAATCTCTGGAGAATCTGTCAAAAGCCCTGGCTGATATCTTACCCGCTCGAGTACCGACTCACTCAAGTGACGACAGGGAAACATTTGTTCAGAAATCAAATCAGATCCCCAGAGGATAGGACAATATGGGAAAATGCATAAATCATTCAGACCGTGAAACCAGTTACCTTTGTTTAAAACACAACGTCTACATCTGTGACGAGTGCCTGACCTGCAGAGATCCCGAGATTTATTGTAAATTTCGTTCTTCCTGCATTATTTGGTTCATGACAAAAAAGACTAAAAAAAGAGCATATAGCGATACGTCTGAGTCAGCCAGAATGTAAAAAATTAATGGCAATTAAGAATGACAAGAGATGGTTGATCAGCTTCTCAACGCAAGCATCTTTTTTATTGCACTAAAACTAATTGAAAGCAATAGTTATCCATGTCGGTCAGTGAGCGACCGCATACCCCCATCAGAGGAGATAGTAAATGCTTACCATTTTGAAATTCATACAGAAAAATCTTGTTTATGTGATCCCCGTTTCAATGATTTGCGGACTTCTTGGCGGCGGGTATTTGTTCGATGCCAAGCCACTGAAGCAGTTGATTATTCCCATTACCTTTATCATGGTCTACCCGATGATGGTTACCCTCAACATCAAGTCAATATTCAAGGGGCATGATATGAAATTACAGCTGACCACTCAGTTCATCAACTTTGTTATTGTCCCTATTATTGTCTTTTCTATCGGTAAGATATTTTTGTCAGGACCTGCCGAGAAATATGGCCTTTGGGCTGTTGGACTCTTTTTAATTGGCGTTTTGCCGGCCTCAGGCATGACTATCTCCTGGACCGGCTTTGCCAAGGGCAACAAGGAAGCTGCCACAAAGATGCTTGTCTTCGGTCTGATCATCGGTGCCATAGCAGCACCGCTATATACCAAGGTCTTCATGGGGGCCACCGTCGACGTGGACATGCTGCACATGTTCAGGCAGATCTGTATTTTTGTCTTTGTACCTCTGATTGCCGGTATTGTGACCCAGAATTATCTGGTAAAAAAACATGGCAAGAAGATCTGGATGGAGGTGTATAAACCAAAATTCCCGCCCATTTCCGCTTTTGGTGTCACGATGATTGCCTTTGTCGCCATGTCCCTGAAAGCTAGAAATATACTTGCAAATCCAGGCGACATTATCACAATCCTGATTCCTCTAATAGTTTTCTATTTGCTCTCCTATATCTTGCTGACTCTTGTTGGCAGGATATTTTTCCAGCGTGCGGATGCCGTTGCCATGGTCTTCGGTGTCGTGATGCGTGATCTTTCAATCGCCCTTGCCATTGCTATGACTGCTTTTAAAGAGCAGGGAATGACGATTGCTCTTCTTATATCACTGGCCTATGTCATCCAGATTCAGTCCGCTGCCTGGTATGTGAAACTTGTGCCATTTTTGTTTGGCTCTCGGGTAATAAAGGATGAAAATCATATGCAACTTGTAAAGCAAGAAGCTCCGTTACAATAAAATGGAGATATTATGAAAACATCATTATCTGACAAAATCCTTTATGCAACAGATATGTCAGACAACGCAAAAGCAGCCGCTCACTATGCGTTGAGACTGGAAGTCGGATAAATAATTGCCTGACAACCCCTAAAGTTTTGATTCGTATCGGGCATCCCGTAGAACAGATTATGCAAGTGGCAAAAGAGGAAGAGCCTGATTTGATTATTATTGGATCCAGAGGGCATAGTATGCTGGATGACCTACTTGTCGGCAGTGTTGCCAGAGGAGTCGCGAAAAATAGCCATGTGCCAGTGCTGACGATTCCTTTGAACAGTGATTGATCTTCCGCTAAACAAATACAGGTTATATGGTTTGCCAGATTTCGATTCTGGAAAGTTTTGGGAGCACATAGACTTCTGGTCAGGAATTGTTGATTAATCAACAAAGGTATAAATATGTGACTAGCTAATCACATAATGTTTAACATTTAGTTTTGAAAACAGGAAATATGCCAACCAGATAGTTCTTGCCGCAGCAGACGGGTGCACGGCGGCTTTGGCAACGGCCCATTTTGTTGAGACCCGCAAGTAAAGGAAAAAATATGGCAATGATATGTTTGAACGAGGCACATCGACATATCAAAAATTTACAACCATTCCAACCTGTCGCAATTCCGCTTGAGAAAACCCTCGGCCTGGTTTGTGCCGAGAATACCTCGGCGATAGTAAACTGCCCAACAGCTGATTCGTCTCTCAAGGATGGTTTTGCAGTCGCTTCGGAGGACATTACCGAAGCCTCACCACTGAACCCTATAAGGCTTTCTATCGCCGGTGTTGTAGCTGCCGGCGAAGATTCTGCAGCACTGAGTGTAACTCCGGGGCACGCCATACGAATAATGACCGGCGCAACAATTCCGCCCGGAGCAAACTCCGTGCTTGCATCCGAATTTGCTCATATGGATGGAGATTCGGTTTCAGCTATAGCCGATGCCTCCATCGGCCGAAATATTCTCGCAAAAGGTAGCGATATCCAAAAGGATCAACTGGTTATCACCAAAGGGACTTTGCTTCGACCGGCCGATCTTGGCCTGCTGGCAGCAGCCGGAATAAAGCAAGTCATCTGTCATCCGCTGCCCACAATCGCCGTTGCGGCAACCGGCAATGAGCTCGTGTGGCCCAGTGAACCGATTACTCCGGGAAAAGTGGCAGCCAGTAATATGGTGCTCACGGCAGCTGAATTAAAAATTCTAGGAATAACCGCTTCCACTATTCTTCTGCGGGACAAACTTGAAAATCTCCAGGAACAGTTTCGGAGTCTGACTTCAAAATTTGATGTTTTAATAACCTGTGGCGGCGTCCTTGATGGAGATAAAGACTTCACCATGAAAGCTATGGAGAAGATCGGTATGGAAAAGATATTCCACCGTGTCCGTATTGGCCCTGGTAAAGGTGCCTGCATGGGACGAGTGGGTGAGACAATCGTTTTCAACCTCCCTGGTGGGCCTCCATCCCATCACGTATCTCTGCTCCTTCTCGCTCTGCCAGGTATAAGGCGCTTGATGGGATATACGGACTTTCTCCCCCCAAAAAGAAAACTCTATGTGACAGAACAGCTTAGCGGACAAGAAGACTGGACTCAGCTGATTTATTGTAGCGCGGAATCGAAAAATGAAACACTCTTTGCCAATCCTCTCCACGGTAATGGCAGACTCAAAGCAATGGCCAAAGCCAACGCTTTGGTTGAAATACCTGAAGGAACTTCTGTCATTGACAAGAGCACTATAGCAGAAGCCTGGTTCTTTTAAACAAGGGAATCATACATCCCAGCGATCATGCTCACCGTATCTTATGTATGAACTTCAGATTGATTGTCCTACCTTTGTCTCAGAATTCACTTAAATCTTCATCAGCAACATGCAATTTCCCTGCACGATGGTTCTGGAAACTATTGAATCCAGCAGAACATAGACCTAACTCCCCTTTTAAATGATCTGCTCAAACCTGAGACAACAATTTTACTGAACACTTAAATTATAACTTGACAAGGAATTAGTCCCCGACTAATAACGGGCATATACACACAAACAAGAGGCTGATCATTACCACCCCTTTTTTTATGATTGCTTGATTGTCTAGTGGTCCTATTGTCAATAAGGGTGTTGGAATGTGTTGTTTTATTAAAATTTTAAAAGGTGAAAATCATGTCGTTCTACAAAGTTGCAGTACCTTCTAACAACCCTGGCGGAATGGAAGCTGGCCGTTCAGATCATTTCGGCCATTCCGATATATTTACTCTTCTTGAAATTGAAGACAATAAAGTTGTTGGTATAAGCACCCATGAAAATGTTGCCCATGATTCAGGTGGCTGCATGGTTCCAGTTAGGACTTTGGCCGAAGCTGGTGTTAAAAAGATGATTGTCGGTGGTATGGGTGGAACCCCCCTGGCCATATGTTCTGAGATTGGCATGACAGTATATTTTGCTCCCAAAAATGAATACGCTCTGGTCAGTGATGTTGCTGCAGCTTTTGAAGCAGGAAAGTTACCCGTGATGAATGATGATCAAGCCTGTAGTGGCGGGAGCAATTGCCATCATTAGTCTACCAGAAGTACTTCTATCCTTTTTAAGATCCTTTGGTTTTGGTATTAAAAAAGGCACGTAAGAAGTACATCCTATGTAAAAGATTTAAAAACAAATGCCCCTTATTGTTAATTCTATAAGGGGCTTGGTTACTTTTTATAGTAAGTGAAACAAATACTGAGGATTTTCTTGATCTAACATCAGTAATTTAGACGGTCTTACCTCCCCATATACGTAATATTGGAGTACGCTATGGCAGAAATAACCAAAGACCAGAAATACATTAATAACCGTGGAGAATACTGTCCGTATTGCCTCTCGAAAAATATTACCAAGAACGGTACCCCGACTATCGGTGGCGGATCTATTAAAATCCCTAAGCGGTGTATCACATGTGACTATGAATGGAGGGACCATTACGCCCTGATCGGATACGAGGAAACGAAGGTATAACTTTGCGAGTTTGTTAAAACAGACGACGTTCACAACTGACAAAAACACTCATCTACTGAAATGCAATACAGTTGCATTTCAGTAGATGAGTTTGATTCTTGATATTGGCAAATCGAATTTTTTGCCTTCAGCGATAAAACTTTTGGTCATTAAGAGCTCCCTTTAGAATACCTGCAGAGAGAAGTTACAAATTATCTCTTATAACACGAAAGGGTTGTTCCCCCTTCCCTATTTTTTCGGCGGCAAACCATGAACCAGTGTCAGAAACTCCATTCTGGTTCCTGCCCGACGAAATTCTGAAATCGCCTGATAATCGACATCAGCATACCATTCTTTGGCCGCCTGTTCCGAGGGAAAGCTGAAAATGATCATTCGCCCGCTGCGTGGGGCAGTACCTTCAAGATGAACAGGTTGATCATCGTACGTTATAAATTCACCTTGATACTTTTTTAGCAGTGGGAAAAAACCTTTTTCATATTTGCGATAAGTATCCTTATCAGTGACACTCAGATTAACCACCATATACACAGGAATATCAGCCATAGTTTTTCCTTAGCAGTTTTTTAAAGATAATAAATACTGACTATTTAAAATCTTCAAAACATTGTTTTAGCATATTTATTTTATAGACTATTCAGATCAGCTTTCGATTGATGATTCCGGAGGAACCCGATGCCCTGTCTGCTGCAAGACAACTGCGGTTGATACTTTTGGTCTACCGGATGAGTTCCATAGAAAAATCCGCGTATCCTCGATAATAAGATAAAGGCACGGTACCAGAACCAGGGTAATAACGGTGGCGAAGACAATTCCGAAACCGAGTGAGATGGCCATCGGGATCATAAATCGAGCTTGTCTGGATGTCTCGAAAATCATCGGGGCCAGGCCGCCGAAGGTGGTGAGCGTGGTTAATAAAACCGGGCGGAAGCGTCTGAGCACGGCTTTCCTTATTGCAACAAGTGGTGAGAGGCCTTCGCGACGTCTTTTATTGGCGTAATCAACCAAAACCAGCGAATCGTTTATTACTACTCCGGAAAGAGCGACAATTCCCATCATGCTGGTGAGGCTGAGATTATAACCCATAATCAGGTGTCCGAGCACAGCTCCAACCATGCCAAAAGGGATGGCGATCATAACGATGGCAGGTTGAATGTAACTGCGGAAAGGGATGGCAAGCAAGAAATAAATAGAGATCAGGGCGAACAGGAAGCCCTGCAACAAGCCTTTCATACTCTCTTTTCTCTGTGATTGCCTGCCTTCATATCCATAGCTGAGTCCAGGAAATGAGTTCTCGAGTTGAGGCAGAACAGTTGCGTTGAGTGCTGCCATCACTTTTGTTGACTCACCGATGGGCTCAACATCAGCTTCAACCGTAACCGTCCTGCGCCCATCTCTGCGGGTAATACCTGTATAGGCACGGCCTCTTTCAACATTGGCGATATCCGAGAGCGGGACGAATGTACCTGAAGGGGTGGCAATGAGCATGGTTTCGATATCGAACTCACTTAATCGCTGAGAATCAGGCAGGCGCACCCTGACGGTAACCTCATTTGACCCACGTTGCTGCTTCAGGGCGATTGCCCCCTGGAAGGCATCCCGTACCTGTCTTCCAACCTCGGTGGGCGTCAGGCCAAGACTACGGCCGCGCTCGTTGATGGAAAAATTATATTGCGGTTTCCCAGGTGTATAACCGTCATTAATATCTTTCACATTAGAAAATTGGGCCAGTTCTTCTGCCAGCATGCTGCTTGCTTTATCAAGAATATTGATATCCCGGTGGCTTAACTCTATGGAGAGTCCGGCGCCGCTGCCCGGTCCACCACGGTCGGATTCGAAGATGGAGGATTGCAAGCCAACTATTGGTCCGACTTCCCTGCGCCACAGGCGCGTAACTTCTCTTGTGCTGAGCGGGCGCAGGTCTGGAGAAGTCAGGTAGGCATTTACCTCTATAGTGTTTTCATCGATGAGTGAGGAGATACCTTCAACCAGCTGGTCACCACCGTGCTCTTCCCGCACCCTCTCAATGGCTCCAACGATCTGATCGCGGACCTTGACGGCCTTGGACATCGGGCTTCCATAGGGGAGCGTGGCAGTAACCACGGACCTGTCTGACTCTACCCGGGGCATGAGAATCAGGCCAATTCTGCCGCTGAATACATAGCCGAAAGTAATAAGCAACAGGGCGATAAGCAGGGCAACCGTGAACAGTTTGAACTGCAAAAGCCTGTCCAGGAAAGAACCGTAAATATGTTCCACAAACCAGTTGAATGTTCGACCGAATGCTTGTTGATAGCGACTGAGCACCTGGCGCAGCGGATTACCTTTACGCTGACTGCTGTGAGCCAGGTGGGTCGGCAATATGATCAATGATTCAACCCAGGATATGACGAATACGGTGATGACAACAAGAGGGATTACTTTCCAGATATTCCCCATAACGCCGGGGACGAACATCAGCGGCATGAAGGCGACAATATTAGTGAGGATACTGTATGTGATTGGCACGGCAACATCTTTAGCACCCTCAATGGCCGCTTCGACATAGCTAAGACCTCTTTGTCGGTATTCATAGATATTTTCACCGGCGATAATGGCATCATCTACAACAATACCAAGTGCAATAATAAAAGCGAACATGGATATCATGTTGATTGAAACACCAAACATCGGCAGGAAAAGCAAGCCACCGAGAAAAGATATTGGAATTCCCATCGTTACCCAGAATGCCAGTTTCAGCTCCAGAAAAAGGGAGAGCAGGACGAGCACCAGGGTCAGACCGATGAAGGCGTTTTTCATGAGCAGGTGCAGACGCTGTTTGTATACCTCTGATCTGTCACTGGTTATTTTCCAGTTGATACCGGGGGGAAGATCGGCAGTGATATCTGGCATTGCAGCATAGGTTGCTTCGGATACACCAATGGGCGTCTGTTTGCCGACACGATAAACCATCAGGGTCATGGAGCGCTGTTGTTCGTATGTCGCCAACCTGCTGGAGTCCTCGAAGCCTTCACTAACCTCTGCCAGATCCTCCAGGTAGACAGTTGTACCTCTGCTGGTGGTAATGATTGGAATGCGGCCGAATTGCTTTGCCCAGTCACGACGATTATCAATACGCAGAAGGATTTCGCCACTGGCTGTGTCGAGCTTCCCTCCCGGGATTTCTACTGCTGACTGGCCAATTATACGGGCAACCTCGGCAAGCGTAAGGCCATACATCCTCAGCTTCTCAAGCGGGATTGCTACTTTGACTTCAAAATTTCTTCCGCCACTGATTTCAACCTGAGTAACCCCCGGAGCCTGAAGCAGACGGTCTTTCATTTGCTCCATTACTTCTCTGAGTGAGCGTTCTGAAACCGTGCCAAAAAAGTTTATACGAAGGACCTGGCGTTTACGGGAATCAATAGAGATCACAGGATCTTCACTGTCACCAGGGAACGTGGAAATACGATCCACCTCCTGCTTGATATCCTGCAGTATTTTCTGGGAATCGGCGTTTTCATCCAGTTCAGCTCTGACGCTGGCGCTTCCCTCAGAAGCGGTGGATGTTATCTCCTTGATACCTTCGATACCTTCTATGGCATCCTCTATGGCAAGAACAATACCCTGTTCAACTTCTTCAGGGCTGGAGCCCGGGTAGGAGACTCTTATGGAAACCCGATCGAGGATAAATTCGGGAAAAACTTCCTGTTTGATTTTAGACGTCATGAAAACTCCGCCTAATAGCAGAAATATCATCAGCAAGTTTGGAGTGACACGGTTAAAGACCATCCAGGAAATGGGTCCGCGTTGTTCCGATGTCATTTTATTCAGCACCTTTATCACTCCTTTTACCTTCACCACGTTTTTTTCCAGCGGCCATAGCCTGCTCCTGACCTGGAGTGTCATTCTTCTGCTGGAGCCGCAGTGGAATCCCAGCTACCGGTGATGATAGTGCTGAGGTAACAAGGTTTTCTGCGTCATTCATCCCGCCATTTACGATCACGTGATGACGACCGCGGAAGATGACATCAACCTGGCGAATATCTAACAACCCTTTATTGTCCATCAGCCACACACTGTTTCCTTCATGGAGGTGGGATCGATCAAGACGAATACCAGAAGCGATGGTGATACCATCAATTTCGGCACGGACATAAGAACCGAGGAGGAGTTTTGGTTTATCTCTGTTTTCATCCCTTAAGCAGAGAGGATCATCCACCCGAACGAGCAGTTGGGCCATACGCCCTTGCTCCTCAAGCGCAGCGGAGAGCCTGATAACCTGACCAACGCGGGGATTGTTGCTGGTGCTGCCCTGACTGAATATTTTAACGGATGAGCCTTCATCCTCACTATTGGATGGAATTTCTACCCACTGCAGCTGTTCAGCCGGCAGGGTGAGCTGAAGCCAGAAGGCATCCGTACCGACGAATGTTGCAAGTACGGTTGATTCTGAGATCTTTGCCCCGGTGTCAACCATTCGTGAGGTGATAATGCCATTAAATGGAGCAGCTATGTCTATTCTTTCCAGATTGAGTCTTGCCTGGGCAAGTTTTGACTCGGCGAAGGTTTTCGTCGCATACAGTTTGTCTAATTGAGGCTTACGCAGGATGAGCGCTTTTTCCTCATTACTGACCGCCTCCCCAAGGAGCGCTAATTCCCGCTGGGCGATTCGTTGATTTCCCATCTCAAGCGCCAGGTCACTCTCTACTCTGGCGACTTCACTCTCAAGCTGGCGAACGACCAGTTCGTAATCGGTACCATCTATGGATAACATTGACTGGTTGGCTTTGAAAAAGCCGCCGGGCAGGAAATCCTTGCTGACCTGGGTGACTTCACCGCTGACCCTGGGCCTGATCTCTATCTGTCGGGCGGGGATAATCTCACCCATAGCCTCAAGTATTACAGGCTGGGAGCCTGACACGACCTTCTGCACTTCAACAAGCATTGCTGTTGTAGGACGTTTGCCAGGCTTGGCTTGGGGTTCTGTCTCCAGCAGATATAAAGTGATTGCTATTCCGCATGCAAGCGCTATGAGTGGCAACAGGATATGGAGAAAAAAACGTGCAATACGATTTGTTGGTCGGCGAATTTCTCCGGCCAGTGTCTGGTCCTGGGGAATCATTTTCATAGTGTTTCTTTAATTTACCTTTTTAAGTGACGTGGTACCCTCTGTTGCGGTAATCAATGGCAGAGTGACTTGCCCGCCCAGGGCTCGATAGAGATCTATCCTGTATCCGATGAGTTGGCGGTGGGCAGTCACCAGACTCCGTTGCAGTCCCTGCTGAGACAGCAGTGCTATAAGGACCCTCTGGTAGTCTTCTGCTCCCTGCTTATAACGGTCCCGAATACTGAGCAGGGATCGGCTGGCAAGGTCCAGTTGGATTTCCAGGCTTTTAATGAGCAAGCGTTGTTCGTTTTCCTGCACCAACGCATCCTCAACTTCTCCAAGGGCGTTTATCAGAGAGTCGCCATAAGAGAGCAACTTTTCCCGCGATACTGAAGAGGTGCGGTCAACTTCAGCCCGGCGTTTTCCACCATCAATAATTGGCCCGATGAGGTTTGCTGCCAGAGAAGCGAGCCAGTTATCGAAGAGATCACGGGTGGCAGAGCCGGAGGTGTTGATATCAGCAGAAATACTTACACGGGGATATTGGTCGGCAACCGCTGCCGCGACTCTCTTGTCAGCGGCAAGAAGCGTCAGGTATCGGCTGCGGATGTCTGGCCGGTTTGAAAGCAGGTCAAGCGGAACTCCGGTATCTGGCAGAGACGGCAGGTCGATCAGTGTCGGGTCACCGGGAATCGCCAGCAGTCCTGGTGAGACGCCGACCAATATGGCTAGTTGGTGCTCGAGTATACCGGCATTTGCCCGCTGTTGTGCTTTCTCACCATTTTTTGACTCAATCAGTTCCCTCTGCTGCAGCACATCGGCTATACCGACCTGGCCGGCGTTAAAACGTAACTGGATGATCTCCAACCCCATGGAGTTGACTTCCTGCTGGCGTGTCAACAATTCGAGCTGACTGTAACTTGCTGCCAGTTGATACCAGGTGCCAGCCACCTGGGCTGCAAGTGAAAGCGCTGCCGTTTGCAGATCCTCACCGGTTGCCTGGGCATCCAGAAGTGCCGCGTCTTCTTTTGACTGCAGTCTTCCCCAGAGATCGAGTTCATAATCGGCAGCAAGCCCGAGGAGCAGGTTGCTGTTTGAATCGCTGGAATCATCTCTTCGAGTCCAGTCTTTTCTGGCAGAACCGATCGCCTCAAGACGAGGAGAGAGATCGGCACCGGCCTGGCGTGCAATTGCCTGGGCCTGCAGCAGCCGTTCCCGGATGACCAGCAGGCTCAGGTTGTTGCCAAGAGCCTCTTCAATCAGTCTATGCAGGGCAGAATCATCAAGATCATACCACCATTGGCCGGAAAGCTGCTGTGTGCCTGATTGTGAGAACTGTTCCGGTACTGGTAACGGAGGTTCCGCTGAATAATCTTTCATTGCCGGGGTGCATGCGCAGACTGCAATCAGCAGGAATAACCCGGCAGCAAAAGTGGAGAAGTAGGACATTATTACAGGAAAGCTGATAACAGCAGGTCTGTATCTACTCGTGTTTCTGGATAAGTTCATAGGCGGGTATCGTCTGTTTTTTTCCACGTTTTAAAGTTGTTCGACAGGTAGGTCATTAAGTAACAATGAAATATGGTAGAATTATGTCAGAAATGTGAAAAGAATGGGGAAATAACTGATGGACAATTTTTTTTCGCAGGAAAAATGCTACATCTCTGATAAAAAATAGGATAACCCGCTTCACCACTATCGACTGAGATGAAAATTACTCTTCACTACAAGCTCTTTGCTGCCATGCTCACCGCTATTTTGATGGTAGTGGTATATATGGTGCTGGTAATGCAGTGGAGTGTTGATCGTGGTTTCCTGAACTATGTAAGTACTGTGGAACGTGAGCAACTAAGAAAGATTGCTACGGACCTGGAAACCCTTTACGCGCAAAAAAAGAGCTGGCAGGAATTGACTGCCAGGCCACAAGAGTTGTTACTACTCATGGCCCGGAGTTCGCCGGAGGGGCGGCAAAAAGAACGTTTACTCAAGAGACTGAGTAAGGAACAACCAGCTTTTCTTATGCCCTCCGGACCGTTACCACCTGATGTACCCAGCCATTTTTTCCCCCGGGTCTTCCTGCTCGATAAAAACCATCATCATCTCCTGGGATACGAATCGGCAACCGCTCGTTCTGAAGTGATTCCTGTCATGTATCAGAATCAGGCTGTTGGTTATCTGGGTGTTCATTTTGCTAAACACCTCTCGGATACGCACCAGCTTGTTTTTGTCAAAAAACAAAAGGGAGCGATACTCCTTGTGGCTCTGGCCGGTTTTCTGATTGCTGCAGGGCTGTCCATGCCTATTGCCTATCGGATGGCAAGGCCTATTCGCCTGTTAGCTGCCGCCACAAGAGACCTGGCCTCTGGTAAATACTCCACAAGGGTAAAAAATACCTCCGGCGGGGAACTGGGGCAGCTTTCAAGAGATTTCAACGACCTGGCGGAAATACTTGAGAAAAACCAGCGGGCCAGGAGCCAATGGGTCGCAGACATTTCCCATGAGCTTCGCACACCTCTGACTATTCTTCGTGGTAAAATTGAGGCCCTGCAGGATGGCGTATACCAGCCCACTGAAGAAACATTCAGGGCACTTCACCGGGAGGCGGTACATCTGGGCTTGCTGGTTGACGATCTTTACCAGCTCTCGCTCTCAGACCTTGGGGCGATGTCGTATCAGAGGGTTGAAGTCCAGCCGTGCTGGGCCCTTGAGCAGGCGGTTTTCCTGCTTGAACCCGACTTTGGAGAAAAACAGCTCACCCTTGAAACATCGGTTGATCTGGGTGAAGATGCCAGTCTGTTTGCAGATAACGAACGGTTAAAGCAGCTTTTTACCAATCTGTTGACGAACAGTTTACGATACACCGATGCTGGCGGCAGGGTGCAAATAAGAGTCAGCCAACAGGACGAAGAACGTATCTGTTTCGATATTGAAGACAGCGCTCCCGGTGTATCCGAGGAGCATCTCTCCAAATTGTTCGACCGACTTTATCGAGTAGATTCTTCCCGCAGTCGTGATCTGGGGGGAGCCGGACTTGGGCTCTCTATCTGTTATAATATCGTCAAGGGTCATAATGGGACAATTGAGGCCAGCAAATCCTCCCTGGGTGGACTCCGGATCAGCGTCTGCCTGCCACTTTCCGGTTAGCGATGAAACAAACGATTCTCATAGTTGAAGACTCACAAGAACTGGCACAACTGCTCAGCGACTACCTGGAACAGGCCGGGTTTTCGACCCATTGTCTCTATCAAGGAGATACGGTGATCGAGTGGGTAACAGAATACCAGCCAAACCTCATACTGTTAGATGTCATGCTGCCGAGAAAAAATGGTGTTGAGATATGTCGGGAAATCAGGGCATTTTCGCAAGTCCCTATCATAATGGTAACCGCCAGAGTGGAAGAACAGGACCGCCTGATCGGGCTTGACACCGGAGCGGATGATTATATCTGTAAACCGTTCAGTCCCCGGGAGGTTGTCGCACGGGTAAAAGCGGTATTGAGGAGGGTGGTTGATAAAGACTCTGACGAAGGCCTGCTAAAACTTGATGCAGAAAAATATCAGGCCAGTATTAACGGAAAAATACTAATACTGACCGTCGTTGAGTATAACCTCCTCGCGCTCCTGGCTGAATCTCCGGGACGAGTTTTTTCCCGCAGCCAGTTGATTGAACGTATCTATCAGGACCATCGGATTGTCAGCGACCGAACCGTTGACAGTCATGTAAAAAAATTGCGTAAAAAGATCAGTGAGGTTCATGATCGGGAATTGATACATGCGGTGTACAGTGCTGGCTATAAATATGAGCAAAGTTGATCTGTACCGTAATATACAACGTGATAAATCACGCGTTTTGAAATAACCATAAGCTCAATACACGGTGGGGTCCCTGGAAGACATTGAGCTTATTAAAAAGCTATTGTCCAACAGTGTTGGTATTTAATATTCTCTCCATCTCCCGGCTGGCCTGCTCAAATTGATCCGCCCTCACCTCCCCTGGAAGCTCTAACCTGCAGGGGATAATAAAAAAATAGATGGTTTGTACAAGAAAGAAAAACCATATGGCGACGGGAAAGACGATCGTTGATCCCGGCTGCCAGAACAACAGAAAACCCGCCCCTCCCCCTATCGTTATCAATTCTGCCAGAACTATCCTGATGGACAGTTCCTTAAAGCAGATACCGCTCCTGATCCACCCCAGAACGCCGAGGGTAACGAGAACGAAACCTGAACAGCTGAATGGCCACAGAACCATTCCAGTCAGTAACGAGAGGGGAAATGTAATGGAGACGATACGGACATTACTCCAGCGACAAAGCAGGATGCTATAGAGCATCAGGTTAATCAAAACAAAGAATTTTAAGGCCACAGGCCATCCCCACAGGATACTCGGATAATGGGTCAGCGGGATTACACTCAAGGCACTGAGAATTCCAAAGATCAGTGTAGTGCGTATTGGCGTTGTCATGCTGTTCCCCCATTATTTCTCCATCGCTCCTTTCTCCGAATCAACTCAAGCTCAATTTCGTCTTCATTGACGGTACTGCCCCCACCCCTCTTTTGAAGCTCATTTACACCATAGGTTGTTCTTTTCTCATTACGTTGTAAGAAGGTACTTGCTTTCACCTTGAGTGTTTCATAACGCAGGTGCTGTTCGTTTAAGAGGTCGACGAGCTGTTTTTGTTCTTCCAGAAGAGACGCTTGCTGACGCTGCAGATGTTCACAATGTTCCTGCTGGACCATTTGTTTACGGATCAATAACTTGGCGATATTGTCATTCTTCTTGTGTAAAGCCAATTTGAGATCGTTCTCCAATTTTTCAATTTCATTGTCCCGGGCTGAGAGATCGATTTGGACAACCCGGGATCTCTCTGCTAACTGATTAATTCGTTGTTCTTTTTGCTGCAGGCACTGTTCCATTTCTCGCAGGTATTGCCTGAGCAAGAGATCCTGGTCTTCTAATCGATCCATGAAGCCATGGATGTCAGCTTTCCAGATCCTCAGTATTCGATTCATGATTCCCATAGATGTCCCCTGTCAATCGATTTCCATATCAAATAGAGTGTTGTCTCCAGTATCGGTCGGAGGCTGTTACTTCTTGTCCCTGCGCACTTGATAACTTTCGTACTGCAGGCTTTTTGCATGTTGCTTTTTTTTCTCAGCAACAGCGGCGGGAGCGCCCGCAAAGGTAGCCTGCACAGTCTGCCGCAGCGCGTCTACATCCTCCTCGAGATTTTGACTTACTTTATCCGAGTCAACGTTGCTGTTAATTGCGGTATTTCGATTTTCATATTCCTCAATTGCCTGAAGGGCTTCATCTTTTTTTCCGGTTCTGATAGCTGTGGCGACATTTTCCTTAAGCCTGCTGTAGTCTTCTATCAAGACCTGCTCAGTCCAGACGGTCTCATCGATACTGGCAATCACTTCATCCTGGTTCTGCACACAGGCAATGCTCAGTTCCTCTGGATCAATAACGATCTCTGATTCGCCATCATGTTGATAATGTATCTCTATATTACCAAGCGAAAAGGTGCGCTCCTGGTCTGTAGGAACCTGATATGATAGAAAGATCTTGCGTTGCTGACCAGCCAGGAGGTTGCCGGGACGTATTACTGCCACATTGTCTTCTATCCTGATAGGGAATCCTCCGGCGCCAGTCAACTGCACTCCATCCCTCAATGGGACTCGAACCTCTATCCCTGCTGCTGCAACATTCCGTGTTGTCTTGAATTCCTTCTCGAAGACCCTGGCAAAATCCTGTGGACTTTCCAGAAAATAATAATTCCCCGCACCATGATCGGCGATGGTGGTCATCAATATCTCGTTAAAATCATATCCAACACCAACGGTACTGACAGCCAGGTTATATTCCGAGCCATTTGCTGCCATCGCTCCGAGTTCAGCTGGGTTGGTGATCCCATGGTTAGCCAGTCCATCCGAAATCAATATAACTTTTCTCTGCCGATCCGTTTCTGATGTCTGCATCAGAGCCGCAATACCATTTTTTAAGCCGCCACCCAGATTGGTTCCACCACCGGAGTTAATACGCTTGACCAGCGACGAAAGATTCTCACGCGAGGATCGTTTACATGAACCAGTCCCGAGAGGATTTCAACCCCATTGGAGTAGGTAATGATTGAAATACGATCCTGGTACGTCAGTTGGTCTAACAGATTAATTACCGCCTTCTTGGCATCATGCAATTTCCGCCCGTTCATAGATCCACTCCGATCGAGAACAACGACCAGATCAACTGGCTGTATTTTATTTGCTGTCGACAACTCGAAATTTTTTGCACTTAGGGTCAGGGCAACCGAGACATTTCCATCCGTCCCCCTCATGACTTTGTCCTGGGTCAGGGCTGTATGAACGGTAATAATCTCATTTCCGCCGCTCCTTGCCACCGGGTCAAGAGGTGATGATCCCGATGACTCCCTGGCTCCCATATAGGCGAGAGCAGCACTCGTGATACCGATTAAAAAAAGTATTGTCAGAAATCCATTTTTGTACCTGTTCATTGTCATCCTCCTGTTCAATGGTTTGAGATTTAGGCAACGTCCTGATTTTGATAATACGTCATCCTGGAGCAAAGACAATTCAAACAAATGCAAAAGGTTAGCACCATTTTTTTACATAAGTTTTACTTTCCATGCGGACATGGCTGTTGTAAGCTTTTAATGAGGAACCAAAAAACTGAATATCCTGCTGCATGTCATAACGGTAAAAGGAGTGAATCCGATGAAGCATCCAAAAGCCCGTATTCTCGTCGTCGAAGATGACCCGGCCATACTAAACGGATTAAGCGATGTACTGGTTTTTAATGGCTATGCTGTTCAAGGCTCAGAAGATGGTGGTGAAGGGCTGGAAATGATTCTTAATGGTCAATTTGACTTGGTCCTGCTCGATGTTATGCTCCCGACGTTAGATGGATTTTCGATATGCAGGAGGGTTCGGACAGCAAAGCCATCCCAGCCTGTCATCATGATAACCGCCAAAGGTTCAGAAGACGACATTGTCACCGGTTTTAAAGCCGGAGCTGATGATTATGTCCCCAAACCTTTCTCATTGCGGGAACTGATCGTCCGGGTGGAGGCAGTGTTGCGTCGCAGTGGGAAACACCTCGGCGATGAGCGAATCGAGTGTCAGGGCATTATCTTCGATGGTACAAATTTACGGGCGCACTGCGGGGAAGAAACCATAAATTTGACACGCAGGGAAATGGATATCATGGTGTATCTTTATCGTCATCAGGACCGAATCGTCTCTAAAAAAGAACTGCTCAGGGAAGTCTGGCACTATGCTGATGCGGATATCGAAACACGCACCATCGATATACATATGCTTAAGCTGAGGAAGAAAATAAAAAACTTGGATGAACAGGCCGATTTTATAGAAACCGTTCGCGGTGAGGGGTACCGATTGGAATATGAAACGGCTTAAATTTTTATTACTTGCTTTCTGTGTTGCTATTTCGATTCCGCTCGCCTTTGTTATCTGGCAGACCTACGCAGGACTTGAGCAGGAGGAACATAGTCAACTCGAATTCTTTTCAGAAGCATTGTTTGATCAAATGGAAAAGGAGTTGGCTGAGTTGGTCTGGAGAGAAGAGAACCGGGCAGTTGATGAGTATCAGTATCTTCTGGCACAACCGTTTGAACGTGATCAAAACATGCAGCAATTATCTCCCCTGTCTGAGTTGAGCTATCAAAAATATATCCTGGGATATCTGCAGAACAATCCGGATGGCTCTTTCCAAACGCCGCTGGTGACAGACATCACCCAGATACCTGAAGATAAAAAAACTGTAGTCCTGCAATTGAAAGAAGCAAACCGAATCTTTAATAACAAGAAGTACACGCTGCCACGGCAAAAAATGCCTGAAACAATTGCAGATGAAAGTCCAGCAGCTGACACAGCAGGCGATAAAGACAAGGCCAGTTTCTCCGAACGTTATCTTACCCGATCAAAAACCGAATCTGGTAAAACCTATCTGGGCAAGAAAAAGCAGCGAGTAGAAGAAATCAGTGCCGAACAGGTTCTCAATGTTGCCCGTGAGGATGAATCTTTCAGACAATCGAGCCAGCAGGCAGGGAATGTTGCAGCACCATCTCCAAAAGCAAGAAAGTCTGTTATTGAATCAAAGATTGATCCAAAACGTGACTGGGCTAGTTCCGTTGATTCGGATTTAAAAGAGCAGGATACTCTTCAAACCGAACCTTCCGTTCCTGGGGCTCAACAATTAAAATTCCAGGTCGAACTGGCACCATTTCAATCGGTGTCGATCAATGATGATCAAGTCTATATCTTCAGGCGAATTGTTATTAACAACCAGATATATCGCCAGGGGTTTATTCTTCTTGTCACACCTTTTTTAGAACATCTGGTAGGCGCTCATTTTATCGGTCAACCCCTGGCAGGTTATACCGCGATAAAGTTATATCGCCGGGACCAGCAAAAAAATCAAACAATAGTGCAGGCTGGCGTTGCTCGTGCCTCAACAGGTTTTATTACAGAGCGGGTTTTTCCAGCCCCGTTTGATTTTCTAAGCGTAAGCTTGAGGGCCAAGGAGATTCCCCCTTCACCAGCTCGCGGCTCGCTGCGCGTGGCATTGGTTGTGCTGGGGGTATTTATGTTCATTGGTCTATTGGCCATCTACCAGAGTTCCAGAACGATTGTGGAGATGTCAGAACGACGTTCCCAGTTTGTATCATCCGTAACCCACGAACTCAAGACCCCCCTGACCAATATTCGGATGTACATCGAAATGCTGGAGCAAGGGATCGCATCAACACCCGAACGTGAGCAGGAGTACCTTACCATCCTGAGCTCCGAGAGCACTCGGCTGTCCGGTTTAATCAATAATGTTTTGGAACTTGCGAAACTTGAGAAAAAACAACGCCATTTCAACATGCAGGAAGGACAGCTGCAAGACCTACTGACAGAAGTAAAAGGAATCATGGGTCAGAAACTGAACCAAGAGGGATTCACATTGAATATTCAGACGTCTGATATCCCCCGGTTTGTCTATGACAGAGAAGTGTTGATCCAGATAATGATCAACTTGATTGAAAACAGCATCAAATTCGGCAGAAGGTCAGCCACAAAACATATCGTTATCAAAGCTGACACAAAGGACCAGCAGGCTCGAATAGCTGTCTCTGATACCGGTCCAGGAATTCCTCAAGGCGATCTTAAAAAAATATTCGACGACTTCTATCGGGTAGATAATGATCTCGCCAGATTGACCGGAGGTACCGGAATTGGTCTTGCCCTGGTGAAGAAATTTATCACAGCAATGGGAGGCAGGGTTTATGCGGTAAATAATGCTGGCCCAGGATGCACAATCACCTTGCTTCTCGACCTCAGGACGGATAAACAGCACTAGACAACTCCCCAGACCAATTAAGCGCAGGCAGCGTTCAATCCATACTGTCTTATCAAACCTGTACACATTGACACAGGACCAATCGCCTGAGAATCATCGATAATCAGGAGTACATATTCACCTGACAAAACCTTGTTTTTACATTTACCTAACAGACATCATGGTTATTATTTCTGTAGGTATCGAGATATTGCTTTTGTGGCAGTCCTCTGGACCGTTTCACCACCACTTAATCGAAGGCCTGGCTTTCAAATCATAAACCATAAGGAGAACAATATGTCAGAGACATTTGAAGAACAAGGGACCTGCCTTTGTGGTTCTGTAAAAATCAACCTTAGAACGCTGAACACACAGGTCGGGGCATGCCATTGCAGCATGTGCCGCAAATGGGGAAGTGGCCCGTTCATGGCAATTGATTGTGGCACAGATGTCAGCTTTGAGGGGGATGAAAATATATCGGTCTATGATTCATCAAAGTGGGCAGAGCGAGCCTTTTGCAATAAATGCGGAAGCCATCTGTTCTACAGGTTAAAGGAAAGCAAACAGTTTTTTATGTCTGTCGGGCTTTTCAAGAATGAAGAGCGGTTTAATTTGAAACATCAGGTTTTTATCGATAACAAACCGTCTTTTTATAGCTTTTCTAATCAAACCGATAATATGACTGAAGCTGAGCTATTTGCCAAATACACCTCATGACCTGACTCTTCAGTTTTTTGCAGTCAGCAAGGCTTGGCTGAGAAGTTTGTCACGCCCGTATATATCATTATAAAAAAACAGGACATCACTGGGTGTCACAAATGCAGTGCGATACAGGATATACACCGGCAGCGGCTCGTCTAACGCTACCACCTGATGGGTCCGGGTCGCGATGACTTTATTAACACGCAATAGATTCTTTTTGTGTCAAAAGAGATAAGTAACAGGAATAAAAATTTTACCAGGATCGAACACGCCCGGTGTCGAGATGGACAAAATCAGATTTTGAATAGTAACCAACGCCCCCACGCTGCAAAGCGCAGGCTCTAGCACTGATTTTTTTAGTAGACACATCGGACAACCGGATATCAATTGCCCGGCCTTCCATATGCAGGCTCTTTTTAGCGACGCCATTACTCGAATTACGAAGTTTCTTATTTGTGGCAGGTGAACGGTATCCGGAAATCACCTCAAAAGTCCCCGAACTGCCAAACTCTCTCTGGAGGCGACAGAGCATATCAAGGAGTCTATAATCTATTGGATGGATATCGCCTGTTCGAAAGTCTCGAAGAAAGCGGACGAGTTCCTTTTCTTTTTTAGGCTTGCAGGTTTTTAGATTGAAATCAAGGTCCAACGTTTCACAGGTATGGGTGTGGTAAAAAGAGAGTTTGTGAAATTGAGATTGTGAGGCCAGACTTGTAAAGGGTGACGCAGCAATGATACCTGCTGTAATTTTGACAGACGTTTTAATAAATTTTCTGCGTGATAAATTGTTAATGTTTGATGGAAAACTCATGAAATCAGCAACCTGTTTTTAGATGATCAGTCTTAATCCCTTATTAATGAGTCACAATCTCATTGATTTTGTCCTGCCCATAAATAGCGCTATTTAAATTGATAATATCTGTATTGTCAAGCTGGCACTGCTTTAAGGGGAGAGACTCTTGTATTGTATCATTAAATTCTTCATGCGGGAAATGCACGTTGAATTGAAGCCGATTATACTTAAAAAGCCGCTCTATTTGCGCGTTTTGCTCGGGTCCTCTGGCGGATCGATCTAAACAGGATAAACGTCATATGTGATAGGAATATATACAGAAAAAACCTGGGGTTTATTTGTCTTCGGCTACTTTTTTCTCTGTATTCGCTGAGCAAAGGTGTTTTGAATTTAAATATATATATTTTAGTTGATTAGAGGTACATTTCGATTCTTCAGATATCGAAAACGTAATCGATACCATTAATAAATAAGATGGGGTACCATTTCCTTTGGAGGATGATTGATTACCATGAATAATCCCGGTCTGTTACATGCGCTTTTGCTGAACGGTTCTGGCGGTGCAAAAACACTGACGGGTGAAGAGGTCGATCGCTGGGACGCCCAGGATGGCACTCTCTGGCTCCATTTTGATTATTCTGCTTCCCAAACAGTCGATTGGATTCGCAATGAATCGCATCTTGATAGTGTTTCAAGGGAATTCCTGCTGGCAGAGGGTACTCGCCCAAGAGTAACCTCAATCAATAATGGGCTTCTTCTTGCCTTACGCGGCGTCAACCTCAATCCGCACTCAGATCCAGAAGATATGATCGGGGTAAGAGTGTGGGCCAACGAGTCATTGATAATCACCACAATTCGGAAAACGTTGTTATCCATAGCAGATATTCGTATTGCATTAGAGGATGGTAATGGCCCCCTGGACTCATCAGAGTTTGTCATTGATCTCGCAAGACGACTAATAAGCAGAATGGGGCCAACCCTTGAATCTTTAGAAGAGATCCTAGCCGATCTCGAAGAACAAATACTTGAAACTGGTGACTCTGAGGTTCGCCGTCAACTTTCTTCTATCAGGCGTGAGTCAATCGTTCTCAGGAGATACCTCTCGCCTCAAAGGGAAGCAATGTATCATCTCTATGACGAAAGAGTATCCTGGCTCAAAGAAAAAGACAGGATGCATTCCCGAGAAGTTACTGATCACTTGCTCAGATATATAGAGAATCTTGACTCAATCAGAGAAAGAGCAATGGTAATTCACGAAGAGCTCGCAAGTAATTTATCAGAGCAGATCAATAGCAGGATGTATGTATTGTCCCTGATAACCACAATATTTTTACCACTTGGATTCCTGACAGGGCTGTTTGGAATAAATGTTGGAGGCATCCCCGGCTCCGACAGTAAATTCGCCTTTATCGTTTTTGTCGGACTCCTTTTTATTATCGCACTTGTCTTACTGATGCTCTTTAAAAGAAAGCGATGGATGTGACTTGGCAGAGACTTTTTTCATGGAATAATGACTCCAAAACAAGGGATGAGTCGCCCTCAGTAGGTCTAAAAAAGTTATTCCAATCATTACCAGATAGACTTTTCTTTCTGGTTTAAATGGTAGTTGACCTATCTGTAGCTATATTGTAATGACATTCTTTTTTTATTTTTCAGGAATATTCCCCAGGTAACCTTTTAATAGCGAGATGAAATGGTCAAGAGAGGAAAATCTGTATTGCCTGTCATCGGGTGGCGAGAATGGGTTGGTCTTCCACAACTTGGTATTACTGCCATTAAGGTAAAAGTCGATTCCGGCGCACGCTCATCCTCGCTTCACGTCATTGGTCTAAAAACATTTGAACGCGATGGCGTGCAGTGGGTTCGTTTTAAGGTGCACCCCATCCAGCGTTCGAGAGAGGGAGTTGTTATTGCAGAAGCTGCGGTCCTCGAACTCAGATCTGTCCGCAGTTCCAGTGGCATCGCGAAATTGAGACCAGTGATTGTCACGAACATTGAGCTGCTCGGCAGGAGCTGGCCCGTAGAATTAACGTTAGCGAGTCGTGACGAGATGGGTTTCAGGATGTTGCTCGGCCGTGAGGCGTTTAGAGGACGATTTCTTGTTGATGGAGGAAAATCCTATTACGGTGGTAGAATTACGAGAAAGACCCAAAAAAGCAGACTCTTACATTCTAAGTTAAAACCTCAAAACAAAGGAAACATATGAAGCTGGCTATTCTCTCATGTAGTCCCACATGCTACAGCACACGACGGCTCCGCGAAGCCGCTATACAGCGTGGGCATAATGTTAAGGTTCTTAATACACTTAAATTCGCGATTGACCTCGAACAGGGCACGCCGGACCTCTACTTCCGCCAAAAGCAACTTTCTCAGTATGATGCCGTTCTCCCGCGTATTGGGGCGTCTATCACCTACTTTGGAACCGCCGTTGTCAGACAGTTTGAGCAAATGGATGTTTTCTGTGGAAATTCATCCTCAGGCATTAATAATTCAAGAGACAAGCTTCGCAGCCTGCAGATTCTCAGTCGACATCAAATAGGTATGCCGAAAACGACTTTTGTCCGGGACAAAAAAGATGTCCTCCCGGCAATCAAAAGAGTCGGCGGTGCACCAGTCATAATCAAGCTGCTGGAAGGAACTCAGGGAATCGGTGTACTTTTAGCAGAATCAGTGAAAGCTGCCGAGGCCATTATCGAATTGCTGCAAAGCCAGAAACAAAATGTCCTGATACAGAAATTCGTGGCCGAGAGTAAAGGGCGGGATATCCGGGCTTTTGTTGTAGGTGATCGGGTAGTCGGAGCCATGCGTCGTGTTGCCCAAGGGCAGGAATTTCGCAGTAACGTCCATCGTGGGGGTATTGCCGAGCCGGTAAATCTTGATGAAATATACCGGGAAACTGCCGTACGAGCCGCTCAAATCATGGGCCTTCGGGTTGCTGGCGTTGACCTGCTTGAGGGGAAAAATGGCCCACAAGTTGTGGAGGTAAATTCTTCACCAGGCCTGGAAGGTATAGAGGGATGCACACAGCTTGATATAGCCGGTGCCATTATCGACTACCTCGCAGCCCAAGTGAATTTTCCTGAGATTGATCTGCGTCAACGCCTGACAGTCAGTCGAGGATATGGTGTTGCAGAGATTTACATCCCTGAGGGCTCAGAATTTATCGAAAAAACGATCCAGGAGTCAGGGCTGCGGGATAAAGATATAACGGTGCTGACACTTTACCGAGATTCACGCGTAATTCCAAACCCACGATCTCAACGACAACTTTTAGCCGGTGATCGATTGCTTTGCTTCGGAAAGCTCGATTTGATGCGGGATATGACTCCGGTGAAGATTCGACGTAAAAGACGCCCAAAAGTCAAAGATCTACCCGAATTACCTGTAGCGGATGAAGTTTTCAATGAGGACGGAACAATCATACCTATCAAGATATCTGCAGAAAAAAGTGGGAAAAGTGATGAATAATCTCCGACCGGAAAAGAAATCAATAGCTGATTGGTTCGGTGTACAAATTCTTCCCGGAGAATCGCGCAATGTAAATCTTACTATCGGTGAGAGTTACAGTGGCATGACCGTACAAATACAGCTTCATGTCCGCCGAGCGATAGAGGATGGCCCTGTTGTTTTCGTTACGGCAGCATTGCACGGTGACGAAATCAATGGCTGCGGAGCTGTTCGCCAATTGATCCAGGACGATAATTTCCAGATACACAGTGGTTCTCTCATTCTTGTACCAGTACTTAATCTTCTTGCCTTCGATCGCCATTCACGTTATCTGCCTGATCGCCGGGATTTAAACCGCTCATTTCCAGGCACTGTCGACGGGAGCCTTGCCAGCAGAATGGCTTTTACAATCTTCAGTGAACTTGTGACGCGGTGCGATTACGGGATAGATTTACACACTGCATCTATCCGTCGCACGAATTACCCAACTGTTCGAGGTGATCTGAGTAATCCAGAAGTTCGTAGACTTGCAGAATCATTTGGCTCGGAGATAATAATTAACACTAAAGGACCCAGAAATTCATTTCGGCGGGAGGCGACCACCGCCGGATGTCCAACAATTATTATGGAAGGAGGCGAAATCTGGAAAGTTGAGCCGGGTATTGTTGCAACCGCAGTTCGTGGAATAAAAAATGTTCTTGGTGAATTGAAAATGCTCGACACTGATACTGAAAGTCCACCCTATCAGGTTATTATTGAAAAATCGAAGTGGATTCGTGCTGAACGAGGCGGTTTTCTCGATTTCCACATTAAACCTGGAGATATTGTAGAAAAAGACCAGCCCCTGGCAACCAACACGACAATTCTCGGTGAGGAGCAGAGCACACTTCACGCGCCATTCAACGCCGTGGTGATGGGCATGACAAGCCTGCCTTCTATCAGCCCGGGTGAACCTATCTGTAACCTCGGCAGACTTCCTAAAAAATATATACCATCAAAGCTCAGAAAATTACGATCAAAAGAAGATGGTCTTGAACAAAGGGTGTTGGAAGAACTCGGCTCGAATGTGCTCGTTGTTGAGGCCTCGGAAGAGTCAATGAAGACATGAGCGTAGGATTGCATAATACAGGATATGAAAGACCTTCTGCTTGAATCGCTCAATGAGGCACGGCTACGCTTTGTTCCCTTCCTCGACTGGATTGGGGAACTAAAAAATCCTGCAATACTCAAGGCAGATATAATTGCCGGGGTAACCGTGGCCCTGGTGCTTATTCCCCAAGCCATGGCCTACGCGCAGCTGGCCGGATTACCGCCCCACTATGGGTTGTATGCATCGTTTTTAGTGCCAATTGTCGCTGCAATCTTTGGATCGTCCAAACAATTGCAGAACGGACCGGTTGCTGTTATTTCCCTGATGACCGCTGCTGCACTGGCCCCATTGGGTTTAACGGCACAAGAAACAATCATGTATGCTGCCCTGCTCGCTTTAATTGCCGGTGGAATTCAATTAATTCTCGGATTTTTACGCCTGGGGATTATGGTTGATTTCCTGTCACACCCCGTCATCCTCGGTTTTACCAATGCTGCTGCCCTTGTCATTGCCAGCATGCAGCTCGGTAAAATATTTGGCATCAGTATTAATCCCGGCCACTACCTGCATGACACGCTCTGGGACTTAGCTGTTTCCATACCGGAGAAGACACATCTGGTGACCATGTACATGGGAATTTTCTCAATCATACTGTTAATTATATTCAAGCGATTTACACCCAAATTACCCGGTATTCTATTTACCGTAATTATCACGACCGTTGTCGCCTGGCTAACCGGCTATGCTGCTCGAGGAGGGACGGTCGTCGGTGACGTACCGGCAGGACTGCCTTCATTCGCGTGGCCGGAGTACAATCCTGCTCACATTAAAGATCTTATCTTACCAGCCGGCATGATAGCCTTTTTAAGCTTTGTGGAAGCATTTTCCGTTGCCAAGGCAGTTGCTTCGAAAACGCGGCAACGTCTTTCTGCTGATCAGGAAATGGTGGGTAAAGGGCTGGCAAATCTGGTGGCAGGCATAATGCAAGGATACCCGGTATCAGGATCTTTCTCACGAACAGCCATAGCGTTTGATGCTGGTGCAAAAACAGGCTTTGCAGCAGTCGTTTCTGGAATCATTGTTGGCATAACGTTGTTATTTCTGACACCACTTATGTATCACTTACCGATTGCAACCCTGGCAGCGGTTATCATTGTTGCTGTTGCAGGGTTATTCCAGATTGCCCCCCTGTTACATTCCTGGAAAGTTAATCGACATGATACTATCGTGGCACTGATAGTATTTAACACCACGATATACTTTGCGCCGCATCTCGAAAAAGGAGTTTATATCGGAATCGCAATATCGTTGGCCTTTTATATCTACCGGACAATGCGCCCACATTTTGCTGAAGTTGCAATGCATGAAGATGGAACGTATCGGGATGCACATTTGTTTGGTATGCAAACCAGTGACACTTTAGCGTTTTTTCGCTATGACGGTGATCTATATTTTGTTAATGCCGGCTACCTGGAAAAACGACTGGTGAATGCGGTAGCCGACAGGCCCCAGATAAAAGTCGTGATACTTGACATTGAGGCAGTCGATCAGATCGACACAACCGGCGAAGAGATGCTCGCGCATATGTCAGAGTGGTTTAAGGAGGCGGGTATTGAATTTTATATAACACGTCCAAAATTCAAGGTATCAGATGTATTCAAGCGTACGGGGTTGTATGACAAAATAGGTGAGGAACATATTTTCAGCAAACGCCAGGACGCACTTGCTGCAATTAAAGAAAAATACGGCGACCTCGTCGACATCGAACATTTACGACGGCACATGCCTGTTGACAAAACAGATCAATAACGAATTGCATTCCAACATAAATCTTTGTGATTTATAATATAATTCCTTACCGATAAAAGCATGTTGCCCCCCTGACAGTCGGAAACCATTTTCAACTAAGAGGAGCTCTTCGCAATGATCGTTTATTTCCACCCGCAGTTCTATGAGGATTACACCTCCGATCCAGCGGCAGAACCGGGCCGGATGGAAGCCATCGTAGAGGCCATTACCCCTTTTGTAAAGATCGTTTCGTGTGAACCTGCTTCTGAAGATGATCTCCTGGCCGCCCATGCAAAAGCGCATATCGAACAGGTCCGACGCCTGGGGCTCTACGAGATTGCAGCCCTTGCCGCAGGTGGAGCCATCCAGGCAGCTCAGACAGGCATGGAAGAACCCTCTTTTGGTCTGATACGGCCACCAGGACATCACGCCTCGGCCAACAGTTGCTGGGGATTCTGCTATTTTAACAACATCGCGGTCTCTCTCTACCACCTGCGAGCGAATAACCATATTGCCCAAGCTTTTGTCCTCGACTTCGATCTTCACCATGGGGATGGTAACGTTAATATTCTCGGGAAAGAATCGTGGATAGAGATTCTGAACCCTGAATCTGCTCAACGAGAGTCCTACCTTGAAGAGGTTTCTGATGCCCTTGAGGCCACCCAGGCAGATGTTATTGCAGTTTCAGCAGGTTTTGATCACCATCTGAACGACTGGGGTGGTCTCCTTTATACTGCTGATTATAAGATTATGGGGAAGTGGGTTCGAGAAGCTGCATTACGCAATGGGGGCGGTTGTTACGGGCTCCTGGAAGGAGGCTATAATCACCGGGTGTTAGGAAAAAACGTCCTCGCATTTCTCGAGGGACTGCGTGGAGATTCGTAAAAAAATTTTAACAAAAGCTCTGCTCACAGAGAGCACATATCATGACGTTCTTCAGACACTCCAATCTTTAACCTGGAAATATCATATACATATGAAAGAAAGACAACTCCTCCATAGCGCTAAGCTGCTTCCTGCCAGAATCGCAATGCTCAGCATGACCATCACATTTTTCACTCTGACCCTGTTCATTGCCATGGCTGCCGGGGCAGCCCAATCGCAGCAGCAACCCCTCCCCGGAACTACCAGTAATAACCCCTGCTCATTAACGCCTGTCGCCGTTCCTGTCCTCCCCGACAAAATTCCAGGCTATACAGAGTTGGATCCAGATACGCAGCTACATGTAACTGGCACCGCTCAAGTCATTGATTTGGAAAACTACGCTCTTGAGATTACAGGTGAAGTAAAGCAGACGCTCACGCTGAAATACGATGATTTACGTTGTATGCCAAAGATTGAATCCCGCCCAACGCTGGTCTGTCCTGGTTTTTTTGAGGATACTGCCACCTGGGCAGGAGCATCCCTGAAATATCTTTTAGAATTGGTGGATGTGCAAAAAGGAGCAACCCATATTCGACTCGTAAGCGCCGATGGATACACTACACTAGTTGAAATACAGGAGGCACTGTCAGGCAAAAACTTCCTCGCCTACGAATGGGAAGGTAAACCGATACCAATTCTTCACGGATTCCCGGTAAGAGCTGTTTTCCCTGAATCAAAGGGAAACAAGTGGGTGAAGTGGCTTGTCAGAATAGAAGTACAATGAGGTGATTCATGCATCATTTCAAATCAGTCAATCCATCATAATGCAATCCTTGACGATTTAATCAATCAGCCGTTCGACCTTGACATAATCACTGATGAGCTGGAACCCGGAATGAAAAAAACATATTTACGTGTATTCATAATAGCCACTATTAAATTATTGTTATAATATCTCCTGACTTGCAGTCAGGTTTCTCACCGCCATGGAACCCTGCTCCCGTTAACCAAAATGGCAAGAGTCTGAAAACAATGAATTTAGTGACCTCTGTACCCAACAAGTGGTCCTGAGATCGAAAGGATATACAATGAGTGACGTTATACTGATAAGCATTACCGGCAGAGACAGAAAAGGACTTGATGCAAAATTTACCGGGATTCTGGCTGCATATGATGTCAATATTCTTGATATAGGCCAGGCGGTAATTCATGATCATATTTCACTTGGGATTTTGGCAGAAATTCCAGACTCAAAAGATTTTTCTGAAATTTTCAAGGATATGCTGTTTGAAGGGCACAACATGGGGCTTGAGGTGGACATTAAGTCGATTGCCCCTGACAATTATGAAAAATGGGTCCATGCCCAAGGCAAAGAAAGACGGATCATCACACTTCTCGGCAGAACCCTTTCTGCCCAGCAGATTTCTGCTGTTGCCTCTATTATTGCCGAAAATAAACTGAACATTGACAGCATTTCACGATTAACCGGTAGAATTTCCATTACTAAGCCACAGAGCAATCCGAGAGCCTGTGTGCAGCTGTCCGTCAGTGGAAAGCCGGTGAATATTCTTGATATGCGAAAAAGATTCATGGAGATTTCGCAAAATGCGGGAATAGATATCTCGTTTCATGTGGACAATATCTACCGAAAAAACAGGAAGCTGGTTGTGTTTGATATGGATTCAACCTTGATCCAGGCTGAAGTGATCGTTGAATTGGCCAAGCTGGCAGGTGTCGGTGACCAGGTAAACGACATCACTGAATCAGCAATGCGGGGGGAGATTGATTTCCAGGAAAGCTTTCGTCAGAGGATTGCTCTTTTAAAAGGATTACCAGAAGAGCAACTTGTGAAATTAACAAAGGAGCTTCCACTGACTGAAGGTGCAGGCCTGGTAACCAAAACCCTGAAAAGCCTGGGCTATAAGTTAGGTATCTTATCCGGAGGCTTCAAATTTGTTGGAGAGTATTTACAAGACAGGCTTGGCTTTGATTATATGTATGCCAACGAGCTTGACATTGAAAATGGTGTGGTAACCGGTAGGGTTGTTGGTGATATTATCGATGGCGATAAAAAAGCAACACTATTAAGACAACTTGCTCAAAAGGAGAATATCGCTCTTGAGCAGACCATCGCTGTCGGAGATGGCGCGAATGACCTCCCCATGATCAGTATTGCAGGTCTGGGAGTTGCTTTTAATGCCAAGCCTATTGTGCGGCAAAAAGCATCCAACGCCATTTCAAGCGTGGGGCTTGATGGTTTGCTATATCTGATTGGTATCCATGACAGAGAGATCAAAGAAGAGGTCATGCACGCTGAAAGCTATTCACTTGAATAGATGGCCATGGCCGTATCCCTTTTCCAATGTCACTTTTCGCTTAGCGATTTCGGTTCTACATTCCTGCTGATACGAGTATAAAAAAAGTTGGTTTCATCACACCAGAAGTACGTTGACCAGTCATCCATATCACCAAGACACACGTGTGTATATCTGGATCTCAAGAAGAGGCGCTCACCCCAGGTATTAAACGTACAATCCCGCTTTGAGCGTTCCCTCGAACCCATCAATTTCACGTGCGCTGATGTTTCGGCCTTACCCATGCACTTACCAGTTCCATCGATAAAGCGAGGTAAATACTCCATGGACAGTATAGCCCAACCGATGACCGAGGAAACTGGTCGTCCGGTCATCCTACTCAGATGATGTATTAATCCGAAAGCACTTTGAAAGACAGATTCACACGTGCCCGAAAGATGGCAGCTTTCCCATCTTCAACAATTATATCCAGTTTAACAACCTCTGCAATACGCAAATCACGTAAGCTCAAACCTGCTGCTTTAATAGCGTTCTGGGAAGCCTCTTCCCAGGATAATGGGCTTGATCCAACCATTTCGATGATTTTGTAGACGCTCTGAGACATGGGTATCCTCACTGTAAAGGGTTTGGGGAAGGTGGTGATAGTTCTTTTGTAGCCGGAAGTGATACCGGTTACAGAGCAGCCTTAAAAGAAACTGACTGCTCGTTTCACATACGTTATGTACTCTGGGCCCATTGGTCCAGAGATGAGAGTGCCAATGGCTGTTTGTTTTTAATGAGGTTGTATGTTTCGGTAACCCCAAAAGGGTTCTTTACAAATAATCATCATGAATTTTAGAACTTATATTCCTTTCACCCCGAGGATCAATTGCGGGAAAAGGTAATTCCATTTTTTCAAAAGGTGTTGGCTCCAGGTTCACTGAGAATCCAGCTGTTCATTTCATTGCTCCTGCCAGTTATTAGTCGTTCAGCTTGTTCGTAAATATTCCATCTTGATTGCACCCCGGCTATTTTCTGTGCTCAAACTGGTACAAACGTTGCATGCTCCTTGAAAGTAGCATACATCGACTTCGCTCTAAATTCCTCGGGCTTATTAATTATAGCGGATTGCTTTACTTATGAAAATGGTCATGCGATGATAATCACGGGAGACCGTTCTGCTGCTCCGATCAGAGGGTGAGGTAGCGAGATAAAAAGAATCACAAGGAGGCCACAATGTGCTGTCGGAAGAACTTCCCGCATGTCTTTCTGCTGGTAACCCTCATCCTGGGGTATTCGCTATGCATGCTTGATATAGTGACCGCCAAAGCTGAAGAGCAGGTGATGCTTCAAGGCTGGGTGACGGTTACCTGGGGCGATGAATCTTCCGGTGCGTCCACGGGGCCTTTCTATCAGCTTACGGATACAAAAGGGAAAGAGACCGATCTGGTTATTACGGAGCCAGCTCGAAGAGCGATTGGGGATGTACTAACTCTGAACCGTAAATACGTCGGAGTTCAGGGAACTACGACTTCGGCGCGGGCAATGACAACCAATGGGTCACTACCGCCGGTGATTGTCACCTCAATTACCGTTACCGCTGCTCCCCCATCATCTGCTCTGAAGATGAACACCTCAGATGCCCCAGGTGTCAGTGGGTCCCGTCCCTGGGTGTCGATCATGTGCAAATTTAGTGATATCGCAAATGAACCCGAGAACCTTTTCTATTTCCAGGACATGTATGCAAACACGAAACCCGGATTGGATCATTATTGGCGTGAGCAATCTTATGATACGGTGAATATCAGCGGCAGTACCGCTGCTGGCTGGTTTGAGCTGAATGGAACCGAAGCCTCCTATAACCCTTCCGATACCAGGGGGGGAACCGACCGGGGCCGTTTGGCTGATGATTGTATCGCTGCCGCCGATGATGTCGTCGATTTTTCTCTGTATGACGGCATAAACATGATGTTCAATAGCGATTTTGATAATGGCTATGCCTGGGGGGGAACCAGGTACATGAGTCTGGACGGGGTCTCAAGGGCCTGGAGTGTAACCTGGGAACCGCCATGGGGGTACTCTGACATTACGATCATCGCCCACGAGATGGGCCATGGGTTTGGCCTCCCACACTCTTCTGGTGAATACGGACAGACCTATGATAACGAATGGGATGTGATGAGCGATTCCTGGTCAAATTGTTCACGTTCAAGCGATGCCATCTACGGTTGCATGGGGCAGCACACCATTTCCTACCACAAGGACCGGCTGGGCTGGATTCCTGATCAACAGCAATATCTTATTGGCGAGAATAGCTCGGTCACCCTGAGTATAGAGCAGCTGGCCTTGCCAGCTACAGGAAATTACAAGATGGTTAGGATTCCGATCGCAGGCTCTGATTCGAATTATTACACGGTCGAAGTCCGGCGACAGGTTGGATATGACTATAAACTTCCCGGGCAGGCGGTAATAATCCACGAGATTGACACCTTTCGCACTATTCCTGCTCATGTGATCGATGTCGATGGAAACGGCGATACCGGTGACAGTGGAGCAAGATGGGAACCCGGGGAAGTATTCTCGGATGCTGTCAACAAAGTTTTCGTTGATATACTTTCCGCTACGGCAACTGGATTTGATATCTCTGTTCGTCTTGGCGACCTGCTCGGTGATGTCGATTTGAACGGATCTGTTGGTCTCGATGATGTCATCATCGCTTTGCAGATAGTCTCAGGCATGCAGCCATCGGGCACAATTTCTCTGGATGCCGATGTTAATGATGATCAGAGGCTGGGGCTCGCAGAGGTAATCTATGGGTTACAGCAAATCGCCGCACAGTAATACCAACCTTGGCGACAAGACATTATTTGCACTTGAGTAACCTCCAAAGCACTTCTTGTTTGGGAACAGTAGCTTCAATCATTAGTGCAGTACCGAGAGATCTTTTCAAATAATATTGGACGGCACCTGAACGTACTAGATTTAAGAGATGCCCACTTGCAGGACTGACCTGAGGCTGGATTTCAAAAAATTACGCGGAGTTCCTGTACACCTCTGAAAAGATACAGGAAGCACTTTTATTTAGTGGATTAAGATCGATTTCCTGGACCAAACGGCTTTAACCAAACCAACAGTTGCGGCAAGAGGGTCAAGGAGGCAATAAGTGCGATAAACATGGCAAGACCGGTAAAGAGACCGAAATAGATCGTTGGTAAGAAATTAGAAAGTATCAGTATGGAAAAGCCTACGATAATGATCATGGAGGTGTAGTACATCGCATGTCCAATCGAGTTATGACAGCGGTGAAGAGAACCGTAATAATCGCCGTCAATCTTGATTTCTTCCTTAAAACGATGGATATAATGGATTGTGTTATCGACTGCGATACCAATACTGATTGCTGCAATAGTAATGGTCATCATATCCAGAGGAATATCCAGCCATCCCATCACACCCAGCACTGCACCGGCTGACAACAGATTGGGGAATAAAGCAATCAGTGCAATTTTCAGCGAGCGGAACAGAAACAGAAACATGATCAGCAAGGCAAAAGCCACGACACCCAAGGTCTTGATTTGAGAAGTAAAAAGGCTCTGGAGCATATTGTTGTACAGGATCATTGTCCCGGCCAGATGGACTTTGGTTTCATCGAGATCGAGTTGATGAACGAGATCGTATTTGATTTCCTTGAGCAGGATATTTCTCTGCAGCGACTTCAGCGAATCCTTAATCCTTACCGTAAAGCGAACCTCGTTATTGTCGAAAGATAGGTACGGGGACAATAGCAACCCTTTATATTTTTCAGGTAGTTTTGTATACAGAACCGCCATATCCAGGCTGTCCAACGATTTTCCATCATTGAGGCTCCGGCCTATTTTTAGAAGTGTCCCCAGCGACAGCACTTTTCCGATCTCTGGTCTGTTGTCAAGATAGTCATGTACCCTTTCTATTACTTCCAGACGATGGTCCATAAACCAATATTTTCTGTCATCATCCTCTGATTTCACCTTTCCCGAATCGGCGAAAAAATCGTCTTCTATCATAAAATCATCAAATTCATCATCTTCGCTGTCCTCCTCGTCGAAGGTTTCAAATTGGACAATGACATCCAGAGGTGTAGTACCTCCAAGCTTTTCGTCGATGATTTTCATGCCCTGGTAGATTTCTGTCGACTCCTTGAAATAATCGATAAAACTGTTTTCTACGCGCAACCTGGATACGCCTACGACTGTTATGATGGTGAAAATTACGGTCAAAATCAGAATCGCTGTACCGTAGGCTTCTGTTATACGCCCCAAAAATTTGGTAAAGGAAAATTTGATAATTCTATTTTGCGAAGGCGGCTTGGGCTTTTTCACGAGCATCGCACCCGCAGGAAAAAGTACAAAGGTCAGTGCGAGTGATAACAGGATACCGATACTCATCATCCACCCAAAGTGAATTACAGGCTTTATGTCGCAGAGCATAAGCGAAGTAAATCCAGCAATAGTAGTAAGAGTAGCGAACAAACATGGCACGAATTTGGATTGAATAGTTTTTTTTAGGAGCGTGCGGTTATCCGCTTCGGGGAGGGTCACTTGATATTCACGAAAACGTACAATCAGATGGACTGAAATAGCGAGGGTTATTATGAGCTGTAAGGATATGAAATTAGAAGAGATAACGGTGACCCCCCAGTCAAAGGTGCCCAAAACCCCCATCATCGCAATTACAGAGAGAAAACAGCAGAGCATTGGTAAGATAATCCATCGTTTACTCTTGAAAAATATTCCAAGCATCAGAACCAGCAACAAAAATACGCCCAAGCCGAATATTCTCAGGTCATTTTTGATATAGGTGATCATATCATCTGCTATCATGCTGATACCGCCGAGAAAAAGCTGTCCTTTGTCACGGTTCGCATCCATAATGGCTCTTACCGCCAGGATGTTTTCGTGTTGCATTGCATTCAACGAAGCCTGCTGCGACCGTATTTCACTGACGACGCGTGCATATTGATCGGCCTCTGTCGGAGACAGTTGCCCCTGCCCTTTTTTATCCGATAATTCATTTCTCGTGGTGATCAGTTTACCATAGGCGAGATCGGTTTTGAGGTTTACGATAATCGCTGTGGTCTTTATATCCCGACTAACCAGAAGGTCCCGATAAAAGGGACTCTCCGATAATTCAGTTTTTGCCAGGTTTTTATCTATGGTAGGCGATTCCAGGGACGGAATTTTGTTTTGTGAAAGCTGACTAAATGAAACCGGGGGGCTTTCCAAAAGCGGAACATCCAAAATGGTCAGCACTGACTCCACCGCTTCAAGGCGGCTAAGAGAATCACGTAACCCGGCAATAGTTGCGAGATTGACTTGGTCCAGAAGGTCGCCCGATTTTGGGGTAAAAGAAATCAGTAAAAAGTCCTGAATTCCATACCGCTCGGATATTTCACGGGCATAGCGTAAATCTTTATCGTTTTCCAGCAACAATGTTTCTGTTGAGGCGTCGATTCTGAAATTTCTACTCTGGTAGCCAAGCACGCCAACCACCAGGATGAGAATTGCGATAGTCCAAATAGGCCGGTCGAGAACCCAGGCTGCATACCAGTGAGTGAACTTACCCTCATTATTGTCCATAAAAACCCTGCGATCTGTGATTTATGTCATCATGATATATAGATTGTCAGTGTTTTTACTGTCACTGACTCATCATCCAAACATCCCAGTCTGTCTATTTAGCAGACTTTATTGTAGATTTCACCTGATTCGAGTCCCCAAAAGCTCTCTGCAGAAGCTTTTGTATATGGGTTCCGCCACCAAACAATTCTTGAATCTTATTTTTTACGTAGCCCATTGTACTAGACCTTATGTACCACAAGCCACATTGCTTCAATAATTAAACCATACAAAAACATTTATAACATGAAGCTGAACTTAGTAAAGGTGGGCATACTATTCTCTGGGCAATGTCAAGACGCTATTTCCATTGGTAAGCTTGATAAAATATCTAATGTCATATTTTTAGATGTTTCCTAATTATCTACTTTCTACCAAATAACAAATTAAAGGTGTTAATTCACTTTTAGAGAACTAGATCAGTTAGGTTGTGGCCGGTCAAATCGGAAAAAGGAATTTTACGGTAAAATTAACGGTCCCTTCTGGTGATACATAATCATCCTGAAAATGGTGCCAGCGCAACACACAGACAAAAAACCAGGCTACGAACTCTGTTGACCA
This sequence comes from uncultured delta proteobacterium, assembly GCA_963776075.1. Classification (GTDB taxonomy): domain Bacteria; phylum Desulfobacterota; class Desulfobulbia; order Desulfobulbales; family Desulfocapsaceae; genus MADRE3. The sequence goes on from CAVZLG010000015.1 coordinate 513,875, forward strand.
TACTATCACACATTGTATTGTTACCTCGTTTCAGTGTTAAAATTCATCACGCAGATTTACCTTTGCTCTCAGAGCAAGTCCTCACGGCGTGTACCAGATCGGTGTACTCCAGGCCCGCTCCTGCTGGATCATCGGTACTTCCGGAGACATCCTGATACCGAAACGAAGCTGGTCGTAGGCGGTCCAACGCGGGGTGGGGATCTCGATCACCCGCGCATAGTAGAAGGCACGCTGGGAGGGGTCGAAATCCGGATCGGTCCAGACAGCGGCCAGCGACGGGTCACCGATGGAGTCAGTCCAGGTGGCATTGGCCACATCCACGGTGTTACCCACCGGCGGAAGCGTCCCGTCCGAACTAAGTTGGCGTTGCTCTGCATCGCCCCAAACCACGTCGTAGACTCTTTCCTCTGCTGTACCATCTGAATTGAGCCAGCCCTTGACGATCTGGATACGGTCGAGGTTGCCGAACATCGGGTCTTTCAGGGCTGCCACCAGAAATGTCGGGACCTGGTCATCTGGCCGCTGCGGTAGGTCGCTGCCCATCGGCACGCCTTTGGCGTAACCAATATCGGCGATATAGCGGGTCTGGGCATCGAGCGACGTATACCCCCAGCCGCCAAAGAACCGCAAAGTGATTCGCGTACCCGAGGTGCCGTATACCTCGCGGCGCTTCATGGCGTCCCAGATTGCCTCGCGTGTATTCTCGGTCGTCCACACCGCGGCGTACCCGGCACCCAAATAATGCCAGGTGTAGCGGGTCTTGCCAAAACCTTGCTTGGAGACATGGTCCCAGCGATGGGGGCTGGGCTCCTGGACAGGGTGTTTTCCGAAAAAATTATCCTCCTCGATAGCAGTCAGGGAGTTATGTACGTCTGTACTGCCGACAAAACCAAATTTGAAGGGATTGACACCGAGTTTCTCCTCTTGTTCGAGACCGCGCATCAGACCGGCGCGAAGGTACATGGTGGGCCGCATCTCTACAGACTCGGGCGCATTTTCCAGCGTCAGGTTGCCATACTCCCAACCCGCAATGCCCATATCGCCGGCAAACTCGTCGTTGGGGGAGAGGGTTGGATGGGTCTCGCTGTTGCCCTTGGTCTGGATGATCTCCTGCAGCACCTCGAAGCGGGCCCGGCGCTCGGCGTAATCCCGGTCGAGCGGGTTGCCCTCGAAATCAACGAGCTCGAACATGCGACCGTTGGAGAGATTTCCGTTATGGGGAATGGCCAGCAACTTGCCGCCGGTTTTCTCTTCATACTTGGCCATCCACTCCCAGAGTTTCTCCGGGTCCTCGCTCTGCCAGGCCGAGAAGGGAAAGGCCTGATCGGCCTTGTCCTTGCCGTCTCGATAAAGAACATTGCGATGAAGGTTATTGCCCCCCGGCACCGATGTCCATTCGTAGCCGATCATCGCAGTGAAACGCCCGGGTTCGTTGTAGTACTCGGCTGTCTCGGTATAGTTCTGCCAAACACTTTTCATGACCGGGCCAACGACTTTTGGATCCTGAACCGGACCGGGCAACGTTCCCTGGGCCTGGGCCGATACCAACTCGTTCATCGCTGCGGCAGACTCATTGCCGCCGCCCCGCATCATTTTATTCCAGCGGGCAAGCGTGGGGTCCGAAATGAATTCTGGGTTACCATTGTAGACTTCGGTAATCACGCCGAGGCCTTCCGCGTGGTCGGAGATCACCAGAAAATCGAGCGGCCGGGACAGCTTGGCGGGCACACCCGTGGAGGTTACGACCTCCTCACCGCGGGCGAACCGATAAGCTTGCTCGGGAGTCAGCCGGTTGCCGCCCATGAAGGCATCACCCGAATTGGCGGTATGGTGGTGGGTGTCTCCGAACAAAACTCTGGTGGGAAACTGCCGGCCGGCATAAGGACTGTAGCCGCGTATCTTGGCACGCTCGGCGGGCGTAATTTTTTCAAGCGGTCGGTGATCATACGGGTCATGAAAATGCCCGACAACCGCACTCACCTCCTCACTCTGCACTGGTATCGCAAACAAGAGTAGTGACCAGAAGAGAAAACCAATCATCGTATCTATTCTACTAACCATTGTATCCTCCTATGTAAATCAATGAGATCATTGTTAGTATGAATGATCGACGGACAGTCAAACATTTTGTCTGTTCGTGAGCTTTTATTCAAAACATAACGGCCAGTTTAAACCTCATCAAATCAAGATCGCTGTCATCTCTCTCAGACAAGACCCTGCCGTAGCTGGCCTGCCAAGTATCTTGAAGGGCAGCACCATGGGTAAGCCGACGCCCAGAGGTCATCGGCCTCGTCCTTTTAGTCTTGTGCTTTGTTACATATTTATCCACATGGACCATCATTTAAGGTGTGTACCAGATCGGTGATGTGTATACGCGCTCCTGAATTTCAGTGGGGGCACCCTCGGGGATTTCCCGCTTAAAATATTTGGCGTCGTAGGTCGTCCAGCGCGGTGTGGGGATCTCAAGCACACGTATGTAATAAAAGGCTCGCTCCTTCAAGTCAAAATCCGGGTCGCGCCAGTAAGCGGATAGAGAGGCTGCGCCAATACTGTTTCGATAGTCTGACTCAGCAACATTGACGGTACTGCCGACCGGTATGCGGCAACGACCATCAGCGTCGATTTTGCGCCCGTCAGAAACGGCCAGATCCCAAATTCGTTCGTGGGTCGCGCCATCAGAATCGATCCAAGCCTTGATGATCTGAATACGATCGAGGTTGGCGTTGTTCGGGTCTTTCAGGGCATGAACGACAAAGGTGGGTGCGGTTCCCGCCGTGGCAGACCTCAAATCGCCGCCCATCGGCACACCTTGCGCATAACCGAGCTTGACAAAATCGTGGCGCTGCTGATCTCCATCCGTGAAGTTCCAGCCGCCGAATACCCTGACCCGGGGGCGCGTGCCCGTTGTCGCAAACACTTCCTTGCGCTTCATTGCATCCCAGAGCGCCTCCCGGGTGTTTTCACGGGCCCAGACCCCGACGAGACCGGAACTGGAGACCTTCCAGGCCTCGACCCCGATATCAAGCTTGTCGGGGTTGGTGCGTCCTGCCACCAGTTCGTAAAAGCGCTCTTCACTCGCCGCGGGCTCCAGAATGGTTATCTTGCCAAAATACTGTGATTCGTCAGTGGTACTCAGAGCCGTGTGGGAGTCGGTCGAGCCAACCATGCCGAACTTGAACGGGTTAACCCCCAATTTCTTTTCGTACTGCATGCCGCGCTTCAGGGCAGCACGCGCGTATTCGCGGGGCAGCATATCCGGGGTCTTGGGTTTCGGAGAGTTGATACCGCCTTTGTCCCAGGTTTCAAAGTCGGCAAATTCATCAGTTGGTGAAAGCAGCGGATGCGCCTCACCATCGCCTTTCATCTGGGTTACCTCGTATAGTGGTTCCCAACGGTTGCGCCGCGTTGCATAATCGGTGTCGATCGGCTTTTTCGAAGTAAAGGTGCTATCATCAAACATCAGCCCGTTAGAGAGATTTCCGTTGTGCGGAATAGCCAGCAGCCTGCCACCGGTCTTTTCTTCGTAGTCAGCCATCCATTTCCAAAGATCCTCGGCATCCTCAGAATCATAGGAGCTGAATGGAAGAATATGATCAGCTACGTTCTTGCCGTCACGAAAGATAACATTTCTATGAAGATTATTGCCGCCGGGCACCGAGGTCCACTCGTAGCCGATGAAAGCGGTGAAAAACCCAGGTTCATTGTATTTCTCGGCTGCTGAGGTCATGAATTCCCAGGCGGTTTTGGTGGCCTCGACTCCTCCTTCATCTCCGCCCATCGGGTCTATACCGCTGGCTTTTGACTTACGCCACTTATCGAACGCTTCAACACCCTGACCCGCCTTCAGCATGTGATGAATTTTGCGGCCATACTCGGTGGACAACACGGCTGGGTCACCGGCTACTGCCAAAGGTGCCAGGCCCAGATTTTCCGCATGATCTGCGACCACAATAAAATCAAGAGGTACCTGCAGTTTGGCCTGCACCCCGGTACTGGAAGTCAGTTCCTCGCCACGGGCAAAACGATAGGCCTCCTCAGGCCCCAACGTTGTACCTGCAAAGCCTGCATCCGCTGAAAAGCTGGTATGTACATGGGTATCGCCGAAAAAAACCTGATTGGGATAATCACCCAGATAAGGAGAATACGGGCTCTTCTTTTGATTCTCGCCAAAAGCGCTGGAGCCATATGTCACAAAAATAATGAGAATCGTAACGGAAATTGCTACCAGAGTTCGATTCATCACTGCCCTCCATTTGCCGAATTGATCACCCATTCCTTAAGGTGTATATGATGTACAAACTGAATAAGCCGACACATCACTGGAACTTCGGAATTAAGATATTGATCACCCACTCACAAATACTCAACCAGAACATGGGTATGTTTCAGGCGAGGCCAGATTGACAATAATATTTTGATTGTGGCGCAGATTTTCTAACCCGATACACCCTTTGAATAAGAAATGAATGGAGAACAAAAACTAGCCAGACTTTAATTATCAATTTAAGCGTTGGCAACTTTAGGAGGTTTTAAAAATATTAGATGTGATACTTGATACTCATTTTTTATGTTTCTGGGTTTGCAGCAGTCCAGGCCTTGTCGAGTTCTTCCATGTCCGAGTGCAAATCGAGTCTCATGAGCTCCTCAAGGTCTTCATTATGCTTCTGATACATTGATATGTAACTGTCCTCATCTTCACGGTGCATTTTGTATAATTCAGGCATCATCTCTTCGTCATTTTTCCGAAAGATAAGCATCAATCTGTGTGCTTCATAAGGCTCGAACCCAAGTATTTGCAAGGCATCCCGTCCAAGCGTCAGAGCACTGCCGAAGGTTTCCCTTCGTATGTGTGTAATTCCCAGATCCATGAGATCATAGGCGGAGGAACGGTCGGAGGCATTGACTGCTATTTTAAGATGAGGGTAGTGTTTTGCTGTTAATTCAACCAACGCTCTTGATTTATCTATATCACCTATGGTGATTATCAAGAGTTCAGCTTCAGCAGCTCCGGCAGCTTCAAGAAGGTCAAGTCGTGTGATGTCTCCGTAATACACCTCGAACCCGAATTTTCTCAGAACATCCACATTGGCCGCATCATGATCGAGAATAACCGGTTTGATACCCGCAGAAATGAGAAAACGACCAAGATCAGTCCCGAGACGGCCGAATCCAGCAAGAATGACCTTGTGTCCACTCGGATCAATCGTGTCTGAATCACGCTCACCTTCTTCATCCTCACGACCATTTATGCTGAACTTGTCATATGCCAGAAAAAGGAGGGGCGTCAGGAACATGGAGATTGCAACTGCGGAAATAAGAGGTTCTATGGTTGCTGTTGGCAATACGCCGTTGGTCTTTGAAATTTGGAAAAGAACAAATGCAAATTCACCTCCCTGGGCAAGGGCAATAGCAAAGAGTGAACGTTCTTTTTTCGCCATCTTAAAAATAAAACCAGTAGTGACGAGGACAAACCATTTCAGACCTATTAGACCTGCTGTAAGCCCTGCGATCAGCAGGATCTTTTCTCCAATCAGTGTAAAGTTGAGACTGGCCCCTATAGAAATGAAGAATATACCCAGTAATAAGCCCTTAAATGGTTCTATATCGCTTTCAAGTTCATGACGGTATTCGCTGTCTGCCAGGACTACACCCGCAAGAAAAGTTCCCAGGGCGGGAGAAAGACCAACTACAGTCATGAGTAGTGATATACCAACGACAAGGGCGAGAGCAGCAGCAACAAAGATCTCTCTGACCCGTGTAGCTGCAATGATCCTGAAAATAGGTCTGCTTGCAAATTTACCAAGAAAGAAAATAGAAAGAATTGCAAGTAGCGTAACACTGATTTGCATGTATCCCGGTAGTGAGTTGATATCAAATAGTGCTGACTCATGATAACCGCTGTCATGCATGGTAACTGTTGCGAGAAGCGGTAGAACAGCAATTACAGGTATGACTGCCAGATCCTGGAACAGGAGAACCGAAAAGATGGATCTTCCGGGAGAGGTATTCATCAGTCCCTTCTCCCGCAAGGTTTGCAAAACTATTGCTGTAGAAGAGAGGGAGAGGATAAGACCGATGGCTGTTGCCTGTTGCCAGGGGAGAAAGATAAAGGATACACCACCAATGATAATACTCGACAGAATGACCTGTACCCCACCCATTCCCAATATGGGGGTGCGCATCTGCCAGAGCAGGGATGGTTTGAGTTCGAGGCCGACCAGAAAAAGCATCATCACTACACCAAACTCCGTAAAGTGCATGACTTCTTCAATATCACCAATGAGAGAGAGGCCAAAGGGGCCGATGATGATACCTGCCATGAGATATCCAAGCACTGAGCCAAGACCTAATTTTTTGGCAATAGGAACGGCGATAGCTGCTGCTGCCAGGAAAATAAAGAGCTGAAGGAGGAATTGTTCCACTTTTATGGCCTCCTGATCATTGAGTTTAGATCACTGTTGAGATATTGACTCTGCCCTGCTTTCTCAATATCCAGCGTGGCATCCCGCAAGGCGATGACAGCACGGCGATAGTCTTCCGCATGAACCTTAACGTTCTTATCAGACAACCCCCTGTGAATACCAAGAACGGTGAATGGAGGTAGCCAGTTCATTTTGCATAGTTTTGCTGTAGCACGATATGGCGATGTAAGTTCTCCAATTGTAAAGGCGTTAAAGCCATCTTTCCGGTAGGTGCTGTCATCACCACCTGCGGTGATAGCTTGCAGGAAAAATTTCCCTCTGAGAGCCTTGGCTTCTGAACCATAGGCCCAACCATGCTCAAGTACCAGATCAAGCCATTCCTTCATAATTGATGGAGTTGAGTACCAATAGAATGGATGCTGAAAAATAATTACATCATGATTTTCACAGAGACTTTGTTCTCTTTTGACATCGATCTGAAAATCCGGATAGGTTGCATAGAGATCATTGAAGGTTACATCTTCAAGATCTTCGACAGCAGCACGAAGGGCATTGTTAATTTTAGAACGTGCTCTCGCTGGATGGGCAAAATTAATGAGAACTTTATTCATAATGTTCTTTCCTGAGTGGGCTATATTTCCAGATATTGTTGAGCTCGGCTTCAAAGTAGCTGACAAAAACTTCTCCGGTGTCGTTTTCTTTCTGCTCAGTTGTAATAATGACTATCGAGTACATAGGTAATTCCGGAAGTTCCCAGTGTGAAGGCACTTTTCTTGATGTTTTCAAGAAGGTACCTTTTTTCCTCAAAAATCTGCAATCGGGCCCCAACATTCCTGCTGTCGATCTCAAGTGATGCTGTTTCGCTTTCCATAGTCAGAAGACTGCTTATAGTAATCGGCATGGAAAATAAAACATGCGCTGATTTCATAACAGCACAACATTTCATCTCTGCATCTAGGATTATCATGTCTCACATAGCCAAATTTCTTCTTCTCAGCATTCTGGTTGCTGCACTTGCGGGGTGTTCACCGCTTACCCTGGTAAATGGTCTCGCACCTGACCATGGATTTGAGGTCGAACAGGGGATATATTACGGGCAGCAAAATCGTCAAAAACTCGATGTATATTATCCGGAAGTAACTCGGCCCAAGGCACCCGTAATCGTCTTTTTTTATGGAGGAAGCTGGAGACGCGGAGATCGAGAGCGCTACCGTTTTGTCGGCCAAGCATTGAGCTCACAGGGATACCCCACGGTCATTCCCGACTATCGGCTATACCCTGACGTGCAGTTTCCTGTATTCGTTGAGGATGGAGCAGCCTCTGTAGCCTGGATAAAGCAAAACATTCCCCAGTCAGAAAACGGTATCATTCTGATCGGCCATTCTGCAGGTGCGCATCTGGCAGCCTTATTAGCACTCGATGGTCGCTATCTGCTTGATAAAGGTGTCACGCAAAACAGCATCATCGGTATGATCGGGCTGGCTGGACCATACGCCTTTGAGCCGGAACGATATCGTCGATTCAAACCCATCTTTGCAACCGCAGATCCTGCTAAACTATCCCAACCGTTAAGCCATGCCCGCGGTGATGCCCCTCCCCTTTTGCTGCTGCATGGAAGTGATGATCGTATTGTTCTTCCTCTTCATTCGCAGTTGCTGCAAGAGCGGATTAATTCAGAAGATGGGCGTGCTATGAGATTTGAGCTGGAGGGTGTGGATCACTTCGGAATTGTACTGGCTCTCTCTGAACCATTCGCCCATCTCGCACCGAACCTTCTGCCAAGCATCGAAACCTTCATTCAGGAACAAATTTAGGGTATTGGTTTCTTGCCTTTTCTTCGTCTGGCAGCAGCCGGCAGGAACTTACTATTAGCCGGTGACCTGAGCCAAAACAGTAGTGTTTACTATCAATAGTCTGCTGTTTGTTTACTATTGCAATGGCTATGGAAAGGCTTACCTTCTCACCATGCCAGGGAAAGCATTAGCATCATTACATGCAGAAGAATTCTCCTGGTTGTGAAAATAAGGTGGAATGATAACCCATCCACTAATTATAAATAACTTTGAGGTAATTAAAATGGCTGAAAGAGTAAAAGACACCAACAACTGGCCCGAAATGTTTGTAGGTTTGTATGACCGTTTGACCGGAAACAATGCAGAAATTGTTTATGCTTTTGACGATTTCGAAATTGACGTGCCAAGCAGCACTGCTGAAGAAGCCCCAAAAGCTCACTGGAAATTCAACGGGCAAATGAGGATTACAACCAACAACGTGGCGAAATAAAATTTAATCCGTCACCGATCATGCTGCATCGCCTTTGGTCTCTATCTAAACAAAAAATGGATGGTACAATGAACTTAGCAACTGCACAAACACGTACCGCATCTTCATTTTTAGAAGAAATGATACATCGCCTCGGATCACACACATCGTATTCTGCCAGTATGAATATAGAGATGAATGAGGTGCCCTTTCATGTATCTGCCAAAGGCGATTCTGCTATAATTTCATTTGACCGATTACCCGATGCAATAAAATTCTTTAGAAATTTTACACCTGTTTCCAAGCATCCACGAAATTCCATTGAGATGGTCAATAACGTGATGAAAAAACTCAGCTTGACTCTTTACATTCAGAATCGCCATTTCGGCGTTCTGGGTCCAAAAGCCAACCCTGTCTACTCCATGCTGCTGAGTTTTCTTTTTTTGTTAAGGTGAGGGCTCCCGAGGTCTCTGGTTGAATAAATATTAACTCAAGACGCGTTTCCCCTTCGCTCCGGCTCGATTGTGGAGGCTTCATCACTGCCACCAGATAATCCGCACCCCGTGAGTGCAGTCGCGCCAAACCCTTGGCCGAATTCCTGCTAAAAACAAACCCAAGCTCTGCTCTCCACTGAACAGAAAAATGAACAAGGAAGGGGCGCATCCTAAAACTTAAAGTTGAAAAACTGACATCTATTTTAGCTATCATCGGGGGTCAGGTAGAATATGGTGCTAAAGAATTCATTCAATATATGGTATCTTTACCAGAGGCAATAACTGAGTGGTCACCAACAAATTTCTATCAGCGTTAAAGGGCTATTATGAGTCGGCTGTTTGGAGTGGTACCGGAAGATTTCCCGGATTGCCCGGCAGAGATGAAATTGATCATTGTTCCACGGACCGTAGATATCGGTGGGTTTGAGGTCCATCGTGCCTTGCCGTTTCATGATAAACGCATGGTCGGCCCCTTTATTTTCTGGGATCAAATGGGACCTGGTGAATTCGTTGCAGGAAGCGGCGTCGATGTACGACCACACCCTCATATTGGGTTATCAACGGTTACCTATCTCTTTGATGGAAATATGGATCACAAGGATTCCCTTGGCAATAACATGCGTATCAAGCCGGGTGATGTAAATCTCATGAGTGCAGGAAGAGGCATTGTTCATTCTGAGCGTACCGGACAGGACGTTCGTCAGAATCCATCCAGGCTGTTTGGTATTCAGAGCTGGCTGGCACAGCCGAAAAAACTGGAGAGGAGCGATCCCGAGTTCATCCACGTCGGGGCAGCAAAAATTCCCACAATAGAAACCAAAGAATTATCTGGACGTCTCATTCTGGGTGAGTTTCAAGGCGCTCAATCACCAATCAAAACGCAGTGGGATACGCTTTACCTTGAATTGAAGATGAATAAGGGAGCCAGTATTGTGATTCCAAGGACGACAGAAGAGCGTGCCATTTTTCTGGTGACCGGAAAAGTTGAGATTGGCGGAACAAACTACCATAACCGACAAATGATGGTGCTGCGACCAGACTCTGACATTCGTGTCAAAGGGTGTGATGATGTACACCTGATCTTGCTCGGCGGCGCCGTCATGGATGGGCCCCGCTATATCTGGTGGAATTTTGTTTCATCTTCTGTAGATCGGATAAAAAGGGCCGCAGAGGATTGGAGAAACAAAAAATTTGCGATTGTTCCCGGCGATGAAGAAGAATTTATACCATTGCCGGATTTGCCATTCCCAAAGGATGAATAATCAACCCTGTATTTAAGGAACTTCTGATCATGGTGATGTGCTGAAAAAACCATCACATCCATTTAGACTAATAAATCTATCTGTGCCGACATTTGTATTATCGGCACACTCGAAAGCAATGGGAATTACTCAATAATAATGAGGACTTCATTTCGTTTAAGAAAAGGGATTGTCCAGGGTGGGTCATATCCAGCAGAAAATGGCTCGCCAATGGGCTGCAGTCCTTTCAAATTAACAATATCCAGGAGTTCTTTTATCTTGGTATTGTACTTTTCTTCTCCTAAGTTACCGCTATAACTGATTGCCGCAGCCCTGTACCCTGAAACCTTGACAATGCTCACCTCAGAGTCGAGAGGCTCTGGTGGTTGTAACTTGTTATATTTTGATGGGAGCACAAACTCCATCGTCCAGCTCTTTCCTTTCTTTTGCTGGATTACAGGGCCGGTCATTGCAATTTTCTCACCCTTCTCCTGTTGCATAACAGGACCAGTCATGGCAATTTTTTCCTGTTGCTTATTCTTTCCGGAAATGTAACTGAACAGCAGCCGAAAGCCCGCATCGGTGCTTCTCCGATACTCGCCATCAATCTCCGTCCGGACCACCCAGTAGTCTTCATATTGACGGACGTCGAATTTGCCGTCTTTTTCCAAAACCTGATAATTGAGAATTTCAACAGTACGGATACCAAATACAGAGCAACCCTGAAGAAATACTGTCGCTATCATAAGTAAGAGCGTTCTCATAGTATTGCACCTCCAGATTAAGATGATAGGTGCAAAAAAATGATATTCAAGTTCAGAGGCTCGATTTGCGTCCTCCCTCGCTTCATAGCGTGCATAGTTATTATATTGAATATACCTGTCTAAATGGAGACTCGCATAGCGAACTGAATCAGTGCACTTTAATTTGGCTCGTATTAATCATACAGTTTAAATGCCAGATACTCCTCAAGAAACTGGTCGAAACTGAGCGTATCACTGGCTTCAAGCTGTTGCTGCTCTTTTATTGATGCGGCGGCGTGCCGCGACAGGTCTTTGTAGACCTCTGAACGTGAGGACAGATGCTCAAAGGTTTCTTTATGCTCCCTACTTTTCAGCATTATCCACTGAGTGTAGTTTAGACCGGTTTCCTGCAAGGCCTTCAGCACCTGTGCCGATGGTGTCTGTGAGGTGTCTTCCAGTTTCCGTTTTTGAGCGTTGACCGATATACTGTAGGCTTTTGTTTTATGCACTTCATCCAGCAGTTCACCAGTCATTGACATCTGATCTATTAATTCGTTGCCAACTTCAGCCAGTTGAGCTTCTCCGTTTGGCGTGTTTAGTAACAGCCCCGGCTCACGACCTCTGGTTATGACTTTTTGCACGTTGTCGCTTACCATCTTACATTCATCCGGGCAGATATCCTTTTCCTCCATCAGCAGGCAGCTGATGAGAAAAGTGTCGAGAAACAGTGCCTGTTGGATATCAATGCCCACCGGCAGAAAAGGGTTAACATCCGTACTCCTAATTTCAATATACTGCACACCACTTTTCCTCAGTGCATGAAGAGGTCTCTCTCCGGCCCTGGCAACACGTTTCGGACGAATATCACTATAATGTTCATTTTCGATCTGTAAAATTGTGTCGTTAAGCTGGCGATATTTTCCATCAACCTTTACGCCTATCTTCTCATAGAGCGGATAGGATGTATTAATTGCCTGATCAAGTGAATCGACATAGGTGCTGAGATGATTAAAGCAGATGTTCAGGGAAGATTGTACTTTGGTTGAATACCCAAGATCGCTCATGCGCAATGAGGTTGCATATGGCAGATAGAGCGTTTGGTCATGCAACCTTTTAAGTTCATGTGGTTTTCCGCTCAGGAATGAATCACATAGCGCAGGTGAAGCACCAAAAAGATAAAGAAGAAGCCATGAGTGACGACGAACGTTGCGAATCATTTTGAAGTAAGAGGATGATCGAAACGACTGCAGGGCTAGAGTATTCCCTCGTTTTTCCTGAACTGCCTGCCAAAAATCATCGGATAGCGAGAAATTATAATGAATGCCGGCAATGCTCTGCATCATCTTGCCGTAACGATGCTCGAGCCCGAGGCGATAGATATGTTTCATCTGGCCAAGGTTAGATGAACCAAACCGGGCGATGGGAATTCGAGCAGGATCCAAGATACGGCAGGGCATACTGCCAGCCCAGATCAGCTCTTCACTGAGGCGACTGTATGTGAAGCCATGAAGATTCTCAAGAAACTGTATCGCTATTCCTGGGTCCGCAAAAACCGGGGTGATGAGTTCAAGGAGAGATTCAGAAAAATCGGTTGTGATATTACCATTGGTCAACGCAGAACCCAGGCCTTCTGGATGAGGTTTTTGAGATAACTCGCCTGAGTAATCCACGCGTAAACCCTCTTTCTCAATACCGTGTAATGCACCTTTAAGAAGCAAATGGGTGCCATTTGACACAAGTTGCTCCAACTGTTTTTTCAGAAGATATTTCAATGTGTAGCTCTTTTCTTAATGTGATCAATTCATCGGTTGTTTCTTACTTCCAGGATCTTACACCTCTTTAAGACATTAAGCTCGGAAGTATCTAGTATCTTATCTCTTTTAATAGCAATGGTTATCTGGCAAAAGGCGTCCCGTCAAGATAATATTTAAATCATGGCATTTCTTCATGACCATGCTTTAGCAGAATTTGTTAAATCATCCGTAAGTTGTTCTCTAAGTGGCGACACAAAAAATCTACAGCAGAGATCCATCACAGTCAACAGGTGTAGATCCTGTCGGCATCCTCTCCTGCCATTGGCGCAAAATGTTATGAGAATGGCACCTACTGTCAAGAATATAACAGATATATAGAGTACCATTTTCCTAAGTGTCAATCATAGTTGACGATTTGGCTTTTTCTGAAGCATCCAAAGAAGATCAAATAGAGGTGGCAAAATGATGGGAGCTACAATTGGTACCACTACGTTTATACCCAGGATGTACCGTTCTTTCACATTGCTTTTGGGACTGATGATCCTTTTGAGTGGATGTGACTCCAATAGCAGTGGTGGGACCACCGGAGGGAATGGCAGCTACGTATTCTTAGAATGTTCAACAGACCGATCGCCAGGCCCTGTTCCTTGTACCCTTGAGTACGATCCCGTTTGCGGACTCCGTAACGACGGAAGTTCACGATCCTATGATAACGACTGCGTCGCCTGCACCGATCATAAGGTCAATGGGTATTGGGCAGGAGATTGCCAGACGATTGTCTGCACTGATCCTCGTCCAGTGGCTTGTACCCGTGAATACGTCCCTGTGTGTGGCCTTTTAGACAATGGAAAGCTCCGTACTATGGCCAATGCCTGTGAGGCTTGCGCAAATGAAAAGGTTATCAGTTACCTAAACGGTGGTGAATGTATCTAGACACGATGAGGATGTGGAAAACAGCAGCAAAGCTCAGTAATTATAAACAAGATATGGCAAAATGGCTTATTTAATCGTAATTGGAATTGTGATAGCAATAACCGTGATATGGTTCGTGCTGGTTAGGATACCCTGCTCAAATGCACGAAACGAGGAGAACCGTCTTTTCAGCGAATACAGCAGGCAGATGACTGCTAATACTGAATATGACCTACCGGTCCATTTGGCGAGAGATATGGTAAATCGAAGGATGGAGAAGTTTCTCGGCAAAGATTTCCACAAGCCGCAAGCCAGAGTGAAGTTTCTTTATGTGATGGTACAAGCGTCCAAAATAGAGGTCGAAAAAAATTAAAGCCTCCAGGTACCCTTACGGTGATATTCCAATCTCAAAGACCACCCCCCAGATCATAAATCTGCGGCCATCATCTCCATGCACAAATTTACAGTTAACAATGTTTATCAATAATTAGTGTGGAATATATAACGCTGCCATTGGTAATTTAGAAATACTGATGATATTACTTCACGAAAACAGGTATGATAGCTTCTCAGACGACTGGAGATTGTCAAGAAAAACCCTCTCTAACCTACAGATTATTTGTGACAAAAAACCAATGTCTCGATATTCGTGAGATATGAGGACATTCGCCTATTATACCTTAGCATTTTCTAGATAATCCCATGATTAGGGAAGCAAAGCAAAAAGATATTGAGCAGATTACGGCACTGGTAATACTCAAGCCCTCTATTTTCGAATGAAGAGCAGCGTTTGGATGTGGTGCAAGAAATGCTTTCAGCAAAATGGTAACTTGTCATGATATTAGGAAAAAAAGAAAATATCTCAACACTGGACGACGTTCTCAATTCGAGCTGGAGAATTCTCCATAAAGGCGCTCGAAACTATAGGCATCCGTTTTACCGACCAACTCTTGCCACCATGGATGGCAACAAGCCCGAAGTACGGACCGTCATCCTGAGGGGGTTTTCGGAAAAAGACCGGATATTGATATGTTACTGTGATGCCCGAACTCCTAAGGTTTCACAGATCCGAGGTAATTCCAATGTGAGCTGGTTGTTTTATCATCCTGAAAAGTGGCTACAACTGCGTCTTTCAGGAACTGCTTCGGTTCATACCTACGATAAAACGGCTGACTCCCAATGGAAAAAAGTCCGTCTGACCAGTCGAATCAACTACTGCTCCGAAACCCCGCCTGGTTCACCCACGGAAAAACCGACTTTGGATCCGTCGAGTTTTCTCCGTGATAAAGCGCCTAAACTCCTTGACCATCGGGAGGCTCGTAAAAATTTTGCCGTCATTGTATGCCGATTCGATCAAATGGACTGGCTACTGTTGAAATTGACGGGTCACATTCGGGCAAAATTTCATTGGGAGGATAATCGGATCGACGCATCCTGGGTAATCCCCTAATCTATGGCGCCTGACCCGCAAAGGCTTTTAACATACAGAGAATATATGCGAGGCCCTAGCGTCAGTAATGGAAATCATTATAAGCCAGAGATTTTAAGTAATAAAAGATGGTGCTAACAAAAAAATAACCACCGACCATAAACGCTCGGTTTTTTAAAGTCTGTTACAAAATAGTGTTTATCGCTTTTAATCCATTTGCTGAAGGCGTTTGTGGCAGGTTATTATGCCGTTAACCTTACCACTTCCAATATCTGAATTTCTCAATAAAATAATGACTATGAAAATCTAGGATTTAAATAATAAGAATGATCAGAAAAAAGTTACCTCTCGCGCATTAATCGCTAAAGATGGGTTTGTTTGATGTAGAGTAATGAGGGGCAGGCCTATTTTAGAGCTGCCTGGAAAGCGAATTCTTGTCATCCCAAGTTGAATTAACCTGTGACACGAGGAGAACAATGACTATGTCCGTCAATCTTGAAAATTTCAAAGCTGCCTACGATAAATGGGTTAAAGAGAGCCTGGCTGATTATCAAGCCGGTAACATGAAGGAAATTGTCAAAAGGTACCCGTTTATCGAGTCGACGAACATTCCCTGGACCCCTTATACCGGGCTCCCCTCAGACAAGACTTTTTCTCTGATTACCAGCGGCGGTCTTTTTCTCAAGGATCGACAGCCGGCCTTTGACACCCGGTCGATCCACGGCGACACATCCTTCAGGGAGATCCCCAGGACCGCCCGACAAACTGACCTGGATATCGCACATGCCCATTACGACCATTCTCTTGCCAAAGAAGACGTTAATATCATTTTCCCCCTTGAGCGTTTTCTCGAACTGGAAGCGGAAGGAATCGTTGGTAAAATCGCCGAAATGCATTACAGCTTCAGCTATGTTAATGACGTCGCAACGCTGATCGACGAAACCATTCCCGAGCTTTTGGCCCGAATCAAGGCTCAGGGCGTCGATGCATTGTTTATGGTTCCGGTTTGACCGAAATGTCATCAGACCGTGGGTCTGATTCAGCGGATGGCAGAAGCTGCCGGAATCCCAACCATTTCCATGGGGAACATGGCCGATCGGATGGCATACGTGAAACCGCCGCGTGCCTTGCTGGTCAAATTCGCCCGCGGCAGCATGCTGGGTGAACCTGGAAACGCTAAGCGACAGCGACGTATTATCATGGATGCACTGACGGCCTTGAAGATCATGACCGAACCCGGCACCATCCAGGAGCTGCCCTATCGGTGGAAGCGCCCGGATCCGGCCTGAATAGTATCGGTTCTGCTGGGATGACCCGGATTCAAAACTCAGAGTTTAACACCTTACGCCAGAATACCGGCAAGTCTGTTAGACATAATATTTCATGGAAAAACAACAAAAATAATTAATATTTAAATAATATCAGATAGTTATTCAGTATTTTTGAAATTCTGCCGATGACACAGTTTGTACCCTTTAGGGGAAGGCATATTACTTATATAGCCTTCCCCAAGTCTCCTTGGCTAGCAGGTCGTATCTACTCGTGAAATATTCAGGTCTAGACCCCGTTGGGGTCGGAACACCACTCTATCGCGCTCTTATCACTCCTCTGCGGCAACTGTTTGGTTCTGCTCTCCAAGTCCGTCAATTCCCAAACGCATCTTGTCTCCAGCATTGAGATAGACCTGCGGTTTTAGTCCGAGACCGACCCCGGCAGGAGTTCCTGTTGAAATGACATCCCCCGGGTGAAGAGTGAAAAAAGTGGAAAGATAGCTGACAATACGCGCGGCCGTGAACACCATATTTTGGGTGCTGCTGTCCTGATACCGATGATCATTAACATCGAGCCAGAGGTTCAGGTTTTGTGGATCCGTAATTTCATCAGTTGTTACAAGCCATGGGCCTATAGGACCAAATGTATCACAGGATTTACCCTTTACCCACTGGCCTGTTCCTTCAAGTTGTAATTCACGCTCTGACAGATCATTGACTATGCAGTATCCAGCGACATAATCGAGCGCTTCGGCCTCCGAGACATATTTAGCTGGTTTGCCGATGACGAGCCCTAGTTCTACTTCCCAGTCGGTCTTAGTAGAACCGCGGGGGAGTATGACCGTATCGTTTGGACCGCAGACAGCGCTTGTTGCCTTGGTAAACAAGACAGGTTCCTCGGGGAGGGCCATGCTTGATTCGGCAATATGATCGGAATAATTAAGGCCTATACACAGGAATTTGCCGATATCACCGACGCAGGCACCCAGACGTGGGGAACCATCTACAACTGGCAGTGCCGTAATGTCAAGTGCCGCCAGCTCCATAAGCCTCTCCGGCAGCAGAGTATCACCTGCGATATCAGTAACATATGCCGACAAATCACGGATATTTCCATTATCATCTAGAATTCCTGGTTTTTCACTCCCAAGTGGACCATATCTTAAAAGTTTCATATACTTCGCTCCCCTTATTTATTAGACGGACCATCCGCCATCAATGGCAATGGCCTGTCCTGTCATATATGCCGATTCATCACTGGCCAGGTATACGGCTAATGCTGCTATCTCTTCAGGTAAACCAATACGTCCCATAGGCTGGCGGGCGATAAAGCCCGCACGGGCTTTATTATAATCACCCTGAGCATGGAGTCGCTCTTCAAGTGATGGAGACTCCACAGCACCGGGGCAAATCGCATTGCAGCGAATACCCTGAGTTGCATAGTCAGTGGCAATCGATTTCGTCATTCCGATAACAGCAGCCTTTGATGCCGTATATGCAAAACGCTCTTGTGCTCCTACGATACTGGAAACAACCGATGACATATTGACAATTGAAGCTCCCCCTGATTTCAGCATTTCAGGCAGCAGTGCCTTGGTGAGTCGGTATTGGGCTTTGACATTAATATCAAAAGCAAAATCCCATTCCTCATCTGTGCACTCCAGAATCGATCCGTGGTGAACATGACCGGCACAATTAAACAGGACGTCAACCGCTCCGATTTCTTCTGTCAGGGTTGCAATGGCCTCTCCATCGAGTACATCAAGCTTTCGACATTGAATGGCTGATGCATCCATCGCCAGTGTGCCCAGAGTCTTTTCATTGATATCCGTGGCAATGACCTTCGCACCCTCAGATGCCATGGCCAAGGCTGATGCCCTGCCGATCCCCTGACCAGCAGCAGT
Source organism: uncultured delta proteobacterium (assembly GCA_963776075.1). Taxonomy (GTDB): domain Bacteria; phylum Desulfobacterota; class Desulfobulbia; order Desulfobulbales; family Desulfocapsaceae; genus MADRE3. Next base: position 532,307 of record CAVZLG010000015.1, read on the forward strand.
GATCAGTACTTTCTTCCCGGCTAATCTTGTTGTCATCTAGAGCTCCTCACATCTTCAGTTGCCAGCAAACCAACTCTTTTCTCCTTATCAACTTCCCAAAATGAGGGGAGAAAATGCCCAAAACCAGCAATTGATTCTATCATGTATTCCTATCAGTGCTACTTAAATTACTACGGATTTGAAGTTTCCAAAAAATGCACACGACAGCTGCACATATTTCCTCAGTGGGTATTCCCTCCTTTCTCAAGAGATAGATGATCAGCCAATGTTTTGCTTACAAACCTCGGATTGCATTTTTGGATTGACAAGGAAGTACTTCTTTGCAAAAAAATAATCGCAGGGATGGATAACACAACGAAGAGTTAAAAGAACTGAAACTCAAAAGAGTCGGGTGCTAACTCAGGTGGCAATTTTCTTCTGAAGCCGCAAGAACAAGGTTCTTAAAAATAAAACGCAGTGCGCTAAATATTTATGTATAGATATCGAGATCCTACCTGACATTTTATATCAATCAGTTTTAATCAAATCTGACAAACCATCGCAATAATCTTTGATCGAAAGATTTACAGTTTGAAGCTACGTTTAGGAAAATCGCCAATCTTGTAGAGGTTCGGTCTGGAAGTATTAACTGGTATCTGTCAGATCTCATCTGAACTAATACGATTTATTGCGAAGTTATTTTCAAATCTCTCATAGTAGCCAATCAACTTGTTCTTATCGTTTTTAACAGGAGTAATATACACTCTTAAATTACGATCATTGACTTGCAAGAATTTCTCTTTTGCATCTGTTTTGAACCTATCAACTATTTTGCTAATCATTTCTTTCGATTTGTCCTCGTTATGGCACTTGAAAATACTTTGACCAATCAAATCCCCATGACCTCGTTCTGTGCAATAATGGTATACTGCTGCATTGTTCATGAAACGTATTACATGCTCCAAATCAACATATACGATAGGATATGGTATTGAGTTGAGAATTCCTTTAAGTAGTTCTTTTTCGTTCATCTTTTTCCCTGTTCGTTTATCGTAAAATTAAGCGGCGAGCTTCAGCGAGTCCGAACGTTGCGGAGCGGAGCGGTGTTCAACGCCCTGTTATGATTTTATTTTTTTAATGTATAACTAGACTGAATATCCAAGATATTAATCCAGCAAAAATATAACTTAATGCTGGAAATATGCTTTCAGTTTCTTGCTTTTCTTTCTTTCCAAGAGTCTCTACTTTTCGAAAAATTACTTTTGGAGTATGTAAGGCTCCACTTTTTGATTGGCTGAAAACACTCGGCAAGAATACCACAATAGGTATTGCGCCTAACGCAAATAAGGTGAAATCTAATTTTTGTGGACTTTTAAGGATAAAAAAGACAATCGCATATCCTATTGCAATGATGAGGGTAGCAAGAGGAATACTTCTCATCAAAAGAAATACAACCATCGGCAATCTTAATAGTCTTCCACTTGTATTAAGGCCTCGCTGAGATTTTTTCTGTATAGTTATAGTTTCAAGTGGGTTGAACTTTTGCAAAAGGCTCAAAGGTTACATGAATAAGCCCAACTTTTGTATGATCTCTTTTTCAGAAGATTGCAAAAGATAATCTCTTATGATGTACAGTGTAGCGCAAGCCTTTCAATCTATATTGATTTGCTGCGAATAGACGGCACATTACAAACTATCGGATATATAAGTATTTTAATTATGGCAAGGATTGTCAAACAGTGAAAGCTATGAAACCGTCAGGCAACCGGATCATACTGATCCGACATGGAGAAACCGAATGGAACCGACTTCACCGCTTTCAGGGGCGGAGCGATTTACCGCTTAACCCAAAGGGTAACAGCCAGGCTCGTGCCTTGGCCTTGGCATTAAAAGATGAGACCATTACGGCCATTTATTCAAGCCCCCTGGCGCGTGCTATTGAAACGGCACACCATATCGGCAGGTTTCACCCTTCAACGCCCTTGATCAAGGAATCGGGGCTGATGGAGATGGACCTGGGTGACTTCGAAGGGATGCAAGCTCAGCGGTGGGCATTAGAGCATCTGGATTTTCAAAAGGCCTGGGAAGAAAATCCGGCCACTTTGGCCATGCCGGGAGGAGAAAGTCTTAAGGAAGTCCAGCAGCGGGCCGTCGATACTCTGAAACGGATTTCCGACCCCTATGGCCCTGAAAGTACTCTGTTGATCTGTTCACACAATTTCGTCATCGTTTCCTTATTATGTTTCGCATCTAAAATCCCCTTAGACCAATTTCGGAAATTGAAACAGGATAATGCGGCCCTGAATATTATTTATAAGGATGGAACAGAATTTCATGTTGAAAAGGTCAATGACCGCCGGCACCTTCAGGAATCTCTTCGATATTGAGATCCAGGTGCGCTGCAATCCGTATTCGGTATATAAACAGGACCGAACAGAAATCTAACAGGTTCTTATTCCACTGTACGCGTTATGAAGGCCCGATCAATGATCTATAAGACATTATGCTTTGAGAATACAGCATCCGAGTAGTCCTCTTAAGGCTGTTGTTATTACTGTATATCTACAACCAGCTAAGGCACTAACGCGGGAGTATTTTATCTATAGCACGTAATAAAAAACGGTGAAATACTGGATGGAACTACCTGCTAAAACACATAAATGCCATATTCCATGAAAATGTTTAACCTGTTCATCATTGATATAAAATATAACCCCAAAAGTATAAAACATACCTCCCAATAATAGCCAACTGAATCCAGCCACACCCAATGCCTGAATCAATGGTTTGATGGCTATTATGATCACCCAGCCCATTGTTAGATAAATAACCAGTGATCTCATTCTATTGCCTTTATGCGGTAGTAGTTCCAGGAATATTCCAAGAACTGCAAGCCCCCACACAAGACCGAAAATAGCCCACCCCCACCCCTCCTTCAGGGTAATTAAGGCAAAAGGCGTATATGTGCCAGCAATCAGCAGGTAAATTGCAAGAAAATCTAACTTCTGAAAAACGTTTTTAACCTGCCCTCGGAGGCTATGGTTGAGGGTTGAACATACATAAAGCAGAACGAGGGTTATACCATATACCGTAACGCTGAAAATTGGCAGAAACTCCCCCTGGCGACTGGTAGTGACAACCAAAGCGACAAGACCTATAATAGCTGCTACCGAACCTACCAAATGGGAAACAGAATTAAATTTTTCGCCTTTATGCATGGTCCTGTCTATTGTTGATTATTTATTTCGAGGCGTTAAAGCCATAACCTTGATGTATACAATATACATCTTTAACGATTCACCAGAATAATAGCCGTCACCCTCGTAATGTTTGTGATCTCTGATTACAAAGCGCCCTCTTTGTCTGTTTGGGCGGTACTCTCAGGGTCTCAAATAATTGGTTTTATCCCTGAAACAGCATTTTGCAAGTCTGTGGAAAGAAACTGGGGAAAAAGTAAAAAGAAGAGATCGTTTCTGAAATTATTGGTGCTTGGGTAACTAAATGTTAGAATGGGCTTACGAAATGACTATTCATCGAAAATAGAGATGATCCTACAGCTGCCATTACTTTTTCTAATATTTCAATGTCATAAAAGGTAATCATTACCCTCATGAGTGTGCGAAAAACTAAGATAATCTGTACCATTGGCCCTGTCAGTTCACCATTTACGATCCTTAATCAGCTTGCTGAAAATGGAATGAATGTTGCCCGTCTGAATATGTCTCATGGCACACATAAGTGGCATGAAGATGTAATTAAACACGTCAAAACAATAAACGAGAAAACCGGGAAATCAGTGGCAATTCTCCTGGACACGAAAGGTCCTGAGATACGAACGGGTGATGTGAAGAGAGATATTGTTTTGCATAAAGGAGAAACGCTGACTCTAACAATCAGACGCCAGGCAGAGCTTGAACCGTACTGTGTTGAAATAAATTATGACGGTTTTGTTAATGATGTTGCCGTGGATGACATCGTGTTAATCGATGGAGGAATGCTAAGCCTCAAGGTCAAGAATATTTCTCAAACTGATATCCAATGCGAATGTCTTGATGATGGTGTTCTTAGCTCTCGGCGTCATGTCAATATTCGAGGTAAAAGTGCTGATCTGCCGTCAATAACGGATAAAGACTGGCAAGATATTGCCTTTGGAATTGAAAATGGTGTTGACTTCGTAGCACTCTCTTTTGTCAAGGGTGCCTTTGCCATAGAAGAGCTGCGAAAATATCTTACCGAGAAAAAAGTACCCATTGATATTCTCGCAAAGATAGAAAGTGCAGAGGCTGTCCCACACATCGACGAGATTATAGAGGTGAGTGATGGAATTATGATAGCAAGAGGAGACCTCGGCGCTGAATTACCTTACGAAGAGGTACCGCTTCTTCAAGAACAGATCATCAAGAAATGCCGAATTGCTGGAAAACCGGTAATCGTTGCAACTCATATGCTCGAATCGATGATCGTCAACCCTACGCCAACAAGAGCCGAAGTAACAGACATTACCCAGGCTGTAATTCAAGGAACCGATGCAATAATGCTTTCAGGAGAAACAGCAACAGGAAAGCATCCGCTGAAAGCCCTTGAGGTAATGGACGTTGTCGCCTGCAGAATAGAAAAACAGATAGGGCAAAATACGAGGGTGAAGGTGCAGGCGTCAGATAATTCCAAGTATGAAATTGCCAGAAGCGCATCAATCCTGAATAACAACCTTAAAGCTGCTGCAACCCTTGTTTTTACAAGGCGTGGGCTCATGGCTGTTCTGCTTTCAAGGTGCCGCCCTAACGGGCCGATTTATGCATTTACCAATACCACTCATGTGCGACGCAGGCTTGGCATTCACTGGGGGGTTTATGCATTCCGTATCAAATTTTCGCAAAACCCTGAGATCTCGATTGATCGTGCTGTTGCGCAATTGAAACGTAGACGTCTTTTAGATGGGGGTGATCGTCTGATCGTGCTCTCAGATATTCTTGCAGGAGGTAAATTTATTGAAACAGTGCAGGTTCGTATTGTTTAACCGAAGTATGAACCTCTGTCGCGTGGGCCGGTCTCATAAATTGTTTTTTTACAGTTCTAATCGTCAAACATTAAACGAAAACCGAGATACATCATCATTGAACCTGTCAAACCATCAAAAATTCGACTGATTTTGGGATTCTGTAACCAGCGTTTTGCACGATCAACCATCGAGGCAAGTGAACATTGCCATATCATCGCAATCGCGAAGTGTATTCCAGCCACAATCATTGACTGAGAAATTGCCCCTCTGTCCGGATCAATAAACTGTGGGAGAAAGGCCATGTAAAAAATCACCGTCTTGGGGTTGAGAACATTTGACAGAAACCCTTCACGGAAAGACCGGAATCCATTAAATTCTACTGCCGAAACTGCTATGTCAGCAAACATCTTAATACTTTTATTCAAAATCAATCTTCGCCAACTGATAAAACCAAGCCAGATGAGATATGCAGCTCCAACAATCTTTAATCCACTAAATGCCCATGCTGTTTGCAATAAAATAATGGATATTCCACAAGCAGAGACGAGAGCATGAACGAAAAGTCCTGAACAGATCCCAAGGCTGCTTACCACTCCATCACACCAGCCCCCTCGGGCACTGTTGCGGATTATCAAGAGAGTATCGACTCCAGGTGTAAGTGTCAGCAAAGATACTGCTATTAAACAGGTAATAAGAGTCTGATATTCCATTAATCCACTTCCGATCTAGAAACATTCAATCTGGTGGTTAAATTTGATTCTGCAGGCATGCAGAGCTTTTAGCGACTCAAAAACGTTAAAAGAACATTACTCCCCTCTTCTTTCAGCCTTCTTGTAGTTAACAGTGGTCAACTTGTCAATAATCGATTTGCAAGAGTCACCAGGTGAAGTTTGTCTCCAATTCAATATCTTAACAACTGGATTAATGGCTAGAATCCACCATGCTCATCAACAAACGCAAGAACCTCAGGCATTGTTGGCGTGAAATTGGCACAACCATGCTTGGTAACCACAATAGCTCCACAAGCATTGCCAAGCCGGGCCGATTTGTACCAGCCCCACCCTTTCACATAGCCATAAAGAAATCCGCCGCCAAAGGCATCGCCAGCGCCCAGGATATTGCAGATCTCTACAGGAAAGCCAGGAACATCAATCTGCTCGACACTGCTATTCTCCCGTTTCAGGTGAACACGAACCCCATCCTGTCCGCGTTTTTGCAGGAGGGCTTTTGGACCGAGCGTGAGCAGGGAGGCAATGGCCATGTCGATATTACCAGTTACTCTGGTGTCTGAAATCTGCGAGTGGGTTACACTCATCTGTTCAACATCTACCAGCATCGCTGCATTGATTTCGTCTTCAGTACCTATAACAATATCAACGTGAGGCAAAACCGATCGGATAGTTACGCCAAAAGCACGCGGGTCGTGCCACTGATCTGGCCGAAAGTCAATATCGAGTACCACTTCAGAGCCTGACTTCTGAGCGAGCTCAGCAGCAAAGATCGTGGCGCTGCGACTTGGGTCTTTGCATAGGTTGGTGCCGGCAAATTGAAAAATATGACAATCATTAATCGGGCCAGCCAAAACATCATCAATGGTGAGTTCAATATCAGCACAATTATCACGATAAAAGACCAACGGGAACTTGTCTGGCGGCTCAATACCCAGAGCCACGGCACTGGTCCGATGACCGGGTTTACGTGGAATAAATTTCGTTTCCACTCCTTCTTGATTCAGAAAATGGAGGACGAAGTCGCCCACCGGATCATCCCCCAGTCCCGTGAGAAGAGAGGTCTTCAAACCCAAGCGGCGCGCCCCGACACTAATATTGGTTGGCGATCCGCCAACGAATGCACCAAAACTCTTTATCTCTTCGAACGGCGCTCCAATTTCATTTGCGTAGAGGTCAATGGAGGAACGACCCATATGGAGCGTATCATAAGTAGGGGATACCGTTTTCATCAATCATCACCTTCATGTTTTTTTGCTTAATGTTATACGCTTACGCATCTTTGTTCGACACGTTCGGGTCAAGGTCAGGAACCACTCTCTGGTATACAGGACATCGGGTGCCTTCTGCCCAATAATCTCCTAGGCGACCGTCCAACCGCCATCGACATACAGAATCTGCCCGGTTACAAATTCCATACATGGTGAACAGAGAAAGGCGATGGGACCAACCAGATATTTTACTTCACAAAACCTTCCCTTTGGGATTCTGGAGACCACCCAGTCATGATATTCTTTATTCTTTAAATCTTCCCGGTTGATATCTGTCACGGTAAATGTAGGCGCAACAGCGTTAACACAAATATTATGAGAGGCCCACTCAATAGCCAATGATTTTGTCAATTGGTTGACCGCTCCTTTACTCGGAGCGTATGCCATATCCCTGGCCCGACCTTGAATACCCCTTACCGATGAGACGTTTACAATCCTTCCTTTTTTCTGTTCTAAAAAGAACTTGCCCGCTGCCTGGCAGGAGAGGAACATCCCCTTAACATTCACCCCCATGATCATGTCCCATTTATCTTCCGAGAAATCAACAGCATCTTCCAGATGAGACGCTCCTGCAGAATTGATTAAAATATCAATTTTACCGTACGTATCCGCCACGTTCTTCATCGCGGCCTGGACACTATCTTTTTCAAGAATATTCAAAATTCCGATATCTATTTCTATGCCGCTCTTTTTATATTCGTGTTGAATGTTTCTGAGCTTTTCTTCGTTTCTTCCCATCAAAACGACCTTGGCACCTAACGAAGCTAAATTCAAACCTGCTTCAGCTCCAATACTGCCGGATCCGCCGGTAATAACTGCCACCTCGTCTTTCAGGCCGTACATTGAGTCTAGATTGTATTCCATCATCGCTCCTTTCAGTTTCAATTAGATCGAAAAAACGTATAATTGAGTATCAATGGTTATCAGTCAAAGAGTAACCCACCGTTGATATCAACAATTTCACCCGTAATGAATCCACTTAACGGGTGAGCTAAAAACGAAACAACGTGAGCGAATTCTTCTGTCTCACAAAAACGCCCAACAGGAATCTGTTCCAGTAACCTCTGCCTCTGCTCTTCATTGAGTTGTTCTGTAATCATCGGTGTTTTTACATAGGCGGGTGAAATACCATTTACCGTAATACCTTCTCCTGCAAGTTCCCTGGCGAGGGAAAATGTTAAAGAGGTCAAGGCTCCCTTCGAGGTTGTATACGCGGTTCCTGCGGTAATACCACCAGTTTTTGACGCGAGAGAACAGGTATTGATGATTCTTCCCCAACCTTTTGATTTCATGTACGGAACAACCTGCTGCGAAAGGTAAAAGGCACCATCCAGGTTAATTGACATGACGTTTTTCCATTCTTCCGGCGAGGTTTCCAGGACTTTATTATTGGAAAGAATTCCAGCATTATTGACCAGGATATCCACCCCGCCAAGTTTTCGTTCAATATCCGCATAAGTCACTTTGACGTTATCGAATTCTTTGATGTCGGCTTCAAATGGGTGGGCCCGTTCTCCAAATTCATCCGCTTTTTTACCTAAACCTTCAGAGTTGATGTCCACCATCGCGACGATACACCCCTGGCTAATCAATTTCTTCACGACCGCTGCTCCCATTGGACCAGCGGCTCCGGTAACAAGAGCGACTTTGTTGTGCAGTGTTCGGTTCATTTTTCCTCGTTTAAAATAGTGCTGCTGAAGCGTTTAAAAGGTTGATAATGCTCATTCCCTTGAAGCCAGGTTATACACCCCGAAAGATATCAGAACAGATATCTTTCAGGCTGGCACGCTGAATGAGACATCAATAAGGTCGGTCAGGACCGTCAATCCTGAAGTGTGTTATGAGGTCTATTGTATTAATAATTTTAAATGCTTTACGAAACATCAACCGACTTATCCGGTGGGGCTGAGGTTTCGTCCTCCACCCCATCACCGAGACAAATTGACAACTATAAAAAATCTTCACGTAGAGGAGTGAAGGTATCAACCAGACGGACATGACTGCTCAGCAATTGCACGGAATGTGGAATGTTCGGTGGCACAGTAAAAATATCTCCAGGACCAAGCGGGGTCGGTTCACCGTCTAAAAAGACGATTACTTCTCCGGCAGCAACATAGGAAATCTGTTCATGAGGATGACTATGAGGTGGGTCGGGTTCACTCGTCGGCCCATCGTTGAAATCAATCACGACCATCATAAGATTTTCTGTGTTTGTAAGGTACCTGACCCGTTTATCCCCTATCGTTTCAATAACCGCTTCTTTCTCTTTAAGTGTCGCCATTTCAATCATCCTTCATTGAAAAAATGTATTTGTTGAGCACAATTGTATGTGTGCATCCTTGTTCTGACTCCTGCATGTTCACATCGATTGCTTCAAAAAACCAGATCAGACCCGATCAATCATCGCTGAATACATCAGCGATAAAATCAACCATTTCGGGCACCATTTTTTCTCCATAACCAGAGGCTTTGGCGAGTCCTAATGTACTTTTAATTGCAGGAGAAACAAAACTTGGTACACCAAAATCATCCGCCATCTTGGAGTAATAGCCCACATCCTTATTAGCGTTGGCAATCGAGAAGGCCATCTGGCCTGGATCGTTATCCACGGCCCCTACTTTGATAAATTCCATCATGCCGGATTTGAGAGGTCCTGCGGACATTACATCGTAAAGGGTTTGACGTTTCAGTCCAGCAAGATCAGCCATAGCAAAAGCTTCCGACATGGCACAAGCCATCGTCATACCAAAGAAATTATTTATCAGTTTGAGCGTATGACCCGCACCGATTGGACCGACATGAAAAACATTCTCTCCCAGATCTTCCAGTACAGGCTTCACTCGTTGAAAATCAGCTGCATCTCCGGCTGCCATAATATTGAGCAGTCCATCCACGGCCTGAGCCGGCGTACGTCCCAGTGGTGCATCCATCATTGCAGCACCTTTTGCCTGGCACTCCTGAGCAAGCTGCCGGGTAATGCCCGGGATAGAAGTTCCGAAATCGATAACCACACTGTTCGGCTGGAGTTGTTCCAGCACGCCACCCTCTCCCCTCATTACTGATTCCACGGCGGCACTCGTATCAACACATAGCATGATAATTTCACTGCTTCTTGCAACTTCTCCGGCTGTTGCCACCTCTTTGGCTCCTCTTGCCACCGCTTCTTCTATGGGTTTACGATTGCGATGGGCGACCACAGTGACAGGATACTCAAGGCTCTGCAATCTCTGAACCATTGCCGATCCCATCAACCCTAATCCGATAAACCCTATTTGGGGCTTGCCTGCATTACTCATGATATTTCTCCTTCTCAAGTTTTATAAAAAGACCAGGTTCTGTCGTAATCTCTTATTTCCATGCCTTTATATAAACAGCGGCATAATATGGCGTTTATAAAGGTTTTCAGTCACATTTTTAGCAATCACGTCCCTGTTTACCCGAAGAGCATCAAGGTACGTATCTCCAAGCTCTGCAGCAACTTTGTATCCCACATGGAGCAACTGTCTGATATTTAAATCATAATCAGGACAGGATTGGTCATGACGAAGAGCACTGACATATTGTTCACCGGTCCAGGCCTTGATTTCGGCAGGTGTGGGAAGAGCACCCCTGTCAATATCGATAACCGAGGCGTAGGGTGAACATAATTCATCAAATCGACCATAAGAAGATTCGTAAATCTGTTTTGCAATCGCCAGCCCTTCGCCACCTGCCTCGGCAAGGCCAATCAACTCTTCGAGCCATGTTGTACCAGCTGTTTTTACATGGATTCCTGCTTCATATTTGTCGATTAACTCTCGAATCGGCTGGTAAATAGAAAATTTATCACTGCCGGAATGAACACTGAGTTTCAGGTTTGCAGGTAAACCAAATTTCTGTACAGCATAGTTGATGATACAGAGGTCTTCCTCAAACTCCTGGCGAAATCTGGTGATATTTCCGATGTAATCGACACCTTTATTGAAACGACCGGAAAATTTAGGAGCAATGGTCTGCGCCGGTATCTCTTCATCTGCTATGGCGGCAAGAATGAAGAGCATCTCTACGGGGCTCTGGGGAGCAGCTGTTTCATCCATGGAAACTTCAGTTATGAAATCTCCATTATTTTTATTGGCTGCAATGTACCTGTAAATTTCGCCTGCTTGCTGGATCGAGTAGAGATATTTTTCTGCAATGGTTTGTAACAGCTCTCCACTGATACTCAATGGCTGGTCAATACCAGGGATCATCAGCTCACCAATAAACCGACGATGCTTTTCCAAAAAGCTTTCCAGGCTCTTGTTATCAGCTTTTTCTCCTATATATTCAGCAACATCAAGGGTGAAAAAATCACTGCTCTGAAGAAAGAGATCGACGTTGTCAAGCCCAATATGATCGGCATCGACAAAGAATTGACCCTTCCAGCCTATTTTGTTCACGGCCTGGTCGGCTTCTTCACGCAAGGCCTGCTGAGTGGTGCCTACGATGCCATGTTCACGATGAGATTTGTTCCAGACAATGGCAAGTTCAACTCCGTTATCATGCGCTTTCTTTACAGCAGCGAGCTGGGCATTTCCCTGCAGGCCAAAACGGTCTCCGGTGCCTATTGAGTACTTTGCAATTTCCATGGTAAGCCTTTAAAGAATAAATAACTATTACTAGAAGAGTTAGCCTCGTATCACAATGGCCGTCAGGCGCCTTCTTCGTGGTCCGGAGAAATTCCAAAATAATCCACGGCATTATTGTAGCAGATATCGGCCACTGTATTGCCGATGAGTTCGAGTTCGTTGGGTAGTTCTCCTCTTTCCACGTCTGTGCCAAAAAGGTTGCACAGTATTCGACGAAAATAGTCGTGACGGGGATATGACAGAAAACTTCGTGAGTCCGTCAGCATACCGACAAACCTGCTTAAAAGACCCATATTCGATAACGAATTGATCTGTCGTTCCATACCGTCTTTCTGGTCGTTAAACCACCATGCGGAACCAAACTGCATTTTTCCCGGGATAGAACCGTCCTGGTAGTTCCCAGTCATTGCGGCTAACAGTTCATTATCCCGTGGGTTGACATTATAAAGAATGGTCTTTGCCAGATTGCCCTCGGTGGAAAGTATATTGAAAAATTTCGACAGCGGACGACCGATTTCAAAATCTCCGATTGAGTCGTATCCGGTATCCGGACCCAGTGTTTTCATTGCTCCATCATTGGTGTTTCGCAATGCACCAAAATGAAATTGCTGGGTCCAACCCTTCTGGCTATCCATGCGGGCCAGGTCAAGCATGAGGGCCGTTTTGAATTGATGAACATTGCTGATTTCAATATTCTTTCCACTGCGAACCGTTGCGAAAATTTCTTCAATCTCGCGGTCCGCGAACTCTTCACAATAGGGCTGTTCCAGGCCGTGATCTGAAAGTCGGCAACCATTATCATGAAAAAAATCATGACGTTTCTGTAATGCTGTGAGGAGGTCCTGGTAGGTCACAATATCTGTGTCTGCAGCCTGCTCGAGCGACTCAAGATAGTTGTTATAGGATTCGGGCATTTCAACGGCCATCGCCTTGTCCGGCCGAAAAGCGGGCAGCACTCTGGTGGTACAAAAATCTCCTGCACCAATTTTCTGGTGATGTTCAAGATTATCGACAGGATCATCGGTCGTGCAGACAACTTTTACATTCATCCGCTTCATGAGCCCGCAGGTACTGAATTCCGGTTGGCCAAGCAATTCATTACACTGAGAATAAATGGTATCAGCCGTGTCTTCGTTCAGCAGAACTCCTTGTATGCCAAAGGGATGTTTAAGTTCCAGGTGAGTCCAGTGGTACAGGGGGTTTCTCAGGGTCTTCGGCACCGTTGCCGCCCATGCCCGGAATTTATCATGGTCAGAGGCAGAGCCGGTTATCAGTGCTTCATCAATTCCATTGGCCCGCATGGCCCGCCATTTATAATGATCGCCATTGAGCCATATCCTGGTCAGGTTCAGAAAATTTTTGTTTGAGGCAATCTCTTCTACTGGGAGGTGACAGTGATAATCAAATATCGGTTGATTTTTGGCATAGTCATGGTACAAGCGCCGGGCCGTTTCTGTTTGTAACAGGAAATCATCTGAGAGAAATGATTGCATGACACTACTCCAAAATTATTTATTAAAAAATCAGGATTGTTTTACCCGGTGCAGGATTTCGCCCGCCCGGTCGACAAAGAGGATACCTTCCGACTCACGATCTTTGTAAGAGTCCAGATCTATAGATCGGTAATCCATATAGCCCAGATTTATATTCCGGCACTCTTCTTCAGACAGAGAAGAGGCAAGAATTACCTCAATCCGCGGTTGTTCGACGCCGTTTTCCATGGTGCCAATACCACGTATATGGGTGGAGTGGGCCAGTACTCCTCGGGGAATATCAGTGAATTTATCCGGCTGGTTCAGGAAATAACCGACCGTATGATAGCCAATCCTGTCCATATATTTGCCCCAGGTCCTTGAAACCTCGGTGATGTGTGGTGCGTAAATAATCAATTTCCCGCCGGGGGCAACCACTTGCTCAAGTTTGTACATAACCTTTCCACCGGTCCAGAGTTCGTTATACATCTCCGGGCAAACACCGAGAACGATATCAAACGGTTTCTCTTTGAATACCACGTGGATCTGTTCAGACAGGTCGGCGGCAGCTTCCCATGATTCAAGATAACTACCGACATAAATTCCGAACAGTTCTTCCTTGGATTTGACAACCATGGAAATGCAATGAACCGGCACATCGATGAGCTTCATTGCCCTGTTGATAACCTCACGTACAGGTGTATGCTTGATACCTATTGTGCCGGGACAGGTTACAACCGCGCCGAGCCAATGGAAGAAATGAAGAAATTCCCCACCAGAAATTCCCGGAAACAAATATTTTGCCCCTCCGGAATAGCCCACTACCTCGTGGGGGAATACCGGCCCAAGGATCAGAATCTGATCATACTCAAAAATGATTTTGTTGATGTCAACCGGTACCTTTTCACGTAAGCGACCAGCAGAAAGCTCATCTGTTTCCTCTTCTGAGAGGTAGCCTATCCGGCGAAAGGTATCTTCTTGATCCCAGCGATGATTATAAAACGTTGTACCGGCAAAGGTCGTTTCACGATCTTCTGCAGAAATGCCGTACAGATCAAAGATTCGCTCTTCGCTGAGCGGTTGATGAGTGCCCAGGGCAATCATAAAATCCAGTTTGCTTGCCGCGGAACCAACAACCTCCTGAAGAATGGAGACCATGAGGGGTAACGGACACGTCCTGGTCGTATCTGGCGTCAAAACAAGAACTTTTTTACCCTGGTACAATTCAGCTGGTATTCCGGACTCAACGATATCTCGTATCTGATTTTCGTCTAGTGCTGTATGCGGTTGACCGCTTCCGATCATCATATTTTTATTCCCTTTAATAGACTGGTACTAACAGGTAATACATGGTAAAACACTGCCCTAATTGAAACGGATAAGCACAATTTCAATAATTTTCCCAGGTGTACCATCTCAATTAGTCAAAAGGTTTGGCAGCGTCAGCGATATTGCTGGAACGAATGATACCAGCATCAAAGCGACCAGAATCCCTATATAAAAGGGCCAGATTGTTTTTATTGCATCCTCTAACTTCACACCGCCAACCGCACAACCAACAAACAGACACGTTCCCACCGGAGGAGTGCAGAGTCCGAGCCCGAGATTGATCAGTAAAATCATACCGAACTGATAAGGGTCTATGCCAATGGAAATAGCAACCGGCAGGAAGATCGGCGTGCAAATAAGAATCAGCGCGGCCATATCCATGATCATACCGAGCAGCAACAATACCAGATTTATCATCAACAAGATGGCAATCGGGTTTTCCGAAATACTCGTCAACAGCATCGCCGTTTTATCAGGCACCTGGTAGAAGGTCAGCAGGTAAGCAAATGCTCCAGCGCAGGCAATCAGAATCATCACCATTGAGGTTGTTCTTACTGAGTTGACAACAGCGATCTTAAATTTTGCCCAGCTCAGAGATCTGTACACAATGATCGTAACAAGAAACGCATAGATCGTTCCAAAAGCGCCGGATTCCGTAACAGTGAAAATTCCGCTGAGCACACCACCGACGATGATCACGGCAGTCATCAGCCCCGGCAGAGCCATAAAGAAATGTTGCGCAAGAATGAGAAAACCTGGAAAAACCTCCGAAGAATAGCCTCGTTTTACTGCTACGAGATAGGCCACGACGGCAAGGCAAAAACACATCAATACACCGGGAACAACCCCTGCAAGAAACAATTTTGAAATGGAAACTCCACCACCGACTGCCACCGCATATATAATCATATTGTGACTTGGCGGGATAATAATTCCCGCAAGGGATGAGGTTACCGTGACATTAACCGCGTAATCATCATCATAACCTTTTTCTTTCATGACGGGGATCATGATGGAACCAAGAGCAGAAATATCAGCAATAGCGGAACCTGAAATACCACCGAAGAGCATGGATGAGAAAACATTGACAATTCCGAGGCCACCACGTACCGCCCCAACAGCAGATGAAGCGAAACGAACAAGTCGCATGGCAATGCCACCATGAAACATGAGCTCACCAGCAAAAATAAAAAATGGTATCGCCATCAGGGAAAAAACGCTGATACCCGAAATGATACGCTGGAAGGCGATCATCATCGGCAACCCCTCATAAAAAAAGGCGGAAACAGCAGCCACCCCAAGAGCAAATGCCACTGGCATTCCAATGACAACGCAAAATGCAAACATTCCTAACAAGATAAACAAACCCATAAATCGAAAATCTCCTATTTCGTCTCGTCTTGACTCGTTCCGTTAAAAAAGTGGATGAGATGGCCAATGGAAAAGAGAAAAATAAAAACCCCGCTTATCACAATAGGCAGAGATCGTAAACCTTCAGGCACATGGATGAGGGGGATCTCGGCCGACCACTTGAACACCGTCAGCTTATACCCGTAGACGATCATTACCAGACTAAATACCGTCATTATGATATGTGTTAAAAACTCAAATACTACCTGAACCGGTTTGGGGCTTATCTCGCGAAACACCGCGACGCCCAGATGAGTTTTTTGATGAATACCGACGGATGCGCCAAGAAAACCGATATACACGACCAGCAACAGGGCGATTTGTTCAACCCAGGTTGGTGTTGCGTTAAGTACATAGCGGCCGAAAACCAGCCAACCAAAAATAACGGTCAGGAAAACAAGGGCCACACCGGTGATTACAGTATTGACATAGCTGATAAGATCCAGAAATTTATCAAATAAAGACTTATCGCTTTGTGATTTGTCAGTGGACATGAGTAATTCCAAATAAAATTTTGCGTTCTGCCAAATAAATCATACAGAGTTACGATCATCGATACTTCCCAAGTAAGAACGAAAAGTAGCGATGATCGTAACCGATCCTGGAAAAGGATTATTCTGTGTTTTGAATCAGCTCAACCAATGGCTTCAGGTCGGGATTTTGGGCCAGATACTTTTCATACACAGGTTTCATTGCCGCCTGGAATGCACTTTTATCTGGAATCTCGTTAATTTCGACACCGCCTGCCATCACTTTTTCCTTACTCGCGATTTCCCGCTTCTTCCAGAGTTCACGCTGCAGCACCGCAGACTCCTGGGCGGCTTCCTTCAGGATCTTCTGGTCTTCTGCAGACAAGGATTTCCATACATCAGCATTAATACACAGAGTCTCTGGTATGATCAGATGCTGAGAGTTGGAATAAAAAGGAGCAACCTCATAGTGTCCGGTTGACTCATAGGACGGGTAGTTGTTTTCAGCACCGTCAACAACACCGGTTTTCAGGGATTGTTGTACCTCGGCAAAAGCCATCGGAGATGGATTTCCACCCAGTGCCGCAATCATGCCCGAATACAGATCATTATTCATAACCCGCACTTTCATACCGGCTACATCTTCAGGCTTGGTGATGGGCTTCTTGGAGTTATAGAAAGAACGTGCACCGGCATCATACCATGCCAGGGCAACAAGGCCTTTTTTTGCAAGTCCTTCATTGATCATATCACCTGCTTTGCCATCAAGAACACGCCACATATGATCGGTATCTTTAAAGATAAATGGCAGAGAAACAACGTTAGCCTCAGGGACAATCGGCCCGATTGGGCCCATATTAAAGTTGGCTATTTCCAAGCCACCAATACGTACCTGCTCTATGGCATCCGGCTGACTGCCAAGTGTTCCCGAATGGTACATCTTCAGGGTCATTTTACCACCGGACTTTTCTTTTAAAAGTTCGGCGAACTTATCCATTGCTACCGTGTTAGGGTAACCCGCCACATGAATATTCCAGCCTCGCCATTCTTTGGCTTGAGCTGTAATAGCAAATCCGGAAATGAGTGCAACAGTCATAGCTGAGAGAGCTAGTTTTTTAAAATAGTTCATACCAATCATCCTCCTTTAAAAGCATGATTTTACATGCATTTACAGTTCGGTTGTCAACCAGATATAACCCGTATATGACAACCCTGTTAGACATCTTCCTAACTCGTTATACCTGCGATTCTCTCTGCTTTTATTTACCTCCTTTATCTTGTGGTTATGAATGGTCTATTTCAAAACCATTTTATTTTTTATTTGACCTCCCCCCCATTAAATAAGCTCATCCCAACGAGCGCTAAACGGGATAAGGTTTCACGCAAAATATAATCCACCATTAATTTCAATAATCTCGCCGGTTATGAACGAACCAAGTTCAGTTGCGAAATACAGCACTGCATTGGCAACATCATCTGGGGTTCCGCCTCGCTTCAGAGGAGTGCTGTTGATTGCACCCTGAATACCGGCATCTGTGTTGAATGTTTCGTGGAAAGGGGTTTCCAGAATGAGACCAGGGGCTACTGCATTAACCGTAATCCCTTGCTCAGCGACTTCTTTGCATAATCCGCGGGTAAAGGCGATTATTGCTCCCTTAGATGCCGCATAAGCAGTGGCACCATTTCCTCCGCCATTTCTCGCTGCCAGGGAGGACATATTAATGATTCGCCCCCAACCCGTGTTCATAAAAGGCAATACTGCCCGTGTGCAAAAGAAGGTGCTCGTCAAATTGACATTAATGGTCTGAAACCAATGCTCATCAGTCATGTCAACAATCGGTGATCGAGCGACAAGATGGCCTGCATTATTCATCAGAATATCGATATGCCCGTTGAAAGTCTCTGCCACCTGGTCAACCACCACTTTCACCTGTTGGGCATCAGTGGCGTCCAGCTGATACGCATACCCCTTGCGACCGATTTGTTCGATGGCCTTTACGGTTTCTTCACCCTCTTCCTTGTGTGAATAATAGGTCAGTGCCACATCTGCACCACAGCGTGCCAGCGCCAGGCTCACACCCTTGCCAATTCCAATGTTTCCTCCAGTAACGAAGGCTGTTTTACCTGCAAGACTTAATTCCATAAGATACTCCTTGAAACCTAGACAATAGTTATTGGTTGTTGTTTAAGCTATTTTCGCTTTTCATTTAAGCGATGCAACGGCAGAACATACACGCGCTTCTATCTCACGCCAGTTGCCCTCTTTCATCAGAGCTTCAGGTGCGAGCCAACTCCCGCCGCAGCAAAACACCGAATCAAGGGCCAGGTAATCTCCCAGATTATCTGGGCTGATGCCACCGGTCGGCATAAATTTGATATCGCTGAACACTGCCGCCATGGCCTTCAGCATACCAACACCACCTGCTACTTCCGCGGGGAAGAATTTGACTTTCTGGAGCCCCATGTTCAAACATTGTAAAACCTCAGTAGGTGTTGCAGCTCCCGGACAGACCATGATATTTCGAGTGAGGCAGTATTCCACCACTCCTTCGTGAAAACCAGGAATTACGATACATTCTGCTCCGACATCATGTGCAATATTCACCTGGTCAATGGTAAGTACCGTGCCGGCCAACACCAGAAGTTCATCGAACTCCTTTCTCATGGCGGTAATGGCATCTGCCGCACAGGGCGTTCGAAAGGTGATTTCTGCCACGGGCAAACCGCAACGTATCAGTATTTCAGCCAGTCTGAGGCCCGCATCAACCGAAGGCAGGCTCACCACCGGAACCAGCTGCAGACTAGTCAGCTGCGCTTCTATCTCAACAATACGCTGACCGCTCATCGCAGATCTCTCATGCCAACAAAATCCATATCACCAAAGACCTGGTTTTCACCGACCATTGCCCAGATAAAAGCATATGGTTTTGTACCAACGCCTGAATGGATCGACCAGCTCGGTGAGATCACCGCCTGATGATTTCGCATAACAATATGACGTGTTTCGGTAGGTTCACCCATAAAATGAAATACGACAGCATCCTCATCCATCTCAAAATAAAAGTAAACCTCCATCCTTCGATCATGGGTATGGGTCGGCATAGTATTCCAGTTGCTGCCAGAGGCAACACGGGTAAGCCCCATGCATAACTGACACGTTGGCAACACCTCTGGATGGAAGTATTTATAGATTGTACGACAGTTGCACAATGATGGCTCACCAAGGCTTTCAGTTATTGCATCCTCAAGGAGGATTTTCCTGCTGGGAAAGGTATGGTGGGCCGGGGCACAGGCCAGATAGTAGTCAGCAGGGTCATCCACAGAATCTGAAAGGAAGCTGACATCTTTTGTACCGGCTCCGAGGTAGAGTGCCTGCTGTTTCTCGAGCATATACGTTTCACCATCGGCGATGACCCGGCCAGTGCCACCAAGGTTAATCAAGCCAAGCTCCCGCCGCTCAAGCAGGTAGCGGGTACCTACTTTTTTACCAAGTTGTTCATCGAAAAACAGGGGTGAATCGACGGGACAGATTCCACCCACGATTATGCGATCTATATGGCTGTATGTAAGAGATATCTGGCCAGATACAAACACATTATCGATCTGAAAATTAGAGCGCAGCTCTTCAGTGTCAAGAACCATCGCGTGATCTGGGTGCATGGGATGTCTAACGTCCATTTTTTCTCCATTGCTCGGTATATGATAAATACTGCCAAAGACCATCATCAAAATGTAGTTCACCCGGGTAAAAAGATCGTAACCTGTTCCCTGTACCCGCTCTCTTATTCTTAAAACGTGATAACAGCCTTGGTAAATCCAGCAGGCTGTTCGATCGCCATGGTAAAAGCTTCGCTGGCCTCTTCTGCCGTAAAGCGATGGGTCAAGATAGCATCAAGCGGCAGTTTACCTTTGTCGATCAACTCGAGTACTGTCGGAAACATACCAGAATTCATTCGGCTCCCGACGATGGTCAGTTCCTTACGAAAAATAGAAAGTTCTGTGACATTATTCTGCTGACCGTCCATACCAAGCAATATAACAGTACCTGTTGGTGCCACCAGATCAACGCAGAGATCTACGATCGCTGGATGGCCAACGGCATCACAGGTGACATGAGGCCCTTCTTCTCCAGTTAAAGCCATCACCTGCTCCCTTAAATCATCTGCTGTTGCCGATATTGCCCCCATCGCACCGAGATTCAGGGCATTTGCAAGTCGATCTTCTTTCATATCAATCATGATACATCTGGCACCGCGGTTCATGGCCATAAACATAGTGGTCAGGCCGATGGGGCCAGCTCCAAAAATCACCATGGTCTGTCCCTGGGCGACCGTGCCGCGCCAGACGGCCTGGGCTCCTATTGCAAAAGGTTCAATACAGGCACCAAAAACCAGATCTTCAAGGCTGTCCGGTACTTTGTACACATCCTGTTCCCGAACTTTAAAAAACTCCTGCATTGCTCCTTCCACGTGTACTCCACGACATTTTACGTTGGCGCAGGCATTAGCCCTCCCCGTTTTACAAGGTCGACATTCCCCACATCCCAGTACAGGATCAACGGCAACACGATCACCAGATTTGACCGATTTCACCTCACTCCCTACTTCAACAACAACCCCGCTGCACTCATGGCCGACAACAACTGGTGGTTTAACAAAGGGGTGGGTGTTGGTGAACGTGTGGATATCTGTACCACAGATAGACACTGCTGCAATTTTGACAATCACATCCCGCGGATCAGAAATGGCCGGTTCTGGAATATCAATGATGGTAATTTTCCGCGTATCTGAGATCTCAATCGCTTTCATTCTTTTTCTGTTCTCCGCTCCGTTTATTCAGCAGTGTCTGACGAAGGAAATTGTGCTTACCGTCCGGTACATAACCATTTATAGATGGTGTCAACCACAGGGACACCACTTTTCAGGTTGGCCTCTTCCAATATTATCTGAGGTTCACCAGGTACATATACCCGTTCAAAGCCAGGTCCCGGAGGCTGGGCGTGCAGATCGTCAACCATCGCATCCATCTGTGATTTAAAAGCATCCGCCGAGATGAAGGTAGACGGATCAATTGCAATCATAAGACTGGCAAGCTCACGGGGCTTATTGTAATCACCATACATGGCAGTGATATGCGGACCGTATTTAGCTCCCATAAGCACGCCGGTCAAAACATCGATTACCAGCGCCAGGCCATAACCCTTAGGACCTCCAAAGGGAGTCATTGCCTCGACCTTTTCAGGATCAGTAGTAGGTGCCCCTTCACTGTCAATGCCCCAGTCATCAGGTATGGAGGTACCCTGTTCCTTGGCATGGAGAATATTTCCAAAGGCCGTGTTGCTTGTCGCCATATCCAGGACAACAGGACTATGTTTTTTAGTCGGGAAACCAAAGGCAATCGGATTAGTACCAAAGAAAGCCTTGGCACCACCGAAGGGCGCGACACATTTATCAGTATGGGTAACAGCCATACCAATCATGTCTTTTGCTGCAGCCCGAAGAACAAAATAAGAAAGAGCACCACAATGACTTCCGTTTTCCACCCCTACCATGGCAATGCCAGATATTTTTGCCATATCAATGGCTTTGTCCATGGCTTCAGCGCATGCCACATGCCCCATTCCAGCATCTGCATTGAGGACTGCGGCTCCCGAACGAACCTCTTTTACCGCAAAATTCGGATTAGGATTAAGGCTTCCTGCCTTTAAACGAGTCACATAGTGCTCTGTTCGAATAACACCGTGGGAGCGGACTCCTCTCAGGTCCGCGTGAACCAGAACATCCGCAACTATCTCGGCATGGAGCATGTTCAACCCAGCTTCTGTCAATCTCTCTTTCACCAGAGATCGCAGTTCTTTATCGTTTACCAGGACATCACTCATACTCATTCCTCTTTTTAAATTTTGACCGTTTGGCGTTCTTCCGTTACTTCTGCTCCAAAATATCATCAAAAACCGGCATGGCCGAAACCGGAGCGATGGCTCCTTTATGAACGATAACGTACGCCGCCATGCGATGAGCAATTCTTGCCGCTTTCGACACGTCACAGCCTGAATTTCTGGCGAGGATATATGCCGCACTAAATGAGTCACCCGCGGCTGTCGTATCTATCACTTTTGAAACTGTCTCCGCAGCCACCTCAAAATTTTGTCCACCGGCTTGTATTGAGCAGGGCTCGCAGCCACTCCTGATAACAGATTCCTTCACACCTTTTTCTGCAAGATAGTTATGCCCTGCTGCCCTCGACGAGACAGCATGAATGGCAACTAACTCATCAATGCCGACAAAAACAGTGTCACAGTAGGGAAGGATCGCTTCATAAGCCTTCCGGCCTTCCACATTCGATTTCCAGAGATGTGGTCGATAGTTATAATCCAGACAGATTTTGGTGCCGGAAGCGGCAAGCTGCGCCAGACGTTTGAAAAGACGTTCACGGCTGGCTGGGGTAAGAATCGCGATACTGATGCCGCTCAGATAAACCGCATCATACTCACCAAGACGATCCAATACTTCCTGGCCACCTTGATACTCGAAATTCTTTTTTGCAGCTGACTCGCCTCTCCAATAGCTGAAATGCCGCTCACCATCCTCATCAAGCTGGATATAGTAGAGCCCCGGCATCTCATCTTTCTCTCGGAGGACAAGACTACTGCCAACCCCTTCGAGCTCCCAGAATTCTACCATCCGGTCACTAAAACTGTCACAACCAAGGGCGGTGACATAATCAACCCGGACAGGGAAGTAACCCCCGAGGCGCGCCATGTATATTGCCGCATTGAGCGTATCTCCACCGAACGTCTGCTGGGTTATCCCCGGTTCGACCTCCTGCAGTTCAATCATGCACTCACCAATCAGCGCAACAGTAAAGCTCATCCTGATCTCCTTGCCATCCACCATCTTCTTATTTCTGCTCGCGAGGTGGTCGAAGAGAACTCACACTCTGCTTTATTTTCATTAAATGTTCCCAAGCTACTATTCCTTTTTCCATGGCAATGCCGGTTGCCAGCATATCGACGATTGCCAGCTGACAGATGCGCGAAACCATAGGGGCAAAAAGTTTTGTATCCTCAATATTTGGGTTATTGATTACCGGGTCACAAAACTTTGCAAGTGGAGAATCGCTATGGGTCACACCGATTACCGTGGCACCTTGCTCACTGGCCATTTTTGCCACTTCAATAATATTAAGAGACTGGCCAGTGTAAGAGAAGGCAAGGGCGACACATTCTTCATCCAGGCTGGATGCCGACATCATCTGCAAGTGGCTGTCCCGGTAGGCAACCGTCGGTACCTTGGTTCTGAACAACTTATGCTGAGCATCAAGAGCAACGATACCGGAAGCCCCTGACCCGTAAATTTCAATACGCCTGGCATTATTCAGTATTCGAATGCTTTTCTTTAGTGCTTCAATATCAAGTGATTCATAGAGCACGCGCAGGGAGTTAGAAGAATATTGACAGATTTTTTCTGCCATCTGTGCCGTGCTGTCGTCCTGTGTTATGGAAGTGTAGACATAGGGAGTATCACCCGCCAATGATACTGCAAGGTCTAACTTGAAATCCTGATACCCCTTGCAACCAAGCGACCTGCAAAAGCGCATTACTGTCGGCTCACTCACCTGCGATTCCTGTGCCACCGTGGCAATACTCTGGTGAACAACGTCCCCAGGTGCCTGCAGAACATAGCGGCCGACCTTGGCTTCAGAAGGATTCAAAGCACCAAGCAATTCAGTAATTTTACGCAACAGATCATCTTTCATGGGAGTCCCCTATTATTCTCCGTAGTAATACTACTAACAGGGCGCCCTGGTCAACACATATTTTGCTTTTACTACTTTAATTCGAGCTTTATGGTAATATTTCAGGTAATGTTACAAGAATATAGGGATTTTTTTTACAAATTCAAATTTAATATTATGAAAAATCCACCTGTACATTCATTGTTTCTTGCCAAAAACTGAATGTGTCGCAGAGTATGTAGCATGGCTACATACTCTGCGCTGTGCAACTCAGTTAATACAGGAAATTATCAAGATATTTATATTCAATCAAAGAGGAAAACCATGAACTACCTTGAACAAATGTTTAGCCTTCGAGGGAAGACAGCGATCATTTCCGGGGGGGCCGGCGCAATTGGCCTTGTAATGTCAGAATCTCTGTTAAAAGCTGGAGCCAACATCGTAATATGGAGCCGCTCACAGGAGTCCATTGACAATGCTCTCGATCATCTGAGCAAAATTGATCATGTGCACGGCAGGGTTGAAGGAAATCGGGTCGATGCAGGAATTGAAGAGGACGTACAGAAAGCGCTGGAAGAGGCAGACGAACGTTTTGATGGGGTGGATATTTTAATCAATGGTGTCGGTGGCAACATTGGCAAATCCTCTCTGATCGATACGGATATGGAGACCTTTCAAAAAGTTCTTCACATGAACCTTATTGCAGGACTCATGGTTCCGACCAAGATTATTGGTGCATACTGGATAGAGAAAAAAATTATGGGGACAATAATCAATATCACTTCCATGGCATCCTACAATCCACTCTCAGGTGTCTGGGCCTATGATGCTGCAAAGTCAGCCACTTTAAATCTGACAATGGCTTCGGCAAACGAATTTGCCCAATACGGTATTCGTGTAAACGCTATAGCTCCGGGATTTTTTCTTGGGAAGCAAAATAAAGCACTCCTGGTGGATCAGGAAACCGGCGAATACACCGCTCGAGGCAAATCAGTTATTGCCCACACTCCATATGGTCGTTTTGGAGATGTTCAGGAATTAGCAGGGGCAACCCTGTTTCTTGCAAGCGACAAGGCAGCAGGATTTGTTACAGGTGTATCCATCCCGGTAGACGGAGGTTACCTTGTTCACAACATATAAGTAAATATTTCCGTGAACAGAGTATCATCCTGCTGGATAGAAAGTAATTGTCTTTTAGGATTACCCATTATATTTCATTTTATCAGGATTGAGATGTTCAATAGGCCTGTCCTTCCAGGCCCTCTTCACCCTGCTTCTGTAAACTTTTAAGCCCCAAAAGTGGTTTAAACAGGCAAGCGACAGACCAGGTCAACAACATCACTAAAGGAGCAATTATGAACACTATTAGTGGTACAAACCACAATCCAACGATTAATTCATTTCCTGCAAACATGATGTCGCCTCCCTTTTCTGCTGATGAAATTGAGTTCTCTTAGGTACCGGGCATGTCCCTCTATGGAACCGTCAGGCCTCGATTGTAACCTGATCGCTACCTCCCGTTGAGTAGACATATAGCGAAAACAGTGCCAGATAGTGGAAACAGGAAAAACAATCTGGCTGACTACTGTTAAGCTCTGTTTTAACAAGGTCTTATGGACGATATTTAAATTATAAGTGAGATGCTAACCAAGATACCGCAAGCCAATCGTAAACATTCTGTACACTGTTGCTTCGGAAAGTGAACAGATTATGTACAATAATTGTAATTGACTGAACCGTGATAAGAAGGTCGATGGGAGAACTTGGCTGCTGGAATTTTTAGGGCCAGCAGCCGAGTTTTAGGCGTGGAGCCTGACATTTTTCTTTGAACTAGGGTCTGCTGAAACTGAACTTCTGTCCACCGATACTGGCCTCATACATCAAACCGCCCTTGGTGATGGTGTATGTGGCCATTCCTTTGTTGTAACCGCTCCCACCGATTGCAGCATTGTTCTTACCACCGCTTGCAGTGGCTGAGCTACCTCCGGTATTGGCCGTTGCACCGGCTGCAGCCGTCAAAACGGTAGCCTGGGCCTCGGCACCGAACTCGAAGTTACCACCAATGAATTCACTTAAGGCGCGCTTGTCCTGAAAAAAAACCACCTGGCTAAAGCCAGTGCCGCCGAGCTGAAAGCCTATGGTCGCCTGGGCCATCGAGGTATTGCCGATATATTTTCCCTGCTGATATACACGTCCTTTACCATATGCCCCACCAACAACAAAACCTCCTTTACCGATGGTGGGAAACAATGCATAGCCATGAGCGGTCTCGAACATCTGGCCAATGCCGGCACCTTCAAACATTTTTCTTGTTTCGGTATATTCGTCAGACCATGCCGGGACGGCAAAAAGAGACAACAACAGGACAGGCAACATCGTGCGCATTAAAGTTTTCAACAGGAACCTCCTCAATAGTCTTTTATTCTTCAACAAATTGAGCCTTTTGCAAAATGATGATTTTCGTTCAACGTCAAGGCATGTGAAAAATTTTTACCGCAGGCATATAATTGATATTCCAAGGATAAAAATTTAAGCATAACGTAGAGGTTGAGCGAAAAGGACGTTTTGCAAGCGGCTCATTAACAACCAGTTTCGGACCAGACATTAATCAATTTTTTTAGTTTCACCACCAATTTGGGATAATAATGAGTTTTCCTGATCTTTCATGGCAAATTTCACGATGAACCAGCCACGATATCGATCGAGTAAACAATAGTGGCATGCTGTTACTATTTTAAGTACCTGTAGGCATATCTTGAATGGATCTCAACCACCCTTTTTGTCTTCATTGAAATTGGTCAACGCCAGATAAAAAGATCCAATGGTCAGCTCCGCACAGTGATAATGATCCTCTGGTAAAGTTTCAAGAAAACCGATGATGTCTTCAGGAGTAATATTCCAGGCTTCTTCTAACGACCTTCCCTCTGCAAGTGTCACCAGAGCATTGCAGCAGGCATTGGTATTAAGGCAGCCTGTCAAATCATAATTCACCCTGTCGATCGTATCATTTTTAATAGAAAGAAATATAGTAACCGTATCGCCGCAATCACCGGTCTTTCCTCCACTACTATCAGCATTTCCAACCACTTGCCTTCTTTCCCAGAGGTTCGCCATTCTAAGAAATGTGTCAGAATGATCATTCCAGAAATCAAATAGTTTTGTCATTTTTTGCTGCTCTACTCTGAAATCATCTGAGATCCAGGATCGTATCTATTGAGCTGAGGAAGAGAAATGTATGTTGACGGATAACGGTATCAGCAGAAATTATCTCCATGCATTCAGTTAAAGGTCAGAGATATGGGGCGAATTGTTTCCGCAAATTATCTGAGTCTCCTCGATTCAGTTAAGTACGTTGTTGAGGTCGCCGGATACATATTACCTGGTCACTCCCCGGTAAAAATTACAGAAAATAAAATCAAAACAATGTTATATAACCACCAGCAGGTTATTCCGGTAAAAAAATATACCGATGAGGTAAATGAAATCTGGGCTACTCTCAGCAGAGAGGACTCTAAACGATTTTAAAGGCTATCGCAACGTTCCCGGGCACGCGAGAAATATATAGTTACTCAGTCAGGATAAGGGCGTTGTCCTATACAAACCTGCTTGAAAAGTAACCGGTCAATCACGTTTTCTAAAGTGACCATTACCAAATTTTCAGATCAGAAATGGAAGTACTATTAGGTCTTATCGCGACATTTTCTTCTACTGCCGCTGCTCTTTTCGGTCTAGGGGGCGGCTTGATCCTGATCGGATTTCTCCCAGAGTTCTTGCCTCCTGACCAGATTATACCGGTGCATGGAGTAACCCAGCTTGCAAGCAATGCGAGCCGTTCTTTGATCGTCTACCATTCAGTAGAATGGAGACTGATACCAAAATTCCTGATTGGCTCATTACTTGGTTCCGCCGTTTTTACCATTGTTCTGGTAAATCTATCCACCACCTATATCCCTGCAATTATAGGTGTATACATATTACTAAAGCTCTGGTCGAAGAGAACAGACAAATTTCTCAGCAGTTTTGACAGCTATTACCTGCTCGGTTTTTTACAGACCGGACTGGGTATAGTGGTTGGCTCAACAGGTCAGCTCACCTTGCCACGAGTCATGAAGGAGTTTAAAGAACGCGATAGAATAGTGGCAACAAGTGGAATGTTCATGACCCTGAGTCACGGCCTCAAATTGTTGGTATACGGACTTATCGGGTTTAACTATAGCGAGTATATCTACCTGCTCATCTTCATGATTTCCGGGGCCTGTATCGGATCATACTTCGGCACAGTTCTCAGGGGAAAACTTAATGATCAGCGATTTACGATAGTGCTGAAACTGCTCCTGACCCTGCTGGCAGCGAGAATGATCATTGCCTCAATACTCTAGAGAGATTTCCCTTCTCTCCCACCAACTATGGGCGGCCTCGCCTAGCTCAGGGCAAGAATGAACGTGTGCGATGATATCTCAATCTTTTAGCTGGCTGAAAAGATGATTGAAACGTTCATCTAGCTGCGTGTTCCACTTTTCATCTCCTTCTCTATATCGAAACTCTTCAGAGATTTCACCCAGGGTATCCCGGATTTCCCATTTATGCTGAAAGGTCCTGCCATCGAGTTTTGCAGTAAACAGATCAGTGGGGATGACCAGCCCTTTTGACTTTAAATAGTCCAGGCTGCGTTCTGATATCCCAACTTCAAAAAGCTCTGCAAGCTTGAACAATCTCAGCTGATCGTCCTTCTTCAGTTTGACCCGTGCAGAAACAGCCCTGGAGAACTCCCTGCTGTTCGGATAGGTTTCCCAGAGGATTTCCTCCAACCCCTCGTGAGGAATTGTGGATTCCACAATTTTATCCATCGCACTTTTGGTAATACTGTATTCCACCGGTTTGTATGTCTGCTGCTGGAACACATTCTGCAGAAAAAACAGGGAAACAAAACAGACAACTGCTGCAATGACCGGCGTCGTCACCCAGCCGCTGGTGATACCGGCAACCGTTCTCCACTTGATTCCTCTGCCGCCCTTAAGCAGACCAATGCCAATGACGGCACCAACAATAGCCTGGGAGCTTGATACCGGCACCAGCGGGATAGAAGGTAGATTATGGCCCTGAAGCCAGGCCTCCAGGGATTGCGAGGAAAAGAGAAACAGGACTGCGGAGTGCGACCAGACAACAACCGCTGCCGCCACCGGTGATAAATGAAAGATCCCTGAGCCGACGGTCTGCATGACGCGCTTGGAATAGGTAAAGACACCAACCGCGATGGCAACACCACCGAGAAAGAAGAGTTGTTGCGCTGGTGACAGACCTATCCCGAAGAAATAGAGGGTGTCAAAGGGGGCCACCGGCACAAAAACTCCCATGACATTGGCAATATTGTTTGCCCCCAGTGAAAAAGACCCAAATATACCTGCAAACAGTAGAGAGTAGCGGGTAATCGAATCGAGTTTGAACATGTGTACTCGAAACCGCTTTATCGAAAATGAAGTTGCCACGTAGAAGACAATTGCAATACCCGCTGACAGGAGGGGGCATAAAACCCAGGTCGAGACGATCTTGGTCAGTGCACCCATATCGGTAACTGAGCCTGAAAATAAATTCCAGCCAATAATCGCCCCGACAATAGCCTGTGATGTAGAAACGGGAAAACGTGCAACGGTCATCAAATAGACACTGAGTGCGGCAGAGAAGGCGACAATGAAGGCGCCGGCCAGCGCATTAACTGCACCGAGTTTGCCGAGGGTATGAGAGGCACCGGCTCCGCTGATGACTGCACCAAGAATTACAAAGATACTGCAATAAATTGCGGCGGTGCGAAACTTGATCATCCTCGATCCGACAGCGGTTCCAAAGACATTTGAGGCGTCATTTGCCCCAAGAGACCAGCCGAGGAAAAAACCGCTTGAAAGAAAAACAAAGAACATTACAAGCCCCCTAGAGGCTGCGTTTTATAGTATAAATGTTGAGCCTGTCGGCGATATCTTCTGCTCGGTCTGCTATTTTATCAAGATGACGGGCAAAGGACTGCTGCTGTATCTGGTGACTCAAGCGCAAAGCTTTATTATTAAAAATGGCGGTCTGTAGTCTAGAAGAAATCTTATCACTCTCTGTCTCCCAATAAGAGACCTTGTGAAGATGACTTGAAACGTTTGATATATCGGTAAAAAAAGCCCGGCATGACAGAACAATTGCCTCGTTGGCTTCAATCACCGACTTTACAAGCTGGCGAAAATCATCATGGAACTCCTCACACAGCTCCGGTTTCTCGATTTCAAACCGCCAGAGCGCTCCCTTGAAACGATCGAGCAGCGAATCCATATTTTCCAGGAGTTCCATTACATCGCCGCGGGATTCTGGAATAAGTGTTTTTGTGAAGAGATGCTCATTGATTGATCTCCTCAAATCATCACCGGCATGTTCACAGGTTGCGATTTCCTCTAGTTTCCTTGAAAAATCATCCGCTTTCCCGGACAAATAATAATCACATCCCTGGCAAAAGATCATTCCTGACCTGCTCACCTGGTTGAGAAATTCTTCGATCTCTTTTTCAATCCCAATTTTATTTCGTAAAATTTTCATACAGTTCCAGGCTCCGTTTCATTCGCTTTGGAGTCACGATGGTGTCTCCAGGATTTATAGAGCGGCCAGACAAAAGAAAAAAGCGCAATAAGCAGTACAATGAATGCCAGCTTATCCCGGAAAAACACCCCGTAGCCGTCCATCATTACTGCCCGGCGAAAGTTCTCTTCAACCATTTTGCCAAGCACGATCCCGAGGACAATCGGGGCAACCGGAAAGCCATAGCGCTTGAAAAGCCAACCCACAATTCCAAAACCGATGCAGGCGGCAACATCGAACATCGAGCCGCTGACCGCGAAACTGCCGATGATCGCAATCGTCAGGATAAGCGGAAACATGATTGCCTCAGGCACGGAGACAACCTTGATGAACAGGCGGTTTCCGTACAGGCCGATTACCAGCATAATGATATTAGCAACGATCAAGGCAGAAAAAATACCGTAGACAATTTCGGGATTATTCTGGAACAGCATTGGGCCGGGTACAAGATCATGGAGCATGAACGCTCCCAACAATACGGCATCAGTTGCACTTCCTGGAATGCCAAGGGCAAGAAGTGGCACCAGTGCCCCGCCGACAGAACTGGAATTTGCACTCTCAGCAGCAGCGACTCCTTCAAGTGACCCATGTCCAAATTTCTCGGGCTCCTTGCTGGCACGTTTTGACATATCATAACTGATGAACGCAGCGATTGTAGCACCGGCACCTGGGAAAATACCGATGATTGTGCCAATGATAGATGAGCGCAGGATCGTAAATTTAATTTGCATAAACTCCGCCAGGCTCGGGAGTTTGTTATCTATCTTATCCAGTACCCTGCCGGCACCGGTCCAGGTCTCAAATTTTGCAAAAACCACACTGACGGCAAAGAGACCGATGAGTGCAGGAATCAAGGTGAAGCCATCGTAGAGCAGATCATTGTTAAAAGTAAATCGGGAGACACCGGAAATAGGGTCTATGCCGATCGTCTTGATAATGAGTCCAAAGAGAATGGCAATCATTGATTTTAAAACATTTCCGCGACTCATGGAAGCCACCGTCGCCAGTCCGAACAAGGCAAGAGCGAAATAATCGGCCGGACTGAATTTCAGGGCAATCCTGGCCAGCGGAACAGCAAAAAGGATCAGGATGGCGACGCCGACCGCTCCACCAATGGTGGAAGCCACAAGGGCAGTCCCCAGTCCTTTTCCGGCTTTACCCTGCTGGGTGAGCGGGTATCCGTCCATCGCGGTGACCGCTGCCGACGGCGTTCCGGGAGTATTAATCAGGACCGCCGTGATCGACCCACCGTAATTTGAAGCGATATAAATAGAGGTCAGCAGAATCAGCGCAAGCGCCGGACTCATTGTATAACTGAATGGTACAAGCAGTGCCACGGCTGTTGAAGGGGAAAGACCGGGCATTGCTCCGGCCAGGATGCCGACGATTACCCCGGCCGTTATTATCAGTAGAGGTTTCCAGCCGAGTATAACTGAAAAACCGATGGCAAAACTATCTGCGAGATCCATGAAATCACCGTTTGAAAATCATTACCGGAATAACGTTACTATTAGATAAAATCTTCGATAAGCCCGAGTGGCAGTTGTATGTAAAGCAGTTTGTAAAAAATGATATAGGAAAATAAGACCCAGCCGGTGCAGACAATGATGACGACAAGCGGTTTACGATAGGACAGCAGGTACATCAATATTGCCAAAAACAGAAAGGAGCTGATAAAATAGCCGAGAATCTCTATGGCGAAAAAATAAACTATAGTAAGAATGATGCCTTTCAGCAGAAAACCGAACCTGCCACTTTCGGGATCTTTATCGGTTTTCCCCATAAAACAAAACAGCAGCAAAAGGCCCGCAAGCAGTACCGACCAGAATATCCATAATCGTGGAAGGACTGCAGGACCGGCCTCCTCACTCGGAAAACTGAATGTTATCGCCCACAACAGCAATGAAAAGGCGATCATCATTGTCGGGATGATTGCCTGGCCGGCATAATCCTTTTTTTTCGAAAACCTGAAAGCAAGGACAGTCCCGCAACCGGCAAGAAATACGAGGAAAAACCAGATAACGAGGCCGGTGCCTTCACTGAAATATTCCATGTTATATCTCCGGGGTTATCCCTGCCGCACAGGATCGATGTCACTATGCGGCAGGGATAGCGTTGAATCTCGGTCGAATTATTTAATTGCACCGATTTGTTTCAAAGCTTCGGTAAATTCCTGCTGATCTGATTTGATTATCTTGAAGAACTCAGCCTCTTTCAGGAACAGAGGTACCGCTCCACCGCGCTGAACATATTCCTGCCATTCCGGATCAGCATTGACCTTGGTAAAAAGATCGTCGTAAAACGCCTGGGCCTCTGCCGGGATCCCTTTTTTCGTCATAAAACCACGCCACAGGATTTCGTTATCAAGACCCTGCAATCCAAGTTCGGAAAATGTCCGAACATCGGCAAATTCACCTTCAAGTCGTTTTTCGCTGGATATAGCCGCAATTTTCAGGTCCGGTCGGCCAATGACATCCTGAGGATTCCCCACATAAACAACACCATGGCCACCAAGAAGGGCAGCCATCGCCTTTCCACCGCTTGCATAAGGTATCCACTTGGCTTCAATACCAGCCGCCTTCCAGGTTTTCATTGCCATGATGTGATCGTTCCCCCCTGCGGCAGGACCAACCCAGAGCTGCTTTCCACCCTTTTCCTTGGCATCGGCGACAATCTGTTCCCAGGTATTAACCTCCTGGTTACGGCTGGTGATAATGGCCTCCGGATCAGTTACAAACAATGCCATCCAGTTCAGGTCCTCGACCTTGATCTTATTTCCACCTGAAACGATTTTCCCTATATTCGAACGGGTGACGGCAGCAAACTGATAGCCGTCGGCTTTTTCAGACAGGATGTATTTGATGGCGACAGTACCGCCGGCACCGCTCTTGTTGACAACAACGAACGTTGCATCGGTGTGTTTTGCGGCGATTGCCGTGAATTTGCGGGCAAAGATATCAATCGCCCCACCCGGTTTCGTGTAAACAATCAGCTTTATCGGTTTTACCGGAAACTCGGCATATGCTGCAGCAAAAGAACCTGCAACAAACGATAACGCGACCAATAGCACAACGAGTCCTCTTTTCATGGTACCCTCCTTTGTTATTCCCCGTTTCGGGGTTAGTGGCTCCTCATATACATTCAAAAGAGCTTTTCTCCAAACATCAGAACCTTCTTTTACATGCCAACGATTTCTTTTGCTGCTCTGAGGTAATTGGTGTTTTCAAAAGCAGCTATTTCCAGTTTATCGATGACTGATTTCATTGCCGCGTAATCTTCGCTCTCGACACATGCTGTTTCCACCAGAGCACCGTTAAAAAGTATTTCACCATACTCGCAGATAATCCCGTCAACTGAAAAACCATAGCGCTCCTTGTCAACGGCAACGGCCGTCAGGTCGGCGCTGTCTGCAACAAGATCGAGGAATTCGTCAAAGGTGCAGACCGGCTGCTCAATTTTCACTGCTACTTGGAGATGCTCAAAGATTGTCGCGAGATCTTCCTTTTTAACGGGAAATTGAAACTTGCCTCTTGGTTGAAAAATCTCGTACCCTTCTTCCGTTTCTCCAACCTTGGTCTTGATGTCGAGCAGGCCGTCCCGTATCTTGACGTTTGCCTCGTTCGTGTGGCACGAGAGAACATACGTCTCACTGCTTTGCCGGATTTTAAACAATTTAGCCTGGGCATTCCACATGGAAATACCGACAATGTCAATAATTCCCTGACCGAATACTCTAAATTCAGCACGGGGAATTATCTGTCCTGCCTCATCTGCCGAAGTGGCTTTGTTCGGGTCAAATACACTCATATCAAATCTCCAATAATCAGTTCATACGCAAGAGCAGATGAAACAAAGCCCTGTTATTCCCATTTCGTATAGGGATTATTGATCAGGTTTGAGTTGAAGTATCGAGAATCACCCGTTACCTCTTCTCCGACCCATTCCGGTTTCTCAAACGCCTGATCCTCACTTTCAAGTTCAATTTCAGCAACGATAAGTCCATCGTTTTCACCAAAAAATTCATCTATTTCCCAGGTAAACCCGCTAAAATTTACTTTATACCTGTTCTTCTCGATAAGGGGTTTTTCGCAAAGCTCATCCAGCAGTGCATTTGCATCCACAAGAGGAATCTCGTACTCATATTCAAGTCGTGTGGCACCGACGCTGACGCCTTTTATGGTCAGAAAGCCCTGATCATTAATTGTTCGTACACGCACCGTTCTCTCTTTGACAGAATTAAGATAGCCCTGCCGATAAGCAGTGCCGGTGGCACGTTGCTTCCATTCTGTGCCTGTCAGCAGGAACTTTTTTTCAATTTCAATTCCCATAATACTCCTCCCTCTCAAGTGCGGGGTTTTTAGCGAAACGATTTAATAATATATCGATATGAATATACATTTTTTGTTTAGAAGTCAGCCCATGGTGCCCCCGAACATTTTCTGTCAGGTTTCCTGATCCCTCCTTCAAAGTGAAGCGCTTCTTGTCCAGGTTTCTATTTATTTGATTACGATATTTTATCGTCTGTTCCTTCCTTCAAAAGAAGATTAGACAGTAACAACTCTCTATGAGTATAAGACATCGACATGGTAATTAAAGGCGTCAGGCATTCGATTGTCATGGCATCATTCATAATTTACTGATTACATCTCGACAGATAAGAAGTATTTATAGTGAACGCGTTACGATCAACTGGGTAACCGTAATAGAAAGCAGAAGCTTACTCGAATTATTCTGACGCTCCTGCTGTTCGCCTCTGGCGAAAAGTATAGAGCAACAGTATTATAAGACCTTGATAGTATCTTATAGTTCATATTAATAAGAAAAAAATCAAATTATATGTCGTTCTCGTTACCATAAGAAATTCTAATGAAACTTGACCAGCTTCGAACATTTCAGCAAGTCGCCCTTACCCGCAGTTTCACTAAGGCTGCCAGGGAACTGTTCCTAACCCAGCCTGCGGTCAGTCAGCAGATCAAAGCCCTTGAAAACACTTACGGTATTAAACTCTTTGACCGGACAGGAAAAAAGATCAAGCTCACCGATGAGGGAGAAGCCCTCTTCTCCAAAATTAACGTACTGCTCAATGAGCTGAAAGATATAGAGAAGCTGTTTGAAGATTTATCAGAACTGGATATCGGCAGGATCAATATTGCCTCCACGGCCATTTTCAGTACCTATTTCCTGCCTCAGGCAATGGGTAGTTTTATTAAAATGTACCAGGGAGTTGAAGTCGAACTGCATACGGGAAATTCTCATAAAGTTATCACCAAGCTCCTCGAAGGCAGTGTCGATTTTGGATTTGGGGGGGTCGTAAAACCTGAGCCCGATATCCAATACACAATGATACATCAGGAGCCTTTTGTGTTTGTTGTTGGAGTCGATCATCCTCTTGCCAAGAGATCTCAAATAAAAGTAGACGATTTGAAACCCTATCCTTTTATCTGGCGTGAACATGGCACGCTGATTCGCCGAAAAATGGAGGAAATGCTTGGGGGAGTGCAGGCAACAGTCATTTTCAATAACGTCATTGAAGTGCAGAATGTCGAAACGGTTAAAAGACTGGTCGAAGAGGGTTATGGCGTAACTATAATTCCTGAAGTCGCAGTGAAGCGAGAGATTGCTGCCGGATGGCTGAAAAAAGTTCACCTGAGCGGCCTTGATCTTAAAGCATCATATTACCTTTTATACCCCAGGAAACGACCCCTCTCAAAACATGCCCGGGCATTTCTTCACCTCTTACAGGAAACCGTTCACCTTGCCTATGGTTCTGATTTCCTGGCTTAATTTCCAACAATGATACATCATGATAAAAGCATTTATTTTTGATCTCGACGGTACGCTTGTTAACACGGAAAAGCTCCACTACCGTGCGTGGAAGCAGGCCCTTATACAGAATGGAGTTGGCACTATTTCATTTGAAACGTTTCTCTCCTTTGCAGGAACCAGTAACGAGAAAGTAGCGACCGATTATATCAACAGTCATTCAATCAAAAAATCTATTACAGAACTTGTCCTTGAAAAGCAGGCCCTCTATATGAAACTTGTGCCCGACGTGGAGCTCTGCGATGGTGTGTGTGAGGTCATCAGTACGTTTAAGGACAAGGTTTCAATGGCTGTAGCCTCATCCTCGCATAGAAAAGAAGTACATGCGATCCTGAGTGCCCATGGCCTTATCGATTCATTCAGTCAAATTGTCGGCGGTGATATGGTTACCAGACAGAAACCTGATCCGGAGATCTATCTGACAACCAATAAATTGCTGGGAATCGCGCCACAGCATTCTATCGCTTTCGAGGATTCGACGCACGGTCTGCATGCGGCCAAAAGTGCAGGAATGTATGGTGTAGCCATACCCAACGAATTCACCATGGGGCAGGATTTCAGCCGCGCCGACATGGTATTAAACAGCCTTAAAGAGTTCAGCCAGGAGGTTCTCCAGTTGATTATTTCAAACAGATCATCGCCCGCCCCTCTTTCCGGTGAGTCGTCTGGAACCATATAAGCAGGACGGCTAACGTTCATCCGGAAGAATAATCAACTCATCCGGGTTGAGATGGAGATAAACGCTTGAACCAGGTGTAAACTCATGATCGCCGGCAGGAGCTGTGGTAAAAAGTTCGCCGACCGGGGTTGAAATGAGATATTCGGTAACCGGCCCCATATAGGAACTGTTAACAATAGTACCGGGAAGGTGCTGAGCAGGTTCTCCCTTGGCCTTTAGCCTGAACATTTCGGGACGAAGAGAGAGCTTCACCTTACCGGGTTTGTTATCGAGCTCATTTGAGCCGAGGTCAAGAGTCGTTTCTCCCAACCTGACTTTTGCGGTTGAACCGTGCACCTCCAAAACTGCTTCCACGACATTGGATTCTCCAATAAAGTTGGCAACAAATGCAGATTTTGGCTTTCGATAGAGATCTCGCGGTGCTCCCTGCTGTTCTATGGTGCCGTTGTTCATTACTATGACTTCATCAGAGACAGAAAGAGCCTCCGCCTGATCATGGGTAACGTAGATCGAGGTGATACCGGTTTTCTGCTGCAGCAGTCGGATGTCATCCCTCATCGACCGTCGAAGTTTTGAATCGATATTGCTGAGCGGCTCATCGAACAACAGCACCTTTGGTTCGAGGACCAGTGCCCGGGCAACCGCCACCCGCTGCTGCTGACCGCCTGAGAGTTCGTCCGGGTAACGTTTCTGGAAGCCCTGCAGGTTAACCGTTTCCAGGGCGTTACTGACCGCCTCCCTGATAAACGCTGGCTTTTTCTTGAGTACCCCGAGACCATACCCAACGTTCTTCTCAACATTCATATGGGGAAAAAGAGCATAGGACTGGAAGACCATCCCGACGTCACGCTGGGTTGCCGAATAGGTGGTAACATTTTCTTCGCCAAACCAGATCTCGCCCCCTGTTGGCGGTTCCAGCCCTGAGACCAGTCGAAGGAGCGTTGTTTTTCCACACCCTGAAGGACCCAGCAATGTGGTGAGTGTTCCAGGCTCAAATGACACATTGAGATTATCAATGACACGGACTTTGCCAAAATGTTTGGAAATATTTTTAAGAATTATCTTTATAGAGCTTTTGCTGGTCATGTGTCTTTCCTTGATACTTAGGTCTGCTTTTCTACCCGGGAGCGACCGGTAAGAAGCTGAACCAGAAGGGTGAAAACGAGCATGGTCAGGATCAGTGCAGACCCATATGCAACGGCAACACCATTATCGCCACTTTCAACTCGTGAAAGGATATAGGTCGTGGCAACATTCGTCCCCGCTGAGGCGAGAAAGATTACGGCGGAAACGGTGGTCATCGAACGAATGAAGCTATAGGCTGTTGATGAGATAATCGTGGACTTCAGCAACGGCAGCAATACAGAGCGGAGGGTCTTAAAACTGCCAGCACGCTGGAGTAACGAAGCTTCTTCAAGGCTCGTCGATATCTGGCTCAAGGCAGACATGCCTCCCCGGATGCCGACGGGCATCGCACGAATAGCCATGGTTATAATGAGAATCACCGCTGTTCCGGTCAATTCCAATGGCGCTGTATTGAATGCCATGATATACGCTATACCGGTAACAGTGCCGGGAACCGCAAAAATGAGAACGGTTCCGAAATCGATTAATCCATGTCCCATAAAGCTTTTGCGTGTGAGGACATAGGCTATGAGAATACCGAGAATGGCAGTTATCGGGGCAGCTATGAATGAATAGAAAAGCGAATTAACAAATGACGGCCAGGCTCCTGAAGAAAACCCGTTTCCCCATAACTCCCTGTGGTGGGACAGTGTGAGCGTATAATCAGCACCCCACTGTTTGACAAAACCACCGAGAAAGATGCTCGCATAGAGAACACCGATTAAAAGCAGCCAGAAAGCAACAAACAGGGTCATAAATTTCTGCATGCGTTCTGGAAGTGGAGTCACATTTCCAGAGGTCTGAATCCCTGTAACCGTCACGTACGACTTGTTACCGAGATATTTTTTCTGGATCAAAAAAATTGACAGTGAAAGTAAAAGCAAGAGTATACCAAGAGCAGCCGCCTTGGCAAAATCGAGCTGGGCACCTGCTATGGAGAAATAGATCTCGGTTGAAAGCACATCGTACTCTCCGCCAAGAACCAGTGGATTACCAAAGTCAGCTGCTGAGGAAATAACCCCCAAAAGAAAGGCGTTGGCAAGACCGGGCGCGAGAAGCGGAAGTGTCACTTTCTGCAAGGTAATCCAGCGGGAGGCCCGCATGGTAAGTGACGCCTCTTCCATGGCCGGATTGATCGAGGCAAGCATACCGACAATAACCATGTAGCTGACTGGTGTCAGGGCGAGCACCTGTGCCAGGAAGATCCCTGCAAAACCATAGATATAGCCTGAACGCTGAAATATCCCGGTTTCACCTGCTCCAATGAAAAGGCCGCCATTGCCGAAGAGGTACATGAGAAGATCGTTAACAACACCTGCCCTGCCAAAAAGAAGAATAAGAGACATACCGACCACGAACGGCGGTGTAATGATGGGCAGGATATAAAAGACCCGCATCAGATATCTGAGTGGTGATGTCGAGCGGATCGAGTAGAGCGCGAAGATCAATCCAAGTATGGTGGTTGCAGCACCAACTGAAATAGCAAGCACCAGTGTGTTCAGGACAACTCTGCCAATGCCGAACGAGGTGATGATGTTGAAAAATTGAAAGGGAGCAAGCCCCCCCTCTTTATCCACCGCTACTTTATAAAAAATTTGCAGAATCGGGAAAAAGATGAATATTCCGATTATGAGAATAATAAAGGCTACGGCACCGGACACAAACGTATCTCCCTGATGTCCGCCAAGCCTGGCAATCCCATAAGAAAAAAGAGCTGTGAGAGAGATCAGGATTACAGCAGTCCCGAGGCCCATTGAATTATCGGCACGAATGAAATCTACAACAATCAGCAAGGCTGCCGCCGCTGCAATAAATACGAGCAGCCGCCCCTGAGTCAACCTTCGAAAATGAGTAAAGCAGAGTGGCGCAAGAGCAAGAAAAAAAAGAGGTGCGATCAGGCTGAGACTATGTGTCCTCCAGCCAAGCGCATCAAGATATTCCTCCACCGTCGCATCAAACAGGCCATACTCAAGGGCAAACCAGGGTAATCCCAGGTAGGCGATCACCCCGATTGCGATCCATACGAGCAGGC
This sequence comes from uncultured delta proteobacterium, assembly GCA_963776075.1. Classification (GTDB taxonomy): domain Bacteria; phylum Desulfobacterota; class Desulfobulbia; order Desulfobulbales; family Desulfocapsaceae; genus MADRE3. The sequence goes on from CAVZLG010000015.1 coordinate 572,577, forward strand.
CGATTCGAAAACTCCGCTCCCCAAAAGAAATCTGCATATACTGTTCCTGTGTAGATGCGAAGTTTCGCAACGGCACGGACAAATGATCGTGCTAGCGCTCCAGAGGTTTGATTTCCTTTACCCAACGATCGATGAGATGGGTTCTCATTTCTTCAGTTCCATACGTCACGAAGTCGTAGTCGATCAGGTTAACTTCATCAAGCCGGATAGCCTCTTTAGGGATCGCCGCATTGACATTTGTCGGAACCTGGAACATATCTATTGAGGCACCGATCTCTTGTCCTTCCTTGGAGAGCATAAAGTCAACAAACTTCTTGGCGTTATCAAGGTTACGGGCGCCTTTAATGATGCTCAGCCCCCCGATCTCATATCCTGTCCCTTCGCTTGGAACAACGAGCTCAAGTGGGAAACCGTTCTTGATCTGCTTGGCATGGTCATGCAGAAACCCAATACCGATAAGTGTTTCTCCACGAGCGGCGGCTTTGCCGGGTGCTGATCCTGATTTTGTATACTGTCCAACATTCTTGTGAAGCTTGGCGAGATAAACGAAAGCTTCATCTTCACCCCAGATTTGGACAAATGTCGCCAGGGCAGTGTAGGCTGTGCCGGAACTCTGCGGGCTGGCAACCTGAATGAGGCCTTTATATTCAGGCTTGGTGAGGTCCATCCATGACGTTGGCATGGTCAGGTTTTCTTCCTTGAGAAGTTTGGTGTTAACAGAATAGCCGAGAACACCAGCATAAACGCCTGTCGTCTGATTAGCCTTGTTGGTTGCAGGATTCTTGAACCGATCCCCGATTTCTGACAACATTGGTGACTTGTAGGTTTCGAGGAGCCCGTTCACACCAGCCTGGGAGTGAGGGTCAAGCGTCCCGGCGTACCAGACGTCACCTTTAGGATTGTCCTTTTCTGCCAGAATTTTGGCGTAAGTCGAACCGGACCCGGAGCGCGTCATGTCTACTTTCACGTCATTTTTTTCGCCAAACAGATCAACCGCTGTCTGACAGGCCTCGGGCTCATTGCTGCAATAGACCACCAGGCGTCCCTTTGCCAGTGCCGATGAAGCACAAACACCAATTATCAGACCCACTATAGTGAACAACGTATACATTCTCATGGCAGTCCTCCTCTACAATATTTTGAAAAATTAAGGTAATAACGCAAGCTGAATCACTCATCCAACTTTACCCAAACGACTAGCAGGAGACGTCGCTAATTGCAAGCCTTATATAGTGAAAGGCTCTACAATCTTTACAATTAGGAGAATGTGCAACAACAGCAGGAATAAAAGTTGGCCCGAGTAGACCGAAATTGAACCGATACACTCTCAGTATTTTCCACCGTGCTTTTATCAATGTCGGGATAACGATGCCCATCACCTTAAACGGGTCAAATTTTCAGACGGAGCATCACCATGCCGAGCAGGATGAAAATCGTAGCAAGAACCTTCACCAGACTGAACCGTTCCTTTAAAATAAAGATGCCGAGCAACATCGCAAAGATAATGCTCGTTTCCCTGACGGCAGTCACTAAAGCAATTGGCGCCTGGGTAAATGCCCATATGGCGATGGCGTAAGCAAAAAAGGATATACCACCTCCTATGAGGGCCAGCTGATATTTCTCACAGAAAACTTTCTCAATGGTTCCCGGACGCAGGAATCTCATGATCAAAGCAAAAATCAGCGCATTGAGAACCGAAAGGAGACCATAGAATCCGAGTGCAGTGCCTGCCTGGCGCGCCCCGGTACCGTCTACCAGTGAATAGGCGGCGATAAATCCTCCCGTCATCAGTGAACAAAACACGGCACGACGGTTGAGCTGGCCGTCATGTCGCCGTACCAGCGACAGGCTGCTGATTCCCATGGCTATAATGATAATTCCAAAAAGTTCTGAGGGCAAAAATTTCACCCCCAGGGCCGTTGAAGAAACAACGGTAACAATCAGGGGCGCAATACCGCGTGCCAATGGATAAACCTGACTTAAATCACCGACGCGGTAGGAGGCAAGCAAAAACAGCTGATAGCCAACATGCAGAAGCGCACCGATAAAGACATAGGGCAAAGACTCCATCGATGGGAACGGTGAGAAGAGCATGGCAACCATGGCAAGAGGTGCATGGCCGATTACCACGGCACTCATGCTCAGGTATTTATCATCCGTGGCTTTTACGAGAAAATTCCAGGTCGCATGCAATAACGCCGCGAGAAGGACGATGATCATTACAGAAAATGGCATTATAAAGCTCTCATTGGTTGTTTCTCTATTCCATCGTAAGATGCTCGCAACCTGAAATTATCTGGCAATTTCCCCCGACACCTTGCTGTATTGTCACTCCATTCGCTATCGCCCGTTTTTCTCAACCGTAAATTAAGCCGTATTGTACGCTCAAATTATAAACAATGTGGAGAAAAATTAACATGCTGCTTACTATTGTAGCATCTCAAAACTGCATTAAGGGATAATGATAGCACTGGCCTGGCAGGAAATTGTCAGATTCTAAGATTCTGTCAACTATTCGCCTGTGCTCAACGGGCATAATTGGTATCGAAATAAAAATTGAAGCTATGTGCGTAAAATGAGAAAAATTCAGCATATTTGACTCGTTGCAAATCAGCCAGCACTTTATTTTTTCGTTAAATTCGGTCTTTTGGAGATGGGATCATGAGTCATAAAAAAGTAGTTCTTATCGGCGGCATGGGTGAAGGCCTTGGGAGTGCCCTGGCGCGTTTTTTCGCAGCTAAAGATTTCCAGGTAATTGGTATCAACAGGTCAACCAATCACCAGGTGGAAAAAGAGATTATTCAATTGAAAGGTGATCTCTCTGAACAAGACCAGGTGGAACATACACTAACGGAAATAAAACAGAGGTATGGTGTACCTGACGTATTCATCCATAATGCCGCCGAACTTTTAATAGCCCCTTTCGAGAAAACCTCGGCGCAGCGATTTGAACAATGCTGGCGCGCCGGTACCTTGTCGGCTTTTTTGCTGTCAAAAGAGCTGCTGCCGGACATGGCAGAAAACGGAGGCACTGCAATTTTTACTGGTGCAACCGCAAGTATACGGGGTGGAAACCAGTTTTGTGCGTTTAGCTCAGCAAAATTTGCACTGCGTGGATTTGTTCAATCGCTTGCAAGACAGTATCAAAGCTCGGGGCTGCATATTGTCCATATCCTGGTAGACGGTATCATTGATACGGCAAAAAGTCGAAAGTTGCACTCACTGCCAGTCGAGCGAATGCTGAACCCCGACGATATCGCTGAATGCTATTGGCAACTCAGCCAGCAACCGAAAAGCACTTGGACACACGAGTTGGATTTACGCCCCTATCTGGAGAACTTCTAGTGAATAGCGCTGAGGTAATCATTGTTGGCGGTGGAGTGTCAGGTCTTTACACAGCTTTCAGATTACAAGAAACACATATCCCGTATCTTTTACTTGAAGCAAAATCGATGTTCGGCGGTCGAATCGCCGGTCAGCCAGCAGGTACTGATTCTGATTTATCTGTTGACTTGGGCCCGACCTGGTTTTGGGCGCATCAGGCGAGGATCAGACAGCTACTCAAACATCTGAACACTGAATGGTTTGAACAATATTCTCAGGGTGACGCTCTCTATCATATGCACCCTGAAGAGGCCCCCTCCCGTACACCTGGCAGCGCGGGTGCAATCACATCTTACCGGGTAAAAGGGGGCATGCAGAAACTGATCACAGCGCTGACCGACCACCTGGACCAGACCAGCATCAGGACAGAACATGCTGCAATGGACATTAAAAAACAGAATAATCTATGGCAGGTAACAGCTGTGAATCATGGAGGCGAAAAGACATTCACAGCAAATCAGCTGGTAGTGGCACTGCCGCCACGGTTGATAGTGAAATATCTGAAACCTCAGCAATACCTGTCAGAGGAACTCGTCAACGCCTTACAGGCCCAGCAGACCTGGATGTCCGGGCAGGCCAAGTTTGTTGCTGTGTATAATAAGTCATTCTGGCGAAAAAAGGGTCTATCGGGCCAAGCCTTCAGCCGGGTTGGGCCCATGGTAGAAATCCATGACGGCTCATCAGCCGAGGATTCCGGTTTTGCATTATTTGGCTTTATCGGCCTGCCACCTGCTGTTAGAACTCAATTTTCCAGCGAACAGCTCAAATCTCAATGCCTGGCTCAGCTCGGAATAATCTTCGGCCCTGAAGCCCTGGACGTAGAAACAAGCTATGTGAAAGACTGGGCACAAGACAAGTGGGTTGCAACAGATCAGGACCGCAAAGAATCACCGATGCATGCCGCTTTTCCCGCCACAAAACATGAAAAAGAACTCGAGTCACTAAGGTTACACTTCGCCGCAAGCGAATTTGCACAGCTTGAAGCGGGTTATCTTGAAGGCGCTCTGGCAGCGGCAGATACTGCGGTAAACAGTGTCAAATCATGTCCCCCCCTATGATATTTAATCGAACAAAATAGTGGATTTAATAAGGGCAGATGGGGTATGGTCCAATGGGTACATATTGTTGGCCGGGGCTCTACTGCACACAGGTTTATAACACCCCGTTAGCCCCGCTATCCATGCTCACCTGAGGCCAGTTATTCTGGATATAGTTACTTATTGATATTTGTTTGTCAGGAGGAAGATTAAATGAAAAATGTTACGATACCTGAAGGAATTATCCCCCCACTTCTCACCCCGTTGACAGAAGATCAGCAGGTGGATGTGGAAGCGCTGAAAAAACTGATTCATAAACAGCTTGATGCAGGAATACCGGCGCTCTTTGTTTGTGGCACTGCGGGATTGGGTTCGGTCTTAACCACCAAAGATTACGAAACGGTTATAACGACTGCCCTTGAGGCTGTACCCAGTGGATACCCGATACTTTGCGGGGTTCTCGAATCATCAACCGTCCGATCTATTGAGCGCATCAGACTCCTTGAATCACTCCATATAAATACATTTGTAACCATTACCCCCTATTACCTTAGAGCAACAGAAGATGATGACCTTCTGAGACATTTCGGGACACTTCGGGAAAGCACAGAAATGGAGATGGTTCTCTACAATATGCCGGGCTGCACCGGTGTCGTCATTCCGCCAGAACTCATTTTCGAAATGGTTAAAAGAGGATGGACGACGATCATTAAAGATAGTTCAGGTGACAATGAGTACATTGAAGCAGTATGTAAAGGCGGTGCAGAACTCGGTCTCAAAGTTTATCAAGGATTGGCTCCGAACTTTGGCTGGCTCAACAAAATCGGGGCTGCAGGGTGCGTACCCTTGCCGGCCAACAGCCATCCGGAACTCTTTCTCTCCGCCTGGGAAGCAAGAGACAAGAGTGATCAATTGAAGGATATCCAACCCGAGATTGACACCGTCTGGAACTCGCTCATAGTCGGAACCGATTATCTCAGGCGCTCTCTCAAACTACTGGCAGAGCAAGGGATCGGCAGTGGGACATTAATGCTCCCTTTTATTCAGTAACCTGTTATTTACAGAGAAACACCTCTCTTCCACGGGATAAAGTCCTCCTGGCCCAGCCGGGAGGCTTTGGCCCGATAGATACCGCTGGCCGTTTCAATACACATTTTTTGCAACTTCTCGCCGAGTTCATCGATATTCTGTTCTCCGGATATAATAGAACCGGTATCAAAATCAATCATGTACTCCAGTTGCCTGGCCATCTTTGAATTGGTAGATACCTTGAGCACAGGAACGATAGGGTTACCCGTCGGAGTGCCCAGACCCGTTGAAAAAATAATCAGATTCGCCCCTGATCCGACCAGGGCCGTGGTGGACTCCACATCGTTTCCAGGAGTGCAGAGCAGGTTAAGTCCATGCTCGACCTGTCTTTCAGTATAATCCAACACACCAACCACCGGGGCTGTTCCCCCCTTCTTGGCAGCACCTGCTGATTTCATTGCGTCGGTAATAAGACCGTCCCTGATATTGCCTGGTGAAGGATTAAGATCAAAATCAGAGCCCACACTCTGGACTTTGGTACGATAATCGCCTATCAGTTGCAAAAAACGCTCCGCCAGCTGCGGATTCCGGCACCGGGCAACCAGTTCGTTCTCGACCCCGCACAATTCTGGAAATTCTGACAGAATCGCACTGGCTCCAGCAGCAACGAGATGGTCAATAGTACGACCGATTACCGGGTTTGCAGAAATGCCTGAAAAACCATCAGAGCCTCCACATTCAACTCCGACCACCAGTTCAGAGATAGGCACCGGCTGCCGAGCAATCTCGTTGGCTTTCTGCAGACCAGCCAGGGTTTGCTGGATTACGGCCTCAAGCATATCGGTCGGTTCATTCCAGGCTTGCCTTTCAAAATAGAGTACCGGTTTGAATCCATCAGGATCCCGAAGCTTTATCTGCTCTTGAAGGGCTGAAATCTCTGCCTTTTGACAACCAAGGCTGATAACCGTAGCCCCACCAACATTTGGATGGGTAATATAGTTCGCAAGAAGACCGCACAGAGAATCGATATCATCAGGAGTCGAACCACACCCTAAGCTATGGGTTAGAAACTTAATCCCGTCTACATTTGGAAAAAGAGGATTTGACTGAATATCGGATGACTCAATGTCAATAGCACCAGGATCCATTTCAACACCAGAACGTATCTGTTTAGCGAGTTCATTGGTAAATTTCTCGTAGCGTGACCCGCTGGAAAAACCCAGTGTCCTTGGTAGAAACTCCTTAAGCTGAAACAACTCCTGGTTGGAGCAGAATACAAGCGGTACAAAGATCCAGTAATTTGCAGTGCCAACTTTACCATCTTGACGCTTATACCCCAAAAACTCGTGGGAAGCGCTATCGTACGGATGAGGTGGCTGCCATTGAAATGACTCATGCTGCTCTTCGTAAGCGCTCGTTGCATGTTGCAAGTTGTCAGTGGTTATCAGGTCGCCGGCCTGAATGTGTCGAGTGGCCACCCCAACTATTACTCCGTACATCGTAGCTTTTTCTCCGATCTCGAAGGTGGTCAGGGCAAACTTCTGCTTTGCCGGTATCTCACTATTGAGTGTTATTTTTTCTCCATCTACCTCAACGGTTGTTCCTCTATCAAGCGTTCGCAGAGCAACAATGAGATTATCCTTATTGTCAATTCGTAAAAACGTTTGTTTCGTCATTTCTGCCCTTCTGTTTATATTTTGTTAATGAGATCAGTTACTATTACCTGTGAAAGAGCTCGTCCCGGATTGCAGATCTGCGAGCCGGTCAGGTAGAAATAACAGTCTTTAAAAAAGATTAGAATTAAAAAATAACCATCTTCAAAAGATGCTCGACTTGATCTCGCCGCAGATTTTCTAGATCAGATCGCCACACATAGGATTTGCCTCATACTCCTCAAAATTGGCTGGAATTGTTATTTTAACGGTAAATCAGTGTCGGAAGCCACATGGAGAAACTGGGTATAAAGGTAATGAGTATCAGAACAACCACGAGCGGAAAGAGAAAGGGCAATGTTGCAGCCGCACAACGCTCGAAGCTGATTCCTGCAACACGTGCCAGCACATAGAGTACCATTCCCACCGGCGGTGTCAGCAGCCCGATCATCAGGTTGAGAACCATGATAACCCCGAAATGAACCGGGTCGATTCCGATACCCACTGCGATCGGCAGAAGAACCGGGACAAGGATGGTGATCGCGGCCACTGTCTCCATAAAACAGCCGACGACGAACAAAATCAAGTTTAGCAGGATAAGCACGAGGATCGGGTTCTGCGTTATCTCCATGATAAGCGAGGTGAAATGCTCGGTAACGCGATTGCTGGTCAGTATCCAGGCAAAAATCGAGGCAGCGGCAACGATAAAGCAGATGATGGCAGAGGTCTCAATGGTGTCCATACTCACGACCAGCAGTCGTCTCCAGGTCAGGGTGCGGTAGACCACAACCCCGAGTATAAGTGCATAAACACTGGCGGAAATCGCTGCTTCGGTAGGGGTGAAGGCGCCGGTGAGGATACCACCAACGATGATTATCGGAGTGAGAAGAGAGAGAAAGGCACGTTTAAAGGATTTACCCAGCAGCCGAATATTAAAACGGGCATCGCGCGGGTAATTACGCTTTTTCGCATACCAGGCAACGAGCAGCATCAGAGCGACCGCCATGAGCAGGCCAGGGATGAAGCCGGCAGCAAAGAGCTGGCCGACTGAGGCGGAAGCCATAACACCGTAGACGACCATCGGCAGACTTGGCGGGATGATCGGTCCGATAGTCGAAGAAGCGGCGGTGACGGCAACCGCAAAATCATCATCGTAACCGGCGTCACGCATGGCTTTAATCTCGATAGTGCCGAGTCCTCCGGCATCGGCGACTGCGGCACCCGACATACCGGCAAAGAGCACCGAAGCAATGATATTCACGTGCCCAAGCCCTCCTCGCAACCAGCCGATGCAGGCGGTGGCGAAGGCGAAGATACGGTTGGTGATGCCTGCCGAGTTCATCAGGTTACCGGCGAGGATGAAGAAGGGGATGGCAAGTAGTGGAAAACTGTCAACGCCGTTAACCATACGATGGATGACTACGAAGTCCGGCACTTTTCCCGAGAGAAGAACCCATAGCATGGAGCTGCCGGCAAGGGCTATGCCAACAGGTACCCCGATGATAAGCAAGGCGAAAAGAACCACGAGCATAATGATTATGAGCGTCATTTCGAAACTCCTGAAACGGATGGCTTTTAATGTTTAGTGTTGAGCTGCTGACATTAATCCAGCGACTTTATGGCAAGATTGTAATCAAGACAACTGTAGCCCTGGCGCTGATGGCGTAAGAAAACCTGAATCGCTCGAATGGTCATCAGCGCGAAACCGGCAAAAACGATAGCGTAAAGGTAGCTCATCGGCAACCTGAGGGAAACCATATACTGGTGATGCATGATCTTCAAGATCTTGAAAGAAATCCAGGAGCCGTATGCGAAAAATACGATACGAATGAGATCCACAAAGACTGAGAGGAATCGCCCGGTCCCACGGTTGATGAAACGATAGAAGAATTCCACGTGAATGTGGGTATTCTTGCGAACTGCGATCGGTGCGCCGGCAAAAGCGACGGCGACGAGAAGGTAGCGGGCGATCTCCTCGGTCCAGGCGATCGAGTCGTTGAGCACGTAACGGCTGAAAAACTGGGCGAAGACGACCACTGCCAGGACCCAGAAGATTACCAGAGACACATAGTCCTCGAAACTGTAGTTCGAGAAATCGACTTCAATATCTTCGAGCATCTCCTTATCCGCCTTAAAATGTTCTTCCGAATTTTGGTTTTCCATAGTCATGGCCATCTTCTCCCACCGTTTTACTGTTTACTCGTTGATCATTTTTCTACTTGATTGCCTGCAGACGGTCATACACTTCCTGGGACCAGGTGGCGTCCGGGCCGTTATGCAGCTTCATGGTTGCTTCTCTGAACGAGGTGATGTCGACCTTGTTTACCGTAACACCCTGCGACTCGAACCATTCAGCCAGTTTTGATTCGGAGTCTATGATATCCTTGGTTGCAGCTGCAGCATAATTCTTCAGTTCTTCAACGAAAATTGCCCGATCAGAATCGGAAAGACGATTCCACAACGGGCCTCCGATGATCTGGAGAATTGAGTCGGTGATATGACCGGTGAGATTGATATACTCCTGTACCTCGTAGAATTTCTTTGCCTTGATGGTCGGCAGCGGATTCTCCTGGGCATCGACCACCCCCTGCTGCAGAGCCAGATAAACCTCGGCAAAGGCGAGCGGTGTCGGGTTGGCACCGCACGCTTTCGGGAACATCATGTAGAGCGGCGCATTGGGCACCCTTATCTTGAGATTTTTCATGTCCTCACAGGTGTTCAGCGGCTTGTTGGAGGTTGCATGGCGTCTACCGTAATAGGTGGCAGCAACGATGTGGTGTCCGGTGGCCTTGGTGTAGCCCTCACTCAACTCTTTGAACAGGTCGCTCTTCCAGTACGCCCGCCAGTGATCCAGGTCGCGGAACATGTATGGGGCACCGGCGATGGCCAGAGGACCGAAGGACTGACCGGCAAAGAGATTACCGGTATGGATCATATCGACAGTACCGAGCGCGAGCCCCTGGTTGATATCGGCTTCCTTACCCAGTGCAGAAGCAGGGAAAACCTCGACTTCATAACGACCATCAGTACGCTCCTTGATCCTCTCGGCAGCCTCGACCATTCGGTAGTGATATGGTTCGCTCGTCTCATAGACATGGGCGTACTTCAACTTCTCGCCAGCCACAGCTACGCCTGCACTGATTATCGACAAGGCGATGACAGATGCCATTAATGACTTATAACGACTTTTCATTCTAAGACCTCCATTTAAAAAAAGATGAAAACCATGCTGTCCGGTACACTGCGACGAGTTTCTCAACGGATCTTTTTCTCGATTGATACCGGCTAGCGCCTAACTACTAGAATAATTCGCTTTTTGCTTTTTTATAGATATATAACACGTTCTATCATGGCAATCCGATTAGGGCCCTGAATAATCCCAGGCAATATCAGCACCAATTCGATAACTGATCGGCGCAGACGTGCTGAGCTGGCCTAAACCTGCGTTTTTTTAACTTTTGTTACCGAACGGTTTGCCAATATCACCGGGGAGTGTTCTTGAGCAGGTCTTCCCGAGCTGCATCACGCAGCAACAAGACATCCGACGAGCTGACGACAAGATTGTATCCGCGGGCAAACATCTCCAGCGGTGAGTCACCTGGCCGGGGGATACCTCCCAGTAACTTGTTACTCTCTACTATAGCCCGCTCTGCCCGGGCGAGTGCTTCTACAAAAACCGGGTTAGTAAAATTGCCTAACTCCCCGGCACTGCCAGAAAGGTCAAGTGGACCGATAAACAGCATATCAACACCGTCAACACCCACTATTTCATCTATGTTGGCGACAGAATCTAAACTTTCTACCTGGCAAATGATTAGAAGTTCACGAACGTTCTCACGAAGATATCGCTCATTCTCAAGACCATAGGATGAGGCCCGGTTTAAGATATGTGCTGCACCCCGAATACCACGGGGAGGATAGCAGCAAGCGTCAACTGCTGCCTGTGCGGCTTCAGCCGTGTCCACACTTGGAACCATGATGCCTTCAACGCCGGTATCAAGTGCTCGTTTAATCTCAACCGGATCATTCCACGGAACGCGGATAATCGAACTGGTAGATGTTGCCGACATTGCATGCATCAAGGAGGTCGCACCAAGATAATCTACCGGACCATGCTCCAGATCTATCACCGCACCGTCATAGCCGACCAAAGACATAATCTCAGCAGCAATAGGGCTCGTGAGGTGGAGCCAGCAGGAAAGAGCAGGATTACCATCAAACAGTTTTTTTTTCAGGGCATTCTCACGGTACATGTCAGGGTTTTCCTCGAAGTAGAAGGGTCATCCAGTGTTAGTCAATCAAGCCTCTCTCTGCTGCATTAAATTTTTCAACGGTTCCTTTTCCTGAAACTTTACGGGGATTATTACCAGACACCTTTATTCTCCATTGATGCCCAGGGCTCCTCGACAGCAAGATTTTCTCCTTGTTGGAGCAGCTCGATGGAAATATCATCAGGAGTGCGGATAAAGGCCATATGGCCATCTCTTGGCGGACGGAGAATTGTAACACCTCTATCCATAAGCAATTGACAATAATCATATAAGTTCTCAACGCTGAATGCCAGATGGCCAAAGTTTCTACCGACGCTATAGGGCTCTTCCTGATCCCAGTTATAGGTTAACTCAATTTCAGGCTCACCTGGCGCGGTTGCAAAAAACACCAGGGTAAAACGCCCGGCTTCTACCTCTTTTCTTCTGGTCTCAACCATTCCAAGTTTATTTGTAAAAAATTCAACTGACTCGTCGAGGTTTCTTACCCGTATCATCGTGTGCAGATATTTCATAAGGATTCTCCTAAATTCAGTGATTAACGAATTGAATGTTCATTCTATATAACAACTCTACAATAATATGCATCAACGAGTTTTCTAACAAACTCATTAATCGATAAGAGAAAATGGGCGACAACAAGCTATTGGTCTCCTGCTGGAGTGACCGCGCTGTCATATTCCTACTAATAACATTAATTTATAGCCAACATGCAACGAAACTTCGATTTATGTCCGACTACCGTTACGCCGTCTCCCTGAATATCTCCCGTCCGATCAGCATCCTGCGAATTTCGCTTGTACCGGCACCAATTTCATATAGTTTTGCATCACGCAACAGCCGGCCGGCAGGAAAATCGTTAATGTAACCGTTTGCTCCAAGGCACTGCACTGCTTCCAGGGCCATCCTGGTTGCTTGTTCGGCGGCAAACAGGATAACCGCAGCAGCATCCTTACGGATACTGTGCCCTGAATCTGCAGCTCTGGCAACAGCGTAAACATAAGCTCGGGACGCGGACCAGGCCGAATACATATCTGCAATCTTACCCTGCATCAGCTCAAATTCACCAATCGCGCGGCCAAATTGCCGGCGCTCGTGAATATATGGCAAGACCACTTCCATACAGGCTGCCATAATCCCAAGTGGTCCGCCGGACAGAACGATCCGTTCATAGTCAACCCCACTCATCAGCACTTCCACTCCCCTGTCAATCTTGCCAAGAACATTTTCGTCGGGGATATAACAGTTATAGAACGCGAGCTCACAGGTTGGTGACCCACGCATGCCAAGTTTATCGAGTTTCGGGCTTGTCGTAAAACCTTCCATGGTTTTCTCAACGATAAAGGCGGTTATACCTCGCTGCTTTTTCTCCGGTGCGGTCTTGGCATAGACTACAATAACGTCAGCAATGGGGCCATTGGTAATCCACATCTTGGTACCATTAAAAATAAAGCCACCCTTTTTTTTAATAGCAGAAAGACGCATTGAGGTTATGTCAGAACCTGCTTCAGCCTCACTGATCGCCAGGGCGCCGACATGGCTACCGTCGATGAGTCGGGGAAGATACCGTTGCTTCTGCATCTCAGTTCCGTTCAAGCTAATCTGGTTGACACAGAGATTTGAATGAGCCCCGTAGGAAAGGCCAATGGAAGCAGACCCCCGGCTGATCTCCTCCATGGCGACAGTATGCTCAAGATAGCCCATCGAGGCACCACCAAATCGTTCTTCAGCGGTAATGCCCAAAAGGCCAAGATTACCCATTTTCTGCCAGAGCTCTTCTGGAAATTGGTCGCTTCGATCTATATCGGCAGCGAGTGGAACAATCTCGGTTTCGACAAAATCATGTACCGATTCACGCAGCAGGTTAACGGTTTCGTCCAGTCCATAATTCAGGTTCGGGTATGTCTTCATGACGCCTCCCGGTCTCGATACATCCGATTACCTCAAAGAAATCAATGATTTCATATAATAACACTACAGATTCTTTTCCTTTCAACAGCTCAAGTCAGAAACTGAAACCTTCAGGCAGCTGCTCCACCCTTGTACCTTCAGGTACCCATGAGAGATCAAGGATCGTAAAGGTCGACCCGCTTGTCCTGAATATCGGGATGACCCGCATGTCGAGCGCAGGCTCCCCGACACTGAGGTAGCTCATCAAAATGGTGGCAACCCCTTCGAAGGCGATATTGATAAATCTAATCGGCTTGTCAAGCAGGTTGAATGCCCCCGAACGTTCGCAGACCATGTATGTGTATATACGGGCGGATTTCCTGGCAGTATCAGTAATGTCGGTAGCTGTATTTTTTCCAAGACAGTCCGGACAATGAATCCGGAATGGCAGATAGATCGTCCCGTTGGACTCGCAATCTCCCTGGTCACAGCGGCTGGCCAGCAGCTTGTTCCTGCTCAACGATTCGAAAAAGATCGCTTCACCGCCATATGAATGAATGTAGGTAATAGCTCGGGGGTTTGTTATGCCGAGAAGTTTCCAGTCATCATCACCATCACGGATAGGCATATGGGGGCTGAGATGATGGAATGAACCTTTAAGTTTATAGCGATTATTCTTTACACAGGCCTGTCCGAACGTGCTCATAGCTTTTCTCCTCTAGACATCTTTTAAGATAAGATGATCTGGATCCATAAGGATAGTGGACGTGACATGGGACCCGACTCCGGCATGGCTGATCGCCATTCCCCTTCTGGCACCCTTAACCTGGAGGTTCTTCCAGTCACTCGGTTTTTTCCGGTTGAAGGATTTCCAGAGTTTTTCATCTCCATGGTACTCTTTCCAACGATTCCAGAGATGCGTTGCCACCTCGAAGGCCTGCATGATACCCGTGGCGCCAACGGAATGCATACAACCAATCAGTCCACCGGATATATTGGACGGCAGTTTGCCGGGTTTACCCGTGTGAGGGTTGGTATGGTAGCAATCGCCGGACTCCACATAATCCCTTCCTTCGCCATAGGGGCGTATTCCAATATCCTCATATGTCTGTACATCACTGATGGTAAAAGCGTCATGAAGCTCCACCAGGTCGAGGTCCTCGGTTGGATCAGTTATACCGGTCATACCGTAGCCATAGTAGGCAGCCATCCGCGCTGCAAGAAATGCAGTGAATCCTGGGTATCTTGATGCACCGGGGAAACGTTCCCCCAGGTCCTTGTACTGGTCAGGTGTTTCATTGGGCAGCAGTGGAATCTCCATATTCAAACGGTCGGCTGGTCGCAAGGTGTGTGAACCAGCTGCAACCCAGATCCTTAACGGTTTGTTTCTGGAACCTTCAACCATCTGGCTGGCGGTATCCTCGTCACAGAGAATGGCACAAGCAGCACCGACACTCATCAGACAACAGTCAAGCACCCGCAGTGGATAGGCAACGACTGGAGAGTGGAGTACATCATCGACTGTTATTTTCATCGGTGCCTGGGCAAATGGATTGAACCGGGCATAGCCATGATGTTTTACGGAAATCTCGGCCAGGGTTCTCCTGAAGGATTCCTCAGACCTGCCGAAAATCTTCCAGTAGCGCTGGGCCATTACCGCATAATAGCCAGTATAGATATGACCGAGCGGGGATTCCCAGTCCTTATCGGCCGCGCAGGAGATCAGGAAATTTCCTTCATCCGTTGGAACCTCGTCCATCCGCTCCCATCCCATGACCAGCACACAGTCTGAATAACCTGAGGCAACGGCTTTGAAACCTTCCCAGAGAGCTGAACCCCCTGTGGCACCGCCCGTTTTCACGCCCACGTTGCCAAGTGGGTCAAGACCAAGTCGATCGTGGATGACCGCCTCTCCAAGCAACTGGTCTCCAAAATGGTCGGCAAAGTGGCCATAATAACAGCTATGTATATAGCTCTTCAGTGCTGCCGGAGACGTGCCAATCATCCCTGCAGCCATGCTGAACGCTTCAATGCAAAGCTCTTCAGTACGTCGGTCTGGGATTGCGCGATCAAACTTGGATTGGCCTGCAGTTACCAGGTAGACGGGTCTCTGCATATTAGGAATTTTCAGCTGTCTCTTGCTGAATCTGATCATACCGCTGCCTCCTTGTCGGTTAGGTTTGGTATGGAACTTCCTGTCAGGCTGCCCGCAGTCATCACCCTAACAGGTGTGGAGTCAGTAATTCCCCTTCACGGCTATCCCGACGGCTTACAATTCATTAATGAGTCAGGGTTGCCCATTATTCTAAGCTATGCATTCATACTTTAGTTTTCAATAGTTACTGCCGCCAATCTTCACCGCAACATGTGGACAAATAGCTATTATGGAGTGAATTTTGCTGGTTTAGATTTCTGAACAATAACAGCAGGAACCCTGCTATCCCCGGGTCTTGCTGGAAAAAGGAGACAAAATGTCTCAGGCAGGTTTTGATAGAAATGGAACACTCATGCAGGTTAATCCAGCTTCAGCCTTTACAAACTCTGAAATATCGGTTGAGGCGATCTCGTATCCAAGCGAACTAACCAGCCCTATCGTTTCCGGGAACGCTTTATTCATACAGATAATATCATGAATCGGAAGGACATTCGCTCCAAAGGGTTCCCCCGGGGGTGTTTTAATTATCCTGAAGTCCTCAAATGGTGTGCAATCAACCCAGCCTGGATTGATCAAAACGGTCTCTTCATCCAGGGCCGTGCAGCCGGTTTTCAAGTGAAGACACCCCCTCACCTCGACAGCAATCGTTTCATAGCCAAAGGGCTCAAGAATATCGCTGAGGGCCTTTATTCCCCTGTTGTTGGTTCGCGGAGACTCCCCGACAAAAACACGCCGGCCTACTTTTAAGACGTCTCCTCCCTCGATTTTTGCCGGGAGGGAGATTTGCTCCAGTTTACGATATTGGCGAAAAAACGCTGCAAGTGCAGTGCCCTCTTTACGGCGGGACTCTACTCCCATTGATGTCAACACAGCTATTTCATCAAAAACGATAATCGGGTCTTCAACAAAAACACTGTCAGGCAATGACAAATTTTCATCCAACCTGACCACATGTGCACCGCATTGCTCCAGCATCCTGCAATAATTTTCATGTTCACTAATCGCTTTTCCCAGGTCGATAGTTTCGTTCTCAACAAATGTGAGCTCGCATGCCTGAAGGTCAGGTGACACCAAATGTGTTACTACGGTAAGAACCTGTTTTTCCATACTATGTATCTCTCTATTTATCCTGCTCGTGGGTGCTGGGAGCATATGTCCAGATGAGAAGGAGTCGCAGAGCTTTATCTTGTATATGGTGATGAGGTCGTATCTCCTCCTTCCCCAGTCCAGTTGGTATGGAAAAACTCCCCTCTCGGTTTATCAAGACGCTCATAGGTGTGGGCACCAAAATAATCACGCTGCGCCTGCAGGAGATTGGCAGGAAGCCTGGCCGAACGAAAACTGTCATAGTAATTAAGGGCGGCGGAGTGGCACGGAACAGGAATTCCATGCTGGAGGGCTGTTACCAGGATAGTTCTAAGACTCTGATGTGTATTTACAATCTGATTTTTAAAGAAAGGAGCAAGTAGAAGATTGTTGAGTTGCGGATTTTCTTTAAACGCCTCTGTTATTTTATCAAGAAATACTGAGCGAATGATACAGCCGCCGCGCCAGATCCTGGCAATCTCCCCGAAATCAAGATCCCATTTGTATTCGAGAGAAGCTTCCCACAGCAGATTAAAACCCTGTGCGTAAGATACCATCTTAGCCATGTAGAGCGCTTGCTCAAGATCTTGCAACATTACACTTTTGTTTCCAGTAAACGGTATCTCAGGTCCGGATAAAGAGTCAGATGCCGTCAAACGTTCATCTTTTTTTGCAGAAAGGCACCGTGCAAAAACAGACTCACTGATTAACGATAAGGGCGTAGCCGCATCCAGTGCTGCAATCACTGTCCACTTGCCGGTCCCCTTCTGTCCGGCAGTATCCAGGATTTTATCAATCAGCGGTTGACCGTCATCATCCCGGTATGCCAGGATGTCCCTGGTGATTTCGACAAGATAACTGCTCAGTACCCCTTCATTCCATTGGGCAAATACCTGGTGCATTTCGTCGGCTGACATCAGAAGAACGTCTTTCATGAAATGGTAGGCTTCACAAATGAGTTGCATATCCCCATACTCTATACCGTTATGTACCATTTTCACAAAATGACCGGCGCCACCACTCCCCATCCAGCTGCAGCAATAGGTACCATCATCAACTTTTGCTGAAATGGGGATTAATATCGGCTCGAGTTCTTTCCAGGCAGCAAAAGCTCCTCCCGGCATGATAGACGGCCCTTTAAGTGCGCCCTCTTCTCCTCCGGAGACCCCCGTACCGACGAATAGCAATCCTTTTTCGTCCAGATAACGAACTCGACGTTCGGTATCGTGAAAGTTGGAATTGCCACCGTCAATGACAATATCGCCCGGCTCAAGATAAGGCAGCAGTTGTTCAATAAAATCATCGACTACCGTACCAGCTTTCAGCATCATCATCACTTTTCGTGGACGCTCGAGGGACGACACAAAGTCTTTCACAGAGTGGAAGCCGTTGATATTTTTACCTGCCGCTCTGGTGCTAATAAAGTGATCTGTTTTACTGCTCGTCCGGTTGAACACCGAAACAGAAAATCCTTTGCTCTCGATATTGAGAACGAGGTTTTCCCCCATAACAGCCAAACCTGCAATGCCTACCTCTGCTAATCCATTCATTGAAATATCCGGGTTAATTAGAATTCGATAAAAAGCTACTTGATCAGCGCATCAATAACTGCCTGACTTGTCTGCTCGGGTGTACCTGAAATGTCAACGATAAGCCCTGTTTTCGGTACTTCAAGGGTATCAAGCTGACTTTCAAGAAGTTTCTCTGACATATATTCATGGGTTCGACCGGAAATTCTGCCTTTAAGAAGCTCAAAAGAACCCTGTAAATAAACCGAATGGACCTGTTTCTGGTCAATACCAAGTATGGTACGATATGTTTGCTTCAGAGCAGAACACGCCAGTATCATATTCTTGCCGTTTGACAGGTGATCAAGGATAATCTGGTGCAGCCTTTCAAGCCATGGTAATCGATCACCGTCATCCAGAGGAATGCCCTCGCTCATTTTCTTTTTGTTGGCTGCCGGGTGAAAATCGTCAGCATCGTAAAAATCCCATGCCAGTCTTTTTGCCAGGATCTCCCCGATCGTTGTCTTGCCGCAGCCCATGGGTCCGATCAATACAATAACCATCAATCTCTCCCGAAATTCGTTGTCATTATTAAAAAAAATACCGCTGAAAACATACCCCCAACCAGCCAATTCCAAGATCTCCGAAAACACCCAAAAGTGCCGGCTGATCAATCACAACAATATGAACCCAATCCTTCTTTTACAAGCTGGTCCCATCACGAGATCTACAGGCAAAAGCAAGACGAGTATCAGCACGTTATATATTTTTGACTATTCAGACCGTTGCCTTGGTTGCCCCGGTGCTGATTCCGCCATCAACAAGGAGTGTCTGGCCGGTCACATAAGCACTTGCATCGGACGCCAGAAAGACAACTGCACCATCAAGATCATTCGGTTGACCGGCCCGTTTTAATGGTATCCGATCAACGAGGTAGTCAACCCACTCCTTGTTGTCATACAGAACCTTGGTCTGAGCGGTCTTAAACCATCCCGGTGCCAGACAGTTCACCGTGATTCCATATTGGCCCCAATCGTCTGCCAGACTCATTGTCATCTGTTTTACACCACCCCGGCTCGCACAATAGGGGGTTATACCTGCATAACCAGCCACCGAGGTGACCGAGCCGATATTGATGACCCTACCGTATTGTGCAGGAATCATCTTTTTGGCGACCGCCTGGGCCACAAAAAAACCACCACGAAGGTTTGTGTTTACAACCATATTCCAATCATCCCAGGAAACGTCCACCGCCGGTTTTCTGATATTGCATCCTGCATTATTCACCAGGATATCAATCTTGCCATAGTGGCTATATGCTGCTTCTGCCATCTCTTTGATACTTTGCTGGTCCCGGACATCCAGCGCTAGAGGCAGTACCCGCCGTCCCAAGGATTCAATCTCTTTTGTAAACTCCAGCAGGGATTCACTTGTTCTGCTGGTTATGACCAGATCAGCGCCGGCAAGAGCCAGGGCTCGTCCGAAATACTGCCCGAGTCCGCGGCTGGCACCGGTGACAACTGCAATCTTTCCGTGTAGGTCAAATAAGTTCAAACTCATAGTACCTCCCCGCTCAGTCATCAGTAAAATCTGTCTCAAGTGCTATGGTGTTAAAATTACCTTCATCAACCCCTGCTCCTGATTATAGAGGCGTTGAAACCAGTCGGCGCCTTCGGAAAGCGGTGCAGTGTTGCTTATCATTTCATCAACATTGATCACTCCCTTGGCAATCAAATCCAGACAGGCCGGGTATTCACCGCAGGAAGAACAGGAACCCTGCACGCTGATCTGTCTGGTAACAACTTCCTGCAAAGGAAACTCCACCGTTGGAGCAAGATTTCCAACGATGGTGAGGGCACCACCTTTTCGCAGCGATGAAATCGCCGTATTGACCGCGGCGGTATTTCCGACAACTTCCACAGCCAGCGTCGCCCCACGTTTCTCAGTTAATTTCCGAACCTCTTCTGGCACATCAACCTGCCCAGCCAGCAGCGTATGGTCGGCACCGAATTTCAGGGCCAGGTCAAGTTTATTTTGCTCAAGATCAACAGCAATAATTTTTCCGCAACCTGCCGCCCTGAGTGCCTGAACCACAAATAATCCGACCATACCAGCGCCAATCACTACCGCACTGTCATTGAGTGAAATGGGTGTCAGGTTAACAGCATGAAACGCTATTGAGACAGGCTCGACCATTGCTGCCTGCACAAAGGAAAGACTCTCCGGCAAGCGATACAGGATATGGTTTGGCACCGCCACATATTGTGCGAATGCGCCATGCTGGCGATATTCCTTTGGTGAAACGCCCAGTACCCTGCGGTTATCACACAGATTGATCAATCCTTTTCGACAATAAAAACATTCCCCGCAATAGATGGTTGAGTCGAATGTAACCCGGTCCCCTTCAGAAAAATCGTCGACTCTATTTCCTTTTTTTACGATGACGCCTGAAGCTTCATGCCCCATGATAAGCGGCGTATGCCTTCTACCGCTGCTCCCGTCCATGCCGTGGACATCACTGCCGCAGATTCCGCAGGCCTTTACCTCAATAAGTACTTCTCTGGCTCCGATCTCCGGGATTGGCATGTCTTTATAAACAAGTTTGCTATACTCTTCCAACACCAGCGCTTTCATTTCTGCTGTCATCGCCTGCCCTCCAGTACCTGAATGAAATAATCGGGAGCACCAATCTGTCCTCCTTTAGAAGCCACCTGCAAATTATCAAAGGCAGGATTATCTGAGAAAGCCAGACACAGTGGCGCCGCAGGAGCAATCGGCATCAGCAATTCCAGGGAGTGAATATCGAGTTGCCGCAGTGTATAGCTGCAGGTGTCTCCACCGGCAACGCAGACTCTTCGCAGGCTTGTTGCTTCCAGCAGTTCTCGAAGCATCAGGCCCTGCTGTCTGCCGATAATTTTTCCTGTTTCACTTTGATCAATGCCGAGCTGCCTGACCCGGTCTCTTGTTTTATCAATAATCGGATCATCCGGACCTATCGTTGCAGAGAGCAAGATACTCTTTCCTTCCTTCAGGTAAACAAGAGACTCCCGGATCACCCGGTTTCTCTCATCAGCTGCTGTCTGGTCATCAACCAGGAGATCTGTTTTCAGGGCGATGCCTTTAAACCCATGGGAAGTTGCAAAATGAATCTGCTCAGCAGTGTTTGCTGCTGCACTCCCGGAAATTACGATCAGTTGATCGACCGGTCCAATCGAAGGAAACGCTTCAGGTTTCTCAATGATCCCTTTTTCCCTCCAGTAAGAAGCCATGGCATATTCAAATCCCGAGGAGCCAACAGCAAAGACCCTTCCACTACTGGACTTGTCATGTAGTAACTGGCCTATTTGAAGAAGATTTTTGTCATCGAGGGTATCGAATAAAATGATGTCGTTCGCTTCTGCATATCGATCGAAGCGCTCTGACAACGACTGGTAAGACTCGCCGAGGTGAAGTAGATCAACAAGCTGCACCTTCTTCTCTGACTGCTGTCCAAAATGAACCCGCAGATCACCCTCTCCCATTGGAGTTATCGGATGCCTACTCATCACCGGGTGACGATCAAGCCGATATCGTTGATCACCATAAACCGTAAAATGGTTGCCAAATACAATATAGCGTCCAAGCAACGGCACACCCTGAACAATTACCCCATAGGATGGATTGATAACATCAAAGGCAATATCTGCAGCATGGCCAATGCTGCCAATAGCCGGTGATGAATCAAAGGTGGCGCAGACCTTGTAATGGATCAGGCGGGGCTTCAGACTGTTGAGCAGCGCAAGCTGATCAGGCAGCTCACGGTCCATCTGCTCAGGTGTCATCGTCCTGCTGACGCCTGAGATACCGACCGCCTGTAAATTTGACAGACTTTTATTCAGTCTCTCCTGCGTCGGATGTCCCAGAAACAGGGCCGTCTTCACACCATTTATGGTCAAGGCCTCCATGGCATCGGCGGAACCGGTAAAATCATCTCCATAAAACGCCAGTAATAGTGGGTTCATTTTCTGCTCGTGAAGTTAAAGGTTATTTCCAGGATCTGCCCATTGCGCTGTCGATACCATCACGCTCAGCTTCCGTAAGATACTCTCCGGTTTTGCCGACTGACACAGCTATCTGGCAGCACTGTTCGATCTCTTCAACGATTCCGAGGGTATCAGGCATGTCTTTTCCTGAAACAAGAAGTCCATGCTGTCGCAGAAGAATCGCATGATATTTTGGTGCGAGCGCCTCTACCGCCACATGAAGAGAATGGGCCCCCGAGGGATGATAAGCTATCATCGGGACACACCCCGCCCTCACATAAAATGCGGCGGTATAAGGCGGAACAGCATCCTCCGACTCTTCAGTTATCTGGGTTGACAGAGCGATGGCAAAAGTTGGGTGGGCATGAATTGCAGCGTTAGCTTCCTCACGAGCACGATACATGGCCAGGTGCATGCCCATTTCTTTTGACGGGCGACTGCCACTCAGCACATTGCCTTGCAGATCTACCTTTACAACCTCATTTTCAGTCAGTTCGCCAAGTTTAGCACCTGTCTGGCTTATCCAGACAAATTCGCCATCTCTGACACTTGTGTTGCCCCCAGTTGCGTGAATCAGTTTTCGCTCATAAAGGACTTTGCTGTACTCGATCAACTCTTCTATCATCTTTGATTCATTCATCTTATATCTCTTTTTGGTTTACACGATCAATGTTAATATGGCTTTACTGCCAGCTAGCTCATGTCTTCAAGCTTAGCGCGCTCTATACTGTCAATGGTATTCTGTATATGCTCTCGAACAAGTCCTATTGTTTTCTGCTGGTTACCCTCCTGTATTGCCTCGAAAATTTTTCTGTGATATTTTCTGCCGGTCTGGTTCCCAAGCGCAAGAACAACATCTTCCATCGATTTTCTGAAAAGATTACCAAGAATCTGGTTCACCTTGATTATCAAGGAGTTACCTGAAATCCTGCAAAGCATTCGGTGAAACTCGAGATCAAGCTCGGTGATGTTTTTGATTTCACCCTCAGATGTCTGTTCAAGCTCAACGAGATTACGTTCCAGGTCCCTCAACTTCTCTTCTGTGAGGTTTTTAAAAATCAGGGGGACAATGCCTACTTCCAGAATTTTACGATATTCCAGGACTTCAAGAATATTTCTTTTATCCAAGCCGATTATCGGAACCAGCACATCCATATTCATATCGACAGAAATATCGACAACAAATGTCCCTTCACCCTGCCTTGACACCAGAAAACCTTGAGCAATGAGTGATTTAAGAGCAGTTCTAACCGATACCCGGCTGACCCCCGTCAATCGGCAGAGATCGGCCTCGGAAGGTATCTTCTCCCCGACTTCCCAATGGCCTTCAAGCAAAAGCGTTTTTAATTGCTCATAAACCTGAGCATGAATTTTCTCGCTTTTTATGTTTTTAATCGGGGAAGGATTCAACGGGTCGTCTTCCTGTAGGGCACAAGTTCAAAAGGCAATAGACCTTTGCAAAAAAACCAAAAGCGTCGTGTTATTAATAGGCTGTAACACCGCCATCGACAGGCAGAGCCACACCATTTATAAAGCTGCCCTCTTCTGAGGCCAGGTAAAGCGCTGCTTGGGCAATATCTTGTAATCCGGCCATTCTGCCCAACGGAACTTCTCCAAGACGTTCCTTTTTCCATTCAGGATTCTTCAGCATCTCCTGCACCAAGGGTGTGTCGGCAGTACTCGGATTTATGGAATTACAACGGACGTTAAACTTGCCGTAACGGGATGCTACTGCTTTTGTTAGCGTTGTCAGTGCACCCTTGGCCGTTGTATATGCTTCTGGAGTATAAAGATGACCGATAAGCCCACAAACGGATGACATATTTATAATGGAACCACCACCTATCGCCTTCATGATCGGCAGGGCATGCTTAATTCCAAGAAACGGTCCTTTGATATTAACCGCATACATCTGGTCAAGCTCTTCTGCACTCATTTCCTCAATGGTTTTTCGGATATTTATCCCGGCATTATTTACCAGTATATCCAGCCCGCCGGCTTCTTCTTCAATCTGTCCGCATGCTGCTTTCCAGCTTGCATCATCACTGACATCGAGAAAGATAAAGGTTGCTTGCGCGCCATTTTCCCTCAACGTTGATGCAGCAGCCTCCCCCTGGTCACTATTCACATCTGCTACATAGACCAGAGCCCCTTCCTTGCAGAACGTCTGCGCAATTGCCAGGCCAATGCCCTGGGCACCGCCTGTTATCAAAGCCCGTTTTTTGTTAAGTCTCATACTCATAATGTCCAGAAAGATAGAGATTGGTATTGACATAAAATGTAAGTTGTAATACGTCTTACGTGTCACGCATCATGTATGATGCTCCTAATTGTGTCAAGTGTTTTTTCATTCCTTTTCCTGCACGGGAAACATATAAAATGTATAAAAAAAACTCAGCGGTCTTTTTCGATTTTGATGGTGTCCTGGTCGATTCCACAGAAACTAAAACCAATGCCTACAGAGAACTTTTCAAGTCCTACGGTCAGGACGTCGTGTCAAAAATTGTGGAACACCATCAGCAGCATGGTGGCATCAGCAGAGTAGATAAAATTATATACGCTCATCAACATTTCATTGATGGACCATATTCAGAGGAAACAGTGGCAGAACATGCTCAAAAATATTCAGAACTGGTCTTTGAGAAAGTGGTCAAGACCAACTGGATTCCTGGGGCAGAGGAGTTTGTAAAACTACATTCTCAGCACATTCCCCTTTTCATAATTTCAGGGACCCCGGAGGTTGAGTTAGTTGAAGTCGTCAAACACCGCAACATGGGGCACTATTTCAAGGAAGTACTTGGGTCTCCGATTAGAAAACCAGAACATATCCGCTCACTGGTTGACCGTTATAAGCTGGATATCGAAAATTGTTTTTTTATCGGGGACGCCCTTACTGATTATTATGCGGCCAAAGAAACCGACATGCCCTTTATCGGCATATATAGTGAAGTCGCGTTTCCCGAAGGCACAACGGTACTGCCCGATTGTACCGACCTTATGGAAACGATGGTTCAATTTGATGAAATGCGCTAGACTCTGGGGCATGCAGAGGACACGGGTATACTCTAACTGGTGGTTTTCAAAAATAACAATTTTACGAGGCAAAGATGAGTACTGAAAATCATACTGTCGCTGTCATTGGACTGGGATCAATGGGAATGGGCGCAGCACGTTCGTGTATCAAGGCCGGTCTGAACACCTATGGCGTCGACATTAATCATGACACGCTTCAATCGCTCAAAGAATCAGGGGCAAAAGGCGTCTCAAAAGATTGTATCGACTTTGCCTCTGAACTCGACAGTATCCTGTTACTTGTGGTCAACGCCAAGCAAGTTAAAAAAATACTATTCGAAGATAACCTGGCAGATAATTTACGACCTGACACAGCAGTCATGGTCTCTGCCACCATATCAGCTGATGATGCACGGCAGATTGAGGTTCAGCTTAAAGAGAGAAACCTCATCATGCTTGATGCTCCTGTCTCCGGAGGTGCTGCCAAAGCTGAAAAAGGAGAGATGACCATAATGGCTTCCGGGTCAGACCAGGCCTTTGACAAACTAAAACCAGTTTTGGATGCGACAGGAGATAAGGTCTATCGAATCGGATCAGAAATCGGCATGGGCGCGACCGTTAAAATTATCCACCAATTATTGGCTGGGATCCATATCGCGGCTGGAGCAGAGGCTATGGCAATGGCTGCAAAATCGAAGATCCCTCTTGACCTGATGTATGAGGTAGTGACAAACGCAGCGGGCAATTCCTGGATGTTTGAGAACAGGATGAAACATGTTGTGGACGGTGATTATGCACCAAAATCGATGGTCGACATTTTTGTAAAAGATCTCGGTCTCGTTACAGATACTGCCCAGTCAATTAATTTTCCCCTCCATCTTGGCAGCACCGCTTTCCAGATGTTTACCTCGGCCAGTAATGCTGGTCACGGTCTCGAAGATGACAGTGCAGTAATTAAAATTTTTAAAGGTATTGACCTGCCTGAAAAAGCCGAGTGATGGCAGGAAAAATCTGCATGTAAATGTCATCATTCGGACTTTATCTCTAGCCATTTTTATTACCCGTGCCCACAGCTTATTTTCTTCAAATCTTTTTGTGGTCATAAACTGGCAAAGTATTATTAATGTATTGTTCAAAAATGGTGTTTTTGATGTTACAATGAATCTAAATTGTTGCATCAAGTGGTAACATCAGCGGGAATCTCACAATTGCTGAATTAAACTTTCTCCTTAACTGGATTAGTCGATATGCAAAAGACAGAAGAAAGACGTACCTCGACAAGAATGCCCTTTTCTCCCAGAGCCTATTGCGAGCTTAAGGGAAATGGTAAGGAATTCTGTGGGACGATACGTGATATCAGCATGCTCAGCCTTTTTATCACGCTGGATAACGACATCGACGTTTCCGGCGACTGTGACATCCAGATTGTTCTGGAGGGTAATCATAGCGAACTGGAGATTAATAATCTGAGCGGAACAATCGTTCGAGCCGATGATGGCGGAGTGGCAATACGTCTTGATAATCGCCTCGAGTGGTTCTCTATTGTACCCCTTTATTTTAGAAAAGTTGCAGAATAAAGAGTTCCGACTCCCCTCACCCCAACCTACTTTTACAGCACGTTGAATCTCTTACTGTATGCTACTAAGACAGTGGGCAAGGCAATTGGTGGTTGGTCTTCCAGCTTCACAACTACCCTTTAACCTCCCATATCGGCAATTTTCTCCTATTAATTTTCACCATTTGATCTAGGTCAAAGTGCCTACCTAATTCTTGCCATATAATTAAACTAAGAATCCAAACCCGTTTTAATTGTGATGAGCGAGGAAAAGAGCTTCTCGTTACTATCCGTTTGAGTTTTCAAAGACATAATGAAGAGTTAAAGAGCTGCACCATGGAATCATACAGCAACAAAGGTATAAAAGATATAAGTGCCGATTTTCCGCAGGCTGGATATTTGACAGTGGTTATGTAACTTGGGTGGGTATAACCCCCGATGATACCGAAACAAGAAATATGGAGCGAGAGCAAATTCAACAACTCGCTAAAAGTGATATCCTTGCCTATATCAAAGCAATGAAAGAGTGGGGAATCGAACGTGAGAAACGTTTTATCAGAGAAGGGTGGAGAAAAATGAAAGTGTAATCTTCTCCAAACAGATTGATGGTGATTGATTTTTAAGTTCTGATGTATGTCTTCAGGCCTGCTATTAGATGATAATGAGCAGATAGTTTGGCCCCAGGTTTACATTAGCAGGCCGTATCTACTCGCCGGAAGGGTGGAAATTCTGTCTTTTCATCATTGATTCTAAAGGGTACAAACTGTGTCATCGGCATAATTTCAAAAATACTGAATAACTATTTGATATTATTTAAATATTAATGATTTTTGTTGTTTTTCCATGAAATATTAAGGTTGATATATCTCTCTACTTGATTGGCCCCCTCGTTTATTGTCTGTAAAGGCAAAAAACACCACAATGAGGTATTCGTATTTGTCTGAAATAATAGAACAATATTGACAATAAAATAGTATTAGAGTATGTGTTCAATCACATTTTCAGGTTCCACTTCGGTGGATGAAAAGGGAACCCGGTCTAAATCCGGGACGGGCCCGCCGCTGTAATCGGGGACGAATTCCACAGTAACGCCACTGTTCTAATGGAATGGGAAGGTGTGGAAGGAGAATGATCCGAAAGTCAGAAGACCTACCTGAATTTCTGCCCGTGTCTCTGGAAAAGAAACGGACAATGCAACTATCTGGGAGAAGAGAGGGATATCCTGGGTCAATTATTTAATTGGTCTGGGATTTTATATTTTCCAGACCGTGAAAAAATGGAGGTTGTTATGAAGTTGAAGTCCTTTTTTTTCGCGGTTGCAGTTATGGTCTTGTGTGCTGCAACAAATGGCCAAGCAAGCGGTGATTATAAGGCTGACCATAAAAACGCCATCGTTCTCG
The DNA here is from genome assembly GCA_963776075.1 of uncultured delta proteobacterium. Classification (GTDB taxonomy): domain Bacteria; phylum Desulfobacterota; class Desulfobulbia; order Desulfobulbales; family Desulfocapsaceae; genus MADRE3. The sequence continues at coordinate 600,575 of CAVZLG010000015.1, forward strand.
CCATGTTCGGTACCAGCGTGGAGCCAGCTCTAAACGGGCTATTGAATATCCGCTCTAAAATAAATGCGAAATATCCAGAGACAGCAGTACGAATAGCATTTACCTCAAATATTATTCGCAAAAAATGGCAGCACCGTGCTGAAGATTCAGAGTATATCAAAGCTCACCCTGAAATTCCCGCAGATGTCCTCCATGTAAAGACACCACTTGCCACGATTGCTGATTTACAGAACGATGGCTATGACACCATTGTCATTCAACCCACTCATATTTCTATGGGTGAAGAGTTTCTTGACCTGCACACCTATGTTAATGCTCTGATGCACATGGGTACCTTAAAAAAAGCAAAGTATAAACCCTTCCACAAAGTAGCTCTCGGTAGACCAGCACTGGGAACCTATGGCCAAAAACACCCATATGCCGAAGACATTACCGCGGTTGCCGAAATAATGGCGCCGGATGTTACGCTGGCAATGAAAGAAAATGCAGGGCTCGTATACATGGGACACGGCAATGAATATTTCCCAGGCAGTGGAGGCGCCTATCTCGAGTTGGGTTCCAAAATGCGAAGGATCTATCCCGATGTTGTAACAGCTATCGGAACGGTAGAAGGTTATCCGGCCATTGAAGATGTTATTGAAACCTTAAAACTGTACGGGGTTAAAAAGGTGGTCCTGAAACCTTTTATGGTCGTAGCCGGTGATCATTCCATTAACGACATGGCCAGCGACGAAGATGATTCCTGGAAATCTATCCTTGAGAAACATGGCTTTGAGGTTATAGCAGTTACAAAGGGCCTTGGCGAAAACGATAATTTTGCAAATATTTTTGTCAATCATGCTGCTGATGCTGCAAAGGACGCGGGCATAGATATCAAGTAAACATCTATCTAAACCAATAACACCTGGGCCAATATCATATTGGCCCAGAGATGCCTTATTCTGCATAGCCTCTTCCCTTAGACAAACACATTTATTATCAATCGTAGTTTGCACGAGTCACCTCATCACTCATAGTGGGCGCAATAAGTGGTTTCCATTCAGAGCTCGTCCATGTTCCTAAAGAATTATGCATATCAAGATATTTTTTAGGAATGGGGTGTGTGCCAACAACAACCTTTACACCATATCGATTTTCAAGGTAGGATCTGAAAGTATCAATATTGGGACAAGGAGGATAACCAACCACCATTCCGGTAGCCAAATGAATAACCTCTGCACCATTTTTTACCATCTCTTCGCCGGCATATTCGATATTACCCCCAGGACAACCATCACATGTTGTGAAACCAACCAGTTCAACTTCAGTGTCTGTGTATATACTGAAAGCACCTTCTTTGTTTTTAAGAGATCGTAGACACTTCCCACCAGCGCAGCGACGATAGCGATCACAAATAATTATTCCTACCTTTGTCTCAGAATTCATCTTATCCCCTCGTATTAGTTAGTACGACTCAGTCACATTATGAACATATGCCCAGTATATGTTCATTCTTATCTAAAAGACGTCCAAACTGTCAAGATAAAAGATTAAGAACTAATTTTAAAATTGGTGGAGCCACTCACTGCAAGTTAGATAAAAGATGCTTTGAGAACATTACGCTAACAGCAAGCTGAAACTACATCCTCTCACACTTTTTCATTTATCCGCAATTGTTGAAGTCCAAAGCTGTCCCAATGAGCATCATAAATCCATATGTTTTTCTGGACTGCCTTATTTACTCTCAATAACTCACCATTACGTATTAATCTTCTAACACCATGACTGAACACACAGAAAAAAATGCCCCAAATGTGGCCAACAATTACGTTTCCCAAAGAATATTAGTGGGATGCTTATGGCTTGTCCTTCATGTGGTGAACAATTTCATTCCGACTTTAAACTCGGTAGTGCCAGACAAAGGACTGCTCGTAGAGGATTCTTTACAACTCTTTTCGAGCTGCCATATAAAATCATTAGCCGTATAGGGCTACTTTTTTTCCAAAATAGTTTCCATCGAAAATCTTAAATTCTTTGAACAACTTTATTATCGGATCAGATTTGAGACGCACTGGAAACAGCTTTTTACCATTAAATTACAACGCAAAATCAAAAACACTTGACGACTTGCCTAATCTTCATTAAAAAATGCGGCATCATGAAAACCGCATAACCACATATCACCCCTTTTAAATCCGACAAAAGGAAGTCGTGAGATAGTACACCTCAAACAGGTGGAGTGTGTTCCCAATGAGGACACTGTCTATCCTCGCTGACTTTCAATCAATTTATTTTCACCTCCGCGTCAACACAGAAAACGAAATGATTTTTCACATCGTTTGTCTGTAATGATAAGGGAAACAAAGGTTATCATGAACATTAAAAATGTAATAGACAGAGCAAAAATGCCCGAAATTTATACTCCAGGCACCGCACTGATGTGGGTGGATGAGTATATCTCTACTCAGCTCCTTGAGGTTCATTTGAGCCAAGATGTAGAACTGGCTAGCAGAAAAGAGACCACCATCTCCACTACAGTCAACTGGATCTTAAACAAGGTTCCTGGGGATAGAATGAATATTCTCGACCTAGGGTGCGGTCCTGGACTGTATACCGAAAAACTAGCAGAATATGGACATCTGGTTACTGGCATGGATTTTTCTTCAAATTCCATTAATTACGCCGAGGAATCAGCCAATAAGAAAAAGCTAGATATCAATTATGTACAACAGGACTATTTGGAGCTTGAAGAGGAAAACAGATATGATCTTATCTTATTGATATTCACGGATTTCGGGGTCCTGCCCCCAGACCAACGGGAAATCCTCCTTAGAAACATTTATCGTGCGTTAAAGCCTGGCGGAACATTTGTTTTTGACGTACTGAATGAAAATTCTAATGTAACAACATCAGCATCAAAGGATTGGGAGTTGGTCGAAAAAGGTTTCTGGAGGAACCATCCTTACCTGGCACTCACAGAGTCATTTTACTATGAAAAACAGAACGTGACTTTGAACCAGCATATTATCATTGATGAGGATGGGAGAACGGAAGTTTATCGGTTCTGGATACATACTTTTTCCCATACTGAACTTAATTCAATCATTTCGTTTGCAGGTTTTAGTGCTGCTGAATGCTTTGATAGTGTTATTCCCGATTCTGATTTGTGTAGTTCAAAATCAGTGACCTTTTGTATCGCTACTAAAAAGTAGGCGATTGATGGCTCGACACACTTTTATTTAAACGTGTCGAGCCATTAAGCTTCTGTATCCTATATATTCTTTGCCAACCTTATAAATATAAATAAACAACAAATTGAGGTTTTTGCGTATTCCTCAAAAGTCAGGAATCAAGGGGTGGTCACAAGCTCAGGCAGATTAAATTCGGTTATACACAATGTTAAAGATGATCCCGGTGAGACAAAAAACCTTGCTAATGAGCAACCCGAACTTTTGAAGAAACTCCAGAAACAATGGCAAGAGTATGCTGATGGGGTAATTACACACACACCTGATTACCCCATAACAATATGCAAATATAGACAAACCTAATCAATTTATCTTCAGGAATTGAACCAACCTTTCTTGTCTACTTTTAATCGACTGACATACCAGCAACTACTTGTAAAGATAGAACCATCCTATGGGTGCGTCTTCTGTCTGGCCATCCTTAGTGGGTCGGGAGAGTCCGCTGGAGCCCCAACCTGCTTGCCTTTAGCGAATTAGAGAGGTAAGGTTTCCATAGTTTTGCCGAAAAACGTTAGATTTTAAAAAATACTATTATCTTTTCAGTAGATAAATATATGAAATTAAAGTGGAAATTTTTTATTATTCTTCTTGTCGCCAGCTTGGTTCCTATGGCTGCTGTCACTTTTTTCAGTCATAGAGCATCCAATGAACTGGGAGAATCTATTTCGGCCCAAACCAAACAAACGCTGGTGGAAACGGTAAGAAGCGAGATTGTCTCTGCCACAGAGAATTATGCCATGATTACTGGTAGAGCAAAATCTTCTCTGGAGCTTGCTCTGCGTCTACTCATCTCGGAGGCTGAAAAAGCACTTACCAAGCCCCTGCCCAAACCCGGTGCTATCTATTTTGCGGAGGATTTCGACAATCCCGCATCAGCGCCGGACGATTTAGCAGAATCTCCACTTCACATGAGAATCATGGAAGATGGAAAGCTTGCACCAAAACTCATAAGTAATAATCATCCGAATTTTTTCGTGCCCTCAGCCGTGGATCGTACTGAGATTGGCGACGATATAACACGTTTTACTCGGCTATCACCGGCTCTAAAGGGTCTTGCCGGTGAATTCGGTCACGTTATTTTCTGGATTTATGCAAGCTTAGAAAGTGGTGTTCATCTTTCATTTCCTGGCCACGGCGGGTATCCAGAGGGTTATGATCCCCGGCGGCGCCCTTGGTATATACAGGCCAGGAACGCTGAAGAAGGTCATCTAGTATGGGGGCAGCCTGTGGCTGATGCCACAACCAACCAATTGACCTTTACTGTCTCTGGCTCCATTTCAAAACCTGATGGTTCTTTTGCAGGTGTTGCTGCAATCGATGTTTTAATACCCGACGTTCTTTTGACAAGCCAGATTTCATCACAGTGGTCTGAAAAAATGAATTCATTTCTCATCGGCGAGTCAGAAAAGAAAGGGGCATTTTGGATTTTATCACATCAAAAAAGAGGGAGTGGCGTTGGGGAAGAAGCAAACAGAGCAAAAACAGGGATGTATCTGCTTGAGGAAGATCCTGATTTTTTGAAATTCAAGCCACATTTTACAAATGAAAAGGTTGGTAATCTAGAAATGCCTTACCATGGGATCGATTCTTTTTGGGCTTTTGCAGAAATATTTCCCGGTTTATATTTTGTTATTATTGCGCCGAAATCGATGGTCTTGGAACTGCCCCAAGAGGTTGCCAAAAGTTTCAGCCGCTATACACGAGGGCAGGCTGCCATTTCAATATTTGCCACGTTGGTAGTCGTTCTGGTAGTAACCGGCTTAGCCTTGTTTTTCTCTCGAGCAAACACAAAAAATATCTTGTCAATAGTTCAAGGCTTCAAGAAACTGGAACAGGGCGATTTCTCTGCGAGGTTAGCCGTTGAATTTAATGATGAACGCGACCAGATTGTCACCTCCTTCAATCGTATCATGCCTCGACTTGATGAGCATCTTAGAATGAGCCGGGCCCTTGGAGTTGCTCACGAAGTTCAGCAGAGTCTTCTCCCTGACAAAGATCCGATGCTACAAGGATTCGACATAGCAGGCATGAGTTTATATTGCGATGAAACGGGAGGGGATTATTACGATTTCATACCTATCAGTGATACTAGGCTGGCAGTAGTCGTCGGAGATGTTTCTGGCCATGGTGTTTCATCTGCGTTGCTTATGGCTACAGCAAGAGCGCTGGTCATGTTGCGCGCTTCAATGCCTGGTCCGACCGCGAGTATCATAAATGATGTCAATAAGCACCTGAGCCTTGACACCTATGAGACAGGCAACTTCATGACATTTTTCTATTGTGAACTTAATGAAATGTCCCGTGAGATCTGCTGGGTCAGGGCGGGGCATGATCCTGCTCTGATTTATAGTCAGGAGAGCGATGAGTTCGATGAACTCAAAGGGAAGGGGCTGGCACTTGGCCTTGATTATACTTTTGAGTACGAGGAATCACAGCGTTTGCTCAATCTTAATCAGGTCATCTTAATTGGTACCGACGGAATATGGGAAATGCGCAACGATCAGGGTGAAATGTTTGGAAAAGACAGGCTCAAAGAAATCATCCGTGACAATAGTTCGGCAACGGCAAAAGGGATGTTGGCAGTCATTTATGATACCTTGGGAAAATTTCGTGGCAGCGCACAACTTGAGGACGATGTCACTATGGTTGTTATCAAAGTTGAGTAGCGAGGTGGTCTTTGAAAAGCTATAAATAAAAACATAAGATGTTATTGTACGAATATTATCCTTTTGGGGAGGGTATGCGAAAACCATCAATACACTTATTGGATTTTCGGATCGGCGATTGGTATTCCTATGAGCAAAATATTGCTCATAGAAAATCTCGACCAGGTCAAACTTGAGGTTCTTCAGGATTAATCGTCTTTTCCAACTTTGGAATAGACAGCGGGACCCTGACACAGATGCCCAAAAGAGTATTCCATTATAGAGCGTAGAAACACAAAGATTGACTTCACGCTCTTTGCATTAGGTGCAATTCCAAAAATTCTTTTCCTACCAAGTTTATTTAGTCAATTAAAAAGTGGAGTCTTACACACTCCTAAAACCATATTCCGAAAATTGGATACCCTTGAAAAAGGAAAAGAGAAAGAAACTGAAAACATAATTCCAGCCCTAAGCTATGTTATTACCGGTGTTTTAACTTGGCTGATTAGCTTGATAATATATTAAAATAACGGAGCATAATCAGTCGCTTAAGAAGCTCGTCGACCGGAGTCTGACACTGCTATCAGTGCTGATTAACTTAGCGTTTATAGTGCCAGCTCAAATATCTCTATTATCGTTAATTTCAGACCTGAAGCTTATTCTGTACATATTCAGCACGTAATTTAGCAAGGCAGAGTCAAAAATGGCTCTACCTTTTCTATTTCGAGGTGCGGATCGGGTGCTGAGAAACGCACCTAGTGTAAAAAAAGGCCTCTGGCAGCTAGAAAAAAGGGTGATACATTTGTAACAATGAGAAATGTGTCACCCTTTCGCTTTTTGAAACCACTGAACCATCTAAAACTATTCGGACTCTAGCCAATTTTCCAGCATCGGCCACGTATGCATATCCAAGTTGGATTTTTATCGTATACTTTGAACTCGACTGTGTCTGTTAAGTTGGCATCTTCAGGAGGATTTTCCTCAACAGCACCTGGCATATCAAGTTCTATCTTGCCATTTTTTACTTTCAGTTTCAGGTCTTTGTCTTTTTTCATTTTATTCCCTCTTCGTTTTCGATCTCATTTGATAGAGATCTGCCAGGAATGGCAAACTCATAATTTACCGGATAATTATTCTACCCGGTTTAATAAAATGACTTGTTGCTCATGCATTTCTAGTAACTCGCTCGACCCTTTTCTACGCATGAGACAACTCATTGAGGGAAGTATAAGTCAAATTTAAAAAAAAATCATAACAAATAGGTTCAGCATTGCTTGTCCGTAAGAAAAGCCCGGTTTTAATTATGGTGAATTCTGGGAGGCTGCCACCACAAACTTCTACCGAAGAACTCCGGGCGAAGAGTCCGTGTTTCCCTGGCTACCAAACATTATACATGAAGGCGTAAGGTTCAGTGCCAGATAGACTGGAAAACAGGTTTAAGTTCTTCCTCAAAACCAGAAACTGGATTTTGCACGATTGTGTCAACGACAATCATCTGTCATTGAAAGATTCTAAATCACAAAAGTTTTTCTTCGATCTATTAGAGGAATACATCAAGGAATCAAAAGCACTTAAAGCGAAGATATTCAAAGAGATGGAAACCTGGCTGAAAGCAAATGGCTACGATCTTGATCGACTATACCCTTTGTCAGGAGTATTGCTCAAAGATAATGAATAAAGGCTATGAGAGCCATAATCCGTATATTTGAACTTTATGGGGTAAATATATCAATCAGATCAACATTTCACTTTGTCTGATACTTTTCTTCTGGACCTCTTCATAAAATACAAATAGAATTATCTTGTAATCTTGGGTAATAAGTTCTGAACTCGTTATATCTTGGGTGATTTCATGAAAAGATACTTTATACTGCTAATGATCCTTCCACTCTTCTTGGCAATCGGCTGCAGCCGAGGAGCAATCGGTGGCGCTGCTGTAGGCGCTGGTGCTGCTGGAGCAGCGTATGAATACCAAAACAAGCAGGCTCTTGAAGACCTCGAAAATGATTGGAAAGCAGGCCGTATTTCCAAAGAAGAGTATCTTCGACGAAAGGAAGATATTAAGAAGAGATCACTTGTTTACTAGTACTATTTATGATTTTTTCACATCATCTCTGGTGATAACCCATTGAGCTTTTTGCTGCACATGTTGCTATACAGGAAAAAAGTACTACCTGCTATAAATCTATAAGCAGCTCCAACAGATGTAGGATAATCAGGTCATCATTGCAAAATATTGGTCTTGGCAAGCCTAATGCAGAGGCATATCTTTGAGGTTATAGTTCCTGTATCTCTTCAAATTCCGTTCCGCAAATCACTCCTCCACTCAAAACATTAACTTCATAGGAACAACCTATATCTGAAAAATTATTAGAATTAAGAATATTAGAACTGGCAATGTTAACGCTCTACATAACCGGTGGAAAATAATTGCGGAGCAACGTGGCGCCTCTATTTCCCGTTCAAATCAACTGTTGACTTTGCTCGCTAATAGGTAGTATTTTTTTTCAATTAACTAACTAAATTCACGTTAATTCATGAAAATACTCATGCCCAACGACGATTTTGAAACATGCTTGAGAGGTTGAGGTGACAAATATCGTTCGATTTATTACCATTATTTTATCTTTATCTGTTGCAATGGCTTCATATGCAGCTGGGACGGCTGAAGAATTACTTATGGCATGTGAAGGCTCTACTTATGACAAAAGCTATTGTGAAGGTTATATTTTTGGATATTATGATGGGCGAACCACAAGTGACCACGGAATAACTGAACTAAAAACGTGTATGCCCAGTGATGAGGCCCTCCTCAGTTCGCCAATTACTTATACTCAGATGGTTAGGGTTTTTGTCCAGTGGGCTAAGGATAATCCCTCAAAATTACACATCAGAGATTGGCAAGCGGTTCGCTCAGCATTTGCTCAAACTTGGCCCTGTAAAAATGAAGAGGATCATCCTGCAAGCACAGATCGCCAGCAGAGCAAAGACCAAAATGAGTAGGAGCCAACTGTCAGAATGAGAACCTGTTAACTTTTTCGGCCAAAGACATTCGGATTTTGATAACCACTACGAAATACCGGTATAGGACGATCTGCTTCGTATCGGCTCTTCCGGACCCAACCAGTGTCTCTGGTTCTGTCAAAAAACTCCCGCATGTTATCCATCAGTGTTTCATTAACGACATTTCTATCAATGGCTGCTCAATATCTCGAAAAAATACTGAACCGAAAAGTTGGTGGATCAACCGGCACAAACGTGTTTGCAGTATTGCAACTTCTATCTCAAACATACTCATCCGATCGCCCATTGGTTATATTATCGATGATTTGTGACTCTGGTGATCGATATATCGATACGTACTACAATCCGGATTGGCTAGAGGAAGAAGGATTAGACACCGCACCTTATACGAAAAACCTTGACTCTTTTTTTAACTCTGGAAAGTTTGAAAAGGATTTCTTTAACCCTCATCGGTCGCATCCTGAGCTTTTAACATGATTTTGTAGGAATCTATAATTTGGGTTAATTTGAAGGGCAAGAACTTGATTCAGACCAAATGAAAACATCTAGTGACAGTTGTAATGTGGAAGAATATATCCGAATTTAATACGTGTTCCTGATAGTCTGCACAGAGACACGTTATCGCTATGGTAGAGGCTATAATGGCAATATTAACCATTTAAGCAAACCTGTAATTAGGACTGTTCCTGTTTCTCATAAGGGCGAGGGGTATTCCTCCCGCCCTAAGTGGTAGACTATCCGTAAAGCGTTTCTATCCATCTAATGGCTTCTGTGTCATTGACCTTCCCTAGATACCGTTGAGTTATTGAGAGGTCTTCATGGCGCAAAATGACCTTGCTGACGATTTCTATGGGAGTACCAGACCTTGAGGCATACGTCGCTGCGTGTCGTCTCAGGATATCCAAACGTTTGGATATTCCTCAGTTATCCAAACCTAAATAAAATCCAAACCTTTTTTATAGGTGCCTAATATTTAAAGATTTTTTCAGCAAAAAGTTCGGATTTTATTTTACTGTATGATCTCCCTATTAACCAAACAGGAGGTCATGCTAATGAATGTACAAAACCTGCGGCATAATTACCCCAAATTCATTTCCTATCTAAAAACCAACAATTATTCAGAAGAATACGTTTACAAGATCAACAGGGAAATTGAAAAAATCTTGACGTCTGTAGATTCAAAGGATTGGTCATGTTATACCGATGTATATCTGGAGTACACTAAAACAAGCCGCTCCTCTTCTTATCTTCGTCATAAACGACATATCATCGGAGCCATAGAACAATTTGATGTTCATGGCAGATACCCGAATGGAAGACGAAGCCATGAGCTTTTCAAAAGAGGAGCTTATCACTTGTTATTGCCGGAATTCAAATCCGTCATCGACCTTTACTGTGTACTGGAAAAGAAACGTGGCAAGAAACATACGTCCATTTATAGAGAGTCTCATAGCGCATCCACCTTCTTTTTATCTCTCCAGCAACAAGGAATTAGAGGTCTGGATAAAATATCAGAAAATGACGTACTTTCAATATTTATATCCCCAGGTGGAACATTACTCAGGAGCTGTACTTACAAAAAAGATATTGCTGCAGTATTGAAAGCTTGTGTTCCCTATCATCCAGAGACATGTCCTCGAGTTTTGGCTTTTCTTCCCGCATTAAGGACAACTAGAAAAAATATACAGTACCTTACCTCAGATGAAATCCATAAAATTAAAGGTGCGCTGGCTGATAGTGAAAACCTTCTTACGCTCCGTGATAAAGCCACTGCTGTACTTGCACTTTACACAGGAATGCGTGTCTGCGATATTGTAGGATTGACACTAAACTCCATTGACTGGAGCAAGGACCTCATTTATATCAGACAGCAGAAAACGGATCATCCTCTTGAACTTCCTTTAACAGCGGTTGTTGGAAATGCAATCTATGACTATCTGAGATCAGAACGTCCCCACTCAGAAAACAAATATATTTTTGTTTCACAACTTAAACCATACGACCGACTGAATAGCAGAAGCCTTGGAAGGGGTGCAGGCCGGCTTATGAAAGCTGCAGGCATACGGCAATCCAAAGGAGACAGGAAGGGGTTCCATCTTTTTCGCCATCACCTTGCCACAGCACTTTTAGGGAATGGCGTTCCACAGCCTGTTATCAGTAGAACACTTGGTCATACTTCGCCAAATTCTCTTGAGCCATATTTAAGTGCAGATTTTCCGCATTTGAAGGAATGCGCCTTAAGCATAGAATGTTTTCCTGTACCGAGGGAGGTGTTTTCCCATGAGTAAATTCACTTCTTTTCTTGCGCCACTCATGCAGGCATATGTTTTCTACCGAAAAGCATCCGGATATTGGGATGAAGCTTCTTATGAGCCAAACCTTGTCCTGTTTGATCGGCACTGCAAGAAATATCCGACTGAATTTCTGTCACAAGAAATGGTGGATGGATGGTGCAAGAAGCGCGATACGGAAATCAATAATTCATGCAGATCAAGAATCTATGTTGTTGTAAGTTTTATACGATACCTGAGAGCGCGTGGAAAAACAGATGTTATGGAGCCTGATATTCCAAGAAAAGAACGGCGAACATATATTCCACATTCTTTTACAGATATTGAATTGAAATTTTTTTTTCATGCCTGTGACACTTTACATTCCGTCCCCCGCACTCCAGGACAACGTTCTCGGAAATTAACTATTCCAGTATTTTTTCGTCTTCTCTACAGTAGTGGAATACGAACTACTGAGGCAAGAATGCTGAGGGTAGAGGATGTCGACTTGTGCCATGGAATTATTGATATTCGTTATTCCAAAGGTCATGGCCAGCATTATGTAGTACTGCATGATTCCATGCTTGAACTTTTAAACATATATGATGCAGCAATACGGAAGTTGTGCCCTCACAGGGCTTATTTTTTCCCTGCAAGGAGTAATACTTTTCATACAAGGAAATGGGTGCAGAAAAATTTCCGAGAATTGTGGGATAAAAATAACAGTTCGCATGCTACAGCATATGAACTCAGGCATCATTATGCCATCGAAAACATTAACCGCTGGACAGATGAAGGCTTTGGTTTCGACGCCAAACTGCTTTATCTAAGCAAAAGCATGGGGCACAGCACCCTGGAAAGTACGAAGTATTACTATACCCTCGTGCCAAGAATGGCTGACATCTTGGAAGAAAAAACAGGAATGGATTTCGAAAACATTTTGCCGGAGGTTGGTTATGAAAAAAGCAACGAATGAATCCGTTGTAATCGCCCGCCATATCAATGCCTTTTTGAATGAATATGTCCCTTCCCAGAAAAGCAGCAGCAGTCATACATTGAAATCCTATCGGTATGCACTTTCCTTATACATCGGTTTTCTTGAGGCAAAAAAAGGAATAAGCGTGGAACGTCTGTGTGGTAGATGCTTTGGCAGGACAACAATCGAGGAATGGCTGCAATGGCTGATGGAGATACGTGGCAGCAGCCAGAAAACTTGTAACAACCGCCTAGCATCCTTAAGGGCATTCCTAAGATATCTGGGGAGTAGGGACATCCAACTGCTATATCTTTCTGAGGATGCAACAAGAATTCCACGAAAAAAGGAAGTACGCAAGAAAATAAAAGGGATGAGCAAAAAAGCTGTACAGGTATTGTTATCGGTTCCGGATTTATCCACAAAAGCAGGAAGAAGGGATCTAACACTTATGATTACCATATACAGCACTGCCGCCAGAGTGGACGAGATACTGTCTATAAAGACAAAACACCTTCATCTGGATGCGGAAAAGCCGAATGTCACCATCATCGGAAAAGGAAGCAAAATAAGAACGTTGTACCTTTTACCTAAGGCAGTTGCACATTTAAAGAAATACCTGAAAGAATTTCATGGTGATACTCTGAGTGAGGAAGCTTATGTGTTTTATTCAAGAAATATTGGGTTACATGGTAAAATGAGCCAGACTGCCGTAAATAAGCAACTGAAAAAACATGCCAAAACCGCACATGAAATGTGTGATGACGTACCATTGGATCTTCATGCTCACCAACTGAGGCATGCCAAAGCCTCCCATTGGTTGGAAGACGGAATGAATATCGTACAAATTTCATTTCTCTTGGGGCATGAACAGTTACAGACAACAATGGTATATATTGACATTACCACAGAGCAGGAATTAAAAGCACTTACAACACTGGAAGATGAAAACGACAAAAAGGTATCAAAAAAATGGAAAAAAAAAGGTGGTCTGGCAGAATTCTGTGGTGTTAAATCAATGAAAAAGTAAAGAAAAAATCCGAACCTTTTTTTGTCGAAAACCCTAAATATCGGGCACCTATAAAAAAGGTTTGGATTTTATTTAGGTTTGGATAACTGAGGTCATGAGGTCTTAATTCAATATCAACCAGCATACCTGCTTTCCTTACCATCGACCATGCTGCTACATAAGAAATGGGAAAGATTCGCTCATCTGTTCCGAGTATCCGTGGTCCGAAATATGATCTCATCAACAGTTTCTTTTTCAACGATTTGCCATTGTATGGCCTGAGGCCGTTTGAAGATTTTCCTAATAATTGCGGTATTGCAGGGATTAGTAAGAGCTGGCAATGCAGTATTGATGCTGAAATTGTAGAAAGATGAAAGCACTGAGTAACGGTTTCTCTTGGTTGCCTGCTTATTGTCCTTGGTCAAGGACAGCAGCAAATCCAACACATCTTCTTGTGAGATACTGGCCAAGTCCCGTTTGCTGAATCGAGCAGCGAATCTGGAAAGAACGAACTCACATGTTTTGA
>CAVZLG010000016.1:0-147116 GCA_963776075.1 uncultured delta proteobacterium
ATAAATGAGATACGGGGTAAATAGCGTCTCACCAAAAAGAAGAAGGAGACTCAACAATGAAAATGATACCATTAACAACCATAGCCCTTACTGGATTTATGGTGGCCGGACTGTCAACTGCGGTATGGGCCGCATCACCGAAAATGAAAATGACCACGGACATTCCGAAAGCGTTTACCGCGCCGGATAAAGTCGATACATCTATCGGAACCCTCAAATACTTTGACGGAGTTCCGACAAAAGAAAGCACGAAAGCGATTTACGACTATCTCGACACTTCACGTGCCGTAAATGTCTACTTGAATTCAATTCCAGCCCTGTCAATCAATGCCCTTCGCGAAGGGCAGGCAGCGGTCGGTGCAGATACCTCTAATAAAATCTGTATATGGGACAGCCTGATGGATTCCACGACGGTTCTTTTGACCGGCAACACCTCTACCATGTATGCTGTCGGCTTTCTGGACCTGCTTAAGGAAGGTCCGACTGTTATCGACCTACCACCCGGAATGCTCGGCATTCTCGATGACATGGCTTTTCAGTACATGATCGATCTTGGAGTTGCAGGACCGGATAAGGGTAAGGGCGGAAAATTTCTGGTACTGCCTCCAGGCTATGAAGGGGAAGTCCCCGAAGGCTACTTTGTTGTACCTTCTAAGACCAGTGGTGTATGGCTCTTCATGCGCGGGTATCTCGACAAGAGTATGCCGATTGCAGAAGCCATTCCTGCCGCTTCCAAGAATATCCGTAATACCCTGAAGGTTTATCCCCTTTCTACAAAAGCCAATCCTCCGGCCATGGAATTCATCAATGTGTCTGGCAAGAAAATGGAAGTGATTCTTCCAAATGATTACACGGCGTTTGAAAAACTGCATACCCTGATTCAGGGAGAACCTGACGATTATCTCGGGCCGGAAGCCAAAGGCATGATGGCCGCCATCGGTATCGAAAAAGGAAAGCCGTTTAATCCAGATGAACGGATGAAAAAAATCTTAACCGATGCCATGGAAATTGCCAATGGTGCAGCTCGAGCGATCAGTTATTTTCCGCGTGATCCCGGAAACATAACCTTTGATGATAGTGAGGCCTGGGTTACGGCCTTTGCCGACAAGGATACCACCTTCAACCGCAACGGCGCTTATCGCCTGGAGCCGCGAGTGCTCTTTCACTTCGGCTACATCTGTGTTTCCCCTGCGATGGCCATGACCGTTGCTGGAAAAGGTTCCGACTACTCCATGAACATGGTCGATTCCAATGGCGACATATTTGACGGTTCCAAAACCTATAAACTACACGTACCACCGAATCCACCAGCCAAAGATTTCTGGGCCATCACCATGTACGACACCCAGACCCGTTCACAGCTGCAGACCGATCAGCAGTTTCCAACGCTTGGAAGTCAGGATGAAGGTATTAAAACCAATCCCGACGGCTCGATGGATATTTATTTTTCTCCAAAAGCTCCAGAAGGCATGGAAGGCAACTGGTTGCAGACCATTCCCAGGAAAAAGCTGGTTCATTGCCCTGCGTATCTATGGACCGGAACAGCCATGGATTGACCAGACCTGGCGGCCGGGTGAGATAGAGCTGGTGAAGTAATGGACAGCCTCATGAGGTGCGGTCTTGATGTATACAACCCGCACCTCATGAAATAACGGAAGAAACGGCGACTATTTCGTTGCCGGTAAAAGGTTTACACCAATAGACATATATCTATCAGGAGTCCTGCAGGTTGGAATGGTTCCTGGAAGATTATCATGTCTGGGAGATATGAACAGATGAAGATGACAGATTTCACATCACCAAAAAGGGTTCTGCACGGTATGTGTGTCGTGGCACTTTCCCTGGTAATGCTCTTTGGGACGACCACCGGTATAAAAGCCGAGGAGGCTGATGCCAGGAGGATTCTCAAGGCTATGTCTGATTACATGGCGGCGCAGCAGGCGATTTCATTTGGCTTCGATGCCACCCTCGAGGTGGTCACCCTCGATAAACAGAAACTGGGGCTGGCGAGTTCGGGCAGTCTTAACCTCAAGCGGCCAGGTAAGATTTTTGTTCACGCGCACCGGCGGGTTTACCGATATCGAACTGTACTTTGACGGCAAAATGATGACGCTGCTGGGTAAGAACCTCAACATATACACGCAGCTTGAGGTGGAAGGTACCCTTGATCATCTGATTGACGAGTTGAAGAACACTTACAATCAACCCCTGCCGGCTGCAGATTTGCTGTTGTCCAATTCATACGACGAACTGATGCACGATGTTGTCGATGTAAAAGATCTTGGCACTGGTGTGGTTGGAGGAGTTGCCTGCGACCATCTTGCGTTTCGAACGGAGGATGTGGATTGGCAGATCTGGATCGCCCAGGGGGAGCAGCCATACCCGTGCCGGTATGTCATCACCTCCAAGCTCATTCTCGGTGAACCACAATATAGTGTTCAGATCAGAGATTGGCAGACTGGCGGATCGGTGGCAGCAGCCGAATATAGTTTCAAGAACCAGACAAATGCAGAAAAGGTTGACTTCAAGGATATTAAGGGGGCTGACGACTTGCCGGATCATTTCACTAAAGGGGACTCAAAATGAACATACTGAAATTGTTGACTATTGTTTCTGTTGCCTTGGCCATCATGACGTTCGAATCCGATATTGGCGCCTGGCTGTCTAACCCCGGATCCGAGTCTTTTGTTACGACCGCTGAGGCCAGGGTCGGTCGCCCGCTCACCCCGGTAAGCGTTGCCGGAGTAGCACGGCGTACAGTGCGTCGATGCGCCGTCGGTGTCTATAATTGCAGCCTTCCCGGATCTCAATTCCCGGACAATCTCATTGGGCAGACAACCACGCTGTCTGGAACTGGAGAGAACCTCAACGGCCGCCAGATGATTGCATTGAGATAGGAGTCCAGGACGAATCAGGGCGGGCTGTCAGGCGAAGATGGCACAGGACATGGAATAAAAGAATATGCCAGTTGGTCGAACCTTTTATTTATATAAACAGGCACTGGAACAGTCGATTGCCAAATTCCTCAAGGAGGATGTCTTGACGCAATCGGCGGCCCTGGCCTTTTATATGATTTATATCTGGTTTGGCGCACTGCTGACAGCAGCGCTGTTCGGAGCGGGCAAGTATCTGATCGGATTCGCCGTCGGCAGCAGTGATGCTGCTGATCTTTACGACGCAGCCGGCAGTGTTCTCGTGCTGATGCTCTGGGTCTATTACGCATCTGCGATTTTTCTGTTCGGGGCAACCTTTACGTTTGAACGCGCTCGGTTGGTGAGCCAGGTGAGTCATGACAAATAATATGAAACGAGAGTAGGAATATGAAAACCAAAAAAAATATCATAAACCCGGCGATGGTGCTCTCAGCGCTGGCAGTGTTTAGCTGTGCTGGTCTGTTTATTTCTTCAAAGGTTCACGCAGACGAAGGCGGCACGAGTTTCTGGCTTCCTGGGCAATATGGCAGCCTGGCAGCCGTTCCCGCAGAGCCAGGCTGGTCAATGGCGCTGATCTATTTTCATGCTTCAACTGATGCGGGTGGAAGCCGGGATTTTCAAAAAGGGGGAAAGATAACGTTGGGACTCGATGTCAGCCAGGATCTGATACTTGCAGTGCCAAATTATGTTTTTGAAACTCCTGTTTTAGGGGGCCAGGCATCCATTAGTATGGCAGGACTCTATGGAAACGTTGATGTTGATGTGGATGCAACGCTTAGTGATCCTGGTGGTTCTGTTATCTCCGGCAGCGAAAGTGATTCCAATACCGCTTTTGGCGATCTCTACCCATCTTTCTCCCTGCGCTGGAATCATGGGAATAATAACACCATGATTTATACAATGCTTGGTGTACCCGTGGGCAGTTATGATGCTGAAAGGCTGGCAAGTATCGGCACGAATCATTGGGCGGTGGATGTCGGTGGAGGGTACACCTATCTCAACATGGAGACCGGTCGCGAGTTCTCAGCGACGCTCGGCTTCACTTATAATTTCGAAAACCCCGATACTGACTATCAAAACGGCATTGATGCTCATCTGGACTGGGGCGCTTCTCAATTTCTGAACGAGCAGGTTCACCTGGGTCTGGTCGGCTATTTCTATTATCAGCTCACCGGCGACAGTGGAGATGGGGCCGCATTGGGAGACTTTAAGTCAAGTGTCAACGGCATTGGCCCGCAGATTGGTTATCTCTTCAAGATGGGTGGGATGGATGCCTACCTGAACCTTAAGGGGTATTGGGAATTCGGTGCTGACAATCGCCCGGAAGGCTGGAACGGGTGGCTCACCTGGTCGATTACGTTTTGAAACAAATCAATGGAGATTAAAAAATGAGATTAATAGCCGTATTAACAATATGTTGTGCCCTCGTGCTCGCTACCGCTCAACTTTCTACCTCGTTTGCCCAGTCCGGGAACGAGCCGGTGGTTGGTGGATCTATTATGGCAGTTAATGTCGAGGTTGTTGCCACTACCGGATACAGGGCGAGCAAACTGCTCGGATCTGATATTTATAACGATCAGGGAGAGAAAATAGGCAAACTCGATGATTTCATTGTCGGTTCAAATGAGGAGGTTTCAATAGCTGTGATTGCGGTGGGTGGTTTTCTCGGTATGGGGTCCCGAATGGTCGCTGTTCCCGCAGAGTTGATTGAGGGTAATGACAAGAACCAGATCGTGCTGCCTGGCGGTACCAAGGATGAACTCATAGCGTTACCGGAATTTCGTTATGTGAAGTGAATTGTAAGAATAGATGCAACGTGATTATAAGCGTTTCATGCTGAACAAAATCACGTTGGGAGATGAGTCGAAACAAACAACAAGTAATCTATAATGAGGAGAATGTAATGAGCGAGCAAGCTAAAAAACAGACGATTAAAGAAAGTTGGAAAAAGAGTTGGAAACCTGGCAGACGAAGATGGATGAGGCCAAGGTACAGATGCACCTCGGTATGAAAGACGCAGAAGATAAGATCAAACCCCATGTCGAGAAACTCGATCAGGAATTAAATGAGGCGAAAGTCAAATTGGATGAGCTGGGCAAAAGCTCGGAAGACGCATGGGGTGATGTCAAAGCGGGAGTGGACAGCTCAATTGAAGCGATGAAAATGGCGTTTGAAAGCGCGGAAAAACATTTCACCAAAGATAAGTGAACACCAGGTGTGGAAGGAAAAGAGAATGGGCAGAGCTATCACTTCAGCGCTAATGGCTCTGTTTATTTTGACCAAACGTCTCGAGAATATAGGGGCAGGACGCAGGGGACAGATTAATGAATGGTGAAATCACAGCCAAGGAACGTTTTCGCAAGAAATTTGTACTTATATTGGCCCTCCTTTACGTAGTCGCATTCATCGCTTTAATTTATGGTTTTCTCGAAGCGTTACTGCTGGCCGCAATTTTCAGCGGACTCGTCTATCCGCTGTACAAGAGGTTTCAGAAACTCACTGGTGAACGAAACACACTATCGTCGCTCATGACGCTGCTTGTTTCGGTGCTGGTTGTCATTTTACCGTTATTCTTCTTGCTTGGCCTCATTGCTGAGCAGGCACTCGGAATAACTGAGATGGTAGCACCCTGGATCGAAAAACAGATGGGGCATTCCAGCACAGCCAACCCGACTTTGCCGGATTGGTTTCCCTTTGCCGATAAATTGGCTCCTTACAGTGATCAGATATCAGCTAAACTCGCCGAATTGGCTGGGAAAATAGGTGTGGTTATGGCCTCTGGCCTGGCACATCTGTCGGGAGGAGCAGCAGCTTTTTTCCTACAGCTTTTCGTGATGCTCTACGCAATGTTCTTCTTTCTTGTCAGCGGGCCAACACTGATGGACAAGATCCTGAGTTACCTGCCGCTGACCAAAGGCGACAAAGAGAAAATGATCGAGGTCGGGTTATCGGTAGGTCGGGCAACAATAAAAGGCACACTGATCATCGGCATTATCCAGGGAACGCTTGGCGGCATCGGATTTGCGGTGGCAGGTATTGGCTCCGCAGTGTTCTGGGGGGCGGTTATGGCTGTCCTCTCAGTCTTGCCGGGTATCGGAGCGACGCTGATCTGGGCTCCTGCCGTTATCTATCTCTTGCTGAGTGGTAAAACGATTGCCGGAATCTGTCTTCTTATCTATTGCGCCGGGGTCGTCGGAACTATTGACAATTTTCTCAGGCCGATGCTCGTCGGACGGGATTCAGAAATGCCGGATCTGCTGATCCTGCTCAGTACCCTCGGAGGACTGGCGCTCTTTGGTGCTTCCGGTCTGGTGCTTGGACCTATTCTGGCAGCACTTTTTATGACCGTCTTGGCGATCTACAGCCGTGTTTTTGCCGACTGGCTGAAGTTTGATCTTGTTACCCCTGACTCCTCTCCTGACTCGATCAGTGAGCAACTCACAACCACCCAAGATGAAGGAGGTTGAACCAATGAGCAATGCAACCGCTAATTCAGATGAGATGAAAACATTAAAGCGCGAGGCCGCTGAGCTGCAGGAACGGCGGCAACAGAACGATCAGATTGCATCAGAAAGCGCTGAACAGCAAGAGCAGAGTGATCCTGAAGAGAAAATGGACCAGGGGGAAGCCCCACACGAGAAACAGACCAGCCCGACAATGGAGCACCTGATCTCGTACAGCAGCTGGAATTGTATTTGAATGACATCGAAGAGACGGCGCTGGAGCGTCCAACACTTGCTCTGCTGACCACCTTTGCACTCGGTGTCATCGTCGGGCATCTCTTTACTCGAAGATAGGAGGAGTAATGGAACATTTTATACGCAGCTTGAAAGTCTTTTGGCGCTCAGAGCGGCTACTGGGGCAGAACGAACTCCGGCTGCTCACTCAGAAAATCCAGTGCAACGCCCTCGCGGGGCTGGTGGCACTTTTCGGTCTTGTCATGCTGAGTCTTTCGGTATTTTTTGCACTGG
This sequence comes from uncultured delta proteobacterium, assembly GCA_963776075.1. Taxonomy (GTDB): domain Bacteria; phylum Desulfobacterota; class Desulfobulbia; order Desulfobulbales; family Desulfocapsaceae; genus MADRE3. The sequence continues at coordinate 6,905 of CAVZLG010000016.1, forward strand.
TTCCCCATATGGGCAATGCCCTGGCAGCACTAACCGTTGGTGGGACTGACCTGGTCCTTGCCGCAGCACTGGTGGCCTATGGGCGTACGCTCAAGCCTGCTGCAGAAGCAGCCATGGTCAAGGATATGCGTGATATGGCCTTGAGCGACATGGAACACGAACTGGCAAAGGCTGAAGCAGAATTTAGCAAATTGCGGAGTGAAGCCCGAAGATTTGTTCGTAACCCGATGGAGGCGCTGCTGCCGGCAGCTCTCAGTCCGCTGGTGGGGGTTGTCGCCAAGGGGATGCTCTCACCAAAGAAGAAATCAGCTAAATAGGCATCCGATTGATTCGCTGGCTATTTTCACTGATCTATTTGTTGAGACTCTTGTTTGATATCGGCTAATATCGAATGAAAACAGAAAACCTACTTAACTCATCCACTGGTAGCATGTGAAGTATAAATGAAATTACTTGATCTGATACGAAGAGAGGAATACTCAAAACGTTTACGTGAGGTCGTAGGTACCCTCAAGCACTATTGTCTGGATGACTGGCTGGGTTATATTCCATTACAGTCATTGCGTGACCTGATGGAGGGAGCGGAAGCCAGGGCAATGCGGGATAAACCGTTGCCGGAACGGTTGCGCCTCGCCCTGACCGACCTGGGTCCAACCTATATAAAATTCGGTCAGGTTCTCAGCACGCGCTCTGACCTGGTAGGGCCTGACGTGGCGGAGGAATTACGTAAACTCCAATCGGATACCCCGGCCGATCCACCCGATAGTGTCGAGCAGCTCATAGTCAACGAGTTGGGTCAATCTGCTGAAAACCTTTTCGCCCAATTTGACCCGGTTGCTTTCTCGTCGGCATCTATCGGCCAGGTGCATCGAGCCAAGCTCGAGGATGGCCGCGATGTTGTCGTGAAGGTTCAACATGCCGGAATCGAAGAAAAAATAAACATAGATTTAGAACTATTGCAGGTGCTGGCCAAACTTCTTCAGGAGCATGTGGCCGATGCCCGCCCCTATCAGCCGATTTCAACCGCCCGTGAGTTTCAGAAGACCCTATTGCGTGAGCTTGATTTTACTTCAGAGCGACGCAACATGGAGCAATTTGCCCGCAATTTCGCAGAAGACGATACTGTCTACATCCCAGCGGTACATCAACACTTGTGCAGCCAGCGCGTGCTGACCATGGATTTTATGGCCGGGATTCCGGGGTCAAAGCCTCAGAAAATTCAGGCTTCAGGGGTTGCTCTGGACGTGTTTGCCCGAAAGGCGGCAACCATCTTTCTGAATATGATTTTCCGTGATGGTTTCTATCATGCCGACCCACATCCCGGCAATTATATGCTGCTCGAAGGTGGGGTACTTGGTCTTCTGGATTGCGGCATGGTCGGCCGACTCGATGAACCGATGCGAGAGCTGTTTGCAGAGTTACTCCTGATGCTGATAGAGGGAGACTCTGAAGGTCTTGCCGACCTGCTTCTTCGCGCCGGATCCGCTCCGGAGGATGTTGACAGAGTGACTTTCAGGACCGATGTCAGCGATCTCATCATTGAGCATGGTACCCGATCCCTTGATGAATTTGATCTTGGTGGAGCCCTGGAGCAGCTTACCTCCATAATACGGCGTCACCAGGTGCTCATGCCGTCGGCTGCGTCGTTACTCATCAAGACCTTGGTCATGCTGGAAGGCACATCTCGTCAGCTCAACCCATCGTTCAGCCTGGCAGAGATACTCGAACCGTTTAAAGACCAGCTTGTCCGAGAGCGGTTGGACCCAAAACGCTGGTTGAAACGTGTAAGCCATTCAATACGAGACATCGACCGACTGGCAAAACAGGGTCCCCGTAACCTGGCTGAAATTCTGGAACGGTTGCAATCCGGTAAATTAAAGATCAGGCATGAGCTTGAAGATATCAAAGTAACTGCAAACAGGTTGGTAGCTGGGATGCTGATTGCCTCACTGTTCATGGGTTCCAGTATGCTGTTAAGCCAGCAATTACCACCAGTGATAAAAGGCATCTCATTGATTGGAGCAATTGGCTGTCTCACGGCAGTAATTCTGGGCGGCAAACTTCTTTGGTCGATAAGAGAGGAAATGAGTTAGGTGAAATCTAACAGTGAAGGCATCTGCAGTTAATTGCTGCAAAATTTGATATTGATTTCTCTGTTCATTGCCGGAGGTGGTCTTGCCACATTCACGGTGCTCAATCTGCGTGTTTCAAAGATGGTGTTCAGTTTCTTGATGTTAATGCTGGGTATGTCGATCAAAGCAATCTTTATCGTTTTTCTAGTAGAAATATGATGGAGGAAGGATACCAATGATTGGATTTGTTATAGCCCTGTTTCACATTTTGGGACTGGCCTCTTCGCTTCACTCGGTAATGAGTACACGTACCTCCCAGGGGACTATAGCATGGGTGGTATCACTGAATACGTTTCCCTACCTTGCGGTGCCTGCCTACTGGATTCTCGGCCGCAGTCGTTTCAACGGCTATGTAAAGGCCCATAAGGCCAGCGATAACAGTGTTGAGAGCCATAAACAGCTCTTTGAAGAAGAGCTGGCTCAGTACCATCTACCGACAACCGAGGTACAGCAGGCGGGAAGGGCGGCTGAGAAATTGGCAAATATGCCTTACTTGAAAGGTAATAACGTCGATCTGCTCATTGATGGCCACGCCACCTTTGACAGTATCGTTGACGGAATTGACCAGGCCCGGGAATATATCCTGTTTCAGTTTTTTATCGTTCATGATGACGAACTGGGGCAACGCATCAAGACACATCTGGTGGCCAAAGCCAAGCAGGGGGTGCGCGTCTTTTTCCTCTACGATGAGATAGGCTGTCATGGACTGCCAAAGGCGTACACGGAAGAACTGCGATCCGCAGGTATTAAGGTCTATGATTTTCACACCCGCAAGGGTGCAGGGAACCGTTTTCAGATCAATTTTCGTAACCATTGCAAGGTGGTGGTCGTTGACGGCAGGGTTGCCTGGGTTGGTGGTCACAATGTAGGTGATGAATATATGGGTAAGAATCCAAAATTTGGCCACTGGCGGGATACCCATGTACGGATCGAAGGCCCTTCAGCGCTTGAGGCCCAGGCTTCATTTTTGGAAGACTGGTACTGGGCTGCAGGTGAAGTACCTGAACTGAGCTGGCACGCCGTCCCCTCAGAAGAAGGTGACCAGCCGGTACTGATCGTTCCGACCGGGCCGGCGGACGAGCTTGAAACGGCAACCCTGATGTTTCTTCATGCGATCAATTCTGCTAAGTCGCGCATATGGATTGCCAGCCCTTATTTTGTTCCGGACGAGAGCATCGTAAATGCCCTCCAGCTTGCCGGTTTGCGCGGGGTGGATGTGCGAATCCTGATACCGGACAAGCCCGATCACCTGTTGGTGTATCTGGCAGCTTTTTCCTATTTTGATGAGGCGGGCAGTACCGGGGTGCGTTTTTTTCGTTATACGAAAGGGTTTCTGCACGAAAAGGTATGCTGATTGACGATCAGGCGGCCACCGTCGGTACAGCAAATTTCGATAACCGGTCGTTCAGGTTGAACTTTGAGATTACAGCTGTTGTCTTAGATCGGGTATTTGCAGGAACTATTGAGCAGATGTTTATTGACGATTTTAAAAACTCACGGGAAATGCGGCAGGGGGAACTCGCTGAGAAAGGTTTCGGATTCAAGCTTGCCGTCAGACTTGCACGGCTGAGCGCTCCGGTTCAATAGTATGTTTTAGATAGATAGCAGGTATGTCGAAAGTGTTGGGTTTAAAGTGGTGAGCGGTAAAGAGATTTGAATCAATTTTGCAGAAGTATAGCTGGGAGCGGGGTCTTCTAACGTGTATCGAAAGGATGTAAAACGTATTGAAACAGTATAAGGAGAAGCATATGAAATTTGATAACAGGCAGTTCATGGAAAAAAGAAATCAGGTGTTGCAGGCTTTGAAACGTGCGTTGTCTTTTCTGTCTTTAACAATTGTCGTTGTACTTCTGGGTGCTCAGCCTGGTAAAGCAGCGATGAGTGAGCCGGGGGGCTGGCAGTTTATGGCCGAGGCCTATTTCTGGTATGCCTCAATGGGTGGAGAGAAGGCTGAAGGCGGTGATATACAGGTTGACGACAACGATCTCGTCGACGCTCTTGACTTTGGATTCATGGGGGCTGTCGGGACTAAAAAAGACAAGTGGGCATTTCTTGTTGATTTTATTTATCTCGATGTCAGTGATAACACAAATACGCTTTCAGATGGTCTTGCTGTTAATCTCAATGTGGAACTTGCGGGTTGGATCGTTACGCCGATGGTCGGATATGAGGTTTTCAGAGCTGACGATACAAACCTCAATATTATCGGTGGTGCGCGCTATCTCAATCTCAGCACGGATATAGATCTGCGAAATGCCGATCCAACCGCAGCGCCGTTCAAGGCTACCATCTCTGATTCCGGCAGTAACTGGGATGCGATTATCGGCATCAAGGGTGATCTGTTTATCAATGATAACTGGTTCATCCCGTACTACGCAGACATCGGGGCTGGAAACAGTCAGTTCACCTGGCAGGTTCTTGGCGGTCTGGGATATCGCTTTGATTTCTTTGATGTTCTTGTCGCCTATCGTTATCTGGGCTGGAATTTTGATGATAATGATGTACTTGATGATCTCAATGTCAGTGGTTTTGCCGCCGGCGTCAGGTTCTTCTTCTGATTGAAAGAAGAGAGGTGTGATGAGACTGCGGGTTGAGTGTTTTCTGAGACCATTCCTGTCGTGAGTTTAAAGTATTTGTGTTTCATGCTCAGAGATAATCTCAGAGCAGAGTTCTTTACCAGAGTGGCTGCGAGGAAGAGCCTATGAACCAGACTAAAAAAGAAGATGAAATTCGTGACCGGTTTGCCCTGAAGTTGCTGTTAACTGATCAGACTGATCTCAATGATGAAGAAGTTGCATACTTTAAGAAAAACCCGGATGATATCGATGAAATCACGGCGCCGGTCAATGTCCACAAATTTTTCTTATGGTTTGGCTCCTTGCTGGGGATCAGCCTGGTCATTGTCTCTAAGCTCGTAGAGGTTCAATCTCTCTTTCTCGTAAATTATATTCATGTAAAAGAGGTGATCGTATCCATCGTCTTTGAGATTGGGGTGGCTCTTATTGGCGGCGGTGTGACTGCCTACCTGCTGGGTATTCTTTTGAATAACCAGCAAGAGAAAGCGGTGACATGGCGGAAAAAAATACGGGAAAGGATCAACCAGCCTGAAGCGTAATGGGATGAAGGTGTTGGCACCATTAGTTTCTGAGGTAGTGCTTCCTAATCCTGATGCTTTCTGTCATTTTTGTAAACAGGGTGGCTTTTTCTGAAGAGAGCGAGTCGTCGGAGTTCAGTTCTCCTGGGCCGGCAGCGTGCTCACGGTTGGTTTTTTAATTCGTTTTTAACACGGTGCTCGATGGGGAAGGACTCAGATCTTAGATAATCTTCCTCGATACTGTTAACCCATACTGTTCGGATGATAATCAAATGACAATGACCGGAATTGGAACACGGATATTTTTTAAAGCTCTTTTCCTGCTCCTCATTTACTCAACTGCTGTATCTGCCGCAGACAAGCCCTTGCCTGAACAATCCACTGAACAGATAGAGGAGTCAACAGCAGCGCCCTCTGTTCCAGATCTTGCAGAGATAGTTCCGCTGCAGATAAAGCTTGCTGGTGATTTGAAGAATCTCCAGAAGGAAATGGAATCAGTGCTCGACGGCGAGCAGCTCGAAACAAACTATGTTAAGCTCGAAGCCGATATCGCAGAACTCGACGAGAAGTTAAATGATCTCAGAAACACCGAAGAATATAAATACAATAAGCTTATTGACTTCAGAGAGCTGCTGAAGCAGAAAAGCGATCAGTTTGGCTTGATAAACAGGCCGGTGTCAGAGGCAGTCAGAGCGTTGGGCGCGCTCAGGAAAAAATGGCAGACAGAAGCAGCACGCTGGAATAGCTGGCAGGTTGAGTTGTTGAAGGAAGGAGCGTTCGAGCCGCTGAGATCGACCTTTGACCATGCAACCGAGACGAATACTGCTGCTCTTGATCTGATTCTCTCAGAGCTTGATGCTATGCTGGCGCTGCAGGAGCGAGCCGGCACCATAGAGCAAAAACTGGACACGCTCAATGACGAATTAGACAGCCTGATTAGTGAAGAGCGTCGCAATACCTTGTTTAACGATACACCCCCTATGTTTACCGGGCAATACCTGGCCCAGCTCAAAAAACTAAACTTCTGGGAAGAGGCGTTCACCGGGTTGCACGAGATTTCCCTGCCGAACAGGAACGCTGTTGTTGAGGATGGCTGGATTGTTGTATTGCACTGTTTTATCGCTTTTGTCCTGATTGTTTCGATACGAAAAAGAAAACAGTATTTCAGGGAAGAGGGCCGGTGGCATTTCCTGGCTTTGTACCCGATTGCTTCAGGGGTTTTCCTGAGTTACATCGTCTGTGTTCTACTGTACGAATACCAGGGTGCTCCGAGCTCATGGAAACTTGTGGTTACCATGGTCGGGGGGCTTTCTTTTGCCCGCCTTATGAAAGGTGTCGTGGATGAGGTGTGGAAGGCCCAGTTTATCTATGGTCTTGTCGTTATGGTTATTATCACCAGACTCATGGATGTTCTTGGATTCCCGATACCAATTTTTCGCCTCTATATATGCATTGTCGCTTTAGTCGGTCTTTTCTTCTGCCTGTACCTTCTTGCAGAATTTAAGAAAGAGAACAAGACGGGAGTCTTCCTCTGGCTGCTTCGTTCGGCATTATGGTTTTTAGCCGTTATCGTATTTTTCGAGATATGGGGAAGAAAATCCCTGGCTTCATATTTATTCGTATCTTCGATTCGTTCACTTGGCACGGTACTGGTCTTTGCTTTTCTCATGTACATGATTCATGGTGGGCTTGAATGGCTCTTCAGTACGCCTCTTCTGAGACGGTCGACGTCACTGAATGACAGTGAAACCGATACTATTGTCAGACGACTTACACGCTTTTTTGATACTCTTATTGTTTTGTTCATTATTGTACCTGCGATTTTAATGATCTGGAGTGTTTACGAGAGCCTGGCCGAGGCGACGGTCGGGGTGATAAATTTTGGCTTTAATTTTGGTAACAACCGTATCACCATTGGTGTTTTAGTGATCTCGGCAGCGATTATATACTGCTCGTTTCTGATCTCCTGGATTGTGGAGAAAATGCTGATCGACCAGGTTCTGTTCAAACGCAGGATGGAAAAGGGTGCTCGTATATCGATCGCTCGGCTGGTCCACTACGTCATTGTGGTGGCTGGATTCCTGCTGGCGATATCAGCGCTCGGTATTGAGATTACCAAACTGACGATTATGATCAGTGCCCTCGGTGTCGGTATCGGTTTCGGCCTGCAGGGCATTGTTAATAATTTTGTCAGCGGCCTCGTGCTCCTTTTTGAACAGCCGATCAGAGTCGGTGATATAATCGAGCTAAATGGCATGTGGGGTGAAATCAAACATATTGGCATCCGTTCAACGCTTGTTCGTAATTTTGATCATGCCGATCTTATTGTTCCCAATGCTGATCTGATCTCGACCCAGGTAACCAACTGGACACTCGAAGACCGGGAATCCCGGCTTACTATTGGGGTTGGCGTTGCCTATGGTTCCAATGTCGAATTGGTCATGGAGACACTCCTCGAGTGTGCCAGCAATAATAATCATGTTTCAGAGTCCCCTTCCCCCCAGTCGCTCTTTCTCAACTTTGGAGAAAGCACACTTGATTTTGAGCTTCGCGTGTTTGTGCCGGCAAGCATGCGGATACCGATTCGCAGTGAACTGCATCTGGCGATTGATAAGCGATTCAGGGAAAACGATATAACCATCGCCTTCCCACAGCAAGATGTGCATGTCTCAGTCATAGAGAGCGGAGAAAAACAGGTGGCCGATCCGGTTGCACAAAAGGGGATGGCAACAGAATCGTGATTTATGCTCAATTTGTTCTAGGGTTACCAATCACAGCCAGTGGGATCGGAGGTGCTGCCCGCCAACGCAGAGAAACACAAACCCAGCAAAGTATTGCCAGCCAGACTGAGGCACAAAAGCAGCAGGCAATGCAAAAATATGAGAAGGCATATGGGGCCTGTCTTACCGGTCGTGGTTATGCCGTCCAGTAGGCTTTTCGTTACTTTTATCAATTGGAGTGTTTGAGAGAATGGTGACACCGTTGCGAAAAAGAAATCGATTGGGAATGTCTTCAATACTGCTCTTAATTCCTTTGGTTTTTTTGAGCTGCAGTGCTTCATCATCCATTTACAGTAAATTGCCCATGCAAAGATCCCAGGTTGCAGAGTGTGTTATTCTCATCCATGGTCTGGGGAGAACATACCGGTCAATGTGGGATATGGAGGAACGATTGCGGGAGGCTGGATACCACACCGTTAATCTGGATTATCCTTCCAGGAAGAAGACGGTTGAAGAGATTGCCGGTGAATATGTGCCTGAAGCGATCGAAGAGTGCCAGATCTACAATGCCGAGGCTATACACTTTGTTACCCATTCACTGGGCGGCATTATTACACGCAAGGTAATTAGGGATAACCAGCCGGAGTTACTTGGTAAAGTAGTCATGTTGAGCCCTCCAAACAAGGGCAGTAATATTGTCGACTCGCTGAAGGGAAGTTGGTATTATCGATGGATTAACGGTCCTGCCGGACAGCAGCTCACCACCTCTGCCGATTCATTACCCAATACGCTGGGTCCGGTAGATTATCCGGTTGGCATTATAACCGGGAATGATCCCGCCTTTTTTGATACCTGGTTTACCACCTTTATCCCCGGTGTAAATGATGGTAAGATCGCCGTGTCCCAAACCAGGCTTGATGGGATGGCTGATTTTATGGTGGTTTCCGAGTCTCATACCTACATTATGGATGCTGATCGGGTCCAGGATGAAACCGTTTACTTCCTGAAACATGGCAGGTTTTATGATACAAGTGACTGGTCTGAAAAAGATAAAGATCTCAAGATGAAATGAACAAGATGCACAGGGGGTGTCTATGCTAATGGGAAGAAAAGTATACTTGGCCGGCTTATTTATTATCAGCATGTTCTTTGCCGGATGTCAGCCGAAGGTGTATTTGATGCCTTCACCCGCCGGCATCGTACCCGGCGGTGAGTTGTTCAATCTGTCACCGGATAACAAAGACGATAATCTGCTCTATACCCTTTATGCAACCAATCGACAGCCAATCGAATCTTCAAACAGGAGTGACCATTACAGTATTTTTCCTTCTGAGACACTGAGGATGGGTTTTGTGGTTCACCGGGTAGGTGAGGGGAGCATGAGCTGGGACGAGATATACAATGAATCTCTTCAGGCAAAACGGAATAAGGATATCCTTGTTACCCGCGAGTATGCGAGGGAAGTTGTTGATTACAATATTGAGGACGATCTCAAGACAGTATCATCCCAGGCTGATGGTTTCTTTGAGCAGATCGATGAACTCCTTGATGAGAATATCGATAAAGATATCCTTCTTTACGTCCATGGAGCGAACAGTAGCTATTATCGTGCTACAGCTCAGGGGGCTCAGTTTTACCATTTTACCGGGCATAATTCAGTGGTTATCACTTTTTCCTGGCCTTCAGCAGAAAACATCCTGAAATATAAAGTCGATGTTATGCATGCCAAGCAAACGGTTCCCGCTTTTGCCCGACTCATTGAGTTGCTGGCAACGCATACAAAGGCAAAGCATATAAATATCCTTGCCTATAGTGCCGGTGCCCAGGTAACAGCCCCGGGGCTTGTCTACCTGCGGGAGGCATATCCTGATATGACAACGGATGAACTCAAGAAAAAATTCAGGATCGGGGAAGTTTATTTTGCTTCTCCTGACGCAGAGTTCAAGTCATTTGCCCATCGATTTTCGATATTCAAGGATATTGTCGGGCGCACCACCATTAATATGAATTTAGATGACAGGGTTCTGGAGTTTTCTGCCTTTGAGAACGGGTTCTCAAGGCTGGGAAGACCAGATCTAACTGAAGTGAGTCCGGAAGACCTGCAAATTCTTATTGATGCGTCAAATACTCCTCAACTTGATTTACTTGATGTTGCCGGGTCTGCAGCACTCAATATCGGCCATGCTCATGACTCCTGGTATAACCACCCCTGGGTGAGTACTGATGTTCTGATGCTGCTGTTATTCAATGCCGACCCGCTTGAGCGGGGACTGGAACCATACAAATATGAAGATGGTTCTACAGGTTATCGTTTCCCGGAGGACTATGACCGCAGAATAAAAGAACTCATCGCTGGAAACAAAAAAGAGCTGTTAGAGAAGTTACAGGCTGAGGGCAGAGACGAGACGTGAGCAACCAGTCAGGCAAAAAAAAGAAGCTGCTGTTCAGGAACATTGTGATCGGCTTCTGTATTCTCTTTGTTATTGTACTTTCAGCCGCGGGTTTTTTTCTTAAAAGGGGAATCCATCTGAACAGCCTGACATTCGGCGGCATCATTGTCTCTGATTGTGCGCTCGTCTGGGGAAAAAAGCTTGAGCTTCAGATTAGCGAAATTTCCATCAGCAGGATGGAGAGGAAGAGCAGCGCCACCTCGAATACGAATTTTGTCAGAAAATCCATTGATGCCGGCTATTACCTGGCACGATTTTTTTCAAAGTTCAGTATTGGAAGAGTTACAGTCGGGGGCAAGCATTTTGCCGTCGATCTGAACCAGGAAGGGCCCGGGACACATGTGCTTGCTCTTCAGTCTGATGAAATGAAATTCAGGTCACTGCTAAGCTTTAACAGGGATGAGCTGAATGTTGACATCATTGAAGCGGCCAACTCTCGTTACAACTCCGAATTCAAAGGGAAACTGCGGCTCCATGGTCCGGACAACCGGCTGACGGGGGCTCTGTCAGCGCTCATTAACGGGAGTTTTCCCGTCTCTGTGGACCTTGTTGCTGACAGAGAGCAGATTTCTTTTGAAGGCAGGGAAAATGGCGTAATTACTGAGATCCGGCCGCTGGTTGAGCTGTTTGGGTTGAGTCACAATATCCAGCGCTGGATCACTGATTATCTGTCCGGCAGTCGTTATCACCTGAAATCGTTCAAGGGGACCATTCCCTGGGATAACCCGAAAGCAATCCTTGATACGCTTGAAGCAGAGGTGAGGGTAGATGATACCGAGTACACGTTCGCGCCCGGTCTTGAACCGATCAAAGGCAGATATACGGATGTCTATTTCAAGAAAGGTGTTTTGGTTATAAAGCCTCACGATGCGACCTTCTACGGGCAGAGCGGCGGTGACAGCTGGCTTGACATCAACTTCAATGATCTAAAAAACATTCTTCTTACCGCCTATATCAAGACGCGTGCAGTGGCCAATGATGATATCCTGACACTTCTTAATTATTACAAGATACGCCTGCCTTTCAAACAGGTTAAGGGATTGACAACAGCTGATCTAAAGCTGGCAATAACGCTCAATAAGTTAAAGATTGAAGCTCGGGGGATTTTCGAAATAGATGATGGTGTTATCTCCTGGGGTGGCAAGAATTATCGTGCAGAAGATGCCCGCATTGAACTGACAAATTCAGATGTTACCATCGATCAGCTGAAGATCAGTTATGAAGACATACTGACCGCACAGGTATCCGGTTTCGTCCATCCAAAGATAAAGACGGGTGATCTTGATATCACGCTTGAGCAATTGAATCTCAAGCGTGGAACATCTCAGCTGATTATTGATCCTTCCGTACCCGCGCAGATGCAGTATCATTTTGGCCCTGACGGTCACATCCTAACTGCCCAGTCGACATCCTGGCTGCTTGATTCCTGGAAAATGAATTTAGGTGGATTTCGCGCCCCGGTCTTTCCTGCAGATCTGGCCATAGAATTGCCTCCGGTGCAATTGAGTACACCGCCGATGATTTCTTCTGAAATTTCAGGATATTTTTCGGTCAGGAAACATCAGGCAGATATGAAATGTGATCTTCTCCAATACAACCTCAAAGGTCTGGAGCTTAAGAGCCCACCTCTGGCCGTTGCTATTACATACGACCAGGGATTTTTTATAACCACAGAAGAAACCGGCCAGTGGGAATTGAGCAAAATGCCACTCACCCTTTACCCTGCTGAATTCAGCTATCGTGACTCGATTTTTACGATCACCAACAGCAGAATGAGCTATGGTTCTTTTTTTGACAGTTATCTCGACGGTTATTACAACTGGCACGATAAGAAGGGTGCATTCTCTCTTGAGAAAATTGATATAACGAATCAGAATCTTGAAAAAAAATTGGACGTTGGCAAGCGGGCCGATGTCGAAGTAAGTGGGGCTGGAGGCACATTCGTTATAAATCTTCCGATGTTTGATCTGAAAATTAGCACAGATGAGAAAAAGAACTGGTCTGCTGTCATTGGTGATCTTTCCAAGACCTACAGTCGCTCAAAGATACAACAGAAATATAAAATCAGGGAAGGCAGTCTGGTCATCTCTTCCAAAAATGGCAAAAGACCCTACGAGATAACTGCCCACATTATCGCTCCCTATCCTCTATTAGTCGAAGCAGGAGAACCCGTTAACGATATGCGCATTGCCGGTCAGATCACTGATCAGGGCGTTTTTGCAACACTGAATGATGATCTTGAGATTGAGTATACGGACAGAAGTCTCTTCATCACCTCCAGCAGACATGGCTATAACATAAGTGCTATCATTGAACTATTGCGAGAACTTCGGCAATCCTCTCAACAATCTGACGAGGCAACGGAAAAGAGCAAACCGTTTCTACTGAAATTAAACGCACAGAACAGCCTGATGTATCTGACTCCAAAGAGCAGCATACTGGCTGATACGATCAATATGGAGTTTAAGGATGGCAAGCTCCGGGCAGAACTTTCTCACGGTCCGGGAAAAATCCTGCTCCAGCTTGAAAACGGTAATTTTCTGCTCATGGGAAATGACCTCAATGATACGTTCATGGGTGCACTGATTCAGAACGCACGTTTTGAGGGTGGCAGGATGTCCGTGTCCTCCGGTGGTTCTTTTAAGGAGTTTTCGGTTATTCTTGGTATGAAAGATACGAATGTAGGTAAACTTGCCGCCCTCCACAATATTATGGCTTTTCTGAACACGGTTCCCGCTCTGGCAACGTTCTCTCTGCCTGAATATGATCAGAAGGGACTGCCGATAGATTCTGCAGTGGCAGGTATCAAAGTCAAGGATAAGGTGGCCACGGTCGAATCACTCGAAATACTGTCTTCTCAGTTGCAGGGAAAAGGCAGCGGCGTCATTGACTTTAGTACAAGAATTATTGATATGGATATTCTTCTCAAAACACAAGCCGGTAAAAACGTGGGAAAAATACCACTTGCCGGTTATGTCCTGGCCGGAGATAGTGAAGAGGCGTCGTTAAGTATAAAAATTACGGGTGGTTTTGATGACCCGGAGGTGGAGAACTCCCTCATTGAAGATATCATTGTCTACCCTGCTGAATTGCTTCATCGCACGTTTAAATTACCGTTTCACCTCTTAGAAAAGCTTGGTAAAGGGTCAGCTCAGAAAGATGAGCTATCAGAAAAGACGGGCGAAAGCGCACAGGATAAAGGAAACAATTAAGCACAATGGCAGGTGGTGTATGGCGGAGAAATTCAGATATCTAAAAATTATGTTTAAAATTGTTATCTTCCTGATTCTCGTCATCTGCTGGTTATGGGGTGCCACGGCGATTTATCTGGCTGGACCGGGACCTCACTGGCTGCAGACATTGCTCACCGTAGTTTTTACTCTTTTCCTGCCGGCTGCGTTTATGTTCAGTCGGTCGTTTACCAAGGGGATTGTTCTCTGTCTGGCATTGTTTGCTCTTGTGCTTGTCTGGTGGCAAACCTTGACGCCGAGCAGTGATAAAGACTGGGCTGCGGATGTCGCCCAGGTATCTCACGGTGAGATTCAGGGTGATACCCTTGTTATGAAAAACGTCAGAAACTTTGATTATGAAAGTGAGCAAATCTTTCAGCAGCGATGGGAAACCAAAGAATATGATCTCAAAAAACTCGAAGGTCTTGATATCTTCCTCTCCTACTGGGCTTCTGACAATATTGCCCACACGATTCTCAGCTGGGACTTCGGTACTAATGGACAGCTGGCGATATCGATTGAAACAAGGAAGGATAAAACGCAGCAGTTTTCTGCATTAAAAGGATTTTTCAAACAGTTTGAAATCGCCTATATTGCCGCAGATGAAGAAGATATAATCAGGCTGAGAACGAACTATCGAAAAGAACGGGTCTACATCTATCGTCTGCTGGTGGAAGAGGAGCAGATGGCCGCTCTGTTGAAAAGTTACCTCAAAAAAATGAACAGCCTCGTCGATAAACCTGAGTTTTATGATGCACTCACGCACAATTGTACAACCACGATTCAGTTGCATGCCAATGCAATAAATCCTGGTGAACGACCGCCGCTTGACTGGCGGCTCATTGCCAGTGGCCATGTCGATGCAATGCTTTATGATATGGGGGAAGTCTCAACAGCCCTGCCGTTTCCGGAACTTCGTAAAAGTAGTCGGGTCGATTTACAGATGCAGAAGGAAGGTAAACAAGATTTCTCCAGGGTTATGCGTGACTATGTCAAAACTAGTCAAAAAATGAATTGAAATAACAAAGTCTTTGGTTTTAGGTTGTCATGATCTTTAATAATGGATGACTGTCTGCAGCCTCAAGGTTTACTGGAGATAAAGGAGAAAAAATGAGAATTCTATTAAGCGTAATCGCCCTTTTCCTGTTGCTGGCGGGTTGTGCCACACCACCACGACCCCAGGTTCCTGCCTACCAGTTCGAGCCCCCGACCAGGCAGCTGAACTACCTTACCGATGTGGAGCCGATTCTCGTTAAACGCTGTGTCGTCTGTCACTCCTGTTACAACTCTCCCTGTCAGCTGAAACTGAGCTCGTGGGATGGGCTGGACAGGGGGGCCAGTAAGGAACAGATATATAATGCCGGTCGCTTGAAGACCATGGACCCAAGTCGCCTGCTGATTGATGCGCACTCTGCCGCCGAGTGGCGTGAAAAAGGTTTCTTCAGTGTCAAGCAGGAAGGGTCGCAGGAGTATACTGAATCTCTTTTGTTCATGCTTCTTGACCATAAACGCCTCTCTCCAGACGTTTATGGTGACTACTATTCGGAAGCAAGTGATCTGACCTGTGCCCAATCCACCAGTGAGCTCCAGAAATATCTCAAAAAACACCCAAACCGCGGCATGCCGTTTGGCTTCCCTCCGCTCAAGCAGGAAGAATTCAACATGGTTGCCGGCTGGCTCACCCAGGGGGCACACGGCCCGTCACCCCAGCAGCAGGAAGCACTTGAAGCAGTGCCTGACAAAGATCAGATCATGGTCAAAAAGTGGGAGACGTTGCTGAATAATGGCGACCCTAAATATCAGATGACTGCCCGCTATCTCTATGAACACCTGTTTCTCGCTCATATAACCTTTGAAACGGGGACGAATGAATTCTATGAAATTGTCCGCTCCAGGACAAGGCCGGGAAGTGATATAGACATCATTGCCACGGTCAGGCCGTATGACGATCCTGAAAGCGGAGAATTTTACTATCGTTTCAGGAAAATTTACTCAACGATCGTCTATAAGACACACATGGTCTTTCCGATGGGCGAAGATCAGTATAAACGGACCCATGAACTGTTTCTCAATCCTGTCTGGACGAAGACACCTCACCTGGTCGGATATGACAGTAAAATGAGTGCAAACCCCTTTGAGACCTTTGAGCAGATACCGGCACGCTCACGTTACCAGTGGCTCCTTGATAACGCTCGGTACATAATCATGACGTTTATAAGGGGGCCCGTATGCAAAGGGCAAGTGGCACTGAACGTGATCGATGATCACTTCTGGCTGATGTTCATCGATCCTGATCACGACCTGGCAGTGAATTTTCCCGGTTTTTTGAAGCTTAACAATGAGATTCTCAGACTGCCTGGGGAAAACGGCAGTGATTATACGTTATATGACTCTCTGATTAAAAACAAACATTATGCCTGGGCTATTGATTTCTATAAGGCGCGCCAGCAGTTTTACAGTGCCATTTTCCCCGATGGTCTTGATACCTCTATAATCTGGAAGGGAAACCGGCCGGAAGATGATCCTGTTTTGACGGTTTTCCGGCATTTTGACAGCGCTTCCGTTCACCGCGGGGTACTTGGGGGATTGCCCAAGACCATGTGGGTCGTAGACTTTCCACTCCTCGAGCGTATCTATTATGCTCTTGTCGCCGGCTTTGATATCTATGGTACGGCAGGACATCAGCTGGCGACCCGGCTCTATATGGATGCGCTGCGAGTTGAAGGAGAAAGTTATTTTCTGGATTTCATGCCCGAGGAAAAGCGCAAGGAGATGATGCTGTCCTGGTATCTGGATATTGACCCCAGTAAACTTGATTATGCACCAGCCAAGATTCCTGCCGGTAAGAAATTTACGACCGCGGAGCCAAAAAGAGAGTTGATCGAGGATGTGGTGAACAACCAGATTGTGGTGGACGGTATTGATTTTGACCAGAATTACTTACCCGCTGGAGTCCCATATCCGAAAGTTCCCCAAAAATATGAGACGGTCGATGATATAATCCAGGGTTTTACTGCAGTTTCAGCGCCAGGGATATCATTTTTCCGACACGTCAGTTCTCACAATGCCAATGTGGCCTGGGTAAGAATCACCAATATTCCCGAGCAAGAGGATATGGTCATTTCAGTGGTCGTGGATCGCTGGCACAATAACGTCCGGGTTCTGTTCACTGAAGACGTTAACCTTGATCCAAGCAAGGATCGGGCAGATTTCCTCGAAGGGCTTATCGGTTCCTATCCCAACTACTTTTTTATAGTTGAAGCAGCAGACCTGCCGGATTTTTTCGATATTCTCGATAACTATACCGATAGTGCAGAGGATCTGGTACGGCTTGACAAATATGGCGTCAATCGGTCTGAAGATAATTTCTGGGAAGTCTATGACTGGTTTCAGGAGGCTTTTAATAAGCATCAGGGAAAGGAACAGGGAATTGCTGATCTGAACAGGTATTATCACCGCGCTGCGGATAAGCTACAGAACTAGGCTGGAGGCCTGGAGAGTCATCCCTGAAAGCTAAATTTCTCACCAATCTTTGATTAACAGAAGTGGTCTAAACATTCTCAGGTAGGCTGGGGCCTTGATTTGCACAGGTGTTAAATCAAGGCCCGTATCCCATTGCACCATCATTTCCAACGTGATCGCCGGATACACCATGACCTCCTGCGCCTGAAACTGTAGAAATCATGATTTTCTTATAATAATTTGACAAGATACGGTAGAGCTTCATCACACCAGTCCTCATAATTTGCCTGTCTGAGTAAACGTGAGACTATTCCTCGAATCCTCCACCACCCTGCGAGTGAGAAACCGAGAGGTAAGGTGAGGCCTTTCATTCGCTGCAATTCTAGTAGTTTTTACTCTTAATCTACTGTTGGTTTTTTCCTCTTGTCGCCAGGTGTACCTGTCGTAAATTCTTTCATAAGGTAGAAAGAAATGGATATTGTAACCAGTATAGAGGGCATTTATGGAGTTCATTGAATCAACTTCACGGCTGTGTGTGCTTTTCACCGTCATGTGGCAGAGAGATGGAGTGATACATAGGGAAAAATTTTATGGGGACAAAGTCAATATGTGGCGAGATCTCCTGCCAGGCATGTTGAAAACTGATCTTTTGGGCAAACAGGTAGGGGAGCGTGTGCAGGTTCATGTAAAAATTGATGAGTTTTTTCAACCCTATCAAGAAAATCTGAGAAGGACAGTCACCCCTGCGCAATTTTTGCCACTTTTGGCGTCCAATGGCGATTCAGTGGTGGAGCCTGTGTTGGGGCGCTATTATCCTCAGTCCTTTCTTACAGGAGTACCAGGGGTTTTCCGTGTATCCAAAGCACCTTGCAGGTACCTTGCCAAGTCCGGGCAAAATATGGTTTTTGACCTCAATCATCCACTGGCAGACAATGACCTGACGGTTTCAGCCAAAGTTCTATCCATCAGCAATGGAATAGATGAACGTGGCGGCCGGTGCGAAGACTGGCTGGAGGCTATTTGTGCTGATGGACCTGGGATGCAGAGCCCTCTGCCTGGTGCTGGTTCATTGTATTTCGAGCCGCGATCACTGAGCCGTATTGATGAGCGGGATGATGGGTTGTTTTACGGATCGACGAGGCTTGTTCAGCATCTGGACAGCACAGCACGAGAGCAGATCTCATCTGGATATCGGCGCATTCTTCCTGCTGATGGTGCGATTCTAGATTGTATGGCAAGCTGGGATTCACACTTGGACAATGATTTCAGTGCTTCAACGCTCACGGCATTGGGCATGAACAGGCAGGAACTGGAACATAATGGCAAGGCAGATACGATTGTTGTTCACGATTTAAATAAATCTCCACAACTGCCCTTTGCAGATGAGAGTTTTGATGGTGTCGTCTGCACGGCTTCCATTGAATACCTCAAGGACCCGCTGACTGTCTGCAGAGAACTGACTCGGGTTTTGAGGAGATCTGGCAGGGTGGCCATTACATTTTCCAACCGCTGGTTTCCCACTAAGGCAGTATCCATATGGTCCGAGCTGCATGAGTTTGAACGGTTGGGTATGGTTCTACAAATGATTCAATCAACAGGGGAATTTGAAGGGCTGGAAACGCTCTCAATTCGAAATTTTCCACGCCCTGAAAACGACACCTATTCACATCTCCCTCACGCTGACCCTGTATATATGGTGACTGCTCGAAAAGGAAAAATGGAGTCAGGGTAGAATAGCTTTAGTTTCAGTATATTATACGTGCTTGGCCACAAGTTAATTGCTTAACAATGTCAGGGGTACGGGTCAGGATAAACATAAGAGACGAACCAGTTGTAAATTTCGTCAGAGGGTTTTTACATGGCTGCGTTATCTCCTCGGTGCGCTGAGTTCCGTCTGAAATTGATCTTTTTTCGATGTACAACATTGACGTTTGTGAGCACTCCTCGTCGGAGTAGAAGGATTCACAGATCATCTTGGCTCTGGTACTATCAAAAACAATGCTCAGTTGCTGAGATTACGTTATACCAGGAAGAACCTTAACCTGATTAATTTTGCTCCTCGCGAGAGCGTGTTAAAAAAAATATATATTGTGGACGAATACAATGTTAGCTTACTATTTTGTTTGTCAATTTGGAAAAGTCTCGATTTATATTTGGTCACATCAAAACGGGATGGTCACATAATTGTAAACAATGTCCTGAACTGAACATATGATATGAGCGAACCGATAACATTCTTTTCTGAATCATTCCGAAATCGTACGACTTATTATGATGTTGATGAAAATGGAATGTTGTACCGACCGGATAGTGATGAAGAGTTTGGCTTTATTTGGCGTGATATTAAATATATAGATGATCGTCCAGGTGAACGGGTCGATATAATTTTATATAATCTAAAAGAAGTACCCGTCAGATATACCACCAACGAATTCCCGGTTTTTTTGAAAACTATCTGTTTAAGACTTTCTGATATTCGCAAAGAGGATTTCCGTTGTCAGAATTTCCCACTCACTTCAAAATATCTGTTCCATTTGAGCATTGCGGTGTCTGTGCTCGTACTGTCTCTCATTGTCAGTTTTCCCGTGAGTAAAGCATTATTTTTTCTTTTGTTAACGTTAACTATTCCATTAGGAATATTTTTCCAACGCCAGCCTATATCTCTAACACTGGACAACCATTTTTTGACCTTTCATCACCTGCGTAAAAAAATAGCTGTTAATTATAATGAGATAGAGGACATTAATTTCGAGGTGTTGAATAATGACTATGGAAGTACACTCGGTATATTGATTACTATGAAGGACAGAAAAGATGTAACAATAAAAAAACTTGAAGATATTATTATATTTTTTATCATGTTGCAGATAAAGATAAATGAAAAAATAAATGTTCATTAATTGTTTGATAAATAAGTATATTATCTGACATAATGTTTCTATTTTGTCTGCAGCAGGACTGACGTCTACTATGTGTTCGTAGTTGATTTAAAAATTCATATAAAATTAAAGAGATTTTTATGAAGATAAATAAAAAAATGATTATTTATTTATCAATTCTTGCCTTATTAGACATGATTATCCCGATACCTTTTACTGCTCTTATGTTAATTTATGTTATTATAGAAAAACCTGCATGGTTTAAAAATTTAGTTACTGATATTTATGATTCTTGATTCGAAATGAGAAAATTCAAATAGATAGATGTGTTTATATCTGAGACAAATTTGGCAAATTTTCCACCAGCGAGCCAGTGGCGCGTATCAGGAAAAAAGTATAAGTACCACCTGACCAAAGCCGAGCCGGAGAGGTCATTCATATTGTCTTCGCTCTTTTGAGTTCGTCCCCACCCCGTCGTCACTTTTGTTCAGAGAGTTATGCAAGACCCTCATAATCAACAGATTGGAATTGCGCCAGAGGGAAACAGCCATATAATATGAAGAGTGCTCTACCTGTACAGCTAATAATGTGTCCTCCCACTAACGACGAGGTATATATGAAAATGATCAACGCCATATGGCGAATATTTATCACTTCAATGGCATCGGTTTTACTCTTTTCGGCGTATGCCGTCGGAGCAGATTGGGATAAACCCGTTGATTTTCAGCCCATTGATATAACCGGTATAAATCCCGCAGAGGTCGCTGAAGGAGATTTAAGGCCGGGGCTTACCAGCTGGTATTATCTGGAATTTTTTGAACGCGACTTGCAGGAGCTTCCCAAAAGCGACCGCTCGAAATACCCATCCTTTGCGGGGAAGCCAGTTTTACAGCTGAATCATCAGTTTGATGACCAAAAAATCTTTGGCAGTGGCAGAAATCGGGGTGTCGGGATACGAATGAAAGGTTATATTCATTTCCCTGAAGCGGGACATTATGAGATGCAGGCGCTGTCTAATGATGGTTTCATCCTCTACCTTTCAGACAAACGCGCGATTAACGATCCAGAGCAGCATTCGGACCGTCTCTCTAATATCGCCAATGTCACTATTGAAAGTCCGGGCTGGTATCAGGTTGTGACCGAATATTTCCAGCGAAAAGGAACCGCAGCGCTGAAGCTTATGTGGAAGACACCTGGTAGTCCGGATTTTGTTCCACTTCCGCAGTCAGCTTACGCACATCTCCCGTAGGATGGTATGAATCGATTCGATTAGTTTTCCTGGCAAGGGGAGTCAATCCATAGGATTGCCCGAATGTACCAGGTCTATAAACATGCGCTTCATGTTGCTCTGGCCAGGAAGAAGCGAATCCCTGTTCTGCTGATTAATTCCTGTTAATTTCTAAAGATAGTGTTCTGGCTTCAGCTCTTGGGCATTTGGTAGGAAAAACACCAGAGGGGTTTTACAGAAAAGATACATTCAATATGTCGGTATTGCTCTATATTTTTTGTATAAACAGTGCCGATCAGATAAACTCCTTTCTTACACAAAGAATAAGGGGACGGAGAAAATGGACCATCAGAAACAGCCCGTTTGTGATATCGATCCTGAAAGGTATCCTTTAGCCAGGACTTTCAGAAGGGCGATGACACCGCTTGAGGATTTTGTCCATCAGGAGACCTCTTCCGGCATCTTGCTCATGATCTGTGCTGTCAGCGCCATCGTTATCGCCAACAGCCCGCTGTTCCCCCTCTATGACAAAATCCTTCACACCACGGTGACCATAGGATCCGGCAGCCTGTCTATGACTCATTCCCTCCACCACTGGATCAATGATGGTCTCATGGTGCTTTTTTTCTTTGTCGTTGGGCTTGAGGTGAAACGTGAGATACTCATCGGTGAGCTGTCCAGCATCCGCCAGGCCATTCTTCCTATTAGTGCGGCAGCCGGCGGCATGATCATCCCTGCTCTCTGTTATCTTGCCCTCAACAGTTCGGGCGACGCAGCCCGCGGCTGGGGTATTCCAATGGCAACAGATATCGCTTTTGCCCTTGGGGTCATCGCACTTCTTGGAAATCGTATCCCCAAAGCACTTGTTCCCTTCCTGCTCGCCCTGGCCATTGTCGACGATCTCGGTGCGGTACTCATAATTGCAGTATTCTACACCGAAACCATCCATATGGGTGCCTTGCTCGTCGCCGGAGGTTGCCTTGGTGCACTCATTGCAATAAACCTCGCCGGTGTGAGGCACACGCTTCCCTATGTGATTTTCGGTATACTGATGTGGGTAGCCATGATGAAATCAGGTGTTCATGCCACGTTGGCAGGTGTTCTGACCGCTTTTACGATTCCTTCAAAATCCTCCTGCAACGCCACGGTCTTTGCCGAACGTATGACCCTTCTTACCCGTGACTTCATGGACCAGATCTCCATGCAAGAGGTGAAAGATCCTGAGCTGAACATCCTGCGTAACTCCCGGAAGCAACTCATTCTCGGCGCCTTCGAGGATTCGATCCAGAAGATGGAAAGCCCGCTTCAGCGAATGGAGCACAATCTTCATGTCTGGGTTTCTTTTCTTATTGTCCCTGTTTTCGCCCTTGCCAATGCCGGTATCCCAATTTCGTTCGGTGAACTTGGTACCATTTTACAGCACCCGGTTACTCTTGGGGTTATTTTTGGCCTTGTTGCCGGCAAGACCATCGGAATTTTCAGTTTTTCCTGGATTGTTGTAGTAAGCGGTCTCAGCAAGCTCCCGGAAGGGTGTCGGCTTAAGCACCTTGCCGGCGTGGCTATACTGGCCGGTATCGGTTTTACCATGTCGATTTTTATTGGCTCACTGGCCTTTGCCAACCAGCCAGAGCTGCTGTTGAATGCAAAAATCGGCATCGTCCTGGCTTCGGTTGTGGCCGGCATTGCCGGTTATGTGTGGCTGCTGAAATGCACAGGCGATAATGACCGGTAAGATCAAAACCTCAGAGCCCGCTATACTGAATTTTTATCAGTTTAGTCGTGAGGATTTGCGAATGACCAGTTCTGCCGGAAGCACTTGCTGAATTGAGATTTCTGTTTCTTCTGACTTTTTCTGGCAGAGCATCTCTGCCGTTCTTGCTGCCAGGCTGTTAACCGGAATTCTAATGGTTGATATACCGCCGCTGATCCAGCGATAATAGGATGGGTCTCCATAGCCAACAAAGGAAATGTCTCCTGGTATATCAATTCCTCTTTCGAGGCAGGCGTTAAGGACTCCGTTTGATATCTCAAACCCACCGCATACAATGGCGGTAACGTTACCAGCATCAATCAGCGAATGGGCAGAACGGTAGCCCATGGAAAACGAAGGTTTATCGGTTAGTATTTCATCAGAGGCGGGAGCAATATCAGCCTTGCGCATGCCTGAGATAAAGGCCGACAAACGACCGTATCCTGAAGACAGCGTCGTCTCTCCACCGACATAAGCTATCCGGCTGTGACCATAACTGGATAAATGCTGCACCGCCTTTGATATGGCACGGGAATCCTCAACAAGTACTGCTGAGGACGGACTCTTCAACACACGTTTTCTAATCAACTGAACAATTTGTAAATCTCTTAAATATTTTTCTTCATCTTCCAGAAATCCGGGTGTTGGGACCATGACAACAGCATTTGCCTGTATCTCACGAAGTTTGAGAATTGCTTGCCGTTCCTTGTTGAAGTCATCATTGGTCAGGTGAATGATGAGTTGTAACCCCTTTTCTTCACACTTTTGTGCCAGGCTATTGGAAAAATGGGCATAAAACTCGTTGACAAGATTAGGTAACAGGAGACCAACAATCGTTGTCCTGTCACCGCGCATTGCAGTGGCTGCAGCACTTTTTACATAACCAAGCTCCTGGGCACGCCGCTGGATAGCTTTACGGGTATCCTCTTTAACGATGGGATTATTGGACAAAGCACGTGAGACGGTCATGTGTGATATGCCCAAATCCTGAGCGATTGATTTAATGGTAATCCGGTCCGACAATGTGTCCTCTTTCAAGTTTCATTCAGTATGGCAGGTTTCTGGTTCCTTGTCTTGACAAAGTGATGACCGTAATGCTATTAATGTTCACGTGAACATTAATAGAGGACCTCTGCATATGTCAACATTATTTGAAAAACGCTGCAAGAATCTGGTTGTTGGACTCGGGCTTGGATCGGCTGAGAATGTCGTCGCAATAATGCCGCTTACTGGTGGTGTATCATCCGATATAGCGCTCGTTGATATTGGTGAACGGAAGGTTTGCGTGAAATTTGCGCTTGAAAAACTGAAGGTTGCCGAGGATTGGTATGCACCGGTTGAGCGCAATCACGCTGAATATAATTGGCTTTTATTTGCGGCTTCAATTGTACCTGGCACAACACCAGCTCTTCTTGGTTACTCTGATGAGGAAAAAGGCTTTGCGATGGAATTTGTCGAGGGCGAAGACGTTTACCTCTGGAAGACAGCATTGTTGCAGGCCCAACCTGACAGAGGCGAGGCCGAAAAGGTAGGCCATGTGCTGGGAGAGATTCACCAGGCTTCTGCCGCCTCTGACGATGTTAAGAACGAGTTTCAAAACCAGGATGATTTTCATGCATTGCGCCTGGAACCGTACCTGTGTTTCACAGCAACGAGGCATCCTGCTCTTTCAGGGCAGATCGATGCACTGGTTGAAATGTTATACAAAAGTCGTCTTGTTCTCGTTCATGGTGATGTGAGTCCAAAGAACATCATTTTTAAACAGGGGGTGCCGATTTTACTGGATGCAGAATGTGCTACGATCGGTGATCCCAGCTTTGATGTTTCATTCTGTCTCAACCATCTTATTCTCAAGGCCTTGCATATAAAAACATCCCGTCAATTTTTGTTGAATTCTATTGGAAAATTCTGGTCCGCCTATACACCACATGTAAACTGGGAGCCAGCCGCCGAACTTGAAACACGGGTTTGCAGACTCCTGCCAGTTCTCATGCTTGCACGGGTAGACGGGAAATCCCCGGTCGAATATCTGAACGATGACGAGTTCCAATTGGTGCGTTCCCTGGCGGTTTCATTGATCGAAGATCCGGAACAATCACTGCTCAAATTTGTCGAGCGCCTTGCCTTACATATGGAGAGTAAATCATAATGGTCGCAATAAAGAATGTCAGAGGGCGCCGAGTCTGGGATTCGCGCGGAAACCCAACGGTTGAAGTCGATGTTGTCCTTGAAAATGGATTGACGGGAAGAGCGATTGCACCAGCTGGCGCGTCACGTGGCAAACGAGAAGCCATTGACCAGCGGGATGGTGGCCCTGCTTTACGCGGTATGGACGTTCAAAAGGCATTGGCAAATGTGAACGAAATAATCGCTCCTGCATTGGTTGGGCTAGATATCGGTAATCAAGGGGCTGTCGATGCGGTTATTCTCGCGATTGACCCGTCACCCTTGAAAGAAAAGCTGGGGGGCAATGCAATAGTTGCCGTGTCGCTGGCAGTTTTACACGCTGCCGCCGCTGCTGCAAAGAAACCGCTTTGGCGTCACATCGCAGATCACTACCACCGAATCCCGTCAATTCCCTTGCCTGAAATTCAGATTTTCGGAGGGGGTGCTCATGCACATCGCCGTGTTGATATACAGGATTTCATGATAATGGTGCCGGGTGCCAGCAGCTTTGACGAGGTTATGGAAATCACCAGCGAGGTCTATTTTGCCGCTGGCGACATAATGGCCCAAAAGGGGCGATTGTCAGGTGTTGCTGATGAAGGCGGGTGGTGGCCAATCTTTGACAGTAACGAAGAGGCCTTGGAAACATTAGTCGCCGCGATAGAAAAAGCCGGTGAAAAACCGGGTGAGAATGTTGCAATCTCCCTGGATGTTGCAGCGTCTGAATTTGGTAAAAATGGCAGCTACCGTCTTGCCCTAGAAGATCGGGAAATGGATACAGCAGCATTGATCGACCTGCTTGGCAATTGGCTCGATGCATATCCTATCATCTCTATCGAAGATCCAGTTGGGGAGGATGATCCTGAAGGCATGCGCGAGTTTACCCGGCGGTTTGGTGAGCGGGTACAGATCATTGGTGATGATTATCTTGTCACCAATGCCAAACTGGTTAAGGAAGCGGCCGGGTATGGCGCATGCAACGCTGTGCTTGTTAAAGTTAATCAGGTTGGCACGGTCACAGAAGCGGTAGATACCTTCCTCACTGCCGAGAAAGCTGGTTGGCAGGGTGTTGTGTCTGCTCGATCAGGAGAAACAGAAGATGTTTCCATCAGTCATCTCTCTATCGGGCTCGGGAGCGGTCAGCTGAAGGTCGGTTCGTTTACCCGGTCTGAGCGGATGGCGAAATGGAACGAATGTCTGCGGATTCAAGATGTTTTAGGGGCTGACACCTTTGTCGGTGGTGCGCCCATGGCAAACACATGGTGGGGCAAGAAATACCTTTAGATACGAGGAGATATGAATGGCCATGGCTTTTGAAGCGTTAAACGTTCCGCGTATGTATGAGATTCGGCAGAAGTTTGAAGTGCCGGCTCCTATAGATCCCCGCGATGGTGTTGATGATGCATTTTCAGGTATTGTAAGCGAGCTTATCAGTCTGAAAGGAATGAGGGTTGCTGTTTGCGTTGGCAGTCGCGGCATTGACGGTATTTTCCCGGTTGTCAAAAGAGCCGTAGAACGTTTAAAAGCAGTTGGCGCAGAAGTATTTATCATACCAGCGATGGGTTCTCATGGCGGGGCAACGGTTGAAGGCCAAATTGAGGTTCTGGCACATCGGGGAATTGTTGAAGAACGTGTGGGCTGCAAGATCACAGGGAGTATGGAGGTCGTCCGTCTTGGAGAAACTGCTGGAGGAACGCCTCTTTTTCTCAATCGACTCGCCCATGATGCAGATGCACTCTGTCTCATTAACCGTGTAAAACCCCATACTAACTTCATCGGCGCAACCGGAAGTGGTATTCTCAAGATGGCCGCCATTGGTCTTGGAAACCAAATTGGAGCAAAACACTATCACAATCTCAGCATGGCTCAGGATCAATATCAGATAATTTCTTCTGCAGGACGTGAGATTATATCGAGGAAAGGGCGGGTGATTGGCCTTGCTATCGTTGAGAACCAGAGACATCAGGTCTGTCGTGTTGAGGCATCAATTGGAGCAGATATTGAACCGATGGAAACGGAAATGCTCTCAGCGGCTCAAGAATATCTGCCCGGCTTGCCAATGGATGATATTGATCTGCTCATAGTGGATGAAATGGGTAAAAATATCAGCGGACAAGGTATTGATCCAAACGTTGTTGGGCGAGATTGCTGTTCCTACGGCGCGAAACGGAACAGGCCGCGAATAACACGGATTTTTGTACGGGATTTGACGGAATTAAGCGTTGGCAGTGCCTTAGGACTTGGCCAGGCCGATTTCTGTCTCAAGCGATTAGTCGAAAAAATAAATCCAGCGACAACCTATATAAATTGTTTAACGGCATGTTGCCCCGAAGCTGCCCGAATTCCCATGAACTATGATACCGACCTGGATGCCATGCATAGTGCGTTGGCGACCATACGACCATATACGAAGGAGGATTTGGGAGTCGTACGAATAAAAAACACCATGGATCTTGAAACACTTATTGTCTCAGAAGCGTATCTGGAAGAAATGCAATGTCTTGATAGCATAGATATTGTAGGAGCGTCAAACGCTCTTGAAATTGATGCGACTGGTATGATGAAAGAAATATATTGATTCATTCGAGAACAAACAATGTTCTTAACTTTTTTCCCTCCGATTAACCTCCATTTTTCCAACCACCCTCTGTAACAAATATTCATATCGTTAGCCGATTTATTGTCGTTAACAGCTTGCTGATAATAAATCATATACAGCTGAGTCTTCCAATTTTTTCTGATAACGAAACAGTTTGATCTGGAGAGAAGGATGATATTGCCAGAAAATGTATATTGACATTTTCCCGTCAAGTGTTACAATTTCACCAAATGTAAATGTACATTTGGTGAAATTATGAAACTGACAGAAAAACAGGAAGGTTTCCTGGGCTACCTGAAAGAGTATTTTGGCCGTGAGGGACGGGCTCCCAGTTTGCGGGGGGCAGCGGCAGATCTTGGTGTCAGCCATACTGCAGTAGCACAACTTCTGGCGCAGCTGGAAAAAAAGGGTGTGGTGGAACGTGAAGGTCGTTACAGCCGGACAATTCGACTGACATATCCTGGCGCCGTCAGGCCCGCTGCCGAGCGTGACCGACATGCCGGTCCTGGACGTGAATTGCCGATTGTCGGCCAGGTAACTGCTGGTATGCCAATGTATGCCCAGCAGGAATGGGATGGCAGTGTCATTGTTGATGGTCGGCTGTTCCGTGGAGATAACCTGTTCTGCTTACGCATCAAAGGCGATTCGATGCGTGATGCAGGCATTTTTGATGGTGATCTGGTCATCTGTGAGCCGCGGCAATATGCTGAAAGCGGTGAAGTGGTTGCCGTGCTGATCCATAATGAGGAGGCAACAGTGAAGCGTTTTTTCCTGAAGACCGATTGTGTGGAGCTGCACCCGGAAAATGATGCATATTCGATCATGCGTTATCGCTTCAATGAACTGCTGGTACAGGGAAAGGTTGTTGGAGTGGTCCGGGGGTCTCATCCACTGTTTTCTGCTGAAACATATTGAGCTGGACGATGTGGCTCCAGGAGTCCGGGGCGCTGAAACAGCAACCAATGACAACATGCAGAGTCTGAAGAAAATATCTGGCCCGTCTGCCAATGGACACGGCACCTGTGAGGTCATGGTTGGCACCTGTGGATATTCCTATCTTGAATGGGTCGACAGTGGTTTTTACCCTCCGGAAACAAAGTCCTCAGAAATGCTTGGCCTGTATGGCGGCTGTTTTCCAATCGTTGAGCTGAACTACACCTGGTACCAGATGGCCCGTGGAGATGCTCTGTCACGGATGGCTGATGCGGCGCCCCCCCATCTCCTGTTCAGCGCCAAGCTGACACGGACGATCACTCATGAACGTGTTGAAGATTGGCGTGAACAGGTGACGTTATATCGACACGGTATCGCATCACTGAAAAAGAGGTTGCTCTCGATTCTGGTCCAGTTACCACCGGATTTTGACAGGACAATCAACAACCGTTGTTTTCTTGCTGAATTGCTTGATCGTCTTCATGGATTGCCGGTAGCTGTGGAGTTCAGGCATCGTTCCTGGGCGGTTGACGGGGTTTTTTCCGAGCTTGAGCGCAGGGCGGTGTCTCTTGTAACAGTGGATGAACCAGATTTACCAGGATTGTTTCCTGCACTTGATGTTGTGACCAACCCGGCTCTTTTCTATGTTCGTTTCCATGGACGAAACATACAGGGATGGCGGAGTGGCAATATGCAAAAGAAATTTGATTATGATTATGGTGAAGGTGAGCTGCAGCAATGGTGCGAGCGATACCTTTCGTCGATGGTGCACCGTTCCGATCGGGGTATTATTTTCTTTAATAACCATGTTCGGTCTCAGGCACCGCGCAATGCCCGACTGCTCTCTTCTCTGATCGCGGAGAACAAGGAAAGACTGGTGGTATGAACCGGGAGCGCTTTGTCCTGCACCTCAACGTCGCTGATTTTGCTGTTGCTGTTGAGCGTGTTGTCGATATCTCTTTACGGGGCAAACCGGTTATTGTTGCGCCGCTCCAGGCAGCCCGGGCAGCAGTGCATGACATGAGTAATGAGGCATACAATGACGGTGTCCGCAAGGGAATGCTGCTGCGACAGGCCACCCGTCTCTGCCGCTCAGCCCACCTGTTACCGCCTCGTTTCGACCTCTACCAGAAAGCCATGGCCGCTTTTGTAAACGAAGCACGACACTATAGTCCTGTCCTGGAGCCGGGCATTGGGGATGGTCACCTGTTTCTTGATATTACCGGAACACATCGATTGATAGGCACAGCCCCTGATGTGGGCTGGCAGTTGCGTAAGCGGGTGTGTAAAAACCTTGGTATCGACCCGATCTGGAGTGTCGGCGCCAATAAGCTGGTGGCGAAAGTGGCCACGCGTGTGGTGAAACCGCTTGGTGAGTACATCGTCGGTCCCGGAGAGGAAGAGTCTTTTCTTGCACCACTCCCTCTATTATTGCTGCCAGGAGTCCAGTCTCGGGAAAGGGCACGCCTGCGGGAATTTAATATCAAGCAAATTGGCCAGCTCGCTGCCGTGGGAAAAAAACAGCTCTATACTGTTTTCGGTACACGTGCAGAGACGCTCTACAATATCAGTCGCGGAAAAGACGATCAGTTGGTGCAGCCGCAGGAAAACCAATCACCTGTTATCTGGCGGGAGCATGCTATCCCCGGGGACAGTGCAGACCGGCGACTCATCGAAGGTGTCGTCGCCGCACTTTCTGTTCGCATCGGCTATGCCCTGCGTGATGCTGGCATGGTCGGCAAACGGCTGGTGTTACGACTGGATTATATCGATGGTGGCAACGCCATCAGACAGGTATCGCTTCGCCGTGGAATCTCAGACGATTTTACCCTGCAGTCGATGTCCCTTCTTGTGTTAAAGCGGGCCTGGGGGCGCCGTGCCCGAATACGACGTTGTCGTTTGAGCTGTGAACGACTCCATCGAAAATCTCCGCAATTATCTCTTTTTCCGGAGCGACCAGATTCTGACAGGAACAAAGAGAATGTCCTCTCTGCACTGGATCGTGTGAGGAAAAAATTTGGTGCTGACAGTGTCCGATTCGGCTCTCAGGTGCCGCTGCATTGATCCATTATGGTTCCTCTCCGGGTTCGTTCATATTTTTCCCTGCTTAAGGGTACTGCCTCTCCAGCGCTGCTCTGCCAACAGGCGAGAGCGTATGGTTATGAATGCCTGGCATTAACTGACTTTGAAAACCTCTATGGGCTCTGGTCATTTCTTGCTGCCTGTAAACGTGAAAAGATACGGCCAATTGTCGGTGCGGAGCTGGACGTAGAAACGGATTTTCAACGGGTAGTCTGTCTGGTGCAAAATCATCAAGGCTATAGCAATTTATGTAATTTGATCAGTATGAAAAAATCTTCGGGAAGGTTGGATATTTTACGACTCCCTGAAGAATTGTTTGATGGCCTTATTCTGCTGACAGGAAGTCTACGCCTTTTACGGAAACTGCATGACCGGGGAATTTCCGTCGCCGCTGACCTGGGAAGTCGCCCCACCGCGCATGGACGTGAATTAAGAGATCATGCTGCCAAATGCGGGCTGCTCGCCGCCGCAACGCCTGACAGTGATATGTCCCATCAGCAAGAGCACCCGCTGCGCTGTCTGCTGAAGGCCATAGAGACGAAAACTTTGTTGTCCCTGAACCCAGCAGACCAAAAGGCGATTGTTGCAAACAGCCTGGAGATGTCCACGGTCTATATTGACCGATTTTCTGTGTGGCCTGAGGTGATAAGAGCGACAGAAAAGATTGCTGAGAAGTGCAGGTTTTCTGGGCCTGAGTTCGGAATAATTATGCCACCATGGCAGCAGACAACTCGGTTGGGTGCCCGGGAACTGCTGCATGAGCACTCATACAGCGGCGCCCGAAACCGATATGGTGATGACCTGAGCGAAACGGTTGTTGAGCGGCTGGAGTATGAGCTAAAAATTATCGAACAGATGAAATATTCTTCATATTTTCTGGTGGTACGAGATATTGTCCACCCTCTTCAGCCGGATGGGAGCAGAAAACAGAGAAGAATTTGTGGCCGTGGCTCAGGGGCGGCGTCACTGGTGGCTTATTGTCTGGGGATTACCAATGTCTGCCCCATTCGTTACAATCTCTATTTTGAGCGTTTTCTTAATCCCGGCAGAAGCGACCCTCCCGATATTGATATTGATTTTCCCTGGGATGAGCGTGACGGGGTATTGGATGATGTCCTTTGCCATTTTAAAGAGCATGCGGCGATGGTCTGTAACCACGTCAGTTTTAAGCCTCGAATGGCTATCAGGGAAACTGCGCGTGCCTACGGTCTGCCTGGATATGAGATTTCCAGAATGACAAAGCGGCTGCCATGGCTTTTCAGACGTGACGATGAGAGCCTGCACGATCAGGTTGCTGTCCTGCCATCTTTAAGAGACCAGGATTTCTCCGAACCGTGGCCGGAAATTATCAGTCTTGCCGGGAAACTGGTCGGTTTGCCGCGTTATCTTTCTGTACATCCTGGTGGTGTCGTGATTACCCCCGATCCGGTAAGCAACTATGTGCCAGTCGAGCAATCGGCCAAAGGTGTACCAATTATCCAGTGGGAAAAAGATGGTGCTGAAGAGGCCGGACTGGTAAAAATTGACCTGCTCGGCAACAGGAGTCTGGCGGTCATAAGGGATGCTATCGAGCAGGTCAGGAAAAACAAAATCTCGTTTCCTGAAAAGAGCTGGGCACCAGAAGATGATGAGCGTACCCAGGCAGCTATTGCTGAAGGTAAGACGATGGGCTGTTTTTATATTGAAAGTCCGGCCATGCGCCTTTTGCAGAAAAAGGCAGGTGTCGGTGATTTTGAGCAGCTCGTCATTCAATCCTCAATCATCCGTCCGGCAGCCAATGACTTTGTCCGTGAGTATGTACGAAGGCTTCACGGTGGCGCCTGGAGTCCTCTGCACCCGAATCTGGAAAGTGTTCTGGATGAAACCTTCGGGTTGATGGTCTACCAGGAAGATGTCTCTCGTGTGGCGGTAAATCTTGCGGGGTTTTCCCACAGTGATGCTGATGGCCTGAGAAAAGTGTTGTCGAAAAAAGACAAAGAGCTGCGGCTGCGTGATTATCGGAAAAATTTTTACTCATGTTGCTACGACAAGGGTTTGAATGAAAATGACATAGAGCGGATCTGGGCGATGATGATGAGTTTTGACGGTTACTCGTTCTGTAAGCCGCACTCTGCCTCTTATGCCCGTGTCTCTTTTCAGGCCGCATATCTGAAAAGCCATTATCCGGCAGAGTTTATGGCCGCCGTTATCTCAAATCAGGGCGGATTTTATTCAACATTTGCCTATGTCTCGGAAGCGAAACGAATGGCACTTACTATCCTTTCCCCTGATGTAAAGACGAGCGGCTATCGATGGAGCGGCAAGGGGGGAGATGTCAGGGTTGGGTTGTTATCAGTCTCGGGGCTTTCTGCTGAAACAGCACATCGTCTTCTTACCTGTCGGCAGCAGCGATGTTTTATCGATTTTTCAGATTTTCTCTATCGTGTTCGGCCTGCTGAAAATGAAGCCCGCTCTTTAATTCATGCAGGAGCCCTGGATAGCTTGACCCCTGGAGGGAACCGAACCGCATTACTCTGGGAGATTGCCCGCAGGGAGCAGAAGAAAGGCGAGTCTGTCAATAGACCACTTTTTACTGACAAGCCCGTCGCGGCTCCTGTCCTGCCGCGCCAAAAAATGATGGAGCGGTTGAGAGACGAGTATCGAGCACTTGGTTTCCTCTGTAATACCCATCCCATCTGTTTAATCCGTTCTCCACAGGAGCGGACAAGCAAAGCAGTCGAGCTGGAAAATTGTG
The DNA here is from genome assembly GCA_963776075.1 of uncultured delta proteobacterium. Classification (GTDB taxonomy): domain Bacteria; phylum Desulfobacterota; class Desulfobulbia; order Desulfobulbales; family Desulfocapsaceae; genus MADRE3. The sequence goes on from CAVZLG010000016.1 coordinate 40,364, forward strand.
TTGGTCGTACTGTCTGGTTTGTTGGTTGGCTTCTTACCGGGAAGATGGTATCAACGAAAACCGGTGAAGTTATGGAGTTTCTCACATTTGAAGATGAGACGGGACTCGTTGAGACAACGTTTTTTCCTGATATCTATAATCGTTACGCGCATTTCCTGACGAGCGGGAAACCTTACCTGCTCAAAGGGCTTGTGGAGTCAGATTATGGGGCCGTTACCCTGACGGTAAATAGGGTTTCAGTGTTAAAAGCAGCACGATAAGTTCTTTCTGCTTGAAAATGGTGTAAAAGCTGTATAATTAAAGGGGAGCATTAAAAAAAATTAACTAAGTGGCAATATGAAACGTATCCTGGTTATTGATGACGAAGAGCTTATTCTGAACTTTCTGAGAGATCTACTGGTTGAGGAAGGATTCGAGGTGCTGACCGCTCGTAATGGTGAGGAGGGGCTGGCGCTGTTCGATACAAACCCGGCCGATCTTGTTATCACCGATATTATCATGCCGGTGAAAGATGGTCTTGATACAATTCTCGAGTTAAAAAAGAAAGCGCCGGAGTTGCCGGTGATTGCCATATCCGCCGGTGGCAATATCCCGAAGGAACGTTATCTTGCCGTAGCAGGTTACATGAAAAATACCAAAACACTGGCTAAACCGTTTACACGGGATCAGATAATCAGTGCGGTCAAAGAACATCTCGAGGCTGATGAACCTTCCGAGGGATTGTCACTGTAAATTATTCATTGAAAGGTATTATTCCGCGTTGAGGATCGCTCTGAGGCGTTCTTCGTCCTGATCTTTATCGACTGAGCGGCTCAGCTTTTGTTTTTTCTGCTTTGTGAAGGCAGGGAAGCAGTACTGCTTTTTGCTGAAAAACCGTATGATACCAGTCTCTTGATGTCTGTCCACATCGTTTCACTCGCCATTATTGCGACAATGATTTCGTCCGATCCCCGCTTGAATTTACCGACATAAGTCTGTCGTGCTGCGTTGGTGTACCCGGTTTTACCGGCCAGAGCACCATCAATCTGCCACAATGCCTTGTTGTGATTTCTCAGCAGCTGACCCTCTGCTGTATGAATTTTTGTCTTTTTCATTCGATCGGCAAATTCCCTGTTTTTCATCGCCAGTCGAAAAATTTTTGCAAGATCACGTGCAGTTGTTTTTTGACCATTGGCTGTAAGTCCTGAGGCTGTCTTACAAATCGTATTTTTTGCTCCCAGCCGTCTGGCCTGCTCCGTCATCATCCTGGCAAAAGATTTTTCTGACCCTGCAATTTTCTCAGCGATTGCAACGCTTGCATCGTTAGCTGAAGCGAGAAGCACGGCATTGATCAGGTCGTTTGCCAGATATGTTTTGCGATGGTCCAGGTAGACCTTTGATCGCGGCTGCTTGGCAGCCTTCCTGCTCACGGCGACCCTCTCTTTATTACGAAGCATGTCAATGGCAATCATCCCGGTGAGGACTTTGATTGTGCTGGCAGGTTGTCTGGGGGTGTCTGGTGAGCGTGAAAAGAGTGTCTTTCCTGAAACCGCATCCATCACGAGTACGCTCTTTGCCGATATAAAATGTAATCTGAAAGGATTTCCAGCCCGGGCATAGGATCCAACGCGGTGTTTGACAGAACTGATATCACGGTATCGGCCAAGGGTCCTGGCGCCCTTGGGTTGCGTTGATCTGTTTGAATGTACCGTTGTTTTCGCCTGGTCCCTGAGAATTATCATCGAATAGGCCGGCGGAATATTCCAGCCATGAGTGAGAACCAGAAAAAGAATCGTCAATCGGATTATGAAAGGGATAAATTGAGCCATCACAGTAAGACAATGATTTCTAACTGAAAAATACAGTAACTATGTGGTCGTTTGTATTCGGCCGTCGCCCTCTTGTCAAGGACTTTCAGGCAGAACCCTTATGTGCAGTCCCCTCCTGAAGGGCTCGAAGTCTTCTTGATGTCTTCTTGATTGACCAATATCTGGTGATTGTGTAAAATAACTCAACATTTAAACCCTTTATTCGTCAGTTTTGTATTTACTGTTCGTTTAACGCTATTTCACGATTCTTTTTTTCAATGAGGTAACGCACCATGGTGGATGGGCCAGAAGTCCGAATGACCCTGAACTACATCATCGATTCAAGCAAGAACAAGTTTGGAGATCTGGCTGCAATCGGTATGGCTCTGGAAGAGCCGATAACGTATGAAGAATATCATGATCGGATCTGCGCTCTTGCTCTACGGATGCAGAAAGAGGGATTAGCAAAGGGCGATCATGTCGCAATTCTTGCCGAAAACTCCCATAACTGGGGCACAGCATACCTGGCAGGTGTAAGGATTGGTGCCGTCTGTGTCCCCATTCTACCAGATTTACCTGAGGCTGATGTTCATCACATTTTAAATGAGATGAAGGTGAAAATCCTCTTTACCACCCAGCGGCAGATCGAAAAAATATATGATTACCGTGGTGAATCCTGCGGTTCGGTGATTACACTTGATGACCACCAGGGTGCCAAGGGGTTATTGCAGCCCCGTCAGTTCTCAGGTTTTCTGGAGGAGGCGCTTGCAGACTATCGTGAAAAGATCATTGTTGGTGAAGCCTTCGATTTTCCTGACGTGGGTGAAGATGATCTGGCTTCAATTCTTTATACCTCGGGAACTTCCGGCTTTTCAAAAGCAGTTATGCTGACCCACAAGAATCTGACCTCGAATGCCTATGCTGCCTCCGGGCTGCTTGATGTCAAGCCGGGATCTGTCTTTCTCTCCATCTTGCCGATGTCACACACCTATGAGTTTACCACCGGCTTTATCCTTCCCCTGCTCATGGGAGCTCGTATCGCTTATGCGGGCAAGACCCCAACCCCGGCAATACTGCAGAATTTATGTGCTCACGAAAAACCGTTTGCCATCTTTGCAGTCCCGCTGGTCCTGGAGAAAATTTACAAAAAAAGAGTGTTGCCGAAGATCGAGAAGAGCTGGGTGATGAAATTGATCTGCAGGACCAAGGTTGGGAAAAAATTTATTAATAAACGTATCGGTCAAAAGTTGATCGAATTCTTTGGGGGTGAGCTTGTTTTAATGGGTGTTGGCGGGGCTTCTCTGAACCCAGATGTTGAGGAATTTCTTATTGAAGCTGATTTTCCTTACCTTGTCGGCTATGGTTTGACAGAATCAGCGCCACTTATTGCCGGAGGCCCGGCAGGGGATAAAACCATTGCCCTTGGCTCCTCAGGCAAACCGATTCCCGGAGTTGAGATTAAAATAGTCGATCCCGATCCGGATACCGGGATTGGCGAAATATGTGCCTGTGGTCCAAATGTCATGAAAGGATATTATAATGACCCGGATGCAACTGCCGAGGTCGTTTCTGCCGATGGCTGGCTGGCAACAGGAGACCTGGGGCTGATTGATGAACAGGGTAATCTCCATATTAAAGGGCGCAGCAAAAATGTTATCGTCATGGCAAATGGTGAAAACGTATACCCGGAGGCAATCGAGCATAAAATCAACGCATATCACTGGGTGGCCGAGTCCCTGATCGTTGAAAACAATGGCCAGTTGAATGCCTGGATTTACCCTGATTATGAGAGCATTGATGATTTTACAGCAGGACAGAACCGCCAGCAGCGAAAAGAATACCTACAATCTTTGCTTGAAAAAATGAGGAAAGATTTAAATAGTCAGTTACCGACCACTTCAAGAATTGCTGAAGTCTACGAAAGGAGGGAACCTTTTATAAAGACGGCAACCCATAAGATAAAGCGTTACCTGTATGACGCCCATGCGAAGATAGCGTAAGGAGACCAGAGATAATAGAAGGATAGTGTTGAAGTTTCATAACTGCCCGTTGACTATTGGTTCCAATAGCAGGGGGTGACTCATTACTATAAGGGGAGAGACGCATGAAAAAGGTAATTTCTGTAATTGCTGTTGCATCACTTTTTGCCGCCGGGACCGCGTTTGCATCAGGCTACCGGATTCCGGAACAGTCGATTGACTCAACCGGTAAGGCCGGTGCAAATATCGCTTCGGCATCAATGGCCGATACGACCTATTACAATCCAGCCAATATGTCCTGGATTGATGCCGGCTGGCTGACTGAATTTGACCTGACCTGGATCCACCTGACCTCGATATCGTATGAGGATTTCCGTTCACCTCTGTTAAGCGGAAGCTCTGAGAAAGAAAATTTCCTGCTGCCGACGTTCTTCCTTGTTTCACCAGATTACAATAACTTCCGGTTCGGTTTTTCGGTTACCGCTCCGTATGGTCTGCAGAAGCGCTGGAATGACCCGTATCCGGCATTGTATGCCAAGAAGTTTTCCCTGCAGGTCTTTGAGTTGAACCCGACTGTTTCCTATGAGATCAATAAGTATGTATCGATTGGCGGCGGTGTTCGTGCCCTGATTGCCAAGGCAACGGCCCGCAATGGTGGGGTGAATCCCGTCCACCGGCATTGCTTTCAGCCGGGATCTGGAAGGCGACTGGGAAGTTGACTGGGGCTACAACCTGGCTCTTGCAGTAAAGCCCAATGACGACCTCAACCTCTCAGTGACCTATCGCTCTAATGTCAATCTGGGACTGAGCGGTGATGCGACGCTGACCACCAATTTCCCCTCTCCCTATGTATTTGAGTCAACGGGTAATGTGACCCTGCCTGCCCCCGCTGTACTGGCGGTATCAGGGGCGTATACCTGGGATAAACTGACCGTGGAGCTGACCTGGGACCGTACCTTCTGGTCAGAGTACGAGGAGCTCGATATCCGCTACTCAGCACCGCTGATGCAGCCGGTCCTGGCAAGTATTTTTGGTCCTGCCGTGCCCAAGGACTGGGAAGATACCAATGCCTTCCGGATAAGTGCATCATATCAGTTTAATGAGGCGTTTACCGGCATGGCCGGCTTCGCCATTGACGACAATCCGGTACCTGAACAATATCTCAGTTTTGAGCTTCCCGATTCCAATGCCTGGCTCTACTCCATTGGTGGTCGTTACAAGGTAAATGAGCAGATGGAGCTTGGTCTCTCCCTGCTTTATGACTACAAGGAGAGCCGCACGGTCACGAACGGCACAATTATGGGTGAGTTTACCGACGCCTCAGCTCTTCTTGTTACCGGTGGTATCAACTACAAATTCTAAATTATTTACAAGCTGAAGGTTAAAGCCCCAAGCGGAATCTTCCGATTGGGGCTTTTTTTTTGATCATGACAGGAGCAGGGTATTGGCGAAACGGATAATGGGGCTGATGATCATTGAAAGTACCCCGGAAAAGGCCAGTATCAGGACAAGAATAAAACCATATCTTTCGTATGATGCATAGGTGTGGGCGATCTTTGCAGGAAGCAGACCGGTCAGGATCCTGCTGCCGTCAAGTGGTGGTATCGGCAGAAAGTTGAAGACACAGAGAACAAGGTTGATCCAGACGCTTGCCACCAGCATCCAGGAAAAAGGAACAACGATTGCCTCAAGCATTTGGGAATAGGGGAGCATTCCCGCCACAGCAGCAATGAAACGCAGTAAAAATGCACTCACGATGGCGAGCAGCAAATTTGATGCCGGGCCGGCAAGTGCAACCCAAAGCATATCTTTCCTGGGGTTTTGGAAATAGACCGGATTGACCGGTACCGGTTTCGCCCAGCCTATTTTAATAAAAATAAAAGCCAGTGTTCCAATCGGATCCAGATGACTGAGCGGGTTCAAAGTGAGCCTGCCCGCATTCTTGGCAGTCGGATCTCCGAGACGGTAGGCAACATATCCATGGGCATACTCGTGGAGCGTCAGGGCCAGCAGGAGCGGAGGTATCTGAATTGTCAGTTGGCGAATCAAATCCATAGTTTTTACGTCAGTTAATAATAATTGTAGAGTAACTCACCTATATCAGTAAGCATTAAGGGGCAGGCTGCAACTACGGCGTTGAGTTATAGCAAGAAGATGTTCTCTTGTCCATAGATCAGAAACGGGATGGAGCGGTCAAAGTGGAAAGGCCTGTTTTATCATATTGATTTCATCTTTCCGAGACTCAACTTCGCCATCGAGTCGTGCAAGAAAGAGGTGATGAAGAATTTGCTTGAAAATTGGTCCAGGCTGGTATCCCATCTCTTTTAGGTCAGAACCGTTTATTTTCGTCGTCTCATGTTTCATTGATGTAACATATTGAGAAACGGCCATTTTTATCTCACTTTTTCTGGCGATCGACATGAGATAGAGAAGCCCTTCGGTCTGCAGTTCATTCAGCACGGTGTAAATTTCACTATTTTTTAAGTTACTTCTCCGTGATAAAAAGTGAGCAGTTTTATCAGCACTACTTTTTTCGTGTACCATAAACTCTTTTTGTTTGAGCCCGATCTGAAACCGGTTGCAGAAATTTATCATTACGCTGGCGGGGGATCGGGCCATTATTGCAAAAAGATATACCATCCATGGTTCAAAGGACTCTGAGAGGTAGAGCAGTTTAAACCAGGAAACTGCACGTTGAGCCTGGATCAGGCAATGATGAAAACGTCGATCTATTTTCAGGTGGGGTTTAAGATCAGGCCAGAGAAATGGAAACAGCCCGAGTTCTTCCAGTCGCTCGATCGCTGGTATCGCGTTTTCCTCGGTTAACAGACTTTTCAGTTCCACGAAGAATCGCGGGTCATCAGCTTTACCGAAAAGCTCCATTTTGACAGCATTATTGATGAGCCGGGCGGTGTGCTTTACGATAGTGAAATCCATTCTCTTTTCAAAACGGACCGCCCGGAAAATTCTAGTCGGGTCATCAACAAAACTGAGGTTGTGCAAGACCTTGATGGCGCGCTGTTTCAGGTCATTCTGGCTGTTGAAGAAATCTATCAATTTGCCGAAATGTTCAGGATTGAGCTGGACAGCCATTGCGTTGACGGTAAAATCGCGCCGGTACAGATCGAGCTTGATAGAAGACAGCTCAACCGTTGGAAGCGCTGCGGGATACTCGTAATATTCAAGCCGTGCAGTTGCGACATCAAGTTTGAGCCCATCAGGCAGGACGATCATAGCTGTCCGGAATCGTTCGTGTGTCCTTACTCTGCCCTCGAGTCGTTCGGCAAGTTTTTTTGCAAAAGCAATTCCATCCCCTTCCACGACAATGTCAAGATCGATATTGGCTTTTTTCAGGAGGAGATCCCTGACAAAGCCACCGACGACAAAGGCATTGAACATAAAATCGTCGGCAACTTCTCCGACAATCTGAAGCAATGCAATAATCTCACGGCTCAGACAGTTGACCATCAAATCGTTCAGGTTCCGACTTCGTTCAAGAGAGGGGTATTCCGATTCGTGCAAGAGATTTTTCGGTAAATTGGAAGGGTCGTTGACCAGACGGTTGAGTAAATCGGTACGGGTGATAATACCTTTTAACTCTCTTTCATGCACGATAGGAATCAGTCTCTGTCGGTGTTCGATGATTAATTCCTGAATATCGGCGAGTGTTGCATTCAGTGACAGTACTTCAACATCACTGGTCATATACTCCTGTACTGGCAGGTTGCCAAGCTCGTGACTTATGGCCCGCTCAACCATCTGACGGGATATAATACCGCTGATAAGCGGGGTGTTTATTTTTGCATCTTGCCTGATCGGAGATCCGGGGACAACTGGCATGGTGTTGATGTTGTAACGGGTCATCAGGACCTGAGCGTTGTAAATCGAGGCATTTTCAGGAACGGTAATTGCCGGTGAAGCCATCATCTCGCGGGCAATTGCCTGGGGTCTGATATGGCGGTGCAGGCTGCGGATCAGCCGTTCGTGAGCCTCAATTATCGTCATATCCTTCATCGTAGCAGAGGCTGCCGTGGCGTGCCCGCCACCGCCAAAATCACGGGCAATAGCTCCGACGTTAACATCGGGAACTCTGCTCCGGGCAATCAAATACGTTCTGCCTCCCATGGAAACAAGAGTGAATAGGGTATCAAGATTCTCCATGGTCATCAACCGCCTGACAATGAGTGAAAAATCATCAACGTAGCTTGGAAGTGACAGGGTTGCGATAACAACCGATATTTCCTGGATGGTTATCCGGTTTGCTCCTTTCATCAGCTCGTTGAGGTAGGTTACCTGGTGTGACGTCAGGTCATGACTGATGAACTGAGAGATTATGTCAAGCTTGGCGCCTTTTTCAAGCAGCCAGGCAGCGGCCCGCATGTCATCCGGAGTGGTGGTCAGGTGGGTCAGTGAACCGGTATCCTCGTAGATACCGAGGCTAAATATGGTGGCCTCTTCCTCGCTGATTTCGATATCCTGCTGCTGAAGAATCTCAGTGAGCAGGGTCATGGTGGAGCCGACATCGCGAATAACCTCAACACTTCCTTGAAGATCACCATCGACCTTTGGGTGATGGTCATACAGATGTACTTCAATGCCGGGATTCTGGAGGCAGGTTTTAAGCGAACCGATACGGTTTGATGAGCGGGTGTCAACGATGATAAGTGTTGTTACCTTGCTGAGGATAACCTGCTTTGCCTTGAGAAAATCATACTGGTAGAGCAGGGTCTGGGATATGAAATCCCGGAGAGTCTTCTCCTGAGAACCGGGAAAGACCAACAGCGCATCCGGGTAAAGCTTTTGAGCGGCTATCATGGAAGCCATGCCGTCGAAATCGGCATTGGTGTGGGTTGTAATAACACGCATCGAGTCTAGCTCTTCTGGCGATCCTGAGATGTTCAAAAACCAGGTTTTTATCTGTTATGTCGAGAGAATATATCCATTACGGGGGATTATAGCCAACAATATCTGGAGAACAAGCGTAAAGTAATCAGGCGCTCTGTTATCCCCTTGGATGAAAAGAACGATGAATAGCCTTGAGGCGGTCCTGGTCGACGTGAGTGTAGATCTGCGTGGTTGCAATGTCTGCATGTCCAAGCATGAGCTGGACAGCTCGCAGATCGGCCCCGTTTGCCAGGAGATGGGTGGCAAAAGAGTGACGGAGCATATGGGGAGAAATTGGCGCACGAATACCCGAAGCCCGCGCGGTTTCAGAAATGATCTGCCAGAAGCGCATCCTTGTCATGGCTTTTGCCCTGCCGGTTACGAAAAGAGAACTGCTACGTCTGTCTTTGAGGATTGCCGGGCGAGAATGGTCAATATAGGATTCGACCGCTGTTTTGGCAACGTCTCCAAACGGAACCAGTCGCTCTTTATTTCCCTTACCAATAACACGGAGAAATCCAGCAGAGAGATTACAACTGTTTATGGGCAGGGATACCAGCTCAGATACCCGCAATCCTGTAGAGTAGAGGAGCAGCAGCATTGCATAATTCCGGGTTGTCAGCGGATCACTTTTCTGAGGTGTGGCGAGAAGCCGGTTGACCTTGTCAATTGAGAGTGCTTTGGGCAGCGTCCTGCCGCTTTTGGGAAGGTCGACTGTTGAAAACGGATTGCTCAAGATATGTTTGTGGAGCGTCAGAAACGTGAAAAAACTGTTCAGGGAAGAGATCCTTCGCGCATTGCTCCGGTTCGAGACCTTTCGTTTTTTGGATGCGGCCAGGAACTGGTGAATAATTTCAAGAGATATCTTGCCTAAATCATTTACACGTTTCTCGTTAATAAAGCTGAGAAAGAGCTTGATGTCCGCCTCATAGGCAAGGATGCTGTTTTCTGACAGTCTTCTTTCTGAGGAGAGTTGGTGGAGAAAAATCTCCAGGAGGGAAGTGAACGTTTCGGGGAGGGGTAACGTATCTATCGTTCTATGATTGAGAAAGAGAAGAGGGGGAAGCCCCGTGATGTGACACGGGGCCTCAGTCAACTACTGCTACGAATCACATTGCTTTTTTCATGCGGTTGAATTTGCGGAGCTTACGACGCGCTTCAGCCTGCTTGCGGCGTTTCTTCACACTTGGCTTTTCGTAATATTCCCGGCGCTTCAATTCTCTTTTAATTCCATCGATCTGAAGCTTTTTTTTCAACTGCCTGATGGCAAATTCGAGATCACCTCGGACTTCAACTTCTATCATCTGAATCTCCGTTTTTCGTATAGTTCAGCTTGTATTTAACAAATGGCCCAAAAAAAGAGCCGAATTTCTTAGGGACAAACGATCTATATAAAACGATAAAGCGTTCATGTCAAATAATTTTTCTGTTGTTTTTGTGATGATGTGCGATCATGTATGAATCGATGTCAAAAAAACATCTTCTCAGACAATTCCTCCTTATTCATAAAAAAGATCAATATTACCAGATGATGCAGTAATATGGTGTTGCTTGAAGAGGATGTTATTTTGGTAATGCTGAGAGAAGATATTGCAGACAGGAGATTTTCGTTTTAGTTTGCATTATCTTCTGTATTGATGAGAATGAAGCAGGCAGAATTGAAATAGAGTCAGGATGCTGTTGGGGTCTGATTGGAACGTATCGATTAATAGCATATTAAAGGTGATATCGTGACAGATACTAAGAAACTGTGTGTGGCATTGCTCGCGGGCGGAAAATCTGGGGAACGTGAAGTTTCATTGAGTGGCGCGGCAATATTTGAGAAAGCGCTCGATCCTGACAAATACCTAATAAAGCGATATGATCCTGCCTATGATCTCCAGTTTCTTGCCCGTGACAGCAAGGAAATTGATTTTGCCTTTATCCTCCTGCACGGCCTGTTTGGTGAAGATGGGTCCGTCCAGGGTATGCTCGACCTGCTTGATATCCCCTACCAGGGATCAGGTATTCTCGGCAGTGCTGTTGCAATGGATAAAAATCTTGCCAAAATTCTATACTGCACGGTCGATATCCCGGTAGCCGATTGGCGCATCGTCGATCAGGCCGATGAGGCCCGGTGTGCTGAGATGATGGCAGCGTTCGGACTGCCGCTGGTAATTAAACCGGTTCGGGATGGCTCGAGCCTCGGACTTACCATAGCCAGGACTGAAGAGCAGGTTGTCAGCGGCGTTGAACAGGCATTGAAAAATGATCATCGGGTTATGGTGGAGAAATTCATCAAGGGAAGAGAAATAACGGTATCTGTCCTGGGTAATGATGATCCTGTCCCACTGCCGGTAATTGAAATCATACCTGGTGAGGAATACGAGTTTTTTGACTATAACGCCAAGTACCTGCCCGGAGCTTCAAAAGAGATCTGCCCCGCTCAAATAGATCCAGGCCTTGCCCAGGCTGCACAGCGATATGGCGTGGCCGCTCACAAGGTCTTGCAGCTCTCAGGATACTCCCGCACTGATATGATTATTGATGAGGATAACGCCCTTTATGTCCTTGAGACCAACACTATTCCGGGAATGACGGAAACAAGTCTTTTCCCGCAGGCAGCAAAAGAGTTTGGCCTCGATTATCCTCGGGTTCTTGAGCGTTTGATAGAACTGGGTATTGAAGCCCAAAAAATAGGAAGGGGGTAAAAAAACCTCAATCTTATCGGGTGATACGCTCAGGGCCGTGAAAGATGTTGACCCGTTCTGGCCGGGAATAGGCAGCAAGCGTCAGTCCGGCTCTGGCCGCAATGGCCAGTCCAAGTGAAGAGGGGGCCGTGCGTGACATGACCACAGGGATCCTCATCCGCGCACATTTCAGAACCATATCAGACGTAAGTCTGCCTGTTGTGTAAACTGCCGCACGCGGTGATGCTTTTCCCAGAAGAATGGCACCCATGATTTTGTCAACGGCATTATGTCGGCCCACATCTTCAAAAAATGCCTGCAGCTGGCCGTCAGCCCACAGGCCGCAGCCGTGAACACAATGTGTCATGGGGCCAAGGGGTGAGGCCTGAAGAACCTGGCGGATAAAGTTTTTTATCTGAGTAAATGAGATTGACATCTCATGAGGCTTATCAATATGTCCCTCGAGCATCTCTCGTGAAATTTTTCCGGTTCCACCACAACCAGATGTAATAATGACATCCTTGGGTTCCATACTCTCCACATCAGCATACACAGATATCCTCCCTTCAGGACAGACAATCACCTCTTTGACTTCATCCGGGTGCTGGATATATCCCTGTCCGAACAGGAAGCCGACGCCAAATTCTTCAAGGCCGGTCGGCAAAACCATAGAAGCACCAATTTCTATCTCGTTGAGCGTGATTATATAGGGTGTCTCGATGGCAACATGTTCCTCTGTTTCCTCTCTTCCCTCAGGAGTTAAAATTACCGTAGGGCATGTAATTGATGCTTCGGTGGTCATATTGTTCTGTTAAATATGTTGAATTTACAAGGTGAGAACAGTTGAGTAAAATGGCAGGTACTAACATAACTATCAAGTTGGACAGAGCAAGTCTTTTATCATCCGGATATCAAATTAAAACCAAAAGTCACCGGTGCCATTGTCAGGGTAACGGGAATCAACCCATGATGCTTCTGATCACAGAGCAATCGTGAGGTTGACAATGAAGGTATGCTCGTTAGGGTAGTTAATCATGGAGAAAGGAAGAGCTTCCCGTTTAACCGTTAATTAAACTTTCAGGAACAATAATGGCTGCAATTGTTTCATTTATCGGCTGGCATGACAGTGGTAAAACCACCCTGGCCACCGGCGTGGTCGCCTCCCTCAACCAGATGGGATATCGGGTGGCGGTAATAAAATCGAGCAGTGAAAAGAATATCGAATTTGATACGCCCGAGACCGACACCTTCAAGCATAAACAGGCCGGGGCGGACTCGGTAATGCTGGTCGCACCGGACCAGATGGTCCTGCAGACAAAAGAGAAGGATTTATCGCTGACAACGCTGGCCCATCGCTATTTCCCTGACGTTGATATCATAATTGCCGAGGGATTCAAACAGGCACGACATATTGCCAAAGTCGAAGTGGTTCGAAATCCTGATCAACAGCTCCGTAAAGAGGTACGGGGGGTAATAGCCGTTGCAACTGATCTTGAGATAACAGCCGATTATGTATTTCGGCTCGGTGAGGCGGAAGAGATTGCGCTGTTTATCGAAAAACGCTTTCTTCAAAAAGGACAGAAACAAAAGGAGAAGACCGCACTGCTTGTCAATGGCCGGAAAATAGTGCTGAAGTCCTTTATACAGGAATCTCTGGCTGGCACCGTCAAGGGGTATGTGGAGAGCCTGAAGCTCAGTGAGGGTATTGACGAGATAGAGTTACGTATCAGACTCGACGATGAGTCTGATCTCTGATACTGCCAGGATAAGGTGTTTCCACTCTGGGTAACAGTAAAAAAGAGCAGGAGTGGAGGCGTTCGCGATTCTCAGTTCAAGGTCTTCCATTATAACGATGGGCAGCTTATCCCATTGATCCATCATCGACCGGTTTCGCCGGTTGTCCCGTTTCTTCTTCTTCGATGACCCGCTGAGCTGCCGCTCCTGCGGCATGGGCAATCTGTTTCTGCAGGTTCTCCTCTTCTCCCGAGGTCTCGATTTCAGGCATGTCGACAATTACCTTGCGATGGGCGAAATAGATACCCTGGGCGTTAAGAGCCTCTGTAATCAGCCGGTATGCTTCTCTGCGGATGACAAAATGGGTGCCCGGCTGGGCCGTAAACTTGACCCTGATGGTCATCACCGAGTTAGTGATTTCACGAACACCCTGGGACTTTACCGGTCGGATGAAATCTTTGCCGTAGATCTCGTCGTCAAGCATTTTCTGTCCAACTTTTTTAATGATTCTCCTGATCTTGTCGATTGGCGCATCATAAGGAAAATCAAGATTGAACTTGACGGTAATGCCCCCTCTCATGAAGTTGGTAATAGCCCCAAGTTCACTGTGCGGAACAATCTGCAGCATGCCACGATGGTGCCTGAGCATTATATTCCGCAAGGTGATAGATTCAACCGTTCCCGAGACATTGCCGGCGGTGAGGTACTCACCGACACGAAACGCGTCATCGAGCAGATAGAAAAATCCTGAAAACATATCAGAGACCAACTTCTGGGCTCCAAAGCCAATGGCAAGACCAACAACTCCGGCACCGGCGAGAAGTGGACCAATATTAACCCCCATGGACGAGAGGATGGTCATGGTGACCATGACCACCAGGACCGAACCGATAAATTTACGAATCATAGGCAGCAGAGTGTATGCACGACCCCGTGAAGCAGCGCCACCCCATTCGTCATCATGGGTTTCTTCGACTTCTTCAGGCAGTGATTCTTCAATCTTTCGTTCGATCAAGTTGCTGACAAACTGCCAGAAGAAGAGGGCAAGTGTCATGATAATCAGAGCGTCGAGAGAGACAGCGGCAAGTTCTGAGAAGAACGGGATGTTTATGTTCCAAAGGCTGGCCACCCAGATAAAAAGGGCGGCAATAACGCCAATGCGGGCAAGTCCTTTAATCTTGATAAACAATTCCCGCCCTTTCAGCCGCTGGATAAGAACTTCTTCTGTTGGTACTTCCTTTTCGTCGTACTGTTCCTGATGGATTTTCAGAATGGACAGAGCGTATCTGATTACCCATTGCACAATTTTATCGGCAACCATCCAGATAGGGACAACAAAAAAACTGAGGATGAACGCCCCACTATTTTTGGTGTCGGTATCAGCAAGATTGTCAACCAGTAAAAGCCAGAGGATAAAGAGATAGACAAAAGCCAGGATATGCCAGATTTCTGCAAATTGCTTACGCCCCCAGGTGAGGCTCTGATCCTTGGCATCACTACCGTCAAGGATATATCGTTTGACCTTGTCCCTGTTGACGATGACTGCGATAAAGGTGACAAGGAGCAAAAGTGTGGCGAAAAATAATTGCAGCAGACGGGTCGTCTCAAACGTTGCTCCAAGTTTGTGGATTACCACAACAAACATCAGAACCACGATGAAATATGATGCTGCCAAGACCACCAGATAATTAATCGTCCGGGCATCCTGACACTGCATTGGCAAAATTCTGAATGAAGCGATTTTCGGGGAGAAAATGATATTTGAACAAACGGTAACCAGCCTGATGGTAGTAATAGCGATAACGGTTGCGAGGAAAAAGAGCTGAACGAAGGGTGAATCGGTCCAGATAAAGATAACAAAAGAAATATAGGCTGCAGAGGCGAAAATGATTATTCCGAGAATATCTGGGAGAACCCGGGCAATTGTCGCCGTGAATTTCTCAGAATTACGCATATTCTGGGTTTCATTCTCAGAAATGGCGAGAAAGAGTTTTTCTATAAAAACTCTCCTGATCATAAACTCGACCAGTAATCCTATGGAGATGAAGAAAATAACCCAGATAACATTGAGCAGGGCCCCCTGCATCGTTCCAAACGGTCACAAGGTCAGAAAGACTTTATGCAGATCGGGAATCACGTTTGGGATTCCGCTCAAGAGTTTACTGAACTGCTCTTCGTTGTCATTGTGTTCACCGCTGAACTTATTCAGCAACCGGTGTAAAATGCTCGCAGGGCCAACCATCTTCTGCTGCTGGGAATACTGATCTTCCATGGCATCGCTTTGAAGTTCGGCGATCAGCATCTGCCGAACCTGCTCATCACTGAGTCCTGCCATAAGAGACGCTGCCTGTCCGGGTTGAGCTGGCGATGCTTCAGGTTTATTTTCAGCAGAACCGGTTGCAGGCTGTAATGCCAGAACAGCCAGTAGAAAAGAAAGGTAAAGAAAAAAATTGAAACAATATCTGTTTATGGTTCGCACCTGTTTCTCCTCAATCTGGTTATGCATCAATTGGTGGTACCAGGAACGTGTCTCACCCCGCAGCCGATAAAATCAAGAGGCAGGCATCCTGCTTTCAAGATAGGGCTTCAGTATCTCAGGAACAGCGATTGTACCATCTTTCTGCTGGTAGTTTTCCATGATGGCCAGAAGTGTCCTGCCAACGGCAAGCCCGGAACCATTCAGGGTGTGGACCAGTTTACTCTTTTTTTCTCCATCAGGCCGATAACGGATTGAACCTCTTCGGGCCTGAAAGTCGAGAAAGTTGGAGCACGAAGAAATCTCTCGGTATGCCTCCTGTCCCGGAAGCCACACCTCAATGTCATACGTTTTTGTTGCTGAAAAACCGAGATCTCCTGAACAGAGGGTTACCACCCGGTAATGCAGGTTCAGGAGTTGAAGCACTTTTTCGGCATCTTCAAGAAGAGATTCGAGTTCGTCCGACGAATGTTCCGGGGTGGTAAACTTTACCAGCTCGACCTTGTTGAACTGATGCTGTCGGATTAGTCCTCTGGTATCGCGGCCGTAGGAACCGGCTTCGGAACGAAAACAGGGAGTAAAGGCGGTATACTTGATAGGCAGCTCACGCTCTTCAACTGTTTCATCTCGATGAATGTTTGTAACCGGAACCTCAGCTGTGGGAATAAGGTAGAGATCCCAGTCTTTTATCTTGAACAGATCTTCTTCAAATTTTGGCAACTGGCCAGTTGCCGTCATTGTTGGTGTATTAACAAGAAATGGCGGCAATATTTCTTTATAACCGTGTATTTCCGTTTGAAGGTCCAGCATAAAGTTGACGAGCGCACGTTCCATCCTGGCTGCAAAACCGGAGAGTAGAGAAAAGCGGGCACCTGAAAGTTTTGCAGCCCGCTCAAAATCGAGAATGCCCAGGTCAGTTCCAATATCCCAGTGAGGCTTAGGGGTAAAATCAAATGAAGGTTTTTCGCCCCAACACTTTACCTCGATATTGTCACTGTCATCCTGGCCTTCAGGAACTGAATCATCACAGAGATTGGGGATGGTCATGACGATACCATGCAGCTCTTCCATTACCCCTGTCAACTGCTCATCAAGATCTTTGATCCGCTGGTTGGCCTCCTTCATCTCGTTGATGAGCGGCTCTGCACCATTGTTGTCGCCTGCTTTTTTTAACAGTGATATCTCTTTTGATACGGTGTTGCGCCTGTTTTTCAGTCCTTCAACTTCGCCAAGGATGGTTAAACGGCGGGCATCAACGTCCATGAATCGATCGAGCATGTCTGTACCCAGACCTCTTTTTGCCGTTTTTGTCTTGACGAGATCAATATTTTCCCGGATAAATCGTAGTTCTAGCATGGTATTGTCGTGTTATGTTTATGGGTGAAAATGTTAGTAAAAGTTTGCAATCATTGTTTATCATGGCTTTATTGTGAACGCAACCTCTATCAAATTGCATTTCAGCTGCGCATCTGATATTTTCTCGTGTGTGCATTATTTCCTGGAGGCGAGAATGGTATAACCAGCCGTCTTCTCATTTGATACTATAGTGAGACATGATTGAATCACCACCGGCCCTCGCCGTTTTCTTGAACGAGCTGAGAAAATCAATCCGAGCACTCTTTATCACCATCATTGGGTCAACAGTGCTGGTTTTTTTCCTTTCTCCACAACTCCTTCAGGTCGTACAGGGGCATCTTGCTGAGAAATTGTACTTTTTTTCTGTGTCTGGACCGTTTCTCGCCCATGTCAAGCTGGCGCTGTTTGGAGCCCTGTATGCGTTGATGCCCTGGATCATGGCTGTTTTCCTGAAGGCTATTGGCAAACCGTTCCAGGTTACGCGAATGCAGCTCGTCCTTTTTACGTTCTTCACCTGTCTGCTTTTTTATGCAGGGACATTGTTCTGCTATTTTATAACCTTGCCTTTCGGTATTAATTTTTTGCTGGGGTTTGGCTCGGAAGAGTTGAAACCGGTAATTTCAGTTGGCAAATTTGTTAACTTTGTGACCGTGTTTATCCTCGCCTTCGGGCTGATTTTCGAACTGCCCATCATGATGGTGTTTCTGGCCAAAATCGGACTGGTAACCCGCAGCTTTTTTTCCCGTCACCGGCGTTATGCCCTTTTGATGATAGCAATCGTTGCCGCGTTATTGACGCCAACTCCTGATATTGTCAATATGCTGTTGATGGGAGGCCCGCTTTACCTGCTTTATGAGGCCGGTATTATTATTCTGCTCATCATGCGTATACCTTAATTGAATCAGTCCGTCTGATGTGTCAGTCAAATTCTTCCAGTTCAACTCCATGTTGGAGGAGCAGTGCGGCGGTCACTCCCTGTTTGGTGACGCCGCATGAGGGACTGCGTGCCTTGAGTAACACGCATGAAATTTTCTGCCGCCGTACGATCTCAAGCACCTGGTAAGCACCCTTGATAAATGAATCGGTAACGTCTGTGCCATCTTTGCATATGACTCGTGCGCTCCCACGCAGAACATCGATTCCCTCTCCTCCCCTGATTTCGGCAGGTTCACGGGGAGTCGGTAATCCGCCGAGCTGCTCGGGGCAGATCGGAATCCAGGTTGTCGTCTGGATGCGCGTCATACAGCTGGCGCTGGTCACCAGTTGATTGTCATATCGGGTGCAGAGACCGGCCAGACAGGCGCTTACAAGAATAGTTTTTTTACTGGGCATATTTATTCCGGAACAGGGTTGAACTAGATCATAACACAAGGTACATTTGAGCAGATGAATATTTATACCATTTCATGGATACTGGCGTGAAAAAAAAACCGAAGAAGCCACTTACTCCACTCCAGCAAAATCGACTTTTGAAAATTATTCTCGGTCTTTTTGTCGTCTCGACGCTCTGGATTTTTTTTGCTCCAGGGACGGGGGTGTACAGCCTGTTAAAGTTGAGAAACCAGGCATTTGAACTCGAGAAACAGACCCGGGAACTGACCCTGATCAATGAGGAGCTACGGGCGGAAATCGACCGGCTTAATAACGATACCGCCTACCTTGAGCAAATTGCGCGGGAGAAATACGGTATGCTCAAGAAAAATGAACGGGTATTTGATTTTTCCGAACCTCAGAAAACAACGTCAAAA
The DNA here is from genome assembly GCA_963776075.1 of uncultured delta proteobacterium. Taxonomy (GTDB): domain Bacteria; phylum Desulfobacterota; class Desulfobulbia; order Desulfobulbales; family Desulfocapsaceae; genus MADRE3. The sequence goes on from CAVZLG010000016.1 coordinate 58,997, forward strand.
AATTAACAGCCTCCTGGTATCTTCTTGAATTCAGCTCTCCTTGTGCTGGCGAGCAGCAAGCAACCCCAAAATTTCATGAACATTCCAATGCAGGTAAAAGATAGTATGTAATTTACAATTCTTATCTGCAATTTTGAGCATGTTTTTTTGGTACAATTCGTGAAATAGTGCGGCTATATATATCTATTGAGCCCGGACCGGGCTGAAATTTATGACGCTCAGGAAAATCCCGAATTACCGCATGGTGGAGCAGGAGGGGGCCCCGACGACAGAGCGCCACTATTATTGCCAAGCCTGAAACTGCCGGAAGAGATCATCTTTTTTATATCAGCGCTGTTACACTTGCTGCACGTGACGGTCGATATATCCGAGGATGAGAGAATCTGTTCAAAATTTTCTCCACATTTATTACAGCTGAATTCGTAGATAGGCATGGGCGTTACCTTTGTACCATTTTTGAAATATGAAGCAATGGGCGATTTTTCATAGAGTATACATCGCTTTATCCAGATAAAGCAGAACGTGCGGGAATGTTGTTGATTATGCTACTAATGATTTAAATATTTTACATGACCTGCAGACGCTAACTTTCTCTTTGTACGACGATTCACTCGTGCACTCACACAGGGTTCCGCAAAGAAACCAGCAGAGATGGCCACTCTGAAACTCCCATGCAGGGCACTCTTCCTTCTGGTCGCACTCTTTCTGTTCCCAGCAGGGAGCCAGTTCGTTCTTCTTTTTCCTCTGATTGATCAGCAGGAAGAAGAGTTGCCTCTCGATATGTGCTGGAATCGAACGCCAGCCTTGCTCGTAACTATGAATGGTTTTTAATGACATGCCAAGCAACGCTGCAAGCTGTTTTTGCGTTTTACCCAATTTTTTTCTAATCTGACTGAATTCTGCTTTTTCCACTGTAATTACCTCCAGACAGGACGGAAATGCATTTTTATTAATAGTGTATATGTCCATTTCGTTATACCACAAATGGGGGAAATTCACTGTCTTTTTCTCATAGCCGTAAAAAAAAAGATTCTCTTTCTTAATACATTGGCGATAACGTCATAATAAGCGACAACATTCGTCTGAAATATGAAAATTATTGCAGGCATAACCATTACGGGTATTATTACCACTATGCACGATTAACTGTTTTTTCTTTTCTATCTCAACCTTACATGTCGATAATTAATTGAATAAATTGGAATTTATCAACGCTTTCAGGTCGCTTCTCAGCTATCATCGTTCATGCGGCATAGAGAACTACCCAGCAGGTACCTCTTCCAAAGCTGACCGTGATGCACTTATCCGGCTGGCCGAGGATGATCGGGAGGTGGATGGACCGGAGAGACCGGAGGTCGAAGAGCCCGCGGTAAGCGGGGAGGGTTTTAAGGAACAGGCAAAATCTCCCACACTGAAAGAGCTCGATACGGAAATTGGCAGATGCCGAAATTGTTCCCTCCATCTTGAGAGACAGGTAAGTACGGCGGGAAGTGGTGGCTCCGGGGCAGTTCCACTGAAGTTGATGATTGTTGGTGACTGGTTGACTGTTACCCGTAAATCACCGGTTAAAGCGGGCGACCTGTTTGGCCGTGACCAGGATTTGATGCTTGCAAGGATGATTGAGGCGATTAACTTGACTCGAGAGGAAGTATTCATAACAAACGTTATCAAGTGCAGTATCTCAGACACCTGTCAACCGACTTCAGAACATATCAGGAGTTGCAGCAACTATCTGGAAATGCAGATTGAACTTCTCTCGCCGCAACTTATTTGCAGTATGGGGATTATCGCTTCAAGACTCCTGACTGCTCAGGCCAGACCTCTCTCCCAACAACGGGGGCATTTTTATTCCCATAAAACCGGCGCGGGATTAAAGGTCCCGGTGATGCCGACCTATCATCCTACGTTCCTGCTGCAAAACCCGGAAATGAAGCAGGCGACCTGGGCAGATCTGCAGGCGATCAAACAGAAACTCGGTGGTTGAACCGATCAGCGAAGGCCAATCAGGCCTCTTTTACCAAGTTCTCTGAAAAAGGTGGTTACCGATTGCTCAGATTCCTGGGTAGAGATATTCTGCAGAGCCGAGAACTCGATGATGATATCAGAAGTACTGCGTTTTCCATCGATCATCTTCCAGACACAGCTTCCCAACTCATCGAGTTGAATCTTTCTGGTCGGGGCATTGGTCGGTTCGGGGGCAAATCGTTTGAGAATTGAATGGAAAAACGGTTTCAGCAGCAATACATACTCAACCTGTACAAATCCGGAGCGGTCCTCTTCCCAGGAAATTATGTTGTTGAGAATGGGAGTACAGGCCAGGGCCTGTTCCCTGGTCATTGGCGCCGCTTTCTGTTTTTTATTGAACAAAGCCATAGTTTTTTTCGATGAAGACCAGCTGGTTTTTATCAAGTGGTTGCGAGCTCTCCATATGGATTCCCAGAATCTTGTCCTGATCTGTGACATGGCAGAACCTTGCCCAGCGGTATATTTTTTTTCTTTTTATGACCCTGGCCAGATGATCTCCAAAAGAGGGGGGATTCTCCAGTATCAGGGTGTTATCGTCAATCACGGTGCAGTCACCAGTGGCATTCTCGTGAAAGTTGGCAAATAAACCTTTAAAGGTATAACGTTCGATATGTTTTGATGCGGCAGCAAGCCTGCAGAATTTTAAATTGGTATTTCTGGTTTTAAAAGAGAATTTGGTCAGACCAAATGAAAATGAGTAGGTATTGAGCGTAAAGAGTTGGGGAATTTTGAATGTTAAATCCTCGATTGTCCATTGACTGTTCTGGCTGTCTTCTGGACAGCAGGAGAAGGTTTTAAAAAAGGAAACAAGGTTCTTAGGAGAACTGATGGCAGTGTTGAGAAACTGGAACAGAATAGGGGTGCCGCTTTGCCTGCAGGTGAGGATTGCGCCGGCAGGGTGTGATCGTTTATCAAAGGTAAAGGCGCTGACCTTGTATTTGGCATCGAGTGACTGGAGAAACGGAGGGGGCGCTATTACCAGTGGTTTTTTATCAGTTTCTTTATGAAGCTGGGAGAGGATAAAATCAGTGTGAGGTTTTTTGGCTGAGGACTGGATTTTGTTTTGCCAGCGAAACTCCAGGAGTGGCCGAAAGTCCTGTTCGATGATCAGGTGGCAATTTCCCTTTACGATGATATTCCAACGCTTCGGTAAAAAACAATAAATACCGTTCCAGCCGATCGGCCTGATCTCGGGGGAAAGAGGAACCATTGAGTTATCGGGGAATCATGTAGTCCCAGTTCTTTTCCTTGCGTTCACGTGCCTGCTCTTCACTTTTGTTTATCTCGCATTGCTCAATGAAACAGAGCCGTTCCTCTTTTTCCCGTTCAGGATAGTAGAGCTTGACTATATTACCGATATTTTCGTTATGGTTTTTAAGATTGTGCTGGAGGATCAGGTTAACCCTGCGGTTGTTTTCATCGATGAAAACCCATTTCCATTTGGAGAGAATGCCAAAAGCATCTCCGCCCCATAGTGCCGGTTTACCAAATTTTTTCTTGAATTTTTTAAGAAGAGTCTCATAAAAATCTTTGCTGGAATCCTCGTACTTCATTGAAATTTTGACAATTTTTCCTGGTGAAGCACAGATGCCATAGGAAATAATCCCTTTACGGAAACCATGCCAGTCTGTTACCACAACGTCCTTGAGGTAGTTGGAGTATTCAATATCCGAATATTCGGTTATATCTTCCCCAAGACGGAAACCACCGATCTCTTGAGGAATTTCAATGGCGGAAAGAGCTCCTGCGGAGAAGAGAATCTGGAAAATGGCCGCTAGTAAAAGTGTTCTTAAGGTCATTATATCATAACTTTTTTTGGTTGCCAGCCATCTGATAAAAGTTGATCCAACATATATGTTGTCTGGTTCTCCAGCCGGTTTATACGGATCTGAATAACCCGTTCGATTAGTTTATCCTTTTGTTCCGGAAATTTCTCAATTACTTTTTGAAATGCTGTCTGGTCGATCATAATAACCTCTACTTCATTGACAGCACGGGCATTAAAAAACCATCCAAATTGAGCAAGCAATGCCAGTTCACCAAAAACTGAACTCGCTTCCAACTGCTGAAGGACAATTTCATTGCCTCGGTGGTGGACTGTAATTTCAACGGTGCCACTTATCAGGATAAATGCCTGGTTGGCCTTTTTCCCCTGTTCAATGAGGTAGTCACCAGGTTGAAATGAACGGTGAGTTGATAAATAAGCGAGTAATTTAACAACATCGTGATGGACACCTGAAAAAATCGGAGATTGCCGCAGAACGCTAAAATCGCAGGATAGACGGTTGCTCTCCTGATTGACGTATTTATCGGCTGTCATTGACGAGGCCATAGAGTGTTCCTTTTTTGTCGAGAAGATCATTATATGTTCCCGACTCAACAATTTTACCATCTTTCATAACTATAATATGGTCATATCCTGAAATCATGTCAAGACGATGGACCACCGAGATGACGGTAGTATTACCTTTAAGGTGTGAGTCGATATATCGTTGGATTCGGGCTTGCGAGCTGTTATCGAGGCTCGCGGTCGCCTCATCAAGAACCAGAATCGGGCTCTTTTTCAGCAGGGCTCGTGCCAGGGCAATTTTTTGTTTTTGCCCACCCGAGAGGTTATCTCCTTTGCTGCCAACGTGAAAATCGAGGCCGATATCCATAATGTCATCAAGAAGCCCCTGCTGTTCAAATTCTTCTGCGGCGATGCTGCCCAACCTGTCCCTGATGAGGTCCCGGTCAATGACCGTGCCAAAAAGAATATTGTCACCAAGAGAGTGGGCGTTGAGGTATTGATTCACGCAAAATGGAGTGAATTCAGGGTTCGATGATGACTGCTTTTCTAAGTATGGTTTGATCTCCAGTTGAATATTACCGTTGGTACACTGATCGATATCGACACCGGCAACCTCATGGAGAAAGGCTCTGCGGGCCAGCAGAATCTCCTGCTCAAGAGCCGTGGTTATTGTCGTGATCTTGTGGACTCCGGGGGTGAAATCAAGGGCCAGCAGCAGGAATCGATCTCGTTCTGTCTTATTCAGCTTTTTCAATGACATCTTGTGAACTTTTCTGGTCAGTGCTTCATACTCCTGAAACGTTTCGGGGTTCATTGGGCTTCCCTGAAAGAAGAACGGGTCGTTCTGGAAATCCCCGAGGAACTCAATCGTTGCAGTTGCGATTCCAACACCGAGTTCGGTCAACGTATCCTCCAGGTCGATCTCTTTGAGAAAACGCCTGAACTCTATATTTCCGATAAGTTTCCTGTTGCTGAATGCTCCGCCATAACTACCGAATATGATATTTTTTGCCACAGGTAAATACTGTTGAAATTCTGCAGCATTATAAAATTCGATTGCTTGAGAGAACTCTTCTCTCAATTTTTCCTGGATGATCTGGCGCATGTGCATGAAACTGTCGATCATCGGTTCGGCACGTTTTGGAGGAATAACTGAACGAAGACCCCACCGGATGATATCTTCTGCCAGTCCGACCTCTTTGACCATTTCTATAATTTCCTGGCGGTCGGGAAGGTTGTCTGTGAGTTTATTGAGATAAAGCGTATTGCAGGAGTAGAGCAGGTTGTCGCGAACAGATCCAGTAAATATGAACGGGTGCTGCGAAACAGTGCTGATATTGAGTGCCACTTCAAGCTTACTCAGATCATCTATCTCGTGACCGCCAATTTTTAAAGAACCCGAACTGGATTTGAGTAACTGACTGATCAACAGGCTGAGGGTAGATTTTCCTGAGCCGGAAAAACCGACGAGTGCCAGATGCTGACCGGGATTTAGCCGAAATGAAATGTCGTTGAGTAACCGAATCGACTCCGAGATATTGTAGTTGACATTGCTGAGCTCAATTGTACCGGAAAGCGGTTGGGGCGTTCTTCCCGGAGCCTCGAGGAGAAAGTCGGGTGAGTGGTCAAGAAGCTCCATGATCTGTTTGTAACGAACCTGGGCATCCTGATAGGTCTGATAATACTCAATCACTTCTTTCCATGGATCATAGACTTTTTCATAAGCGGAAAGGAAAGCGACCAGGGCACCAATGGTAAACTCACCATTGATCGCAAGATACCCGCCGACAAGAAACAACAGTAATGGGCCGATACTCTGGAAAAGATTATTACTGAACTTGATTCCATATTTTATGACTGACAATTTTACCGTGACCTTGTAGAGGCGCTTGATCAAGCGGCTGAGCTTGTTGTTCTCCAGGAGATAGCTGGCATTCCCCTGGACTTCATGTATACCAGCCACGGATTCGTTCACCAGGCTTGTTATCTGTCTGTTTGTCAATACGCGTTTGCGGTTATACCTGTTGTACCATCGTTGCAGGAGTGGAATGACCGTCAGTTCTAACGGATAGATGATCATGCTGAGTAGCCCCAGAGTCGGATTGAGATATATCATGAATCCGAGAAAGGTAGCAAAGGTCAAGACTGAAGCGATCGGTACGGCGACCGCATTGCCAAGAAATTGTGCGATGGCGTTGAGTTCTGCTGTCACAGAGGAGATAATCATTCCAGCCTGTGTGCGGTGGAAAAAAGGCAGGGGGAGTTGGAGGATGTGCTGAAAGATTTCCTTGCGCATATCGATGAGGATCTTCTGGCCAAGGACTGCCTGCATTGTATATATCAGGTACTTCAGGAGTGCGGCAATAAGGACCGCCCCCATGTAGAGCCCACAGTAGAGATAGAGCTTATCAAGCATCTTCAGGTTAATGGCGACGTTGATGATCTTACGCTGCATTTCCAGTGGATAAATCCTGAAAAACAGGCTGACTATAATGACCACCAGTAGAACGAACTGAAAGCCCCTGAAGCGTCTGAGTACCCAGTAAAAAAGTGGTCGTTCAGTAAGTCGCATACTCATTTTTTGTGGTCAATTAAGCCTGGGCCGTTTGGATGAACTGGTAAACCTGGATTAAATCAACACCATCCTTTTTGTCAGTAGGCCATATAGTTGAGAGATTTCATGATCAGTGCAAAACCCATTGCAAACATGCCGGTGAGGCCCATTCCGCAGGAAAAACCTGCCAGCAGGACTGGTGCATATTGCCGCCACATGGTGCCATAGCGTTTCAGGAAGAAGTATCTGCCAAGCAGAGCGCCAGCCACTTCAAGAACGAGACCATGTGGCGTTGACTGGCCGAGCCCTCTGACAACACCATAAATCAGCAGAACCGGCAGACCAAAAAGGCTGAGGATAAAATAGGCGAGCAGCCCGAAACCGAGTCCGGAGGCGACAGTTGTGCCGTTGAGCGCCTGATAGAAAAGCGAGTTCCCTTCCAGTGTTGAGGTTTGCATCAGCAATGTGTTGAGCGCCTGCAGGTGCCATAGTTCCTGGGCATACGGATAACTCGATGAAGGTATTGGAGCCAGCCGCCAGATAAACTGGGAGAACAGCAGGCTGGCAACCATTACGATAGGAAAAACGACAATTTCCGCTTTAATGATGCCGCGGATCGAGGTTCCGGTTAACTCAATCTGTCGAAACTGTACTGTTGCTTCACCGTAATTGTGAATTGGTATCGGAGCGTACCAGATCTCGATGCCCTGATAGCCGAAAAATCGGGCTCCGGCAATAAAACTGGCCTCCCTGACGAGGGGCAGGCTGACAAACTGGCCGGCGATTCCTTCCATCCGGGCAGTGATATAGGAAATGACCGGTGTATAGATAAAGCCGTAAGCAAGGAAAAATATCCATGGAAATGATGGCACCAGCCAGACACAAAGGGCAACATAGGCAAGTGTTGAAAAAACATAAATTGCTATTGATATCCAGAAGTTGAAATCACCACGGCCTGCTGGTGGCTCAAACAGGTCCTTCAATGTTCCCCGCTCGCCCGAGGAATCACGTATTGATCTTACGACTGACCAGACGCCGATTGCGCCGATTGCCAGACCGAGCCCGATACCAAAGCTCATGTAGAAATCAAAATTGTTTGCAAAAACCGTATCAACCGTCGCCATGCCGGGATGCCATCGGTGCAGGATACCCTGGGCGTAGAGAATCGGATTGAGTATGATGGTGATGATGAGCCCGATCAATCCGCCGATGACAGCCCAGAACGGCAGGACCATTCCAACAAAAAGCAGGCCGAGGTCCAGTTGCAGACCGGTTGCAACCGCTGGTAGGAATCCTTCGGTATGGCTGGTGAGTTCTATCCACGGAATAGGAATCAGACGGATTTGTTCGGTGAAAATGAGCCCTGAGGCAATGGGCAATAAGACGTAAACGGCCCCAAAGGCAAGGCCGATCACACCTCCTATGGAAAATACCCGCCACTTCCAGCTGGCCTTTTTTTCTTCAGTCGATTCCGCAAGAGCCATGGTACCAAGTGCAGCGACCGGAGCCATTGGAAACGGCAGTTTCTCAACGTCTGAGGTTATTCGATAGAGCGCATAGCCGAGGCCAAAATGATCGATGCGTTGAATAATCTGGGACCCAACCAGCAGCAGGATCGGAATCATCCAGTCCCGATGAAAGAAAGTGCGCTCGATCATCGACATTGAATCTGGTCCGGGAGCTACCCAGGTTGGGATATATTCTGTAATACCAAGCATTTTGGCGGCATCCGACTGCACCAAATACTGATTCCAGAGTAGACCGGAAAACGGTGATGCAAGTGCGGCACCGGCCATATAGTAGAGCAGGAAGATTTCCTGCTGCTTGAGGTCTGAGTGTGCCCGCTTGGCGATTTCTGCAAACAGAATTATTGTTACCCAGCGGGCGGCAGGACCAATCCCCTGTCCAATAACAAGCTGGAGATACATGGATCCAGGCATCATCAAGAAACCGATAAAGACCGCACCAATGATTGTCTTCCAGTCGAACCCTTCCTCGAAATGGTCAGGAGGCGGTAAAAGGTCCCGATATTCTTTTAGTTCTTTATCGTCATACATAGTATTAATCCGGTAATACCATATAGCTTATATAGCTGAATTGGCCGACAATCGCCCAGATCCCTCCCATCAGCAAATCACCGATTATCATGCCAATGAAAAAAAACTGCATCTTCCTGAACAGCACAACCCCGCCATATTTCATAGTTATCGCATTAAAGAACCAGCCAAGGAAAAAACTGACCCAGAGAATGCGCATGGCAGAACTGTATGTGGTCAGATACCCGATAGGGTGAATCGGCCACCAATAGAACCGCTGATAGCAAAAGACCAGGATGAACATGACAACCATACCAATCCCGGTATACAGATAAACGCCGTCACCGCTTGGCAGCGGATTGACAATCATGCGGTAGGCGTTCTCATATACATTCAGTGTTGTACGGTTGGCCCACTCCAGATCAAGTTCTCGAATTCCAAAACGATAGCAAAGTGTCATCATGGCAAGGAGTGAGCTGAGAACCGAAAAAATCAGGGTAACGAGCAACCCGGAGAAAAGCATCAATGGTGTGCCCCTGGTGTGATGAATTTTTTTGGCATGGAGCAGTGTGGGCATTAAGGATTCCCGCAGGTCGACAAACAGCACCTTCTGGCTGACGGCAGCTATCAAGCCGTTTGCACCGGCAAACATTTTTGCTCCGAAAAGGGCGGTAATTCCGTCCATTGGAGCGGCTGTCAGAGTAAAATAGGCAAGCCCGCCCTGACAGATGATACGGGTGGCGACCAGCGTGATCATCATAAAGGCACCGACCAGAAGGGTTGCCGTTACCATGGTCATACCATGCCAGATGAACCACCCTATCAGCAGGAGCATTCCGATGATGACCCCCCAGAAGGAAATTCGTACGTCAAACCACTCGGTAACATCTTCTCTGGCCGGCTGAAGGCCTAACGACTGCCGTGCTACTTCATAAAGGTGGAGACGCGCAAGCCAGACCAGAAACAGGAAAAAAATCCCATAGGCGCCGATCATTTGCATCTCTTCCGGCCTTGTCAGGGTCGGGCCAAAGGTAATTCCCAGTTCGGAAGCGGGGATGGAATATCCCATCATATTGAGGATCCCGTAGAGCAGGCCACCGGCGAGAAAAAAGAACCAGAAGGAAAAGGAAATCTGTCTGGAGGCCAGGAAGGCAAACCCGATAAAGGCAGGGTAGAGATATATTTTCAACTTGTAATAGCCGGAGAGCAGACCTTCCTTGGGGAAATAGGAGCCGGCCAGGACTAAGGTCGGCAATTGGGGGATAGAGGGAAAATAGAGATTCAATCCGTTGACAAGATGAAGGCATACCGGTATGGAAAGCCCAACCAGCAGGAACCTGTTTCGGAGCAGTGACCCAAATCCGCCTGAATCAATAGAATATCCAATAAGTTGAGGAACCTTGAGAAGGGGGAAATTCAAACGTTCATTAAATATCCACTGCCTGGATATAAGGTTGATCAGGAACAACATGACCAGGTAGCAGAGCAATATAAAGAATCCCCAGCGTAAAAGGGGGAGCAGCCAGGCCTGCCATGGTATTGAAACGGCGACTTCAAACCAGCCCATATCCCGTCCACCCTGCAGCCCGTTATAGAGCAGCTCTATGGCGTCGGTGTCTGTCGGCATCAGGGACTCTGGCAGGAGTGGCTGAAATGTCTCCAGCCACTGGTTGCCGACCGTTGCAAAGTGGATCGGAGCGGTCAGGTTTATCAGGAAGGTTCGAGCGAGCCCGGTATAGGCAATTCCTGAGCCGATTACCATCTGGACCCAGATTATCAGCAGTTCCGACCCGCTCAGCAGTGTACGTCTCCTGAACATCCAGGACACAAGTGAAACGAGGATAGCCAGGACAAGGAAAATAAAGAATGGTGCAAGGGGGAAATGACCGCCGCCGAGCGGAGTTGCCTTGTGGTAAATGTTATTAAACGGTGTTACCAGGCAGATTGCTACAGCCAGAAAGAGGCCGATCAAGGGTGCGCGGGCTCTTATTCTGCGGGAAACTGAACTGGTGTCAATCGTCTCTGTCATTAGTTTGCTCTCAACGCTCCTGCTTGCTTTCTACTATCTCTCTATAGGTTATACTCAATTGTTCATGGATTGAGTGATCCATGGAACGCCAGATCAGCAGCTGTTTGCGCAGTTCGTGAATGAATTTTTTATTGATTCGCCGCCACTGTCCCTCTTCGCCGGACTCCCGATGGATGGTGATCTTAATCTCCAGATAGGACGGATTATCCTTGGCTGGGCAGAACTGGATATCGACATGCTGCATGATGCCGAAGTCAAACGGTGCAAGCCATACCTTGGTTCTCAGGTGAACGCAGTGAAAGGTACTGGGATCCTGGTAGGTTTTTATGGCCTGGTCTATTTCTTCAACGTTTGCACAGGAGTATATCAGCTCGACCGGGCCGGTAGAGAATTTACCGTGGGAGATATCCTGGTGGCCACTGAAAAAGGAGTATAAAAATCCACCGACAGACTGATGCTCATCAGGTTTCATGAAAAATGGCAGCATCACGCTGATGGTGTTATCTACCGGTGTCGGCAGCGTAAAAGACCGGTTAACATCCGGAATAGCTATGCGTGCGGCGACCCGTGACGGATAAATTACCGAGATAAGTACAACACAGATGACAAGAATCATTGCGGCCACACCTGCCATGGAGGAATAGTTGACGGTGATACCTTCCCAGAATGATGTGCCCGCGAGCAGTGCCGACGATACCTGGGCGACCAGATAACCGAGAACCACCGAAATAACAGCAAGGGCCATCGCCTCTGCAACAAAAAGAAATCCGACGTGAGAGGGTGCCAGACCGACAGATGTGTAGATAGCGATTTCATTTTTCCGTTCATAGACCGAGCTGATCATCGTATTGAGAACAATGAGGATCGAGATCAATAACGGAATAATGATATTAGGAACACCACTGTAGGACATGGTGTCGCTGATATTGTAGAGCCAGACGCCATCTTTCGTTCCTGAAAAAATTGCCAGATTAAAACGGTCGACAAGGTGTGAAGCGATCTCAGAAATGTCTGTTCCGGATGAGGGCCTGATTGCCACATTTTTTAACTTGCCCCCCATTGAGAGCAGGGTGGCCGATGGAATAATAGCAGTCGCTGAGGCCGGTATATGGACATACCTGCTCTGAAAGCTGCGAATATCGTCACCCGACTCGAGCGCTTCATATTCGACATCGGACATATCCTGGGAGGCCTCATCGGGGAAGGTCACAGGGGTCAGCGGTTCTCCGTCGAGATCGTAGGTTCTATCCAGTGTTTCACCGGGAAAGGTGCCAATAACAGTAAACTCGGTTCCCCACAGCAGTATTGTGGGAGATGTTCCCAATTCTAAACCGAGTTCTGCCGCATTGCTGTCTGATAAAATTATCGAATTATAATCATTCTCCGTGAACCAGCGGCCCGATGACAGGAGTGTGTCCAGACCGGTTACCTCTGCCTCGTGATGGCTCAGCCCGATAAGTCCCTGGAGTGTCGTCTTGCGTTCGCCGTTTCTGAGAGGTACCTGGACGCTTCGGGTCAGGTCTGTTGATTCAAGCCATACACGTGGAGCAGGGTTGCTGATGGCCCGCATACTTCCTTCAAGTATTCCTGTGGCCTGCGGCGGCATGCTTCTCCAGTTCAGCTTTTTAAGGAGTATTCCATGGTAGGGCGAGTCCTTGTGGAAAAAGAGCCTGTTTTCCTGCTGATTGGATTTTACCGTCGTAAAACTCATGATGGTAAAGGTAAGGATGATCAGTGTCGAACAGGTCAGAATCGTCCGGATCCTTCTTCTTCTCAGGTTTGATACCCCGAGGAAGAAAGCTGCGACAAAAGCCTTCCAGCGACTTATCTCGGCAGCACTCATGTGACTGGCATGGCGCTGGAGCAGAATCATTTCCTCTTCGAAACGAAAGAAGATAATAAGCGTGACCATCAGGGACAGGCCGATGATAAAAAAGGCCAGAATGACAACCATCGGGCTGTAGGCCAGGTCAAAGGCCGGATGTACATTGTAGATAATCAAGATCAGGCCGGTAAGAATCAGTATGAAGGCAACGATTCGCTTGTAGATATTTGCATATCCAAAGAGAAAACGTTCCATGCAGAATGCGAACGGCACAAACAGGGCAATATAGAAAAGAACGCCAAAGAGAACATCTTTCTGGGTTTTTTCTATCTGGTCATAGACACGGGCGGCCAGTGCAAGTGACTCGGCTGCCGCCTCTCTAAACTCGGTATAATTGAGTTCTTCAAGATTCCTGACACTTGAGGCAAGAGATGTTAATCCCCGCTCTCTCAGGGAGTTGATTCGTTCATCGTAAATTCCATGAGACTCGAGATTAATAATTCGAGGGCCCAGCAGAACCCAGGCATCAAGTGCTGCCCTGAATATGGTATTGTTTATCTGCGGATATTCATTTACCGGGTAGCCGAATCCCATGGGGTTCTCCTTGGTGCCTTTGGAGAGAATCAGTTTCCTGGTGAGCACATTGTCAGACAGTGTCAGTTTAAGCCATGATCCGGGCTCGAGGTAAATTGATGAGATAATAGATTCACGGGTATCAATCCTGCTGTACCAGTATCGCTGGGGTGGGGCATCACGGCGACCGTCATAAAGATAGAGTTTCGTCATGAAATCGAGACTGCGAGGTTCGAGCAGGTCAAAGATAGTTGTCTCTCGACAGGCGAACATAATCAGTCGAGTCTTCATCGCTCGACGAAGCATTTTTATACGATAGTTGTTCTTGCCGGTTTCTTTCTTGTCAATTGCCCAGATTACCTCTCCACTCGTGTCATCAAAACGATATCCTTCAATAATCAGTTTATCGAGTACATTCTTGGAGTCAGCAATGCCTTTATAGATGAACGTACCATTGCTGTTGACGGTTGCATAAAGTTTGGCTATTCCCTGGTAAGAAAGAAGTATCGTCTTATCTGCAGGAAAATCGGCGAACAGTTCCCCCTGCAGGAGCAGGTTTGCTTTGCCGGTCAGACTGGAAAAGCCGTTACGAGGAAATAGATCTGCATGCAGGGCCGGCGCGGCTGAGACAGCCTGCACCATATTGGTCAGAAGCTGCAGTTGGTCATCAAGGTAAGGCCAGTTGATTTTTTCAGCGGTATCCCACGGCGTACCCCAGAGGGACCTTCCGTCTCCAACAGTAACGAGGCTGACGCCGATATAACCGGCAAGTGAGGCAACTTCTCCGCCTAAAAATGGTTTATCAAGAAAATATGAATCCCAGCTGCGTAAACGATCTGGTCGGAGCGAATTGATATAACGTGCAGAGTTAACCGGCTCCGGTGCTGCCGATTGAAAAACGTCTCCAATAGTGCTGAAGATGCCCGTGCGGTTGATACGAGTTCTGAGTCGGTAAAGCCAGCCGCGATGAAAGCCGCCGATACCCTCCCCATGGCTCGAAAGATGCAGGGACAGTATTGAATCGATAGTAAAATCGCGAGTCAGTTGTCTGAACTCAAGTGCCGATTCCAGTGATTGCAATTGTACTTGACTGTCGTCAATACGACGCTGCATGGTTGTGATCATGGAAGGCAGCAACGCTGTCAGAAGCTCCTGTTCATCAGTCGACATATCGTGAAACGATGAGCGCCAACTGATTTTTCTCAGGGCAAATCGATGAGCGGCCAGATCGTCGATCACCTGTTTATTTAAGGTGTCGCTGCTTTTTTCAAGCCTGAGGCTCATCAGCTTTCTTGAAATGAGATCAACCTGTAATTTCAGATCATCTGCGATCGCTTCCACCAGCATTTCGTCGCGTTCAGCGTCCTCGGCCAGGGGAAAACTAAGCGATTCGATCAGTTTGATCCTATCACGTGACTGCTGGACAATTTTTTTAAGCTCCCTGCGGAAATCCCGTAAGCCTTTGGTTCGTTCCTGCAGGCTCCAGATCAGGTCACGCATTCCGTGCAAGGCCTTGGCGTGGCCACTGGTAGCAACGAGCATTATGGAGCGCTGGGGTGGTTCTTGAGATAATTTTTCGGCAAGTTTTAACAGATTTGCAATCGATACCGCTTCATCGGCGCCGGGAGACCGTCCGGTGACATAGCTGGTGCTGTCATAGAATGCTTCAATTATAACCAGATTCTCTTTCAGTTCCGGGTTGGTTCCCTTCGATTAAACAATAGATATTTTTATCGACGGCCTGCTGCCAGGATATCTGTGATCGCACCTCCACCTTGTCCACAACAAGGCCGTTATTTTCTGCAGATATCGGTCCGAACAGTTCGACGGCTTCTTCCATCTCCATCCAGAAGCAGGGAAACTGGATCGGTGAGAGTTCTTCTTTTTCCCTGAAAAAACTGTTGGAGGTTGTAACCCTGCGATCAAGAAAGATTACAGCACTGGCTCCGAGAGAAGCGGCTGAAAGCCAATTTCGGCCTGAGTTAAAATCCATCAGCAGGATGGAGCCCTTGATCAGCTTCCGGTCGAGTTGCTCCAGCTCTCCATCGCCCACGTAATAGAGCGGTCCGTCAAGCACACCACTAATTGATTGTGGTGTGACGGCGTTGTTCACAAGGGGGGTGAGCTGGGCAGCCTTGCCACCGTAGGTAATAGTTGCCAGGGTTGCCCTTCTGACAGGGATCGGGAAATGGTAGGTTTGGGGTGTAAGGCCAAGTTGAAGAAAGTAGTCAGATATATAGTCAGCCGCCTTCTCGTTACCGGGAGTGCCACTGCTGCGATCCTGCAGACCACTTAATTCTGTGATAATTTTCTGAAGGGTGGGTGACTCCTGACCACTCACATCTGCCACAGTGATCAGCAACCAGACCAGTGTCATGGTGACAAAAGATATGCTTGCATGTGAGCGTAATATTTTCATGAATTGAGAATAAATATTTCTGGTTAAGCAAGTCCGCCGGTTTTAATATCCAGTTCTGAGCGTTCCTGGATCTTGTCGACTCTGCCATCACGAATCCAGACAACCTGGTCAGATACGTTGAGCATCTTATAGTCGTGAGTGGCTGAAATCACCGTTACACCACGATCCAGACTGAGTTCCTTGAGCAGGTTGATGATATCTTCTCCCGTGGTCAAGTCGAGATTTCCTGTCGGCTCGTCAGCCAGGACAATTGACGGGCTGTTGGCAAGGGCCCTGGCAACGGCAACACGCTGCTGCTGTCCCCCCGAGAGCTCTGAAGGTTTGTGTGACTGTCTCCCCTCAAGACCGACCTGGTTCAGCAGTTCCATGCCATGCTCGACGGCGGCATCATTTGAGGTGCCTGCAAATGTCATGGGCAGGGTAACATTCTCCAGCGCTGTCATTACCGGAATGAGATTGAATGTCTGAAAAATGTAACCGATCTGACGACAGCGCAGCCAGGCAAGTTCATATGCATCGAGCTGGGCGATGTCGACTTCATCAATGAACACTTTACCATCTGTCGGTTTGTCGAGTCCACCGATCATGTTGAACAGCGTCGATTTTCCAGACCCGGAGGGTCCCATAATCGAAACATATTTTCCCGTTTCGATTTCAAGGTCAATTCCTTTGAGAACATTGACAACAAGTTTACCGAGGTCAAAATCTTTGGTAACTCCGCTTACCCTGACGATATTTTTTACTGACATTGACGGTTCCTTATAAAAACTATCCTGATTTCGTTATTGCTCTACCCTCATTGCTTCCACCGGTTGCATGCGGGCTGCGAGAATTGCCGGATAGATAACACCGAGCAGACTCAAGGTTGTTCCGATAATGACGGCTGCACCTGTTGATATGAGGATCGCTCCAGCAGGAGCAAGGACCAGGGCCTCAAAGCCAAGATTTACCGTGGAAGATACGGCTGCAGCAATTGCACCGAGCAACGCTCCGGTAATTGATCCGGCCAGTCCCTGCATTAACGCCTCCAGTATGAACAGCCTGACGATAAAACGATCCAGCGCCCCGAGACATTTCATGGTACCAATTTCACGGAATCGCTCGGTAACTGACATCAGCTGTGCGTTGATGATACCAACAATACATACCATCAATGACAGAATGACTATCCACCGCTGCTTGGCAGAGCTGCTGATACTGGCGGTCTCAATGGAGACGTCATAACCGGCTGAGATGAGCGTCTGGTAGGATTCGACCGAACCTGAGGCTAATATTCCCTGGGCAAAATCGTTACAACAGCTCATGAAACTGAGAAAAGCGACAGCGAGAACCAGGCTGGTGGTCGTCACCAGTGAACGGAAAAAGCGGACACGGATTGACTGGAAAGCGATTTCCACCGATTTTTTGAATGGCAAAGCGATAAGGCGCTTCATATTAAAATCTCCGGCAGGGAAAGACGAAGATCACAATTATCAACAGGACTATTGTGAAATAGCGGCGGTAAAGCCGATCACGGTCATCTGTGATACTATCTGCATCGATAGATATTTGTCAATGATATTCAGCAGAAGCGGGGGAACCAAAGAGAAGGGCAGCGCTTTACATGAGGTCTCTGAAATGTATCGGGGAAAGGGCCGGAGTCGCACAGATTATTTTAAGCAGTTCTTTGAGCAGAATGAAGCTGTTGCGGTTCATTCGCTGGTGGTGGATCATCATGCCGATCGTGCCATTCCTGGCAGCCGACTCGAGTTCAGAGGCTAATCCGTGCAGGCAGCTTAAGGGGTCAGGTTCTCTTCTGGTATGGAGATCAACATTGACCGGCAGATCGGGTAATAACGATAGTGGAATATTCTGAGGGCTCCGATCCGTTGAAACTGCTTTAAACCCTGCTTCGTTCAGCTGGCTCAATGTCTCCTCGCTGCAGCGGTTCCATGGTGGTGTGAAAAAGGGGGAGAAATGATCTCCAAGAATTTCCTGCAGTCTGTTTCGACCGTTAATGATATCTTTTCTAATATCCGCTGCAGATCTGTCCGAACCAAACTCGCATTTTTTTCCGGACAATTGGTGATTTCGGTGCATCCAGCCGTGCTGGTGCCAGCACCAGAGTGAGGATCCGGTATCACTGATTTGACTCATTGCAGCCCACCTGGAGGTTGTCAACCAGCAGGGTACTACAGCAAGGCAAAGCGGCACCTGGTACTGGTTGAAAAGAACAAGAAGCTCCTCAAACGGTTTTGAGACAACACCGATATCGTCTGCCCTGAAATAGATGGGGATCGGCTGTGAGGTGTGTCGGGTCTGCAGCCCGACCTGCAGGCTCTGTTGGAGTATGGATACCGAATTACTCGGGTAATCCAGGTAGATTTTTGAGGGCGCAATGTTCATGGTCGGTGGTGATTCTCAATAATGGCTGCGGTCCGGGCAGCTCCGTCCAGCCTGATTGATGAAGTGAATCTCGGCCTGTCGAGCATGGTTTCCATGGAACGAGCCAGTGTTACAGGCTCGAGATCATCTTTTTCCAGCAGCCTGATGTTTCCTGAAGAACTAATCTTGGTAACTCTCATCCGCTGTTCGCGGTTCTGGTCAAAGGGATACATGAGCGCCGGAACACCTGTCGTAAGAACATTCATGCAGGTGTTATAGCCTGCCATTGAAATTGACAGGTCGGCGGCTGCAAGCCAGTCGATAAAATGGCTGGAGAATCGTTCAAGCCGTATGTGCTGGCTTCGGTTTTTACATAACTTCTGGTAACTGGTCTCTGCAAGATAGGGTCCGGCGAACAATTGTAAGATTGTTCCCTTTCTGCCTGCGATTATTCTGTTGAATCCCCTGATCGTTGCTTCCATTAGTTCAAGACCGACACTGCCACTGCCGATACTGGCAACGATCAGTTGATCTCGGTCATCAAGATTTATTTTTTTGCGTATCCTGTCTCGAGCCCCTTGCCTGGGCTGGGGAGATATGAAACCGGTGTAGTGAACATCTGTTGTGATGGCAGCGGTCTTTCCGAATGTCTTATCGAGAGTAACAAGATCGGGATCAGCATGGATCAGCAGACCGTCAAAGAATCTGTTCAGGGTTGTAACAGCGCGCTGTTCAAATTTTTCCCTCCCTTCTTTCTTTTCAACAAGGATATCGCGCAGACTGCAAAAAACCGAACAATTCTGTTCAGACAGCAGGGTCAGGAGCGGATCAAGCTCAAATCTGAAATTTTTTCGGCCAAAAGGATACAGTTCAACGATCAGGCAATCGGGCTGATACTCCCTGGCAAAAGAGAGCAGCTGCTCGCGCCGCTGTTCTTTTACTTCTTCAAGCGGCAGGTCATCACAGGGGGTGAGCATGCTGAACTCCGCATCCATTTTAAGTCCGGGAAGCTGGTGTATCGATATCGAAGGTTCATCAAGAGAAATTTGGGGTCCACCGACAATCATCGTCACCTGGTGATGGCTGTCAAAAGCCCGGCAGATCTCAAGACTTCGATGGAAATGCCCGATACCGAGAACATGCTGACAATAATAACAGATTTTCATGGAAGGTCCGGTAAGGTGATATTTTTCCTGAGGATAGAAAACATGCCATTCGTATGTCCAACGGTATGAAAACGGTTTTTGTAGACGATCCTGGGCTCTTCTGGCAGGTAGTTTCTGCCTTCTATGAAGTAGAGCAGGGATTTGATTACCCCGAGATGCGAGATAATCAACAGGTTCTCTCCAGGCCAGCGATTACTGCTTGCCCTCAATGAGGCCAGAACCCGGTCAATGAGCTCCCTTCTGCTCTCGCCTCCAGGGGGCCTGAAATTCCACCCGCGGTGGATAAGCTCTTCCAGTTTTCCGGGGCTATCGCTTTTGATCTGTTCAAGGGTAAGTCCTTCCCACTTTCCCCAGTGTTGCTCGCGTATCTCTTCATCGCTTTCTATCGGGAGTTGAAGTGCTTCATTAACCAGCTGCGCCGTTTCCCTGGCTCGTTGGAGAGGACTGGCAATGATCCGGTGCCAGGTTATTTCCGATGTTGAAAGATGCTGTCCCCAGCTTCTGCACGAGGTGATTCCTTCAGGGGTAAGGTCTGAATTACCACTGCCCTGGATTCGCCTCTCTTTATTCCAGACAGTCTGCCCATGTCGGAGCAGGCCAAAAATAGTTGAATGAGACTGGGGTGCAGACATAAACAGTGCTCTTTATTGCATCGTGCCTTCAGCCGGCAACAGGGATGGGTGCGTTGAGCTGAATAGTGCTGCCAGCTCAGTAATCAATTTTCTATTGTTGAAATGATCGTGGACAAGGGCTCTTCCTCCCTTTGCCACTCGTTTTCGAAGTACGTTGTCAGTGAGCAGCTGGAAAATTGCGTCAGCAAAGGCAGTACTGTCTTGTGGGTCAACGGTGACTCCGGTCCTGCCGTCAATCAATATTTCCGGTAGCGCTGAAACGTTTGTAGAAACTGCAGGTACCCCCATTGCCAGGCTTTCGACCAGAACGTTGGGAATGCCGTCACGATCTCCATTTTTTGCAACCTCGCAGCCAAGCACGAACAGGTCACTGCGCCTGAAATGATCAAGTACTTCGGTATGAGTCCTGGTGCCAAGCCATTTGCAATATGATTCCAGGTTAAGGTCTTTGATCAGTTGAAGTATCTGCTCACGGTCATCGCCATCTCCTATCAAAACATGACTAAACGGTACCTGTCGATCGGCAAGGATTCTTAAAGCACGATAAATGGTTGGCAGTCCCTTTTTCTCGGTCATTCGTGCTACTGTCAGTAGATTATAGGGCGACCGGCTCTGGATTTCTGGAGGGGTGTGGTTAAAGAGAGAAATGTCAATTCCATGGTAAATGCAGTGAATTGGAGTCGTGCTGTCACCGCCGATATTTTCCAGGTATTTCTTGTTGTGCCTGGTACAGGTTGTTACAAATGAGGCCTGCGCTATTTTCTCTTTTAGCTGATCCGGGTTCGATGTGTAAATATCCTTTGCATGGGCAGTAAAGCTGAACGGCAGGTCCGCGAGATGTGCTGCGAACATCGTTACAGAGGTGGGAGAATGGGCAAAATGACCATGCAGGTGAATGATGGAAGGATTTCTGGCAAGGTGTTTTTCGGCGAGGTAGCCTCCCTGGAAAAGATGTTTAAAGGTTGCGACTTTGCCGGTACGTCGGAACCTTCTGGAGGCAAGTGCGAGAGCGCTGCGGTACACACCCGGTTTACGCACGGCAGATAAGATATTGGGCCCGATGAGTCTGGGCAGGTCGAGTAATAGATCTGTCGGCAGGTAATCAACGGCTGCACGGATCTGCTTTACTGAGTCATGGCAGAACGGTTCCCGGGGCTTTCGCATCGGAAAGAGGTGCATCCTGAAGCCGAGCTGCTCAAGGAGCAGGATTTCGTTTGATATAAAGGTTTCAGATATTCGGGGATACCCTTTTAAAATGTAGGCGAGGGTCGGTTGTGCTGATGGTATCATTGATGCACGGTTGGTGATGGCGTCTGTTCCGGAGCGACTACCTGGAGCCGGAGGCTCTCAGACTTGAAATGTTCCAGCCTGCTGTGCATGGTGTCCAGCCCGGTAAGTTTAAAGTTTGCCCTCTTCTCGGCGGACTCGACATTGTTTGTCAGCACGCTGATCATTTTTTCGCGGAGCAGTTGGGGTGTTACTTCATTCCACGGAATATAGTCAATCAGCTTCCGTGATTTCAGACATTGCGCTCGAATTAATTGCTCTTTTCGAGGCGTTTCCCGCGGTATAATGAGTGCCGGTGTCTTCTGGGTGAGGATCTCACAAATGGTATTGTATCCCCCCATGGAGATGATCATATCGGCGGCCTGCATGAGTTCTTCCAGTCTTGGGTGGAAAGGCAGGGTTTTTATACCGTATTGTTTGGCTCGTTTCCTGATCTTTTGACGCTTTCTTTTCGGCATGAACGGCCCGGTTATCATCACTGTTTTAAACGGCAGTGACGCTGGAAAGTAGTCATGCATCGAGATATAGTGCTCCAGGACTTCGAACCCGTCTCCACCACCGCCCGTTGTCACAAGAACAAACTTGTCGTCAGGCATAATCCTGAATTGCCGTCTTATCTTTTCCCTCATGCTTCCACTTTTCTTTATGCGCGGAATGTAGCCGGTGAAGACTATTTTACCATGCATTGCTTCGGGTATTTCATAAAGATCGACCGGGTTATAGATCTTCTTGTCACCATAAATCCAGATTTCATCATAAAGTTCCACCAGGCGTTCATAGACATTCTTGTCACGCCAGTCCTGTTTTATGACCTCAGGGTCATCCAGGATATCGCGCAGTCCAAGGATCGTCTTGGTGTTTGGCTCTGATGCCTTCAGCCATTGAAGTGTCGGCAACACTTCGCGTTTTAATCCGAGCGGCTCCTTGTCTACAATAAACAGGTCAGGTTTGAAGGTCTGTGCCGTTGCCAGGATAATGTTTGTTCGTATACTCAGGGCCTGCTCGTCATCAATACGGATAGAAAGAGACCGATATTCATCGTTGGTTTTCTTGATCATCCCGGGAATTCTGACGAAATCGACCTGGCTCGGAAATGAAAACCTGCCGGCCAGCGGTGAGCCGGTAAGGATTAAGATGTTGGTGTTGCGGTCTCGAAGATGACTGGCGATTGCCATTGTCCGGCGAATATGCCCCAACCCATATGTGTCGTGGGAATACATCAGGATATTATATGCCTTTGAGCTGTTCGTCATTTTCAAGGTGCCGCTGAGAGACCATTATGGCTGGCGAATATTTATTAAACAGTAAAAAAACCAGTAATATTCTACTCATCATAGAAAGTCAAGACAGAGGTGAGTGAATCGCGGCCCCCAATCGATCTGGTTAAATAAAAAAAGCCCTACGGCACGTACCGTAAGGCTTTTGAATATCTAAATGGAAACTACTTAGAAGCTCATGGTCAGCTGGTTGCTGATCATGATAATGGAGTCAATTTCCGAGTAGGTGTCGGCTTGTTTGAATATATCTCCTGCATCCATATAGCCGAAGTGAACTTCGTAAGCCAGCGAGTTGAAAAAACTGTATACAACACCAATATTGGCTTCCCAGCTTGATTCACTGTTCAGGGCTGCGTCTGCGTCCCAGTTCCCCTTTGTTACACCGATTGCGCCATGGAATGCAAGGCTGGGAGTGGCGAGGTATTCGGCAGCAACAGCAAAACCGTGAGGGGTGGATTTACTGGTCTGTGGTGATAAGTCGGAGATAAACGGGTCACCAACAAGAACATCTGTTGCGCTATTGGTGATCATCAGCGGCTTGAATCTGGAAGATTCAAAATGCAGCCCGGTCTCAGACTCGGTAACAGCGTCAGTATCAAAAGAAAAACCTGATATCTGGTAATCTCCTGTGCTACCCAGATCCGCTGCCAGAAGTGATGAGCCGTTTACGAGAACAAACAGGCATATCAGTGCGGCGAGGAGCAGTCGGTATGTTTTTAATTGGTGACGTACCATGTTTTTTCAATAACCCTTTCTTTAAGCCTGATTAACAATCTGAGTAGGCACGAAAAGTACAAAAATTTTTACTTATTCATATATTGTGGTTTATCACGTTAAAAGTCAAGAAGAAATTAGCAGTTTATGAAATGTTAATGAAAAAATTTGTACTTTTTTTGAAGCGGTGAATATCAAAAGATTGTCCTTCGACCATAATAATGCGGGATTTCAGAGGCGGACGGACGTGCGAAACTTGCCAGGAAACACTATATAGTATATAGATAATCGATCTTGTTGTTCATAAGAAATATAACCACAATAATTGGGTGAATATATGCGTCGGTTCGGTGTTGTGCTGGTTATCTTAACCGTTCTTTTTCATTGGCAAACAGCCCTGTATGCGGCAAACAATCAGGAAGTTACCAGGGGTGCCGTGCTTCCCCTGCAGGGGATTCAGGATGGGCAATACAGTTATCTGAACAGTTCTGTCAGGCAGATGTTGATATCTCGCCTGGTCTCTCAATCCAGGTTTGAAATAATCGATTCCCGGATACTGACTGAAGAGCCCGATCGGCTCAGGGATCAGCTCAGGTCAGGGAAATTCGATGAGGTCCAACAGGAGCTCGGCGTTGATATTTTGATAGATGGAGCCCTGTACGACCTCAAAGACGGCATACAGCTGAATATGACCGTGTACTCACTCACCACTAATGGCGACCAGGCACGATATTCCTTTAAAGCTGAGTCACCGGAAGAAATTCTTGGGGCAATTACCGGACTTGCCGTACAGATCGGCGAAAATGTCTCTGCTGTTGATGATGCGCTGGTAAAAAAAGAGGGTGAAGACCTGGGCCCTGGCGGTTTTCAAACACCTCACCCGGAGCGGGATTATAAAAAGGGGTTGTTCGGGGGAGCGACGCTATTCGGCGATGAGAAGGATGAACGCTTCCAGTCAAGAGGTGTACGGAAAAGCTCGACCATACCATACAGTATCGAAACGGTTGCTTTAGGTGACCTCAATGGTGATGGGACCAATGAACTTGTCGTTGCCTCTCGAAGCAAAATCCGTATTTTTCAATTTGCCGATCGGCGGTTCAGAGAAGTTGCCGGTCATGACCTGTCCCCGAATTTTAAAATTCATGTCATTAATATTGGTGATCCTGGTAATACAGGAACAATGAAGCTTTTTGTCTCTGCCAACAAAGGGAAAAAGCCATCGTCGATGATATTTGGCTGGGATGGTTCAAAGGATATGCAGCTGGTCCGCGGTGATATCAGATATTATATAAGACCGGTCTGGTGGCCGGGCAGAGATATCATCCTGGCTGGTCAAAAAGACAGCCCTAATATTTCCGACAATTTTCTGGAACCGGGGGTTTTTGAGCTGACCGGTGATTTTAGGAAAGAAAATGTAACAAAAGGACCCAAACTGCTGCTGCCTGAGAAAACGAACCTGTTTGATTTTATTGTCGCCGATCTCAATGGAGACGGGGAGGTTGAGACAATGGTAATCGACGCACAGCAGAAATTGCTGGTCTACGATTCGGGCCTGAATCTCATCTGGGTCAGCAGTGCCAACTACGGTGGCAGCAAAGTATTTTTTGGTCCGGCTATCAGTAGCGCCAATAATAATGAGTTGGGGGCAGAGCGTGAAGATGTGGCCAGTCAGAAAAGACTTGTTTATATACCCGGTCGCCTCGACCTCAAGGATATAACAGGAGATGGGCTCCCGGAGGTTGTTGTTTCAACAAACGACGTGGGATATGATAAATATTTTGAGAATATCCGAACCTATGATGGCGGTGCCGTTGCCTGTCTGACCTGGAGGGGGGCGGGCCTGATGGAGTTGTGGCGGACCAACCATATAGAGGGGTACGTTGCCGATTACGCCTTTGACGAGGAAGGTGAACGTATTGATAATGGTCGTCTGGTTCGCCTCTATGTCGGACAGATTCCCGACAGTAGTATGTGGGAGCTGATACTGCCGGGCAAATACGACAGCAGGATACTCGCCTATGAAATGACGGTAAAAAAGGAGCAGCCTGCTCAATAATTAGATTTTTAAGTAAAAAAATGGGACGAAAGGGAGACACTTTTTTGTGCCGTGGTCAGAATAAATTTGGTTTCTGTAAGGATATTGGAGCTCTTCGCGAGAGTATAAAAATTTATACCGATGGGTAAAAAAAACTTGACATGGCTGTTGCAGAGGTATATATATGCAGAAGAATGATTTCCTGTCTCTGTTGTCTAGCCTAACTTTTTGTCTGGTAAGAGCTCAGGAATGGGGGAAGCTAAAACTGCAGGCCCTGAACGATTCGGGGTATAAAAAACGTAACCTAGGAGAGAAAAATGAAAAAAGTAATTGCTGTAGCCGCTGGTCTTATGCTGACCGGCGCACTGGTAACTACCGCATCAGCCGCTGTATCGTTCTCTGGCGATGCCCGTATTCGTGGCTACTACGAGACAGATTATGATTTTGGTAGAACCGTACCCGTTGTCGAAGGTCAATTAGTTCCTCGAACGAGAACGAACGAGGAAGACATAAAAGCAAATTCACGTTACCGCGTCAAAATCAATGCTGATGCCGCCGGCGGCGCCTATGTCCGTTCCCGCATCAAGATCGGTGACGGAACTCATGGTGCTGTTCCTACATCGAAGACTACCGTAACGACCGATTACATGTATGTTGGTGTGCCAATGGGCCCGGTAACCATCGAGGGTGGCCGTATGCCGGCTAACCTGACCACGTGGTTTCTGTGGGATAGAAGGTATGACATGATCATTGGTAAGTGGGCCAATGATATGACCGGCGTTCAGTTCTGGTATCATAAAGTTGTTGAGAGTGGCGACACTGATCAATGACGATGATATAACCGGTTACTACGGATTACTGACCCAGAAGTTTGCAGGTGACTGGGGAATTACTGTTGCTGGTGCATACATTGATGATGCAACTGCAGCAGACCAGAGTGGTTTCACTGGTACCATCGGTTTCGGTGGTCCTGCTGGCCCAGTAACTCTTAATGGTGAATTTTCTTACGCGGAAGCAGACCTTGGAGATGACATTGATGACGGTTATGGCGGATACCTCGAGGCTGGTATGGATTTTGGTGCAACCTCTGTCAGCCTGAAAGGTGGTTGGGCGCAGGACGGTTTCGCATCTGATGATGACTTCGGTTTCATCATGCTCGGTGGCGCTTCTTCCATCACCCCAGGTGCACGTGCTAGTTTCGGTGAGTTTCAATGGCGACGAGTCTGACACTACCTTCATCGGTGGTACGGTCGGTTTCAAGGCCTCTGAAGCATTGACCCTCACCGGTATTCTCGCATATGCCCAGTACGATGAATTTGGCGATGGCTTTGAGATCTCTGGCCGAGCACGGTATGGAATCTCTGACGGCGCAGCCATTCAGTGGGATATTGGTTACCTGAGCTGGTCTTCTGACACGATTGAAGAAGAGAGCCCATTCGGTACCGCTCTGACCTTGGAAGTATCTTTCTAATTGATTGAATAATTAGAGAAGAAGGTTCGAAAAAAAGAGCCGGTCCTCTTGCGAGGATCGGCTCTTTTTTTTTAATCATCCCATGACCGGAAAAAGAGACCTTCTGAGCCTGGTTTCAGAGACGGCTGGAACGGTATGATGACGTTGTCGCCAGGAAAATCAAATACGCCCCAGTCCAGTTTTGAATACCATATTCCAATGACCACCCCTTTGGGGTCAAGTACATACGCCCCCTGATATCTCCACATATATTGTTTTGCGAAATAGGTGTCACCCCGTTTTCGGTCCAGTGCAATTACCCAGGTTTTCAGTTGCTCCGGGGTCAGCGCCACCGGCGTCCAGAATTTAGATTTGACCGTGTATTTTTTATCAATTCCCATGATGGTGTCCGGTTCAAGATAGACGCCGTAATAGAAATAATTGTATTCTGGTATTACCTGGTAGGACCTGAAGACACGTGTCACATCATGGTGCTCACGTATCGTTCCACGATTGGTATTGACGACTGCACATGAATTTGACAGGAACAGCAGGTACAGTGATAAGAACATCACTATAATGTGTTTCATTTTTGCCTCCGGAAATGTGAGTTACTTCTTCCAGAATATGAGTCAATGCAGCGGTCGTCAAGAATTTTGATAGCGGGCGTTTACTCCCTGCTGAGGCAGTGACGACCATCAACAGTTCGGATAAATCATGGTAATGCTATACAACTTTGACTATTAATAGAGTGAATAAGAATGTAATCTTGAAATAACTTTCGTTTTGAGGCTGCATGGCTTGAATTAATTAAATCCTCATAAACTGGCAGCAACAATACGCACGCCAGCTGGGCCGAGAACATCAGGAACAGATGACAGATTCCGAAATACAATCGCAGATGACAACGAGGTATAAATGGCCCGTTTTTATCCTGGTCACCGCCGGTGTTTTTCTCTCGACCATGGACAGCAGCATGGTCAACGTTGCTCTGCCGTCAATCATGCGCTCCTTTTCCTCGTCATTGATTCAAACCCAGTGGGTTGTGCTGATCTACCTGCTCACCATAACGATAAGCCTTCTTTTTTGGGGGATTGCCGCAGATCACCTCGGCACCAATGCTGTCTATTTGTCTGGAGTAGCAACCTTTGCCGTGGGCTCTGTCTGCTGTTCACAGGCACCGGGGCTTTCCTGGCTGATCGGGTTTCGCTTCATCGAGGGACTCGGGGCGGCGATGATGATGTCTGCCGGCCCGGCGATTATACGTGATGTCTTTCCGCGAAGTTCTCTTGGCAAGGCGCTCGGGCTGGTCGGAATTGCCACCTCGATGGGATTGATGAGCGGCCCGGTTGTCAGTGGGTTTTTAATCAGCAGCTATTCATGGAGAGCGATTTTTCTGGTGACCCTGCCGGTCAGTGCTGTTGTGCTGTTCACTGGCTCTGTCGTGCTGATGAAGAAAAATGTTGTCTCTGCTCCGGGCAAGAACCGGCAGTTTGACTGGAAAGGTGCATTTTTCTGGGGCACACTCATCAGCTCAATAATTCTGTATGCTCATTATCTCCCCGCCCTGAGCCCTGGCTTGAAGGTTGCAGGTTTTCTCCTGTTGCTGTTTTTATCAGCTCTTTTCGTATGGTCGGAAAAAACACGGAAGTCCACGCTTCTGCCGCTTCACCTGTTTGCCAAAAACTACTACCATATCGGTTTGATTACAGCGGCAATTTCCTTTGCGACCCTCTTTGTGGTGCTGATACTGATGCCCTTTTATCTTGATTATATGAAAGGGCTGCCGACAGATTTGATCGGTCTTGTGATGATGGCTGTTCCGGTGACCCTGTTCATCGCCTCGCCAACGGCAGGATTGCTCTATGATCGTTTTGGCAGCAGATATTTAACCACCGGCGGGCTGCTGTTGAGCTGTGTTGCACTGCTGACACTGACCCAGCTCGAGACGGATACAAGCTTGATACAGATATCCTGGCGATTGTCCCTGCTTGGTCTGGGGCAATCGATCTTTCTTGCACCAAACACGGCATCCCTGCTGAGTCGAAGCAAAGATGCTGATGCGGCTATTACCTCGGGACTGCTGGCAACTTCAAGAAATCTTGGAATGCTTGTGGGCGCAGCCTTTGCGGGAATTGTCTTCGCCGCCTGGTTCGGATATTTTGCCGGCGGATCTGAGCTCGGAGATTACCGCCCGGGACAGGCGCATTCGTTCATGCAGGCATTTCGTTTTACCCTGTTCTGCACCGCATGTTTCTCTATAGTTGCAGCAATCATCTCCTGGCAGCGCGAACGTTAATCATTTTTATTTCAGTGGTAAACTGACGAAAACCGTTAGTCCGCGCAGATTTGTTTTGGGAAATTGATAATTTCCCGTTGTGTTGATCGATTATCTGTTCAACAAGTGTAAGGCCCAGCCCGGTCCCGTATGTCTTGGTGGTGTAGAACGGATCGGTTGCATTGTTCATATCATCAAGTGGCATTCCATTTCCCGTGTCGCTGATAACAATTGTGGCATAATCCCGATCGTTATAGCTCTTTATCACCAGCGACCCTCCATCGGGCATCGCTTCAATGGCATTTTTAAACAAATGGAGAAAAACCTGCTGGATCTTCTCTGCATCAAGCTCAATTTCCGGGTCCTGGTCTGCTGGCTCGAAGGTATAGGAGATATTTTTCTTCTTCATGGCCCCATAATAGACCATGACACTTTTATGTATCAGTGGGAATAATGGTTGCCGTTTTTTTACCGGAGTACTTTTATTGACGAAATTAAAAAGATCGTTCAGGGTTGATTCCACCTTTGCAGTTTCATTGGTCAATAGCTCCATGAATTTAATGGTTTTCTCATCCGACAGACGATTGGCGAGCAAACGTGATGTGCCGCCGATAGAGGTGATCGGGTTACGAATTGCATGGACCAGCTGGGCGGACATATGACCAAGTGCAGAGTATCGTTCGGCTTCAATGAGCAGATCCTTGCTCTTGTCGAGTTCATGCGTGACCAGTTCCAGTTCAGTGATCTTTTTTTGCATATCGGTATACAGTTTAGAGCGCTCGATGGACAGGCTTGCCTGTGCTGCAACAATTTCCAGTGCTTCGATATCGTCATCAGTGATTGGCTGCCCGGTAATGGAGTTGTCTGCTATCAGCACCCCCAGCGGTCTGCGAGGAGAAAAAAGCGGAATAATGACAAAGGTGTCTTCATTGAGGGTTTGTATAAGAGCAGGGGGAATATGGACTGATGCCGTGCCGTTATTGACAAGGATTGAGGTTCTCTGGTCGCAGGCGTAGATAAATGGATGTTCATGATCTGAAGCCGGTACCGAGAGAGAACGGGCAATTTGATTGACGATGATGTCACTGTCTGAACTATCAGATCCGTTCTGTTGGAACAGATCTTCCAGGCTGATGTTGTTTCTGTTGATATTACTCCAGATTTCTCTGGCATCTTCGCTGCTTCCAGGTCCGATTGCCATCGTCCCCTGCAATAATTTCTGTTCCTCATCAAACAGGGCAAGAAAGGCACGGTTGAACTGGAGTCCCTCATCCGAGGTTATGCCAATGAGGATGATCTTCAATACCTGATTCAGGCCCAGGGCGTTGAAATAGGCACTGTTCATTTTCAGGCTCAGATTGTGGAGAAATTTCGCCCGGAAATTGCTCAGTTGAAGTTCCTGCTGGAAACGGCGATTTTCAATGGCCAGCCTGCGTTTTTTCAGTGTCTGTCTGACGGCGTGGTAAAATTGTTCAATATTAACCGGCTTTGTCAGGTAATCATCTGCTCCCCGACGCAGACACTCAAGCGCCACCTGTATATCGGTAACACTGGTGACCATAATCACGCCGAGGTTTGGATAGTCCCGGACAAGCTCCACGAGAATTGAGGTACCATCACGATCGGGCAGACTGATGTCGAGGATGACGAGGGCAACCGTCTGATTCTGGACAATTTCAAACAACGCTGATCCGCTGTTTGCCGAAACCGCCCTGAAACCCTGATTTTTCAGGTATGTTTTAAGAAGAAGAATGATCTCGGGGGAATCATCGACGATAACGATGATCTCGTCATCGCTGAGCAACGGGCTCCTGGTCAAATCAGTTTCAGCGTCAGAGAGCAGATCAACCATAGTGTCTTTATCGTTAAAGAGCCATGCTGGTGTAGATTACAAAAGGAGGCCCATGAGAAGCGGCCTGCCGCTATTGAATACGGGATCGGTCACCTGCGTTACTGATCTTACACTCAGTTTACTGGTTTGGTTGAAAAATAAAAATAAAAATCGTATAAACTGTTCTTCTGATCTGTATCTCCGGCAAAATGCTGCCCCTGAACGATTTGTCATTTCGACACATATCAAGAGAGATTCATTCGTGGAAAAATTTTTTTCAACCGATGGCCCGCTGGCAGAATACCTGGACGGCTATGAATCGCGTCCGGACCAGGCCCGCATGGCACAATCGGTAGAAGCCCTGTTTGCTGCTCCTGAGCAGGGGGCACCTGGGCATCCCGGATATGCCAAAATTCTTATGGTGGAAGCGGAAACGGGAATTGGTAAAAGCCTGGCATATCTTGTTCCGGCAGTGCTTTCCGGGAAACGAATTGTTGTATCAACGGCGACGATCAATCTCCAGGATCAGCTGATAGATAAGGAAATACCGCTCATCGAGAAAATTATTGGTGAAAAGATTTCAGCACTCTGCGTCAAAGGCAGGCAGAATTATCTGTGCCACTATCGCTGGTATCAATACCGTAGTTCCCCACAGCTTACGCTGGTGGATGATGAACAGCTGTCAAAAATCGAGACCTGGCTGGAAACAACAGAAACCGGTGACCGGTCTGAGCTTGACTGGCTTCCCGATCGTTCAGCATTGTGGCCTAAAATATCTGCTCATTCCTACCAGTGCCTCGGCGGAGATTGTCCGGAAGCATCATTGTGTTTTATTAACAGGCTCAGGAAGAAGGCCGGTTCTGCGCGTATTCTCATCGTTAATCACCACCTCTATTTTTCTGATCTGGCCTTACGGCAAAACGGATATGGAGAGCTGCTGCCCCGTCACGAGGCAGTTATCTTCGATGAAGCTCATCACCTGGAAAATGTGGCGACATCATTTTTTGGCACCAGTATCAGCCAGTATCAGCTTTATGATCTAATCGGCGATATCATCCAGCAGGCAGATAGTGACCTGTCTCCTGATGCTGCAGATAAAATGATTGGCATGGCCCAGGGCATAAAACAGCGCGTGGAGCGATTTGCCGCACTCTTTCCTGTCAAGCGGGGTCGTTACAATTTATCGGAATATATCAGGGGTAACGACAACTGGCATGAAGAGGTTCAGCTGCTGGCCGATGGCCTCAGAAGAATGTCTGAAGATCTGTCTCTTCAGGTTAAGCAGGGTGATCACTGGAGGATCTTTGAAGAGCGGGCCCGGGACCTCAGACAAAACCTGCTTTTTGTTGGTCTTCCTGATCTTGAAGAAACATCTGGCAACCATGTTTACTGGTACGAGCGACGAGAACGAGCAGTCTCGCTCTCAGCAACGCCGGTCCATGTTGCTGATGACCTGCAAAGAACACTCTATTCGATGGTAGCAAATTGTGTTTTGACTTCGGCCACCTTGTCCAGCGGCAACAAATTCGATTATATCTGCCAGCGGTTGGGGCTTGATGAAGAGATAGAGATTCTTCAGCTGAAGTCTCCATTCAATTATCAGGATCGATCCATTCTCTATATCCCTGAAGACAGTTTCCCTGAGCCATCACACACTGAATATGATAATACCTTATGTGAACGTATAGAAAGCCTTCTTGGCATGAGTCGCGGCAGGGCGCTTGTCTTGTTCACCAGCTTCCGTGGGATGGATCTGGTTGCCGATTACCTGGAGGACAGGCTCCATTATCCGGTCCTTGTGCAGGGGACAGCTTCCCGCAGTAAACTCCTTCATCTGTTCAGGGAACAGACCGACTCCGTTTTACTGGCAGTTGCAAGTTTCTGGGAAGGTGTTGATATCCCGGGAAAATCATTGAGCGCTGTGATTATAGACAAATTACCGTTCGAGGTTCCCAGTGACCCGGTGGTACAGGCCAGGATGCAGGCAATCAGCAACAATGGCAATAACCCGTTTTTCGAATTTCAGGTACCCCGTGCTGTCCTGACGCTGAGACAGGGGGCAGGCCGGTTAATGAGGTCGGTGCAGGACTCTGGTATGATTGCTGTTCTGGATATACGGCTGTTCAGTAAAAGATATGGTAAGATATTTCTCAGGAGCATGCCGCCGTCACCGATTATTCGTGAAATAGACACTGTTCAATCTTTTTTTATCGAGACAGTTGATAACAACGAACAGGAAAGGAAAGTGATCACTTGATGGATTTAAAAGAGCTCATTGCCAAAGAGGCGACCATAATTAACCAGGTCATGCATGAGGATATTGAAAGACTTACTTCATGTTTAGATCCGTTACTGGCGGAAGTTATTGATCACGGTCTTTTTGGCGGCGGTAAGAGGGTTCGCCCGTTACTGACCGTTTTAAGTGCGCGCTTGTCCGGCAGGGATGACCAGGATATATATCGCCTGGCCTGCGCGTTTGAGTATCTCCATGTTGCATCTTTGTTTCATGATGACGTTATTGATCGTGCAGAGAGTCGCCGTGGTAAGGTTTCGGTAAATAAGCGATATGGTTCCGTTGGAGCGATTCTGGCCGGTGATTTTCTCCTCGCCCACTCAATGGCTATTGTCGGAGATTATACCGGCAGTCAGGGGTTGAAAATTTTTACTGAAGCCACGAGAGGAATGGTCGATGGCGAATTTGTTCAATTGAGAAACGGTAATAACTTCAATCAGTCAGAAGATGATTATTTCACCGTTGTCATGGGAAAAACAGCACTGCTCATCGGTGCCGCCTGTGAGGTCGGCGCCATCTTTGGAGGAGCAGACCCGCAGAAACAGTCAGCACTGAGGACCTATGGTATTAATCTTGGCTGTGCGTTTCAGATAGTTGATGACCTTCTGGATTATCTCGGTGACGAGGAGGTGACAGGAAAAGCGGTGGGTAATGACCTCAGGGAAGGGAAGATGACACTTCCACTGATAATTGCCCTGAAAAATGCACCTGCTGACGACAAAAACAGACTGCTGACCATCCTGAAACAGGAACGGGAGTCAACACGTGTCTTTCCTGAAGTTGTGTCGATTATCAAAAAATATGAAGGGTTCACCGGTGCCCGGACAAAGGCCGAAGTAATTGTTGGTCAAGCGCTTGAACCGCTTCAGCTGTTTAACCGGGAAGAACACGAAAAAAGCATCAGCCTTCTTCAGGGATTATCAGCATATGTATTGAAGAGGGATAAGTAGTTTTAGAATCTACTGATTTTAATCAATGGCACGAACAGCGACCAAGAAAAAAGCAACCGCTACACGGAAGCGGCCCCAACGGAAGAAAAGGCCTGCAAGGTTTCTGGCGCGATTCAGTTTCCGCAAGATAGTCTATTTTCTTGCGCTTTTCTGTCTGCTCTTTTTTTCTGTATTAATGGTAGGTTATGTTATTTTCTTTAGAACAGTTGTGGCCGCAGAGCTGCCGTTCGAAGAACATGATATACATTTTGAAGAGGTGGTCCCGCAGGGCACGGAATCAGCGCCCGGTACCGTGTCATCGCCAATGGCAGAGAAGCTTCCGAAGGTGGCGATTATCATCGATGATATGGGCTATCATCCTGAAGTAGGAAGGGATTTGATTGCTCTGGATCTTTATCTGTCGTTCTCATTTCTCCCCCATGCTCCTTTTACGCCAGACCTGGAAGAGATGGTATACCAGAAAGGCAACCCGATACTTCTTCATCTTCCCCTGGAACCCAGGAGTGCAGCCTGGGATCCGGGACCCGGCGCCCTTTTTCTTACGGATGATTCAGCAACCAGAAAAAAAAAGTTTTATGCTGACCTGCAGCATGTTCCGCACGCAACAGGGGTGAATAATCACATGGGCTCGCTTTTTACTGAAAATCGGGCTGCGATGGAAGAACTTGTTGACCTGTTTTCTGAGCAACAATTGTTTTTCATCGACAGTTTTACCACATCAGCCAGCACAGGGCTGATGAGTGCCCGGGAAAAACAGCTCCCGTCATCTCGGCGGCATATTTTTCTCGATAACGTCCAGGAGAGAGAAGCTATCTGCCTGCAAATTGAAAAACTGGTTAAACTGGCAGCTCACCAGGAACATGCGATTGGCATCGGCCATCCCTACCCTGAGACTTTTTCGGCACTGAACAGCTGTGGCCTCGAGATCTTACAGGGCGTTTCGGTTGTCGGCGTTGATACATTGGTACACTAACGGAGTAAAATGATGAGAATCGGCATTATTGGTACGGGGCGTCATGGGAGCAGATATGCGAATCATATTGTCAACGATTGTGATGAACTGCAGCTGTCAGCCATCGCCAGGCGGTCGGACGAGGGCCAGCAGCAAGCCGAATCATGGGGGGCTCGATACCTGAAAAACTGGCAGGAACTGGTAGCCTCACCCGAAGTGGATGCGGTTATATGCGCGGTCCCCCCGGTATTGAATATTGATATTGCCAAGCAATGCAGTAAATATGGAAAACCGTTATTGATCGAAAAACCGCTGTCAGTGAACTCCGTTGACGGTCTTGATATCGTCAATACAATGAAACGTGCAGGGGTACCGTTAACCGTTGGTCAAACGCTGCGTTATAATCCTGTTGTTCAGAAACTGCGTGAAGAACTGCCGAAGCAGGGGAAGCTCTATACCGCATATGCCAACCAGCGCCTTGAGCCATCCGATATCAAATGGTTGGAAAATCCGCTTGAGGCAGGTGCCGGGATTACCTTTCATATAGCGGTTCATGTTTTTGATGCCCTTCACTATATTACCGGTTTAAAAGTCGTCAGGGTGTCAGCCATGTGTCGCATCTGTAAGACGAAACATCTTGAGGATCTGGCACTTATCCACGTGGAGATGGAAAATGGTGTCGCGGGTATCGTCGATGTGAGTAAACTCAGTACCTCGCGAAGTGGGAGGTACGAGTTTATCTGTGAGAAATCACAGCTTCATGGTGATCAGATTCACGGCTATGTCAATTGTATTTCCGCTAATATCGAGCGGCAGCTGGAAAAATTTCCGCCGGTTCCGACAGTTCTCAGCCTGTTGAGGGCTTGGCAGCAATTTCTCTCCGGCGATGGTCCCAACCCCGTCACCGGTGAAGATGGGCTGTATGCTATCCGGGTCAGCGAGGCAAGCCTTGAATCATCGGAAGACAGCAGGTGGGTGAACGTTTAACGAGGAAGAGAACCGTCGTGCTTATCTCTGCTCTCTGAGTTCAATGCCAATGGATTGCCCGCATAGCGCGGGCTCCCTGTCAGTGTTTAAACGATCGCTGTCCGGTAAACATCATGGCAATCTGGGGATCTGCCTCATTGCATGCGTTGATTGTTTCAAAATCACGCATCGATCCTCCTGCCTGCAGTATCGCACTGACGCCCTGTTCTATGCCGACATCGGCGCCATCCCGGAATGGAAAGAAGGCATCGGAGATCATCACAGATCCCGGCAGGCCGGCCCGGTCGGCCTGTACCTGCTGATCAATCTCTTCCTTTTCCTCGGCTGTTCTCTTACCGGCAGATACAGCCGGCTCAAGGTCCGCATAGGGCATGCCAAACCGGTCATAACAGAGTATATCAGCATATTTAATATACGCCTTGTGGACCGCTATCTCGGCAACACCGACACGATCCTGCTCACCGGTACCGATTCCAACAGTGCAGCCGTCTTTTACGTAAAGTACTGAATTTGACGTTACACCATGCTCGACGGCCCAGCCGAAAATCATGTCATCGATTTCTCTGTCGGTCGGTGGCCGCTGGCACCGATACTCTTTATTCTGCCAGGTTGAAACAGCAGGGTGAAGGTCATTGATTGACCTGATTGAATTAACTGCAGACTGCTGAACTATAATCCCCCCGTCGATTAAACTCTTAAAGTCAACAAATCGATGCCTTTCAAATTCAGCCAGTCGGTCAATACGGGCGATTTTGATGACCCTGAGGTTTTTCCGCTGTTGGATTATTTCAAGGCTTCCTTCTTCAAATTCAGGGGCGCAGACAACTTCAAGATAATTCTCGGCGAGTAGCGTTGCGGTTTCTTTGTCGCACGGGCGGCTCATTACCACAGCACCGCCAAATGCCGCAATTCTATCACAGCGGTTTGCCCGGTCAAACGCCTCGGCAAGAGTGGTGCCGCAGGCAGCCCCGCAGGGATTATTATGCTTCAGGATGACTGCTGCCGGCCTGTCAACCAGATATTTAAGAATGTTGAGCCCGTTATCGATATCGGTCAGGTTGATCTTTCCCGGGTGTTTACCAACCTGCAGCATATCTTCAACAGCAATCGACGAGACAAGGCCATTTCCCGGATTGATGAATGAACATTCTCCAAGGACCAGGTTTCCATTAACCAGTTCATAAAGAGCGGCTTCCTGATCCGGATTTTCCCCATATCGAATGCCACGTTCATCAACACTTCCGTCTTCCTGGGCTATTTTCCAGGTTCGTTTGCGATAGATGAGTTTCTGCTCCCCGAATGAAATGCTCATTTCATGGGGGAAGTGATCGCCAAGGATTGTCGAGTACATTTTCTTTAAGTCACTCATGGAAGGCCTCTTTAATGGGATAACTGGATTTTGCGGGCGTAAGGTCTGGTTCAGATGATCCGGCAGTTCTGGAGAATGACTTGAGAACCAGCCTTGACCATTGCTGCCTGGTTGTTTCCTGGTAACAGTGCCATAATAATCATCTGCCAATTGGTTGCCAAGCTTTAAACAGCTGTGAAATCTACTCTTTTTTCAGGATCCTGGACAGTGGGGGGATGACAGTGTCATCTGGAACGGTACCGTCACAAATGACGCTGTTGGCTCCAATTTTTACATTATCACCAATGGTGCCGTTGTTAATATACACACCCGGTTCTATCATAGTACCGCTGCCGATGACCGATATTCCCGATATGGTGATTCGCTCGGTGAGCGTACTATTGGGTGATACGACCGCCGTTGGTGCAACCGATATGGTTGCCGGGTTGTGCATCGATATTCCAGAGGACATGAGTTCATTGTTGCGCCTGGACTGGAGTTCGAGATGTGCTTTAGACAACTCAACACGTGAATTTACCCCAAGAACATGATCAGGAATGGGATGCTCGTATTTCTTTACGCTGAAACCATTGCCAACTGCAATTGCGACAATATCGGTGAGGTACATTTCACCCTGGCTGTTATCGGTGGTAACCTGCTTGAGCGCCTTGAACAGGAACTCTTTTTCAACACAATAGATGCCGGCATTGACCTCTTTAATCCTGCGCTGTTCGTCCGTGGCGTCCTTTTCTTCAACAACTTCCAGCACACTGCCCGTATCATCAGTGATAATCCTGCCATAATTTGTCGGATTATCCAGGGACGTCGTGATAATAGTGAGTGGCGAGTCTGCCGAGGTGTGGACATTGAGCATTTCACTCAGGTGTTGGGTCAGGAGCAAGGGCGAGTCTCCGCAGAGAATCAGGACAGTGCCGTGAAAGTCTGCTGAGTGTCTCTTCGGCACAGAGCACAGCATGACCGGTACCGTTTTGCTCTTTTTGTTCCACACAGGTAAGGTTGAAGTGGGTGAGTGCCTGTTCCACGGCCTCTTTCTGGTGGCCGACCATGACAATCGATTGGTCAGCTGCCAGTGGCCCGACAGCCTTGACAACATGGTGGATCATGGGCTCAAAAAAGACTTCATGAAGAACCTTGGCCCTGTCAGATTTCATTCGGGTACCCTTGCCGGCAGCAAGGATGACGGTGGCCAAAGATGATTGTGTTTTCATTGCTCTGCCTTCTTTAACTGAAACGAGTTTTGACGAAGTTATCTGTTATGAAGGAGGAAACTATCGTGTCGAAACCGTTATGTCAACCAGCTTTGCTGATCTCTTAATTTTCTGCGCTATCCTTTTACCGATCCAGCCAGCAGTCCCCTGATGAAGTAGCGGCCAAGCAGGATATAGAGAAGAAGAACAGGCAGTGCTGCCAATATTGAGCCAGCCATCGGCAGATTCCAGCTTACTGCCTGGCCCCCGGCCAGTTGGGCAAGACCCACGGTAATCGGGTTTGATGTGTGCCTGGTGAGACAGATTCCCCAGAGAAACTCATTCCAGATCTGGGTGAACTGCCAGAGGCTGGTTACAACAAAACCGGGAATAGAGAGCGGGAATATGATTCTGGTATAGATTGAGAAAAACCCGGCACCATCGAGCGTTGCTGACTCCATCAGTGAATCTGGAATCTGGGCATAGAAATTTCTGAAAATCAAAGAAGTGATCGGTAAACCATAGACCACGTGGGCCAGGATGAGTCCGGGAAGTCCGCCATAAAGGTTCATTGCCCGAAGGGTCTGAAACAGTGGTATCAGGATAACCTGATAGGGTATAAACATTCCAAACAGAAAGAGCGTGAAGACGATTTCACTGCCGGGAAATTTCCATTTTGAAAACACGTAACCATTGAGTGAGCCAAGAACCGTCGAGAGCAGGGTGGCGCTGACAGCGAGAATAACTGAGTTGATAATGTTAGGTTTTAAAAGAGCAATGGCGTCAGCGAAGCTGCCGTAATTTACGGTCGGTGGCAGATCCCAGGACTGTGGCAGGCTAATGTCGCCGGGAAATTTCAGCGAGGTAACCAGGGTCAGATAGGCGGGCAGCAGATAGACCGCAGCAAGCAGCAGCAAGCCCCCGTAGAGAGCAAAAGTACCGATCGAAATACGAGGTTTCATTACTTTGTTCTCCGTTGTCTGTAGCTGCTGATCAGGTAGGGGATAATAAATGTTGCCGCAATGAGAAAAAGAATAATAGCGATCGCTGCACCACGTGAAAAGTCGTTTGCCCTGAAGGTTGTCAGGTACATATTCAAGGCCGGGTGGCCAGTTTGCCCATTGTCCGGTCCGGTCATCGCGAAAATCAGGTCGAACATCTTGAGTGAAATGTGAGAGAGGATAATCACCGCACTGATGGTGATCGGTTTCACCAGTGGCAGGGCAATATGACGGTAATATCCGGCATTGCTTGCACCATCGAGCATTGAGGCATCACGCAGGTCCTGTGAAATACCTGTAAAACCGGCAAGATAAAGAGCCATCGTATAGCCGGAATATTGCCAGATTGTTGCCAGAATAATCCCCAAGGTCGCCAGGTTGAAGCCGTGAATTTCTTCCATGAACAGGGCCTTGGGAAGAATATCTCCTGCCAGCCAGCCAGTTGCGCCGACAATTACTCCAGGCAACAGATAACGCTTTACCGCTTTCTGCGGGACCTGCCTCAAGAGCCAGAGTCCGCAGAGGATGAGGATGAATGAGATGATATAGAAAGCTACCTGGAGCAGGTTCTGCCAGTTAAACTCAAGAATTGCTCCGGTACTGGAAAGCCACCTGAAATGCAGGGGTTCGAAACCGACAAAGGTGGGGAGGATATTTATCCCGCCCTGGGGAGAGAGCATCCAGCGCCAGATTGTTCCGGAGACGATAAATGAAAGTGACATCGGGTAGAGGAAAACCGTGCGAAAGAAGGCTTCACCTCGTGGTTTGTTATCAAGCAGGATGGCAATGAATAACCCCATGCCAACAGCACCACACAACAGCATAACCGAATAGAATACCGCATTTACCAGATCCTGCCTGAATCCCCCGCCGAGAAACCCGGTAAACAGATCCTTGTAGTTGACAAATCCGGCAAAATTTTTCACCGGATGTTCGGCAAGTGCTGCAACGCCACCCCAATCGGTCAATGAAATCCAGAAGGTATTGCCGATGAATCCATAAACAAAGATCCCAATCAAGATGATTGAAGGCAGAAGGGTTAAAAATGCTTTTACTCTATCAAGGTTGAGCATCAGTTTTCCTGTCAGCACCAGGTCAGATAACCTGACCCGGTGCACTGTTCAGCCTGTTTTACATGCTGATTTTATTTTTTACAGCGATTTGCTGGGCAGCATTTGCTGCGGCAGCGGCATCGCGCGACTTCAGGAACATTTCCATAACCGCGGCAAAATCGTTCATAAAGCCTTCATTTGCGGTAACGCCATGCGCCAGAGACCCGACAATACGGTCTTTACCGAAATCAGCGGACGCTGACTTCGCATAATCATTGTATTTGGACAGATCACTGTCGGTTCGAGCTGAGATTGAACCTTTAAGCGGGTTAAATGCGTCACTGCCTTCTTTACTGCCGAGCAGAGCAAGCCAGGCAAGAACATTATCACGATTTGGTGCTCCCTTCGGCAAGCCAAAGGAGTCAGCCAGGAACATGAAATGGCCGCCGGTACCAAACGTGGCAGCCCAGCCGAAGCCCGTGCCGGGGACAAGTTTCTTGGTGGTACTCAGATAACCTGCTGCCCAGTCGCCCATCACGTTAAATGCAGCCCGCCCATCGACAACCATATCCGTCGCCTGTTGCCAGGAGAGAGAAGAGGCGTCGTCATTGGTATACTCCAGAACCTTGCCGAACAATTCCCAGGCCTTCACACCTTCAGGGCTGTCGAATGCAAGTTTGCCAGACCAGAGCGCATCCCAGTTGTCAGGGCCAATGGCTGCCAATGCAACAGATTCCCAGAGATGATTGGCTGTCCAGTTCTGGGCAAGTGCCAGCGGGACAATTCCTTTTTCTTTTAACTTTGGTGCAATTGCAAAGAATTCTTCCCAGCTGGTGGGAGCTTTGACTCCCCATTTCTCAAGATTACCGGGTACATACCAGACAACATTTGAACGATGAATATTGACCGGCATGGACCATATTCCCCCTTCGGTTCCGATCAGTTTTACCAGTCCTTCAGGAAACGCATCCATCAAACCCTGATCTTTAAACAGAAAGGTGAGGTCTTCCATTCGGTCAGCCTTTACCCAGGTACCGATTAATTCCTGTCCTGCATGAACCTGGAAACTGTCCGGTGGCTCGCCGCCGAGCATGCGGGTCTTCAGTACTGCTTTGGCATTAACACCAGAACCGCCGGTGACGGTAGCATTTACCACTTCTACCTTGGGGTTTGCCTTGGTGTAAAGGTCGATCAGGGCCTGCAGGGCTGGCCCTTCATCGCCCGCCCACCAAGAAAAAATTTCGAGCTGACCACTTAATTCCTTTGCATTGGCGGTGGTTGAACCGCCAACGAGCATGAACATCGCTGCGAAGGCGAAGCATACGGCAAGAAGTTGTCTCTTCATTGTGTCCTCCTGTTGAATGATAGGTTGTTGCAGGGATAGAGAGTTCCTGCAATGTCGTTTTCTGCGTTAACGGATCGCTTCCTCTGTTTTCGGATCAAACAGAAGCAGATGATCCAGATCAAGTCCGAGTTCTATTTCCTCTCCCGGGCGAGCCAGGATACGCCCCTGGAGTTCACCGATCATGGTTGTGTTGCCCACGGTGAACTCGAGCAGTGACTGGCTGCCGAGAATCTCTGAGACAACGACAGTTGCGGTGACTCTCCATGGTTCCTGGATCTCCTTGAGATTATTGCCCGCCTTGACTGCGTCAGGACGAATGCCGGCAAGCACCTTCTGGCCATTGTAACAGGAATCAGCAACGGCAACCGGGAAGCAGAGGGTGCCTAAAGAGATAGTGGAACCGGTATCATCAAGCCCGATTTGTGCCGGCATAATGTTTATCGGCGGGTTGCCGATAAAGCTTGCTACAAAACGGTTGGCGGGCTTTTCAAAGACTTCAACCGGTGTACCCACCTGTTGGATATAGCCATCTTTGAGAATGACGATTTTATCGGCGAGCGTCATTGCCTCTATCTGGTCATGGGTCACGTAAATCGTTGTTGTTTTCATGTGCAGGTGAAGTTTCTTCAACTCCATCCGCATTTGGGTCCTCAGCTGGGCATCAAGGTTGGAGAGTGGTTCATCAAACAGGAAAACAGATGGTCTTCTGACAATCGCCCGTCCCATGGCTACCCGCTGCCTCTGGCCACCTGAAAGTGCGGCAGGCTTTCTTTCAAGGTAGGGCGTTAGCTCGAGGATCTCTGCTGCTTCACGTACTTTCCTGTCTATCTCTGTCTTGGAATCTTTTGCCATCTTTAGGCTGAATGCCATGTTATCAAAGACCGTCATGTGGGGATAAAGTGCGTAGTTCTGGAAAACCATGGCGACATTGCGGTCTTTTGGTGCGACTCTGTTAATCGGATTACCGTTAATTTGTATCTCACCTTCGCTGACAGATTCAAGTCCGGCAATCATTCTCAGAATCGTTGATTTCCCGCAGCCTGAGGGACCGACAAGAACAATAAATTCATCATCGGCAATCGACAGGTTGGCTCCGTGAACGACGGTTGTCGAGCCAAACTTTTTAACCACATCTAATAATTCAACCTGTGCCATTGAAACTCCGGTTATGTTTGAATTTAATTTCTATCCCGACAATAGTCAGGCTGACTCACGGATTAGCAGTTCCGTTTTTAATACCACCGTCTCTGCTGAACTGGTCATGGATGAAGAACCCAGCTTTTTCAACAGAAGAGCGGCTGCGACTTTACCCATCTCAAATGCCGGTTGACTGACTGTTGTCAACCGTGGCCTGATGAGGGTCGTGTTGGGGTTATTGGAAAACCCGATGAGAGCGATTTCCTCCGGTATCTTAATGCCAGAATCTCTAAAATGCATGTATGCACCGAGTGCTACGGGATCATTGATTGCAAAAACAGCATCAGGTGGCGCAGCTAACCTGCACAGCTCTTGGGCGGCAGCTCTGCCGTCCTCCTCGTGATAGCCACCGGTGACAATATACCCGGGGTCAGGGTTCATATTGTTGTCTTTCAGTGCAGCCTCAAAACCTTCGCGTCGTTTACGGCTTACATATAATTGGTTTCTACCGCCAATGTGAGCAATTCGCTTTCTGCCCTGCCTGATCAGATAAGATACGGCATTATAGGCGCCATTAAAATCATCAACAACAACTTTACTGACCTCGAGATCTTCTACAATTCGATCAAACAGTACAAGTGGGATTCCCTGAGCCATTATCGTCTTGAGATGCTCATAATCATGGGTTTCCTGTGAGATCGAAGCGAGCATGCCGGCAACACGATTGGCAGCCAGGGCACGGGTATTTATGGTTTCCCTGATATATGTATCATTACTCTGGCATACCATGATTGTATAACCAGCCTCGTAGGCAACTTCCTCAATACCGCTGATAACGTTAGAAAAAAAGGTGTTGCGAATCTCCGGGACAATGACACCTATATTGTTGGAACGCCGGGTCTGCAGACTCTGGGCGATAAGATTGGGCTGGTAATTCGTTTTTGCCGCAACAGCCCTGACGCGCGCCTTGGTCTTTTTGCTGATGTCCGGATGATCTCTCAGCGCCCTCGATACTGTAGACGCTGAGAGCTTTAGACGTTTTGCTAGATCATTGATTGTTATATGGTGCATGATACGTCAAACCTCATCCGTAGGAACGTGCCCCTGATTGTTGTACCAGTGCAAGATAATCAGTAATGCGTCGCTGCCACTGAGCCCGATGAGGAGAAACCAGAACCAA
This sequence comes from uncultured delta proteobacterium, assembly GCA_963776075.1. Taxonomy (GTDB): domain Bacteria; phylum Desulfobacterota; class Desulfobulbia; order Desulfobulbales; family Desulfocapsaceae; genus MADRE3. The sequence goes on from CAVZLG010000016.1 coordinate 103,235, forward strand.
CTCTCCGGTCAACCGGTCATAATGACGATGAGCTATTTTGTCATAATCAGGAGGATTCATGACGAAAAAACCGAATCAATAGGTTATGAAAACGTTGCCGCAAACGTTTGCAGAATGCAGTCCACTATACTTGCGTGGTCCTCAATCTGTCAATTTATTTATAAGAATATGGTTATCATGCGATCCTAAATCAACCGGTAATACGTTGAAAATGAGACTGTTAAGCGCCTATAAATATCTGGATTCATGCTTCCCTGTAAATACCTGTTGAAAAAAACAATTTTCAGATCCAAAAAGACAGCTTACCCGGAAGCTATCGGCGTCTTCTTTAGCCGTAATATTTCATGTTGTTATTTTTCCACCAGTATGGATAATATCCAGGGGATAACAGTTCTTAAAAATAGTTTGTTCTCACAAAAGGTAGGATATGCGCATCACCAGGAAAACAATCTGTCCACTTGATTGTCCGGACACCTGTGGCATGCTGGCCACGGTTGAGGACGGTAAGGTCGTGTCCTTAACAGGAGACCCGGATCATCCCTACACGCGGGGGGTTATCTGTCGCAAGATGAGAGGATACCCCGACCGTCTTTATTCCTCTCACCGGGTTCTTTACCCTCAGAAACGGGTCGGTAGAAAGGGTGAGGGGCGCTTTAAAAGAATCAGCTGGGATGAAGCGTGGGAATATATGGTCCCGCGTATGCAGGAAATCATAAACAACTATGGCGGCTCTTCAATTCTGCCCTTCAGCTATGCCGGGAATATGGGCGTGGTGAACCGGTTTGCAGGATTTCCGCTGTTTCACAAAATGGGAGCCCTGGAGTCGCAACAGACCATCTGCTCGGCTGCTGCCAGCGGCGGCTGGAAACTGATCTGCGGGGAGGGTGGCGGCAGCCCGCCATCGGTTGCAGCGGCTGCAACGCTGATTATTGCCTGGGGCATAAATATACGGGTCAGTAATGTGCATTTCTGGCGCTACGTGAGAGAAGCACGGGCAGCAGGTGGGCGATTGCTGGTAATTGATCCATACCGAAATGACACGGCCCGTGTTGCAGACGATTATATCCAGGTCCACCCTGGCGGTGACAGTGCTCTTGCTCTGGGCGTATTGAAAGTACTTATCGAGAAACAGTGGCTTGATCATGAATTTATATCCTCAGAGAGTGAAGGGTTTGAACAGTTGGCTGATTATATTCGTCAGCTGCCGATAGATCAGATCGAGCGAGACAGTGGCGTTACCCATGAGCAAATCTGCTCTATTGCTGCACTGCTGCATGAAAATCCTCAAACATTTATCCGGATCGGGGTCGGCTTGACCAGAAACAGCAGGGGAGGGATGGCTATTCGGGCTATCGTCTCACTTGCGGCGGCACGCGGTCTTTTTGATGGACAACCGGGACGAGGTGTTCTGCTTTTCTCAGGTGCTTTCAGCGCTGATCAGACGAAACTGACCTTTCCGGAGTTGGCTCAAAGCCCGGCTCGCTCGATTAATATGATTCATCTGGGACAATCGCTGACAGCAACTGAGCCGCTGGTGAAATCCCTGATTGTCTATAATGCCAATCCGGTCAGTGTTGCGCCTGATGGCTCGTCTGTAAGAAAAGGTCTCTGCCGTGACGATCTGTTTACCATCGTGCATGAGCAGGTTATGTCGCCAACTGCCCGTTTTGCTGACCTGCTGTTACCGGCGACTACATTTCTTGAAAATCGAGATCTCTATACCGCCTACGGGCACTTTTATCTCGGTACGGCAAGCCCGGTAATTGAGCCGCTTGGTGAGGCAATGAGTAACTTCGATTTTTTCCAGACTTTTGCAAGGAAAATGGGCTACTCTGACAGTGCGTTTCATCAGTCTCTTGAGCAGCGGCTTCATTCCTATATGGCAACCGTCAAGGGATCTTTAAACGGTCTTTTTATCGAAGAGTACCAGGACGGGGATTATGTTGAGTCTCAATATAATATTACGGATGGTCCGGTTCTCAGGCGAAAGAACAGTCATATCCGTTTTGTAAATGAAGATGATCCAACAGTGCCTCCTATTGCCTGTTTAATTGATGCTAGTGAGTTTGATCATCCTGATTTAAGCTCCCGTTTTCCATACAGGCTGATTACCCCCCCAGATGACAAATTGCTCAATTCAACATTTGGGGAACGATATGATCACCAGAAAGGGCGTGTACTTATCAACCCGCAGGATGCTGAATCGGTTGGAATAAAAAATGGAGAAGAAATCGTTCTGAGCAACTTCAGGGGGCAGACGGTGAGGGTTGCAGAGGTTACCGGGGATACCCGGAAAGGGTTGCTGGTCGCCGAGGGAATTTATTGGTCCGTATCGGCAGTGGATGGCGGAATCAACGATCTGGTATCTCAAAAATGTTCAGATGTTGGCGGCGGTGCCATGTTTCATGAAAGCAGGGTGCAGATTGCTCCGACGGCTCAAATTCCAAAGGGGCGTGCTTAACTGATTCTACGATGGCGATAGGGATTACTCGTTACGGTGAAGACTTCTGGGAAGCAGTCGGACCTTCATCAAATCGAATATATTCGACAGCGATATGAACCGTTCCGGTGCCTTCCATGTCAATCTCGGTGACCTCACCAGCGACCCAAATCTGTTGACCCGGTTGGAGTGTTTTAACCTCAGGGTAGTCTGCAAGTTTTACCGTGCAGACGAGAATAACACCAAAGCCGCTTTCATCGACATCCAGCTGGATAATTAATTCGCCATTATTCTCAATAACTTCCTGGTCAGGAAAATAGAATCCCGGCCACATTACCTTCATGGCAGGAGCATCTTCAAGGTCCGGCTGTTCAGCATACGGGTCAGCCTCCCGTAGCGCGGTAAGTATATCCGCAGCTGTCGGGGTGAGAAAAAATGCTTCAGAACCGATTGTCTCGGATGTTTCCTCAGGCTGCTTGTTTTCATTCTGCCCTTTGGGGGCAATGGTACCCTCTACAACAACAGGTTCTTCTTTTTCGCTCTTTTCTTTCTTGTTGCCACTCCTATAGTATATCGTGGTAAGAGTGAGCAGTATGGCGAATACCAGCAGCGAGATCAGCAGGATGACCAGTTCGTTTTTTTTTATTACTTGCCTGGGCATAATTAATGTGTAAAGAGGGTTTATCTGTTAGAGCTGACTAGATATATTATACTTAGATAGAACAAACAGTACAGGAGTAAAATATGGATATGCTTGAATTGATCAAGAGTCGTCGCAGCGTCAGGAGTTACCAGGATCGGGATATTTCAGATGACATACTGCACAGAATCATTGACGCAGCAATGACGGCACCATCGGCAGGGAACCAGCAGTCATGGCATTTCATCGTTATCCGTAATCGGGCAAAGCTGGAAGCAGTCCCTCAGATCCATCCCTATTGCAGGATGATAACAAAGGCCCCGTTGGCCGTACTGGTCTGTGGTGATCCCGTCGGTAAAAAATGGCCCCAATACTGGGTGCAGGACTGCAGTGCGGCTGTTCAGAATTTACTTCTTGCTGCCCGCGCAGAAGGGGTTGGCAGTGTATGGGCAGGGGTTTACCCTCTCGAAGAGCGGATTGACGGGTGCCGGAAAATCTTTTCGGTTCCGGATCATATTATTCCGTTTGCCATTATTCCCATGGGATGGCCGAAGGATAAAGATGTGTTTAAAGAGGTGAGCAGGTATAGAGCTGAGCTGGTTCACAAAGACCAGTTTTAGATTGAAATCCGGTTTCACTGCTGCCCTGAAACGATCTTGAATGGCTCGCTCTTTTTCTAGAACGATCATAGCCAGCGAGTACATAATGGTTTATAAAGTTTTATGACGGAGTCTGTTCTTTCACCAGCCTGCTTATAAGCTCATCAATGCTGATGCGGTGTCGATGTCGCGAATTACACAACACCGTTCATCATTAAACCAGACCACTGATCAGGAGTAACTCTGGAGATTGGTCTGAATTCGATCCAGAGCGCTGAACTTAAGCACCGAGATAAGCCTTTTTTACTTCAGGATCATCGAGAAGCTTGGATGCGTCTCCCTGGAGTATGAGGTGTCCATGCTCAAGTACGTAGCCCCGCTGGGCAAATTTAAGAGCCAGACGTGCATTTTGTTCCACCAGTAGAATGGTAGTTCCCTGGCGATTGATTTCTCTCAAGGCATCAAACATATCGAGCATCAGCAGTGGAGCAAGTCCCATTGACGGTTCATCAAGGATCATGATCTTCCTGCCGCTCATATAGGCCCGCCCCACAGCAAGCATCTGCTGTTCGCCGCCGCTCAGGGTTCCCGCCAACTGGTCTTTGCGTTCCTCGAGTCGGGGAAACAGGTCAAAAACCCATTTCTTGTCCTTATCGATTTCCTCAGCGTCCTTCCGGGCGAATGTTGCGAGTTTCAGGTTTTCGGTAACGGTGAGGTTGCCAAAAATCATCCTGCCTTCAGGAACATGGGAGATACCAAGTTTAGAGACTACCTTATCGGTATTATATTTCAGAATATCTTCACCCATGAACTCAATTTTAGAACCGGGGTCCGATGGAATCATCCGGGAAATTGCCCGTAAGGTCGTACTTTTACCGGCACCGTTGGCCCCGATAATGGTGACAATTTCACCTTGCTCAACTGAAAAGCTGATTCCATGCAATGCCTTTATCTTGCCGTAAGAAACGGCTAAATTTTCGACTGTCAGCTGCATCAGTGAAGGTCCTCCTTGCCCAGGTATGCTTCGATTACTTGAGGATTATTCTGGATTTCTTTCGGAGGTCCTTCTGCAATTACCTCACCAAATACCAGGGTTTGTATAGATTCGCATAGATCCATGACAAACTTCATCCGATGCTCAATCATGAATATTGCCACACCAAAATCACGATGCACCTGCCGGATGATCTCGATCATGCGGACCAGTTCATCCGGGGTCATCCCGGCAGTTGGTTCGTCGAGAAAGAGAATTTTGGGATTCGTTGCCATCGCACGCGCCATCTCCACACGCCTCTGGGCGCCATAGGGCAGATTCCCGATAATATGGTCAGCGAATGGTTTGACATCAAACATTTCCAGCAGTTTCATGGAATTTTCAATAATTTCATTTTCCTGTCTTCGAGCAGACGGTGTGCCGAAAAATGCATCGAACAGGCCGTAGGTAAGCTGTGAGTAATGGGCCATACGAATATGATCCAGTACGGTCATATGTCGCCACAGAGCCAGGTTCTGAAAGGTTCTGCCGAGTCCCATCGCAGCAATACGGTGTGTTTCAACCCCCTTAATGTTCTTGCCTTCAAGTTCGATGATTCCTTCTGTCGGGATATAAACGCCGGTGATGAGGTTAAATACCGTGGTTTTGCCAGCACCATTGGGACCAATTAATCCGCAGATCTGACCCTGCTCGATATTCAAGTTGAAATCATTGACCGCGCGCAGCCCGCCAAAAAAATGGGTCATTCCTTTTACTTTGAGCAGCGATGCCATTATTCAACTCCTTCAGCACGATTTTTGTTTTTAGGGCGCATAATCTTTTTGACGTTGATCTCGGTAAAAGAGATGAGCCCATGTGGTCTGAAAATCATGACCAGTATCAGGATGAGTGGGATAATGATCCATTTAAACAGTTCCAGCGGTCTCAAAGCTTCTCCCAGGACACTGATACTCACCGCACCGACAATTGAACCATAGATGGAGTTGAGCCCGCCAAAGTAAACCATAGCCAGTATTTCAGCTAGCTTCTGCAGACCAAATGAACTTGGATTGACAAAACGCAGGACGTGGGCGAACAGCCCACCCGCAACCCCTGCCCAGAAAGCACCGAACATAAAAGCGACGATTTTTGTTTTCCTGGTATTTATTGTCATCGAGTTGGCGGCCTGTTCATTATCTCTTACCGTATTGAGCGCTTTACCCATGATTGACGTGGTGAAATTATGGATGATCCATATACAGAGAGCCGTCCATATAAACACCACCGGCAGGGTCGCATAACTTGGCTGGCTGCTCATTCCTCTCGGCCCGCCAAGAATTTCCAGATTTTCCACGGCACTTTTTACGATAAAGAGAAATGCCAGAGATATAATGGCAAGATAATCCCCCCTGGTACGAAACGACGGGATAGCCACAACCAGAGAGCCAAGTGCGGCCACAGCGCCGCCAACGATCAGGACCAGCGGAAAACACCATGGGCCGAGAGCAGGCGGGAGGAGTGCTTCCCCAAACATTTTATCGTTTGTGAAAAGCAGCAGTGTGAGTGTCGAAGAGGCATACGCCCCAAGGGCCATGAAACCAGGATGAGAACAGGAAAACTCTCCCTGGTATCCGTTAATTACATTGAGGCTGATGGTCAGGATAATGGATATCAGCGTAAATTTTATGACGATGACACGATAATCATTTATGCCTGCCCACATGTGCAGAATGCCATAAAAGGCGATAAGATGGATAAGGGTAGCAAGCCAGACCGGTGTCTTCTCCAGGAGTGTAGCGACCCTGTTCATTACCGGCGCTGATATCAGGGCAACAAAGCAGACGGGAATCACGTAGATGAAAATGTCATAGCCGATGGCACTTGGAATTAAGGTCGGCTCTTTCAGCATAATCAAGGTTCCGAGAAGAACCGGTATCTTAGGCAGGTAGAGATAATATGAAACCAGATCTCCGAGGAAATATTCAGCCAATACTGCTGCAAACACTCCTAACAGCCAGCCAGCCATCGGCACAACAGAGAAAATAGAAATGAATTTTTTTAGTAATTTCATACAAATTTCCAATGCATGTTTTAAGGAACAGTCCTCTGCTCCTGTATTAGAGTCTTAACTGGGTACTGTGCGTCATTCCAAAGAACCCTCGAGGTCGGAACGTCAGGATAATTAAGATAATGGAATAAGCGATAAGGTCACGGAACGTTGACGGAAAGACCATTGCCACAAAAATTTCTATGAAACCGAGCAGGTAGCCGGCCATCGCGGCTCCCATAATCGATCCACGACCACCAAGAATAGCTGCAACAAAAGCTTTCCAGCCAAGCAGGATGCCCATGTAGGGATCAAGTATTGGGTAAGCCTGGCCATATAAAATACCTGCTACAGAAGCCAGTCCAGCTCCAATTGCGAAAGTGAGGGGGGCGATGATATTGATTGAGACACCCATCAGCGGAACGGCAAGAAAATCATAGGACATGGCGCGCATTGCCATACCCCATTTGGTTTTCTGGATGAACAGGTGAAGAGCAAGCATTAGAATTAAGGAGATCACGATGATCATCAGCTTCACATTAGTGAAAAATACACCGCCGATATTGTATGAAACAGATTTGATCAGCGGGGGAAAACTGAAACGTTGAGCGCCGAGAATGATGAGGGTACCGGTTTCAAAAATGATTCCTATCATAAGACCGGTTATAGCAGCGGATGCCCGTGGTGCTCCGCGCAGAGGCCGATACCCGACGACCTCGACAAAGACACCTATAAACGATGCGAGGAACATAGTAACGATTACAACCAGGACAAATATCATCCAGCCAGGCAGGAATGCAGAACAGAGGGCCAGGAGCAGGGTCGAAATACCAAGGCCGATATAGGTCCCGACCATGAAGATATCCCCATGAGCAAAATTGAATAACATGAGGACGCCGTAGACCATTGAGTAGCCTATCGAGATAACCGCGTAAAAACTACCCCACTGCAATGCATTGATCAGGTTCTGAAGAAAATATTCCATCACACAGCTCCTGTTAAATCAAAATATAAAATGTAAATGAAGTTCCGTTCTTCCCTTTATGGTTCTGATCTATTGATGTCTGTCCACAAGCGGACACGGTCTTCGATGACTCGACTGTGAACAGCCACAATATATTGCCAATAATAAAACTGGTGTGCAGCCATTTGTTGCACACCAGTTTTATAGGGAAGTAACCAATTGAATTAATGGAAATTATAAGATAAATCAGGGGCAGATGGATTTGTAGAATCCATATTCGCCTTTATCACTGATTTTGACGATTACCGCACATTTAATGGGGTCACCCTGTTCAGTGAAGGTCATATTTCCGGTAATTCCTTCGAAGTCTTTTACCTGTGCGAGTGCATTTCTGACAGCCATACGGTCTTTCTTTATATTTCCTGTCAGCTTGCCGGTACCTTCAATTGCAGCCTGTGCCAGGCGCAGTGCGTCCCAGGTGAGTGCTGCCACATCATCAGGTACGTAACCGTATTTAGCATTGTAACGATCTATAAATTCTTTCGTTGCGCCCTTTGCATTAGCAGCAGCGTAATGGCTGCTGAAATAGAGACCGTAGCAGGCTTCGCCGCAAAGTTTGACAGTCTCTGTGGAGCCCCAGCTGTCACTGCCCACGATGGGCCCTTTCCAGCCAAGATCTTTTGCCTGCTGAACAATCAATGGAACTTCATTGTAGTATTGAGGTGTAAAGAGCACTTCTGCACCGGAACGAATGATTTTGGTCAGCTGTGAGCTGAAATCGGTATCCTTGGTTGTGAAACTTTCATAGGCAACAACAGAACCTGGTCCGTTTGCCTTCTCCCATGCCGCCTTGAATACCTCTGCGAGTCCTTTCGGGTAATCACTAGCAACGTCATACAATACGGCAGCCTTTTTAAAACCGAATTCTTCAGTTACAAAGTTTGCGATGACAGGGCCCTGGAATGGGTCAAGAAAACAGCCGCGGAAAACATAGGGGCGATCTGTTGTTGTTGCCGGGTTCGTTGACCAAGGGCTGATCATCGGGGTTTCGTAGTTATTTGCAACATCACCTGCTGGAACCGCCTGACTTGAAGCCTGGGGCCCTATAATGATCATTACATCGTCCTGGGTGATCATCTTGGTGTTTACTTTTACTGCGGATTCAGCTTTTGATTCATTGTCTTCCACAATAATCTCAACTGGATATTTCTCTCCGCCTACTTCAATACCACCTGCCTTTTGAACATCTTCAAGCCACATCTCAGCAGCGTATTTGCTTCCCTCACCAACTTTAGGAATATCACCGGTCATTGGTGCGTTAATACCTACTTTAACGGTGGTTTTTCTGCCCAGGCTCCACGCTGTAGTTGAAAAACAAAGCGCGACAACGCAGGACACCGTCAGAAGATAAATTGCCTTCCTCATGTTGAGACCTCCTCTTAAATGAATTGTTCAGCTCTTAGCCAGATGGTACATCTCCAATGGCCCTGGAAGCCATAATCCCAAAAACAACTTTCCAGTACCGATGAGTACTGAGGGTGTATGGACACAATGTCCATTGAAAAACAAAAAAAACGAAGAACTCCCAGGTCAAAAGAGCTTTAAATGATGAAGAAATCGGTAACACAGGTGGGCGGGGATGACAATGAAAAATAGACAACAATTGAAAGGAATGATAAAAAAAATAGATTGTTTGTTTGCAAGATATTGATTTTATTAGGGTTGACAGTTGATCATTGTGTTGGCATCGTAACTATACGATTTTTTACAAACTTGTGAGAATCTCGTTATCATTGTCGGCAGGAAACAAAAGTGTCGAATAACGACGCCTGAAGGGAACGGGGATGAAAAAAGAGTTGTTGAGCGTGGGACTGACAATCATCGGTGATGAAATTCTATCAGGCAGGAGAATTGATAAACATTTCGTCCATTCAATCAACTATTTTCAGGAATTGGCTATTGATATCAGTTGGGCCACCTATCTTGGAGACGATGGCGAGACCCTTGCCGATCACTTTCGGAGAGTAAGAAAAAGTGAGGATGTCACCTTCTCTTTTGGTGGGATTGGTGCGACACCTGATGATATGACCCGGCAGTCGATGGCTGCTGCCCATGATGTGGAGATGATTCGTCATCCTGAAGCGGTAAAGCTTATAGAAGGTCGATTCGGGGATAGCGCTTATCCCAATCGTATCCTGATGGCTGAACTGCCTGAAGGTTCGCGACTCATTCCCAATGAATTTAATAAAATTCCCGGTTTTTCCATGGGGAACATTCATTGCCTGCCAGGTTTTCCTGAGATGGCCTGGTCAATGATGGAATGGGTTGTTCGAACAGAATATCGCCTGCCTGAAAACCGTGATCTCTCTTTTTGCTCTCTTATTGTCAAGAATGTACGCGAGAGCGAGATGATTCCTATGCTTGAGGGTGTACAGAAGCAATTTCCGGATTGCAAGATATCGAGCCTGCCGCGTTTTCCTGCCGAGGGAACGTGGCAAACAGAACTTGGTGTTCGAGGTCGGGAAATACGGGCACTGGAGGCGATGGACCTGCTGGGAACGCGTCTTCTCGAAAACGGATATGAGATCTCCACAAAAGAGAATTGATGATGATAACTCCCGTTTCCTTCTCTTGTCTTTTGTCCAGGCGGCTGGTAATAATCAAGCTCTCCATATCATTAATATTACTAATACCCGAGGTGAGTATGGCACTGTTACCGGCAATTGAAATGGAAACCCAGGCTCAACCCGATGCGGCGGTTATCTGGTTGCATGGTCTTGGAGCGGATGGCAATGATTTTGCTCCTATTGTACCGGAACTGGCATTGTCGGAGGAGTTTAAGATTCGATTTGTTTTCCCGCATGCTCCTCAAATACCGGTCACCGTCAATGGTGGATACGTCATGCCAGCATGGTATGATATCCTTGAGATGGAGATCGATCGGCGGGTAGACGTTGAGCAGTTGATGATCTCAGCCGAGGCAATTTCAGCGTTAATCGAACGAGAGCTGGAGCGGGGAATTTCGAGCCAGCGAATCCTGCTGGCCGGTTTCTCCCAGGGAGGGGCCGTTGCCTATCAGGTTTGTCTCAGTTACCCCAAACCACTTGGCGGGTTACTGGCTATGTCTACCTATTTTGCCACAGGTGATAGTATTGTACCGGACAGTGCCAACGAGAATCTATCTATTGAGATCCATCATGGTCTCTATGACCCGGTGATTCCGGAAAAGCTTGGTCGCAAGGCGGTGCAAAGACTCGAGGAACTCGGTTATAAACCCCGGTATAAAACGTATCCGATGGAGCATGCTGTCTGTCCTGAACAGCTGAGAGATATATCACAGTGGATTCGCAGCCGGTTAGGAAAATGATCCCTGTTTTCCGTGGCGGTTGTCTGGAAGTATAAATTGATTTTGAAAAAACAAATTTTGCTATGATACCCCATGGCTTATAACGAGGACGATTAATGTTTACCATTGCAGATATCAGAGATATAGCGATCCAGATAGAACAAAACGGGGAAAAGGCATATCGGCAGGCAAGTCAGCAGGTGACTGACCCTAAAATTGCAGAAATCTTTACCTGGATGGCTGACGAAGAGAAGCGGCACGCCCAGTGGTTTGCTTCCATTGAATCGGATAAACAGCTTACAGAGGAACAGCAGGCACTAGAAGAGATGGGACGGGGGTTGCTGAAAGAAATGATTGCCGATCAGACCTTTTCCATGGAGCACAAAGAGCTGCTTCAGTCTAAAACCTTTGAGGAGACAGTGATCCAGTCAAAATCTTTTGAAAAAGATACAATCCTTTTTTACCAGTTTCTAAGAGGAGTTCTTGACGATGACGAAGCCTGCAGACAGATTGATCTTATTATTGCAGAGGAGCAGAACCATTTTGATCGACTGACGGAGATGGCGGAATCTGGAGACGGCATGTTTGTTCCAGCCTGCTAATAGAATGAAGGTCCTTAACTCAATACCATTCTCTGTTGTTGTGATACTCTGTCTGACCCTGGGCCTTGCACCGTTTTTGCCAGAGCCGCACATCTGGGAGAAACTGAAGATGTTGTTATCAGGAACGCTGGTTGCGCCGGTGGATATTTTTGATCTGTTGATGCATGCCTTTCCGTTTATACTTCTTGGACTTAAACTGATTTTGCAGCAAAAGAGTATGGACTCCTAACTCATCCTTCCTGCAGGATTCCGCCAATCATCCTTTGCTAAAGGGGTACAGAAAACAGACAGCTTTGCTCTTTATCTCAGAGAATGCACTGTCTGTTTAAACATCTACGGTATGGTTTCCTGAGTCAGGTCTTTATAGCCGTTTGGTTGTTGGCAGTAATGGCAAGGGTGGCGTTTGACGGGAATAGAAAGAGGTAAAAGCAAAAATTATGAAAAATGTACTGTTTTATTTGCTGACGGTGCTGATCTGGGGCTCTACATGGATTGGTATCAAAATGCAGCTTGGTACTATTGATCCTATGGTATCAGTCGCTTACCGGTTCAGTCTTGCTGCGCTCTTTCTCTTGTGCTGGTGTCATTTCCGTAACCTGTCGATGCGATTCAGCTTAACCGAGCATAGCTTTATGGCACTGCAGGGACTGTTGCTCTTCGGCTTTAATTATCTGCTGTTTTATATTGCCGAACTGTATGTGACCAGTGGGCTGGCAGCGGTTATTTTCTCTACGATCCTGCTGATGAACATGGTAAATGGGGCAATTTTTCTTAAATCCCCCATAGACGGCAGAGTGATCATTGGTGGGATTCTTGGTTTGAGCGGTATTGTCCTGGTCTTTCGACCGGAGATAACCTCATATTCACTGGAGAACGATGGTATGATCGGTGTGCTTTACTGCCTGTGTGGCGACATTGCTCGCTTCACTGGGCAATATCACCTCTGCCCGTAACCAGAGACACGGGTTGCCGATTGTTCAGACAAACGCGTTTGGTATGGGGTATGGCGCCCTGGCGATGTACCTGGTAATACTTTTAGCCGGGAAACCTCTGGCACTTGATCTTTCTGTTATCTATATGGGGTCACTGCTTTACCTGGCATTGTTCGGTTCCGTAATTGCTTTTGGCTGTTACCTGACACTGGTTGGAAATATCGGTGCGGATCGGGCGGCCTATGCAACGCTTCTTTTCCCGATTGTTGCCCTGTTGATTTCTACTGTCTGGGAAGGGTATCTGTGGACCGTATCTTCGGCTGTTGGAGTCGCTCTCATACTCCTGGGCAATCTCTGGATGCTGAACAGAAAACATTCGGTTACCCGCAGGCCTAACGTGTTCCGTTCGCTCTTGCATGTCTTGAGAATCAGCCCAAATAAATCATGACCAACGCAAAAAGATTAATATAGTGTTGATAGCGCAACAATTCACACGCAGAGCATCCACGGTTATCTATGATTAAATCGCTGTCTCGCTTCATTTTGTCCACCTTTGGCTGGTCAACCGCTCATACCACACCACTCCCGGATAAATGTGTGTTGATCGGCGCGCCCCATACAAGCAACTGGGATTTTCCATTGACCCTGCTCGGGCTATCCAGCATGGGGATAAAATTCAACTGGGTGGCAAAACATACACTCTTTTTCTGGCCTGTTGGAAGCCTGTTGAGAGCGATAGGCGGGATATCGGTGGATCGAAGTCAGGGAACTTCTTTTCTAAAAAGGATTATTGAGCTCTATGATTCACAGGAAAAATTAGTCCTGGCAATAGCTCCTGAGGGAACAAGATCCAAAACCAGGTATTGGAAAACAGGGTTTTATACAATCGCCCATCGGGCAGAGGTCCCGATAGGATTTGGCTATATCGACTATTCCAGGAAAATGATTGGTCTTGAAAAGGTTATTGTTGCAACAGGGGATATCAGTCAGGATTTTAAAATTATAAAAGAATATTATCAGAATATAACAGGCAGGTATCCCGAAAAGCAGGGAGATATTCGTATCAAGGTTAGAAAAAAGAAATCAATCGAAGAGAATGAACAGCCTGGAGAAGGTGAATAATCATTTTGCAAACTATAAAACTGTTGACAAGAAGGAGACATTACTCGTAATAGGCTAAAATAAGGTGAGGTGAAGAATAATCAGTTTCTTAATCAGAGTCGTTTGAAATGTATAATATTCTCGTTTTTGGCTTGAATGAGGAGTACGATGAGCTCGTTGAGAACTTCGCATCGTTTCCATGCAGCTTTATTCATATAAATTCCGCACCTGAATTTTACTCATCAGCATTCAGCCGTATTTTTGATGTCTGGATTATTGAAACTTTGCATGCTGATACTCCTGAACTTGCTCTGAATGAGCTGGCTTTAACTCACCACATACCTCACATATTCCTTTTTTCAGAACCTCTCGATAACTTTCCTCCGGAAAGAACCACCGTTATAGAAAAAGGAGCGCTAAAAAAATCTGTGAACTTGTTTTCTCAACTCGTTCATAACAGGCGGGAACAAAACCGTGAGAAATATCTTGCCGGATTTGTGCAGGATCAGCCTGGTATTGAGGCAATTGTTACAAACAGTGCGCTGATGGAAAGGTTGCTCCATCTGGTTAAAGACGTTGCCCCGACTGATTCGCCAATTCTTCTTCAAGGCGAAACAGGTACTGGAAAAGAGCTTCTTGCCAATATTTTCCACAATGAGTCCCGTCGTCGCTCGGGACCATTTATGGCCGTAAACTGTGGTGCATTGCCTGATAGTTTGCTTGAATCTGAGCTGTTCGGTTATGAAAAAGGGGCTTTTACCGGAGCCACAAAACGTCGTGTCGGCAAGATTGAACATTCTTCCGGTGGGACACTTTTCTTGGACGAAATCGAGTCAATGTCTCCTGCTATGCAGATCAGGTTGTTGCGGGTCTTGCAGGAAAAATCACTCCAAAGATTAGGGGGTAACCTTGAAATAAGTACTGATTTCAGGGTAATAGGTGCCACTAATACTGATCCGCTCGAACTCCTGAACTCAGGACGGTTACGTTCAGACCTCTACTACCGACTTTCAGTCTTTCAGATTCATGTTCCCCCGCTGCGTGACAGGGTTGAAGATATCCCGTTGTTGGTGAAGCACTTTGTAAACAAAATAAGAAGGAATGGCAGAGAGTATGTAAGAGGTGTTGATGAGCAGGCCATGTATATTCTTCGATCCGTCCCATGGTTTGGTAACATACGAGAGTTGCAAAACGTTATAGAAAGAGCCGTTATGCTTGCCAATCGAGAAATTATAACAGCCGACCTTATACAGTTACCAAGTAACCTTATCCCTGAATCTGCTATAGATACGTTAAATTTTGCTGAGCATGCTTTTCGTCCTGGAACAACATTAAAATCATATAAGAATCTGTTGCACCAGGCAGCAGAAAGAAAATATCTTGTTGAACTGTTGGAGTATACAGCCGGGAGGATTGGAGAATCTGCCCAGTTTGCTGGTTTAACACCCAGGGCTCTTTATAATAAAATGAAAATTCATGGACTGAAGAAAGAGGATTTCAGGAAATCGGAATAAAAGGATCAAGTCGGAAATTTTTGAACAATCGTTTAAAAATCAATATTTTGCAGGTTTACAGCCGGTCGCATCAGTTATTTTCGGAATTCTTTCGAACAATTAGATTGTCACCTATCAATCCTTCAAGGCCCCCAAAAGTAAGTATTTCCAGAGATAGAGCAAAGTAGGAAATCTGGCATGGTTGTTGTAACAACATTGCCCGCATTGCTTCCATTTTTACATATTAATGCTAAAGGAGATTAAAATGGGCAAATTCAACAAACACCAAGCTGACAGAGAAAGATTCGGGAAGTGTGACATTTGTTTGGAGTATATCCCGGTAGAGTACTACTTCAATAAAGGCGATTCTATCGTCTGTTACGAATGTGGAACCGAATACACTCTCACCTCTAAAAACCCCATAAAACTGACCATAGCAGAAGGGGGATATGATCATGACGACTATTTTGGAGACCTTCTTTTTGACGATTGAATGAGCTGATTATAAATTTGAAAAGATGATGGAAAACAGTATGTGAATTTAATCATACGGTTTTTCTGTCAACCAAAGAACAGACTGAACACTCACGTGTCAAGAGGGCTGGGTTTTTTTGAAAAACCCAGCCCTTGTCATATTTTCACCCTGCAACTATGGGACATAAGATGTTGGATATACTTAATACCTTGAGCAATACCGATTGGATGTATGGTCTGTTTGTTTTTGCAGCACGAGTTGCCGATGTTTCGCTTGGGACACTGCGAACTATTGCAATTGTTCATGGCAGAACACTGATGTCTTTCTGGCTTGGTTTTTTCGAATCCGCAATTTGGCTGGTGGTTGTTTCAACAATTGTGCAATCGGTATCTGAGCAGCCGGCACTTGGCATTATTTATGCCCTTGGGTTTGCAACAGGCAACCTGGTTGGTATCAAAGTGGAAAAAATAATAGCAATGGGTCACCTCATTCTGAGGGTTATCAGCAGAAAAAATCCGGACATCATAGCAGAACGGCTCAGAAATCAGGGATACCGTGTAACCTCGTTCAAAGGTGAAGGTAAAACAGGTCAGGTTACTGAACTTTATATCGTATGCAGGCGTTTAGACTTAAAAAAACTGCTTTTTGACGTTCTTGCATTGGATTCTGAAGCGTTTTACGTAACAGAGCAGGCTGGAGTCGTCAGTAACGTCTGCAGGCCGATAATGCAGCCTGTAACGGGCTGGAGGGCAGTTCTCAAAAAGAAATGATATCAGGCGATCACTTGTAGTCTAGCCTAAAAACAACCTCAATTTTTAGGGTAGCAGAATTTACCGTTAACAATTTTACCCCCCTCCCAGGACTTGCCTTGGTTACAAATAATTCACCAGTGCTCCAGTTGAGAGACTTATCAAAATCATTTGATGACTTGGTTGCAGTCGATCAATTCAACCTGGAAATCTCTGAGGGTGAATTTGTCACCTTACTTGGTCCATCGGGATGTGGAAAAACCACTCTGCTTCGGCTTATCGCTGGTTTTGAGCATCCTGATCGCGGAGCCATATATCTGGATGGGATAAATCTTGTATCTCTGCCACCAGAAAAACGGCAGGTTAATACGGTATTTCAGAGCTATGCACTGTTTCCTCATATGACAGTATATGAGAATATTGCGTTCGGCCTCAAGCTAAAAAATATCGACTATCAGGAACTTAAAGATACAGTAGAAGCTGCCCTTGAACAGACAAAACTTAAGCCCTTTGCAGGCAGAATGCCCTCCCAGCTTTCGGGTGGTCAGCAGCAGAGAGTTGCAATTGCGAGAGCCATAGTCAACAGGCCACGTGTACTGCTTCTTGATGAACCACTTTCGGCATTGGATGCAAGACTGCGGTCTGAAATGCAGGTTGAATTAAAACGGTTGCAGCGGGAACTCAACATCACCACAATCCTGGTAACCCACGAGCAAGATGAGGCTCTTTCTCTTTCGGACCGCGTTGTTGTAATGAATCAGGGGGAAATTGCCCAGATTGGGACTCCTCGAGAAATATACGAGGAGCCGTGTAACCTTTATGTAGCAAGATTCATCGGTGACATAAATCTGTTGCCGGCAACGATAGATAAGCGGCTTGACAAGAAGAACCTCCGTATCACGATGATGGGCCAGGGTATTACTCTTGTCTCACCGCTGGTTGGACCACCAGGCACAAAGGTGCAAATCCTTCTGCGCCCTGAAGACTTGCGCGTTGGTGAAGATATAAAAGAAGAAATGCCACGGTTTTCCGGTACTATATTGGAGCGCAGATATCGTGGAGCAACACTTGATACCACCATTCAGCTTGATGATGGACCAACGGTACAGGCCTGTGAATTTTTTGATGAAGATGATCCTGATTTTGATTATCGGATTGGTGAGCGGGTCGAGGTTTCTTGGGTGTACGGGTGGGAGGTTGTGCTGCAGGATGAAGGATAGGATTCGAATACTCAGTATCAGCTTTGTCTTTGGCTGGATCATTTTGTTCGGGGGGATTCCGCTTCTGCTGTTACTATTGACAAGTTTTTTAGAACAGCATCCTGAAAAGTTCTATGAACTATCCTTCTCCATGCAATCTTATACTCAACTTATTGATCCAGCATACCTGGAGGTTATGCTGCGATCAGTTCGTCTTGCTGGGTTGACCACGTTGTTCTGCCTCCTTGGCGGTTACCCTTTTTCCTGGCTTACCTGCCGGCTTCATCAGCGATATCGTCTGGCAATGTTGATTCTGTTAATGATACCCTTCTGGACGAACTCTCTCATCCGCACCTATGCTGTTCGGATGATTCTGGGTACACAGGGATTGATCAATAAATCTCTGCTTGCAATCGGCATTATAGAGAGCCCGATCAGAATCATGTATACTGACACTGCTGTGATTCTGGGTCTGGTCTACCTGATGCTGCCATTTATGATTTTACCACTCTATGTTAGCATGGAAAAATTTGATTACCGGCTGGTCGAGGCCTCGAGAGATCTTGGCGCAGGCCCCCTTCAAACCTTTAAATCAATAATCTTTCCCCTGACACTGCCAGGAGTCCTGGCTGGCTGTATTATGGTATTTGTTCCGACCATGGGCCTTTTTTATGTCGCTACCCTTCTTGGGGGAGCTAGAAATTTACTTGTGGGGAACCTCATACAGCATCACTTTCTCGTCAGTCATAACTGGCCATTGGGGTCGGCCATGAGTGTTCTCCTGATTTTCATGTTGATTTCAATGCTGGGACTATACTGGTTTGTTCTTCGCAGGTTTGGTTTTAGGAGGCCACTCGTATGAAAAAATCATCTCTGCTTTATTTCACAGCGGTCTTTATATATCTCTATCTACCAATCTGTGTGCTGATCCTTAATGCTTTTAATAGTAATCGTTACGGTTTGAGATGGGACGGGTTTAGTCTTCAGTGGTTTGTCGCCATGATGCATAATCACGGATTAATGGAAGCTGCCAGAAACTCTCTGTTGGTAGCTGTGAGCAGCGCAAGCTTGTCGACCTTTCTCGGATCATTTGGGGCAGTGGGAATGTACCTTTATCGTTTCAAAGGCCGTCAGGCCCTCCAGGCAACGTCACTAACGATGCTGATGTTACCAGACATCATTCTTGCAATCTCTTTTCTGGTATTGTTCATCTTTATGGGAATCTCACTTGGGTTCTGGTCGCTTTTAGTCGCTCACATTACTTTTTGTCTACCATTTGCGGTAATAACCGTTTTTGCAAGACTCCAAGGTTTTGACCCATTCCTGTTAGACGCAGCCAGAGATCTCGGCGCATCAGAGAGCCAGGTGTTACAGAAGATTGTTTTCCCACTTATAAGACCGGCATTAATAGCGAGCTGGTTGCTGAGTTTCACCCTATCCCTCGATGACGTTATAGTCAGTTCCTTTGTTACCGGCCCATCTTTTGATGTTCTGCCATTGAAAATATTCTCGATGGTCAAGGTAGGAGTAAAACCAGAAGTAAACGCTCTGGCAACATTAATGATCGGTGTATCCATTGTGTTCGTTATTATCAGTCAGTTATTAATCAAGGAGAAGAAACGATGACAAATAAGATGATGACCTGGTTTGCATTTGTATTGATTATCTTGCAACCGGTTTCAGGTGTCGCAGCAGAGAAAGTCTATGTCTACAACTGGACAGAATATATTCCCGATGAGGTAGTACAGCAATTTACCGAGGAAACTGGAATCAAGGTTATTTACACGACCTATGAAAGTAATGAGACGATGTATGCAAAACTCAAATTGATTCAGGGGGAAGGATATGATCTCGTATTTCCTTCCACATATTTTGTGAGTAAGATGAGCAGAGAAGGTATGCTCCAACCTCTTGACCATACCCTGATACCCAACATCAAAAGCCTTGACCCAGTGTTGCTTGATAAGGAGTTTGATCCTGAAAATGTCTACTCCATTCCTTACATGTGGGGCTCAACAGGAATAGCCGTTAACAGTGATATCATCCCAGCCCCACAGGTTACATCCTGGAAAGATTTGTGGAGAAAGGATTACATGGGGCAACTGCTGCTCCAGGATGATATGCGTGAAGTGTTTCACATGGCGCTGAGAATAAATGGACATAGCACTAACAGCCGTAATCCCGAGGAGATTAAAGAAGCTTATGAGCTCCTCAAAGAGTTGATGCCTAATGTCTTATTGTTTAATAGCGATTCTCCACGGCTGCCATATCTTGCCGGAGAAGTAAATATCGGCATGATATGGAACGGAGAAGCATGGATGGCACAACAGGAAAACAAAGCAATTACTTATATATATCCATCAGAAGGAGCCAATTTCTGGGTTGATAGTTTTGTTATTCCAAAAAGTGCAAAAAATGTAGAGAACGCTCATAAATTCATTAACTTCATGTTGCGACCTGATATTGCAAAGACATGTGTTGAAGAGAATGGCTTTGCCACTCCGGTAACAACCGCATTACCAATGCTTGATAAGGCGGTCCGTAATAGTACATCCATTTTTCCAGCGCCTCAAACAATTGAGGCGGGAGAATTCCAGGCCGATGTTGGAGAAGCACTTCCCGTCTACCAGATGTACTGGGAAAAACTCAGGTCAGGCAATTAAGAGGCATATTACCCAGATCCCCATACCTTTATATGAAGCCGAATAATTGCTGGTTTTATATAAAGGTATATTTGATAGGAAATCCCTATATCTTTGCGCCCACCTATCGAAAAACAAATCTTGTCCAGGCACCACTCATGTATAATAGTCTCTTTGACTTCGAAGCTATCATCATACTCAGGTAAATCATCATTTTAAAACAAGCCATGTCACTGTTACGATTTTTTCAAAAGCCGACGCTGCAGAACCTCTCAAAAACGTGCGGCTGAGCGGCAAAAATCGACCCGGTCGGGCTCGGTGCGCTCCTTGCGGCATTACCTCAGGCTGAAGATCCGAATCTGCTTGTCGGCTACAAGACAAGTGATGATGCCGGTATCTATCGTTTGACAGAAGATTTGGCGATAGTCACAACCGCGGACTTTATAACACCGCCGGTTAATGATCCCTATCTCTATGGACAGATTGCTGCTGCTAATGCGATCAGTGATGTCTACGCGATGGGTGGAGAGCCGAAGGTGTGCTTGAACCTGGTCTGCTTTCCATCAAATATACTGCCGCCGGAGGATCTTAACCAGATTATTGCAGGTGCCCTGAGCAAGATTACTGAGGCCGGAGCAGTGCTGGCAGGAGGGCACTCCGTTGAAGACAGTGAACCGAAGTTTGGTCTTTCGGTTATTGGCACGGTGCATCCCGACCACTACTGGACAAATGGCGGGGCCCAGGAAGGGGATGTCCTTGTATTAACGAAACCCCTGGGGAGTGGTGTTCTCTTTAACGCCAATCTCAAAAAATGGGTATCAGAGTCGGCCATGCAGAAATGTGTGGATATCCTCACTCATCTGAATAAAGACGCGGCCCATATCATGAAAGATTTCGATATCCATGGCGTTACTGATATCACCGGTTTTGGCCTGGCAGGCCACTCGCTGGAGATGGCAAAAGCTTCGGGTGCACTTTTGCAGATAAATATTGATTCCCTGCCCATAATGGATGAAGCGCTTGCCATGTACCGCAAGGGCATGAGTACCGGAGTAAATCGTTTCAACGAAAATCTGGTCAAAGCGGCTCTCCAGGATGAAAGCACACTGCCCGCAATTCATAAAGAAATTTTGTATGATCCTCAGACAAGCGGCGGCCTGTTGGCTTCTCTGCCGGCAGGACAGGCCCCGGAACTCATCCGACTCCTGAAAGAAGTGCAAACCCCGTCTGCTGTTATAATTGGTGAAGTTCTCGAGGTTTCCGGAGCAGCAGGACTGGTGGTTCGCTGATTTTAGCAGATGCTGGTGTCCGCGAGCTTTTAAAGAAAAGATTTGCACACAGACTTCTCTCCAATACTGGAGCATTATTTGACCGAAATCGAATAAAAAGATCATGATCGCGCTCAGCTTTGACTCAGGTCAAGGCAGGCATTCCTGTGAGCTGTTATAAAGAAGACGACAATGCAGCAAAAAAGGACAAACAGTGAGATTAACGCTGGATAAATGGCCGATTAATTATTTGTGGGCGGGAGGTTTGTGATGAAGATTTTAAAATTAGCTGATACCAACGAATTTACCCCTGGAGCAATGAAACGTTTTTTTTTGGTCCAGGATTCTCCATATTTCAAAATAATTAACTTTAATCTTGAAGCAGGTGTAACCTTTCCAGTCCACTCACATGATCTGGACGGCGATCTTTCCATCCAGGTGCTCGAAGGGAAAGGACGATTTCTTGGTGACGATGGTCTTGAGATAGAGGCAGGAGAGGGTGATATTCTCGTTTCCCAGATCAGGGAACCTCATGGTGTACGTGCTGAAACCAACATGAGAATTCTGGTGACGATTGCACCGCCAATTTGATTTTAGCCTGGCGGGTTTGCGTCATCAGTGGCAATACATTATTAAACAATAGAATTGGAGGAAGAATCATGGCTAAAACAGTAGAGATTGATCAGGATGAGTGTTTGGGATGCGAGGCATGTGTGGAAGTCTGTCCCGATGTCTTCGGTTTTAATGATGATGAGAAAGCGTTTGTTATAGAAGGCAAAGAAGCGGGTGCTGATTGTGTGGATGAAGCAGTAGCGTCCTGCCCCGCTGAGTGTATTACCTGGGAATAATAATCTACCAGAAAACAGATGTGGTCCGGAACCTGGAATTGATGGTTCCGGACTGCAATCGCAGATCCCTCAAGTAAGAAGTTGCCGGTGCCGAAAACAGTCGATAGTGTGATCATTTACCATGCCTGTTGCCTGCATGAATGCATAACAGATTGTCGGGCCGACAAAGTTAAATCCCCTCCTTTTTAAATCTTTACTCATCATCTCAGATTCTTGGGAGCGTGTCGGAACATCATGGATAGTTTTCCCGTGATGGTGAATGGTGCTGTGGTCGACATAGCGCCAGAGGAAATGATCAAGGCTTTGACCTTGCTCTATGATAGTAATGACACCTCGAGCGTTTTTGATAACAGCTTCTATTTTCAAGCGGTTCCGTACAATACCATTATCTCCTATTAACCGATCTCTATCTGCTGCACCATATCGGGCAATTTTATTGACGTCAAAGTTATCAAATGCTGATCGATATGATGGACGTTTTTTAAGGATGGTGAGCCAGCTCAGACCTGCCTGGGCTCCCTCAAGAATGAGCATTTCAAAAAGGGCACGATCATCGTGCAGCGGCACACCCCATTCAGAGTCGTGATAGTCGATGTATAGTGGGTCGCTCGTGCACCAGGCGCATCGAATCAGGGTCATCAGCTTTCCGGGGTCGGCGGTGCAGGAGGAGCCTGTGAAGAATTGGTGCTTGTTTGCTCTTCACAATTCTCAGTCACTGCGCACCCGTCTGCTTCCGGAAGCGGGAAAGAATAACTGCTTGACTGGTTATGTTGCGGTTCAGCTATTTTTTCACTCTTACCCGGCAGGCAGTATTGCTGTAGATACGCTACGATTGCTTTCTCTCCCTTCAGGACCGTTGTGCTCTGCTGTTGGATACTGGTCATTGCTGGTACTTCGCTTATCCCGAGGTGTTTAAGGTAGCTCACGTTCACCCGTGGCTCAAAAGAGGGAGATACATCAATATTGGGGAACGTAAAAGAGGCAACCTGGTCAACAGGGTTAAAGCTCACATCGCAACTTATTTCTTCCTTCATGGCCTCAATCACGCTCTCGCAGTGGGCACATGTTGATGAGAAAAAAAGATAGAGCTGACGGTCTGAGGAGTCGGCCTTAAAGGTGGCGAGTGTGCCATCATCGAGCGAGAAGGTGGATCGGCTCTCAACATTAAAATTAAGGCTGCTAAACGCCATGCAGGCAGCAGCAAAGATCACGACGCTTCTGAACGTCTGTCTGAGCCCCATAAAAAGATTGATCAAGACAATCAGGGAAAAGATAATCAGGCAATAGGAACAGAAAACGTCGGTAATAAAATACTGGAAACAGACGAGTACCGCCTCTGCAGCTATGGCAGCAAGAAGCAGGAGGCTGGTGAATCGCTGCCAAAGTTCAGAACCTTTTCTAGCCTGGCTTATGCCGAAACTGATGAACAGGAAAAAGAGAAAGCCTGCGATGTTAAAATAGAGCGGAGGCAGAAGGGTCAGCGTTTCTACAACTTCGCAACCCTCGTTCAGGCAGAGTCCATCTCCCTGGTAGAGAATAAGGAATGTTTGCAGGCCGGTCAGTGCACAGCCAACCAGTGCTAAAATATGGCTCAGAAACATAATTTAATCAGTGAAAATAGGGTTATAAGTTTTTGTTTCGTGGATATATTATTTTTTAAATTGTTATTGTCAAGTCTGGAGAACCAGCCATACTGAGATCACAGCCGGTTTTTTGAATAGAGACAGCAGACTCAGGAATCAGTACCACTCTTTTTATACCGGCTGCAGGACCTTAATGCTCACTGCTTCAACGAGCTCTTTTGTCTGCTCCCTGTAACGTGCCATATGAGGTGCACCGAGATGGTCTTTGAGTGCGTCAATACTCTCCCAGCATTCGATGATGGTTACAATAGAGGGGTCTGCCTGTTGAACTTCCAGTCCTGTTTCAATGTCGACGGTGGGGTAATATTCGATACAACCGTCCTCTTCCAGGACATTGGGAACATTCTCATTAAAAAGCTTTACAAATTCAACAACCTTGTCAGGAACAACCTTGATTGAGGCGATAACTGTTATCATTAAAATTCTCCAGAGCTATTATGATTTAATATCAAAAGCACCGAACAAATACCCTACAATGAGGAGAAATAGCAATCTTTTCACCGAGAATTTGGAATAAAACTGAAGGAAAGAGTCTCTTATCCACACAGGAATTTGAAAATGATGGAGGTCAAAATGACAATTCATGGCAAAAAAACAGCAATACTAACCGTTTTATTCCTGCATATCATGCTGATGACAGGGGTTGTCAGTGCGGCAGAGCAGTCTGCGACATTTACGGTCCGCTGATATGATGTGGGAGAAGCCGCCCTGGAGGGACGGCCGGGAGTTATTGATATTGAAAAGGGCTGGCAGGGTATGTCAGAAATAAATCGGGTTACCTTCGATAATGAAAAGGTAGACATTGAGCAACTCGAAGATTGGATAAAGGCATCAGGAACCTACCTGAGTACCGTGTCGGCGGGACAAGTACGTGAGAATAAGTAGCACCAGGGAGTATTGGTTATGAAATCTTTCATTTATATCTGTGTGGCAGTTGTAATGATTCTGTCAGTATGGACGTATACTGTTTCCGGCAGCAACCAGGATCAGACAGCTTCGGAGATTCAGGAATCTTCAGGGGATGTTGCAATGTTTGCAGGGGGATGTTTCTGGTGTATGGAGAAACCCTTTGAAACACTCGATGGCGTCTCCTCTGTAATCTCTGGATATGCGGGGGGAACGACAGAGAACCCGACATATAAAAATTACGGGAGTGGTGGGCATATCGAAGTGGTCCAGGTTACCTTTGATCCGGAAACTGTTTCTTATGCAAAATTACTGGATACCTTCTGGCGTCAGATTGATCCAACAGACGGAGGCGGCCAGTTTGTTGACAGAGGCCACGAGTATTCCAGCGGGATATTCTATTATGGTCAGGAACAGAAAGCTCTGGCAGAGGCGTCGAAAAAAAGACTTGCTGAAAGTGGGATCTTTACTGAGCCGATTATAACACCAATACAGCCGGCCCCAAAATTCTGGGCAGCTGAGGATTATCATCAGGATTATTACAAAAATAACAGCTTCAGGTACAAGTTTTATCGATCCGGCTCAGGTCGTGATACGTTTCTTGATAAAACATGGAAGGGTAAAGAATGGACATTTTCTGAGAATGACGAATCGATCAGTCTGAGACAGCAGTTGACACCACTGCAGTATAAAGTGACCCAGAAAAACGGGACAGAACCACCATTTAAAAATGAGTATTGGGACAATAAGCAGCAGGGAATATATGTTGATATCGTTTCTGGAGAGGCGCTGTTCTCATCACTTAATAAATACAAATCAGGTACAGGGTGGCCAAGCTTCACCCAGCCACTGGTAAAAGACAATATAGTGGAACATCAGGATAACTCCTGGTTTATGGCCCGAACTGAAGTTCGCAGTAAAGAAGGGGACTCGCATCTGGGCCATCTCTTCAACGATGGACCACCCCCCACCGGATTACGGTACTGCATTAACTCTGCAGCCCTTCGTTTTTTGCCGGCAGATACCCTGGCGGGTACACCATATTCTGAATATGCTGTTCTGTTTGAGTGAGAGCCTTTATCATTGTCATTCCTCAATGATCTTCAAGACCTGTCGAATCTGGTAGGTTTGTCTTATTTCGCTGAAAATGTTTGATGGACGCGCAAAAACCTTGATCTACACGCGGCGACGTGTAGATCAAGGTTTTTACGATGCCGTCTTTCTTTATTGTTGATAATAAAAAAAACCTGGCTAAAGTGTGTAATAGCAGGAGGCAATATGCTGAAATGGTAGGATATTAGTTGTCAGTCAGTCAATTCAGGAGAGCTGGTATGGCGGTTGAGGAATTAAAGAAACTGATAGAATCAGTGTTCAGTGCACACAGGGATAAAGATGACGATACAATCTTTGAGCACTCATCTGATATTATGTCTGTTTATCTCGAAGCACTGAGTGACATTCATTTTGACGGCGTCAAGGCAGAGTGGCTCAATGATATGGTGACGGCAATTGATGATGGAGATACAGATATGCTGTTGTCAATACTTGACCAGGAAGAGGACAGTGATGATCGTTTTCTCGGATCTCAGGTTGCGGCTCTTTTTGCGGGATTCAGACAGCGTGATGCCATGATGACAGTAGTGCAGGCTGCAGGAATTAAAGCCCTGCTTGAAAATATGTGAAATACAGAGGTGTTATCAGTTCGACCAGGCGAGTCTGCCTCCGTTTTGACTGACTCGGGAGCTATAAAGGGAGCGAATCGTTTAGATGATTGTCAGGATAATAATTGCAGGTTTTAGTTCCGTTGTCTCAGGAGTCTGCTACCTCTCAGGACTGATGAGAATAATGAGCGCGCTCCTCATGGGATTCGGTGTTCTGGCAGCCCTGTTTTTTGGTATCATTTTCCTGATGCCAGCCAATGATGATCGTTTGTTGTTTCCAATTTATGGTGCAGGGGCATCCTGGCCCTTCTTTCTACTTGGAGCAGGCCTGGCAGGACTTATCGGCTGGCTTTTCCTCGACAAGTCTCTACCGGCAGATGAGCAGCAGGTAACCGCTTCTCATTTCAAATACCTTGGTGCAGGATTGTTTACCTATCTGTGTGCTCTCTTTCTTCCTGCATTTTTATGGTTTCCTTCAGAAGAAAGGCGGGTCGCATCTGAGGCTTCGACACTTGGCCTGGAGGTGTTTGTCGGAGTCTGTTTATACCTGGTTGGATGCTGTGTTGCCCTGTTCTTTCTTTACCGTGCATCTCGCGGAACAACATCGACCCATCCAGATTTGATGAGACGATTTGTTCCCGCCCTCTTTTCCGTCTGCCATCTGGACAAGATGCCGGCGCTTGTTGCCTACTTATTGATTTATTCTCCGGAAACCCATGTTATTTTTCCTAAAATTGCTGCATTGGCGCTGGCGGCCTATATTCCAATTGGAATTTTTCTCATTAAAATATGTGGTGACTGCAGAAACAGTTAGCAGTGCAGAGGTTGGTAGCGCGTATCCCGATAAACATAGAAAACAGATGAGGAGGTGGTTGTGTGCACCTTGAGTTGGTGGCGGGATGGCACATCGTATGGCGTTTTTTTTAACCGGGATGAGTCTCGAACGCGTCTTAAAGCAGAGATTCCTTGCCGCTTTGAAACGAGGGGTATCAGCTACTTGAGTCCTGTTGATACAGATGGCGGCGGTACGTGGATTTGGGCAAATTCAGAAGGGATGATCGGTTGTTTACTCAACAATTATCAGGTCAAAAAAGAGGGCGCAGCCAATCCGGTGAGCAGGGGACTCCTGCTGAAATCACTTGCCAGCCATCGAGATACTGAGTCCCTTTTCGATGCAGTTAAAGTGACGGATCTTCGCACGTATAGGGGGTTCTTGATTTTTGGCATGGACCTGAAAACTCACGGTCTGATTACCTGGGATTATGATAACCTTCAATTCTCGAGTGAGGGTGATGTGTGCAGCCCGATAACCTCATCAGGTTATCTTCCAGAAGAAATTATTAGTCATCGGAAGAATTTGTATAATAGCAGGTTCGATACTTTTTCGTCGCCATCCCCTGAAGAGCTGTTTTCCTATCACACCTTTCATGACCCCGCTTTGCCGGCTCACTCAGTGCTGATGAGTCGTGCTGATGCCCGCACCGTAAGCTTGAGCCAGATTTCAATTGACCCAGAAAGAATACGGTTCTCGTATGGGACTGTTTCTGAACAGTGTCATCCTGATGGACCAACGACCATCTCATTGAATCGTGTTGATTAATTCACGCCATATGATTGTCGCTCTGATCATTCTGATCGGAATACCGACAGCTGTCTGGAGTGGTGATGCTGTTTCCGTTAACAGCTTCATTGGCCAATTGGAGCACTATGCTGCGGAGTCGAGCAATCAGCTGACGATTCTCGTCGTTATTGCACTGGCGACACTGGTCAGTGAAGATCTCGCCTGCATCGCAGCAGGCCTGCTTGCGGCCAAATCTGTTATATCTATACCTGCTGCAGTGACTGCCAGTGCTCTCGGTATTTATATCGGCGATATCCTGCTTTATCTTACAGGTTATCTGGTTGGCGTCGTAGCGCTGGATCACCCGCCCCTGAAATGGATCATTAAACCGAGAACCGTCGAACAGAGCAAAATGCTGTTTGAGCGGCGCGGAGCTGCATTAATCATGAGCAGCAGATTTTTACCCGGAACCAGGACGGCCACCTTTTTTGCCGCTGGCCTGGTGAAAATGAACCTGACGAAGCTGATGGTCATTTTTGCGGTCGCCGTTCTGCTCTGGACCCCGATACTCGTCCTCAGCGCAATGGTTATCGGCAGGGAAGTGATTGAGTATGTTGAACTGTACAGTGATCATGCAGTTTGGATCTTCCTGGGGCTGCTGATTACCCTCTATACGATCACCCGCCTTATCGTGCCTCTTTTTTCCTGGCGTGGTAGGCGATTGCTGGTAAGTAAGTGGCGAAGGATCTCACGTTGGGAGTTTTGGCCCTATTATGTGACCAATAGCGTAACGTTTCTCTATGTTCTTTATCTCGGCTGTTTTCGATATCGCCGTCCGACACTCTTTACCGCCGTAAACCCATCAATTAAACCGGACAGTGGATTTATCGGGGAGCGAAAATCATCAATTTTCAATGATTTGTCCCAGGATACACTGGGTAGATGGCAGCTCGTTGAGGCGGGAAAATCGGTTGCTGATAAGCGTTCCACTTTTAAACATTTTATGGAAAAGAATTCATTGGACTATCCGGTTGTCCTCAAGCCAGATAGAGGACAGCGGGGTATTGGTGTCCGTGTCTGTCTCAATGAGGAGGATGCCTTTGGCTGGCTCAAGGATATTGACGATGACTTTATAATTATGGAGTTTCACCCCGGTGAAGAGTTTGGAGTGTTTTACTATCGTTTTCCCGAAGAGCAGGCAGGGAGGATATTTAGTATTACCAGAAAAAAACATCTATTTGTTGTGGGCGATGGTTACCACACCCTCGAAGAGCTGATTCTGCGAGATGCCCGTGCGCTCTGCATGGCTCCAACCTTCCTTGAGCGATTGCAGTCAGAACTTCTCAATATCGTTCCTGCTGGAGAATCCGTGCAATTGGGGCGCGTTGGTGCCCATTCTCTCGGGACATTGTTTCTGGATGGAGCCTACCTGGTCTCAGATGAGCTCCTGATTGCCATTGAAAAAATTGCCAGGCCCTATAAAGGGTTTTATTTTGGCAGATTTGACGTCAAGGCGGCGAATGAAAAGGCTCTTCAGAAGGGGGAAAACCTGAAAGTTATCGAAATTAATGGCGTTACATCGGAAGCAACCCATATTTACGATCCTGGCAATTCATTGCTGTATGGTTGGAAAACGTTAATGCAGCAATGGGATATTGCCTTTCAGATCGCCTCCCGAAATGCCCAAAACGGGCACCAGCCCATGCCTCTTAAAGCCTTTGTTACGCATTGGATGAGGGGTGGCAGGCAATGATCATTTTTCCTCCAGCTCCACTTTGTTCAGGAAATAGGCACCGGCCATGAAAAGAACAAGAATTGACAGAATTCCCCATCGGGTTTCTCCCGTGATCCTGGCGATCAGCCCCATCAAAAAGGGGCCGGTGATCGCCGCAAATTTTCCAAAAACATTATAGAATCCGAAAAATTCAGCACTTTTTTCTGCAGGGATTAATTTACCGAAACAACTTCGGCTCAAGCCCTGCAGCCCTCCCATGGAAGAGGCTACCAGAAAGGCGATGAACCAGAAAAGTGCTGTTTTCATCCGGATATCACTAACCCATGGCAGTGCAAAGGCTAGCAGTGTAACCAGGCAGTAGATCATGATTCCGGTCATCAGTAATGATTTTGTTGCAAACCTTTTTGAAAGTCTGCCATAAATCAGGGTGCAGGGAAAGGCGACAACCTGGATAAAGAGCAGGACGACGATGAGAAGGGTGATGTTAAAGCCCAGATCTCTGCCGTAAGCGGTTGACATACTGATGATGGTTCCGACGCCATCAATGTAGAAAAAATATGCGATAAGAAACATAAACGGTTGTTTATGCTTCCTGATGTTTCTGAACGTGCTGGCGAGTCGCTGAAAGCTGCTGAACAGAGGCGATTCCGGTACAGGGAGAAAGTGAACCTGTTTTACATTTTTGATAGCCGGAATGGAAAGGATTATCCACCAGAGAGCGACGATAACAAAACCAAGCTGGACCTGTTTTACCGGGAGCCCGTCGTCTATCCCCGCCATAAGAATAAGAGCGATGACGATGATAAAGGGGATGACACTGCCGATATAGCCGAGCGCATACCCCTGGGCGGAAATATAATCCATTCTACTTCGTGTGGTTACATCAACTAAAAAGGCATCATAAAAAATGTTGGCCCCTGCCCAGCCAATACGTGCACAGACAAAAAGTACAAGGCACAGGACCCACTGGCCTGCTGTGATGAATGACAGGGCAAGTGTAAAGAGCAGACCGATAGACAGAAAAAACAGGAAGAAACGCTTCTTTCTGTCCCGGTAATCAGCCAGGGTTCCGAGTATCGGAGCGAGCAGTGCCAGAACAAGCGCAGCGGCAGAGTTGGCAAATCCCCAATGAGCAGTGGAAACAGCATTGGGCATTCCCTGGGCGGCAACATCCTTGAAATAGATAGGCATGATCGCCGTCACCATGATCAGAACAAAAGCTGAATTTGCGACGTCATAGAGAATCCAGCTCTTTTCTTCTCTACTCATCAACTGTTTTTCGGCCATAGCGATATCAAATTAAGATGTTTTCCATCGTTTTTTAACCTGCGAACGATCGTTGACCCATATTCTACCTTAATGAAACTGGCGGGGCAATTCAACACCAGACTGCTTTCTTCTCTTTCGCTGAAATGTTAACTGTATGAGATGTTGAAATAACCGGGGATGCTATTTGGTTCTGAGCGGCAGGGCAATGATCCGTTTCATGTCACGTGAAAGTTTAAACTGTCGCTTTGACACCTCTTTTTGAAGCACCATGGAACGGTTTCCCAATAGTATTCTGGTACCGGCGTACGCCGTACCGGTCAGGTCAATCCTGATTGTGTCAACGTCCAGCCCGGCATGGTAAAGTGGGTTTTGCTCTTCAACCTCTTCCCTTGATGAGCCGGATCCAATACGGGAAAAAAGTTCGGTACCTGGTATCAGATTAAATCTGATCAGCTGGGCTCTGGTTTCATCAATCTCACTTTCCATCTTTCTCACTTTTCTTGACTGTGCATTGCCGTGCAGTTGTATCCATTGGATAAGCTGATTCTGTTGCTCGCTCAATGATTGCTGCAGTTGCTGGTATTGGCTGAGTCGTTCAGGGTCAATCCCGGCGCCGAGGGTTGCCGGGTCACTGTTTTCAGAACCGACCGTGCCGATCGTCAGGTTACCGGCAGCAATCAGTGACCCTCCCATTATAATACTTGAAGGGTCGCAGCGGATGTCAGATTGAGAGCTGACCTGACTGAAATATGACTGAGATCTAATGACCACGATTCCACCAGCCCTGAGCGTTGACTGTTCAATGAATTTTATATCTGCGTCACCGCTGACGATCACCTCGGAACTCTTGCCGGTAACCCCACCCTTGATGACACAATTAGCCTCACATTCGACCTGAGCGGACATGCAACTACCACCGATTTTGAGATCCCCGCTGCTCTTTATTCTGAAACCGGGCTGAACTGATCCTTGAATGGTAAGACATCCTTTCGAGTCGATGTTACCGGTCTTGAAGTCAATGTCACCATCTATCTTCTGTCTCGAAGATACTTTTATGGTACTGTTTTTGACGATGGAGAGAACACCATCCTTTGTGGCTTTGACCTCGAGACTTTCTTCAAAATAGTGCGCATCTCCCAGTGTTTTGATCCTGATGTCTTTACCACTCTTTGGTTCAATGACTTCACCAAGCACATTTTTCCCTGGGGTGCCCGGTATTGCAGGAGCTTTCATAGCGATGATTTCGCCTTCTTTGACTCCGACCATTATTCTCCGTTCACGGAAGTCGATTGAACCGTCCTCCAGGCAACGCCCAGCTATAGGACCAACCTCGATGGCATAGACAAGATGAGCGTCGGTTCCCTTGCCTGGCAATGTTCCTTCGGCTATCGGGACTTCCGTTATCTCAATCTTGCCGGCAGCGATGATCTGCTTTGCTTTCTCTACGGTGTTTTGATCGATTCCGTAACAGAGCCCTGAACTCTTCAAAAGTTCATCAAGATTATCAGCACGTAAGGCTTTTCGCTCGGGTAAAGGCGGGTAAATGAGAAGTGATGCATATAATTTATCAAACGAAATATTTACAAGAGGGGTAATCGATACAACGGGGATAACACTATCCTTTTCCTGCTGCATTGTGATTTTCGGATAGCCGGCAACCAGTGCATGCAGTGTCAGCCCATCGTCGGAAAACTCGGTGAAATTGCCAGCTTTAAGTGCACCTTTCTTATAGCCTTTGCCGCTCAATTGCTTGAAATCAGGGTAATCGGTGAGCTGCTGACCCTTCAGAACCAGTTCTGAGACCAGTATTTTCTCTCCGCCACCTGAATCTTCAATCAGGTATGTCTGGATAAACTGGTAGACAGGATCGAGTGTCTTTTGAGAGGACGGTGAGGCGGCGATAATAAATAAACTCCACGGAAGTATTCTGGGGTTAAGGAAACAGAGTTTAATCTCAGTTACCCGTTTGTTCCAATATGTTATCTCATATTTAATGTGATAACAAGGTGGTTGAATGCTCTGCCTGGGCTCAGCTCAATATGCCGCCAGTCAGGCCGGTGGTCTGACTATAATTATATGAAACGAATGTCATTGAGGAATTGATGATTTTTTTGATTGGCCGCTGCTGTTTATTCGATATCTTTTGATTTGAAGAAATGAATAATGACAAGAAGTCCAAAACAGCTGAAAAGCGTAATGAATAGAATGCGTAAAACAAAACTGGTGAGCGGTGACAGATCAAACGGGACGCTAAACGAAGAGATGAGATGATGCCCGTCTTTGCCAAGAAGGAAAAATAGAAAGAGGGTTGACAGATAAAGAGCTGCCCGGAAAAGGAACCTGGCGATGGAGGTAAATTGGTTTTGAGTGATTTTCATTACCCGGCAATAACAAAGAATTTCCACACAGAATTTTCAAACTATAGTACTCTATTTGACTGGAATCACCAGGCTTACTGTTGATATGTTTGACAATTGATCCAGGAAAAGTTAGAGAGTACAGTGACATAGCTGGCATATCCGTGGAGCGCGTGAGGCGACGAATGCAGAGGTAACGATTAAGCGAGATGCCGCTAAGCAACCGTAATTGCATTTATTTTTTAATTATGCTGCTCCAGGAGTAATTTTTTTTCTCAATATGACGAGAGTGATATGAGCTTTGTTCCTAAAATCGGTATATCAATCAAGAAACAGCTTGAGGAACGAGAAGATGAGATTTTGTCGCCCTATGCTTCCAGAAACAGCACGTCTCGGGGAAGAAGGGCAACAGAAGAGGAAGAGTTATCCGATATTCGATTGCCCTACCAGCGTGACCGGGATCGCATTATTCATTCCAAAACATTCAGGAGATTAAAACATAAAACCCAGGTGTTTCTTGCGCCAATGGGTGACCATTACCGGACACGTTTGACCCATGTCCTCGAGGTATCACAAATTGCCCGTACGATTTCTGCGGCGCTTTGCCTTAATGAACCGCTGACCGAGGCAATCGCCCTCGGACACGACCTCGGGCACACACCTTTCGGTCATGCCGGAGAGGCGACACTCAACGAACTGCACCCAACGGGGTTCAGACATTATATTCACAGCCTCAGAGTCGTGGATTTTCTTGAGAATAACGGCAGAGGGCTCAATCTGAGTTTTGAGGTGCGCAACGGCATTGTACGACATTCCAAAGGAAGAAGGGAAATTATCCCCACACGCAGGTCTGAGTTGGCAATCACTCTGGAAGGGCAGGTTGTCAGACTCGCCGATATCATTGCCTATGTTAATCATGACCTCGACGATGCACTTCGGGCTGGGATTATCGAGGAGGGGAATGTTCCGACTGAAATCAGGAAGGTGGTTGGAGAACGGCACTCTCAGCGTATTGGCTGCATGGTCAGGGATCTCATTGTAGAGACGCTGACGGCAGATGATGGAATGCTTCACATTAGTGACCAGATGCTTGAGGCGATATCAGGACTGAGAACCTACCTTCATGAGAATGTCTACCGATATCACCGGGTACACCAGGAATTTGAAAAGGCTCAGCGAATTATCAGGGAGCTGTACCATTATTTTCTGGCCAATGGGCTGGTGAGAAGATACGGTGATGAGTGGCTTGTGGATGAGTCGAGCAGTAACTGGGGTGATGAAAAAACGGCCAATCGGCGGGTCTGTGATTATATTGCCGGAATGACTGATCGTTATGCCATGGGCGTCTATGAGTATCTTTTTCTGCCAAAAGCGTGGAATGTGAGACGGTAAAATGTACGGTGGCAACCCCGCTGACGTCAGAGTCGCAAGTCTGTGAATGGCCCATAAAAACGGTTGAATTATTAAGGCTTCGCAGGTAATCTGCGCCCCTTGTCCTGAAAATCGACTGGCTGATTTAAATTTAGAAGAGAAGAAAACAAAGAGAGTGAACAAATAGATACTATGAGCACCGGTAACACAAAAGAGCTGAGCAAAGGCTACGAATTTGCAGATGTTGAGGAGAAGTGGCTTAAAACCTGGGAAGAACAGGAATGCTTCCAGGCAGAAATGGTTGATGGTAAGCCATCCTTTTCAATTGTTATTCCCCCTCCTAATGTGACCGGGGTGCTTCACGTCGGGCATGCGCTGAACAACACCATGCAGGATGTTTTGACACGGTATCACAGAATGTGTGGTGATAATACGCTTTGGGTACCGGGAACCGATCACGCCGGTATCGCAACCCAGAATGTTGTTGAGAGGCAGCTTGCTACTGAAGGGAAAAGCAGGCATGACCTGGGACGTGATGAATTTATTGAACGGGTCTGGGAGTGGCGCAAGGAAAAGGGCGGCACTATTATCAACCAGCTAAAGAAACTCGGATGCTCCTGTGACTGGGAACGTGAGCGCTTTACCATGGACGACGGATTGTCTAACGCCGTCCGCGAAGTGTTCGTCCGGTTGTATAAAGAGGGGCTGATTTATAAGGGAGACTATATTGTCAACTGGTGCCCACGCTGCCTTACCGCACTTGCCGATGATGAAGTGGACCACGAAGATCGTAAAGGCAAGCTGTATCATCTGCGCTACCCTTTTGC
Source organism: uncultured delta proteobacterium (assembly GCA_963776075.1). Taxonomy (GTDB): domain Bacteria; phylum Desulfobacterota; class Desulfobulbia; order Desulfobulbales; family Desulfocapsaceae; genus MADRE3. The sequence goes on from CAVZLG010000016.1 coordinate 138,883, forward strand.
TGATGGTTCGGGAGACGTTGTTGTGGCAACAACTCGGCCGGAGACCATGCTTGGAGATACCGGGGTTGCTGTTCATCCGGATGATGAGCGTTACGCTCATCTGGCAAATGTTGGGATTTCGCTGCCGTTAACCGGAAGGACTATTCCTGTTGTCTTTGACCATCATGTGCAGAAAGATTTTGGTACCGGAGCACTGAAAGTTACCCCGTCCCATGATCGCGATGATTATGAAATTGGGCGCAGGCACAACCTTGAGATGTGCAAGGTCATGGACGAGCATGGGGTGATGAATGAGCTGGCTGGAGATTATGCCGGCCTTGATCGATTTGAATGCCGGAAAAAAATTGTTGCCGATCTCGAACGCCATGGCTTTCTGGTAGAAATTGAAGACTATGACCATGCGATCGGCCAGTGTTATCGATGTAAAACCACGGTAGAACCGACGACATCGCTGCAATGGTTTGTTTCAGTAAAGCCTTTGGCTGACAAGGCCGTTGCCGCAGTGCGCGAAGAACGAATCAATATCTATCCCAAGACTTGGTATAATACATTTTACGCTTGGATGGACAATATTCGAGACTGGTGTATCTCCCGCCAGATCTGGTGGGGGCATCGTATTCCCGCCTGGACTTGTCTGGGCTGCAATGAACTTATCGTTGAGACGACAGGCCCCGAGGTGTGCCCTTCCTGCGGATCATCTGACCTTGAGCAGGAAACTGATGTGTTGGATACCTGGTTTTCATCGGCACTCTGGCCCTTTTCAACCATGGGCTGGCCAGAGCAGACCTTGGAGCTGAAAACCTTCTATCCCACCTCGATTCTGGTTACCAGTTTTGATATCCTCTTTTTCTGGGTTGCCCGCATGATGATGATGGGTATCCATTTTATGGATGAGGTTCCGTTCCGGGATGTCTACCTGCATGCGCTGGTCAGAGATAAGCACGGCAAGAAAATGTCCAAGTCGACCGGTAATGTTATTGATCCGCTTGAAGTGATGGGACAGTATGGTACTGATGCGATGCGCTTTACCTTGGTCGCATTTGCGGCTCAGGGACGGGAGATAAAACTGGATGAAGACCGTATTGAAGGTTATCGCTTTTTTATTAATAAAATGTGGAATGCTGCACGTTTCTCTTTGATGCATGTCAGTGAATGCGATGACTCCATTCGGGATTACGTCAAACACCCGAAAGACCTGCCGCTTGTCCATCAGTGGATTCTGAGTCGCACCGCTCATACGATTGATGTCGTTCGCCGAGGGCTTGATGAGTATCATTTTAATGAAGTTGCCTCAGCACTCTATCAGTTTGTCTGGCATGAGTTCTGCGACTGGTACCTGGAATGGATTAAAGCCGATCTTTTCAGCGACGACGAGCAGGCCAAAAATCAGGCCAGAGGTGTTCTTCTGGTCGTTCTTGAAACGGTTATCAAACTGATTCATCCTGTTACCCCATTTGTGACAGAGGAAATCTGGAGTGTCCTGCCTGGTGAGCGAACGGTGTTGATGAAAGAGGAATATCCGGCAAGACAAGATGAGTGGCTCAACGAGTCAGCTGAAGATCGGATGGCGATGCTGATGGGGGTTATTTCTGGAATTCGTAATATCAGATCAGAGGCGGATGTACATCCATCCCATAGAATTGAAGCATTTGTCACCAACATCAGTGACGAGCAGGCAGAACTTGTAAATACTTTTTCTTCAGCCATTGCGGATATGACTCGGTTAAACGGATTGCATGTTCAGCCGGAAACTGAAAAGCCATCTGACGCTGCCACCTATATTTTTAACGATGTGGAAATTTATGTGCCGCTGAAAGGGTTGATCGACGTTGACAGCGAGTTAGAAAAGCTTGGCCGGGAACGGCTTAAGGTAGAAGCTCGTCTAAAACAGGTAAACGGAAAACTGGGCAACGCAAAGTTTTTAGCCAATGCTCCTGATGCCGTTGTTTCAAAAGAGAAAGATAAAAAAGAAGAGCTTGATAGCCGACTGTTAAGGATTGCCGAGGCAGAGGATAGATTGAAAAATATTGCCCTTACCTGAACCGCTTAAATGAGTTTTTAATTGATCGCATAATGGATACAAACCTTCTGACAAAAATCATCCGTTCGTTTCTCTTTGAGGATATTGGGCGGGGTGATCTTACCAGTGAGTCTATCTTCGAACCGGAAGAGATAGGTGCGGCCCGTCTTGTCGCTCGAGAATCCTTTATCATTGCAGGCGCAGACAAGGTGGCGGCGCTGGTGTTTAAGACCCAGAATCCTGGAATTGAAACTGGTTCAGCTGTTCCAGACGGGAAACTGGTTGAGCGCGGAGATGTTCTGCTCTCAGTTGACGGACCGGTAATTGATCTTTTAAAAGCCGAACGCGTTGCACTGAACCTGTTGCAGCGGCTTTCAGGTATTGCCACTTTTACTGCAGCATTCGTCGAGAAAGTCAAAGAGTATCCGGCGCGTATCTGTGATACCCGGAAAACGACCCCGGGACTTCGAGTGCTGGAGAAATATGCAGTTACTGTCGGGGGTGGCAATAATCACCGTTATAACCTCACTGATGGTATTTTGATAAAGGACAATCATATTGCCGCCTGTGGCTCCATAAAAAAAGCAGTGGCGAAAATCAGGAATCATGTTCCGCACACGCTTCGTATCGAGGTAGAAACCGACTCCTTGCTCCAGGTCCAGGAGTGCCTTGATTGCGGCGTAGACATCATCATGCTCGACAATATGTCCCCGGTAAAGATGGCTGAAGCCGTTAGAATCATAGATGGAAATGCTCTTGTTGAGGCCTCTGGCGGAGTGACACTTGATACGGTTGAGGCAGCCGGAAAAACGGGAGTCGATATAATTTCAATTGGTGCCCTGACACATTCTGCCCCCGCATGTGATATTGGCATGGATTGGTCGATCTTATCTCAATGAGAGGAAAAGCAGCAATTGTCCTTGATTTTTTTCAAAAAAATGTGCGATACTGGGTAGGTAGCGAGGTGGCAGCATGTTGTTTGTTATAAACATGCTTTTTGATTTTGATATTAATGAGGAATTAACTGATGCGCTGTCCCAAATGTGGCTTTATTTCTTTTGATAATCTAGATAGTTGTTTGAAATGCAATAAAGATATTTCTGATGCCACAAGAGCATTTCAGGGCAGCACTCTAAAAGTAAATACTCCTTCTTTCTTGAAAATATCAGTTCCAGATGAAGATGAACTAAAGATCGAGGGGGCAGCAGAAGTCGGTGGTGAAATCGAGTTCACTGATCCGGACCTTGAAATACTCATTGACGATGAAGGGGAAGGGGGTGGAATTGATTTTGATCTCGATTCCGGTGATGACGCAGACGAAGATCTTCCACTCGCTGGGGATTTTGATGAAGCTGCAACATTTGGTGACGATGAAGATGGCGGTACTGATTTATCGGCAGATCTTGGACAGTTTGAAGATGTCCCGGATGACGACACCTTCAGCTTCGAAGATTTTGACGACGAAGCCGAGGAATCAGAAGAAAAAGACGCCCCCGCTATGGATCTTCCTGACGAACTTAATGATATATCAGATCTTTTACCACCAGAGGATTCTGCCGCTGAAGAACCGTTGAAAGAACCACTTGCTGAGATGAATCAGTCAGAGCCCATGGAAGCCGCGGCAGAATCGGGAGATGACGTTCCTCTGGCAGAGCCTGAAGATGACCTTGATTTCAGTAATCTTGACTTTGACCTGAATGGCGCTGAAGCGGCAGTCGGCGGCCAGGAAGGTGCTGCTGAAACGGCAGCTCCAGCTGCAGAACCTGAAAAAGCATATGCGGCGTCAAGCGTGGACATGGATGAAGATCTGGACTTTAATCTTGATCTCGGTGGTCTGACAATTAAAGACGATAAGTAGTAAGGAAAAAGCCGCGTCTGAAACGGAAAATCATTGACACAATCGGTGATGTTTTGTAAATAAGCAGCTCTATTCGGTGCCGGGATAGCTCAGTCGGTAGAGCAACGGACTGAAAATCCGTGTGTCCCTGGTTCGATTCCTGGTCCCGGCACCAATAGTTTTTAGTAAAATAAAGCCCTTACAGTTTTCAAGCTGTAGGGGCTTTTTTGGTTTGTGCTAACACAGGGCTAACCATCATGAGGGGTTATAATGACCGTTATATGCCGTTAATGTCCATGTCTCTAATGCCAATAACCGAGTATTGTCCGTTGGCAAAATTGATATATAACATTGGAAATTGTTAGTGGCGTGAAGAGGGAGAAGATTCCAGGATTAGGAGTACTGCAATCTAAAATCAATCCATATCAATTTAATTCCTCGCACATTTACACAAAAATTGCACAAGAGTTTTTACACTAGGAGGGGCTTGTTGTTGAGATGTGCAAAGCCAAGGTTAGCCCAGGCACCTGCTACCAGATCGTGGGGTAACAGAGGGCCCCCTTATCTCAAGCCTCAGCACCTCTATGATTTCAAGAATATTTTTATTGGCAGTGTCAACTTATCATCAAGGAGTCAGCAAGGCCATTAAAGCACTGATATTCTATATGTACGTAAATCTAAGGAGTATTAGCTCGACTGACCAGGGCGGAATTTGCGTCAGTAAATGATTGTTTCAATATTTTGTAAAGCGTTTTATGTAATATTTGACTCACTTCTTCTGCTGGGCTACCGGAAATCAAATAAGTATCTCCAGCAACATAACCAGTCTGATATAGTTGGCTGAATATACTGTTACCTTCCTCATCTCAAAAAACTCAATTTTCAGATCAAAATTCACTTCCGGAGTAATAGCAAAACCAAGATTTCTCAGTTGATTAAACCTAAACTCAAAACGTTTTAAAATTGGATGGTATATCAGTTCATATTTCGAGTTATCATCAATCTTGTTAGAGAAGCCCATTACGCCAGAAAAACGATCTTCTATTACCTCCTCAGATACTTCTTTTAAAATATAGCCTAGCGGAAGGGTCAAGGTGGTTCCACTACCTGTTAAACTCGTTGGACTTCCGGTAAAAACAAACTGCTCTTCCTCATCTTCCATGAATAACAAAACATTATCAGAGGAAAAATATTCAGGATTTTCATCCGGTATATACGTAGGATTGTACCCAGCGTTATAAGCACAACCGGATAGTATCAATAGCAGACCAGAAATTATTAATAAGACAATATTATTCGTTTTCATCATTCTACTCCTGTTGATTATTCATAAGATTAACCAATAAGAAATAGCGACCTCAATCAAGAAAGTATTGTCATCCATTTTTTAAATTAAACTCAATGAGTTAAGTCTTACATCAAGAACCTAATGCTTGAGACTTAATCCAGTTGTCCTATCGCTTAGCCTCCCAAGTGGAGTTTGTATTTTGCACCGTCAGAGAAAACGCATGTACCTGCCCCCTGCCGTGGGGTGTTCATCTGGTATTCACAGCTCATATATCCCCCCTCTGGGCTAAAAGCACTGGCGACACCGCGTCGCGAATCATCCGATACTTTCGTAGCTTCTCCTACGTACGTCTCCCCTTTGTAGCTCAGATTGAAACGACCTTTTCCTGTCAACATGTTGGTAACGGTGCCTGTTACCACGCCAGTTTCAGCAGCCAGTTCGCTATCCGGATATAAACGCGCAGAAATCGTTATAGGTCCAGCTTTTTGTGGGGTGCTTGGGGTACCAACTGGGCCGCTATAGGTCTGCGGCTGTGTTGGCCAGACAGGATTACCTTGCCAATCCATAGGAACCACGTAACATCCGCTCAGCATGATAGTTAATGGCAAAACTTTCAATGCAGACTTCATTATTTTTTTCATTGGCAACCTCCGGGGAATTATGGTTTTGATAAGTCACTACCTTAATGAAAATAGAATAGCAATTCAGATTCTTTACACATTGTATTTACAGAAAATAAGCAGAGTACCTAACAATTCAATGACACATTGTGGCTGTGTATAATGGATGGATTTACTCCAAGAAACACTATTTTGAAGGGCAGTCTCTCAAAACAGGAATAATAGAAATTTTTGAATTGAATGATTTGCAAGATCGTTTCAGATAAATTACGAAAAATCCTTCCAATGAAATGTAAGAGGCTTGTGTTGGCCGTGTTAACCATATAAAAATATTGGAATATTTACATTTTTCCTGTGAGGGTACAGTTTGAAAAATGACTACAGGGGTTGACCTTATTACTGCACAATCTCATTCTTTTTGTCCCACAACTTTCAATCTAACCATTTTATATTTCCCAGCCACAATTGTGGTCACTTACCCGTTTGAATATAGAAAACCGACCCCGAGAAAAAAGGTCGAGGGGGGGGAGTACGTCCATCAGTCAAATGAGGGGCGAAGATGCCGATCCAGCAAATGAATACGACAGGAAACATGAATCAGATAGTGTACAGAATCCTCTACATTTGTTGAACAACACCTCAATACCCCCGTTCCGCATGTTCTTTAACGTTGAATTTTCATTTCTGAACACACTGTACAGATAGTCCTTAAAGTTGTTGAACACTCAATACAGGGGCAATTTATGAACAATCAGAATATCGCTTATCTCAGGGTATCATCTATTGACCAGAGCCTCAGCCGCCAACAAGAGGAAATGAAGTCAGTTGAACTGCACAAGGTCTTCACCGAGAAAGCCAGTGCCAAGGATACTAACCGACCAATGCTGCAAGAGTGTATTGACTACTGTCGTTCAGGTGATGTGCTCCATGTCCACAGCATTGACCGCATAGCCAGAAACTTGAAAGACCTCCAAGAGATAATAGACCGTCTCGTTGCAAAGGGTGTGACGATCCAGTTCCATAAAGAATGCCTGACATTCAATGGTAACGATGATGCTATGAGCGATTAATGTTGCAGATGATGGGTGCCTTTGCTGAATTTGAACGATCACTGATCAGGGAACGTCAACGTGAAGGTATCGCTGCTGCACAAAAAGCTGGTAAGCGATTTGGCCGAAAAAAGGCACTGTCTGATGATCAGGTAGCAGAAATCAGGAAGAGAATTTCTGCTGGAGCCAAAAGAGCCTACTAGCTGTGAGTATGGTATCTCCCGCACGACATTGTATTCTGCTCTTGCAAATTGAAAATACTGAAGGACTACTCAAAATGATGACTCATTTCTTGAGATCATAAAAGATTAAATACAAGATGGAGGAAGACCAATGTTATTGTCACTTTTTATTGTAAGTGGGTTGATTCTTGTTGTCTCTGAAGTTGCTGAAGAGAAAAAACAGAAAAAGGTTCGTGATCAGAATATCACTTATCAGAAATATCTGCGTGGGAGAAGGTGGAGAGGGGGAAATAGAAACAGGGACTAAGCTCAATCTATTTGATTTAGTGGTAATGTCATAAATCATTACCACTAAAACCATCATGCTTTATTTTGCTTTGAGAACAGCTTTCCTGGCCGAATATTCTTGTTCGTTAATTTCACCTGAAGCAAATTTACCCCTCAGGATTTCTAATGCTGTATCATCTTGATTTTCTCTTTTCCAGGAGAACAGTGATTTAATGATGTTCGCAGCCAGATAGGCAATTAACAACCAAAACAGTATAGGGAAAATCCCCCCCATAAACCATGAACCATGTCCGAAGGATGGCCCGAGATCCGCAGAAAGTAGTGCTCCAATCTTGAAAGCTAAAACCTTGCATTAATAATTCTCCTTTTATGCTTGTAGTAAGACAATATATAATCCTCTGTCACGTGCAAAATACACACCACAAAGTAGTAATTCTTTAAGTTATTTACAGAATACTGAAATACCGTGTTTATTTACATCACCGCAGATATTGTCTAAGAGATTGGGTAGGAAAAATATGGGTAGTAATTACTCCATATCTAGACGGTGAATGGGTAATATATACACAGTCTCACGTTGAAGATTATTCTGTCTTTCTAATTTCTGATAAACAGATCGCTCAAAATCGGTCATGACATGTGTGGTCCAGTACGAGTTATTTATAATCATAGATCAGGATATGTTCGAGCAATTCGTCCTTGAGAATAGTCCATAAGTTAGTCGTGTCACCTCAATTTTCTAGCAGGTAACAAATTCATAAATAAAGGACTCGAAAGAATACCACAATGTAGCCTTTTAAAATTGCACAGGATGTCATTTCAGGGTATGTTATCGGTTGGGAAGAAACTGTTTCCATCTGTATATCAATTTACACAGGGGCTGGTAGATGAAATAACAACAATTGAGAATAGCCTAACAATGTAATTATCATAAATGCAAGTTCGGCTTT
>CAVZLG010000017.1:0-132306 GCA_963776075.1 uncultured delta proteobacterium
GGCATCTCAGGGACCACTCAGGGGTGTAATGGCCCTGTCAGCAGACCTGCAGGCAATCAGGGGGATTGCGATTATTCAACAGAGCGAAACACCGGGACTCGGTAGCCGGGTTTTGGAAGCGGAGAACCTCGCCAACTTCCAAGATAAAAAAATCGTTCCTAAGTTGCTGATTGTACCTGCCGGTACCGCTTCAGCAGATAATGAGGTGGATGCCATTACCGGGGCAACGCTGACAAGTGTTGCACTTGAGAGAATTCTTAACAAGAACGCTAAACAAGCCACAGCACTCATTGGTCAATAGAAAATGAATCTCAAGACAATATTCGGGAAAAAGGGCGCTAAAACAATTAAGAACGCTATCTGGCGTGAGCATCCCATAACTTCTGCCACTCTTGGCATATGTTCCGCCCTGGCCATATCGAACAAGGTTGAGAACGCTATAGCGATGAGCGCCGGCGTTATTTTTGTTCTGGTCTTAACAGCATTAATTATCTCCACCTTGAGAAAACTTATCCCGTCCAGGGTACGTATTATCATCTATATGATCACAATCGCGGCAGGTGTTACGATTGTCGATCTGGCGCTCCTGGCGTTTTTCCCCACGATTAGTGAGGCAATGGGCCCCTATGTACCCTTGATTATCACCAACTGCATCATCATGGGAAGAGCAGAAGCTTTTTTTGTACAGAACCCTCCGAAGCTGGCTGTAATCGACGCACTGGCAAACGGTCTTGCTTATATGTATACGCTTATGGCCATCGCAATCGTCAGGGAAGTATTTGGGTTCGGAACCATACTGGGAATTCGCGTTACCCCTGCTAACTGGGTCGACTGGGTGGTACTCGCCGCCCCCGCCGGTGCCTTTTTTGTTCTCGGCGTATTCCTCTGGATAGTCAGGACATGGGCGGGAGTTGAACCACCGACGAGTAGCTGATGGTAACATCGGCAAAATCAAAATCTCGAATCGAGGAAAGGCAATAACATGGGCGAAACTTCTCTATTGTCGATATTTTTCACGGCACTTTTAATCCAGAACGTCGCGCTTTACTATCTTCTGGGCATGTGCCCATTTGTTGCTCTGTCCCGCAGTCTGAAGACAGCGATCGGCATGGGGGCGGCGGTTATCTTTGTTGTAACACTGACCTCTTCAGCAAATTGGGCTATGTACCAGCTGCTTGAAAAGACCGGCAGCCAGATCATTCAATATATTGTGTTTATCATTGTTATTGCTGCCTGTGTTCAATTAGTGGAAATGATCATGGAACGATTCTTCCCGGCTCTCCAGGCCTCATTCGGTATTTTTCTGCCCCTGATCACAGTAAACTGTACTGTTCTTTTTATTTCACTTAAGGTAACTACTGTTGAAGGGTTATCATATATTCAAGCCGTGGTATACTCCGTTTCAGCGGCAATCGGATTCTGGCTGGCAATGGTGCTCGTTGCAGCTATATATGAAAAACTGGATCTGATCGGCAATGTGCCGAAAGGATTGCAGGGGCCAGGGATCATAATGATCATAACCGGCATCATGGCCCTTGCCTTTATGGGCTTCAGCGGCATGGTATAAACAGGCGACAGAAAACCGAATAATATAATAAAAATGCAAGTGCAACGCTATAGAACACTAATAACAATACCCATGAGAGCAACTGCGCCATGACAATTGAGACGCTTCTTCCTGTCGGGATCATTTCCGCGATACTATTGACCCTCACCATAGTGCTTCTGATTGCCGACAAATTTCTCGTAACCTACGGAGACTGTAAGGTTACCGTGGAAGCAGGTGAAGGAAATGATGAATTTGTCGTTCAGGGCGGCAGCACGCTGCTGTCAATTCTGATCGACAAGGGAATGGAGATTCCCGCTTCATGCGGCGGCAGAGGAAGTTGTGGCTTTTGCAAGCTAAATGTTAAAAGCGGTGGCGGAGATATCCTGCCAACCGAAGAGATGTTTATCAGCAAGGAGGAGAAAAAGACCGGTACCCGTCTGGCCTGCCAGGTAAAAGTCAAAAACGACATTGAGCTCTTCGTCCCGGATCTGCTCAGCACGGTCAAAGGTATGGCCCTGACCAACACATTTGACACCCGGTCAAAATGGACCTTTTCCCGGGACGGTGTCATGCAGATAGCTGAAGAAAAGAAGAAGGATAAGCTCGATCGTAAATCCACCAATCAACTCCTTGATATAATTGATGCACATCGGGATACTCCTGGGCCGATTCTGCCAATTCTCCATGATATAAACGGAACATTCAAATACCTGCCAGAAACTGCATTGCGCTTCGTTTCAAAGGAGATGGATATTCCACTGAGCACCATTTACCGGATCGCAACATTCTATAATCTGTTCAGTCTCACACCGGTCGGTAAATACAAGATTACTGTCTGTACGGGTACCGCATGTCATGTGCGGGGAGCAGAAGGCATCATTGAAGCGTTCGAACCTGAACTCAATATCAAGCGCGGCGAAACCACTCCTGACGGCCTGTTTACTCTTGAAGAGGTTCGGTGCATCGGTTGTTGCGGCCTTGCACCGGTACTCACTGTCAATGATGAAGTACAGGGCCCGATGACAAAGAAAAAAGTACCTGAGCTGGTTCAACAGTATAAGGGCTAATCACACGCATAAAGATACCTCGGCAAACGAACTTATGGAACAGCAAGTCACCAAAAAATTGTTACAGGTTAACGCTCCGTCAGAAATGGTGGAAGTAAGGGAATTTTGCCGAAATGCATATGCCAGGCAAAAAATCTGCTTCCGTGTATGTGCAGGAACTGCCTGCATTGCAGGCGGTTCACTTAAGGTCTACGAGGAGCTGAATCGGTTAATTACTGAAAGGGGCATTGACACTGATGTGGAAGTTCTTTTCGATGAACATGACTGTGAGGCAAGTCCCGGGCAGAGCGGATGTCACGGTTTCTGCCAGATGGGACCGCTCCTGCGCATTGAGCCGAGTGGAACATTCTATACCGGTGTTAAGGTTACAGATGTTGAAGATATTATAAAAGCAACACTTGAAGACAATACGGTCGTTGAGCATCTCTTGTACGAGATGCCGGATGGCAGCCGCTCTGCCACAGAAAAGCAAGTTCCTTTCTATGCCGGTCAGAAGCGTATCGTGCTGGGAGGATGCGGTACAATTGACCCGGAAGATATCCGTAACTATTTTGCCGTCGACGGGTATCAGGCCCTGGCCCATATTCTTCAGGATCTTTCACCCGAAGATGTTGTTGAGGCGGTCAAAGCCTCAGGGCTTCGCGGTCGTGGTGGCGGTGGCTTCCCTACTGGCAGGAAATGGGAATCTGCAGCAAAGGCAACGGGAAAACCAAAATATATTATTTGCAACGCCGATGAAGGGGACCCTGGTGCTTTCATGGACCGCTCCCTTATTGAAGGTAACCCGCAAGCGGTCATTGAGGGGATGATTATCTCCGCATACAGTGTTGGTGCTCAGTACGGTATCGTCTATGTAAGGGCCGAATATCCGCTGGCAGTTATCAGGCTGCGCAAGGCCATTGAAGAGGCCAAAGTATGTCGGGTCCTGGGTGAAAACATCATGGGAACCGATTTCAGCTTCGACATTGAAATCTTCCAGGGTGCCGGCGCTTTTGTCTGTGGGGAGTCAAGTGCATTGCGTGCATCGATTGAAGGACTGCCTGGTGAACCGACCGCCAAATACGACCATGCCACAGACAAGGGTCTATGGGAAAAACCGACGGTACTGAACAACGTAGAAACTTTTGCCAATGTGCCAACTATCATTCATCGGGGCGCAGACTGGTATGCCTCTATGGGTACCGAGAACAGTAAAGGCACCAAGGTATTCTCCCTGGTCGGCAATATTGTCAATACCGGTTTGATCGAAGTTGAGATGGGAACCACGCTGCGAAAGATTATCTTTGATATCGGCGGTGGCATCCCCGATGGTAAAAAGTTCAAAGCGGTACAGACCGGTGGCCCATCCGGTGGATGTCTGCCTGCAGACAAGCTTGATATGCCCGTTGATTTCGACCAGTTGAAGGAAGCTGGGTCGATGATGGGCTCCGGTGGTATGATCGTCATGGATGAAGGGGCATGTGTCGTCAATGTCGCCAAATATTTTATCGAGTTCTGCAACGATGAATCATGTGGTAAGTGCGTCTCGTGCAGAGACGGCTCGGATGCCCTGCTTGAGATTCTTGATCGCATCTGTGAAGGAGAAGGCAGGGAAGATGACATCGGGTTGATGAAAGAACTGTGCCAGGCCATTGAGGATGCTTCCATGTGCGGCCTGGGTACCTCACTGCCAAACCCGGTTCTGAGCACTCTGCACTATTTTGAAGATGAATACCTGGCCCACATCAGGGACAAGAATTGTCCGGCAAAAGTCTGCAAGCCGCTGTTCCAGTACAAGGTCAATACAGAAAATTGTAAGAAATGTGGTCTCTGCTTCAAGAATTGTCCAACGCAAGCTGTTATCTGGAAGAAGAAGGAAGTTGCTGAGATCATACAGGATAAATGTGTTAAATGCGGTATTTGTCAGGAAGTCTGTAAGTTCGATGCCGTAGAATAATCTGGGAAGGATATTTACATGATCAAATTCACGCTCAACGGCAAAGAATACGAAGTTAATAAGGGAACAACCATTCTTGAGGTTGCCCGTGAGGCGGGAATAACGATACCGACACTCTGTCACCACGAAGATCTCTCGCCCTACGGTGCGTGCCGCTTGTGTCTGGTCGAGGTGGTTAAACGGGGCTGGCCGTCAATTCAACCCGCATGCCTCTACCCGGCCCAGGAGGGCATCGAGGTTACCACCGATACAGAACGGGTAAAAAAAACCCGTAAGATCCTGCTGGAGCTGTATCTTGCCCGCTCACCCGGTTCATACCCTATCATCGAACTCGCCCGTGAATATGGTGTTAAAAACACCCGCTTTAAGCTCAAAGAGAAGAGCGACTGTATTTTATGCGGCTTATGTGTTCGGGCCTGTGACGAGATATCCCAAAGAAATGCTATCAGTTTTGCACAACGGGGCAGTAATCGGGTGATTGTGACACCATTTGTTGAGCTTGCCGATACATGTGTCGGCTGCAAGGCATGCATGGCTGTCTGCCCGACAAACACCATCATCATCGACGAAGCTGACTGATTCTGTCGGGGCATTCCAGCTACATCCGCCCCACTACAGGCACATTTTCCTCTCGCCCCCTCCTACTTTTTTTCTATTTACCTGTGGCGGCGTTGAGGCACCCTTCACAAAGCTGGGTTTTCAGCAACTCGTTAGCTATTTCATCCCTGAGAATTTTCCTGTATACAACAACCTGCCGGACTATCGATAACAATGAAATAAATTCAGTTTGATATGTGTATTGACCAATAGTGTTTGATTGTTACAGTTTGTTTGTGCAGGAGGATCAGATCTGTCTGAACCGATGCGTCTCATTTTAATGAACAATTCTTTACAGATCGTTGGTTGTGCAGATAACCCAGTGTTTGAAAGAAGGCATTGTTGGTTCAAACCCTTTGAGCCAACCTGAACATCTCAATCAGAGAATAAATTTCCAGAATGGTAAAAATAGTATGGGACAAGATATAATTACTAATCGTCGTATTGTACTTGCTTCACGACCCGACGGTGCACCGACTGTAGAAAATTTTCGGCTGGAAGAAGTTCCGATCCCGGTGCTCGCGGAAGGGCAGATATTATTGCGCAGTGTATATCTGTCGCTCGATCCATATATGCGGGGCCGGATGAGTGATGCTCCCTCCTATGCCGCCCCTGTCAATATCGATGATGTAATGGTTGGCGGGACTGTCTGCCAGATTGAGGATTCCCGCAATCCTGATTTTCAAAGAGGCGAATGGGTTCTGGGCTATACTGGCTGGCAACTCTATGCTGTTTCTGATGGTTCTGACATTACCAGGTTGGGTAAAAATCCTGAAAATCCATCTTTTGCCCTGGGCATTTTGGGCATGCCTGGATTTACGGCTTATATGGGGTTGTTAGACATTGGCCAACCGAAACCTGATGAGACCCTGGTGGTGGCTGCTGCAACCGGGCCGGTTGGTGCAACTGTTGGGCAAATCGGGAAATTGAAAGGGTGCCGCGTGGTCGGTGTTGCAGGAGGGCCAGAAAAATGCAGCTATGCCAGAGAGACACTTGGTTTTGATGAGTGTCTCGATCACAAAGATCCCGAATTCGCCGACAAACTCAAGCAAGCCTGCCCCGCTGGCATTGACATCTACTACGAGAATGTTGGCGGAAAAGTATTTGATGGCGTTTTACCACTACTGAATGTTGGTGCACGGATTCCAGTGTGCGGCCTTGTCTCAAGATACAATGCAACCAGGCTTCCAGATGGCCCTGATCGCCTGTCGGTCCTGATGGGTACAATATTAGTTAAACGCATCAAAGTGCAGGGTTTTATCATTTTTGACGATTATGGCCATCGATACGATGAATTTGTACAGGACATGACAAAAATGCTCGGGACCGGAAAAATACAATACCGGGAACAGCTGGTTGAAGGCCTTGAACGTGCACCAGAAGCTTTTATTGGCATGCTGGAAGGCCAAAATTTCGGGAAACTTGTCATTAAGGTTAACAGTGAACAGGATGATTGATATTTAAAAGGTGAAACTTGACTCGGGTAGCTTTTTAGGAACCTCAAGAGGGAAAAGGCGACTACATTGTGTGGGCGCAACTCTTGAACCACTTGATTGGTCCTTAAATTACGCTGTTTCAAGCTTATCCTGGTATGCTCCTGCTGAATAGGTCAATTCATAACTGTGAGAGTAGATTTCGATAAGATTTCCGAAAGGGTCTTCACAATAGACCATCCGGTATGGCTTTTCATTTGGGTAATATTCCCGTACCGGCATCCTCTGCTTCCCACCATTTTCTACTATCTTAGCCGCTAAGCCTTCAACATCCGGGTCTTGAACACAAAAGTGAAACACCCCTGTTTTCCAGTATTCGAAATTGTTTTCGCGCTTTTCAGCATTATTGAATTGGAATATTTCAACCCCAATTTTATCTCCTGTTGACAGGTGGGCAATTCGAAAGCTTCCCCAGCCTTCACCGAAGACATCATTGCACATTACGCCAATAGCTGAATCATCGGCAACGATCTCTGTCGGCGGCATTATAATATACCAGCCAAGCACCTCTGTATAGAATTCAACCGCTTTATCGAGATCTGTCACGGACAGACCGATATGTGAAAATGTTCTTGGATATATCATTATATGAGTCCTTTTGTGTATTGTGATGTTTATTTATAGCTACTCTGACTACGCTGTCACAATAATACCGCGAAATGGTATTACAAGAAGTTGAATTTTCCTGCCTCGAGATCCCCTATATTTACGGTCAGTTATATTTGGTGCTGAATGCGCTTTACGAACTGCTTAAAAGCGGCTCAATATGATTCTTCAGAGAAAGGGGCTCCGTTGAAGGAGCGAAACGCTCTACAACATGGCCGTCGCGATCAACCAGGAACTTAGTGAAATTCCACTTTATGGAACCACTGCCCAATACACCGGAACGCTCCTTCTTGAGATGGGCATACAGGGGATGGGCCTTTGCACCGTTAACCTCGATCTTGGCGAACATCGGAAAGGTGACGCCATAATTGAGCCGACAAAAGCTTTTGATCTCTTCTTCTGTCCCCGGTTCCTGGCCGCCGAACTGGTTGCACGGAAACCCCAAGACGATAAAGCCCTGATCAGAATACTCCTGGTACAGTTTCTCGAGCCCATCATACTGATCGGTAAAACCGCACTTGCTTGCCACGTTGACAATCAGGATGACCTTATTCCGGTATGCCGAAAGCTCAATGGTACCTCCATCGATAGTGGTCACGTTGATATCATAGATTGATGTCACTTCAGCCTCCTCTGCACTGATGGGTAAGGCCCAGATTAACAGTGCCGTTAACATGATTTTGTACATTATTCTTCCCCTCTTTCCGCTAAGATCGGTGGGTATACGCCACATTCCCCAAAGATTAAACAGTCGCGGTTATTACGTGCTGCACGAATTCCATTAAGAGGCCTTCATACAGGCAACACACATAAAGGTAGGGAGAAGTCGACTTCTGCGCAATAGGGGTATAGTGTCAGGAATATGATAGTTCTATCTATCATTATCGATGCCATAAGGTTTGATGTGTGTAGTGCGAAATGGAAACCTGCCTACACGAGTATCTACGCTGTATGACCTTAAAATTGTATCGACTGCCCTGAAAGCCAGGTCACTCCACGGAATATCTCTAATCTGAAAGAGTTCTACCTCCAGGCTTTCAGTACCAGGGCGAAAATCGTCGTTCACAAGCTGTGCCCGGAAGATAATATACACCTGATTTATATGTGGTATATCTGCGAGTCTGTATGGCTGAAGGTCTGCAAGCTCTGTATAGGCCTCTTCCCATGCCTCCCGACGGGCACAGTCCGCAACGGTCTCGCCATTTTCCATGTAACCGGCAGGGATTGTCCATTTTCCTCTTTGCGGCTCAATGGCACGGCGGCAGAGCAGAATCATGCTGTCATACTCTGGTATAACACCTGCAACGATCTTGGGGTTTTGATAATGGATTATGCCGCAGCTATTGCAGATATAGCGCAGCCGGTCCTCACCGTCCGGTACCCGCCTTGAAACCGATTCCCCGCAGGAAGAACAATAATTCATAAAAACACTCCATTCCGCCTCTGCTTCCGGGCCGTAAAAAGTACCTTCCACTCTAACCGGAGCCCGGAAAGATGGCAATTCTTTCTGATCAGTAGAAAGGATGTGCCATTTTATCCATTCTAACTGAGGTCAAACCTTTTTAGCCGTCGTTCCACCTTAATGATGGCCGGCAGGAGTAAAAATATTCACAGAGTGGTACCATATAAAATTCACGAGACATCCGATCAAAGATTATATATAACGTATACTTATGATCTTTACCCGATGTTGGCGAAGGGTATACTTCGCCAGATTCTTCAGAATGGAACACTTGAAAAAGGGTGTTGCGTAATTACCTTCCTAGTGAAACCCATCCATCCTTTGCTGCTGCCGGCAGCAAACCCGAAGAGGTAGAAAAATGGTTGAACTAAAAAAATTGAACCCTGAGGCCGTACCGGCCGCGATAGTGAGAGCAAAACAGTACCGACTACTCAATGAACCCAACGAAGCGGAAAGTATCTGCCTTGACATACTTGAAATCAAGCCCGATCACCAGGATGCGCTGATCACCCTGCTCCTTTCACTGACCGACAAATTCGCTGAGAGTGGCCTTTTGCCCTCGTTTGAGCAGGCCCAAGGTATAGTGGACAGGCTGGACGATTCTCACTGCAAGTTCTATTATAGCGGAATTATCTATGAGAGAAGGGGAAAACATCACCTTCGTCAGGGTGGTCCGGGAAGCGGCAATGTGGCCTATGAATGGCTGCACAAAGCTCTGGAAGCATTTAGCGAGGCCCTGGAAAGCTGTGATCCTGAAAATCGTGATACAATACTGCGCTGGAACTCCTGCGCCCGTATCATTAACAGCCATCCCGATGTCAAGCCAGTTGACAGTGATAATGTCGAAATGCTGCTTGACTCATATTAGTTACCCCGGGGGGAACCTGTTTATACGTTACGGAGATAGTTCCCTATGATAGTGTACCGTCTTTCTTCGAATCGTCTCCTA
Source organism: uncultured delta proteobacterium (assembly GCA_963776075.1). Lineage (GTDB taxonomy): Bacteria > Desulfobacterota > Desulfobulbia > Desulfobulbales > Desulfocapsaceae > MADRE3. The sequence continues at coordinate 9,660 of CAVZLG010000017.1, forward strand.
TCATTCTCTTAGTCTGATTTATCCGCTTGGTTATCAGGATTGAACGCGGACAGGCCTGTGTGCATTTAAAATGATTCTGGCAGGGCCAGACACCATCTGGTGTATCCAGAACGACGAGCCGCTCATCCTCTCCATTGTCACGTGAGTCAGCCAGGAAACGAAACGCCTGTGCAATTGCTGCCGGTCCGAGAAACATCGGCTGCTCCTCGAGGACAGGACAGGCCGAATAGCACGATGCACAAAGAATACAATTGGTGGTATCATCAAATACCATGCGCTCGTCCTGGGACTGCAGACGCTCTTTTTCCACAACCTGTTCATCGTTTATCAGATAAGGCTTAATCGAACGGTATTTCTCAAAAAACTCGCCCTGGTTGACGATAAGGTCCCGCTGCACCGGCAGATTCTTAAGTGGCTCGACAGTTATGATGTCACCATCATTTTCGGCCACTTCTTTGACAAGCGTCTTACAGGCCAGTCCATCTTTACCATTGATACGCATTGCATCTGACCCACAGACCCCGTGGGCACAGCTTTTGCGAAAACCAAGACTGCCGTCCTGGAAACGCTTAACATCCATCAGCGCGTCCAAAAGTCGCTCATTGGGATTAACCTCGACATGGTATTCCTGGAAATAGGGTTCTTTGTCGGTGGCAGGGTTGTATCGCTGTATATTGAGGATAATTTTCATGATAGGCTCCATTCGTTCAATAGCTGCGCGGCTTGGGTTCCCAGATGGAAGTGTCCACCGGTTTATAGTCAATGGTTACCGTATCCCCGTCAAGTGAGGCGAGGGTATGCTTGAGCCAGTTGTCGTCATCTCGCTCCGGATAGTCTTCCCGACTGTGAGCCCCACGACTTTCCTGACGGTTCAGGGCGGAAGCAGCAGTAATCAATGAAAGATCGAGCAGATTTCCGAGTTCGATGATTTCCAGCAGGTCTGTATTGAACTGCTTACTACTGTCCTGGACGCGGACCGAATGGTAGCGTGTGCGGAGCGCCTGTATTTCATCGACAGCTGCTTGCATTTCCTTTTCAGTCCGGTAAATACCAACCTTCTCCATCATGGTGGTCTGCATCTCATCACTGATATGGCCACCATGCGGGCCAGAAGTCCCATCCATGAGCTGCTTGATCCAAGCCCGGGCTTCAGCAGCTGCCTCGGCATCCGGTTCGGGCATTTCGGCATGCTTTACATATTCGCCAATATGCTGCCCCGCACGTCTGCCGAATACAACCAGATCGAGAAGGCTGTTGGTGCCAAGACGATTTGCGCCATGCACCGACACGCATGCACATTCTCCAGCGGCATAAAGACCGTTTATCACGGTACCCTGGCCATCACCGATTACCTGCCCGTGCACGTTAGTCGGGATGCCTCCCATTGCATAATGAGCAGTAGGGAGAACGGGAATAGGGTCTTCTGCTGGGTCGACGCCCAGATAGGTCTTGCAGAAATCAGTGATATCAGGAAGCTTGCTCATCAGGATGTCTTTACCCAGGTGGGTGGCATCAAGATGGACATAATCGTCGATCTTGCCATCACCACGAATCCCTTTACCAGCTCTGACCTCGGTCTGGATTGAGCGCGACACAATATCACGCGGTGCGAGATCAAGCAGTGTCGGTGAATATCGTTCCATAAATCGCTCGCCATCACGATTTTTCAGGATACCCCCCTCCCCGCGCACGGCCTCAGAAATAAGAATACCAAGCCCAAGGATGCCGGTGGGGTGAAACTGAAAAAACTCCATGTCCTCCAGGGGGATGCCGCGCCGTGCACAAACAGCCGGCCCATCACCCGTATTGGCATAGGCGTTGGAGGTAATCCTGAACATACGGCCAAAGCCACCGGTTGCAAAGAGAACCGCCTTGGCTGAGAAAATGTGTATCTCACCGTTTGAAAGTTCCACTACAATAACCCCTTTACAGGTCGTACCATCCATTATCAGATCTATTACCTGGAACTCATCGAAAAACGATACATTGTTCTTGATACACTGCTGGTAGAGGGTTTGTAGTATCATGTGCCCGGTGCGGTCTGCCGCGTAGCAGGCACGTTTTACCGGACCCTTACCGAACTCACGGGTGTGACCGCCGAAACGGCGCTGGTCAATACGGCCTTCCGGTGTACGGTTAAATGGTAAACCCCTGTTTTCGAGATCATAAACTGCCTGGATAGCCTCTTCTGTCAGAATCCTGGCGGCTTCCTGGTCAACAAGGTAATCGCCTCCTTTTACCGTGTCGTAGGCATGCCATTCAGCCTTGTCTTCTTCAACATTGCCGAGGGCAGCACTGATACCACCCTGTGCAGCACCGGTGTGGCTTCGAATCGGATATAGTTTGGAGAGAACCGCTGTTTTGGAGCGCTGACTGGCCTCCAGGGCAGCATATAAACCAGCGCCACCGGATCCGACGATAACGGTATCAAATTGATGAATCACGAGCACCTCCCGAGGATTTTGATTAGTCTCAAGAAACGTGAAATGCAGTCCCAGACAGGACGAGGAAGCCGGTCAAACAGGTAGACTACAGCAGTGAATAGAACATCTGATCAGCTAATCCTGTATCAAAATCTTAACCAACCGAATGGTAACCGGGCCTCGCCAACAGAATTCAGTAAATAAATGATCAGCCTGCGACGCAGGTATTTAAAGATCATTTAAACAGCTGTTACCAATTACGACAAGGGATTTCTACTTTGCAAAGGATGTGTAACGTTCTTATCTTAGTTACAGTCACATAACTGGGGATAAACCCAAGGAAATTGATGCCATAACCTTTAAGAAAGCATGGAAATATAGATTATGATCGCATGTTATTATTCAATGAAAGCACTATTTCACAGTGCGCACTACCGGCAACGACCTCTCAAGCATGGGTGGCTGATTTTACTCATGGCGTCTTTGACTCTCATTCATGCAGTACCAGGATTTTCTTCAGGTAACGATAACGAGCTCTGGAACTCGCTTCGGTCCGGCAATTCACTTGTGCTGATTCGCCATGCTATTGCTCCTGGAACTGGCGATCCCAATCATTTTACGCTGGGAGATTGTTCCACTCAAAGGAATTTATCTGCTACCGGTCGCACGCAGGCACAAGCGATTGGTAGACAATTCCGAGCGCATGGAATTCAACAGGCACAGGTGTTTTCTAGCCAGTGGTGCCGCTGTATGGAAACAGCCGAGCTCCTTGAGCTTGGCCCAGTGACAGAACTGCCGGAACTGAATTCTTTCTTTCAGCAATACGAACGCCGCGATCTTCAGACGCAACATCTGAAAAAATGGCTGAAGCGAGCAAAATTTGATCACCCCGTTGTGCTGATTACACACCAGGTCAATATAACGGCTTTGACAGATTTCTATCCTGCATCTGGTGAAATGGTCATTATAAAAAGATCAGATTCCGGTGAAATACAGGTTCTTGGAAGCATAAAAACAGATTGAAAATTGTGTATCAGGGTATTCGTAATTATATATTGTCGAGACAGAAACGGGTCACCGTATAACGATTTTGACAAAGGAGTGCTGAAATGAGTGTAATGGTTATCATTAAACGAGTCTTTCGAATGGATCATTCAAAAAACCTCGTACCCCTTCTCAAGGAATTACGTAATAAGTCGGAAAAACAACCGGGCTTTATCTCCAGAACGACCTACTCAAAGTTAAACGATCCCGGAGAATATATCGTAATCAATGAATGGGAAACTGCAAATGATTGGATCAACTGGATGAATCAGGATGAAGCCCGGGATCTTCAGTGGCAGATTGATTCCCTGATTGGAGAGAAGACCACCTTCGAGATGTATAAACCCGAAGATTTCTGAGAGACCCTTATGGCGCCGGTCGTATTATCATCCAGAAAAGATTGCCTGCGACATCCGAGCCCAGAAAGCGGTATACGTCGCCTCGTACGCTGTCTTGGGCGTGTGTATCAAACCCAGTGTATCTCAAAACCACATACGGTCGGTAACAAATACACTGAGACAGTCTCGGCGTATCGCAACTCAACTGGAGAAACAACACTTGCTTATTAACGATTGGGGCAGAATTAAGGATTGAGGTTTAAAGATATCCAGATTTTGTTTCGCTACGACAATGGAGTCCAATGCTAACTCTTAATGTAAATGGTGATGATTACCAGGTACGCGCTGACCCCGATGAATTATTGGTATGGGTCATTAATGAAAAAATCGGCTTGACATCTACAAAATTTGGGTGTGGGATTGAGATGTGCGGCGCATGTACTGTATTGATTGATGGTGAATCCACCCGCTCATGTATTACTAATGTTTCCGAGGTCATTGGTAAAACGATTGTTACCCGGGAAGGTCTCCCTGAGGATCACCCATTAAAATAATCCCGGAGTAATACGCACATACCTTACGGTACTGAAACATAGAACCAGTTGTTATTTAACAGAATCTTTATGAACGGTTGCGGATCCTCCAATTGTGTAAGATGTAAATAAGACTTTACCGCAAAACCTGTGGGATTGAGTGCCATATAGATATCACTGATAGAATCACCAGATTCCCATGGCCCAACATCGCTTGCGTCAATTATCTTACGACGGCGTTCAGTCGTCAGAACGCCTAGTTGCGTTGAATGGGCGAGATATTCCTGAGTTGCATTCGTCAACTGGTCTTCGATGTCCCTTGAATTATGCTGGAATACAGCATGGGTTATTTCATGGGCAATGGCCCCTTGATAGTGTTCGACATCAAAGGGCTGATCATACATCTGTGGTGATTGGTTATTGTTTGTTATCGCATCATAGGACATCAACTGGATAATATCCATTTTGCGGTCATAGCTGCCAAAAGCAACATAGCCATTACTGTCGATAGCTCCTTCAACAATCTCAATTTTAATCAAACGTTTCGGGTGCAGGTTGTACTGAGCCAAAAATTCAATGGCTTTACCTGAGGCAGTACAGATATATCCATGCATTCTGTCATCTGGTGCGACAATTTCAATGAACACATTTCTTTCACAGTTGAATTCTCCTGCGTCAGTTTTGTTGCCGTTTGAGAGGAATATGAGAAGGATAATGATGAGAATTAAATGCGAAAAGACTCTTGATTTCGTTGTCTGCATTAGATATACCTTTTTTCTAAAAATCTATTGAAAGTTCCTGATCACTGCACTTGGCGAATCTTATAAGAGCTCGAGATATTTAATAAAAATAACAGTTTTTTAAATTCGACGATACGGCAAGGTATCAGGTACAAATCTAATCTATCCACAACAATATACTCACCTCGCAAATATTCAACTCTGGTCTGATCTTACCCCATTAAAGAGCACACTGAATTAAGCCACATTTCTTAATTTCTCCATTCCAGCCCATTCAGTGCGGGAGATTTGAATCCACATGTTGAGTCTCCTCCCCAGGTATTATCGAATGATTCTTATTGTATTACCCTTATATATCTGAGATGATTCTCATATGGTTATCAGAATTACTGAGCGGAATAAGTGGAGAAGAATAAGTAATCAACTCAAGAGGTGCTACCTGTCTAACCACCTGGAAAAAACGACGGGTGAGCGAGTTGATCCTTCGGATTCCTTCATTGTATTTGCAGTTGATTATATTGATGCAGCTTACAGTCTGAACATTACTTATAAGGACCGTAAGCCCTACGAAATCTTCGAGAGTCTTCAGAATGAGGATTTACGATAAGTACTCTTTCATTTGAATAGATCTGCAAATAGATTCGCTCAGAGAAGATTTTGGGGTCATAAGAAAACAGTAATCTGAAAAATATGCTCTGTTATCGGTATGAAAGTTAAAAGCAATTCGTGCTTCTTTGAGATCTCCATCCCGGTAAGCTTGTTCAGCTATAGCCTTACCAGGTGAAAACGCCTGTATATCATTACTTTACCTAATCCCAACCTTTATTTATCTGATATGATATTTTTTTTGGCATGTACGTTATAGCGTTTCATCCTGTTCCACACGGTAACTCTGGAAACACCCAGGATCTTGGCAGCTTTTGACTGGTTTCCTTTTGCTTTTTCAAGAGCCTCAAGGAGTTCTAATCTTTCAATTTCATGCATATTAAAAGCGGATTGCTTGGCCCCCCCCTGCAATTTCTTTTGTCTGAAAATGGTCTCCGGCAGATGGTTAGGGTGGATCATGTTGGTATGGCAGGTTACAAACGCGTATTCGAGGGCTCCCCTAAGTTCTCTGACGTTTCCCGGCCAACTGTGGTGCATCAGGATTTCCATGGTATCTTCTCGTATTCCATCTATCGCCTTACCGTTTTTCAACCGCATTTTGCGAAAAAATGACTCGGCCAACAAGGGTATATCTTCAGCACGGTCTCTTAGTGACGGAATGAAAATGGGAATGACATTAATCCGGAAATAGAAATCTTTTCTGAACGTTCCATTTTCTACGAGGTCGAGCAGGTCCTGATTGGTAGCAGAAATAATGCGTACATCTGTTGAGATTGACCTGGAAGAACCGACTCGCTCGATCACTTTCTCTTCCAGCACACGCAACAATTTAATCTGAGTGGGCAGTGGAAGGTCCCCGATTTCATCAAGAAAGAGATCTCCCTGATTTGCCATTTCAAATCTACCGACCCGGTCTTTATAAGCGCCGGTATAGGCCCCCCGGACATGGCCGAAAAGTTCACTTTCCAGAAGTGACTCGGTCAGGCTGGCACAGTTTACCTTAACAAAAGGCATATCTTTACGGGAGCCGATCTCATGAATAGCTTTGCTGACCAGTTCCTTACCGGTTCCACTTTCACCATAGATGATGACGGGAGCATCGGAGAGGGCAGCGTTTTCAATCATGTCAAAAACTCGCTGCATCGCAGACGAGGATCCGACAATGCCATGATAGCCGCTTTCGCTGTTCAACTGCTCTCGAAACGCCTCCAGCTGAATCTCTTTTTCTGTTATTTCTGTAAGGTCAGTGATTGTGATAACGGTCCCAATAACTTTTCCGTCTGAATCTCTCAATGTGGCTGAATTTTTAAGAGCGTGAATATATGAGCCGCTTTTCTGTCTAATCCGGCATTTATGCTGAGTTGTCTTATCACTGTGGGAGAAAGAATTTGGGTTTGAGGATTCACCTGAAGAACTGGTCTGAGGAGATTCACAATGAAATATTTTATCGGTCTGCCCGATTAATTCTTCTCTGGAATATCCGGAAATTTGCTCAAAGGCCTGATTTACCGAAACAATCGCGCCACCGGTATTAACAATCATAATACCGTCACGAATGGCGTTGACCACTGTTTTCCAAAAATCATCTAGTTCCCGACCAATCATTAACACTCCCTGTTAAACCTTAACACCTGTAAAGAATGATCCCTTTAACACTTTAACACTTTCTTAACACTCTTTTGTGAAAGGATCACATATCTTACCAAATATTTACTTCATCAGGAAGAGCATTCTGGCCCCAAGAAACCGACTAAATACCTATTATTAAAAGATAATTCATTTTCTTATCTTTTCCATCAGCATAACTGATAAACGATTGGTCTATTTGTTGCCTTATACCCCATGTTAAAAAAATAAGGAGTATGCGGGCTTTGGCAGATAAAACAGACATAGTAATTGACGTAAGGCATTTCGTCTCCTGGTTTTCCCTTCTCAAGGTCACTCAGGTATTTGGTGAGATGAAACCTCAAGATATCCTTGAAGTTCGGGGTGCTGATACCGACACCAGGCATGATCTTTTTAAGATTCTGCCTGAGTCAACATACCAGGTACTCAAGGTGGATTACGAAGAGGATGAGGGCTTTCACCTGCTTCGGATACAAAAGCGGATATAAGATCCTCGCATCATTGATGGTGCCAAAAGCGGTCAACAAATCAAACATGATCTGGTTATAATCAAAAGGAAAGACTAATGGCAGAAACGAGCATTAAGATCAGAGGGAAAAAGCAGAGTACATTTAAGGACAAGGTCAAAGAAATCATCCCCGGTGGCGGAAATCTTGATCTCTGTCTGACTTGTGGTGCCTGTGCTTCAGGATGCCCTGCATCCGGGCTGGAGGATATGGATCCACGTAAATTTCTCCGCATGTGTGCCATGGGGTTGGATGAGGAAGTGACAACGACCCCCTGGGTATGGATGTGCACCATGTGTCAGCGGTGCATTTATGTCTGTCCAATGCAAATTGACATACCGCAGCTGGTATTTAATGCACGGGCAGAATGGCCACGTGAAGATCGACCCAAGGGCATCAGGGATTCTTGTGATATGGCCATGCGGAACGAATCGGGAAGTGCCATGGGTACAGCCCCTGACGACTTTATCTTCGTTGTAAACGATGTTCTTGAAGAGTATCGGGAGGCACAGCCTGAATTTAAAGACATGGTGGCCCCGATTGATAAGCCGGGAGCGCACTTCTTTCTCAATCAGAATTCAAGAGAACCAAATGTAGAGCCTGATGAGCTGGTGCCGTTATGGAAGATACTCCATCTGGCTGGGGTTGACTGGACGTACGGCAGCAAGGGGTGGGCTGCAGAGAACTACTGCCTCTTTCTTGCAGACAACGAATGCTGGGAACATGTGACCCGTGTTTCTGCAACACAGGCAGATGAATTGGGGTGCGGGGTCTTTCTCAATACCGAATGAGGTCACATAACATTCTCAGTCCGGGCCGGACTGAAAAAATTTAACATAGACCATAACTTTGAAGTTGCCTCTATATACCAGTACTACGCAAAGTGGATACGGGAAGGCAGGTTGAAGGTAAATTCCGACTGGAATAAAGAGCGCAGAATAACGTTCACGATTCAAGACCCCTGCCAGATTGTCCGTAAAGGTTATGGAGATGCAGTGGCTGATGATCTGCGTTTCGTCATAAAATCGGTGGTTGGTGAAGAAAATGTCATCGAGATGACACCGAATAAATCAAACAACTACTGCTGCGGCGGAGGAGGAGGATTCCTCCAGTCCGGTTTCACTGAAGCCAGGCACGATTATGGTCAGCTGAAATACGAGCAGATCATTGCAACCGGAGCCGACTATTGTATTACCGGTTGCCATAACTGCCATGCCCAGGTTCACGACCTGGGCCATCATCATGGCGCAACCTACAACACTGTACATATCTGGACCCTTATATGCCTTTCATTGGGTATTCTTGGGCCCAATGAGCGCGCCTACCTTGGTGACGATTTAAAAGATGTAAATGTTTTTCACCCTGAATCAGCGCTGTACTAGATGAAGCGTTTTTATTGTTCGGGGAGAAATATTAATTAGTCAGCTCTGAGCTGGAGGGAAAAACATATGAGTTTTCAAAAACGATTAGCCGCAAAAGAATTTGTTGTACTGGCTGAAATGCACACTCCCAAAGGAGTAAATATTTCCAGGCTTGTCAATGATGCCCGTCGAATCAAGGGAAGAGTAGATGCCATTGTCGTACCCGACATGGATAACGGTATTATGAGAATGAGTGCCCTGGCCGGTGGGGTTCTCATGCAGCAGCAGGGTGTGGAGGCGGTTATTCATGTTTATTGCCGCGACAGAAACAGGATGGCACTGCAGGGCGATCTGCTTGCTGCCCATGTCCTTGGTATCCAGAATGTCCTGGTGACCCATAGTGAAGATATCAGCCAGAGTGATCATCGGGATGCCAAAGAGGTTTTTGACCTCGACGAGACAGAGCTTGTTCAGGCGATCACAACCCTGAACCAGGGTAAAGATCTTGGAGGATTCGAACTTGATGGTATGCCTGATTTTACCGCCGGCTGCACGATTGCATCATTTGCAGATGAGGCTGCCCTCGACGGAGAACTAGCTGCAGCTGCCGCCAAGATTGATGCAGGGGCAGCCTTTTTGATCACACCGCCTGTTTTTGATCTTGACAAGTTTGCTGATTTTATGAAGCGGGCACAGAGCTTAAATGTCCCTGTTATTCCCACAGTATTCTTGATTAAATCACTCGCTATAGCCCAGTACATTGTAAACAGTGAACCGGGTGCCAATATCTCAGACGGGTTGATCAGAAGAATCCGTAAGTCTTCAGACCGGGAGCTTGAGGGAATTAAGATTGCCGGGGAAACAGTAGCTTCTCTGAAAGATATGGCTGATGGCGTGATGCTACAGACTCTTGGGTGGGAGCATAAGCTTCCTGAGATTCTTGATATAGCAGGCCTATAAAAGAACGAGAAACAGTTACAATAACCAGGTTAACCTGCTAACTCTTCAGGAATAAAGCAAATGCAGAACACGAACAGATCAAAAACCAGTAACAGGGTACTTGTTGTCGGAGGTGGCTTAGGGGGAATTCGCACGGCGCTGGATCTGGCTGAAGCCGAAAAGGATGTCATCCTCGTCGATACTGCGTACAATATTGGCGGTCTGATGACCCAGCTGGACAGAACCTTCCCAACCAATAATTGTGACCTCTGTACACTTGCCCCCAATCTATCAGAAAGCGGCCGTCAGGAATATATTTCACTGCTCTCAATGACTTCAGTTGAGGGAGTTTCGGGAGAAAAGGGAGACTTTACCGTCAGCCTGAAAACCACACCGCGTTATATTAATCTGGACAAGTGTACCGGTTGCGGTGCCTGCCATGAGGCATTTCCCGAATGTGTCAGGTTTACACCAGGACTCGACCATCGGGCACCGACCTGTATGCGTTACCCGCAAGCAACACCCCAGTCCTACTCGATTGACCTTGATAAGTGTAATGATATTGAATCTTTGATCAAGATCTGTCCGGCTGGCGCAATTAATCCTGATGACCTTGGATCCAGTGGAGATATATCCTGTGGTGCAATTGTATTGTCACCCGGTGCATCACTGTTTGATCCCAGTGGCCTCGATTATCTTGGATATTCGGAGCAACCGGATGTGGTAACGAGTCTTGAATATGAGCGCATTTTATCCGCTTCGGGGCCAACAGCTGGTCAGCTTCTCAGGCCGTCAAATGGAAAACAGCCAAAAAAAGTTGCGTGGATTCAATGTATCGGTTCACGCGGCCTTCAAAAAGGTGCCGCTTCCTATTGTTCCAGTGCCTGCTGCATGTTTGCTCTGAAAGAAGCCATCGTTACCAAAGAGCGATTCCAGGAAGATATCGAAACGACCGTATTTTACATGGATATGCGTACCTTTGGGAAAGATTACGAACTCTATTATCAGCGGGCCAAAGATGAGTTCGGAATCCGTTTTATCCATAGTCGGCCACACTCAATCCTGCGTCATTATGGGGAAGAGGATTTATCAATTTCCTATACGACGGATGACTCATCAACCCTACTGACAGAAGAATTTGATATGGTTGTGCTGTCCACCGGTTTCAAGGCGAGTGAAGAGACCAAAGCCTTGGCTGAAAAAGCAGGTATTGAACTAAACGACAGCAGTTTTCCGGTAACTTCGGGCCTCAATCAAGTGGCAACCAGCCGGCCGGGTATCTACGTTGCCGGTACCTTTCAGGCGCCTAAAGATATTCCTGAGACAATGGTACAGGCCAGCGCTGCTGCATGCCTTGCAGGTAAAGATATATCTTCACCTGAAAAAAATCAGGACGAGGCGACTCCAGCGTTATTGACGCCTGAACGAAATGTGGTAGGGGAAGAACCGCGGGTTGGTGTGTTTGTATGTGGTTGTGGTGAAAATATTGGTGGTGTCATAGATGTGGCGGCTGTTATTGAAAGCGCAGCGATGCTTCCCCACGTGGCTGTTTCACAGGCAGTAGGACATGGTTGCAGTCGCGAATCGATGGAAAACATCCGTCACACGATTGAAGAACAGAATATCAACCGGGTCGTGATTGGTGGTTGCTCGCCGAGAACACATGAGAGCAAATTTCAGGATCTTATCCGTAAAGCTGGAATAAACAGGTATCTCCTTGAATTTGCAAATATCCGTGATCAGGCAACCTGGGTTCATGGCCATCAGCCTGAAAAGGCAATAGCTAAGGCGAAAGACCTGATCAGGATGGCTGTCGGCGCCGTTGTCCAGGCACAGCCACTTGCAGAGCACCGTCTGCCAATTAACAAGAATGTGCTGGTCGTCGGTGGCGGTGTTACCGGAATGACTTCGGCTCTTGAGCTGGCTGACCAGGGATTTAAAGTCTATCTGGCAGAAAAGAAGCCAAACCTCGGAGGTATTGCCAGGAAGATCAGACAAACACTTGAAGGTGACGAGGTTCAGCCCTTTATCGATAAACTGGTCGAACAAACAACAACACACAAGGATATAGAGGTTATCACCGGAGCAATCATTGTAGATCACTCTGGAATGCCAGGCATGTTTACAACCGGTATGCAGGTTGGGCGCCAGATGTTTTATCGTCAGATAGAACATGGGGTAACAATACTTGCAACCGGTGCCAAACCTCATCGCCCAAAGCTGTTTATGCTCGATGAAAATGATCAGGTCAAGACCCAGCTTGAAGTTCAGGAACTGATTGCCGACAATCCTGAACTCGTTGATAAGTGGGAAAATGTGGTGATGATCCAGTGTGTTGGCTCGAGGACAGAAAGCAATCCTAATTGTTCGCGAATCTGCTGCCAGACTGCAGTAAAAAACTCACTGAGAATAGTGGAGCGGAACCCGGAAGCACGGGTTTTTGTTCTCTATCGTGATATGCGCACTTACGGATTCCAGGAAGAATATTATCAAAAAGCCCGGGAGAAAGGGGTCATTTTTGTCCGATATCATCAGGATGCACCACCCCAGGTGACTGCAGTTGATGGAAAAATTGACGTTCATTTCACTGATATCATCCTTGGAAAGGACATTACGGTCAGTGCCGACTGCCTCTGTCTCAGCACCGGGTTAATAGCAGATCAGGATTCGACAGAGGAACTTGCAATGATATTCAAGCTTCCTCGCACACATGATGGCTATTTTCTTGAAGACCACGTGAAACTGCGACCGGTTGACTTGTCTGTCCCAGGATTTTTTGTAGCGGGAACAGCACATGCCCCAAAAACAATCAGCGAAAGTCTGGTACAGGCGCGAGCTGTTGCCTCCCGGGCTCAAACCATGCTGGTAAAGGATTATATCAGTCTTGGCGCTGCTACGGCCAAAGTAGAGAGCAGCCGCTGTGCATCTTGTCTGATCTGTGTTCGGGCCTGTCCATTTGATGTCCCGTTTATTAATGCCGAAGGCTATTCAGAAATTGATCCTGCCAAATGTCATGGCTGTGGAATTTGTGCTTCTGAATGTCCGGCAAAAGCAATTCAGCTGATGCAGTTTGAAGATACTCAAATACTCTCCAAGTTGGAGCAACTCTTTGAAGAGGTGGAAGGATAATGGAAAATTTTGAACCGGTAATAGTGGCATTTTGCTGTCACTATTGTGCATACACTGCTGCAGATATGGCGGGCAGCCAGAGACTCCCCTATCCGTCCAATGTAAAAATTATTCGTGTTCCATGTTCTGGAAATGTTGATGCCCTGCATATTCTTAAAGCATTTGAAAAAGGAGCTGATGGCGTGTATGTCGCAGGGTGCCTGGAAGGCGACTGTCACTTCAAGAGCGGCAATACAAAAGCGGCAAAACTGGTTACTTTCGTTCAAAAATATCTTGAGGAAATTGGAATTGAGAGTGAGCGGTTGAGGATGGTCAGAATGTCGGCTGGAATGGGTGAACGGTTTGCACAGGTTGCAACAGAGATAACGGAAGAAATACGAAAAATGGGCCCGAGTCCGATTAACGCCATTGCCGCATAATGATAATAGCGATGCAGCAGTTTTAACAGAGCATAAGAAGGAGAATGAATCACAATGATCACCGCTGAACGGAAACCTTTAGAAGAAATTATCGAGTATGTTAAGCCCTTTAAGCGTATCCTACTGCTCGGTTGCAACGAGTGTGTCACGGTGTGCGCAGCAGGTGGACGAAAGGAAGTGGGCCTGCTTGCTTCCGGTCTTCAGATGACCTTGCTGAAAAGTGGCCACAGTATTGAAATCCGTGAGCACACCCTGGAGAGACAGTGTGACCCTGAGTATGTAGAAGAGCTGGTACCAATGATTGACAGTGCTGACGCTGTTTTGTCGATGGCCTGCGGTTGCGGGGTCCAGCAACTTGCCATGAGATTTAAAGACAAGCCTGTCTTTCCAGCAGTCAACACAAAATTTATGGGTGGGTCTGAGCGCCAGGGTGTATGGACTGAGAGGTGCAAAGGCTGTGGCGATTGCCTCCTTGGTATAACGGGTGGAATTTGTCCAATTGCAAAATGTGCAAAACAGCTGATGAACGGCCCCTGTGGTGGGTCCACCACCGGTAAGTGTGAAATCAGTGAGGATGTGGATTGCGCCTGGCAGCTTATCTGGGACAGACTTAAAGCCCTCGGTTTGCAGGATAGATATCTTGAAATCATGCCGGCTAAAGATTGGAGACCTGGGGGAGGCGGTGGACCCCGTAAGATTACGAGAGAGGATTTAGCGGAATGAAAACTGAGAGCAATTTAGAAAAAGTACTAGCAGCAGGTCATCTGGCAGTTACTTCGGAATGTGGCCCTCCCCGGGGGGCAGATGCAGCCTCCGTAAAAAGAAAAGCAAAGTACCTCGACGGTGTTGTGGATGCGATAAATATTACCGATAATCAGACCGCGATGGTACGAATGTCAAGTTTTGCCGGATCAGTGCTGGTAAAGCAGATGGGAATGGATCCGCTCCTGCAGATGGTCACCCGTGATCGTAATAGACTTGCTATGCAGGCAGACATTCTTGGAGCCTATTCTTTGGGGATAGATACGATGCTTTGTCTCTCAGGAGATCATACCAAGTTCGGTGATCACCCGATGGCGGCAAATGTCCATGATATCGACTCAATCCAGCTCATCCAGATGGTTAAAGCCATGCGTGATGAGTCAAAGTTCCAGGGGGGAGCTGATATCAAAGGGGCACCAAAAATGTTTATCGGTGCCGCCGCCAATCCGTTTGCCGATCCTTTCGAGCTCAGGGTAATGCGTCTTGCCAAGAAAATTGCAGCCGGCGCCGATTTTATCCAGACCCAGTGTATTTTCAATGTGGAAAAGTTCGAGCTCTGGATGGAAGGTGTTCGCAAAATGGGGCTGCACAAGAAATGTTATATTCTCGCGGGAATAACACCAATGAAATCAGTAGGTGCAGCCCGATACATGAAAAACAGAGTGCCGGGTATGGATGTGCCGGCTGAGCTTGTTGAGCGTATGGGTAGTGTACCGAAAGAGGAACAACCAGAGGAAGGTGTAAAGATCTGCATCGAGACTATCGAACGATTAAAAAAGGTCGAAGGTGTTGCAGGTTTTCATATTATGGCAATTGACTGGGAAGAGAAGGTTGAAGAGATTGTTAAACGGGCCGGACTCTACCCCAGGCCACAGGTTTAATGAAAACAGATATTATACAACGAGGAGGTATTAGTGCATGAGCGATAAACAACTCATACTCGTCGTCGATGACGACACCGATCTAGTAGAAGCTTTATCAATGAAGCTTGAGAGTGAAAATTTTTCCGTTGCAAAAGCCTATGATGGTATCGAAGGATTTGACAAAATAAAGGCCGAGAGACCGGATCTGGTTATTCTTGATGTCATGATGCCCCGTAAGGATGGATATAAGCTTTGCGATGAACTGAAGAATGATGATAATTACAAGGATATTCCTATCATTCTCCTTACCGCAGTAACTGATGCGATCAATTCAACCAATTACACCCATATGGGTGGCAAGACGACATTGGCTGATGACTTTATTCCAAAGCCGATCGATCTGGATAAGCTTATGGAGATTGTCAAAGACACTCTCTAGAGGCCAAGCCATGGCTTCCTGACTCGTCAGGGAGCCATGAAAAGCTCCACCATTCTGCAATATCAACAGGGCATGGACACCAAAGCCACTGAGAAAATATCGATCGGAGGTCTGAGGTTCAGTTCTGAACAGACACAGGTCAGTTTATCAGAGTTTTCAGCTGATTTTTCTGATTTTACCAGTTTCCTGGAAAAACTCGCACAGGACCAGATAAGTCTGCCGTTTCTCTGTATCGATACAATGCTTGGGGCCCATGCCTCTATCTGTATGTCCCGTGAAGATTTTGAGCAGCAGCGGGACCAAGTAAGCGATACATTGCAGCGCTATGATTTAAGTCCCAAGCTGAGAAATTCAACGGGCAGCCTGACCCTTTTTCCTCATCAGTCACGCTTAAAAATTCTCGGAGCAGTGCTTGAGATTTTTGGTAAACAAAAACTCCCCATACACAGTTTATGCTCTTCCATCTCAGCCCTTGTGGTTAATACTGATTACCATGAACTGAACAACGCGGCCCAGGCGCTGGAAACTGTATTCCACCTGCCTGATAATCATTCGCCTTTTCGACCACCGACAAAGTGTAATGATATTGTAAATGAAACGGTTGATAGTGACCATACCACTGTTGTTGAAACAGCGGCAGTTTATTGGGAACCCGTGATCAAGATATACGGATCATGTGTGAAAATAGATTTGCATATGACATCAGTGCATGTCGCAGAGCACCAGCTCTGCCTGTTGGGATCTCAATTACAAGATGTTGATAGCGGCAGGGGTGTTTTCGAGATGGCAGTCATACAGCGGATTGACGATAAAACATATAAATTGGGACTGCTCCATGAAAGTACTCTCATGGAGACCTATCGGACATTCTTCAGTAGTAGTGACACTCTTTTCTCTGATCTTGAACAGAGACCTGCTGAGCTTCTCTATCTCTATGGACCTCATTTTCACGATCGATATGGTGTTGCATCTGCTGCTTTCCGGAGTCTTCAAAAAAATCAAAATGAACTGTTTGCTGTCGGTTGTGCAGGTACGAGTATTTATTTGATAACACCCAGAAAGAAAGCCCAACTTAGTGCTGATGCTCTTGAAAAAATATTTATAGTGCCGAGATTGTCATAGTATGCTTGAAGAGCTGGGGATTCGCTCCAGGGTCTTTACATTAAATGAGTTCAACGACGAGTTAAATTCGTCGATATACATACGATTATCAGGATTATGGCACCGGATGAAAAAGATATAGACTGGCGAGTTCGAGTTTTCGATTCCCTCTCCTATCCAACACGAATACTCCAGCCCGATGGCACTATTATCGCAGTCAATGATATTTTCCTCGATTCTATTGGGGAATTATCAGAATCCTTTATTGGCCAGACCTGCAGAAAAGCCAATAAAAGTCATTTCCCAAACCAGTCTTTCCCCTGTGATGACGATGAGAGATGCCCACTCTGCAAAGTACTTAAAACAAAGACGGGACAATCAGTTCTTCAGCACACAGTGGAAGCTGACGGTGAAAACGACCGTTGGGAAGACCGCGTATTCTCTCCTATCCTCGGAGATAGCGGAGAAGTCAAATATGTTATCGAGAGTATACGAGATGTTACCAAGGTTAAAGTTCTGGAAAAACTCTACACGGATGTGCGTGAGCTTATCGATAAGGTTGTACAGAGTTCGGTCAGTGGTATTATCGCCGCCAACAGGAGGGGTGATATTATCCTGGCAAACGAGGCAGCCGAGCAGCTTTTCGGTTATTCCGCCAAAGAAGTAAGAAATGTTCATATCGAAAGCTTTTACCCCAAAGGGGTTGCGCGGGATATTATGAAAATGCTGCGGGATGAAAACCATGGCGGAAAAGGAAAGCTGCCAAGTACCAGGCTGAACATCATCAACAAAAAAGGAGAGGAAATTCCGGTCGAAATGACCGCTGCTATCATTTATGAAGGTGGCGAAGAAGAAGCAACGGCTGGCATTTTCAACGATCTGAGAGAAAAGCTTAGCGTAGAGCAAAAATTGCGCGAGGCTCAAACGAAAATCGGCCAGACCGAAAAAATGGCGTCTCTTGGCAGGCTCGCCGCAGGTGTTGCCCATGAAATTAACAACCCACTTACCAGCATTTTGCTTTATGGCAATATGATGCGTGAGAAGCTTGAACGTGAGCACCCTTTGAGCAAAAATCTCGATTATGTACTTGAAGATGCGGAACGCTGTCGGGAAATTGTAAAAAATCTTCTGGCCTACAGTAGGCAGTCAAGCCCTTCAAAAGAAGTGTTTCCCTTAAACAGTCTGGTAACAGACAGCCTCAAATTGCTTCACGATCAGCGTCTCTTTATGAATGTTAAGATCATAAAGGTTTTGGCGAACCACGAGATTCTTGTTCGTGCTGACAAGAATCAAATCTGCCAGGTCGTTATCAATCTGATTATGAATGCAGTCGATGCGATGGAGGAAAAGGGCGTTATCACCCTTCGGACACACTTGGATAAGGACGGTGGAAAATCCTATCTGGAGGTAACTGATACCGGCTGTGGAATACGTCCCGAAGATGTATCAAAAATATTTGACCCATTTTTTACTACCAAAGGCCTTGGCAAAGGAACAGGGCTCGGGCTCAGCATGGCCTACGGTATTATGGAAGAAAATCAAGGTTTTATCGGGGTTAAGCAGACATCTTCCGAAGGCACGACCATCGCCCTTGAGCTACCGGTAGTAACCATCTCAAATGAAATACTTTTTGACTCGATCGGATAAACGGAGCATGAGAAACAAATGAACGATGTGGAATCAAAAAAATTGAACAGCCTGCTGAAAATTCTGGTTATTGATGATGAACCGCGTATTCGTGATGGTTGCCAGATGATTTTAAATGAGGAAGGTTTTGAAGTAGCCCTCGCTCCGGATGGCAATGAGGGCGTGCGGAAGATTCAGGAGGAGCATTATGACATCATCCTGGTTGACCTGATGATGCCGGGGCTCTCTGGACTTGAAGTTCTGTCAGTGGTTAAAGAGCGGCATCCGGACACAGTAGTAATCGTGATTACAGGTTATGCAACGCTTGAGCACTCCATCAGTGCGATGAAACGAGGGGCATTTGATTTTGTACCAAAACCATTTACTCCCGACCAGCTCAGGGCGGTTGTCAACAAAGCCATAAAGTATAATCGCGCCCTCCAGGACATATCCGAAAGCAACTCACGGCTCAAGGTTATGGTGAATCGCCTGGCAGATGGGGTGATGACGTGTGATGTAGAAAAAAGAATTGTACTGGCGAATCCGGCCTTTCTCCACATGATCGGACACCATGGAGAGCCGGTTCTTGGCCGAAGTATTGATGAAGTCAATATAGGGGAACAATTACGTTCTATGATTGACAAGGCCCTTGTTATGTCACCTGAATATGCAACGGAGGTGACAGAAGAGTTGAGCTGGCAGCATGGCGAAAGCAGAAAAATTTTTACCGCAAAATGTGTTCCATTCCCGGGTCGCGGTGGTTCCAATATCGGCACGATTACCGTTCTTAATGATATCACCGCACTCAAGGAAATTGAACAATTAAAGTCCGATTTTGTCTCAATGGTAAGCCACGAAGTCAGAAGCCCGATGAATTCCTTATTGATGCAGATCAAGGTGATCCTTGATGGCTTGGCGGGTGATGTCACCGATAAACAGAGGGAAATTCTGGGACGGGCTTCCGAGAAGATCCTTAGTCTGACCAATATGGTGTCTGAACTTCTTGATCTCTCCCGAATAGAATCCGGCCTGATAAGCAGTGAAAAGGCTGCGGTGGACATGAGAGTGTTGCTGGAGGATCAAGTTGCCTTTCATTTGCCGGGGGCTGAGGAGCGGGGAATTTCTATTGATTTAGAATTTACCCATTTACCATTACTCCTGGCCAACCAGAGAAGCATGGAGGAGGTTATGACTAACCTGATCACCAATGCGATCAAGTACTCACCGGAAAACAGCAGCGTCCGAGTGTCTGCGTCTCTTGAGAATGAATATCTGAAAATTTGTGTTGAAGATAATGGATACGGAATCCCGGAAGAAGATGTTGAGAGGATTTTCGATAGATTCTTTCGCGTAAAGGACGCAAATACCAGAGAGATGATCGGGACCGGCCTGGGACTTGCTATTGTCAAAAGTATTGTTGAGGCACACCATGGAACAATCAAGGCAAGGAGCACATTGGGCGGCGGCAGCACATTTACGGTATTGCTGCCCGTAACTGAATCCTGATGAACTTAACGTTGTATGTACGTTAATCACCCTCTTTTTCTGGAAACGGCTCGAAAGGTCTCCTCTGTCTTCTGTTGAATTTAGTTTCCCAGGACTCAAGCCGTGCCAGATACTCTTTTGAATTCTCAAAAGTTACATCTTTCTTCCCTTCTGGAACCTTCTGGGCCCATGCCCACCAATTGTCTTTCACCAGGAAGTTGGAATAGCCGGGATGCTGCATGACAAGCAGTTGAAATATCAGTTCTACATGGGGCTGCACGATCTCATCGGGTCCAAGTTCGAGCAATGAGATCCCGTCCGACTTTGT
Source organism: uncultured delta proteobacterium (assembly GCA_963776075.1). Lineage (GTDB taxonomy): Bacteria > Desulfobacterota > Desulfobulbia > Desulfobulbales > Desulfocapsaceae > MADRE3. The sequence goes on from CAVZLG010000017.1 coordinate 29,928, forward strand.
TTTGCCCTTGTCGATTTTCTTCTTGTAGGTCCACTGGAGATCATCAAAGACAATCCAGCCGCCCGGTTTCAGAAGTTTATCAACCAGGAAAAAGGCGGCAGAATCGATTGTCCAGTTTTTCGGGCCGTCGATGAAACAGAGATCGTATATTGGGGTACAAGCATTATTCTTACTGTTCTCCATGATTTTTTTCTTCAGGAACCAGTTATAACCTGTATGCTCTCTTTGTATGGTGACCCATTCAGTCAGCCCTGTTTTTTCCATAAGGTCTTCAATGGACGGTTTCTGCCATGATAAACCGGAGATCAAGTCAACAGAAGTAAGCTGGCCATTTCCTATCTCATCAAGTGCAGCGGCAATATAACAGCTGGAGGCACCATGGGCAAAACCAAGTTCAAGACAATGGATGGGCTTGTTCTCAATCACAAAATGGTAGAGATCTTTGGCCATTTCGGACATGATGTACGGAATACCATCAACTTTGTTTCGTATTTCTTCAAATTTCATAATAGCTGTCTACAATCAAATCATTGGCTTGAGGTTTTTGATTTATTGATACGCTGCGACATCTCGATCTGGTTACTACGTGCTGTGGTTACTTTCAACACCTGAGTCGAACAGTTAAAAACATCTCTATTCCATACCTGTAAAGGCAAAAAACCTTATCAGGAGCTGTGTTGAAAGTCAACGACTTACCGGGCCACCACCTTTTTTGATCTTTTACAAAATATACACAATGATACGGGTACTTCATCTTGATCAGTAAGTAAAATTTTTCACCCGTACGCTTGGTTTTGTCGAAACCAGAAGAAAAGAAAATGAAGCTGGCCGCTTTACTCTTGTTTTTTTCGCCACTGCTCCCGGCGAGCCTGAAATTGAACTTACCTATAACTGGGATCAGGAGGAAGCCTACAGTGAAGGCAGGAACTTTGGTCATCTCGCCTACAGTGTTGAAAACATCTATGAGTATTGCCGGATGTTAATGGATAAAGGGGTAACAATCCTCAGGCCCCCAAGAGATGGTTACATGGCTTTTATTCGCACCCCAGATCAGATTTCAATCGAGTTGTTGCAGGAAGGGGATCGGCTGCCGGTTCAGGAGCCGTAGGCATCGATGGAAAATAAAGGAGTCTGGTAGCGCAGGCGGTTCACGGTTGCAAAAGTGCTCATTCCATAACCAGCCCCTGCAATAATTCAGCAACAAACAGCTCTTTGTGTTCACCTGCAGCTAAATTTATCAGTTGCTGATCTTCAGCGGGAATTTCATCTCCCCGGGAATCATGGGTGAGTTGTATACGGGGTCTGTCAATTCTGGTACCAACGGTACTGACGATACCTTTGCTGCCATCAGACAGGATGACTGCATTCCCAGCTGGATAGAGACCAACAGCAGATATAAAGGAGGCCAGCAGCGCAGGATGAAAGCCGCCTTTATCGCTGAGCATAATACTGAATGCCATATGAGGGCTTAATGGCGGTTTATAGGGCCGGGCTGCAGTGAGCGCTTCAAAGGCATCACAGATTTGAAGCAGAGATGTAATCGGGTGACGTGATGCCCATGCGGGTTGCTTCGGGTATCCAGAGCCGTCATGCCTTATATGGTGGCCCCAGGCAGCAGCAATATCAAGAGGAGTTGTATTCCTCTGTGCCATCAGGATTTCGGCTCCCATCTGGGAATGTGCCATCATCACAGCGAATTCTTCCTTGTTCAGTTTGCCTGGTTTATAAAGGATCTCGTCTGGGATTTTACTTTTGCCAACATCGTGAAGGAGTCCAGCCGTGCCAATTGAAAGGAGTACTTCTTCACTCCAGTTGAAAGAATGTGCAAGAAATACTGCCAGCGCGGCGACACGAACAGAATGGCCAACAGTGTAACTGTCATAATCGGGGTAATGTACGTGCTGCATCATGTCTGAAAAGCGAGTCTGGGTGAAGTGGAGCATATACTCGCTGACAGATCTCGTGTTGTCGATATCTATGTCGTTTCCACTGAGCACATCACCGTGTGCCTGGGCTACGGCATCAAATAATGCCTGGTAGATCAGGGTTGGAGAGTGAATGAAGTCACCGCTATCCTGTCCATGCCAGGCTGTCTGCTGATCCCTTGTCATCGGTCCGGATGGGCCAACATACTGGTGGGCTATTTCAATATTGTAAATATCTTTGGATACAAGTAATTCCCTTGCTTCCTGGATATTTTCAGTAGGAGCATCAAGGTCGAGGGTAAGGTTGAGGAAGGCTTTAAATTCTGCTTCTGCAGTCTGGCTTGAGAATGAAATCCCTCCACATCGGAGTTTTGCCGCGAAATTGATAAGTTGCCGTCCAACAATGGAGGGTCCAACCAGATTTCTTCCTTCAAAAACAAGGTTATTATCAATGATTCCGATAAAGAGCTTGTCGATTTCGTTTTCATTACAGAATTCCTTCAGCTCCTTCATGAAATCGGTAATAAGAATTTCCACCTTGGGGTGCTCGCCAAAATAGAGCTTACGGGTGGAAATTGTTCGGCAGAGCAGGATTAACAGATTATTCAGTTTATCATACATATTTGTTATCCTAGCGCCTCTTCTTGCTGGCTTGGAGTGCAAGCTCTGCTGCCTTTCTGCACTCCGCCGGCCATTCAGGGATGAAGAGCATTTTTTTCTCTCTAGCTATCTGATTAAGCAGGGCACGGGTTTCAACAGTCTGCAATTGTGCCAGAGAGCCAATGGTGTTCCGCACCCATGTTTCGTCCCGCTTTTCCTCAGGGATTTCAGGTAAAGATGTCGCTATGATTTTTGCTGCAACACTCTTGAGAGCTGCAGGTAATGTTTTCTGTGCTGCCTGTCGAAGATATGAATATAAAAAGACTTTATGCTCCTGATTTGATAGATCAAGCAGCGGCACAATAGCTCTGATCAGCCAGTCCGGTGGGTTCCTCCTGAGCCCCCCCAGCACTCGTTCTCCAATAAACGGTGCAATCTCTGTTTTATAGAGGAACGCAAAAAAGGGATAACAACGCCTCGGAACGGCATTAAAAATATCAGGAGCAATCGTATTATCCTGAAAAGATTCCATTAATTGGAGCTGTGGCAGAGCTGCCAGCATTTCTCCTGAGGGAAGATTGGCGGCAACCTGACAGAGGTATTGATATGACTGCTGATCAACATTGCTGCCGTTTACCAGTATTTCGTTGACGACATATGGCCAGAGAATTTTCCTGTCACTACTGTCACAGAGCTGTGCTGTGAGAAAGAAGAGATGCAGGGAGTTAGCATGACTTGACCTGCGTAAGGGCTCCACCAGCAGTTTAATAGTCGCCGAAACTCTCGCCCGCTTGCCCTGGTGCACAATGATGTGCAGCCCGGAGCTAAGCATTTCCCACGTTTTCGCAGAGAGTTCGGTAGACAGGATCTCTCTAAAAACCTGCTGCATGCGAATCTGCGTTTGTAATGTTTGAGTATGCTGTGCCAATAGCATCATTATTGAAAGCGTTTCATTCTGTTCAGATGATTCAGGAATGCTCTTGAGAATCCGGGGGTGGAGCCTGTTTTTAGTGGTAAATTCCTGGATCTGATCAACCGTCATGCCTGGTTTATCGGGAAATATTCTGCCGCCGACATCTTCGTCTTCAGAAATTTCCTTATCTGCATCGGTTAACGGCCTTTTGATGATAGAGACCAGAAGGTTGATCGACTGCTGTGATTTTTTATCTTCTGTTTCTTTTTCAAGTTTTCTGAGAATTGAGGCAAGAGCATTTATATGGGTATGTGTTGTGACACGGTTTCTGATGTCTTCTTCAGCCCCTTTGTCGAAACTGACCGCCTTTGCGAGAAGACGTGCAACATCATCCCAGGAGGCATGTGGCAGCGCACTCATGTCGATGTTGCTATCGCTCAGCCTGGACGGAAGGGCATCTAGAAGTTCCTTGCACTGGTTGATTTCATGGCTTTTCAACCCATAGGCAGATAATGAATCTATGAAAGATGATATGTTTTCCGTTGCCTGTCCGGATGATTCATCAGAAATTGAACCATCTTCCCGAGCAAGAAATTCCTTTAGCTTGACATCGATGGAATGAGGAAGCTCCTCAACGTCGATCTGGATAAATTGCTTGGTGGCAAGAATTTCTGCTTTGAAAGAAAGCATTTTTCGCACAAACACATGCAATTCTGCCATACTTATCTCCCGGTCGATGGTGATAGCTGTTATACCGAGAGTGGACAACATGTTTTTGAACTCTTGAACAAAAGGGTGATCAGGATTAATTTCAACACCTTCGAGCATCAGGGTGTTACCGTAGTCCTGGAGTACTACCGAGGGGTTATCACCGGCTAAAGCCTTCAGCAACGCCATACATCGGCTGGTTGCTTTATCTAAAATAGCATGCCCCTTCGGGTAATAAATGCCTATTTTAAAAAGTCGTTGTAATGAACTGATGAACTCATTCAGTGTTGCCGGATCAGCGAGCGATTCATGATTGTTCTGTATACTCATAAGAACGCATAGATGGGGTTAACGGTGCGGCAGCCCTGTCACGATAACAAAATTACGTGAATGAGCCATGATAACCAATGCGAATGATCTCTCAATGATAATAAGGATTAGAAAAAAAAGCTAATCAATAAAAAATAGCAATCATTCATAACAAATGGTTTAATATACTGAAATAATTATTTTATTCAGTATATGAGTGAGGATATCCGCTGAGAAAAAGTTTATAGTCAGCCTGCGTTGCTGATCGATTTTCAACTGGATGACCGAAGGCTGACGATGTCTCAATCTTGACCGCAAATCACTAATTATCAGCTCAAAACTGTTAAAAATATTTGAAAACCATTATACTTTTTATGACTGCTCCGTGAATGAGCTGTTATCATACACGTTATTTCTGCAACAGGGTTCGACAAATGAGGGGAAATGGATATAGAAAAGGATAAGCAGGCACAAGCCCTGGCTAAAGCAAAATCCATAATTTCTGATGCTGAGAAAAAACGGGAAGCTGCCCGCGTTGAAAAGGGTGTGCAGACGTTTATGCAGGGTAAATTTGACGCACTTAATAACGATGAGTTAGTTGAAAATCTGGCTTCCTACATACTCAATAAATATATCCTTGACGAAAAACAAGAAGCAAACGAAGTCCTTGAGAAGCTTGGCGACAGTCTGTGCAGCAACGAGGCAGGCATACGTGAACGCTCCTTAATGATCCTTTCCGTATTCTCTGAAATAATTATAGAAGAGGACTTTAAAGAATTTCAGGAGGTACTGGCTGTAATTCTGGTTGAATGGCTGAGGATAGAAGATGAATTTATCCCTGGCTTTGAGTTTGTCTGTTCGCAGCTTCAGAAAATTATCCTGGAAATGCTTTACAACGAACAATGGTATGATGTTGAGAACCATATCAGCACCCTGCACCAGATAACCTCAGGGGTAATTGAAAAAAACAATTTGATTCGGGGCATGTCTGCAAAGGTTCACGAGAACCTGGCAGAGCCCGATATTCTTGATAAACTGGTAAACATCTATCTTGATGAAAATGATGACAGACGTGAGGTTGTCGAAAACTTACTAATGCATTTTGGTCGTTTTGGTGCGCTGTTTCTTGTCCAGAAAATGATCTACTGCGACAGTAAAGAGGAGCGATTTACTCTTATAGAGCTTATCCCCCGAGTTGGAGAGGTCAGTATACCCGTACTTATCGAGTGTTTGGAAGATGATCCCCAATGGTTTGTAATTCGAAACATAATTTTCATTATTTCCCGTCTTAAAGATACTGAATTGTATTCTGCGGTGGAGCCATACCTGGACTACAATGATACCAGGGTCCAGCAGCAGGTTATCAACTGTATTGAGATGCTGGGTGGGACTCAGATGCGCAAGAGACTTCTCACTGCATTGATGCGGGTAAATGATGATCTCAAGGGGCAGATCATAAACCAGTTGGCCCAATTTTCAGATAACGATGTTGGTGAAGCCTTTCTCGACATGCTTGAAAATCGAACTGACATAGCTCGCCAGGTACAGGACGATTTGGTTTTAAAGTTGTGCATCGGGATAAAAATGTTCCCATTGCCGCGAGTGGTCCCCTGTCTGAATGATCTGATCCAGGAAAGACAGGGCCGATATGGAGCTCAGGACAGAATTTTTATTGAGGCATCCACATCACTTCAGGTACTGGAAATGAAATTGGAGGATAGATCCTCTGACAGGAACAGCAATGAAACCGATACCCCTGTTGACAGGACAATCAGTGAAGATGATATACTCGCCGAGGTTACAGAAGATCAGGAGACATCCCTCTTCAGTAGCGATGAGATGGATAGTTTTTCTGCCGGAGGGGATATTACAGGACCGCTCGCTGATTCTGCCCTGACAGAAGATGGTGATTCGTCCAGGCAGGCAGCTGAGGACAGTAACGCTCACACAAGTCAGGAACAGCATTTCATGATCTGGAGCAAGTTGTATGAACAGATGAGTAGTGATGAGGCTGGCAAATTTTTCACGTTGCTGAAGCCGTTTTCTTATAAGGCTAACGATGAAATAGTACGCCGGGGTGATACTGTCGCCAGCATGTTTTTTATAGACAATGGATTTGCTGGACTGTCCTACAATGAAGAAGAAGGGGAAATTCTGCTGACCAGCCTTCAGACTGGAGATTTAATTGGCAGTGAGGGCTTTATCCAGGATTTAAAGTGGACGGTTTCCCTTTCGGCTCAGACCGACCTGCAGGTACGGATACTGGAACAGGACAGCTTCAGAGAACTTACTGAAAAGTTTCCGGAAATGTCTGAAAAACTACGGTATTATTGTAATCATTACGACGTTATACCTTACCTGATCAACCTGGCAGAAAACGATGCCATGAAGCCGCTTGGTGAAGATATCAAGGTCGATGGCATGTCCTTATTCCATGACTCATCTGGAGCGGTTATTGAGGGTGGTGTTGTGGGATCTTTGCAATACATTGCCCGGGGAGGCTATTGTTTTACCGTGCCGCTCGTTCACCCGGACAATGCTGAGAAGATTTTAGGACGACAGGTGTCTTCAGAAGTCGAACTCAATGATGGATCCGAGAAAACATGTTTTGGTGTGATCGCTGGTGCCGGATCTCATTCTCAGGATGATCAGGTAATTAGTGTCTATGTGAAGTTTTACCATCCACTTAACAAAGCTGACTATAATTGTTCATCGGTCAATATAATGTGATGCCTGCAGAGTTGTTGTCAGGTTATTGAATAATATAACGAACAATCAGCATATTGCAGGAAATAGCACGTGGTTTCAGGAGAAACGTAATACCGGCAATTTTGCTGGCAGGAGTTGCCACGAGTATGCAATTGCCAACTGTTTACCAGGAAGATTCCGGTCGTAAGAATCTCTAACTGGTTTTCCTCAGTTTCCATACTTTACTTTATGCCACCCGCTCTGCAGTTGCCGCTGTTAATCCTGGTGCTCTGTTTTTTGTCCTCCCGGTGGTCTCATAAACCGATATAGTTTTGGAACTGACACAAAGGAGATAACCTTATGAACACTGGGCTCTTTCTGGGGTTAACGACGATAGATATCCTTTATGGGGTGGAATCTCACCCAGCACCTAATGAAAAACTCAAAGCAGAGTGGCAGCTTGCATTTGCCGGAGGGCCTGCTGCCAATGCTGCCGTTACATTCTCAGCTCTGGGCAATAAGAGCCTTCTGTGCAGCGGCCTGGGGAATCACCCCTCAGCACACCTTGCAAGCAGGGACCTGGCTGAGCACGGTGTAATGTTTCACGATTGCACCGCTGATCCGGACGGAGAACCCGTTTTATCTTCCATCCTGATAAATTCAACAACCGGTGATCGCTGTGTCATTTATTCCAATACCGACGAGAAATTCCTCCTGGAAGAGATAGATTATCAATCATTTCTGAGAGATTGCAATATACTGCTGCTTGACGGTTACTACCTTTCTCAGGCTGTCCTGCTTGCAAAATACGCCAGAAGACACGGCGTGAAAGTTGTTTTTGATGGGGGTTCCTGGAAAAAAGGGCTTGACGATCTTTTTCCCTATATCGATTATGCAATCTGTTCAGAAAACTTTTTACCACCCGGCTGTAAAGACCTGGCATCCGTGTTTGACTATTTATCACCTTATAAAATGATTGGCTGCGCAGTGAGCAGAGGGAAAAATTCTGTTGTCGCCTGCGAGAGCGCGACTATGTTTTCTATTGATGTGGCTGAAGTCGAAACGGTTGATACCTTGGGAGCCGGTGATATACTGCATGGTGCCTTCTGCAACTATATACTCTCAAATTCGTTCAGAGACAGCCTTGAACGTGCCATTGAGGTAGCATCAGAATCATGCCGATATTATGGGACACGGCAGTGGATAAATGATAATACCAGGGAGTAATTACATCATCATTGTTTGAGAGGCCAGCTGCCCTTAGTGTTTGAAAAATAAAAGATGGAGCGTGATATATGGAAAAAGGTAATGACAGGATTGGAGATCGACTTGTTAATGCACTTAAAGACCCACACCATTCTGAGAGCCAGGAAAGTTTTGCCAAAGCTCTGGAGCTGACAAAAGCGTACGCCGGCTCCGGTGCTGTCACTCATTTTGGTGCAGTTGCCCGGCTTTTTTATGATCTGTTTGAAATGTTTGAAACGGGCAGAGATCCAAGAGAGAAATGATGTCGAGCCATACTTCAATTTGTCAGTGGAGGTCGACGCCTTAAATAGATGAATATATCCTCGGGGTGAGCATGGCATCTGTCGACCACCTTTTGCAGGTATTCGATATTGGCTTTTATATTCTCTTTATATAAATCCCTGTCAAGATGCCAACGCTGTTTGAAGTGATCCCTCATCGCATGAGCCGCATCTCCTAGCACCGTTTCGAGTCTTTTCATGATGACGTTGTGATAGAAAGATGAGGTTCCTCTCATTAATTCAAATGCTGATAGATGATCGACAACCCCACCCGCCTTTCGCTCCTGATAAAGGTGAGGGAGTTGTTCGAGATAATAGCGATCAGCCATCTGGGCCAGGAGATCGGCTGTTCCGACGATCTGGGCGACACGTTTGATTTCAGGTGAGCTGAATTCTGTCGACTCAAAATCAAATTCAATGTTGGTACACCTGATTATTGAGCTGCAGTCTACCCGTATCTCATCATCAAGGTTCCAGGATTTCAGATAATTCTCCAGCACATTTATCGATCGTGTTTCATGGTAACGTGTATACTCAGCACCTTTTTCGGCAGTATCAAAAGACCTGAGCAGAAGGCCGGTATCGTGAAAATATGCACTCAACATTCCTTTTAAAATAGCAAGAGTGGAGAGTGTCTGTCCCTGTATAAAAGTACCATGAAATAACCGTGCCGTTGCAAGTGCAACTGCATAAGTATGCCTCAAGTCGTGATACTTATTCATGTTCTGTTTAAAACCAGGATAGTATCCACTGAAAATATCCTGTATATCCCGGTGAGAGTTAATGATCAGCTTTTTGTCTGCTGAGGGAGCGATGAGCTGTAAGAGATGTACTATTTCATCGAGAGGATCAGGAGATATTCCTGAATCAAAAATCCTGAATAGATGAATATCGTTTTCAGGATCTGGAAATTCCATTAATTTCGCCTTTATTTGCAATTGCCGGAAAAAGATTATTCGTTTTATAACAATATTATCATGGAAATGGCAAACTAAGGGACAGCAGAGAAACAAAACGTAACATCTGGAGTGTATTCAATCCATAAAAAGAATACATTTCAGCTAAGAAAAGAACGGAAAAGTAAAATACAATACCTGCAATATTGGACATTGTCTTTCAGACACGCTAGAATGTTCGTAAGATTCTGTAAAAAGGACGCATATTAATTAATCACTCTGGCCTGGGGTATAATAAAGCCATCAATATGGATAATAGCAGCGTAGCAACAATTCTTGTTGTGGATGATGATGAGCTGGTACGGAAAACGCTCAGTGTTCTTGTTTCATCCCTTGGATACCATTGTCACCTTGCTTCTGATGGGGTGGAAGCGATTAAAGTGCTGAAGTCATCCAAGTGTGATCTGGTACTTTCTGATGTCATCATGCCCAATATGGACGGTATGGAGTTGTTGAAATATATTATCCGACACCACCCCGAAACCGATGTTATTATTGCAACAGGCTATAATGAGCGTGCCAGCTATGCTGATGTCATCAGGGCTGGAGCGATAGATTTTATCAAAAAGCCGATAGACCAGTCTGAACTCGAAGCAAAACTTGCCAGGGCTCTGCGTGAGAGGAGCATGGTTCGCAAACTTGAAGAGCTGTCAATGTGCGACAGCCTCACTTCCCTTTTGAACAGGCGTGCTTTTGATCTGCGTTTTCCTCGAGAAGTTGAACGGGCAGATCGGCAGAGCTACTCACTGTTTCTCGCCATAATTGATGTCGATAATTTTAAGGATTACAATGACTCATATGGGCACGATGCGGGGGATAAGGTGCTAATCGCGCTCAGCGATATAATGAGGGAAGGCACGCGCAACAGTGTTGATCTCTGTTTCCGTCTTGGTGGTGATGAGTTTGCCGTATTATTGCCGCAGACAACAGCTACTCAGGCAACTGAAATTGTTCAACGCATTCTGTTAAAATTTGTGGAAAGTGACTTTGCTGGAACGACCCTTTCTATTGGTATAATCTCATGTTTTCGGAGAAAAGATATCGGGGCAGCAGATGACCTGGCCCATATGTTAAAACGGGCAGACCAGGCGATGTATGACGCCAAAGCTTCAGGCAAAAACTGTGTAATTTGTCGTATCTGAAAATATCCCAGGGTAGCAGATAATACGTTCGTTGTGCCGGTTAAAGAATGTCCAGCGAATTTTTGTGAAAAGAACGATCCGGCGGAACCGGATAGATATTATTAAAACATGCCAGGCAGAAATCATTCATAGTCATGCCGGTGGCCTCTACCATACCTTCAAGGCTCAGGTAGTAAAGCGAGTCCAGTCCAAGATAATCTGCAACATCCTTTACCTCATTATTCCAGGCGATGAGCTGTTTTGAGCTTGGAAAATCGATGCCATAATAACAGGCATATCTGGTCGGTGGACAGCTGACCACCATATGGACCTCTTTCACTCCGGCATTTCTCAATGATTTTACCCTGCTTTTTCCTGTCGTACCTCTGATAATGGAGTCTTCTATGATAATTACCCGCTTACCTTCGAGAAATGAGCGTACCGGATTGAGTTTTACCCGAACATTAAAGTCCCGCATGGATTGGGTGGGCTGAATAAAGGTCCGACCGACATAGTGATTTCTGATAACTCCCATCTCTAGCGGCAGCCCTGACTCCTGGGAGTAGCCGATTGCGGCGTAATTTCCCGAGTCGGGAAAGGGCATGACGAAATCTGCATCAATCCTGTGTTCACGGGCCAGAATCTGGCCCATACGTTTTCTCGTTTCATAAACGTTAATACCGAAAATATCAGAATCGGGCCGCGCAAAGTAAACATGCTCAAAGATACAGAAACTCGATCGCTGTTTTGGCCAGGGATAAACCGACTTCAGTTTATTATCACTGATGATCAGTATTTCACCGGGCTCAATATCACGAACATATTCCGCTTCTATCAGGTCAAGAGCACATGTTTCCGAGGCAACGACATAGGCACCATTGGGCAGCTTGCCAAGACACAGTGGCCTAAATCCGTTAGGATCGCGTACGGCAATCAAGGACTTTTGCGTCATCAGTAACATGGAAAAGGCGCCTTTTACGGCAGTAAACGTTTTTTTCAGAGCATCCTCAAGTGAGTTTTCTGATGAACGGGCCATTAAATGTAAAACCACCTCGCTGTCCATAGTTGTCTGAAAGATTGACCCTTTTTCCTCCAGCTCCTTACGGAGTTTGATCGAGTTGACCAGGTTCCCGTTATGTGCAACTGCAAGTGTTTTTCCCTTGTGTGTTACCAGCAGTGGCTGGGTATTTATAATGTTCGAAGCGCCGGTGGTAGAGTAACGGACATGACCAATTGAAAGGCTCCCTGATAGTTTTTGCAGTTTTTCTTCAGAGAACACCTCTGGTACCAGCCCCATGTCTTTATGGATAAAAACCTGGTTGCCATCGGAGGTAATAATGCCGCCGCTCTCCTGGCCCCGATGTTGAAGCGCGTAGAGACCAAAATACGTGAGTTTGGAGGCATCCTCGTGGCCGTATACACCACATACACCACATTCATCTTTTGGGCGCAGAGAACTGCTGTCTTGGACTGAATAATGGTCAATTGAAGTCATCATATGAGAAGCCTGATCGTCGAAAAATCGACAAGTGGTATGATTCCGAATTATTATGAAGTTTGTTTTGTAAATCAGGTGAGCCTTTTGCAAAATGATGATTTTCGTTCAACGTCAAGGCATGTGAAAAATTTTTACCGCAGGCATATAATTGATATTCCGAGGATAAAAATTTAAGCATAACGTAGAGGTTGAGCGAAAAGGGCGTTTTGCAAGCGGCTCAGGTATAAATACTAAAGGCACAAAGAAACAATAATCTTTGCGCCTTTAATAACTTTTGCTGTGTTTTGTTTATAATATGTGTAGACGAAATTCAACCAGAAAGAACTGAATACCGTTCAGGAAGCCGGAATCATTCCGCAAATATTTTTAATGCCCGATACTGGATTTATTCCTCGGTTGATATGGTGAAAAGCAACTCCGTAAGGCTGACCATATCATTAAGATCAAGGCACTCGTCTGTAGTATGAACTTTATTCATACCTGTGGCAATTATTGCTGTCGATAACCCATAGCCATTATATATGTTGGCATCACTTCCACCTCCGGCAATGACCAGGGAAATCTCTTTGCCAAGCTTTTGTCCGGCTGCCGTTACCGTCTGAATGACGCTATCCTCTTCAGAAAGTCTCATGGCCGGGTAGTCGGCTTCTACTTTCAGTGCCACAGATGGACGTTTTGACTCGTCATCGACCGGCCAGCTTGCGGCAGTCTGCTTGAATGTTGATTCAATTTCTTCGGTAAAAGCTGCAAGTTTTTCCATGGAGTGACTGCGTACTTCACCTCGCAGCATCAAGTATTCCGGGATGATGTTTGTTGCGACGCCACCTTTCATGATGCCAATATTCGCTGTTGACTCTTCATCGATTCTACCAAGCCTGAGTTTGGTGAGCGCTTTGGCGGCAACAAGAAATGCACTGACCCCACCCTCGGGGTTCATACCGGCATGGGAAGCTGTACCGTGAACATCTATTCGCATCCGATTGGCTGCCGGAGCTCCGATAATAACCTTGTCGATTCCATTAGAATCGAGTGCATACCCGAATTGAGCCTGCAGCGGCGAGTAATCAATCGATTTAGCACCAAGGAGCCCAACCTCTTCACAGGTCGTGAAGATAAGTTCAATGGTTCGGTGAGGGATTTCCTTTTCCCTGAACAGGGTAATAAGCTCAATAAGGGGAGCAATTCCTGATTTGTCGTCCCCTCCTAAAATCGTATCTCCCCGACTGGTGAAGATATCTCCACTGCGATTTACCTGGACCCCATGACCAGGCTGGACCGTGTCCATATGGCAGGCGAAAAAAACCGGATCTGCTGCACTGCTCCCCTCAAAACGCAGTATCAGGTTGCCGCAGTCTGACCCCGTTGCAGAAGCTGAATCGTCCTCGTAAATAGAGTCTGCCTTAAGAGCTGTAAAAACTGATTTCAAATAGTCGGAAACACCTTTTTCTTCGCGGGAAGGACTGCTGATTTCACACAGTTCTGTAAAAATCCTTGCAAGACGCTCTCTGTCTATCGTTACATTCATTGTTTTGATTCCTCTATGGTTACTGGGTGAGCATCGAGAAGAACGACAGCATGGCAGCTGATTCCCTCTTCTCTTCCTGTATAACCCATCTTTTCTGTAGTTGTGGCTTTAATGTTGATATGATCGATTTTCGTTTTACAGCATGAGGCCAGCTTTTCCTTCATTTGTTGAATGTATTGAGCGAGTTTTGGTGCCTCGCAGATGACAGTTATGTCTGCATTGACGAGAAAAAATTCTTCTTTTTCAGCCATTGAGATAATTTTGTCGAGCAAAAGGAGTGACAAAATATCCTTGAAGGTGCTGTCATTATCCGGAAAATGGCTGCCGATATCACCCTTACCTAAAGCCCCAAGAATGGCATCGCAGAGCGCATGGGTGAGAACATCTGCATCTGAGTGTCCCGCAAGCCCTCGATGATGATCTATTTCGATTCCACCAAGAACAAGCTTTCTTCCCGTTTCATACCTGTGTGCATCGAAACCGTGTCCGATCCGCATTGTTGTATATGGTTTGCTCATAATTTTTTCAGCAAGTTCAAGATCTTCAGGTCTGGTAATCTTGATATTTGATTCTGCCCCAACCACAAGTTGAACACCAATGCCAGCCTGCTCTAGAAGTGACGACTCATCAGTAAAATCATTTGTTCCCAGGCGGTCATAAGCCTCTAACAAGAATTCTTTACGTGCTCCCTGAGGGGTTTGGGCCTGCCAGAGAGCATTCCGGTCGATGGTGTCTACAACGATATGATCGGAATTTCCTTTTTTAAGGGTATCCTTGACCGGAATTGCGGCAATTGCGGCCCCTGAACGTGCGGTTTCGTTGTAACAGCGGCTGATCAGTTCAGGGGAAATAAGCGGCCTGGCAGCATCGTGAACAAGAACAATGTCGATATCAGGATCGACTTCTTTGAGTCCGGCCAAAACAGAATCCTGCCTCCGGACTCCGCCAGCGATAACAGAGATTTTTTTTCTGCTGAGCTGGTGGTTATCCAGTAAGGTCTCTGTTTCTGACTGCCTCCCTGGTGGCACAACAATAATAATCTGGGAAATCTCCTGGCAGCTGACAAACGCAGAAACGGTATGGACAAGAATTGGCTTGCCCGCAAGGCTCAGGTACTGCTTAGGCATTGCCGCTTGCATACGCGTACCGCTTCCGGCAGCCGGAATTATTGCTGCAGCAAGATTGGCCATCTAAAAGCTCGAATAGTTACGGTAATAACCCTGGTCATTCATGAGTTGAGACTTCTATGATTAATCAGGAAAAAAGGAGCGGGTTGTAAGCCGAATTCTGTACCCGTTAAGGCCATGATCATTTAACTGGGATGCCGGTTGCCCGACACCTCTTGCAACCTACCCGGAGATCTCGGACGGGCAGCCCTCAAACATCTCCCTATTTGGTCTTGCTCCGGATGGGGTTTACCCTGCCTCTCGTGTCACCATGAGAGCGGTGAGCTCTTACCTCGCCGTTTCACCCTTACCCGATAGAATCGGGCGGTTTTTTTTCTGTGGCACTTTCCGCCGGTCACCCGGCGTTCGTGTTACGAACCATCCTGCCCTGCGGAGTTCGGACTTTCCTCCCCGGCAAAAAAATTGCCGGAGCGATCATGCACCCGCTCCGGCAATTAATGTAGTTATTAAATCTAAAAGTTGAAAGGGGAAAATGCTTTTAATTATCGAGCTCCTGATGATAAATCATCCGTTGACAGGATGGACAGTCAAGCATTTTGTCTCCCCTGAGCAGTATATTGTACTGCTGAGGCGGCAGGTTCATGAAACACCCCTGGCACACACCTCCGAGCACGTTTACGATCGCCAGGCCGTTTCTACGATCTCTAAGGATATCGTATTTCCTGATTATTGCGCTGTCCAGCTTCTGGGCCTGCCTGTCACGCTTGTTTTTCTTGGTCTTTTTGCCCTTGTTAATTTGCTCAATGGCACCCCTGACTTTTTCAGTTTCTTCAGCAACCAGGCTTTTCTCGGTTTTAAGAACGTTTTTTTCTTCAGTAAGCTCGGTAGTCAGGGTTTCAACCTGCTCCATAATGGCAACGATTTTTTCCTCGTTTTCCTTAGCGTTCCTTTTCGCATCCTCAATTTCTTTGAGAAGAGCTGTCTGCTCGCGGCTTGTCTGAACCTGCATCATCTTTGACTGCCGCTCTTTGACGTGGCCAATCTTGTCGGTCATTTCATCTTCCAGAGTGCGTCTTTCCCGTTCAAAAGTCTCGATACTTGAATCGAGGTCGTTGATGCGAGTCTCTCTTTCTGCCAAGGCCGATATACGTTTATCAAGTTCTTCCTGTTCTTTTTTGATCTCATTGTCTATCTGATCGATTTCAAGGTCGATCACCTGTAGAGAGACAAGTTGTTCGGTTTGTTCGTTCAAGACGATTCTCCTGTATAATTTTATGTTTTTATATAACTATTTTTATCCACCAACTTTAAAGGGTGGCGTTCTGTTATTGTCTCGCTAATTGAAATATTCCAGTTGTGTGCGTCCATGTATGTTTTTATTTTTTTAACCAGCAATTTTAGAGCTGGTTTTTCCGTGGCATAGTGGGTTCCGTCAATAACACAGAAATTTGCCTCTTCTGCCCAGCGGGCTATATTGTGTTTGATTTCTGAAGTTATAAACAGATCGGCGCCGCAGTTCCGGGCAACTTCAGCGAATTCTGAGCCGCTGCCGCCGCAGAGTGCAACACAAGATATCATTTCAGGCAGACTGCCCGCCGTCTGAATTGAAGGAAGTTCCAATATGTCGAGGACCTTGTTTATGAAAGTTGTTCGGTCAAGTGGTTGGCGATAATGACCCAGTCGTCCCATCCCGGCACCATTGAAAGGCTGGGAAGCACCGGGAATTAAAGGACTGATATCTTCAAGTCCAAGGAGGTCTGCTAGTTCATCATTTACCCCAGGCGCTACGCTGTCAAAATTAGTATGGCAGGCAAAAACATTAATTTGATTATTCAGGGCTTTTTCAAGAAACTTTCCGGCCGGCTCACCAGTATCTATGGAAGGTATTGGCTTGAAGATTGCGGGGTGATGGGTAATGACAGTATCCGCGCCGATGGTTACCGCCTCATCAAGTAAACGAGTTGTAGGATCAAGACCGACCAAGATTGATCTGACTTCGCGATCACGATTACCGACCAAAAGACCAACATTATCCCAGGATTCTGCAATGGCAAATGGGGCGATTTCGTCAAGGCACTTGATGATATTTTTGATTGTAACGGCCATTAAAATAATTGATATTTTTAAAAAACCATAAAAAAAAGGTACATCCCTTTCGGAGTGTACCTTTAGCCCTTCTTCGCCCAAGGTGTTTTTGTTTCACCTGAGCGCTGTGTATCTAAAAAGAGGGAGCCTGTCTTCATCCCTCGTGTATGTCTTCCAGTTCTTTTTCTTTTCAAGATCCCAGTATTAAGCTGGTTTGTTAATAATGGTGGGCGCAGTAGGACTCGAACCTACGACCGACCGGTTATGAGCCGGTGGCTCTAGCCAACTGAGCTATGCGCCCTTCCGGCAGTTAAACTTGTAAATAAATCTTATGTTGGCGGTAATGTCAATAAAAAAAGATAATGCTATCTAAAAAACGAAAACGATACCATGCTAAACATCAAATTATTGTTTAGAGTCAGGACCTTTTGATATTTCCGGACTTCCTTGCTGTTGTGTTTAAAGAGAATTATAGTGCCAACGGGTTGTTGTCTTGATTAAAAATAACAAGTTTGAATATCGTGATTTATAGTAACCTTCTCATCTTTCTGACAGCTATTTTCCTGTTCAGCATAAATTCTGCTGCTGTCGCACCAGCTATGTCGCTCCTGGAGTCACTGCTGGTTATGGCCGGGTTATTCGGTATTTATACCTACTTATCACATCGTGCCTTCCAGAGCCCCAGAACGCGAACATCGGCGGGATATTTCAAGGCTGAAAAAAGATTTTCTATTTTAGCACTTGTCTTTTATGCCGTGCTGTTATCCTTCACCGATATAAAATATTACTGCACCGTCTTTAGTCTTGACGACAGATTGCCGGTTCTGACGAATATTGCCGGTTTAGTCTTATTCATAACATTTCTGTCACTCATGTGGTTTACCGCACGAAAGAGTTACTCATTTGTTTTTGGAAAACGTTACCCGCTGACTACTTTTCTGGCCCTGAATATCAAGACAAATTTGCCGATCGTGTTGCCCTGGGTTACTTTGTCTCTGTTTTATGATCTACTCGCGCTTGCCCCATTTGATGGTTTGAAATCATTCATTTCTTCAACATTGGGGGACCTGCTCTTCTTTATTATTTTTCTGGTTTTTATAATGATTTTTTTTCCTCCAATCGTGCGACGTCTCTGGGGGTGCAAAAAACTGCCCGACGGACCTCTGAAAGATCATCTGATCGAATTTTGCAAACGTCAGAATTTCAAGGTTGAGCTTTATATCTGGCCACTTTTTGAGGGACGGGTTCTGACGGCTGGGGTGATGGGAATGATACCGGGACTTCGCTATATCCTGCTAACCCCTGCAATCATTGAGACCATGACGAGCGCTGAACTGGAAGCAGTTATGGCTCATGAGATCGGTCACGTAAAGAAGAAGCATCTGTTGATGTATGTCCTCTTGATCAGTGGCTTCAGTGCAATAGCCGGATTACTGGCAGAACCACTCTTTTACTATTCATTTTCATTTGAGTGGGTTTTCCAGCTGTTGACCAGTGAAAAAATGAGCCCTGACACGATTATCGGACTGATTGTCGGCGTTCCGTTTCTGATTCTTCTTCTATTCTACTTCAGGTTTGTCTTCGGCTACTTTATTCGTAACTTTGAGCGGCAGGCCGATCTTTATGTTATCAAAATTCTGGGGAGTGGCCGGGCCCTGATCTCAGCTTTTGATAAAATAGCCGGTACAAGCGGACAGAGCAAAAAGAAACCAAACTGGCATCATTTCGGAATTGGTGAGCGAATTGAGACACTTGAAAGATGTGAGGCAGAGCCATCATTAATTGACAGTCAGGATAAAAAAGTTCGTCGAAGCCTCATCATCTATGTACTTGTCCTTGTCGCTGCTGCTGTTCTGGTAAAACAGGTGCCGACAGATGAAATGGCCCGGGACTATCAGGAGAAATACATCGAGCTTGACCTGTTGAGTCGAGTTCAGAATATAGAAGATAAAGCACTCTGGTTTCAGTTGGTTGGCGACCTGATGATCAACAGGCAGATGGAGCAGAGAGCGCTGGTTGCCTATAATAAAGCCCTGGAGATTGATCCTGGAAACCCCGTGGTGCTGAACAACCTTGCCTGGCTCCTGTTGACAAGTGAGGATTCAACAATGCGAGATCCCCTGAGAGCACTGGTCCTTGCCCAGAGAGCCGTTTTAAAAAACTCCAGGGCACATGTGCTCGATACACTGGCGACGGCCTACTGGGCAAACGGGCTCGTTGAAGAGGCCATACGCACGGAAATGGAAGCATTGAGAGGGGCAACCTCAGAGAGGGAGTTTTATCGAGACCAGATCGAAAAATTCAGGACAGAGAAGTATGAGTCGGCACCCCCAATATAATCTCATCTGGAAAATTTAGAATCTATTATGCCATTACTCGGTGCACATGAATCAGTCAGCAAAGGGTTGCATTACGCTTTTGACAAAATCAGGCAGGTCGGTGGAGAATCTCTACAGATTTTCACCCGTAATCAACGGCAATGGAACCCAAAACCATTGTCTGATGAAGAAATTAAGAGATATAAGGAAAGCTGGCAGGAAAACGGCAGTATGATTGTTGCATCTCACGCTTCATACCTGGTCAACCTGGCGAGCGGAAAGCCGGACCTCCGTCAAAAATCCATACATGCCTTTACGGAAGAGCTGCGGCGCTGTCATCAATTGTCGATACCCTATGTCGTCCTGCACCCTGGCTCTCACACCGGTGACGGTGTGGAGATCGGGCTTGAGCGATTTGTCAGTGCGCTTGACGAAACAATTGACCAGGCGGGATCTGATACTATGGTCTTGGTGGAAACAACTGCTGGACAAGGTACCGGGCTGGGACGAAGCTTTAATGAGCTTGGCTCTATCAGAAACAAATCTCGTTTTCCGGATAAGATTGGCATCTGTCTGGACACATGTCATATCTTTGCTGCCGGTTATGATATTCGCACGGGAGAGGATTATAATAAAACCATGCAGGAGTTTGAACGGGAAATCGGTCTTGATCACCTGCACTTTTTCCATCTGAATGACTCCAAAAAGGATCTTGGCAGCAGGGTAGACCGTCATGAACATATCGGTCAAGGCTGCATCGGATTAAATGGCTTCGCTCATCTGCTCAATGACCCTCTATTTCAAAATCACCCGATGACCCTGGAAACGCCCAAGGGTGATGATTTGCATGAAGACTCAGAAAACCTGAAGACATTACGAAGCCTCATTTCATCCTGAAAAGAAAGCAGCTTGCGAAAATGAAGAGAAAAGTGGACAATAGATTAGTCTGATAAATCGATAGAACCAAAGGAGAATCGATGAAGTTAATCTATAGCGATGCCCTGCTTGTTTTACTCAAGCGGCAAGGTGTGTTATCTGAAAAACAATGTAAATTTATAAACCTGGAAAAGGGTAAGCAGCGTCAGAAATTGTTAAAACTGCATGGCGGTGACGATCCTTTTGACAAAAACTATCCAGATTTAATCGATATCATTGTCTCTTTTAATCTCCAGAAGAGAGGTGGCGATCAGCCGGTTGATGAAGAAATGATCATGCGGGCTGTTGGTAAAGAGACCAAATTACCCTTTAAGAAGTTGGACCCGCTTGAGCTGGATATGGATATCGTTACTAAAACGATTCCTAAAAACTTTGCTATTCGTCAGTTATTATTGCCCTTTAATATTTCTGACGGGGTGCTTGAAATTGCAGTTTACCATCCGGACAGCCAGCCAGTTTTATCAGATATTGAGCAGGCGAATCAAGTCAAGACCAGGGCTTATATAGCAACAAAATCTGATATCAAACGGATCTTGGGAGAATTTTTCGGTTTTCAAAAATCGATCAGCGCGGCAGAGGACCAGATAGGATCTCTTGCGGGAGGTTCTTCAGTCGACATCGGTAACCTTGAGCGCTATGTAAAAATTACCACGAAAGGTATAACCTCTTCTGACCAACATATTAAAAATGCCGTAAACCACATTTTCCATTATGCCCTGGATCAGCGGGCAAGTGACATTCATATCGAGCCGAAACGGGATATCTGTATGATCAGGTTCCGAATTGATGGCGCACTGCACACAATCTACAAATTGCCCAAAGCCGTTCATGCTGCAATTGTTTCCAGGATTAAATTTCTGTCTCGTCTCGATATTGCAGAAAAAAGAAGGCCTCAGGACGGCAGGATCAAGGTGGGTGTATCGGGTGAAAAAGATATAGAAATCCGGGTTTCAACAGTACCGGTATCTTTTGGAGAGAAAGCGGTTCTGAGATTACTCGATCCTGATGTGATTTTTCAATCACTGGAACATCTCGGATTTTCAAAACGCGATTATGGTGTCTTTGATTCTTTCATGCATGCACCCCATGGCATTGTCCTGGTAACGGGACCGACGGGCAGCGGTAAATCAACCACGCTCTATTCTGCCCTGAAAGAAATAGCCTCGCCAGAGATGAACCTGGTAACCGTGGAAGACCCGGTCGAGATGGTCTACGAGGAGTTCAATCAGATTGCAGTACAGCCCCTTATTAACGTCAACTTTTCCACCATCTTGAGAAATATCCTTCGTCAGGACCCGGATGTTATCATGATTGGTGAGATTCGCGATCTCGACACGGCAGCCCATGCGGTTCAGGCTGCAATGACAGGGCATCTTGTCTTTTCAACGCTTCACACAAATGATGCTGTCTCCTCTATTGTGCGTCTCATGGACCTCGGCTTGCAGCCATTTTTAATCAGCTCAACACTCCTTGGCGCGATGGCACAGCGCCTGGTAAAAAAAATATGTGTCAGTTGTGCAGAAACATTTGAAATGGAAGCAGAAGAGTTATACAAAATGGGCTTTCCGGTTACCGGCAATAAGCCCGTTACGCTTCAAAGAGGAACTGGCTGCAGGGAATGTCGGGGAACCGGATACAAAGGGCGTTGCGGAATATTTGAGATTTTCCCTCTCTCCCAGCAGATGAAAATGATGATCGCCGAAGGGAAAACAGGAGAAGAGATGCGACAGGTTGCAATCCGGGAAGGAATGACTACCTTACGTGAGGACGCCTGGAACAAGATCCAAGCCGGTATTACAACCTACGAAGAAGCCTTAAGGGTGACTTCAGAGCACTAGAGGAATAGTTAATAGTTTTATGGGTGGGAAAATTGTCTGCCAGAATAAAAAGGCCTATCACAATTACCATATCGAGCAGAAGATTGAAGCAGGTATGGTCCTCAATGGACCGGAAGTTAAGTCTCTTCGGGCAGGAAGGGCAAATCTAAAAGATGGCTATGTCAGAATTGATGACAGAGGAGAGGCAATTTTACACAGCGTGCATATATCTTCTTATAGCTTTGCAACCCACAACCCAAATGAACCGGTCCGGATGCGTAAGCTCCTGCTGCATAAACGTGAAATAAAGAAACTTATCGGAAAACTGCAGGAGAAAGGGCTTGCTCTGATACCATTGAAGATATACTTTAATAGTAAAGGCAAGGCAAAGGTAGAGTTAGGTCTTGCCCACGGCAAGAGGCAGTATGATAAAAGGGCGGCACTGAAGAAAAAACAGTCCGACCGCGAGGTTCAGCGCGAAATGAGGCGCAACCACGAAAATTAATATTTAACAATATGGGGGCGAAACGGCTTCGACGGGGATGTGTAAGCTTATCGTTGCATGCCGAGCTTCTGTCTGCTCGTAAAACTGATAGAACTTAAATTATAATCGCCGACGATTATAACTACGCAGTAGCAGCTTAGTCTGCTCTGCCGTTCCCCCGGTCTTCGCCCGTAAGACCGGATCGGAGCGCCGACTCAACGGGCTGGCCTGCTGATGGTGTCTGTACGTCAGATGGCGAGATTCTCGCAGAATAGCACCAGGTCCGCTTTGTTCCCGCGGCATACCTGGCGCGAAACTCAAGCCGGGAACTAAGCATGTAGATACGAAGGGGGAGCATTTGCGGACGCGGGTTCGACTCCCGCCGCCTCCACCATTAAATATTTTAAATTACTGGAAAAAAACCGACTGCAGTTCAGTCGCTAAGTATCACCAGGGGTGACCATTCAGGTTACCCCTTTTTATTTATCCTTCAGCAAATATCATACCTTTTAGACAGCTTCTCCGGACATCGAATGTGAAAACTATAGTGTCTGGCAGTTTTGTATCCATTTCCGTCAAATATACTAAACAGAGTGTAAATCTAGATTTTTTTAACATCCCTGATCAAAACATCAAAACAGAAAGCTACATGCGTATTCCATTGATTCCGGCCGGTGATTCCAGCCGAAGGCGGCCAGCGATTCCACGCGATCCCGGCCACTCATTCCAGATGATCGCGGCCAGTTGATCGGAGCGTAGCGACGCTGTTATTTGTCCTTTACCTCACCATTATCCTTTACGTCAAGTTCGCATTCTTTTTTCTCATAGATTCTCCGTTGAGTTTTATTTTATGTGCGCTGTGTACCAGCCTGTCGAGAATAGCATCGGCAAGGGTCGGGTCGCCGATCTGCTCATGCCAGTTTTCAACAGGTAACTGACTGGTGACCAGCGTTGATTTTAAGCCATGACGATCCTCCAGTATCTCAAGCAGATCATGTCGCTGTTCCCGGCCGAGTTGTTCAAGTCCGTAATCATCAAGAACCAGCAGATCTGCTTTAGCAAAAGAAGAGAGCAGTTTAAGATATCGACCGTCGCCTTTTGATAAGCTCAGGTCCTCAAACAGTTTGCTTATTCTCAGGTAGATTGTGTTGAACCCTTCTCTGCAGGCCTTTTGGGCAAAGGCACATGCCAGGTACGTTTTTCCGACCCCGGTGGGGCCGGTGATTATCAGATTGTTATGCGCTTTAATCCAGTCGCAGCCGGCCAGTCTCATGACAAGAGATTTATCCAGCCCTCTTGGGTGACGGAAGTCGATGTCCTCTATACAGCTGTCCTGGCGCAGTCTGGCCTTGCGCAATCGTGTATTCATTCTCCTTGTTTGCCTGACAGCTATCTCACGGTCAAGCAGGAGGCCGAGCCGTTCTTCAAAGCCCATGTCATCAAGTGAGTTCATCTGCATCTGTTCATCGAGTGCAGCCACCATACCGGTGAAGCGTAGTGTCGTCAGTTTTTCAAGCGTTGGATGAAGCAGCATTATTTTCTCCTTTAACAGGTTTTGAGTCATAGTAGGCAGCGCCACGGATATTACGATGTTGCACCGGTCTGGTGTTGAGTTCTTTTTCTCTGAGCGGTTTTTGGTCCAGGCCGTTTTTGAGGATGGAGTCGATACTCCGGTAAGACAGCGCGTTGATCTGCAGTGCCCGGTCGCATGCCGCCTCAAGTCTTTGTTCACCGTAGGATTTGCCCAACCGCAGGATCCCGAGCAGTGTTCGATACGCCTGCTGTGGATGAGCCCTTTGAACAAGGAGTGTTTCGGTGAGCACCTTTGTTTGTGGGCCGACTTTTGCCGCCCACCTGGTAAATCTCTCAGGGCTCCATTCCGAGTATTTCCGGTGTCGTGGCGGCATATGTTCTCGTATGGTTGTATGACGGCCCCGGACCTGGTTACGGATATGGCTTGCTACCCGTTGATTTCGATACAGACATTCTACCGTTGTTTTTGTGTAACGGATCTCCAGTTTCTTTTTTACCAGGGTATACGGGACGGAGTAATAGTGTCCTTCAACCTCCACATGATAATCAAGATGGACCACAGCTTTTTTCCAGTAGGCTATTTCGTAGGGAGATGCGGGAAGTGGTTTCAGTGCTGGTTTGTCCATTTCATCAAAGCGGCTTTGTCTGCTGCCGGGAAGCTTTTTGAAAGGCTTGGTGTTGAGGACGCTCAGGAGTTCTTTGATTGTCTTGTTGAGCTCTGCCAGACTGAAGAAGGTGTGCTTCCGGAGCCGTGCCAATATCCAGCGTTCCACCAGCAGAACACCGGCTTCAACTTTCGCCTTATCTCGTGGTTTTCTCACTCGAGCCGGTAAGACGACAGTCTGATAATGGTTGGCGAGATCGTGGTAGGTTGGGTTGATATCCGGTTCATAGCGACAGACTCTGCTGACACCGCTTTTCAGGTTATCAGGAACGACCGCCTCCGGAACACCACCGAAGAAGGAAAAAGCACGGACATGAGAGCTGATCCAGTCTTCGACCTGTTGACTCAACGTGGCCTCGGCATAGGTGTAACTGCTGGCACCCAACACCGCCACAAAGATCTGTGCTTTATGTATCTCTCCGGTTTCCCGGTCAATCACATCGACCGTTTGGCCTGCATAGTCGACAAACATTTTCTCACCTGCCCGGTGTTCATGTCGCATGACCACATCCAGCCTGGCAGCCCAGTCCCGATACTTGTGACAGAACCAGCTGTACTGGTAGCCCTCCGGGTTTCGTTCTTTATATTCTTCCCAGAGCAGATTCAGGGTGACGTCTTTACGCGCTTGCAGTTCCTTGTGCACTTCATGAAAGTCAGGGAACAGTCGTGAACTGTTGCGTGGGGTCGGAGGCGGGAACAGCAATTGTTCCAGGGCATTGTCGGTAAGCTCTTCAGGAAGAGGCCATGTAAGTCCTGCATTTCGTACCCGCTGAAAATAATCGCTGACGGTGCTGCTGCCTATTCCACAGCTCATACCAATCTCACGGTTGCTGCGGTTTAATTCATATTTGAGGCGTAATACCTCACGTATCTTTCGCATAGATAACCTCTTGCCTGGCATGAAACCCTCCTTGATAAATTCATCGTAAAAAGGGTTTTTCTACCATTTGATTCTATGCGTCGCTACTCACCAGAATAATGGCCGGAATACTCTGGAATCACCGGCCGGGATCAAATGGAATCAGTGGCCGGAATGAAATGGAATCAGTGGCCGGGATCAAATGGAATGGGTGGCCGGAATGGAATGGAATCCGTGGCCGGGATCGTCTGGAATATGCAACACTGAGCTAAAATATATTTAACAGACTATTCGACCTCTCTTGGATCAAGCAATTTCTCATTTACCGGTTTTAGAAAACAACTGGAAGCGAATGCTCGTTTTGATGTACTGAAAGAACCAAAACGTTATAGAGAAATTGAACAAATAGCTCAGAATTACTGGTCGTTTGGTGAAGATTATAAAGAAGATCTGCTCGAATTGCTGAATTGACTGGTAATTTTTCTTATTAATCAGGTCTCATATGGAACTTTCGGGTACTTTTACCTCTAGCAGAATTTTGAAAGAAAACGTATACCTTCTTCAGCAACTCTCAACATAGTAATTGACAAATTCAACCGTAACCACTAAAAATATTAGTGGTTACGCCATTAATTGTCAACGGTTGTGTGTTCCTGTTAACTTGGTAATATGGATCAATACTACTAAAAAAATTGGTGGTTATGAATAAAATCGTCAAGAACTCATGAAAGTAAAACAATTTTTAAACCAGCATCCTGTCTTTACCACTTCCGAATTTACCGAATATCTTGGTGGTAAAGAAAATCGTAATAAGAGTACGAGGGATAACCTGCTTGCGTATCATGTAAATAATGGAAACCTTGTGCGGGTGAAGAAGGGTCTTTATGCTGTTGTACCATCTGGTGTGACGGCAGCCGACTATCTTGCAGATCCATATCTGTTGGCTTCGAGAATGGCACAGGACGCCGTTCTTGCCTACCATACAGCCCTGGACTTCTATTCAAAAAGCTACTCTGTTTTTAACAAATTTCTGTATTTGACAAAGCGTTCTGTAAAAGATGTTTCATTCCGTAATTATCAATTTTCGCCAGTACGACCACCAAAATCTTTGCTTGATAAACGAAAATCAAACTTTGGAGTAAAAACTTCGGAGAGGAATGGGATGGAGATAAGAGTCACTAGTCTTGAACGAACTCTTGTTGACCTATTCGATAAGCCACACCTCGGTGGGGGATGGGAGGAAATTTGGCGTTCTTTGGAATCAGTGGAGTTTTACAATATAAATGAAGTTGTTGAATATGCACTGCTATTAAATAAAGCGTCTACAATTGCAAAAGTGGGTTATTTCCTGGAAAGAAATGAAGAAATACTCTTTGTGGACAGCAGTGACCTACAAACATTGAAAAACGAATACCCAAACAGCCTCGCTATATGGATAGAAGCTCAAAGGCAGACTTGTAATGTAATCAGCGGCGTAAAATCCAGCCAAAACCACCGGATAGAAACCGGCCAGAAGTGCAACAGGACGCAACTCTGCGTCTCGGAAGGATTGACGGCCAACATTTCCTCTGTAGCTTGAGCAGATTATTTTTTTACTCTATGATCTCTTTCGATAACTTTTGCCCTCCATAACAAGGACCTCCGAGTTGTAGACGAGTCGGTCGGCAATCGCCGTGGCCACAGTTGTGCTGTCAAAGACGTTTCCCCATTGAGCGAAAGGCAGATTAGTCGTTATGATTGTCGACTTTTGTTCATGCCTGGCGCTGATCACCTGGAAAAACAGGTTTGAACCCTGTTGGCCGAGCGGAAGATAACCTATTTCGTCACAGACAAGGACGTCCGGAGTTTGATATGTTTTGAGTTTTGCCAGCAAAGTATGGTTTTCCTGAGCGGCCACCAACTGGTTGATCATCTCCATTGTCGAGGTAAAAAGGGTCTTTATCCCGGCCTGGGTTGCCGCATAGGCAATGGTCTTTGCCAGTAGGCTTTTGCCGACACCTGGGTTGCCGATGAGGATGACATCCATTTTCTTTTCGATAAATTCAAGATCCAGCAGGTGAAGGATGGTTGCTTTTTGTTTGCTTCGTGACGGATGATATTTAAAATCGAACTGGTCGATAGTGAGTTGGTCCATCAGCTTCGACTGTTTGAAGCAACGGTTGATTCTCGCCAGATGCCTCTGTTCGATCTCAAGGTCGAGAAGATCGTTGATAGTCTGTAATGGTGAGCGGTTTTTCTTAGCTCCCCGCTCAAGGAAAGTTTCAATGTTTTCCGCACAATGCTTGAGGCGCAGCTGCCTGAACTTTTCCTGAACCTTGTTAACCATTGTGTTTTCTCCTCTTGAGGACGACGGCGTCATATTCTGCCAGAGCCGGAGTTGCAAGGGTGATGTCATTGAGCTCCTCCTGTTTGAGCCTGACCGGAAGGTGGGTGGTAATCGGTGTTGTCTCCTGATAGAGGATATTGCGGACATAGTCTGCGCCGATGACTTTTTTTTCCAGGGACTTTTCCAGGCCGTAAATCAGAGAGGTGTCACCATATTCATCCCGTAACCGCAGAAGAGCATTGATGTTCTTGCGTATCACCAGGTTTTTTGCAGTCAGCTGCTCAAGATACCGCAAGGCTACCTCCCCCAGCGACAGGAAGACCACAACCTGCCTGTCCCGGAGCA
Source organism: uncultured delta proteobacterium (assembly GCA_963776075.1). Taxonomy (GTDB): domain Bacteria; phylum Desulfobacterota; class Desulfobulbia; order Desulfobulbales; family Desulfocapsaceae; genus MADRE3. Next base: position 58,191 of record CAVZLG010000017.1, read on the forward strand.
GTCTTTTCCGGATCTTTTTTACCTGCTGCAGGTGACCGGGCAGTTCCAGTCGTTGTTTCTTACTCCAACTCCTTTGGTGACAGGCGACAAGCTTATCCCTGAGATAGATGTATACGCGAAGTTCATCTGCCTTGAGGGTAACCGGTTTGCCGATTGTCCAGGGAGGTACGCTGTAGCTGTTGGCATCGAATCGCACTGCAAAATCCTTGTGAACCAGTGGCGAGCAGGTTTGCCTGGTGTCCGGTAGCGAGTCGGGGAGAGGTCGCAACCCATGTAACAGGTCGACTGGTCGTTTGCCGGTGGTGGCATGTTTGCGAACGTTGGCCACATTGCCCAGCCAATGGTGAACCTGACGCCGGACATCTTCGATATCGGTAAAGTTCCTGAGCGGCCAGAAATTGTTGCGCAGGTATTTGATGGAGTTCTCCACCTTACCTTTTTCGTGGGGAGAACGGATGGTACAGGCATGTGGTCGGATGCCAAACGTACTAAGGAACTCCAACAACGCTTCGTTGAAGCGGATTAACGAACCGACCCGCTCGGTGACGGCGGTGAGCATATTATCAACTACGATTTCACTCGGGGCACCGCCAAAGGAGCGGAACGCATCCATCAACCCGCGGTGCAATGCGCTCTGTTCCTGGCTGTGGGAGAAATGGACGTAGAGCATGCGGCTGTATCCCTCCACCACGGCAAGGGCGTACAACTTTCTTTTGTAACCGTCGTAGCTGATACCGGGAAAATGGCCCCAGTCTACCTGGATCTGCTCTCCAGGTTTGGTTTCAAAACGGATAAACGGTTGGCGGGTTTTCCGTTGGCCGCGAAGTTGCCGGAGAAAATCCCGGACAATGGTGATCTGCCCGTCAAACCCTTTTGCATTTATTCTTTGTAGAATCACCGGCGCTTTCACGTCCGGGCAGTCGGCAACCATTTCCTCTATCATTGCAATGTATGGATCAAGCTTTGATTTCCTTGCGCTTCGCCTCTTTGGTCCGAGGTGCTCGTCGGTGAGGTATTTAGCCACGGTTCCCCGGTCAAGCTGTAGTTGCCTGGCAATACTACGCTTGGAAAATCCCTGTTCCTTGAGTTCGAGAATCTCCAATATTGTTCTTCTATCGATCATTTTTTCTCTCCAGGGAATGCTTAATAATCCGGGAAATCGTAGCCGGGTCTTCCCGTTTCATATCCTCTTCATCGACAAGCAACCGGTTGTGCCGGACTGGTTCTGCAGGCAAGGCCAGTACTTGGAAGAACGTGCCGTCAAAGGCCAGAAGGTCCTTTTGAATCAGCAGGTCCCGGGCCATGATATAGGAGTCCAGATCAAGACCAAGGCAAGAACAGATCTTGTCGTAACTGTAGAATGACAGGCCCTGGCGATCACCAACCAGGATCAGGAAAAAATAAAGCAACAACTCGTTATGAGAGAGGCTGGTCCAGAAGCCGTGGCGAAGGAACCGGTGCTCAATAAAAGCGAAACTGCCGTTGATTGCCCTTACCCGGTCCGAAAGAAGTGGTTTTCTCATGATACGCCTCCTTTTTGGGAGAACGGTATCGCATCCAGGGCCGCAAAGCTATCGAGTCCTTGTTTGCAAGATTTGCTATCCCGTTGAAACAGGGATGATTTTCACCTCTAACGCGTCCATCTTTAGACGATTACCTGGTTCGGGTGAAATCAGATATGTCGTTGTAGTATCGTTGAATATTCGATTTAACGTGTCCATCTTTGCAAGATTATCCCTTCCCCGTTGCAATACCCGATTGCGTCGGCGGTAATTCGTATTTTTGCAGCGATACCACAGCCAGTAGTCAGGATTTCTTTGTTGCCAGGATCGTTGGCTTTCCCTCTGATTGGCCCGATAGTCTGGGTCCGTATCCATCTTCTCCCGCTGCCATTTTCTTTTCCTTGCTCTCTGGCAGTCAGCGGCTCCACAGTATTGCTGATTTTTGACCCTCGGGTTTCTCGGCAAAATCCGCCTGCAACAGGCGCATCGAAAAGTGACCAGTTTCACTCGCACCTCCCCGGCTGGAGGAATCTATTGGCTGAAAAGAAAGAACAATATGGAAATGAAAAGAAAAAAATGGAAGAAGATCCACTTTATACGCCAGGATTCAAGAAAAGAGCAAAAAAATGTAAAAAATGTCTGATGGCGGGATTTCCGCCGCTTATTGAAGGGGACTTTCAGGCCGGTGATTTTGGCTGGGAAGTAGAACGCTGATTAATTATATTGGGAAAATGATCAATTCCCAGCATAATGGCCTGTCTTTATCCACAACCGTTATCCACACAGGGTAACGAGAGAGGAGGTAAAGATGGGCTTTTCTGTTTCTAACCCAACCTATATGTACCAGAGTCCTTCTGGTTATATCTTCAAACTTTGGAGTAAAAACTTCGGAGAGGAATAGGATGGAGATAAGAGTCACTAGTCTTGAACGAACTCTTGTTGACCTATTCGATAAGCCACACCTCGGTGGGGGATGGGAGGAAATTTGGCGTTCTTTGGAATCAGTGGAGTTTTACAATATAAATGAAATTGTTGAATATGCACTGCTATTAAACAAAGCGTCTACAATTGCAAAAGTGGGTTATTTCCTGGAAAGAAATGAAGAAATACTCTTTGTGGACAGCAGTGACCTACAAACATTGAAAAACGAAATACCCAAACAGCCTCGCTATATGGATAAGAAGCTCAAAGGCAGACTTGTAAAGCAATGGAACCTAATAGTGCCTGAAAAAATACATAAGAAAGTCTGGAGTGAGGTTCTATGAGGTTTTCGAGGGATTTGCTGGTCAGGGAGACAGAAGCAACGGGTTTCAGGCCTGAAATTTTGGAGAAAGTATTTCAATTGCTTCATTTGTTGGAGTCACTGCTCAGTCACCCGTACTTGCGTGAGCGTATTGTCCTGAAAGGCGACACAGCTTTAAACTTGTTTTACTTTGATGTTCCCAGACAAAAACCAACGAGTTTTATCGAGCCCAAGCCAAACGCAGTTGAGGCAGTGTTAACTTCTGGTTAAAGATTGAGGCGCAAATTGTTTTCTATCGATTTTATTAATGACCCAGGCACACGATGCTCCGTGGATAACTGCTTCCACTTCGAGACATGTTCCGTAATCTCATCAATTGTTTGATCTATTTTCTTTTTGCTGAATACAGGGCTCAGTTTTATAAAAGAATAAAAATCCTCTCGTGTGAAATTATCTTGCTTACCATTGAGTTTCATCCAATGGCTATTCACCCAGCGACTGCCCGGCTTATAACTGTACGCTAGATCATACGCAGGTGCCAATTTCCATTGATTTTGGTCATCAAGCATGAATGATACATTCTTTGAGTGATCATCGTGATTACGGGCGACAATATTAAACACCATACGCCTAAATATTTGCATTGCATCATCGGCACTCAATTTAAGCTCTCTTGCGGTTACGAGTAGCTCAGCATAGGAATACAAGCCTACCTGTTTATAGCTGACATGTACCAAACCATTTAAGGTCTGTACGTGTCGTTTTGTGTTTCCTTCCCGATCAAAACGCTGGGTTATGAAATGACGCCTTTTGCCTTCGTCAAGTAAACGGCACGGCATCATTTCTATACCACACGCTGTTGCCATGAGATAATAAACATACTCCATTGCACCATATCCGAGCGGATCACCAAAGGTTTCTTTATCTTTATGGTGTTCACTAACACCATCAAATTTCATGATATGGTGGGTAAAGCCTTGCGGGACATCAGTTTGCCCTGATCGCACCTGGGAGAAATCATGATTAAACGCAAGTACCGCTTTGGGTCTTGCACCACCTGCACTCACACCTACCGATAGTAAGGCCAGCATAGCCTCTTTATCTTCCTGGTCTTGGGTTCCGAGATCTACTCTAAAATGTTCTCGCTTATCTAATACTTCCTGAGCAATAGAAATCAATGATTGTATTTCAATATCTTGTGAGGCGTTTAAATTTCTCTCTCGGGTAGCAGGGTGATAGGTTAGCGCCCCCACACCACGCTTTCCGGTATATTTAAGGCGTTCTATTGGTGTAATGTCAGATGGTGATTTACCTTGGCTTGCAACCCATGCATTCAACACAGCATTACCGAAGTCATCAGGTAGTGAGTCGGCTATCATTCCAGGCAATCCATAGAAAGCTAACGGGTCAGCTTCAGGAAACGAATAAATTTTCTGAGATAAGGGCATTTTTATGGGGGATAACTCAATGCCAGTCTCGATAAAGCGTGGTTCGAACTCAAAGGAGCCAACGCCAATCTCAGTATCAAAACTGATCGCACCAACTTCATACTCCTTGTACTTAACGCTGGCAACATCCATTACCATGAGGGCGTATCCTCTTTGTTATGAGTATCTTTTCTCTTTGATCTTGATGCCCTTTGTCTTTGCTTCCCTTTGAGCTTTGCCAACTGAATGGGGGATATTTCTTGTACAGGAAGGAACATATTGAGTTGATCTACCATATCCATTGCTACCAGTATTGCGATTAGGTTATCAAGCTGAACTTTCCCTTTTTCAGCATTGAGAATGGTCTTTCTGTTTAAGCCAGTTCGTGATGCTATTTCAGCTTGAGTCAGATCAGCCCTGATTCTTGCTTGTTTCAGCCTATTGCCTAATTCTTCCGCTATAGCGCGTGGAGACATGTTCTTAAGGTTCATAATGTTACTTTTTGTCCTCATCATTGGTGTTTTTCACCACTTATGTTCCTGTATGGTAACATTAACATTTAAGAAAGATAATAGCAATGTTTTAAGTCCAATAAATTCATGAAGCTACGTAGAAGCATGTCAGAATGGAATCAAGACAAGAGCAATCCTGCCCCTCTGACGCAAGGCTTAGATAAAATTTAATTTTGCCGGGCACGTTTTTACTGGTACAGTAGGGCTGCCAATAACGAAATTCAAACTTATCCCCAGACTTCAAACCATTCGCTCCTCTCTTGAAAGAAGTCTAAAACGAGGTCTGTTCTCCCTGCGTTTCCATGCATCTGCCGCAATTACCTATTAACAGTGTTATTCCTGATTTGAAAAATGCGCTCCGCAGCGGATCTGCCATACTGGCGGCACCGCCCGGTTCCGGTAAGACCACTATTGTCCCCCTTGCCCTCCTTGAGGAGCCATGGCTGCAGGACAAGAAAATAGTTATCCTGGAACCGAGACGACTGGCGACCCGGGCTGCAGCTGCCAGAATGGCAACCCTTTTGGAGGAACCAGTCAGCCGAACCATTGGCTACCAGATCCGCTTTGACCGACGAGTATCCCCGGCTACACGGATTGAAGTCGTCACCGAAGGAATTTTGACCAGGCGAATCCAGGAGGATAATGAACTGCAAGACACAGGCCTCGTCATTTTTGATGAGTTCCACGAGCGCTCTATCCATGCAGATCTGGCCCTTGCCCTCTGCCTGGATCTTTGCCAGTTTCGTGAGGATCTACGAATACTGGTCATGTCAGCCACCCTGGATACCGAGCCCATTGCCAAGCTGCTGGGCAAGGTACCGGTTGTAAAAGGAGAAGGCAGAACTCATCCGGTAAGTATTGACTATCTCCCGCAACAGGTCACCGGGAGAATAGCCAGCACGACGGCTGCAGGTATACGGCGTGTATTCAAGGAAAATCCAGGTGATATCCTCGCCTTTCTTCCTGGTGCCGGTGAGATTAAAGACGTTGCGCGGCAACTCAAGGAAGATCCTGCAATCGACAAAACCATTATTGCACCGCTATACGGCAACCTTTCCCAGAAAGAACAGGACCAGGCTATCACTCCTGATCCTGCCGGGCGAAGACGAATCATCCTCTCTACCTCCATCGCTGAGACCAGTCTCACTATTGAAGGTATTAGCTGCGTCGTTGACAGCGGTTGGTCAAGACGCCCTCGATTTCACCCAGGCAGCGGTCTCTCAAGGCTGACCACTATTCGCGTTTCAAAAGCTGCAGCAGATCAACGTGCCGGCAGGGCGGGGCGGCTGGGTCCTGGATCATTGCCTGCGACTCTGGACGAGGGAGGAGCAATACTGCCTGGTACCCTTTCACCCACCGGAGATAGTGGACACGGACCTGGCGCAACTGGCCCTGGAACTGGCTCTGTGGGGAGTCCAGGACCCAGCTGAGCTGCGGTGGCTCACCCCGCCTCGCGAGGGCGGTTATCATCAGGCAAGGGAACTCCTCTTTTCACTCGATGCTTTAACCAGTTCAGGCAGGATAACTGAAACCGGCAGACAACTGGCCGACCTAGCCGTACATCCCCGGCTTGGGCACATGCTGCTTCAAGGAAAAAAAATAGGCCAGGCATCACTGGCATGTGATCTGGCAGCCCTCCTCTCGGAACGGGATATCCTGAGAAACAACGTTGATACCGCAACCGCCGATCTGCAGGACAGGCTTAACCTGCTCTCACTGTGGCGTGAAAAAAAAGCTGCTGCAGTAAAAGAAAACGGAGGCGACCCCGGGGCATGCAGCCGGGTCGATAAAAATGCACGTACCTGGCTGCAGCGAATGCACGAGCGACGAAAACCCTGTGACCCGGAAACTGCAGGCCTCCTGTTGGCTTTTGCTTATCCTGACCGGGTTGCCCGCCGCCGTGAGGGCCGGCAGGAAAGCTATCTCCTGTCATCCGGCCGCGGTGCCAAGCTCCCGAAATTTGACCCGCTATCGATCAGTGAATATCTTGTCGTCCCCAAGCTGGATGCCGGCAGTAAACAGGGAAGGATCTTTCTTGCCGCATCATTGTCACTTGCAGAACTGCGCCGACAGCATAGCAGCCTGTTTAGCCAAACGACGGCGGTATACTGGGATAACGACACCAGGAAAGTTGTTGCCGCTGATCGCCTCTGCCTGGGCGCCATTGTTGTGGAAGAACAACCCGCGAAAAAGACATCCCCTGACCAGGTGACTCAGGCTCTATTGACCGGCATCAGAGATATGGGGATAAGCTCCCTGCCCTGGGACAGGGAGTCACGCCAACTCCAGGCCAGGGTAAACTGTCTGCGCTCATGGCAGCCCAATGAAACTTGGCCAGATCTCAGCGACAGCGAACTGATTCGTGATCTTTCCTGGCTTAATCCTTACCTTGCCGGCATCAGTAAAGCAGAGCAGCTGAAACAGCTGAACCTGCTGGAGATATTTAAGACCATGCTGGGATGGAAAAAGCAGCAGCAGCTAAAACGCCTGGCCCCAACCACCCTTACCGTGGCCAGCGGTTCCAGGATCCGGCTTCGCTACCAGCAAAATGAACCTCCCTTGCTTGCCGTTCGTATTCAGGAGATGTTTGGCCTTCAGGAGACACCGGTTATCTGCGACGGCAGAATCCCAGTCCTGCTGCATCTCCTCTCCCCCGCCCAGCGGCCTCTCCAGGTGACAACAGATCTGGCGGGGTTTTGGCAGCGAACCTATCCGGAAATAAAAAGAGAACTCAAGGGAAGATATCCCAAACATTTCTGGCCGGACGATCCCCTGGCAGCCGTTGCCACCAGACGAACAAAAAACCATAAACAACCGAAAAACTGATGAGAAAAATCGCTTTTGGCTACTCAACCAGCTGCAACATCCGCTGCTCTCACTGTGTAGCAGCTGGGGAAAATCCGACAACCAGCAAGATTGAACTTGCTAAAGCCAAAGATATTATCCGCGAAATGATCAGGGCAGAGGTAAAGGGAATCAGTTTCACCGCAGGAGAGCCCTTTATCTACCTTGACGATTTGGCGGAACTGGTTAACCTCTGTTCTGAAAACAGGATATATACCCGCGTGGTAACCAACAGTTACTGGGCAAAAACACCTGAACAGGCCCGGGAACGACTGCACCTGCTCAGTCAATGCGGAATCTCCCAACTCCGCCTGAGTTACAGCAGGTGGCACCAGGAGCACGTGCCGAAGCAGTTCGTGCTGAATGCGGTAAGAGCCTGTGAGGATATGGGAGTTGACGCTTTTATCTCCTTTATTACTGATTTTTCTGAGCAAGACGATCCTTTTGAACAGTATCTGCGGAACAACTGCCTTAAGTTTTTCCCGGAACCGGTGATCTATGCAGGACGGGCCGAAGTCTTCAACCAACAGCTTCTTTTCACCGATTATCAGGAAAATTGCTGTCAGATGAACCCTTACCTTGCTCCTGACCTGACCATGTATGCCTGCTGTGATGCGGGCAGCCATTTCAGCGCCACTAACTTTTTCCGACTTGGCAGCCTTAACGACTGGTCAGTGGAACAGCTGCTGACCAAGAGTGAAACCAGCATCCTTTATAACTGTATCCGTACCATGGGCGTCACCACCATAGCCTCGTATGCCGGGATGAAATCGAGAGATATTGTAACCTATCGCAAATGCAGCTTATGTAAAAAAATGTTCAACAACCCTGAAACACTGCATACTTTGCAAAAGGCTGCCGCAGGCGACCTGCTCCAGTGGCATAGATAAGACGGCTCTCCTTGAGGGTGCAGAGGGGCAGTGTTTTCTCTGATCCACCTGAAACTTTACTTAACAGCATCCCAACCGGGGCAAAAAATGCCGTCATTTATCATAAAAGTAACAAGAATAATATTTGTTGAACAATCAACATGTTATGGACTTTTTTGCTTAGAAGGAATAAGGTTAATCTAATGAGAATGCAATGCCGTTATGATTGCCAATCCTTATCTTTTCGGGTTGCAACTCTCCTGGTTTCAAAAAAAGAGGAGGCTTGTAATCAACACTGTTGAGCAAATTATCACATGGTACATTGGCACCTGGGACCTATAGGGGTTCTTCCATCTCATTTTAACTATTAGAGGGCATAACCAACCGTTCCACCTGACTCGTGAAGCTCGCCCGTGAACTTACCGTTAGCGATAGAAAATCATATTTCTTTCGATTTATGATAACCTCAGTGGATTTAATGAAATGAAAAGGATTCATGAAGTCAAAGACAAATAAAAACGAAGGTATTGTCTATTCCACAGAGTTTGGGAAAGTCTGCCCCAAATGCGGAAATCCTGTTAGCAAATGCATGTGTGGTAAACGAATTCCGGGGATTCCCAATGACGGTATTGTGCGAATAAGTCGAGAGACTAAAGGCCGTAAAGGCTCAGGAGTATCTATTATAACGGGGGTTGCTCTTGATGATAAAGATCTTAAAAAACTATCAAAGCAACTAAAAAAAAAATGTGGCGCTGGTGGTACTGTAAAATCAGGTGCTATAGAAATACAGGGTGATCATCGGGATGTGCTGAAGGAAGAGTTATCAAAATTGGGATATACAGTTAAATTATCAGGAGGCTAAAAGCGGATAAAATATAATTTTCACCAAAGTCTTGATATATTACGAAATATTACGCTTAAAAACATTGCCAACTCAAACATCTTTCTTCTTCATTAATTTCAAAATCTTATATACAAGCTGTTACTCTTCATACTAATTAATCGCTTCGAAGATTAACTGCTAATGAAGCATATCTTACCCAGAACTGGTTGGAGCTACTCTATCCACCGACCCGGTCACATCTACTTGGCAAGCAGATATAATTCCCATATGACAACGGACCCAAAAGCCAATCCGCAGAATGGAAGCAGAAGCCATCCGATGCTATATCTAGCAGAGATGATAGCATGAAGCACAAGCATTATGACCAAGGCCAGTGCTGTAAGACTATACTTGACCAACACGAAAACTGCAGGGCCAAGAGTGATATAATACTGCATCACCGGGTTGAGTTCTACTGCTCCTTTATCCAGTAGTATGAGTGTCAAGGCTGCATCCAACAAGCTCAAGCACAACACAATCAATATAGCGACCAACAACGTTGGTTGGTAGTAATCAAATACAGTGATTCGCCTGCCGTCTTCGATACGTCGAAGTTTCTGTCGTTTGCCGCCAAAGAATAAAAATTTGAAAAATGGGCTATTTTTTGTTCTGCGATCGTGCCCTGAGCGGCGTTCCAATTTCGAAGTTTTTTTCATTCGTTTATTATCGGAAAATCAGTTGAATAACATTAATAAGCATAAAGATTAGGAACGTGGGTTTTGCTTTTCTATCCATGAACATGTCAATTTTAATGTTTATAGGTAGACTGCACGTTCGAATTTCACCATCTCGTATCTCAATACGCTGAAGAATCAAAAAGATAGGGTCTTTCTAATGCGTAGTGGTTGATAACCGAATATTGCATTTAAATGGTGGAGAAATGCATGCTGTCCCTCTGTTCTCCATGTTTCCGTAATCTTGTCATTAACTTCACGATACCTTTCAAGCAGCAGGTGTATATCGGCATTGTCTTCTGGATAATCTTGTATAGATTCATCAATGAGTCCGAGCCACAATGAACTTGTGCCCATGATAAATGATGGCCAGTTTTTCTGGAGATACGGTGACCAGTTACGGTCACTGGTGTCCTCAACATTAGGCAATAGAGGGTTCTCTGGATCGTCAATCAGCACTCTTCCTATAAGGTTTGCTTCATAAGCCTCCTCCAACACTTTGCTATTTGCAATTTCTGACAAGACAATAGAGGCGATCTCCGGCTTGCTGTAAAACAAGAACGAAAATTGATGCCCAGAGGTATCACGGGCTGCTCTCCGGTGAAAACGCCAATACGAAATGTTATTAATGTGCTTCACAAGAACAGGTGAAACGACTGCATGAGCAAGAAGGAGATCCATTCCCCAGTCGATCGCCATATCATCTGGCCAAACAATTCGAAAATTACATGTCCACCAGTAAGTATTGTCCATGACTTTATAACGAGGAGGAACATGGTCCGTTGATAGCACATGAACCGGAGTCCTCTTTGTGCTGCAACCAAATACCAGGACCCCCATCAAGATAACCAGCGGTATAGTCTTTTTTTCAACGAGAGATATCATTTCGATTACGTTTCTTTTATTTGATAGGTTGACCAACTATTCCCAGCTATTCTCATTTTAGCATAACTTGCATCTATCTTTTTAGTGATAAACTAAGATCAAAAAATATTGAAGTTATGTTCAGGTAATGTAGCAGGAGGAACCAATGGTAGAAGTTGCAAAATAATTGAGCCGAAATGCTGAGCTCGTTCCCATTTTTCCCCAGAAACGCGTACGCCCCAGTGTTTATAGATAGACTGCGGGTGTGATTCCACCAACCATCAATTATTGATTTGAGGATTATCCGGTTTTCGGGGTGACATTCGTGACAAATTGTCAATTCACATAGTTACGAGTTGAGTGTTAGCTGGAGGTGGTCATGCCCTCATTTACTCAATAGAATTTTCTGGTAAGTCGAGTTGTTTAGCCAGCCATCGCCGGCGAGGTTAACTGGAGATTTATTTGTATAACTTGCTGGACAACCACCGGATGCATCTGATACCTGAATGGTAATTACCCCATTCGCATCTGTTGTAATTGTGTAATTATTAACTGATGGAATAAAGGATTGATCTCCGGTAGCGATAATCGTGTGCATGGGAATTGCAAAATAATCGGCGACAGAAGCTGCAAGATTATTGGCATCTGATTCGACACCTGAGCAGTAGGATTTATTACGATAACTGATAAAGTTCGGTATAGCAATTGACGCAAGGATGCCAATGATTGCGATGACAATCATTAATTCGATTAACGTAAATCCTTTCTCGTTAGGAGTGGGTATAAATTTTTTCATACGTTTTGTGAATAGAGAAAATTTAGTTCCTGTCCAAATCCTTTCATCATAAAAATCATTTGCCTTCTAATTGCATGAAGTAGGCCAGAAAATAAATATTTATCGCTTTACCGACTATGGTCTTGATATTATTTGAAATGCATTTTTTCAATAGAATAGTAACCCTCACAAAAATGTACGTTTTTTTTAATATCATTGACGATTGCACAACCAACGTCATGATGTGACAAATTTTGACAGCACCCGCCCTAGCGTTACATTAGTGAAATTGTTGTTTGCGTACAACTAATGATGCGTCACTTGTTTACTGGCTCGATTAAATAACCACCTTTTCAATAAATTAAACAGTTAGACTTGTAGTGATTTACCCATTTTTTCGCTGGTAATGTGCCAACGCCAGTGTTTGAAGGTAGACGGTGGCTCGACTCCCACCGGCCACGTGTAGTTACTTGACTCTGCTTTTAGACGGTCACTAAGCAGGGTTATTGCGGAGTGTTATTGACAAAGAAGGCTGCGGTGTTTTAGCATGCGTTAGATTGAAGAGTAAATGTGTCTAGAAACACATGGTGTTATTAACGGTATGTCTAGCTTTCGATAACTCACGATTACAAGCCAGGAGTGGTATTCTTCATGGCACTCTTCCGGTGTAATAAATGTGGTCATCTCCGATACGTTGCGAATAGATACATCGGTAAATCAATTGACCAGTATGTATGACATAACATTCGTGAATGAGACTAATTTTATTAAGCATATAGAAAATTTCTTCAAATTTTTCACCTGAAACCTGATCTCGGGATGAATCGTGTCCTGATTGGTTGCTTTAAAAAATAATCTGGCGAGTCTCAAAATATGAAAAAAATTTGTTTGATATTTGCTATCACGATATGTGGTTCGGTTGGCTGGAAACTTGGTGATTCATTTGGAATTATGACTGCATATTTAATGAGTTTTGCAGGGAGCCTGGTAGGTGTTTTCTTGGGTGTTCTGGTCAATCAGCGATACCTCGATTAAATTCAGACATATCTGAGATTTTTTGTTTTGGTATAGTATATGTAAAGTGTAGTTAAAAACTTATAATCTGTATGTTTTATTATGAACACATTATACTTTTTAAAAGATGTCATTGAAATTACAGGCATTAACCAACCCAAACTGCAGCAATGGCTGCGAGATGGCTTCGTCCGAGCCACTGTAAAGGGTAAGGGGTCTGGGTCGAGAAATATGTTCGACTTTAACAACTTGTGCGAAATAGTACTCTTTTCACGACTTGTTAAAAGTGGACTTTCCAGGAGCGAAGCATCCACGAAATCACAAACAATGCCCTCCTTGGAATTGATGGAAGATAAACTAAAAGGCCCGTTTTTTTTAAATATCTTTTCTGACTTCTCTGGACATGAACCGACAATATCGACAATGAGCGCTCCAGAAGACTCTCGTGTTAACCCTGATAAAGTTGTTTCGGAAAGTGGTCTTGATGTGAGCAGCTACGATATGATAACGATGTTGAACATAAGAAAACTTTACACTGATGTTAAGATTGCAATAGCAAGATACGAAGCTGGTAAATTACAGCGGTAGTATATACTTTTCCATCGTGTAACATATAATATGTATGTTTAAAGCTATTAATTATTTTTAAATGGTTCCAGAAGCATACAGAAAACAATAAAACATATTAAATCAAACACTTAAGGAAAAACATAACAAACAGCAGAATCCCTTAGGCTCACGTTTAAACTGTGGAAGAGTTGGTTTGGGCCAACGAGTTGAAGTCGGTGCTAGAACAAACATTACTGCCGCCTGAGTACCCTATCAATTCTTTCCAAAGCCCAGTCTACAACATCTCTTGTTATGACCAAAGGTGGCGCAAAGCGGATGATGTTGTCGTGGGTTTCCTTGCAGAGTAATCCTTCTTCCATGAGTTTCTCACAATAGTGCCGGGCTCCGCCGGCTTCCGACATCAACTCCAAACCTATCAGCAGGCCTTTTCCACGGACTTCTTTGATTAATGGATTTTTTAATTTTTGTAGCTCCTGCAAAAAGTAGTCTCCCACTCGCTCAGCATTCTCAATCATTCCTTCTTCGACGAGCACTCTTATTGCGGTTCGGGCTACTGCACAGGCCAGGGGATTGCCGCCAAATGTGCTGCCATGTTCTCCGGGCTGCAGCACGCTCATCACTTCGTTGTTTGATAAAACTGCTGAAATTGGATAACAGCCACCTGAAAGTGCCTTGCCGACAAGGGTTAAATCGGCCTCAATCCCATCATGCTCTTCTGCCAGAATCTTGCCTGTGCGGCCCAGACCTGTCTGGATTTCATCAAGGATAAGCACTATATTGTTCTTTTCACAAATCGTCTTTACCTCTTTAAGATACCCCTGCGGTGGAATGATTACACCAGCCTCACCCTGTATCGGCTCCACCAGAAAGCCTGCAGTGTTGGGAGTTATCGCCGATTCCAGAGCTTCTGCATCCCCGAACGGAATAATTTTGAAACCAGGGGTGAACGGTCCGAATCCGTTGCGGGAGCTGTCGTCCGTGCTGAAACCTACGATAGTGATGGTACGGCCGTGAAAATTGTCTTTACAGACAATGATTTCTGCCTGATCTTCAGGGATTCCCTTGATCTTGTACCCCCATTTACGGACTGTCTTTATAACTGTTTCTACGGCTTCTGCACCACTGTTCATGGGCAAAACCTTATGGGAGTTGGTAAGTTCACACAGCTCTTTATAAAACAATCCCAGCTGGTCATTTCGAAAAGCCCGGGATGTCAGGGTCAGCCTCCGGGCCTGTGTCACCATTGATTCAATGATTTTTGGATGGCAGTGCCCCTGATTCACGGCTGAATACGCTGAAAGACAGTCGAGATATTTTTTGTTATCAACATCCCAGACCCAAACCCCGTCACCGTGAGATAACACGACATCAAGAGGCTTGTAATTATGCGCACCATACTTGTTTTCCAGGCGAATGAGATCATTGTAAATCATGATTATCGCTCCTTTTCGGGGTCATTGGAAATAATTTCAGTCCCAGCTTTTCCATTAATTGCTGCCTCTATCAGATTAATTGAGGTTATAATGGCGCGTTTCCCGCCATGCTGTAAAAACTGTATGGCAGCTTCAACCTTCGGCAGCATCGATCCTTTTGAGAAATGACCCTCTTTCAGAAAACCGGCCATCTCCTCTTTGGTAACTGTGCGAAGCATTTTTTGCTGACTGGTGCCAAAGTTCAACATAGCGCCTTCGACATCGGTAGCCATAACGAAAATATCCACGCCTATCTCTTCGGCAAGACATGCACTGGCAAGATCTTTATCAATAACCGCATCAACCCCGCTAAATGCCCGCCCTGTGCGCACTACTGGGATACCACCGCCACCGCAGCAGATAACAATAAAGTCCATATCGATCAGTTTGTGAATTTCACGCTTTTCAATAATGGTAATTGGCTTTGGTGATGCTACCAGGCGTCGATATCCTTTCGCTGTTTCAATAGTGGGGTAATCAAGCCTGGATGCTTCTTCAGAAGTAAAACTCGGCCCAATTGGCTTGGTAGGCGTTTTAAAAGCCGGGTCATTTTTATCAACCACGACATAGGTAATCAGGCTGACCAGCATTTTATGATCCAGCCCAGATGCCATCAGTTCTTCATCCAGAGTAGACTCAATCATATAGCCAATTTGTCCTTCAGTCTGCGCAACGAGAATTTCCAGGGGAAGCTTGGGTACAGAATCGCAACACTCCTGCTGCAGTAATAAATTGCCGACCTGCGGACCATTGCCGTGGGTGATTATGATACGGTAATCATTTGAGACTTTGGCAATTTGTTTAATCGGGACCCTCAAATTCTCGAACTGCTCCTCTATTGTCCCTTCCTGACCTTTTTGAACAAGAGCATTACCGCCCAGCGCTATCAGCAGGATCGGTTTTTCTTTTGCAGTCTGCATCATAGGTTATCTCTCCTTTGAGCAAGAGCAAAAAAACCATCGTTATTCGCCAAGACGCTCATGTAAAATGGACTCTAGAGTCGGCTCACCGTGATCTTTGTATTCATAGCGAATCCTGAGGGTTGGTTTGTTGACGCTCAACAGTTGACAAAGATCTGCTGGCGTTGCCACAAGCACAAGATCACAGTCAGTATTGTTGATGGTGGCTTCAAGGTCCCGGATCTGCTGACGGCTGTATCCCATGGCTGGCAATAAAGCGCCTATAGATGTGTAGGTCTGGAAAACCTGCTTCAACGTTCCTGCCAGGTATGGCCGTGGATCAACCAGTTCCGAAGCTCCGAAACGACGCGCGGCAATGACACCGGCGCCATAGCCCATCTCACCATGAGTCAGAGAAGGACCGTCTTCTACGACAAGTACCCGTTTATCTTTAATCTGATCGGGATGGTCAGCGATAATCTCTGAATCAGCCAATATAATCGAAGCCCTGGGGTTGTTTGCCTCAATCGTTTTGCGAACTTTTTCAACATCTTCAGGTAAAGCGCTGTCCACCTTGTTGATAATCGCCACATCAGCCAGGATCATGTTTGTCTCACCGGGGTGATAAGAAGTTTCATGGCCTGCACGGTGTGGATCAAAGAGGACAATGTGAATATCTGGTGCAAAAAAGGGAGTGTCATTATTACCCCCGTCCCAGACAATCACATCTGCTTCTTTTTCCGCTTCCCGAAGAATTTTCTCATAGTCGATGCCTGCATAGATAACGACACCCATCTCGACCATGGGCTCGTATTCTTCTCGCTCCTCTATGGTACAGTTATGTTTATTAAAATCTTCATAGGCTGCAAAGCGCTGTACCACCTGTTTGGTGAGATTGCCGTATGGCATGGGATGGCGAACTGCGGCGACGGTTTTCCCCATCTCCTGGACAATCTGAACCACCCTGCGGCTTGCAGGTGATTTTCCACAACCGGTTCGTACTGCACAGATGGATATAACTTTCTTGTTTGATTTCAGCATGGTATAGGGGGCACCAATGATGATAAAATCTGCTCCAGCAGCAGTGACGATCGAGGCTTTATGCATCACTTCGAGGTGCGGTACGTCGCTATAGGAAAACGACACGAGATCAACCTTATTATCTTTGATGAGATTAAACAGGTCGGCGTCTGAATAGATCGGTATACCCCGGGGATAGAGGTCTCCAGAAAGTTCTGCAGGGTACTGACGATTATCGATATCTGGAATCTGCGTAGCCGTAAAGCAGATGACATTGTATCTTTTATTGTTTCTGAAGTAGACATTGAAGTTGTGGAAGTCGCGCCCGGCGGCACCCATAATAATGACATTTTCTCCCATCGTGTGTCTCCTCTTCATGCAATTGATATTCTATTGCCAATGGCGACTGTCACCTCTATCACTTTCTCATAAACACAAAACCCCACTTTTCAATGCAACATTGTGGTAGTGAGGATACTCCAGGATATCGGTCAATCTCGCTCGTATCACCCACATTTTTTAGATTTTTGAAACATGCAGGCGGAAAATGGTGAAGCAGTGGCTTAAGATTCCGCTCTGCCTTAAGCTAACAAGTCTGTTTCGGTTCTTGAGGATGTAACAATCATTACTATAATATCGGTATAGGGATATCTTTTTTTGAACCAAAGAGTTTCTTTTCCAATACCAGAAAGATCCGACCATCAGTCAAATAATTTTAATGGAGGATCTGTGAATGGATACATCCAAACTACTTACAAAAAGACAAAATGATATCAACAACCAGGTGCACGATCTGGACAGAGTTGCTATCAGCGTCAAATCTCACCGCCTACTCCATCAACTAATGCATGAGAATCCTGAACTGGAGAGAATCATGCAATATTCAAAGACAGAAATTGAGGGCCTGCTTGGCGTTCGAGCCTGGGTTCTGGGTGAACTGGAAGGAAATGAAAATGCGCTGTCATTTTATCGGGAAGCAACAAACGATAATATCGCCTTTAAGTCCCTGAGATGGAAAGATTTTGCCGCGATCCGATTGCTTGATTACATCGATCATGCCGGCATGACGTATCGGGATAAGAACCTGCGAGGGGAATTAGCCGTAAACAACCCCATCAAGATGATCTGGCTCGCAGTCAATTACGGCACCGGTGGTGCAAAACCTGCCTTCTTTGAGGACATGATCCAGCTTTTCAGGCAGTTCCAGGCTACTGAGCCGCCAGGCCTTCCGGATAGGGAACAGGTAGAGAGGTGGATGGAGCGTTTTCCTAACGGTCTTGATCCGCGCATCATCAAGCTCCGTGAAGAGAATCGAGACCGAATCCTGAATTTGATAATCGACAAGATCGATAGTGGCACTATCACCAGTTCCAGATATACATTTTCTGAAAAAATGTCTCGAGAGCAGAAATTTCTCAAAGCCCTGGAGTGGTGGCAGGACTATCGGTTTCACCTTAGATTTGCCGTTCGCTCGGCAGATCTGCTTAATGAGATGGTAGATAATTCTCTGGATCCCGACACCATGAAAATACTCTATTCGGCGGAAAAGCAGGGAATACCAATATTTGTTAATCCCTACTATCTCTCACTTTTACACGTCAGGGTACCCTATTTTGCAATTGGGGCAGACCTGGCCATTCGACACTACGTCATCTACACCAAACAACTGGTTGAAGAGTTTGGTCACATCGTCGCCTGGGAGAAAGAGGACATGGTTCGGCCGGGGAAACCCAATGCTGCCGGGTGGTTATTGCCATCAGACCATATCATCCATCGGCGATATCCCGAGGTCGCTATTTTGATTCCAGAGACGGGAAGCAGGGCTTGCGGCGGGTTGTGTGCGTCATGCCAGCGAATGTATAGATTTCAGAAAGGCGACTCGAATTTCGACTTGAAAAAGCTCAGACCCAAAAAAAACTGGCCAGAACGATTGCATGAAATGTTGACTTACTTCGAAGAGGATTCCCAACTTCGTGATATTCTCATCACTGGTGGTGATGCGTTGATGAATTCTAATCAATCACTTGAGCAGATTCTCAATTCCATCTACGAAATGGCCTATCGGAAAAAAGAAGCAAACAAACTACGTAAAAACGGTAAAAAATATGCGGAAATTATCCGGATACGCCTCGGCACCCGCCTGCCTGTCTATCTCCCGCAACGTGTTACGGACGATTTAATTGCGATTCTTACTGAATTCAAAAATAAAGCCGCCACTATCGGCATTCGACAGTTTGTCATCCAGACGCACTTTGAGTCACCCATGGAGATAACTCCAGAGGCTCGGGATGCCGCTCACAAGCTTCACAGGGCTGGCTGGATAATAACAAACCAGCATGTCTTTACTGCTGCCAGTTCAAGGCGCGGCCACAACGCGAAATTACGCCAGTCTCTCAATGAAATTGGTGTATTACCCTACTATACCTTCAGCGTGAAAGGGTACATGGAAAACAACTTCAATTTCGCCCTCAACGCCAGGGCAATGCAGGAACAAGTGGAAGAAAAAATATATGGCACTATCAGTGATCAGGGACTTGCCGCCGTCGTCGAATTTCAAGAAAACACAGATGATATAGTAAAAGATATCGAGGCCTTGAGAAAAACAGAAAAATTACCATTTCTAGCCACTGACCGGACTGTCCTCAATTTACCAGGTGTCGGAAAAAGTCTTTCTTTTCGAGTTATAGGAATTACCCGCTATGGCAGACGGATATTGCAGTTTAACCACGACCAGACCCGCTGTCACAGCCCTATTATAGAGAAACTCGGCAAGATAATCGTCATAGAATCAAAGTCGGTAAGTGAATATCTCGATCAGCTGATAGAATTGGGGGAAAACCCTCAAGAATACGACAGACTTTATGGGTATTCAATTGGTGTGACGGTCAAACGAATGCCAATCTATGAATATCCAGCCTATGATTTTAGAGTGACAGAGGAAATGACAAATCTCGACTGTTCTGACCAAGCTTAGAACTGATAGAGACTTCTTTATCGGGGCTGTTGATACTGTTGAGCCCTGCAATGCTGTTTGTGCATCTCTGATTAACTTTATAAATGAATTGTTATGGCTACCTATTACACCCCATGAAAAGGGCAGCCTCGTTTTCTATATTCTTATGTTTTTGTGGCTGGTCCCAGAGGTTCATATGTATCAAGTTGAAGATGATCACGAGCCTGGGCAGGTACATGTGTCATTAAATTACTGTATAGAACATGATCTTCTGTAATATCAGCAATTGTAGGGGTGCCCATCAATCGCATCACCATGGTCAATTCGTCCTTGAAAAGAGAGCACATTCTCTCAACTCCAGGCTGGCCGTAAGCTGCAAGGCTATAAAGAACCGGACGCCCAATGCCAACAGCAGTTGCACCAAGGGCCAAGGCTTTAAAGATGTCACTACCACGTCGAATACCACCATCCACATACACCTCAAAACGCGACCGCCAGTTCGAGTCATTGTTATTAAGCGCATCAATCGCTTCTGGCAATATTTCAATTCCAGACCGAGCAGTATCTAATTGTCGGCCTCCATGATTTGACAGAACAACGCCGGTACACCCCATTTTGTATGCCATGACAGTGTCTAGTCCACACCCAACACCTTTTAAGATAATAGGCACTTTCGTGATGCTTTTAAGCCAGGTGATATCGTCCCAGCATAAGCTTGGGTCAATAAATTCACTAATGGCCCGGGCAACACCCTCGCTGCGGTTGACGTCCTCACCTTTTTGCACATCGGCGTTTTTTGTGAATTTATTTCGCATATCTTTTTGACGACGCCCCAATTGTGGTGCGTCAACCGTGACAAATAAAGCTTTAACACCACCTGCCTCTAACTTCTGGACATATTCTTTTGTGCGTTCCCTTTTGGCATTTACATACAATTGAGCAAATTGCACCTGACCTGGTTGGCGTACTTCCAGCATTTCATCCAACGTATAAGAGGATAAGGTGGGCAGCATGTAGATTACGCCGGACGTGGCTGCAGCGCGTGAAATAGCTAGTTCACCATCATCATCAGCCAACTTGCCTAGTGCGGTTGCACTGAAATACAGAGGGAAAGAAGATTTTACCCCCAGTATGGACGTGGTCATATCAATGTTTTTCACATTGACCAAGATGCGTGGCTTAAACCAGATACGCTGGAAAGCGGTATGGTTTTCGCGAAGTGTAATTTCATCATCAGCACCGGATGAGTAGTAGCCCCACCCTTCCTCCGTCATGGTGCGGGCGGCGACGCTCTCAAAATCAAAAGTATTCAACATGACGTCAATTGGCGGCTTTTCCCACGGTTGAAGCTCTTGCGTCTTGGTTGCAGCTGGTGTCGTTGTTTGCCGTTGCCCCCTGGATGGAGATTTTTCCTCACCAGCAACGACATGCCGTGCTGGATCGACCGTTGTTTCATCGACAACGCCAACGCAGGCTTCAGGGGCAAGGAGTCGTTGGGTAATATCCTTTGGGTGCACAGGATTGAACAAATTGGACACGTCTTTTCCCGCATTGTTCGTGATTACCTTTGATCCCCCGGGGTGTTCTTTATGAAAGAATGATAAATCGTAAACCTCGCCATTTATTACAACCCAACAGTCGTCAGGAGTATTGTGACGTTCCACTTCTTGCATTGTAATCTTTCGCATTGTAGAAAACCTCAGCCTATTTTTGTTCTTTAATTCTTTTACCTCCCTTTTCAGGAAGATAATCAAAATTTGACGGTTTCACAAAACAAGTAAACTTCAAAACGTGTGGCTCACCGAAATTCATGAGAAGAAGACGTCAAGGAATAACATAAACAGACTAAGTCACTCACGGTGGGAATGCAAGTATCATGTTTATCATGTTGTCTGGATTACAGGATATAAGGTAAACAAGTAAGAAATATTTCCAATTTTTAGTCCGAGTCTGAATTGAACTGAAGCCCTTCAATCCTCGCTGATTCGTATACAATAATCTGCTACTGGAGCACGAAATGTTAGGAAAACGCACCACTCATTGATTGATTAGCCCCAATAGGATGATTAATCACTGCTAAGAGGAGTGCATTAGATTTCGATGCTGTTATCACAATCTGCAATTACCAATTCAAGAGAACAGGGAGTGTATCATGGATACCACGGCAACACCTACCTCCAACCGGGGCGATCGCATAAACAAGCTCAAACGAGCCTTTGCCTATAATCTTTTCTACAAACAGGGGATGACCCCCCATAACGCCAGTCTTAATGACCTGTACCTGTCGGTCGCCTATACGCTGCGCGATCGAATGCAGCACCTCTTTGTCAATTCCGTGGAAGCGCTGATGGAAAGAGACTCCAAGATTGTCTGTTACCTCTCTGCCGAATTTCTCATGGGTCCGCACCTGCACAACAACCTGGTAAACCTCGGGCTTTATGACGAGTTTGCCCAGGCAGCTGAAGAGACAGGTCTGGATTTAACAGAACTCATCGAGCATGAAGAAGAACCGGGACTGGGCAACGGCGGACTGGGACGATTGGCAGCCTGTTACCTTGACTCGCTGGCGTCTTTGCAGATTCCTGCCATCGGTTATGGAATTCGTTACGAATATGGGATTTTTGACCAGGAAATCGTTGATGGATGGCAGAAAGAGATCAGTGACCGTTGGCTGCATCCTGGCAACCCCTGGGAAATTAAAAAGCCGGACCTTTCATGTGACATAGGTTTTGGTGGACACACCGAGATATACCAGGATAAAGGCGGAATCCAGCGAGTGCACTGGATCCCTGCTCGGGTTATTACCGGGATACCCTACGATACTCCAGTGCCGGGATATAAAGTGAGTAACGTCAACCTGCTCCGCCTTTGGAGTGCGGAAGCACACACATCATTTGACTTTGAAGATTTTAACACAGGCGACTATTACGGCGCGGTGGAAGACAAAATACAGGCAGAGACTATCACCAAGGTGCTGTATCCAAATGACGAGCAGTTCCAGGGCAAACAATTGCGGCTGGAACAGCAATTCTTTTTTGTCTCCTGCTCACTGCAGGACATGATTCGTATTCACCTGCAACTCAATGAAAATCTGGATAACCTGTTTGATGATTTTGCCGCCCAACTCAATGATACCCACCCTGCCGTTGCTGTGCCGGAACTGATGAGGCTGCTTGTCGATGTTCATTTTTATGACTGGGACCAGGCCTGGGATATTACCTGCAGAACCCTAAGCTACACAAATCATACGCTGTTGCCCGAGGCCATGGAAAAATGGCAACTTGATCTGTTCGGCTCCCTGCTACCGAGGCATTTGGAGATTATTATGGAGATCAACCATCATTTTCTAGAGTCAGTGCGACAGAAATACCCCGGTGACAACGGACGCCTGGAGAGGATGTCGATCATCGATGAGTCCGGTCCGCGCTATGTGCGAATGGCAAATCTGGCCTGTATTGGCTCCAAAGCCATAAACGGCGTGGCTGCCATGCATACGGAGCTCCTGCGAAAGCATACCCTGGCCGACTGGCACAGTATGTACCCGGGGAAAATCCGCAATGTCACCAATGGCGTTACTCCACGGCGCTGGATTGCAGTAAGTAATCCACGACTGACCAGGCTCATCACCGATGCGATCGGTGAGAAATGGCTCACCCACCTTGAGGAGCTGAGACAGCTGGAAAAGCTTGCCGATGATGCTTCATTCGTGCAAGCCTGGGATAAGGTTAAAATGGAAAACAAGCAGGAATTTGCAGATTTGATCCTGCAGCACGAAAACGTTATCGTCGATCCCCAGGCCATGTATGATGTTCAGGTAAAACGAATTCATGAATACAAGCGGCAACATCTTAATGTTCTCCATATAATTACCCTCTATAACCGGATAAAGTCTGACCCGGACCTTGACATAACGCCCCGGCTCTTTGTTTTTGGAGGCAAGGCCGCCCCGGGCTATTTCATGGCCAAGCGGATGATTAAGCTGATTACCTCCGTTGGCAATGTGGTGAACAATGACCCCGATATACGGGAGCGTCTGAAAGTATTCTTTATCCCCAATTATAACGTTAAGATCGGCCATGTCGTCTACCCGATGACAGACCTATCGGAGCAGATTTCCCTGGCGGGAAAGGAAGCTTCCGGTACCGGCAACATGAAATTTTCCATGAACGGTGCGCTGACCATCGGCACCTTGGACGGTGCCAATGTGGAGATCCGGGAAGAAGTTGGTACGGAAAATTTTTTCCTGTTCGGCCTCACCGTCGAAGAAGTAATGGAAGTTCAGCGTACTGGTTACAAGCCTTTTGACTATTACAACGACAACGAGGAATTGAAGTCCGTTATCGACTTGATTGCATCAGGTTATTTTTCCAATGGTGATCGCGAGTTGTTCCGACCCATCGTGGATTCCCTGCTTTATGACGATCAGTACATGCTTCTTGCCGATTATCAGGACTATCTCAACTGCCAGGAGCGCGTCGACCAGGCCTACAGGGACAGGCGGGCTTGGACCAGGATGTCAATTCTCAATTCGGCCCGTATGGGCAAGTTCTCATCGGATCGTTCGATTATGGATTACTGCAGAAAAATATGGGATGTCAAACCGTTTCCTGTTGAACTCAAGTGGCAGCGGATTCCGGAGGGTGGAGTGCTGTTAAATTCGAGAACCAGGAAGTCATGATACGGCATCAACCTCAAGAGTCGATTCTAAAGATATAAAAACAGGAGATTATTGCCTTTGCAAGTTGCTATCGTCTTTTTTTACTTTTCAGGGTTGATTTAATTAACTTTCCAAAGGCCTTATCCTTCTTTCTTTTTTCGGTATATGACATTTCGTTAAATGCTGATTCATTTTTCATTTTTTTGTAATTTTTAAAGCGTTGCTCAGCCACTTTACCGTTTTCTATAGCTGCCAATATTGCACAGCCTTTTTCAGTTGTATGGGAACAATTACCAAATTTGCAGTATTGGCTCAGCTCTAATATGTCCAAAAACGTCTCGTCAAGACCAGTCTCAACCGACATATTGCCAAGTTCTCTCATTCCGGGAGTGTCTATTATCAACGCCCCATTCTCTAACTGTATTAATTCCCGACTTGTCGTGGTGTGCCTACCTTTGCTATCTTTTTTACTCACCGATTTTGTTTCAAATTGTTCGCTGCCCAAGATGCTGTTTAGAAGAGTCGTTTTCCCAACACCAGATGAACCAAGCAAACAATACGTACTCCCAGGCAATAAAGAGCTTTTAATCGTATTAATATTTTCTCCGCTCAAATTACTAAAAGCCAATACAGTCGTTTGAGGGGCGATACTCAAAACATTCTTCTTTATTTCCTCTACCTTATCTTGTGAAATAAGATCGCATTTGCTCAGTAGTATTACCGGGGTGATTTCGCTCTCGTTAACCATTACCAGATATCGTTCCAGTCTTCTAAGATTGAGATTGTAATCTACAGATTGAATAATGAAGGCCACATCAATATTTGCAGCAATGAGCTGAAAATCTACCAACTTCCCGGCTGTTTTCCTTTTCAATAACGTTTTTCTCGGTACCACTCCATGGATTATTGCGTGAGAGTCATCGTCATAAAAATCAGCATATATCCAATCTCCAGTTGTTGGTAGGTCTAGAGAAGAACGTGCTATATAGAATAAATTTCCCGATAATTCGGCAAATGCTTCGCCGTGACCTTTTGTTACAACACAGCTATCTTTGTGCACTGAAACTACACGTGCAATTTCATGAATAGCGGCCTTATCAACATCAACTTGACTGCGAAACCAGTCTCCATACCCTATGCTTTCGAGTGTATCCATAATTCTATTTGTACCTCATGGGAAGTTTTACGACAATATCAGCAGCGCCTCAATTCGTCCATTGAGGTGATTGTTCAACTGTTTAAGTGGCAATCTTTATACGCCAGGTTCAGCTGGAAATCAACCTTGTCCATCGACACAGCAGGCCAGCCTGGTGCATCAGCAGGTTAAGGTGGTTTCTCTAAACCTTTCTTTACCTGGTTTGTTTTACCGATCAACCAGTCGAGGGTCCTGGTACTGGCTGCTGATATTTCTCTGGTATCACCTCCTTGTGTGAAGCAGATTTCACCTTGAGGTTCCTCTAGCCATGCGATACCATTAATTTGTGGAGAGGTTGCAGGCGCTACCTGTTACCTTTCTCCAACAACTTGTGATCGGGGCATTTCCTTTGCGTTTTCATACCGATTCAAAACGCTTGAGGGTCTGATGTCAAAATTTATTGAATCCATACATGCTGCTGTAGACACAGTGCTAGAAAAAGAACGGGAGTTATTAGCCGCTGGCTACATAAAGACAGAAAGAACCAACGAACTGTTGATAGCCCCAGGTGAATATATGCTGAGGTTGTTTGAGGAATTTCCTGTGATGGCGATAGTTTGGTGTAAGCCATCGGTCTGCTTACGAAAGATTAGCAGGGAAGAATAATCTGTAAAAAATCGAGATTCGCCCGCCCTATTCCGATATTCGGTTTCCACAATATCTGACAATCATCCTCATAACTTTTGATCCGAAGATTTACAGTTTGTATACCAGAAAAATTCAAAACCTGCTGAAATTGTAGGCGCACAGGATAAAGGTAAATCCAACTCTACAGCTTACGGTATAACTTCAACTCAACAACACGATAGCATCCTGAAATTTAACATTTATTTTGTTACCTATCATCATGGCATTCTACCTATTTGAGCCCCAGACTAATAATTATATAAAATTTTGAAATCACATAGATATTTGCGATATACTTTTCTAGAGAATTAAATAGAAATGTGAAAAAAATTGGCGTTGTCCGCTATGAATATCAAAAAACATCACCAGCACTCAGGTGGAGAGCACATGGATGGAGCATCTTATCGAGTAGCAAAGGGAAATTTTTCAATACTGAAGCAGAAAGCATCAAAGCACTCAGTATTAGGAGGCATGATCGCTATCGCCGCAATTATCACGGCAAGCGTTGCTTCTGGTTACTCAATCACAGGTGAAGTCAGCCTTGATGCCATTGTTAAGGCTCAAAAAACAAATGTCGTATTGTGGTTTTTAAATGTAATGCCCTTTGTTTTTGCTATCTGGGGTCAGTATGTCAGTTCTATGCTGTCCAGTGAAGCAAGTACCATGGTCATCGAGCAGACAAAGGAGTTGAGAAAGCAATCTCAATTACTTGAGCAAAAAGCAGCCTATGATGCAACCCATGACTCTCTGACGAGTCTTCCCAATCGAACATTATTCCTCGACAGATTAGAGCAGGCAACAAATATTGCGAAGAGGGAAAATTTAGTTTTAGGAGTGCTCATTCTTGACATAGATCGTTTTAAAGAAGTTAATGATACTCTTGGTCATTATAACGGAGATATTCTGCTCAAGCAGGTTGGGCTTCGTTTGGCTGGCGTAATAAGAGATTCTGACACGCTTGCTCGGATCGGAGGTGATGAATTTGGTTTTGTGCTTCCCAAACTAAGAAAAGAGAGTGATGCTGTAAAAGTAGCAGAGAAAATTATCAAATCCCTTGCCAGTCCATTCGTACTTGAAAAGTTGTCATTAGAAATACAGGTGAGCATTGGTCTTGCTATGTACCCCAGTCATGGAAAAGAAGCCGATACGCTTGTGCAAAAAGCTGATGTGGCAATGTATACCGCCAAACAAAGCAAAATTGATTTTGCAGTGTACACGACTGAGTTTGATAAAAATAATCCTCAGAAGCTGACTCTGGTGGGCGAATTGCGACGAGCGATCAATGAGGACGAACTCATTCTATATTACCAACCCAAAGTAGCCAGTAATACGGGTGCACTCCACTCGGTGGAAGCACTCGTCAGGTGGAATCATCCGGATCACGGATTGATGCCTCCTGACGAATTTATCCCTCTTGCAGAGCGCACAGGTTTAATTGATGATCTTACAGGCTGGGTGGTAAGAAGAACATTGAAACAATGTTCGAAGTGGCATCAGCAAGGACTCATGGCCAATGTAGCTGTGAATCTCTCATCTATATGCCTCCTGAATCCTAATTTTCCAGACTTCCTCATAGGATTGCTATCATCCTTCAACATTCCTGCTCGTTCGTTGATTATGGAAATTACAGAAACATCTATCATGATTGACCCGGACCGAGCTCTTGCAATTCTTAATCGAATTGACCAACTTGGCGTAAAGCTGTCGATTGATGACTTTGGAACTGGGTATTCTTCGCTTGCTTATTTGAAGAAACTTCCCGTTAGTGAATTGAAAATAGATCGGTCGTTTGTTATGGATATGCTGAAGAGTAAGAGTGATGAGACCATCGTAAATGCGACGATCCAACTTGGTCACAATCTTGGATTACAGGTTGTCGCTGAGGGCGTTGAAAACCTTGAACTATTTAAGAAGTTACGTGAGATGGGGTGCGACTACCAGCAGGGTTATTTTATTAGTAGACCTATGCCCTCTGAAATGTTTGTTGCATGGTTTAAAGCACAACAATCCGACCAAACCAAAACTGCCGAACGTACTTAATCCACTCGAGCGCCTTCTCAGCCGCTGCGCTAAGGCTGCTTGTCAAAAACCTTTACGCCCTCAGGAATTTGATACCAACTTTGTTTTTCACATACCCAAATGTGCACTGTCGGCTCAAATACTCTGTCGTCAGACAGATTAACAGGTTTAAGCTTCAATTTTACTGTGGCTAAATCATCAGGGTTATAGTGATAAACTCTGTTGCCACAATCAGGACAAAACTTTGCGTTACTCCTGTTACCACTATCAGCAGCCCTACTCCACTCCTTGAGCTCACCATTAAACTCAATAGCGCTCGAAGCCACTACCGCAGTCACACTAAAAGGGCTCGTCGATAATTTTTGACATTCTGTACAGTGACAAGCGAGAACCATTTTGGGAGCTTCACTCAATTTATAAGTGACCTGTCCGCATTGGCATGAACCTTCTATTGGATATTCCATTTACGTATGTTCCTCCTGATCTATGAAAACAGCTAACAATGTATTCTCCTTCTTTAAGATTAAGGTTAAATTGCCAAATGTCTCAAAATTAAATCACTCAATGAAGCGGTATTCAGTGTTTCGTTGTATCTCCCTTCTGTTGTATCACCGGGCCAAACTCCTGAATCGGCTCCAGACCCATAGTACTGTTATCTTCGGCCTTGGGCCTTGGCATCGATCATGACATGTTGAAACCAACACTCGGAAGCGCCGGTTTCAACACTGGCTTTCAAGGATCGGGTCAGAGGCCATAATTCAGTGAGTGTTTTGTACGGCCAGAAATTCTATCATAAAAAGCTTCAGGTACAACTGCTTAAGGTCGAAGATTAGTGAGCTAATTGCTCAATTACAGCATCAGGAAAAGCAAGTTCAAATTACTGGTCAAAGAGTGGCTGCATCCCCTTTTCCTTCACCAGGGCCTCCATTTGATCGTCAGTTGGGGGTTCTGTGAAATCAGCTGCCGAAGCTAAAAATTTGGGCAGAACCTGCATATCTCCAGTGGTTATTAAAAAAATACCGGGTTGCCCCATGACCCAGTGTACCGACTTTTTGATCGATTTTTCATCACTCAGTGGTTCATACCAAGTGGTGTGGCTTTGAGGCTTATTGTTCCATAGACCACGGGCGGTTGACTTTATGGTCTGAACTGCAATATTGTGCTCCAGGCAATATGAAATCAGGTGATTGAAGTCACTGCGGTAGTGCGGCAGCTGCATCAACAAATAGTTGCACGGTAAAAGAACGGTATCAAAGGCGAATCGCTGCAGGCTTTGCAGGTGCATTTTGGGTGCAAGTATTCCGTGGCCGGTAATACCAATGAATCTCGCCAAACCCGCTTCCCGGGCTTCGATCAAAAAGTCCAGTGCACCGCCTGAACCCATCGCATATTCACGATAGACAACATCGGTAAGATTGTGCATCTGCAATAAATCGACATGACTCACTTTAAGTCGGTCCAGGGAGCGGTAAAATTGCTCTCTGGCACCCTGATATGTACGTTCGTTGGTTTTGGTCGCCAGAAAAAAATGATCGCGGTGCTGCGGCATCCAGTTTCCCACACGAAGCTCCGCATCACCGTATGCAGGCGCGGTATCAATATGATTAATATCATATTTGAGAAGTTGATCCAGTACTCCATCTGCAGTTTTCTGGCTGGTATGACCGACAGAGAACGATCCGAAAATTACTCGACTGCTTGAGTGCCCGGTATTACCAAACGGTTGCTTTTCCATGCTAGTCATAGGACCTCCCTCCGAATGCGGCCAATTATCTAATGAATCTCACAGATTGGATCACGCTTACCAAAGCCAGATACACCCCTAATGCTCGCGGGGTTAGATTTGAGGTTGCCAGATACTGCCACCCAATGCATCAGATTCAGAAAAGCGATTTTCAGCATGTTGTGTGAAACAGTCCGCCTGCAGGTTCGCCTTTTTCGACAAGCTCATTATACATTGCAATGGCTTTTTTGGTCTCAAGAGCATAGGCTTTGATACCCAACTGCTCTAGTTTTTCCAATGTGATTTCTGGGACATGTAATCTTTTCAGGTGGCCCTTTGTGAGCACAACATGACGGCAACCTGCAGCTATGAGTTCGTTTAGTTCAGCCGGCTGTATTCCGTTACTGTGTCCGGTACCGTGTTCTCGCCAATCCCAGGCGTGGCCGCCACCGGGCCAGAGCTTTACATCCTTGAATTCACCAAGGTTTTCAATTTCTATTTTTCCCCATCCCGAAGACAAGATTTTAGGACTTTTCTTCATCAGCGCTCCGTATTTTCTCACCTACAGTGGTTAATCCCCTTGTGCGACACTTTTATCATGGCTATTCAGAATGTGTGCACTCAGCTTGCTAAGATCCTTTCTGACATCGGCAGAGTCAATATACTGACCCTCACAGCCCTTACAATTCCACGACCCTGTTTGAGGAACTTGATCTTTGCCACTCTATCCAAGACAATATAATCACTGCCAAGATGTCGTTTGGTAATTAATGCTCTGAGAGCCAACTGTAAAGATCAAAATTGCTCCTCTAACTGCAACGCGGATAACGATTTAGACCTTGAACATTCAATGATTGAGTAAAATCTCTTTGGAATCATATTGTATGTTCCTGCCTAAACATTTCCATCTTTTCTTCGACCATACGCTTCCGGTGAGAGCTCAGGAACAGCTTATAAAGTTTCTCACCCATATCGACCGGTCGGCCAACAATTTTCTCTTCAATCAGGGAAAGTGATTCAACTGATTTATCACAAACCGGGTAACCTTTATCATCAAGTGTAACTGAAGCGTCATTACATACCGGGGAGATATTATTTAAATCTACCAGACAGACCGCACCATTTGCGGTAATGAGCAAGTTTCCCACTCCAGCGAGATCAGGAATATAGCCGGAGTGGGTTATCATACTTTTAATTTTGCTGATGAATCGCGCACCCTTTTCACGCGCATTGGTGATCCACTCGTCCTTGGGTAAGGACATTGTCAGCCCCTTTTCACTCATCGTGCTAAATACTGTCGGAAGAAGCGTTTCTGCACCGAGAATGGTCCACGGATCCAGTATTTCACCTTCAATATATTCCTGAAAACCACAGAGCAACGGCTCAGAGCCACGAGGACCATGGTAATCTACGATGCACTCAGTAGAATGAGCCATAAAATCAGGCGCCAAGTAGTGACTGATTATTTTGAACCGTTCAATCTCTTCCCAAGCCTCCTCTAGGGTCCTTAAGTGGTTGCGGAAAATACGAAATATTCTGCGAGGAACGGCCTTTGGAAACCGTCGTACCCCTTGTACCCCTTCAATTACGAGTCCTGCCTTCTCATTTGTTACATCAACCGGGTTCAGGATCTCCATAATATGTGATCGCAGTCCCTGTCGAAAATGCTTTCTGAACACATATGGAGTAGACGATCTGATAAAATTTAATGCAATGACATCTGAATGGCTGATGACAGTCTTATTTCGTAAATCATCTGACATCGCTCGTCATCCTTCGGTTGAGAAGTGAACTGCACCAAGATAATGTGCCTGAGGGCTGCACATCGTCACAAAAACCCGACTATACTGACAGAAGAATCAATTTGACCGATACCAAGCCATGCTCAGCAGTAACTAGCAAAACGGGATATATATAATTTTTCCAGTATGTAACAGCCAATTGTCAAACCCTTCTATAGGCAATCAAAATTTTTCCACCTGACTCTTGCCCAATGTCATTATAGTGTCATTCTCAGGGATTATTCAAAATATCCGTGATCACCCTGGCCACAATGCAGGCCTTTTCAGGCATGATTTCCCTTGAAGTAATTAATCGCCGGGGCCCCAAGACGAATACCGGATGTCACAAAGGGGACTGCGAGTGGCTTTAGTTTGTTCCTGAGAAGGTACAGTCTCAGGAGTATTGAGCAATTCACTGATAGGAAATGAGAGGATAACAGTACCATGCTGCGCATTGATCGGCCGTGTTCATGAAGAATCTCAACAACCAGCTTTGCTCTAAACATAACTCTGTCGGTGGACATGTTTCGTTATTTTGATAATGGTGCAAACTAATCAAGGTCACGATATCAACTGTTTACTCGACTGCTTAGTAATGGGATGGTACCTTTCATGCCAAACGTTACTTTAGTATCGGTCATCTCCATGCTGCCGTCTATATTGACTGGAAACGAGATATTGCTTTCATATCTTATCTCCATACTTCTTTTGGCGACATAAGACTCAAACCCCAGTTCCTTCCGATAATCAGAAATTGTTCCCCTCTTTGCCTGTTTAGCCTGCCTTAACAGCTTCATAAAGCCCAAGTCCCGAATACTAAAGATATAG
This sequence comes from uncultured delta proteobacterium, assembly GCA_963776075.1. Classification (GTDB taxonomy): domain Bacteria; phylum Desulfobacterota; class Desulfobulbia; order Desulfobulbales; family Desulfocapsaceae; genus MADRE3. Next base: position 90,542 of record CAVZLG010000017.1, read on the forward strand.
AATTCCCCACATCCAAGTGGTTTATCCGAAAAGGGTAAATCAGGGCCGAGATACCCATTTAAAACAAACACTGCCTGATAGCTGTCCTCTGCAACCGGTTCACCATCAACCCAGATCTGCATCACTTGGGGGTTGGCGTATGCTGATTTGATAATCTTTTCAGTCAAAGCCAGGGCCATTCCTGCAGTGAAAGGTCCGAGGTCTCCAAAAAGCTGCCCTAAAACACCTTTATAATATTTTATGAATCGGTTCTCGGTATAATAAGGAACACGACCGAATATACCGGCTCCGCCATAGCCAATAAAATAATGCGTCCGATCACAATCAGATCTTATTTGAGCCGTCAGAATATCAGCGGGTATCCATTCATCATTGCTAATTGCCTCGGCAAGAACTTTTACCGAGGCCTCTATTTCATCGGGCATGCCTAGCGTTTTTCCAATTAAATCTGCAGATCCTTTTCGTAGGAACCCAAGACGTATATCGGACAAAGGAACTCCTGAATCTATGCATCCTTCCATCACAGCACGGAATGTTCCTGATCCACCAGCAGAAATTGGATACCGACATGTTTTTTCAAGGGCTGCGCGGGCAGCACCTCTGGCTGCTTTGTGACTCGATACTTCAGTTAGAATTACGTTATCGAATCCGTGCTTTTGGAACAAGGGTATTATCTGCTTCACTTTTGACCAATCCGCAATTGAACCGGATATGGTTGTGGCAATGACCTCAATGTATGTCATGATTTTCCACCAGTTTTATTTTTAAATAGCCGATTATTGCATCTGCTATCTCGTCTTGATCTTTATCTCCACCGACAATTGTTACATTACATGAAGTTGAGAGCAGTGATTTACAGACGAGCTGATATGCGCTCCTCAGCTGGGTCAGGTGACTGATATTTTCATGAGGTTGAACGTGGTTGCCCCTCAGAGAGATACGGGAGATACAAACCTCTGGGGCGACATCTAAAAACACAACCTCGTCCGGTAGTCTCAGTTGATTTAAATTCAAGGCACAAATGGCCAACAATTCGGGGAATTGTTTAAACAAATGATCGAGCGCTCCAGGCGATTTTTCTCCTTGCATTATTTCGAGGGCTCTTGAAATGACATCTGTGTCAAGATTGGATTTATTATAGAGATTAGCCCATGCCACCAGATTAAGAAGTGGAGAGCCATCCTGGAAGATGAAATGAGGGCGATACCAGCGATCTACCTCTATTAGCAAATGGTCTCGAAGGAACAATTCAGCAATTTTTGGAAACTTGTACGACGAAAGTTTTTTCGCTTTCTTGGCCTTCCTTCCAACCCACCTCCGCAACTCATTCGTTATATAATGCTGTGAATCCTGTTTAACTCCATTGTCATAAAATTCCAGCGAATCACCTATAAAGCAGCAATTGTCTGGAAACTTTGATGCTAAATTCTTCGCAAGAGTACTTTTCCCAGAACCATCGATACCTATCACGGCAACACACGATGGGGTTTTTCGCTGTTCCTTTTGTCGTTGTCGAAACTGTCTCTCCTGATCGGCCAGCCTTTTCAGGTGGTTAAACAGTTTTTTCGTTATCTCTGTCTTATTGCCTGAAAACGTCTGAGGGGGCGATACTGTAATGAAATTGAGCAATGGCAAAGGAATGTAACGATTTTTGGGAAATGAGCGTTCAGGTCCTTGCAGATAAACAGGAACTACGGGAATCTCAGGATATTTGCGAGTAAGTAATCCAATTCCTTCCTTAAAATCCAGAATCTTATCAGAGTCACCTCTCGTCCCTTCCGGAAACATAATGATTGATCCTTTCTTGCTTAAGTGATCGATTATCTCAGAAATTGTAGAACAACTTTGCTTATTGCGATCAACCCAAATGGGATTGAACAGAAATGTGACTATCCTGCATAACCAGTTTTTTTTAGCAAAGTAATCAGCAGCGGCTACGATTCTCGTTCTGGCAATCCTTTTGGGCGTTAGAATGTGAAAAAGCAACAGTATGTCGATATGGCTGTTGTGGTTCGAGATTATGATGAATTGGTTGAGCTTGGAGATGTATTCAACACCAATGATGTTCACCCCAAAAAAGATGCTCACCAGAGGTCTGATCAAGAAAAGATGAAACATCATGCGTATGGATATAGTCTTAGCCATTTCTATTTCACAACAGGAACATAAGTGAGTAAAAGATGATTGGTGCTACCATAATCAACGAACAACTGCTGTTAATCAATCTACCGCGCCGAAGCGAATTATAATCTCGAGCTATCCCAAGATCTGATTCAATGTGAAACATGATAAAGCGGCTTACAGCAACGAGCAGGGGAATTGCCGTACCAATTAAGATGGAATCCTTCAGGGACAGTAAGGTCCAGCCTGATACCAGAATGGACACAGTGACCGTGATTGGAATTGCTGCAAGAAACTGAATGATTTTCCCTTTAAATATGCGCTTCTCAGTCGAATATAGAGAAAAGGCTATGGCATCACTTAACGAGACGTTGATTAATACAATGATCCCAAGCCAGATGTTATAAAGCGTCAGGAAGCCAAGAAGACCATTGCCAAAGACAAACAGGAAAAGACCAAATCCAATTACTCCGACGGAAAATACGATGCCATCGGAACTGTCGCCGCCAAGACTGACAAGAAAGGTTATGAGGAAAAACGCATAGAGTGGAATTACTGCGATAAATAACAAATGATTATGTATCAGGAGAGTAAAGATAAGCAGAGGGATTGACAGGAACCCTCCCCAGATTCCAAATCTGTCCTCTGGCCGTATGGCTATCAGTGAGTAATATTCCCGGAGCCCAATAAAACTAATGGTGGCAAGAATTATTGTTGCCATCCAAAATGAAAGCAGCTCAATAGCCGTAAAGAAGAGAAGATACAGCCAGACATGTTTTGCATAAGATTTTACTCTTGCCGGGCAATCGAGGAAGAAAGTCGAAACGGCAAATAAAGTCTGGAAAAGAAAAAGAAGATAAACTGAAATCGTATTTAATGGTAAATTCATATATCGTTCAATCCCATCATCGAGATTGCTCCATGAACGCCCGGTAATTGCTCTGCTAGCAAAACCAGGAGTTGTTGTTTTTCAATCTTTAAACAATCTTTGAAAAGATTGAGGGAGACAGTTTCTGCTCTGTCCCTGCAATTTAATTGTTCTCTTCAAAACAAATTCAAAAAGAAGTGGATTGTAGTCAAATATCTCATTGAAATATTACCGCTCCTGCGATGTGATAAAACCGTTTTTAACCAGATCACTGGTCCTGATTAAGGCATTAATCGCCACGAGGGGATAGTCTGCTCCGTTCACCAGCCTCTCATGTAATCCTGGTCGTTTCAGTAGTTGCTGGAGCTCCTTCGGTCCGCGTCAGAAGAAAAAACAATATCTTTTGCCCACAAGAAAAGAGACTCGCCATCCCTGATAACTGATGCTCTCCAAAACGGGAGAGACGGATTGAATGCTTCTCTTAACCTTTGTTTGGCAGGATGTTTGATGCGTTTCTCTCCATAATTGTGGTAACGGTTCTCATCACGTAATGCCTGCAAGGTATAGAGATTAGGATAGGTGCCAAATTCCTGGGTAATAAAATCAAGCGTTTGAGTGCCTGGGAGACTTCTGAAGGCTTCACAATGGCCACCAATGATTTCATACGAAGCATCTCCACGGGTCTCATAATCTGTGAGTAAGGGCCGGTCGAAGTGCTCGGTCAGGATTGTCGAATCGCTACCAACGATTTTATGAAAAAGAGATTCCTTCCCCCTCTTGCCAAGCCCCGTATGCACGTCAATAACAAGGAGATGCTTTGTAGAGGAAAAAGACTCGGCAAGCCAGCGACTATACAACTCCGGTCCTTGCTCGAGATGTTTACCACAATAGAAAAGTCCTTTCGGAAATTGACCCTGTCCCTTGGGAATAGCCTTCCTCAGATTAGTGTATCCGTGACGGGCAATCTCGATTAATGCCTGCAGGAAGAAGCCATCAAACAGCTTCTTCCTGGTTGGATTGATAAAACCATTTATCTCTGCATAATTGCTTACAGGGTCTGACCAGGAATTTTGTTCTGATCTGAAGTTTCTGTTCAGATCAACGTTCGTTTCGTTGTATCTTCGTAACCAGGCCATGCCATAAGGATTGAGGATATGCACGAAGACTATTGCCCCATCCTCTGATGGTTGGGGATGATTCTCAAGAATCTTAAGTTGGATTGCGGAACCGGCAAACCCTTCGACGCCATGAACGCCACTCACATGAAGAACGACTCTTCGAGGTTTTGTGCTCCCTATCCAGGCAATGTCGATTGTCAGTTCCTCATTTGCCGGGCCTCGTTCGCTTAAAATCAGCCGACTCAACTTGGCACCTGCTGATTCTGCTGATTCAATAAATCTTGAACGAGCAAGAGCGTAATCTTCAGAGAAATAATCCATCATTTGCTGGGGCCTCATCATTTGGTTTGCTTTATTTTCCGACCTAAAATCCCGATCGATTCTCTCAGAGAGAATTGCCTGTAATTTCCAGTCGAAGTGACCGCAGGCGAACACAAACAGCCCCCCTGCAAAACAAGCAAGACATATACATGTAACGTAAATAATTCGCCTTAACGTGGGGGCGATGGGTGAGGGCTCTGTGTGGGTGGGAATTTCTTCTTTCATAGCCATGTTGATTGCACTCTTTCAGATGTGATCAAATGCATTATTGAAGTTCCATCTGTTGCCATGCCTGGGCTTCAATTTCCAATGAAACCGACATATTGCTCTGAAATTGCTTTTCGGTCTTACCTGAAAGAAAGCAATAGTTATGCCAATGGGAAGAAAAGTATATAAGCTGCTGTAATATTGAATATATCTGAAGATCACCCGAACCTGTATCAAAATAAAGCCTCCTATGGGTTGACAAATTTTGCAGGCGTGAACAGCATATAATGTATGAAAGGCATCGTTACTTTAAAGGGGTCAGATAGGAATTTCTTCAGGCTGGTATCAAGTCTGACGTTCAGCAATCCATTTGATGCTGGAACACTTGATTTGGCCAGTGTAATCGCCGGAGGGAAATTCCGGTCAAGAGAAACCCTTAATAAAAATTTGAGCGCAGCGATTCGGGAAAAACTTGAGGCAAGTGTTTTCAGGAAAGGAATCTCCTGGAAGGATTTTTCAGGAGAAGATCGGGAACTGATTCGGGTGGCATCGCTGTATGATACCTATCACGATTGCATGGCTGAATTTGACGAGTTGATTCTTCAGCAGATCGACAAAGGTGTTGATCCATGTACCGTAGCTTTTGCACAAAGAACACTCTCCCTGCTCTATCAAAGAGGTTTTGAATCTCGTCAGGCACTTCAATATTTCGCATTTTATTATCAACTGAGGCGTGCATGGTACTTCATCTTTCATGGTTTGATTGGCAACAATCCTGCCATGGAAAAACTTCGCGCACATCTCTGGAGAAGTATCTTCACCCATGATGCTCGCTGGTATGAGCAATTCCTCTGGAATCGAATGGAGGACTTCTCAACTTTTTTAGTGGGCGAAACAGGGACGGGCAAAGGTACTGCAGCGGCAGCGATTGGCCGCTCAGGATATATCCCGTTTGACGAGAGAAAGAATCGTTTTGTTGAGAGTTTTATGGGGAATTTTATTGAGATCAACCTCTCTCAGTTTCCTGAATCCCTGATTGAATCAGAGCTCTTTGGGCATCAGAAAGGGGCATTTACAGGTGCCATCGAGAGTCATAAAGGTGTTTTTGCTCTTTGTAGCCAGTTTGGCTCGATTTTCCTGGATGAAATAGGTGACGTTTCAATCCCCGTGCAAATTAAACTGTTAAAGGTATTGGAAGAAAGGAATTTCACAGCAGTTGGCAGTCATGAAAAACTGCATTTCTCGGGGCGAATTATCGCTGCGAGCAACAAGTCTATAGCTGAATTGCGTGAGGGTGATGTATTCCGGAGAGACTTCTACTATAGGCTTTGCTCGAACGTCATAAAAGTGCCTACTTTACGCAAACAAATTCAGGAAAAGCCAGCCACACTGGAAATCCTCTTGAAGCATACCATTCACAGAATCGTTGGTGCACTATCACCTGAACTGGAAGGAATGGTCCTTGAGGTCATAAATAAAGAAGTTGGAGCACAATATCACTGGCCAGGCAATGTACGAGAGCTTGAGCAGGCAGTGCGTTGTGTCCTCCTAAACCGCGACTACTGCAGTGAAATCGAAGGTTGGTGTGAAGCCCCGGCCAATGTTATGAATGATGCTTTTGACAATCTACAGCTGAGTGCTCAAGAACTCTTATCAGCATATTGTAAGAATTTGTACAATAAGTATAAAACCTTTGAGAGAGTTTCTGAAATTACTCAACTTGATCCGCGCACTGTAAAAAAACACATCCTCCATCACTCCGAAAAAAAAATAGGTGAGCCTTTTGCAAAATGATGATTTTCGTTCAACGTCAAGGCATGTGAAAAATTTTTACCGCAGGCATATAATTGATATTCCGAGGATAAAAATTTAAGCATAACGTAGAGGTTGAGCGAAAAGGGCGTTTTGCAAGCGGCTCAGGTAATAGATACTATCTCCAAGCTCCCGAATTGACCTCATTGCCATACTTACCAGAGCATCAAAGTGTAATAGTCAAAAGAACAGGAACAAAGAAAATCTAGATTTTAATTGTGTTTTGAGATAGATACAATCCATCGGGAGCGTTATATTCAGAAGAGTGGGGATCGTGAAGATTTCATCAAGTAAACCATTCCTCAATCAGTGTCTGCTTCTAGACATTGAAATTAATGAGAAGAACGTCATTTATGCAGTAGGTGCTGTCTTTCAAGACCATCGACTTCATTTCGCTCCTGGTAAAGGCATTTCGAAGACGCAGCTAGAAGAAATTGATGCTCTGGCAGCCGGTGCTCGGTATATTATGGGGCACAACATTCTCGCTCATGATGTACCTCGCCTTCAGGATTTTGACCCTGGATTACAACTTCTGAAAAAACCTGCGATAGATACACTTTACCTCTCTCCACTGGCCTTTCCGGAAAACCCCTACCATCGTCTTGTAAAAGACTATCAACTTGTTCGAGACAGTATTAATGATCCTGCTCAAGACGCAGAGTTGGCTGGAAAGGTCTTTTCCGAGCAATGGGAAGAGTTCCAAAAGCAGTCTGAAAATGGTTCTGACACCCCGATGTTATATAGAAGTTTTCTAAAGCAAGACAGCGACCTGGTTGGTACATCCGATGCTTTGGGTGCTATGGGAATCCCCCTGCTTGAGGGGGATGATCTCTATGAAGCGTTTTCTTGGTTTGCAAAACGATATGCCTGCTTGGCAGCCGTCGAGAGGCTGATGGATCAGTTGTATGACCACAGTATTGCTCATTCATCGCTCGCCTACATATGTGCCTGGCTCACGGTAGCAGGAGGTAACTCAGTTCTGCCGCCGTGGGTCCGTTATCGTTTTCCTGAAGTTTCGAATTTACTCTACCAATTGCGAGACGTGGGCTGTGGGCGTGCCAATTGTGAATACTGTCAAACGCATCATAATCCCCAACATTTTCTACAGAGTTTCTTCGGTTTTGAGGAATTCCGCAAACAGCCTGCAACGGCTGATGGAAAAAGTTTACAAGAAGAGATTGTTTCCACCGGCCATCAAAATCATACATTGTTTGCAACATTGCCTACCGGTGGTGGAAAGTCGCTCTGTTACCTGCTTCCGGCGTTAATGCGGTATCAGCGCCGAAACATGCTGACGATTGTTATTTCTCCTCTTCAGGCATTAATGAAAGACCAGGTTGATAACTTCTCAAAGCAGACCGGGACAAAAATTGCGGCGGCACTCTATGGTATGCTGACCATGCCGGAAAGAGGTGAAGTCCAGGATAGTATCCGTCTTGGAGATATTGGTGTTTTGTATGTCTCTCCTGAACAATTGAGGAACCGCTCGTTCATCCTGGCTGTGCAACAGCGGGAGATTGGTGCCTGGGTCTTTGATGAAGCTCATTGCCTCTCAAAGTGGGGGCATGATTTCAGGCCTGATTATCTCTATTCAATTCGATTTATCAGAGAGTTTGCCCTCAAGGGAAAAACAGCCATACCTCCAGTCCAGTGTTTCACTGCCACAGCCAAAAAAGATGTTAAATCAGAGATAATTGATCTTATCCAGAGTGAGCTGGGTTTGCGGGTTATCCGGTTTGAAGGGGGGCATGAGCGCACAAATCTCCAGTACGAGGTGTGGCCTGTAGACAGGTATGAAAAGAACCAGGTGATACTTGACTTGTTAAAGGCACGATACCATGGAGAAGGTAGTATTGTAATCTATTGTGCTACAAGGAAAAACACTGAGAAATTAGCCGATTTCCTGCAGGACAATGGTTATTTGATCGAAGCGTTTCACGCAGGATTAGATCCATCCCTGAAAAAGCGAATCCAGGAAAGCTTTATTGACGGTTCTACTCCCATAATTTGCGCGACAAATGCCTTTGGAATGGGCATAGATAAAGAAGATGTCCGATTGGTTATCCATGCCGACATTCCTGGTTCCCTTGAAAACTATCTGCAGGAAGCCGGCCGAGCTGGCCGTGATCGAAGAATGGCTGAATGTATCCTGGTTTTTTCAGAACAAGACATTGAAGGTCAATTTCGTTTGAGTAGCCTGTCAAGACTGACGAAGCGGGAGATTGCCCAAATACTGCGAGGTTTACGATACGCAGCAAAAGGAGAAGAGGAGGTGGTTCTTACAGCAGGTGAACTGCTGCGTCAGGAGATTGTTGATATTGATCCCGATGAAACCCCGGATGCTGATACCCGTGTGAGAACCGCCGTAGCGTGGCTGGAAAGAGCCGGTTTTCTGGAGAGGAACGAAAATAATACGAAGGTCTTCCAGGGAAAACCGCTTGTTCGAAACCTGCAAGAAGCAGAAGAGAAAATTGCTCAACTAAATCTTTCAGGCCGTCAGCAGGAACGTTGGCTTGCGATCCTGCAGGCCCTCATGGAAAAGCGGGCAAGCCGGGGATTCAGTGCTGATGAGCTCGCAGGAATATCAGCTTTTGCGGCTACCGAGGAGGATAGTGAGAATGAGACAGAAACCCAGCGCGTTTTAAAAACGCTTAATGATATGGCTGAACAAGGGTTGCTCACCAAGGAGATGACCCTGACAGCCTACGTGCGATACAAAGTAGCCAATAGTGCTGAAAAAAAGCTCGGCATTATATGTACCCTGGAGCGTGATCTGCTAAAGTTTTTAGAAGAGACAGCCCCAGAAGCGAGTGTTGACCAGCCATTGCACCTGGATTTGCGGCAGGTGAACCAGCGAATGGTTGATCAAGGGCATCAGTATAGCCTGCCAGATGTACTGAAACTTATTCTTTATGGCTTGAGTCGGGATGGCAAAGGACTCGCTGGACAAAGAGGCAGCATCACCATTAAGTCCAGGGGAAACAATCAATTTACGCTCTATCTGCATAGAAATTGGGAATCTCTTGCTCAAACGGTTAAGGTAAGACAACTTGCAGCAACTGCGGCGCTGAGCGCAATAATTTCTACAATTTTATCGACTGAGAGTAAAAATGCGAGCCTGAAGGTCGAGTTTACTTTAGAGCAGGTGATGGAATCACTAAAAAATGATTTGATGCTGTTGCCTCAACTTAAAAACCCGCTGGCGGCAGCCGAACGTGCGTTAACCTTTATGCATGAGCAGGGCATTATTGATCTCCAGCAAGGCCTTGCTGTGTTTCGTCAATCAATGACTATTCGGTTAGACACAGAATCTCGTGGAAGAAGGTATACGGAAAACGATTTTTTCCCCTTGGGAACACACTATTCAGAGCGCAATTTCCAGATCCATGTGATGAACGAGTATGCCAGGCAGGCTCTGGACAAACTCGGTGCGGCGATGCGGTTAGTGGGGTCGTATTTTAATGATGAAAAAGAGGATTTCATCAAGAGATATTTCCCCGGCAAGAAGAAGATGCTTGAACGGGCGACAAGTGAGCAATCATACACTCGGATCGTTGATGATCTAAAAAATACTATTCAGCAGCGGATAGTCTCATCTGAGCTTGAAAAGAATATGCTCGTTTTGGCAGGACCTGGTGCAGGAAAGACGAGGGTTGTTACCCACCGGGTTGCCTTTTTACTCAGGGTCCTCAGGGTTAATCCGAGGGCAATCCTTGTACTTTGTTTCAACAGAAGTGCCGTAATGAGCTTGCGTAAGAAGCTGCGTGAACTCGTTGGGGGGGATATGAGCGGTGTAACGACCCTGACATTTCATGGGTTGGCCCTCCGATTGACAGGTCGCTCACTTGCTGTGGCAGAACATCTTCAAGCAGGCAACCAGATCGATTTCTCCAGTATCATTACCGATGCGATAAAGCTCCTGAAGGGGGATGAAGGTATTGCTCTAAACGACAGTAGTGCGCGTGAGTCTCTTGCTGGCAGGTTTAGTCATATACTCGTAGATGAATACCAGGACATAGACGAGGAGCAGTATGAACTGGTATCTCTGCTGGCAGGTAAGGCAGAAGAAGAAAATGATCAAAAGCTAACCATCTTATCTGTTGGAGACGATGACCAGAATATTTATCGTTTCAGGGGAGCGAATGTACAATTTATACGGAAATTTAAAGATGATTACGAGGCTGACATTCACTACCTCGTCGAAAATTACCGATCCACTGACCATATAATTTCTGCAGCAAATTCCCTAATCAGGAATAATGCAGACCGGATGAAAACAGAGCATCCGATAGAGGTAAACAAGTCTCGGTACTCTCTTCCCAAAGGAGGTAATTGGGAACCGAAAGATACTATCAGTCGTGGCAGAGTCCAGAAGTTCGAGATCTCCACACCTATGGTTCAGGCCCAGTCAGTCCTTGAGGAAATACAGCGTCTTCAATCGATAGGCAGTAGTTTCAGTATTGATGGTTGTGCAGTTCTCTCCCGGGAATGGAGAGATCTGGACGCTGTGAGATCTGTTTTCGAAGAAACTGGGGTGCCTGTTAGCCTTAACTGGGGAAGAAAGGATTCGTTTCCAACGTTATCAAGAGTCCGAGAGCACTCGATCATTCTCGAACACCTCAAAAAAGAAAGACTGGGAATGATTCAAGGTAGTTCTCTTTTCTCCCTCTTACCTGATAACGCTCGAGAGGATAACATCTGGCAGGCAAATATCAGGAAGCTCATTACCGAATGGATTGAAGAAACGCACGATACGCCGCAACCAGCATCCTTGGTTGAGGATTACTTATATGAAGCGTTTTCAGACCAGGGGCGTGCCAGCAGTCTAGGCAATGGAGTGTTCCTTTCAACCGTGCATTCTGTCAAAGGTCTCGAATTTGATCATGTCTTCATCCTTGCCGACAATTGGGTGGAAAAGCAGGGAGAGGAAATGGAAGAGGATCGTCGCCTCTATTATGTTGCGATGACCAGAGCAAGAGAGACGCTGCACCTGTTTGAGTACCTAAATAAAACAATCCATCCGCATACCAGATTGATCAAGGGGGATTTCCTCCATACCAGAAAGGGCGGCCAGAAAACGAATCGAACATTTGAGAGAAGGAATTATACGCTTCTTGGTATGGAGGATCTGTTTATAGATTTTGCCGGGGTTCGAAAAGAGAATCATTCAATCCGGGTGGCACTCGGAAAATTGAAGGTTGGCGACAAAGTAAAGGCAATAGCAAGAAACGATCACATCGAGCTTGTGAATAATGATGTTGAACCTGTCGCCCGATTGTCGAAGAAGGCAAAATCAAGGTGGGTGAATCGACTTTCTGATGTAAATGAAGGGCGAGTCGTTGCGATGGTCCGTCGCTACAAAACAGATATCAAAGATGAAGCATTTAGGCAAAGCTGCTTCGGTGATGTATGGGAGGTGCCGATTGTTGAATTGGTAACAGATGAAAAATCAACCTCATACTGACACGCTATTATGCCTGAAAATTTACCTATAGACCAAACCAGGCCCCTCGAATACCAACTCAAGAGCTATTTCGGCTTTGATCTTTTCAAGCAGGGGCAGAAAGCGGTCATTCAGCGAATTATGCAGCAGCAGTCGGCTGTAGCGATTTTTCCTACAGGATCGGGGAAATCGTTATGCTATCAATTGCCTTCCGTACTATTGCCAAAGATGACGTTAGTGGTCTCGCCTCTGCTTTCACTGATGAAAGATCAACTGGAGTTTCTACGGTTAAAAAATATACCGGCTGCCCGTCTTGACTCAACCTTGTCCCCGGAAGAGTATCGCCAGATAATCGAAGACGCGAAAACCAATAAATTGAAAATAGTGATGATTTCGGTTGAGCGATTTAAAAACGAGCGGTTCCGTAACCACCTCAAACAGATGCACGTCGGGTTGTTGGTCGTAGATGAGGCACATTGTATTTCAGAGTGGGGCCATAATTTCCGGCCTGAATACCTCAAGCTCCCGGAATACAGGAAAGAGTTTCATATCCCAACTGTTCTGTTGTTGACAGCAACGGCAACAATAAAGGTCAGGGGGGATATGTGCGCTAAATTCGATATTTCTACCGAACATGTAATTTCGACGGGATTCTACAGAGCGAATTTGTTCTTACAAATATCACCTGTCCAAGAAACTGAGAAGGTGAAACTGCTGTTGAATCGAATCAAGGAAGCCCCCGATGCGCCCACAATAGTTTATGTAACGCTACAGAAAACAGCCGAGGAAGTGGCTGACTTTCTCGTTGAAAACCAGTTCAAGGCCTCCGCCTACCATGCAGGAATGGGTAATGAGGATCGGGAGCATATACAAAATTCGTTTATGGCTGGAAAGCTACACTGTGTCGTCGCCACCATTGCTTTTGGGATGGGAATAGACAAAGAAAACGTCAGGCGCGTTATTCACTATGATATGCCCAAATCGATTGAAAACTACAGCCAGGAGATCGGTCGCTCTGGCAGGGACGGCAAGCCCGCCTTTTGTGAAGTGCTGGCTAATCGCGACAATATCAACGTCCTTGAAAACTTTGTTTATGGGGACACACCGGCAGCAGACTCAATCCACGAGTTACTCCAGGAAATAAAGAAACAGGATGGAATGCAATGGCATATGGCCCTTACCACGTTGTCCCGTCGTTTGGATATCAAGTCCCTCCCCTTGAAAACCCTGTTGATCTATCTTGATAAGGAGGGGATCATACGACCTAAGTATTCATATTTTAACACGTATTTCTTCAAGTATAATGAATCAAAAGATCAGATCATTGATCGGTTCGATGGTGAGAGGAGACACTTTGTTAAAACTATCTTTGATTTCTGTGACACCAAAAAAGTGTGGACGTACCTTGATGTTAACAGTGTCGTGGACCACCTTGATTGTAAACGGCAACGTGTAATTGCTGCAATCGAATACTTCAATGAGCAGAAATGGATTGTGCTCCAGTCTAAACAGGCAACTGAAGTTTATGACATTCTATCAAAGTCCTATGATTCGATAGATATAAGCAAAAAAGTGTTTGACGTTTTCAAAGACAAGGAGACCTATGAAATTGGCAGAATAGCCTCTATGCTTGACCTCTTTGAAAGTAGGACATGTATAAACAATCGTCTGGCAAAGTATTTTGGAGAACAACGCAGGGAACGATGTGGTCATTGTTCAGTTTGCCAAGATAGTATCGCAGAAATTAAACACACAACTAATCTCAAACCTCTTGCTGATTATAATCCAAATGAATTGATCTCTGCTTTCAGAAAAAAGGCCGGTGGCCACTACTCTGTCCTGAATGCGACCAAATTTCTCTGCGGTATTTCATCGCCAGGGTTGTTTAGCTTGAAGGTAAAATCAATTCCTAATCACAGCATGCTAGAAAATTACCCTTTTATGAAGGTCTTTAGATGGTTAGAATCATCAAGCACTGCTCTGACATAATTCAGCCACGATCTTTATTTTACCCGGGGTAAAACTCTCAAAGTGAACCCTTTTAATTCGTTACCCCGGATAAAATAGGTCTTTTCTTTTGGCTTCGATGCCTGGATTGTATTCGCAGTAATGGTTAGCATGTCAGTTCCTCTGCTGAAGATGTACTCGAGAGGAATTGACGAGATATGGGTAGTTTCGAAACACTTTATCGGGTGGCTCTGGTTGTAAAGGGCTATTTTTAGGAACGTTGAAGGCAACGGCCTTATCACCCGGTGGGAGCTGAAAACAGTGGCCAAAAACAATCTTGTTGGTGCTCTTTTGAAACGTTTAGCTGCAGGCCCATGGAATTGGTTTGATAGCAACATTATTGAGCTGTTTCGCCATCTGAGGCTCTCCTACCTGCCGCCGCTGATGGTTTACCTGGCAGCAGGCATTTCTGGATTAACCGGCATCGTCGGAACATTCTTTGTCAAAGATTATCTTGGCCTCCCTGCAGATTTTCTGGCGATGCTCGGTTTCTGGGCCGGCATTCCCTGGGCGCTGAAGATGCCTTTGGGCCACCTGGTGGATCTGATCTGGCGATGGAAATCGATCCTCGTCTTTCTCGGAGCCACACTCATTGGCACCAGCCTTGCTATCATGCTCGTTTTGATCAGTGCACCATCACTCATCACCCCTTACATGACTGTTGAGGCCTGGTTTGTATTCTCAGCCCTTCTCGCTCCGATCGGTTATGTGGTCCAGGACGTTGTTGCCGATGCCATGACCGTTGAAGCCGTGCCAACGGCTGATGATCAAGGCACTGCTTTTGACAGCAAAACACTCAAGCTGATGCATACTACCATGCAAACTCTCGGACGGGTTGCTATCATAGGCGGCGGCGTTGCCGTTTCACTTATAAACATACTTCTGTTTAATGATGTAAACAGCATGGTGGAAGATCAGAAAGTAGCTGTCTATGTGCAAATCTACAAGTTGGCCATGATAATCCCGCTCATTTCAATATGTGGGGTTATACTGGCTGAAATACTGAAACGATCGAGAGCGAGAAAATTACTTAAACGAGGCATCAAACAAGAGAGGGTGCATAATCAGGAAGGTATTGGCATAAACAAAGTCAAACCCAATTGGTGGATTCTTGGCGGGAGTCTGACATTTGTCATTTTTACTCTGACGATGGGTTTAATGCAGGTCCCTTACAACCAGGAAATTATTTTTGCCGGATCAATGGCAATCGTACTCTTTCTGATGAATAAGCTGTTGAAAGAATTGAGTTCTGCTGCCCGCAACACTCTGGTAGGAACGGCAATCGTCATCTTTGTGTTTCGGGCCCTTCCTGGTCCAGGGGCAGGAGCTTCCTGGTGGCAAATTGATGAGCTGGGTTTCGATCAGCAATTTATGTCATTATTGTCATTGATTGGCAGCAGTCTAGCCCTGTTTGGGATGTTTATCTTTCGTCGATTCATGGCCGAAAAGTCAATTTTTTACGTCGTTGGGTTTCTTACTGTTGTCGGTTCTTTATTGAGCCTTCCGATTATCGGCATGTTCTATGGACTTCACGAATGGACTTCAAGACTCACCTATGGCTTTGTTGATGCACGGTTTATTGCCGTTGTAGATACAGCAATTGAATCACCGCTGGGCCAGGTTGCCATGATACCAATGCTGGCCTGGATTGCCAACAGTGCACCTGCCCATCTCAAAGCGACCTTTTTTGCCGTAATGGCCTCCTTCACCAACCTGGCCCTTTCATTGAGCAGCCTCGGAACCAAATATCTTAATCAGTTCTTCATCATAAGCCGTGAAGTTATAGATCCACTGACCGGTAACACGATCACCCCTGCAGATTATTCCGAGCTGGGTATCCTGTTGCTCACCGTAACAAGCCTGAGCCTTATCCTTCCCCTCGTTACCATTTTTTTGGTAAATCGCTTTTCATTGCGGAGTCACTGACGGTTGATCAAAAATGCAATAACCTTAATCGGACTTTGCTTTAGCCGAGCTTACTTTGTTCAGGCAGCGGGTCAACTCCTGCAGAGAGTCAATCGCCCAGGTGGGAGATACCGGAAGGGAAGATAATTCAGCATGGCTCCAGTTGACAAAGATGGTATCGATGCCAGCGCTCGCTCCGCTGCAGATATCGTAGAGGGCGTCACCGGTAAACACGGTACTGGTTTTATCTGCACCAAGCAGAGACATGGCCTTTAAAGCTGGTTCAGCATCAGGCTTATGTCTGGTTGTGTCTTCAGGCGTTACCAGAACGTCAAAATACCTGGCGGTATCAGTGGAATCTAGGATTTTCTCTAGGCTGAACCGTCTTCGCGAGGTGACAACAGCCAATTTTTTTCCTGCACTCTTCAGTATTTCCAAGGTCTCGGTAACATGGGGAAATGGGCTGATACTGTCTTCCATTATGCTGAGTTGGTACTGGAGATAATCATCAAGAATCTGATCATGGTCAAGCTCGGGGCCCAGATGGGCAATGAGCTGATTCTTCAGCGGCAATCCAATACCATTGATGATGATACTCCTGTCCATAGTCATACCTGCATATTTCTCTGCAACATATTGAAAACATGCACAGATAAGGTCGACGGTGTCGAACAGGGTGCCGTCGGCATCAAAAAGGTAGCTGTCATACGGTTTCATGGTACATCTCCAGTTGCTGACATTTCAGCTGTGAGGATACACTATTGGCTGTTGTCGAGCAATTACCTTCTGAGAAGGGATTATGCACACAGTAGACAAGTTTTAAGTGCAATTAATCATTTGGTATTCTATCCTAGAGCAGGAAAAAGAGTTTTCCTCTCTTTGCCCTCACGTGGGCCTCTCACAACCATGGGAATACAAATATGAGTGCACAAAGTATACGCTGCCAGAATGACCTGGAACTCTATATAAAACTGCTTGAGCATCCTGAGGTCATTCAAATCAAGGAAATGATAGCCAGAATGGAAGGGAAAGAACCCATGGGACTCAGAAGGCGCTTGTTGTCATCTTCTGTGCGTTTAAGCCGGGGTATGGCACCCGATATTCACAAAATTGCAGATGAATGTATTGAAACGCTGGAAATGAAAATTCCACTGGAACTCTATGTCTTTGCAAGCCCGCAATTCAATGCGATGTGTTTCAAGCCGGAGGATGGCCGACTGTTTGTCATGTTCGCATCGAGTTTGCTTGAATCGTTTACTCAAGAAGAACTGCATTTTGTGATGGGCCATGAACTTGGGCACCATATTTATGGGCACCACAACATTCCCATAGGTTATTTGCTTGGCGGCGACGCCAAACCTGATCCACGCCTGGCATTGGAATTGTTTGCCTGGTCCAGATATGCTGAGATATCTGCTGATCGTGCGGGGGCGCATTGCTCACAAGATCTCGATAGTGTTGCCCGGTCGCTATTCAAACTGGCTTCCGGGCTGACTGGAAAAACAATCAGCTTTAACCTCAACGATTTCTTGAATCAGATTGATGACATGCAGTTAGTTGATGCTGGACCGGGCATCAGTGCTCCGAAAGAAGATTGGTTTTCCACTCACCCCTTCAGTCCTCTTCGGGTTAAGGCTCTAAAATTATTTGACGAATCAGAACATGCCCGAAACAACGGCATGAGCAAAACTAATCTTGAAATTGCCATACAAGGCTTAATGGGCCTAATGGAACCAAGCTATATCGAAGGCAAAACCGAGACAGCAAAATTTATGCGCCGGTTGTTCTATGCCGGAGCTATTGCTATTGCTGATGCCAGCGATGGAATTGGCCCTGAGGAAGTGAAGATTTTCGAGAAGTTCCTTGGCCCTGGCGAATTTTCAAGAAGTCTCGATGTGACGCGGCTAAAAGATGATTTGGACAACCGGGTTAAAAACGCTTGCAACAACACCACCGTCCCGCAGCGCATGCAGGTAGTGCGAGACCTCTGTATCGTAGCACAGGCAAGCGGCCGCATTACAGATGAAGAGCGGGACATATTGGAACGCATTGCTGACGGCTTGAATATCTCCCGCGGATTTATCTTTCGCACCATCAAACTGCTTATTGAGCCGGACTAAATGACATTAAGGCAGCAAAGATGATTAGCAATTGTATCTGTAACGATACCGCCAAGAGAGAAAGAATAGAGCTTTCAGTGATACATTGGCAAGGGGAGGTCCTTCTGTCACACCTTCCTGAATACTACGTATAAAAGAAACCGCCTTTTTCCTCGCATCTTTCAAATCTAAGATAGGATAAGTTCCAAGAGTCTTCCTATGTGATCTCCCGTTGTGCCAGGTCTCAGCAAAATATTTTATAGTACCTGACGGAAACACTCTTAAAGCGAACCCTTTAAGGTCCGAGTCTCTTACAAAGTAAGGTGAACATGAAAGTTGGACAGTTTTGGTTGTCTTTGCTGTGATTCTAAGCATTTTCGGCTCCTCTACTGAAAATGTACTGTAGAGGAAATAAATAGAAAAAAGGTGCTTTTCGGGTAGGTATCTTTCTGGAAAGCACAGAAACAACAAAGGAGCTATCCCTAGATTATCTAAGAATAACGACTACATGTCTCTGGTGCCGGAGGTCTTAATCGAATCGAGCTGTTAAGTAGTTTATTTAAAAAGTTATTTACTTCACAAATAATACGCACATACCCCAACAAATACCCCCAAAATCTTCTCTCATCAGAAGTGGTTTTTGAGAAAAAAGCCTTCGAAAGTAATTGATCAGCCGAAAACAACTTGCCATTACCTGCCAAACCGGTTATAAATATTACCAGTTTATGCATTAATCGGTAATATTTATGGCTGGATTCGACCAATGATTGATATACTGAGAGAGATAATCCTCGACTTTCAAGAGATTGATCTGCCGACTGGTGTAACCAGGCGAGTTGAAATCACGCCGGTGTCAGGCAAGGCTACCGTATGCATCGGGGTTCGTCGCAGCGGCAAGTCGACCTTCATGTTTCAGCTCATGCAGCAGCTGCAGGATGCAGATGTGCCTCGCCAAAACATCCTCTACCTGAACTTTTTTGATGACCGTCTGCACAGCCTGCAGCACGATAGTCTCAGCGTTATACTCGAAGCCTATTTCTCACTCTACCCGGAAAAGAAAAATACCGAGAAGGTGTACTGTTTTTTCGATGAAATACAGGTCGTGCCCGGTTGGGAGCCATTTGTTGACCGACTGATGCGCATGGAAAAATGTGAAGTATACATCACTGGTTCTTCAGCGCAAATGCTCTCCCGTGAGATCGCCACCCAGATGCGCGGCCGGGCACTCTCCTGGGAGATGTTTCCTTTTTCATTCCAGGAATTCCTCGATTTCAAAGGGATTGAGTGCAACGGCCCCTTGTCGACCAAGAAACGTCTGACTGTCCAGAAAGCTTTCGAAGAGTACTGGCAAGCCGGTGGATTTCCCGAGGTAGCCGGACTCGACCGGATGCTGCGGATAAAAACCCACCAGGAATACTTCAATGCCATGCTTTTCCGTGACCTCATCGAGCGTCATGACATATCCCATCCAAAGGCGGTCGCGGACCTGGCTCACCGACTGGTGGACAATACGGCTAACCTCTATTCAGTCAACAGCCTTACCGGCTACCTGAAATCGCTGGGTCACAAAACCCCCAAGTCGGCCGTGTCCGATTACCTGGCATGGTTCGAGGATGCCTATTTTCTCTTCACCGTCCGTATCTTCGATGCGTCGCTGGCACGATCCAATACCAACCCGAAGAAAATCTATTGCATCGACCATGCGCTGGTGACGTCTGTCAGTTCAGGTATTCTGATCAATTCAGGACACTTGCTTGAAAACTTAGTGTTCATTGCGCTGCGCAGAGTCACGCCTGATATTTTCTACTACAAAAGTAAAACCGGCAAAGAGGTGGATTTCATCGCTCTTATGCCAGCATTGGGAAGCCAAGGCAGGTCCCGTATGCTGGTCCAGGTCTGCGAATCGTTGACTTCCCCGCAAACCCGCAAACGGGAAATCGCAGCACTCTCCGAGGCTATGGCTGATCTGGACCTAAAAGAAGGGACCATCATAACCCGTGGGGAAGATGAAAAAATTCAGCTGGACTCGGGGACAATACATGTTGTACCCGCGTGGCGTTTTCTTTTCAGTTTGTCAGGCTCTGGTGCAGATTGAGCTCATTGCTGCAATTTGTGAAAAATCGACGTAGACTGTGCTGACAACAATCATCTGTCCGCGTTTCATTGCATCAACGGCAAAGATAGATGCATTTGGCAGAGAGATCACGTCACTACCGGTTCGGATAACCTGGAGGGTTTCGGGGTTCCTCGATTTGAATCAAATTCTTTCTTATTACGTTGTGCATTAGTGCAGCCCTCTCTGACTCCCTTGGGTCAAATTATCGTGCTGAGTGCTGTATCCTTGATTTGCTGAGTTAAAACGAGATTGGTATGGCCGATCATAATCGAAAATGGTCTCGTCTTGAATTTCAAAAAAGCTGTCAGGCTAGCCAAAATTGGCAGGTGACAATCGACTAACTGAATAACGGGTGTTATCTTATGGCATATGATAAAGTGTGGCCTGCTAACCTAATCATTCGGATATAAAAGGGAAGAGCATGGAATAACGGAAAAATGGAGCCAGGCAATTTTTTTAGTGTTCGCACCCCCAACTCTATTACACCTAAAAAACGATAATTGAGCTTGAGTGTTCACAATAGATCACACGCTATGAAGCCGATCATTGGTTTAACTACTTATGGATACCAGGAGCAGCATATTCTTTCGGCATATTACGACCACCACTATGCTGTACCCAAAGAATATGTTGACTCGGTCAAGCGAGCAGGTGGCGTACCGCTGCTGATTCCAGCAAACGGTGATGATGGGGAAACACTCTGGCCCATAATGGATGGCATCATTGTGACGGGCGGTACCGATGTGTCTCCAGCTCATTACCAGGGCGAAGTTAATAATGAATCAGTTCAGGCCGTCGATATTGAGCGAGATGCCACAGAAATCGGACTGATACGGCGAGCCATAGCGAGGAAGGATATACCTATACTGTGCATTTGTCGCGGCATGCAGGTGCTCAATGTCGCGCTGGGCGGAACATTGCATGCGCATATCCCTGATATCCGGGAATCAGACATTCACCGAAACACGGATGGGGGGTGGATCTTGCACCAGTGTATCATGCAGCCTGGGAGTCAGCTGGCCCGAATTATGGGCGCTGATCGTGTCACCACTTACAGTGGGCATCATCAGGCGGTGGACCGCATCGCAGAGGGCCTGGAAATTGCTGCAACCGCACCGGATGGCATTATTGAGGCGCTCGTTGCCCCGGCGCACCCCTGGCTGATAGGGGTGCAATGGCATCCGGAAAAATCCACGGAGAACAATCCAACTCAGCAACGTTTGTTTGACGAGCTTGTTGTCTCAGCTGAAATGCGGAGTTGCGCTAGGTGAAGAGGACTTGAGGTGATGTAAGTGCTTCAGGGACAAATTTTTCACTTCAAAGGTGGAGAAGGAGGCAACCCTGCTCAAGCGCATGTAGATAGGATGTCCTGTGATATTTGTTGATACTGTGGCAAGAAATGGTGTTCTAGCTATAGTAAATTAACTAATTATCACTATGGTCAACCTATACGAAATAATCCAAAACGCAGCCAGGCAGTTAGAGGAGGAGAAAGGTGAAAATTAAAGTGGTAGATACACCAGACGATTTATTTGAGTATACATCTGATATTCTCCCGAGAAAAGATGAGTTCATTTTCTACAATGACCAAGAGTATAAAATCAGTTATGTATGCCACCATATAGATGAAGTGCCGGATACTGGTGATTTAGGGGAAGTATATGCAGTTGTAGAAGTCTCTGCACATACCTCTTTAGGTCAGCAACTCAAGTCGTATTAGAAAGACCAAATCAACCACGGCAATTAACAAATCCAGCAGCCTGTTGTAATCTCAATATCAATCGTGGCCCTTTAAGGCCGCTATCTCTGATGAAGTAAGCTGAAGATGATGCTTGAGCTGTCTTGATTGTTCGGATGGTAATGTTCGACATGTCGATCTCCCCTACTGAAGATGTACTGTAGAGGAAATGAATAGATATGAAGGGTAAAACGATTGATCCAACGCCCAGAAACAACAAAGCTGTAACCAATAGATAACCTAAAGATTACAGCTTCTTGGCATTGGTGCGGAGGTCGGAGTCACAACAAAGAACAATATTGACATTATTACAAATAGTTAAAAGAACTGACAAAAATGTGGCAACACCAAATAGTCACATCTGTAGTCACAATATGATCTTCCTACTGAACATTTGCACCACATCATTGGCTAATTTCATTTCGCTTTTCCCATTCTCATCTATCAGGTTGATTCAACATATGCATTATCAACCGGATAAGTGATTCTTTCTGTTTGGGGTCGGACGCTGCCACAAGCAGTGTCAAAGCAGCAAGGCCCGTATCATTTATAATGGGCTCCCCATGCCTATTATGCAGGCTGTTATTTCGATGTAGAAAATCAATTAATAAAAAAGCGCCACTTCGTTTATTCCCATCAGAAAAAGGATGGTTTTTCACTACAAAGTAGAGAAGATGAGCGGCCTTACTTTCAACTGTGGGATAAGCTGGTTCGCCAAATACTGTTTGCTCCAGATTTCCAAATATTGCAGCCAGACCATCTTTACTTCTGAGGTTGGCAAACAGTTCTGTCGCCTCCCCCCTCTCCATAAGCTGTTTTTTTAAATCGCATAATCCCTTTTCTGCATCTTCCAGACGTGGCAGCACCCCACCCTTTTTCCCCTTTGGTTCTTCGAGCAAGCCTTCATCATATCGCTGTAACCAAAGAAATGTTTGCGTATAACGTTTTGTTATTTCAAGAAGACCTCTACCAAAATCTGTATTAAGTGTAGGTGAATCTGCCGCCTTTTCTATAAGCTGCAGTGCCTGCTCCAATTCTGAAGCATTCTGTTCAAAGCGTTGCATGTTAAGCGAGTAACCCTGAATCAGATACTCTTTCAAACGCTGTGTCGCCCAAATTCGAAACTGCGTTCCTTTTTTGGAGTTCACCCGATAACCTACAGATATGATCGCATCAAGGTTATAGAAAGTAATTGTTCGCCTTACCTGCCTTGCTCCCTCCTGCCGAACTACCGAGGAATCCTCGGTAGTTTCTTCTTTATTCAATTCACCTTCTTTAAATATGTTTTTGAGGTGTAATCCAATAGTATCTCGATCTTTTTCAAACAATTCGGCAAGCTGTGCCTGAGACAACCATAGAGTGTCTTTTTCTAAGCGTATTTCAATGGCTGCCTTTCCATCACTGCCTTGATATATTTCTATAGCTGTCTTACCTGTCATCTTGACACCCATAAGCTGATATTATTTGAAATTCCAATTCTTTGCATTCAAACAAACACTCGCAACACCTGGTAATTTATAGGTACCGATATCTTTCGCATCTTTATTGTTTGTTATTCCTCTATTTTTCCACGCAACAAGCTTCAGAGCGGTTAGACTTGGAAGTGATGCCACTTTAATTTCGAGTAATGGATCTCTTCTGAGTATAACTTTTATACTGCTTTCAAAACACCTCTCTAAAACCTGCAACACTCATTTGAATACTATGATCGGGAGGTCATTCGATATTTACCCCGTCATTACTGATACTCCCGAAAGGTAATATATCTATCGGGTGCGTATCATTGTACATCAATCTCTGAACTTGGGAAGTTTCAGCAAATTTTCCAGTTGCAATCAGCATTCCCTTGAGCTTCTTGAATTGATTCCAGTTCTCGACTTCAATCCCAAGATCAAGATCAATCGTGGCTCTAGTGGGTGGAATATTGTAGCCTTGCTCGAGAATAAGATCCCGGGCAGTAGCGCCAACTACAACAAAATCCAACCCTATACTTGCAGTCGTAGACGCTAACAATTCGTAAATGGCTATTGTAAGCAGATCAACCTTCCCTGATATATCCAATAATTTCATTGTCATAAATAGTTTTTGCCGTCTCGTGCGTATGCCCATCTTTTGTTCCGATCAAGTCCGCGTATACTAATATAGGGTGAACAATATCTTCAGGAACTTTGTATAAACCCGCAACTTCTCTGTTACGCCAACCGTTATCTTTGCCCCAAAAAGCCTCAAGTATTTCAACTTCTCCGTTTTCGTCTCTTCGAAGCTTATTTTTTAATAGAAAGTCATTAATTTCACGTGGAGCATAAACAGTTATAATTTCGGGCTTTAAGTATTTCGTCATCTTTGCAGCTGCAACTTCACCTCCCCAATAAAAACGTTCTGGGAGGCGAGCATTCATCCACCACTGTCTGTCGAGAGCAGTGTATCGACCCTGGCTAATTCTTGGCCTCAACACTTCGGGATAAGTTGCTGCCCACCTATTCAGTAACGTATCTTTCTTTCTTAACCTTCGCCCTCTGCGACCTTTGTCAATAAGATAACCAGCTCTCTCTAGGTCCTTAAATGCAGCAGGAACAGCTCCTAATGCAACATTTGCAGTGGCGGCGATTTGCCTGAATGGTAAACCCTCGAGGCCTGGGTTGCATAGTAGTGCAAACAGCAATTTTAGAGCAGCCGGTCGGAACGTTCTGGGGGTACGTGTAACGTAGTCCTTGTTCAGCCTATCTCGCCTATTTCCTTTAACAAATATATACAGTGGGGTTTGATTGATGTATGCGTTACCCCACGCATCGAAAAATTGGATTCCAAGCTTTTTCAAATCACCAGCTATTACAGGATTAACGTATTCGGTTACTAATACGCCAATCCCATGCGCTTTATCCAATTGAAACTGCAATGGCCCTAAAGCGGCTCTGCTCAACCTGGCTCTTACTTCAGCGAAGAGCCCCAAGCCGTTATTTTGATCTGGAATTTCAATCTCTAACCGTGCATCCCATTGATCATTATAATAGTTAACTTCTCTCTCGATCAACCTGACAGTCAAGCCAGTTTCATTTGTTAAGGCAGCTGCAGCTCGTTGCAGAAGATCTGCTTCTTTCATGACATAACCACTCTATGTTTGTTCATAGATAATAGTCGTTCACACTTTGTGAACGAAACATGAACAAACAATACATGTTAATTTTTATTTATCAATATATTATATATTTACTTACCATCTGTTCACAATTAAGTGTTGTTCATAAAACGTGAACGGTGTAGATTTGTGAACAAAATGATTAAAGAAGTCAGTTCCATTGACCATTCGAGAACAACGTTAGCAAGCGAAAAACTAATTTATCGCAGTTAATGTGACGGTAAACACAACGCCTTCTCTCCCGTCCTGCAGGTTGTCTACCATTATCTTGCCACCATGGTGCTCTACAATAGTCTTTGTAATGAATAGATATGAAGGGTAAAATGATTGATCCAACGCCCAGAAACAACAAAGCTGTAACCAATAGATAACCTAAAGATTACAGCTTCTTGGCATTGGTGCGGAGGTCGGAATCGAACCGACACGGGGTTGCCCCCGCTGGATTTTGAGTCCAGTGCGTCTACCAGTTTCACCACTCCGGCGGGAAAATCTGTATATAGCTTACATTCTGCTATGCATTCAAGCAAAAGCTTGATACCCGGGTCATTTGCTCTTAAAGGTTATTTCCGTAATTCGCTGCAAACCATATTGCCGCCTAATACTTAGAACGGAAGAGCCCCGATCTCTTAGTTTTGGTCCCCATTTGAAGAGTCAGTGAATATTGAACGCAGTTTATAAAAATAGTCAAATGCCGACCAGACGGCCATTATGATAGAGGCGTAAATCAATATCCTGCCGAGCTCGTATTGATATGGTACAGGAATCACTCCGAGTGGAAAAATGAGAAATCCCAGACCAAAATATTGTAAATTACTTTTGATTTTCCCAAGCATCCCTGCCGCAACAACCTTTCCTGATGTGGCTGCAAGCCCCCGGAACCCGGTTACAATGATTTCTCTGCAAATAATGATCAGGCTTGCAAGGGCCGGAAGCTTGCCTAGTGGAATGAGCATTATAAGAGCTGTTATCACCAGTACTTTATCTGCCAGGGGATCCATTAGTTTCCCCAATACGGTCTCATTTTCATACTTCCGAGCGAAGTATCCATCGGCAAAGTCTGTGAGTGCAGCTACGGTAAAAATCGAGAATGCCCATAACTGGGCCCCTGGTGTCTGCTCAACCATGAAGAAAACGATTAACAGCGGTATCAGGGCAAAACGGAAGCCTGTTAGAATATTTGGCAGTGCGTTTAATTGCCGCATATCAACGGTTACTGAATGGTTACAACATCATGCACCCGGATGGTCGAACTGTTAATCATCGGCTGCCCGAGGCTGTACCCCTTGTAGTGGCCCAGGACGCGTTTTACATACTTAACTGTTTCTGGAATTCGTGGGATTCTATTAACCTTTTTTACCAATGTCGGGCCGGCATTATAGGCTGCCAGGGTCAAGGTAAGATCTCCTTCAAAAGTATCCATGAGTAAACGAAGGTAGCGCGTTCCTCCTTCAATATTCTGGCGGGGATCAAAGGGGTCAATGACATTCATGTCCCTTGCCGTTCCAGGCATAAGCTGCATGAGTCCCTGAGCACCTTTGCTGGATAAAGCATAGCGATTAAAGCTTGATTCTGTCCTTATAACGGCTCTGATCAAATTGGGATCTACCCGATAACGAACACCAATATTATGTATCTGCGAATGATAAGGAACCTGCCCGGTATAACTCATCTTTCTATTAAGGTGATCCCATGTAAGCCCTGAGCCTGATCCTTTAAACGGAGATGACCGCTTCTTACGAAAGATCTTGCAATCAGCTGAGTTCGGGGTATTGGTAAAGTGCGAGCCACCGTCGCTTCCTTTACAAACATAGACCCCACCGCAGAATGCGGTCGTTGACCATCCCGATACAGTAACAATTATTGCGGCCGCTACAAGCAGCCGCAATTTCCGAGCTTTTGTCATGAGCATAATGACCTGTATCACCATTATTTATTTTGTACGTTTTTCCCAGTCAGCAAGAAATTGCTTCATGCCATTATCTGTCAGAGGGTGCTTGGCCAGTTGACTTATTACTTTCAAGGGAATCGTTGCTATATCGGCACCCATGAGGGCTGCATCCATAACATGCATTGGACTGCGGACACTGGCAACGATTACTTCGCTCTGGTAACCATAGTTGCGATATATCGTCATGATGTCACTGATCAGATCCATACCCTGAAAGCTGATATCATCAAGCCTGCCGACAAACGGACTGACAAATGTTGCTCCCGCCTTTGCAGCAAGCAATGCCTGGGCTGTTGAAAAGACCAGGGTTACGTTTGTTTTTATGCCCTCAGCCGTCAACTGCTTGACCGCCTTAATTCCTTCAACGATCATCGGCACCTTAACAACGATATTATCACTCATGGAAGCAAGCGCTCTTGCCTCTTTAATCATACCTTCTGCTTCAAGACTGACAACTTCGGCACTCACCGGCCCATCAACAAGCTCACAGATCTCTTTGAGGATATCGTGGAACGGTTTACTTTCCTTTGCAACAAGTGACGGGTTTGTTGTTACACCGTCGACCATTCCCATCTCAAGCCCCTGCTTAATTTCATCAACATTGGCGGTATCAATAAAAAACTTCATACAGTATCTCCTTTTTCAGTTGCAAATTCATTGCAACATTCCTGACTACAAAAATAAAAAATCTCTCCGTTCTGCTCCAGACGGACAGCCTGCGCTTTCGGAACCAGTTTATGACAGACCGGATCTTCGACTAAAACATCTGTAAGCCTGTCACTCGGGCCCGGTCCGCTATCAGCTGAGTCTTCCAGGCTACTCTTTTTCATGAAGCTGCTCTTCAATAATCGGTAACCGATGTAGAAAAGAAGAGCCAGAATTATAATCCTTAGCGGTCCCACTTCATCTCCTGCTCGTTTTTCATGTTCTGTCACGATGGGTTCTATAAAAAATCACCGTAACTTATTTATTATAGTCTACCTGTTGTAAATGTCTAAGGGTTCTTATCAACCCCACGCCCGATAATGATGCTCGATCTAAGCATCGTCCCAGTCGCTTTCTTTTATCTCCTGAGTTTCTATAATCTTATTATCAATTCTGTCTAGTAGATTATGATAGAGAGTTGAAATCGATACGTTTTTATCAGGATCAATGAATTCAGGAGCAATAGCATCCAGGGGCGCCAGGACAAAGAGCCTTTCATATAAATGTGGATGGGGAACGGTCAGGCGCGGCTCACCCTGTATCAGAATTCCATAATAGAGCAGGTCAAGATCAACGACCCGGTCCTGATAGCCTTTGTAATTTTCTTTCCTCACCCTTCCCAGTGACTGTTCCGTTTCAAGAAGAATATCGAGTAATGGATAAGCAGATAGAGTCGTTGTCAGGTGACCGACCGCATTGGTAAACCAGTTGGTGCTGGTCATATCAACGGGAGATGAGATGTAGGGACGAGATATGTTTATAAGCTCAATCCCTTCCTGCTCCCCAAGAATTTTCCAGGCTTTCAGCAGCGTACGGGCGCTCTCGCCAAGGTTTGATCCCAAACCAACAAACACATCTACCGTTTCCAACGAGGCGATCTCCAATACGTAAGTGCTTCCATATTCTCCCAGTCAATACCGGTGAACAAATTATGGGATTGATAACGCTTCTAAAACTACAGGTCCTGCAATTCAAGAACATCAAACATTGTGTACATTCCGTTTGGCTTCCCCTTCAGCCAGGCGGCAGCCACGGTTGCTCCCCGGGCAAAATGGTCCCTTGTTTGCGCCCTGTGAGATAATTCCAGTCTTTCTCCTGAGCCTGCGAAATAAACCGTATGCTCACCGACAATATCTGCTGCCCTTATGCTCTGGATACCAATCTCATGAGGCTTCCGCTCACCAATAATACCAGAACGTTCGAATACACCAACATCACTCAGCTGTCTGCCGAGCCCCTCGGCAGCCAACTCGCCAAGTTTAAGTGCGGTA
Organism: uncultured delta proteobacterium; assembly: GCA_963776075.1. Taxonomy (GTDB): domain Bacteria; phylum Desulfobacterota; class Desulfobulbia; order Desulfobulbales; family Desulfocapsaceae; genus MADRE3. Next base: position 119,357 of record CAVZLG010000017.1, read on the forward strand.
CCGCTCGGGGCATCCTTCTTTTTATTGTGGTGGGATTCTATGATCTCAATATCAAAATCGTCGCCGAGTATTGCAGCCGTTTTCTTTACAAGTTTGAACAGGACATTGACACAGACCGACATATTCGGGGCCTGAACACAGGGAAAATGGGCCGAAAGCTCTTTCAACCCGGCAAGTTCTTCAGCCGTCAGTCCGGTGGTACCGATGACCATTGCGGTATTATGTTGTGCAGCAATCCGAGCAAATTCCATCGTCGCTTTATGGAACGTGAAATCAATGATGACATCTCCCTGGTCAATGACGGACTCAAGCCCTTCCTTGATGATCACACCATTTTTTCCAAGGCCGGCAATTTCACCCCCGTCCAAGCCAACAGCACTGCTTCCGGATGCCTCAAACCCGGCACTATATGCCAGATCCGGGTGTCTGCTGACCATCGAGGCAATTTTCTGCCCCATCCTGCCGGCAGCACCGGCAATAATTACCTTTATCATCTCATTCATTTCCCTTAAGTCTTTTCATGGCCGCTTGCGACGGAATGAGCTTATAACATTCCAAGTCTCCCAAGTTCCTGCTTCAGGGCCTCGGTTGTTGCCTCGTCTGCTCCGGTCATCGGCAGACGCGGGGTCGAATCTGTCATGCGGCCGAGCAGCTGGAGCGCTTTTTTGGGAGCAGCAGGGCTTGGGTACATGAACATCAGCTTCATCAGGGGAAACAGCCGATAGTGTTCTTCATTTGCAGCCTTAACATCACCGTTGAGCGCAGCTTCCATGATGCGGGCCATCCCGCCCGGGTCCACATTTGAGACCACTGAAATAACACCTTTGCCACCAATAAATACCGTCGGCATTGAAGTGAAGTCATCTCCTGAAACGACTATGAAGTCATCCGGACAGAACCTGATAACATCACTGATCTGCTCCAGGCTGCCGCATGCCTCCTTGATGCCGATGATATTCGGGATTTCAGCCAGTCGCGCCACCGTTTGCGGCAGAATGTGAACGACAGTTCTTCCCGGGACATTGTAGAGAAACATGGGGATATCGACTGCATCTGTTATTGCTTTAAAGTGTTGATACAGCCCTTCCTGACTCGGTTTATTGTAATAGGGGGCAACGGAAAGAACTGCGTCCGCACCACTGTCCCTGGCGCTCTCGGTCAATTCTATCGCCTCAGACGTACTGTTTGCGCCGGTTCCGGCAATAACCGGAACACGACCGGCGACGGTCTTGACTGTCAGGTCAATGACCCGTTTGTGTTCATCAAATCCCAGCGTTGCTGACTCGCCGGTCGTCCCGCATGGGATTATTCCATGAATACCGCCCTCAATCTGAAACTCAATCAGCTCAACCAATCCCTGCTCATCCAGCTTTCCATCGATGAACGGAGTGACCAATGCTGTCATCGCGCCGTGAAATCGCTCCATGACTATCCTCTTTTCTCTATTTTTATGATTAGCATACGATTTGTATTTTACAGGAGTGCTTCGGCCAACAGATTTCCTTCGAATACTATCCTGGCTGCACCCTGCAGATAGACGTCTGTGATATTCCCGTTCACCTTCTTAAACTGAACCACAAGCTGCTCTCCCCCTCCAGTTGTTACATAGGTCGGAGAGGATACGAGGCGCTTATCAGCAGCAATTAAAGCTGAAGCAACAGCACCAGTCCCACAGGCCAGTGTTTCTCCTTCCACGCCCCGTTCATACGTCCTGACATGGAGATCTCCATCAGCCGTTACCCGGACAAAGTTGACATTTGTGCCTGCAGGCTCAAATTGTTGATGATAGCGTACCAACCGTCCCCACTCAGCCACCGGGGTATTGTCAGAATCCACAAAAACGACGGCATGCGGCACACCGGTGTTAATCGAGTAGATAGTACATTTCTCATCCCCGAGTAAAACGGGATCACTGCGAAGGAGATCATACGGGTCTGTCATCCTGATGCTGACATGTTCCTGTTCGCCCAGTATTTCGGCTTCGATAATCCCAGCGACGGTCTGAAATGTCATCTGCTTGCCGGCAATATCATGCCGGTAGGCATACCGTGCCGCGCAGCGGGCACCATTGCCACACATCTCGGCAATCGAACCATCGCTGTTGTAGAAACGCCAGCTGAAATCTGAAGTTTTACTGTCTTCTATCAGTATCAGGCCATCAGCACCCACGGAGAAACTGCGCCTGCATACTGCCTGGGCAAATTGCGTATGTAAATGCTGGGGAATGAACAGACCACGGTGGTCAATAATGACAAAGTCATTCCCCGCACCGTTCATTTTAGTTATCGGTATCGGAAATTGTAATTCCATCGCACATATCCTGGTGATGTGCTTTTGACAGCATCTACCTGATTGTTGCTTCCCGTGAAAAATCTGACTCGTTCACCGGATCACTCTCATCAATCGCAGTAACAGAGTAGAACACCCGGGTATCCTTGGGAGGTTCACTATCAACAAAGAGCGTAAATGCAGCTTTTACCTCACCAATCAGTTCAGGTTTCTTTTTATCAGCTGGTCGACGGTAAACCCGGTAGCCTGCAACCGCTAGATCACTCGACTGATCCCAGAAAACTTTTATTGCAGAACCGGTGTGGACAGCCCGTACCCCTGAAGGAGGAGGCGGAGGTGTCTTGTCAATTGGTGAGGCAGTGACGACCTCACTCATTCCGCCATTAACGATATTTCCCTGGACGTTCAGCTGGCTCTGGACCTTGTAGAAGTATTTCTGGCCATTGATCACCTTGCCGTCGATAAATCCTGGCTGAGAAACCGATGTTCCAAGCACCTCAAATTCTTTTCCGCCCTGACTACGCATCACCTGATAGGTAATATCCCCATCAACAGCTGAGCCGTCTATCAAGGTTGCTACCGGATTCCAGGATAGGGATATGCGGGAATCATCCGGCGCTGCTGCTAAATCTTCCGGGGCAGCCGCAGGTATATGCCAGAGAAAGGAGACAATGTTTGAGTTGCCACTGTCAGCCCACCAGCTGGTTTTGGACCGAACCTTGAAATAATATTTATGCCCTGAACGCAGCAGTGAAGCACGATATTCGGCAGTCCGCCTCTTGCCCTCCTCAGAGGTAACGCCACCCGGGATCTCGATGGGCTCTCCAAAAGGAATGGGACAGGTTGTGCAAATGTCTGCCAGCGGTATTACTGCACGATAAATGTCAAAGGAGGAAATATCGGCAATATCAGTGCCCTTGATGGTCTTTACCGGATATGACCATGTAAGGCGCACTCCCGATTCATCAATGCTATACCTTAAATCGTCGATTGCTCGTGGTACAACACTTTCAGGAGGGACCGGCTCACTTTTGTAACCACACCCTCCGACTGTCAGCAGCGCTGTTAACAGTAAAACCGACCCTGCAGTCCGTGCACCATATCCGATTCTCATTAGTCAATCCCCATTTGTTTTTCAGCGGCACCAAGCGCCTCTTCCACTCGCACTGTACTTGTGCCGCCAACCGATATGCGGCTGTCCACCGAGCCTTCCACACTCAGTACTTCAAAGACATCTTTCTGAATTACCGGTGAGAAACGGCGCATCTCATCCACTGTTAGATCTACTAATTCACACTTCTTTTCAAGACAATAAGCTACTGCCCTGCCAACTATACCATGTGCTTCCCGGAATGGTACATCTTTCAATACCAGGTAATCAGCCAAATCGGTGGCAGTTATAAAACCGCTCTGTGTCGCTTCATACAGGCGATCTGTTTTGAACTCGAGGTTGCCCAGAAGCTCTGCCATAATTGACAGGGATCCAGAAACGGTATCAATGGCATCGAATACCTGCTCTTTGTCCTCCTGGAGGTCGCGATTATAGGTGAGCGGTAAGCCTTTGACAAGCATCAGCAATGACATCAGACTGCCGACAACCCTGCCGCTTTTTCCCCTGATCAGTTCAGGGATGTCCGGATTCTTTTTCTGCGGCATTATTGAAGATCCGGTGCAGAACTTATCTGATATGTTTACAAAATCAAACTCACTGCTGGCCCAGAGAACAAGCTCTTCTGAAAGCCGGGACAGGTGCAGTTGTGCAAACGTGCAGCAGCTGACAAATTCAATAACAAAATCCCGATCCCCTGAGCTGTCCATAGAATTTGCTGTTACACTGTCAAAGCCAAGTATCTCCGCGACCTGTTCACGGTCAATCGGCAATCCAGAACCAGCCATGGCCGCACAGCCAAGCGGGCTTAAATTGATGCGCTTGCGACAATCCGCGAAGCGTTCGCTGTCACGACCAAACATTTCATAATATGCCAGCAGGTGGTGGGAGAGCAATACCGGTTGGGCACGCTGCAGGTGGGTATACCCGGGCATTACCGTGCCAAAATAGCTGCGTGCCAGTACAACAAAAGCCTTCTGCACCTGCTCCAGCAGGGTAATCAAATAGTCAGACTGATCTCGCAGGTAGAGCTTTAAGTCCAGTGCTACCTGGTCATTCCTGCTTCTGGCAGAATGGAGTTTTGCACCAGCTGCACCAATTTTATCAACCAGCGCCTTCTCGATATTCATATGAATATCTTCAAGCTCCCGGCGAAAGGTGAAGGTACCGCCTTCGATCTCTGCTTCGATTGCCGTTAAACCGTCAATAATATCACTCAACTCTTCCCTTGAGAGGATACCATTATCGGCAAGCATCCTGGCATGGGCCTTACTGCCTGCTATATCGTACTTATACAGTCTCGAATCGTAATGGATAGATGCGGTAAATGCTTCAACCGATTGGGCTGTCGCCTCTTCAAAGCGCCCACCCCATAGTTTTTCGGAACCACCACTCTTTTGTTCTGACATGATTATTTACTCTGTAACGCCTGAATCTTTAGACGCAAACCACTGAGGCGGATAAAACCCGTCGCATCGCCCTGGTTATAAACTTCATCCTCTTCAAAGGTTGCAAAACTTTCCTGGTAAAGGGACTGATCCGACTTTCTGCCAACCGGCATGCAGTTTCCTTTATAAAGTTTCAACCGAACGGTTCCGTTAACTGTTTTCTGGGTCTCATCCATGGTCTTCTGCAGCAACGCTCGCTCCGGTGAAAACCAGAAACCGTTATAGACCAACTCGGAATATCTGGGGATCAAGGAGTCCCTGACTTTCATCACTTCCCGGTCGAGCGTGATGGTTTCCAGGTCACGATGCGCCATACGTAAAATAGTGCCACCCGGCGTCTCGTAGACCCCTCGTGATTTCATGCCGACATAGCGGTTCTCGACCATGTCAAGGCGCCCGATACCGTTCGCACCGCCAAGCGTATTGAGCGCAGAGAACAGCTGCAACGGTTCCATGTTCTCTCCATCAATCGCCACAGGATCGCCGCCTGCAAACTCCAGTTCGATGAATGTCGGTTTGTCAGGTGCGTTTTCAGGGGAGACCGTCAGCGTGAACATCGCTTCGTCCGCTTCAGCCCACGGATTCTCCAGAATTCCCCCCTCAAAACTGATGTGCAGCAGGTTCTCGTCTGAGCTATATGGTTTCTCTTTTGTCACCGGGATCGGTATATTATGATGCTCCGCAAACTCGACAAGCTTCTGTCGTGAATTAAGATCCCATATCCTCCACGGTGCAATGATCTTCAGTTTCGGATCAAGCCCGATGTAGCCGAGCTCGAAACGAACCTGGTCGTTGCCTTTTCCGGTGGCTCCATGACTGACAGCATCCGCTCCTTCCTGGTGTGCTATTCGGACCTGCTCTTTGGCGATAATCGGCCTGGCAAGTGATGTCCCGAGCAGGTATGATCCTTCATAGATGGCGTTGGCGCGAAAGGCCGGGAAGATATAATCCTCGACAAATTCTTTTTTCATGTCGGAAATGATAACTTTATCTGCACCGGTTGCCATACCTTTGGCAATAACGGCATCCCAATCCTCTACCTGTCCAATATCGGCTGAATAAGCAACAACCGGACACTCATATTGTTCTGCCAGCCATTTTAGGATAACAGAGGTATCAAGCCCACCGGAGTAAGCCAGTACAATTTTCTTTACATCCATAATGCTCCTCAATATAAAAACAAAACAGCTCTCGTCTGCCTTTTACTATCTTCAACGCGGTTTTCAGAATTTCTTCAGGCGTATTTGTGTTTTCGCTTAAATATGCCCAACTTCCTGCTTTGCCACGACGAAGCGAAGAAAACACGTATAATTACATAAAAAACAGGCTATATGCAAAAGGTTTCACCGGAACAGCCGGGTGGTCGTATCATTTTTTTGCGAATGTCATGGAAAAATCTCGCCGACAACGTCTGTCAACGCACTGACAAGTTCATCAATTTCATCAAAGCTGACCGTCAGCGGCGGCGCAAACCGGAGGGCCACATTACCTGCAAAATTAATGAGATACCCTCGGTCAAACATTGCATTAACTATATCGGTTCCTCTCTCAGCTCCGCTCTCGCTCATCACCAACCCCTTGAGCAAGCCAAGCCCGCGTACCCCTGTTATATAATCGGGGAACTGATCGACCAGCTTCTGAAGCGATCTACTCAAATAGTCGCCCTTCTCCTGAACCATAGCCATAAATCCATCGGCAAGCATTACCTTCATGGTCGCCACTGCCGCAGCTGCTCCGACAGGGTTACCGCCAAATGTTGAGCCATGCGTCCCCGGGCCAAAGTGTGCGGCAATTTCATCCGTTGTGACCAAGGCTCCGATGGGCAGACCATTACCGAGCGCTTTTGCCATCGTCATGATATCAGGGACGATACCTAACTGCTGATAGGCAAACAGCGTTCCGGTTCTCCCCATACCGGTCTGAACTTCATCAAAAATAAGCAGGAGATGATGCTGATCGCATAATGCTCGTATTTTCTTGAGATAGTCAGCGTCAAGCGGCCGGACCCCGCCCTCTCCCTGGAGCGGTTCACACATGATTGCACATGTCTCGGGGCTTATGCTTTTCTCAAGTGCTGCAAGGTCCTCAAAGTCTATATACTTAAAACCCCGGGGCAGCGGCTCGAAGCCCTTGTGAAATTTCGGTTGAGCTGTTGCGGCCACCGTTGCCAGCGTGCGGCCATGGAACGAGCCGGTAAGGGTCAGGATCTCATGGCGCCCTTCTGCAGATGCTATCCGCGCCAGTTTAATGGCCGCCTCGTTGGCCTCGGCACCGCTGTTTGCCATAAAAACCTTATCGCCAAAACTGTTTTCAACGAGAAGTTCAGCGAGTTCCGTCTGCGGTTCCGTATAGTAGAGGTTTGAGACATGAACGAGCTTTTCAACCTGGGTCTTGACAGCGTCGGTAATTGCTGGGTGGCAATGACCAAGGCTGCAGACAGCGATACCCGATAAAAAATCCAGATACTTTTTGCCATCAGCATCTGTCAGCACACAGCCGTTTCCAGACACCATTGCAGCAGGGTAGCGAAGATACGTCCCGATAAAAACATCGTCTGCCCGTTTCTTCCATTCATCATTTAACCGGCCCATCATATTATCTCCGTTCCGACACCCTCATGGGTAAACATTTCAAGCAGAATGGCATGTTCAAGCCTGCCATCGACAATATAGGTTTTCCGTGCTCCCTGTTTGAGCGCCTCCCGGCAGCAATTGACTTTCGGAATCATGCCGCCTGCAACGGTGCCATCATCAATCATTTTATCCAGATCTTCACTGCGCAGAGATCTAATCAATTTTCCATTCTTATCTTTTACCCCTTCAACGTCAGTCAGTAAGATCAGCTTCTCAGCCTCCAAAGCCCCCGCAATCGCACCGGCAACAAGATCGGCATTGATATTGTAGGCCTGGCCGTCCTCACCGACACCGACCGGCGCAATAACCGGGATAAAATCTTCACGTTTAAGGGTGGTCAACACCTCTCCATTGATTTTGGTGACCTCCCCAACCCTGCCAAGATCAATGATTTCCGGTGGAACATTTTCCAGGGTCTCTTTCCCGGAACTGACACTGACATGCATTTTTTGAGCACAGACAAGGTCGCCGTCCCGGCCGGAAAGACCAACAGCCCGCCCACCGTTATGATTAATGAGCCCGACAATTTCCTTATTTACCCTGCCAACCAGCACCATCTCGACCACGTTCATGGTCTCACCGTCTGTCACCCGCATACCCTGCACATAATTTGGTTTGATCTCGAGCCGGTCAAGAAGATCGTTTATCTGGGGTCCACCGCCATGAACGATGACGACGTTAACGCCTATATGATTGAGAAGAATGACATCAAGCGCGAACTGACGTTTGAGATTCTCATCTACCATGGCGTGTCCGCCATACTTGATAACAACGGTCTTATGCCTGAACTCCTGGATATAGGGGAGCGATTCGACGAGAACTTTGGCTCGTTCTATACTTTCTTTCATCTGTCATCACCCTCGTGCAGCAGCTGCGTCCAATCTGCCACAAACTATCTTTTTTATCTTTTAAATCAGTCTAATATCCTGCTCATTCCGGATTAATTCTGTTCACTTTAATGACTCACCAAACGTAAGTAAAGCACTCTTTAAGCTCTTCTATTATACCTTTGCTTTACTTTCGTTACATGGTACGTTATAACAGGCTCGGTATTTGCAAAGGCAACCGATTGCCAGGACTTTCAGATTTCGGAGAATTGTATGTTATCTGCAAAAATAGAAAATAATTTCATGTTGTTACTGGTGGCATGCTGTCTTACTATCCTGCCGGTACAATCGTTTGGTGCTGAGTCACCAATTTACATTGAAGCCGACCATATGACATCAACTGAAAAAAATAATGCTGTTCTTTTTACTGGTGATGTCGACGCCAAACAGGGAGATTTACGAATCCGCTCTGATAAAATGACCGTGTACTACACACAAGAAGATGAAAAGAGCGAAAAAAAGCAGACCGATGCCACACAACAGGTGGAAAAACTGATCTGTGAGGGAAATGTGGAAATCACCAGGGATGAGTGGCTCGGCACCTCGGATAAAATGACCTACCTCTCAGAAAAGCGGCAGGTTATCCTGACGGGAAATGCAAAAGCCTGGCAGGACCAGAACATGGTTGGCGGTGAAAAAATCATCTATTACATGGATGAGGGACGATCTGAAGTCGTCGGCGGTACCTCGGTAACGGTCGGCGGTGAACAGAAAGAAGAGAAAAAAGCACGGGTTAAAATGAGAATTCTTCAACAGTAATTGCGTTGCAGAAGAATCGAGGAGACCTTACACAGGCTGATCGTATGTCACTGCTTGAAACCAGAAATATCGTAAAAAAATATGGCAGCCGTACTGTTGTCGATGGCGTCAGCCTGAAGGTTGAAACCGGCGTTGTTGTCGGACTCCTGGGACCAAACGGGGCAGGGAAAACGACCTCATTCTACTCGATCGCCGGCTTCATAAGACCCAACCAGGGAAACATCCTGCTTGACGGTGAAGTAATAACCAACCTGCCTATTCATAAACGCGCCTTGAAAGGAATTTCGTACCTTGCCCAGGAACCATCCGTATTCAAGAAACTGACCGTTGAAGAAAATCTGCGTATTGTTCTTGAACCTCTGGGGCTTACCACTAACGAGATAAACAACCGGATCGATGAGTTGCTCGATGACCTGCAGATTGAGCACCTCAGGCACAATAAAGGGCATGCATTATCCGGCGGTGAACGACGCAGGGTTGAGATTATGAGGGCCCTTTCAACCAGGCCACGATTTATCCTCCTGGATGAACCGTTTGCAGGGATTGATCCACTGGCGGTTGGAGAACTGCAGAGAATCATCTACTCCTTGAAAGACCGGGGTCTCGGCATTCTTATTTCAGATCATAATGTTCGAGAGACCCTGCAGGTTTGTGACTTTGCCTACATCATGAATAACGGGGCAATATTAACAAGCGGCGTTGCCAATGATATAATTGAGAGCGAGATCGCTCGCAAAATGTATCTTGGCGAAAATTTCCATATGTAAACCGGGCTGATATGGCACTAGAACTCAGGCAACAATTAAAACTGGCACAAAAACTGGTAATGACGCCCCAGTTGCGCCAGGCCATCAAGCTTCTTCAACTCAATCGACTGGAGCTCAACGATGCACTGCAGGCAGAGATTGAGCAGAACCCGGCCCTTGAGATTGACCTAGCCCAAGCCTCTGGGGAGGACGAGAAAAATTATGGTCTCTCTACGACTGTAGAGCCTGACAGTAACAGAAAGGAAGAAGACGTAACCGTAAAGGTTGCTGCTTCAGATAACATGAACGAAATTAATTGGGAGGAGTACTCCAATAATTTCGACAGTAATTTCTCTTTTGCCCGGGAAACCCCTCCCGCTGATGCCCCAAGTCAATTCGACTTTATTTCTGAAAAACCAGGTCTTTCCGCCTATCTTCAATGGCAGCTTGCACATTCTGAACTGGATCTCGAAGAATGGGATATCGCTCTTTATATCGTCGGTAATTTAAACCGTTACGGTTTTCTGGAAACCACGATTGAAGAGATTATTGAAAAGACCGGCTGCGACCATGACGCTGCTGATTATATACTTGAGGTAATACAGGACCTTGATCCTCCCGGAATTGCAGCCAGAAACGTCAGCGAATCATTGAGACTCCAGCTTGAACGTCTGGACATGGCAGATTCACTTGCCGCAGATATCGTTACCAACCACCTCCACCTGCTGGAAACAAGAAACTACAAATCACTGGTCAGACAGACCGGAAAAAAACGGGCAGAAGTTATCAGGGCTGTCGACTTCATTACGACCAACCTGACCCCGTTCCCCGGACTGCCATACGCTCAAGAAGCAACGAACTATGTCGTTCCTGACGTGTATGTCAGGAAAATTGATGGCGAGTATGTCATACGGCTCAATGATGATGACCTGCCACGCCTGAGGTTGTCCAGCTACTACCAGGAATTACTGGAAAACAATAGTCCATCAACACCAAAGGCTTCAAAGAGCTATATTGCCGAAAAATTGAAAAGTGCTGAGTGGTTCATCAAGTCAATCCATCAGCGCCAGCGCACAATATACCGCGTAATGGAAAGCATCCTCCGATTTCAGTACGATTTCTTTGAGCGTGGTGCGGCCTATCTCAAGCCCCTGATATTGAGGGATGTGGCAGAGGATATCGGCATGCACGAGTCAACAATCAGCAGGGTTACTTCAAACAAATATACGCACACTCCGCAGGGCATCTATGAATTGAAATTCTTCTTCTCAACAGCAATCCCGCGTAAAGGCGGTGAAGCCCTCGCCTCAGAGTCAATCAAGACACGCATTCGCCAGATGGTTCAGGAAGAAGATAAAAGCAAGCCACTCAGTGATAACGCAATTGCATTAAAGCTAGCTGACACCAATATCCAGATTGCCCGTCGTACCGTGGCTAAATACCGGGAACAAATGAAAATACCTCCCGTCAAACATCGTCGCCAACCTCGCTGATATCCCCTGATGAGTCTTCTTGAGCGCATCTATTATTTTCACGATGAGCTGACACGGAACCGCTTCCCAAATTCCCGTACCCTGATGCAGGAATTTGAAATCTCCCTGCCAACCGCACGGCGCGATATCGCCTACCTGCGCGACCGGCTCCTGGCGCCGCTTGAATTCAATTCCGCTAAAAACGGTTTTTACTATTCAGACGACTCTTTTAACCTGCCATTTGAGAACAGCCCTCGAATTGTTTTTCTGCTCGGAATACTCAACAGGCTGGCAGAAGAGACCGGGCTGAGCGGTCTTCCGGAAATACAGCAGCTGGAAAATAAGCTCATCAGCATGATTCCCCAGGGAAACAGCCTCATCACCGAGAATATCCAGTGTGAATGGATCGAAGTGGAGTACCCGGACCCATCTATTTTTGATGTTATAATCGAAGCGATTGTCAAAAAATATCAACTTGAGATCATCTATCAATCGCTCCAAATGAAGAAAACCACGAGGATCATTGAACCGTTCAAGCTAATCAATTACCAGGGGCGTTGGTATCTTCTTGCCTGGTGTATGCTCCGTCAGGATTACCGTATCTTTCATCTCGCGCGTATTATGCACTCCAAACTTGGTAAAAAGGCCACTTTAGAGGATAAAACACTTCCCGAGACGTTGAATCACTCTTTTGGCATATTCAAAGGCAGTCCTCTGTACGATGCTGAAATCCTTTTCACAGGTTATGCAGCCAACCTGATCAGGAACCAGTTCTGGCACAAGGATCAGAAAATCAAAAAGACAAAAGAGGGCATTATCCTGAAATTACCGGTCCGGGACGACCGTGAGATAATCATGAAAATCCTTCAATATGGATCACAGGCGCAGGTACTTCAACCACCTCAGCTCAAAGAAAAAATAGAGGAAGAGATTCAAAAAATGTATTCCAGGATTAATTGAATGGTAAATGGATGTACCTGGGGCGACAGTCTCTTCAGCCTCAGTTACCATGCCAGTCATATTCCATCTGGCGGGCAGTTTTCACCGCATGCTCTTTTCCCGCCAAACGACTGACAAGGTGAAGACTCATATCTATTCCTGCAGAAACTCCTGCTGAAGTTATGATATGGCCATTATCGACCCAGCGAGTATTTTCCTTTACACTCAGTTCAGGAAAAGAAAGACGTAACTCCTCGATATCCTCCCAATGGGTTGTCACCTCCATACCGTCGAGAAGGCCAGCCTGGGCCAGTAAAAAGGCTCCTGTGCAGACGGAAGCAGTAATATCAGCGCGCTCGGAAGTCGCGCTGATCCAGGACAGCACATTCTTTTTATTCATTTCCGCTGCCACAACACCACCAGGCACAATACAGCACATCAAGGTGCGGATGATACTCAATCCGATGCGTCGGTATTACTTTGAGACCTCCACGGGCAATAATTTCGGCCGGTTTTTCTGCTATGGTAACAACCTCAAATAACCTGTCAGCAGGATCTCCACATTTTATTGAATGCAACCGCTGAGCAGTGGAGAGAACTTCAAACGGTCCCGCAAAATCGAGAACTTCTATATTATTAAATATGAAAATTCCAATGGTTTGCATTTCC
>CAVZLG010000018.1:0-20453 GCA_963776075.1 uncultured delta proteobacterium
TTGAAACAGTAATAGGGCTGTATATTCATGCCCAGCTGAAAAGAGTTTGGAGAATATTCTGCGGTCTGTTCACCTTCGTCCGGTTCACCCCCTAATACCCACACATGTCCCGTTTGTCTTGGAATGCCTGGAAGCCTTCCGTTCTCAATAAGAAAGTTGTTGTAGTTTTATATAAAAATGGGCTTGGCGACCAACTCTCAGATCAATAAGACAAATCAATTTGCTCGAAAAAACTAATTCTGACCCGATCTGCCCTAAGGCTATCAGACCTCTCAATTTGACAGGCCGATTGTTGAGTTTGGTCTGTGCAAAAAGAAGTGGATGATGAACAGAAGACAATCTGTATCACCAGGATGCACATGGAGGAGGATGCCGGGAAAACTGAAACATCATGACTGGGAACCCGCCTCCTATGTTGACCTGAAACGGACACAAAGACCGCTGCGAAAATTGTCTGAGAGCTGACTGGGTTTCCTCCCGGAAGCTTATCCGGATTTGAAAAAAATCCATGACCATCCTCGGGTATCTCTATTCTGTGATGGCAATAGTGCAGGAGGGCAGTTTCAGGAGTGATACCGTACAACTCACTGAGGCCTGTCGGCCAGAAAGAAATCTGTACCGAACCTAGCTGAAGAAGATGAAATTTGTTCCGAATGTCCAGTTAGTGCTTGAGTATGAAGTGAGGCGGCAGTGGGATATTTTTCTCGAGGGCGATATGGTAATTTAGTAGTCCCTGCTATGGAATCAAAATATGGGCATACTCGAGAAATGCGTGGAAAAGAAGATGCCCATGACTATCGCGATTTCCCATGTCTGGACTGATCCCTGTTAAAATTAGTGATGGGTATTGAAGAGATTCGTCAAACATTGCCTGAATTTCCTGACAGAAAAATCAACGATTCAAGGATAGAGCACGACCTGACTGAAGATGATGCTGCTATTTTGACTGAGTCAAGGGAGCTGGCGGATACTTTGGAGCGCACGAAGAAAGGCGCACACCCAAAGAAGGTTGCAAACTGGATTATGACCGAGTCGTTGGGGGAGCTAAAAGGAGCAGACATCAAGGATTGTTGGGTGTCGCCAGAACAACTGGGAGTCTGATGGGAATGGTGAAGCAGGGACAATGAATGGCAATATTGCCAAAACAGTTTTTGCTGACATGCTCAGCGACGGCACAGATCCCGAGGTTATCGTCAAAGAGAAAAATCTATTGCAGGTTTCCGATGAATCTGAGCTGCTTGAAATGGTAAAGAGTATCATCGCCAACAACCCCGGGCAGGCGCAGGACTTCTGGAACGGGAAAAGTAAATTGATGGGTTATTTTGTCGGGCAATTAATGCAGAAAACCAAAGGAAAAGCAAACCCAAAACCCGCCAACCAACTGTTTACAAAAGAGTATCGAGCGCGGATTGAAAGGTAGCCGTCGAAATGGATAAAGAGCTTTGGCAGCAGAAAGGGGCTGGGCATCGGCAGCGGTTACGAGAGCGATTCCTTGACCGCGGGCTGGATGGTTTTAGTGACGGGGAAGTACTTGAGTTGTTATTATCGTTTGGCACCCCTCGTAAGGACTGCAAGGAGCCGGCACGTGCATTATTGAAACGATTCTCGACGCTGCCGGCGGTCCTGGACGCAGCACCCGTGGAAATTCAGGAGATACAGGGAGTTGGCCCGAAAAACAGTTTCGCTCTTTCTTTTGTCAAATCAGTTGCAAACCGTTATCTTAGACAGCGGCTCAACAGCAAATCTTATCTTCGCTCTCCCGGTGAGGTGGTTGATTATCTGACCCATTCGATGAGAGGACTAAAGGTTGAGGTGTTTACCGTTATCTACCTCGATTCATCCCACGCCATTATCGATACAGAGGTTGTTGCAGAAGGAACAATAAATGTAAACACCGTCTATCCGAGGGAAATTGTTAAAAGGGCGCTTCAACATAATGCTGCGGCGCTGGTCGTCGCTCACAATCACCCTTCAGGTTCCACGAACCGTCTGTTCAGGATCGTATGTTGACCAAAAATCTTTGTCTGGTTTGTTCGATGATGCAGATCAGATTGCTGGACCATCTCATAATCGGTAATGAGCACTTCAGTTTTGCTGATCACGGTATAATGGCAGAATCCCACAACTGGTGCCAGCAGGTCTTGAGCGAGGGGATAACAGCAGGCGAAAAGGGTGAGTAGCCTTTATATCCATATTCCATTCTGCCTGTCCAAATGTTTCTATTGTTCGTTTTCGTCATTTCCACAAATGGACGGGCATCATAATCGCTACGTCCAGTCACTCTTGACCCAGATCAGGACCAGTTATCCTGAAAAGCGCAAAAAAGTGCTTGAAACACTTTTTATAGGCGGGGGCACGCCGACTGTCCTCAGGGCTGGAAAACTGGTTGAAATCATTGAGACTTGCAGGGAGGTGTATGGTTTTTCAGATGATGCCGAAATTTCAATCGAGGCCAATCCGGGAACGATAGATAGAGCAAAACTGAGCGCCCTGCATGATGCTGGGGTTAATCGTCTGTCAGTTGGGGTGCAATCATTTAACAATCAAGACCTTCAGGTATTGGGCAGGGCCCACCGATCAGATAAAAGTGTACAGGCCGTAGACGATGCACATGAGGCTGGTTTTACAAATATAAGTCTGGACCTGATGTACGGTCTTCCGGGGCAGAACGTTGAGTCGTGGGAAAAAAACCTGGAGCAGGCTGTTGCACTGCACCCGCAGCATCTCTCTCTTTATCAGTTGACCATTGAAGAAGATACCGCTTTTTATACCCGATATCTCAATGATTCTCTTGGGCTTCCAGATGATGAGGCGATCCTTGCAATGGAGCAGGTGACCAGGGAATACCTTGGCGCTCACGGGATTGAACAATATGAGATATCCAACTATGCCAGAGCTGGATATGAATGCCGTCATAATATCGGATACTGGCGTAATGAGGAGTTTGTCGGCTGTGGTGCCGGTGCCGCCGGTTTTTGCAACGGCAAACGATACAAGGTTATTACAGATCCGCTGCTTTACTGCTCAGCGGTGGAAAGCGGTGAAGACGTTATTGAAGAAAGCGAAGTTTTGAGTACAGAAGCCTCGTTTCGGGAAACAGTGGTAATGGGGCTTCGCTTGATCAAGGGTATTGATAAAAGACGTCTCTCTGACAGGTATCACCTGACACTTGATGACCAGTATGGCTCAGAGCTGACAGACCTTGTCCGTAAAGGACTTCTTGAAGAAACTGAAGACTATTTGAGACTCACCGTTCAGGGCAGGCGTTATGCCAATCAGGTAATGGCAGAACTTGTTTAAATCAGTAGTTTCAAAAGTTGAGAGGGCCCAGCCTGCTTTGTCGTTTTTGCGAGGAACATCCTTTTCTCAGCAAATGACCAGTCTCCTGGATTTGCAGATTGTCGGCCCAGGCAGTATTTTGGTGAACGTTCAGGGTGATGGTGGGGATTTAAGCAGCACTCTCTTATTGTGCTCTATCACATAGAAGTTGAGGGTTGCATGCACCGTGAAGAGCGGAAAAATGAGAGCTATTAAAATAAGGTTGAGCAGCGGGATCATGCTGGCGACAGCTGGTATCAAACCCAGCCTGAAAGAAAAAGAGCTGTTCTCGCGGATCCAGCCTATTTTTCTTCCAAGGTTCCAGCGTCTCCTGGAGGTTGGATAGTCAATGAACATCAGTGTGGAGTAGTAGGTATAGAGCAGAAAGACAGCGAGCTGGCCGAGCACGGGTACAAAGCTGACAAAAAGTGCAATGATTGTCACGACAATGCCAAAACTGCCTATTTTAATACCTTCCCAGAGATCCTTTAGGACACCAGAGATGGTGAATCCTTCATCGGCTTCAAAGTTCTCACCACAATATATTTTCTCAGCCGATGTGCTTAGAAAAACATATAATGGCGCAGAAAGACTGTAGGCCGCAAGAAATGCGAGGAAAAAAGCCACAATTCTGGAGACAACCAGAAAAAGATATTTTGCAACCAGCCAGCCAGAGAATTTGATCCACCCCCACCATGATTCTGTTGCCGGTTCAGTGTGGATAAATGAACCGATCAATGTATCGATAAAGTCTGTTGTCAGAAGGAACCCACCCCAGGTAAGACCCGCCGTTATCAAGACCAGCAGGAGAGACCAGCCGAGCAGTCGGCTATTGCGAAGAATAAAGTATGCTGACGATGAAAGCGGTACCCAGGGGAGGGGACGTTCTTTCCTGTGTTGATGATTGTGAGCATCCATTGTATGAAATAAATATAGGCAGAAAAAGAAAAAGACTTTAACAAACGGGTCGTTGATTACTATGGTGGACTAATCATAGGTATTTCCCGACCAGAGTAAAGGTTTAAGAACTATTTTTTTGTAGAATGAAGGTGGACCAGGATGGCCTTGTCGAAAAAAAAAGATAAAATCACTTTTTCCTGCCGGGAATGCGGTTACCAGAGCATCAAGTGGCTTGGACGCTGTCCAGACTGTGGTGAGTGGGAGAGTCTGGTTGAAGAGCGCTCAATGTCGGCAACAGACCCCTCACAACTGAAGTTTACAAAGCCTATATCCCTGATAAATGCACCCGATCACGGTGAACAAAGACTCGTAACAGGCCTGGAAGAACTGGATCGTGTGCTGGGAGGCGGGATAGTTCCCGGCTCGGTTGTCCTTATCGGCGGTGACCCGGGAATCGGCAAGTCAACCCTCATTCTACACATGCTGTCCTCGTTGGCGGCAAAAGGCAACGAGGTTTTATATGTCTCAGGAGAAGAGTCTGCTCACCAGATAAAAATGAGGGGAAGCAGGCTTTCTGCGCTCGATAGTAACTTGTTTCTGGCAACCGAGAATTCGGTTGAGAAAATCATCGCGATGACTCGTGAAATGAACCCGTGTATCCTGGCTGTCGACTCAATCCAGACACTGAGCTGCATGGAGATAGCGTCTGCGCCCGGTTCTGTAACCCAGGTTCGTGAGTCTGCGGCAAGACTGGTTGAAATGGCCAAACAGGATAATATTCCAACGGTACTTGTGGGTCATGTGACCAAGGAAGGAACCCTTGCCGGGCCCCGAATTCTTGAACATATGGTTGATACGGTCCTTTATTTTGAAGGTGACCGCAGTCATGCTTTTCGAATGTTGAGAACCGTTAAAAACCGTTTCGGATCAACAAACGAACTCGGTGTTTTTGAGATGAAGACTGAAGGGCTGGTTCAGGTAATTAACCCGTCAGAAATTTTTTTGGCTGAGCGGCCACTCGATGTTCCCGGTTCGGTCGTTCTTCCAAGTGTCGAAGGAACCAGACCGATTCTGGTTGAAGTACAGGCACTGGTGAGCCCGACAAATCTTGGTACTGCCAGAAGAACGGCAATTGGAGCTGATCCGCAGCGGCTGGCACTGTTGTGTGCGGTTTTAGAGAAAAAAGCTGGCATGGATATGTATGGGCATGATATTTTTCTCAATATCGCCGGAGGAATAAGAATTGATGAGCCTGCTCTTGATCTCGGAGTGATATGCGCTTTGGCCTCGAGTTTAAAGGAAAGGCCGGTAGCCGCCGATACCGTGGTGTGCGGAGAGGTTGGTCTTGCAGGAGAAATTCGAGCTGCCGGTAATATGGAGATGCGTCTTCGTGAGGCTGAGCGCCTCGGCTTCAGCAGGTTTGTGATGCCGAAATCAAATTGTGACCGGCTGGCCTCACAGTCATCTATTCAGTTGTCGGGAGTTGCAACGATCCAGGAAGTTCTTGAACTGTTGTTTGATTAAGCCAGATGGGGGATAGTATGGATTTTAAGAAACTGATCGTACAGAGCTGGAATAATACGCTGAATTTTATTGGTCCCGTTTTACTGATAACGCTTGTCCAGATCATCGTAAGCGTCGTAAGCTTCGGCATTCTTGCGCCAGTGACCATGGCAGGTTATGTACAATCCTTGTTGCGGGCGGCAAGAGAGGGACGGTCGCCAGAAATAGGGGATTTGTTCTCCCAGATGCGCCTTTTCCTGCCACTCCTTCTCTTCTCTTTACTGTTACTTGTTGTCGCCGCTCTTGGCTTTACCCTTCTTATCCTGCCCGGTTTTATTGTTATCGGCTTTGTGGTGTATGCATCTTTTTACCTGATTCCGTTGATGACCGATAAAGAACTCGGATTGTTCGATGCATTGAAAACATCATGGGATCATGCCATAAGCCCTCCGATTTCTGATCACCTTATTGTGGCGATTATTTATATTGTCATCATGTCTTTTGGGTCTTCACTGTTGTTTGCTTTTCTGTTCACGCAACCAATGGCTACCTTTATCCTGGTGGGAGCATACCTGGAAAGATTTACTTCAGAGGTAGAGGAGGAAACGGATAGTGGTCGGCCTGGTGACGATGTAGAAGCCAGTCGTGAATCGGTCGATGTTGAGAATAAGCAGGAATAACCCCTTTTAAAAATAGTACCTCAAACAGCAAAGAACAGGAAAAGTAATGGACAATCAAACTCACGACCATCATGAAGATCATAGTGTTAACGTCACCGTCGGTATCATCTTTATTGCTGTGTTAGCAGCGCTGTTTTTCATCGGTTTACTGAAATGATCAGACAGGATTTGTGCCTGGCGGCCCAAAAATTGCCGTAACAGGTGTCTTGATGAACTGATCCTGCCAGGCCGAAGATATTTACCTCTCGATCACCATTGCTAAATTTGAAACCGGATTTAATGTTGCAGATAAGAGTAGGAGGAAATCGTTATTAATTGAAAGGAGATAGAGAATAATGTCTGAAAAAACGACAGTTCTTACACCCGATGGAATAGAAGAACCAGACGAGGGCGAAGAAAATAAAGAAAGCCAGACCTCCCTTGTTATCGCCAGAGACGTACTGCCGGAAACGTTACTGATCATCCCTCTTTTTGATCGGCCCATGTTTCCAAAAATGATGGGTCCCATCATTGTCGAGGACCCAAGAATCCAGAAAACAATTCTTGAAGCACAGCAGCAGGGTGCACCGATATATCTGGGGCTGCTTCTGGTAAGGCCGTCTGAAGACGGTATTGCCAATGTTCCTGAGACCATTGACGACTTTTTCCCTGTTGGCGTGGCGGCAAAGGTCGTCCAGGTTTCACCTATCACGCCAGGAGAGCCGCTCCAGCTTGTTGCGCAGGCGCAAGAGCGTTTTACCGTAGAGAAGTTGATCAAGGAAAAGCCGGTTTTCAGGGCTCTGGTCAGCTATCATTCTGATGATGTACAAGAATCAAGTGATGAGTTGAAGGCCTATTCTGTTGCGATTATTGACTGCATAAAGGAGCTGGTTACCCTCAATCCGTTATTCAAGGAAGGGTTGGGACTGCTCCTTGAACGCATTAATGTCAGTGACCCCAGTGCGCTTGCTGATTTCGCCGCTTCAATGACCACTTCGTCGGGAGCCGAGTTACAGGTAATCCTCGAGACGTCAAGTGTCAGAAAACGTTTGGAGAATGTGCTTGTTCTGCTGAAAAAGGAAATCGAGATATCAAAACTAAAAGCTGATATTTCAAAAAGAATAGAAGAGCGTCTATCCAAACAGCAGCGGGAGTTCTTTCTCAAACAGCAGCTCAAGGAAATTAAAAAGGAACTGGGTATTGCCAAAGATGATTCCGAAAGTGAAATTGAAAAGTTTAAAAAACGTATGAAAAAACGGACACTTTCAGAAGAGGCGGGAGACCGGATTAACGAAGAACTCGAGAAGTTGAGGCTTCTGGAACCATCCTCGGCTGAATTTAACGTCACCAGGGCCTATCTGGACTGGCTTACTGTTTTGCCGTGGGGGGTCTATAGCAAGGACAGTTATGATATTGACAAAGCCGGTCGCATACTGAACCGGGACCATTATGGCCTTGACGAAGTCAAAGACCGGATTCTTGAACTGATTTCAGTCGGTATCGTCAAAGGTGACCTGGCGGGTTCTATTATTTTACTTATTGGTCCCCCGGGAGTTGGCAAGACCTCAGTTGGGCAGTCCATAGCCAGGAGCCTCGGAAGGGAATTTTATCGTTTTTCTCTTGGTGGGATGCGCGATGAGGCAGAAATTAAAGGTCACAGGAGAACCTATATTGGTGCGTTGCCTGGAAAGTTTCTTCAGGCAATTAAAACATGCAAGACAGCTAATCCGCTGATTATGCTCGATGAAATTGATAAAATCGGTGCGAGTTTTCGTGGTGATCCTGCCTCAGCACTTCTGGAGGTGCTCGACCCGGAACAGAACCAGAATTTTCTCGATCATTACCTGGATGTCCGCTTCGATCTTTCCAAGGTCCTTTTTATATGCACAGCAAATCAGATGGAGACGATTCCGGGTCCCCTCATCGACCGTATGGAAGTGATACGGCTGCCAGGCTATATTCAGGCTGAAAAGGTTGAAATTGCAAAGCGTCACCTGATTCCAAAGCAGCTGCAGCTTCATGGTATGACAAAAAGTCAGGTGAGTATTCCCAAGCCGGTAATAAATGCTATTGTTGATGGATATGCCCGGGAGGCAGGGGTCCGGGGACTTGAAAACCGAATAAAGAAAATATTGAGAAAAGTGGCCAAGGAGTTTGTCGCTGACCCGGATAAGAAGATCAGGATTAAAAAAGCGGATCTCCCAGAAATGTTGGGTAAGCGGGTATTTTCAGATGAGAAGATATTCAGTAAACCGAGGGTTGGGGTTATAACCGGTCTTGCATACACCAGTATGGGCGGTACCACGCTTCATATTGAGGCAGCATCTGTGGCCACCGGCACACCTGGCTTCAAGCAGACCGGGCAGCTCGGCCAGGTGATGGTTGAGTCATCTGAGATAGCCTACAGTTATGTTCGGTCATTATTTGAAAAAGATGAAAAGGTACTGGATTTTTTCCGCAAACACTTTATTCACCTGCATGTCCCGGCCGGGGCGACCCCGAAAGATGGCCCTTCTGCGGGCATTACCATGGCATGTGCCCTTTATTCACTGACCATTGGCCGACCAATGATCGCCGATACAGCAATGACCGGAGAGTTGACCTTGACCGGCCTGGTTATGCCGATCGGCGGTGTAAAAGAGAAGGTAATTGCGGCGGCCAGGGCTGGCATTAAACAAGTCATTATGCCCGAGGATAACAGGGAAGATTTCGACCTCTTGCCTGACCACATACGTGAGGGTATTTCGGCCTCATTTGTCGGTACGTTCACCGATGTCATGAAGATCTGTTTTCCCTAAGAAGAAATAAAGGGGTAATTGTCAGATTGTACCGCGGAGTTTAATAACTACGCGGTACAGTTTGACATTTTAAACGCTCCACGTATACAATGACAAAGAGTTGGTGTGTTATATATCGTCAACTATCTCGATTGGGTTACCAGGATTGATTATAGATGACGGGAGCGGTGTGCTCTGGGGGGCATTCGTCTGCTTGTAAAGGATGGATTGGTGAGGTAGGAGCAGCCATGGCTGAGAATCAGGGAAGTGAGGTCGAACGGGAAGTTACCATCATGCTGACTGATATCGTCGGCTATTCGCGCAGAACGAGTTCAATGACACCTGACAAGGTGAGAGATTTTGTTATTGAGTATCATCAAAACCTGCACGCTATTATAAATAAGCCTGAATACGAACCAATTGAGATAGAACCCTCTGCCGGTGACGGTGCCTTGATCATTTTTGGTAAACGGGCCGGAGAGGATTCAAAACCCATGTGCCGCAGGGCCCTGGCGGCGGCAACTGATCTGGCCTTTGCAATCAATAATAAAAAAATAGTACCCACCCGGATGGGACTGTTTATGGGAGATATCATTGAGGCGCATATTGGCAATAAAACTGCCAAGTTTGGGACAGTTTTTGCGATTGCCAGCCGGCTCGAAGCGCTCTGTGATTACTTTGGTACGTCAGTATTGATGGATCGTGATGTTGCAGCCAACCAGGATGAGATGAAAAAGCACCTGGTCCAGGTGGGAAAAGTAACGCCCCAGAATATAAATCATCCGATTCACCTGCAAACAGTCTATATGCCAGGTTTGCATCGTATCCCCGTAGATGTTGACACGAGGGATCTATCAACATTTATAACCCTGAAAAATGAAGCGATGGAGTTATTCTGCGGCAATGAATTATTGTCAATTGAGCCTGATTTTCCCAAAGTACGAACAATTCTCGCACGAGCAAAAGATATATACCAGAACCTGTGTGGAACGGTTGATATCGCGACAGAGCGTATAATTGAGTATATCCGTGAAACGCCTTATCCGCGCTCTGATTTCAAGCGGATGGGGATGAAGATTTATGGTTATAAAAATGATCCTCTCGGTGTTCGATTACTTCATCTCTCAAAAGAGTTCTTAAAAGCGGTTGATCAGGAATTTTACGAGGCGCTTGTTGTCGACACCGGTTGGGAAAACTATTTCACGCTGGAATGGCATAAACATGGTGATGTCATCGTTAAGGTAAATGATGACGCTGATGGTATTTTCTATATCGACAGCGGGACGGTAGTCACGCTTGATCAGGAGGAAAACGTTATTGCAACGCTTGGTTCCGGAAGTATCTTTGGTGAGATGGCCTATTTTGCCAAACAGCGGAAAAGAAATGCAACTGTTGTAACGGCGAGCGATGTCGTTTTGAGAAAAATATCCACCAAAGATTTTGAGAAACTTCCTGTCATACAAAAGATCTTCAAACGCATTGCCTCTCAGAGAGAAACAGGTTCTCCGGTGCTGTCATGATAACAGCACCGGAGTATTGGCTTGAACTTAATTGGATCTGAGAACGACATACTGGCTGTAGTTACCAGACCTGACTCTCAGTAACACCCGGTCGCTATCTGTTGACTGACTCAGCACCTGTTTCAGGTCGGCGACTGAGGTAATTCTGACTTTATTTACCTCTTCGATGAGCTGACCGGTTTTAAGACCTGACTGTTCTGCCGGACTATCCGGTAAAACTTCACTGACGATTACACCGTCACGATCCTGGTAGCCAAATTGCTCGGCGAGATCTTTGGTAAGATCCTGCACCGCCAGTCCGAAATCACCAAGTGCGCTGTCGGTGGTTTTTTTCTGGGCCAGCATACCGAAATCCGCAGGCTGTTCACCGATCTTTACATCCATATCGAGCGGTTTACCTTCTCTGATAAGATTGATCGTCACTTCGGTTCCCGGAACTATCAGGGCAACCCTGTTACGCAGGTCAGCAACATCTTTCAAGGCAACGTCGTTAAGCGATAACAGGACATCACCCTGCTTTATTCCAGCCATATCCGCAGGAGAGTCTGGCTGGGTTTCACTGACCAGTATACCCTCAGCTTTTTCAAGGCCGAAAGATTCGGCGAGGTTCTCATCGACATCCTGAATAGCAACTCCAAGCCAGCCGCGGGTCACCTTGCCATGTTTCTGCAACTGCTCCTCAATTGATTTAACCATGTTGATCGGGATAGCGAACCCGATACCCATGTAACCGCCGGTTCGACTGTAAAGAGCGGAGTTGATGCCGACTACTTCGCCGTGGATGTTGAGAAGCGGCCCGCCGGAATTGCCGGGATTGATCGCCGCATCGGTCTGGATGAAGTTTTCGTATTCATTGATACCGACCCTGCTCCGCCCTTTTGCGCTGACGACCCCCACGGTGACCGTCTGGCTCAGGCCAAACGGGTTGCCGATGGCTATTACCCATTCGCCAACCTCCAGGGCCTCAGAATCTCCCAGCGGGATCGTTGGCAGTGGATTTGGAACATTAATTTTTATCAGAGCAACATCAGACTGGGGATCTGTTCCAACCAACTCAGCCTCGACCTCCTGGTTGTCTGCCAGTGTAACGGTAATTTTCTCTGCATTTTCGACAACATGATTGTTTGTGAGAATATGGCCGTCTTCGCTGATTATAAAACCGGAACCGGCACCATACTGCTGTCTTTTCCGGGGTTGGGAATCAGGGTGTTGAAATTGGGGACCAAAGAAACGTTCAAAAAAAGGATGATTGAAAAATTGCTCCATATCCGGATTTGCTGCGCTGACAGTGCTTTCTACTCTGACGTGAACAACAGCCGGTTTGACATCTTTTACAACGCTCGAAAATGCTTTGGCGGAGCGATCGAGAATTTCTATATCTTTTTTTGAAGCCGCAGCCTGCACCATGGCGACATTTGCTACCATCAGAAATGAAATGGCAAACGCCAATAGTGCTTCGAAATAAAGTCTTTTTGTCCTGTTCATAGGGATCTCCGTTTATGTAGTTGGTTTTTCAGAGAGTGGTTATGATGAAACATTAAACGGATAGGGAGGTGGGTCAAGCTAGATTACTGAATTGTAATCTTGGACCCCTGGACCCCACGAAGAGGCCCAGGGGGAGTACGTCTATTTTCTGATCATTTCAGCAATCTGAAAGGCGACCTCAAGGCTCTGTTCTGCATTCAGGCGCGGGTCGCAGGTGGTCTGGTAGTTCAGGTTCAGGTCGTCGTCAACAATGTCTCGGGCCCCACCGGTGCACTCGGTGACATTTTCACCGGTCAGTTCAAAATGAACGCCTCCCGGCACGGTTCCTTCAGCCCAGTGAGTTTCAAAAAAACAGGTTAACTCAGAAAGAATCTCGTTGAAGTTGCGTGTTTTATGACCGCTGTCTGCGGTATAGGTGTTGGCATGCATGGGGTCACAACTCCAGACTATGTTTCGCCCCTCTCGCTTCATTTCCCTGAGAAGCGGCGGCAGTACCTTCTCTATTCGCGTTGCACCCAGCCTGGTGATCAGGGTCAGACGGCCCGGCTCATTTTCCGGATTTATAATATCGACAAGTCTTTTCATATCATCGATATCATGATCAGGACCCACTTTAATACCGATAGGGTTCAAAACACCGCGTAGAAATTCAACATGGGCGCAGTCCGCCTGCCTGGTTCTTTCTCCAATCCAAAGCATATGGGCGGAGCAGTCGTACCAGTCTCCGGTGGTCGAGTCGATCCTGGTCAGTGACTCTTCATAATCGAGCAGCAGGGCTTCGTGTGAGGTAAATAATTGTGCCTGGGTTATCTGTGGATTTTCCATTGAGATACCGATGGTATCCATGAACTGAATGGCCTGATCGATCTGTTTTGCCAATCGGGCGTAGGAGCGGCCCATCGGTGATTGGGCGACAAATTCCTGGTTCCAGGCCTGGACTCGGTGTAGAGCGGCAAACCCTCCACGGGTATAGGCTCGCAGCAGGTTGAGCGTAGATGCCGCCATATTGTAGCCGGTCAGCATGCGCTTGGGTTTGGGGGTCCTGGCATCTACGGTCGGCTCAGCGTCGTTAACCATGTCCCCTCGATAGGAAGATAACAGCAGATCGCCAACTTGTTCCGTATCGGAAGAGCGCGGCTTGGCATATTGTCCCGCAATGCGACCGACCTTGATCACTGGTACCCCGCCTGCATAGGTAAGGGTAATGGCCATTTGCAGGAGCACCTTCAGGGTTTCCCTGATCTTTGGTGCGCTTACCTGGGAAAAATTTTCTGAGCAGTCACCCCCTTGGAGCAAAAATGCTTCGCCGGTTACCGCTTTTGCAAGAAGGGCCTTTAACGATCTAATCTCACCAGCAAAGACGAGCGGGGGGAGACGGGTCAACTCGGCGAGTACCTTTTCAACGGACTCTGGATCCGGCCAGCTTGGCTGCTGATGGGCGTGGAGTTTTTTCCAGCTCGATTTCGTCCAGTTTTGTTCAGGGGCGATCATAAATTACCTCAATAGTAATGTGTGAGTGATTTTAAATACCAATACAGCAGCGTTCGAGGTCAAAAGCATTTAGGATGCGTTGTTCTCGCACTCTTTTATCTTCATCCTGGGGTGGAAGAAATAGTAAGCCGGGAAGAAGGTGAGCTGCTTCTTCCCGACTTGGAATTGCTTCCATTCCTTCCTTTAATACCTTTGTTGTGATGGTGTCCAGCAGTATTGCATCACGCCCGTTGGTAACCACAGCTAATGGAATGCGATACCTGCTGTTGAGCAGGCGTGCCGCAGCAAGAGCGGATCTTTCCCGGCTTACAAGTGAACCGGGTCCGTATCGGATGATCATGAACTGTTTGCCGTCCATATTTACCGTCAAGTCGATGGTTGATCTGACAAAGTTACGGGTAAACATGGTTTCGATATAGAGGCGAGGTTCGAGATCCTGCTTATGGTAGCCAAGCTTTTCAACCATCATTTTGCTGATCTGCTGCCGATAACGCTCATCGTCAGTATCTGTCAGCTCTTCGCTGGTTAAATAATCCAGCAGTGTACCATATATCAAGTGGTGAGATAGATGTTCCGACATAACCCTCTGCAACGCAAATATTGTTGGGAAACTGCTGTTGTGTCAATAAAAAACAGCTTAAACTAAGATTTATTCCCAAATATAATCATTTAAAACGATGAATCTGGAGAAAACGCAGCCTTTACGATTTTTGGGATCTGGCAGGTATAAAGAGAAATGAACGGGAATTGAGTATGCCGGATAGTGGTGTGAAGGATAATACTGCAAAATCATAAGACCAGGTTTTACAGTAAAGTGATTTTGAGCCGAGGTGCTTGTCCCGGCTCAATAAATTTTTTGGGTTACTGGCTGCTGTTGTCTGCTGCTTTGAGGTAGTCGTAATTAGCAAGTTCGGGTATTACACCAATTGCCCGTTCGAGTCGGGCCAGCTCGGTCAGGTAATTGTAATAGGTGACCACCAGGCTCGACTGATTTTCGGTAAGCAGCAGTACCGCATCATTGAATTCAAGAATGTCGCCAATACCTGCTTTGTATCGGCCGTCTGCAAGTTGCAGGTTCTCTTTGGCAAGGTTCAGGGTCTGGTCTGCGATATTCACCCCCTCCCGGTTCTGATCAGCACGAAGGTAGCTGTCGGTGACATCCTGGGTGATCGACAGGTCGAATTCTCTCAGAGCTGCATTTACTTCTCTGAGGCGGGCACTTGCTTCAGCAACTTTTCCATCTGTTTCAAAACCGGAGAAGAATTCCCACGTCAGCCCGACACTTAATTGCCACTGGTCCCTGAGGCTTGAAAGATCTGTCTCATATTTATTGTAATCTCCCAAGGCATTGATTGACGGCCAGTAATCACCTTTTGCCTGGGTAATAGTTGATTCAGCTGACTGGACGAGGTAAGAAAAACGTTTCAATCCCGGCCGATTTTCCTGGGCTGTCATGAGAAGGTTATCGAGCTGATCAGGCATGTCCGGTTTACTGTCGGCGAGATCCTCAAGGGCAGGTTCATCAGTTACGAGTTCATAGTCACCGCTGTTGGGAATTTCGCCCAAAACCTTTTCGAGCCTTACCCGGGCTGTTTTATAATCAGCATTTGCCCGCAGCAGGTTGAGCTTCTGGTTAGACAGGTTAACTTCAGCATTGGTTACATCGATACGTGTTCGCACCCCTGCTTCATAGAATTTCTGGGCACGATACAATTGCTGTTCGTAATTTTTAACGGCTTCTTCAGCAACAGTTATTAATCGTTGGCTTTCCAGTACGGAGTAAAAATTTCTTTTAACATCGAAGACGATGTCTTGATAGACCTGCTTGAGAGCTTCACTGGACGCATCGAGATTAAAGGCGCTGCTGTCTATTAATCCGGTAGTTCGGCCAAAGTCATAAATAAGTTGAGTTGCTTTCAGGAGGCCCCGGACGACATTGTCTTCCTCTACAGGCTGAAGGTCTTCAATATTGTATCTGCCAAGATCAGCTCCTGCCGAAAGGCGCGGGTAATAGAGTGAGCGAGCCTGGGTTAGTACACCCTTGTTGCCGGAGTATTGCTGGGCCGCGATTTCAATTTCAGGGTTATTCTTCAGGGCGATCTGGATAAAATCATCAAGGGTTAAAGAGAGTGGGGCAGCCCAACCGCCGGCTGCAGCGAAAATCAAAAAGAGCAGCGGGCTAATGATGATTAGTTTCTTAAAGGCGGTCATTTAGAGTCCTCTTTAATCATGAGATAACAAGTTTGAAAACAACAGTAGCTGGGGTAGAGTAAAAAAAATATTGAATAATAATTACTATTAAAGGGCCTAAAAAGCCAGTCTATATCTTGTTTTTATTGAAAAACATATTAGAAGAGAGGGAAGAGATCTGCCTGGGTTTCAACCAGTAAACCTGGTAGCCATAATCACCCAATCCAAGGAAATGAAAATGATTCGTAACAAACTGTTGCCCTTTATTATCGTTGCATCAATATTTTTTGGTGGGTGCACCGAAGAAAAGAAAGATGCCGCACCGCAGGTTAAGGAGGTTCCTCCACTCCCTGTTGAGACCATTACGGTAGCAGAAGAGCAGGTCCCGATCTGGTTGAGATATACCGGGAAAACAGAGGCGACAAAACGGGTTGAGGTTCGGGCTCGGGTTCCCGGTCGGCTGGATCAGGTTATGTTTCAGGAGGGCGACTCTATAGAGAAAGGTGATACGCTCTTCATCCTTGAAAAGGACAAATATGAAGCTGAGCTTGAGCAGGCACGGGCGACGCGTGAAAGAGATCTTGCCACCCTCGATCTTGCCAGAAAGGATGTTGAGCGCTATAAGCCGCTTGTGGCAGAGGACCTCGCACCGCGGGTAACGCTCGAACAGTATGAGGCCCGTGTGGCGGAACTTTTAGCGACAGTCAAGGCTGATGAAGCCTTTATCAGGGATGCTGAACTCAATTTAAGTTATACCGATGTCGTTGCTCCCATATCGGGGCGGGCGAGCCGGACACTGGTTGATGTTGGAAATATCGTCGGATACACCGACCAGACGGTGTTGACAACGATTGTGTCAGACGATCCGATGTTTGCCTATTTCAATCCGACGGAAAGTCAGTTTCAGGTGATGCGGCAATATAAATCGCAGGACCAGATGGATGCGCAGGTAACGATTCCCGGCAGCATGGAGGGTTTACTGGAGCGGGATACCTTGAAAGGCAAGGTCAGTTTTACCGATAACCGAATCGATCGAATGACTGGCACCATTACCATGCGGGCAGAAGTGGCAAACCCCGATCATACCATTCTGGAAGGGACATTTGTGTATGTTGAAGTAATGGTGACTGATCAGGCAGCCTTTATTATGGTACCTCCCGTTGCCGTCCAGGAGGACCAGCAGGGCAGCTTTGTCTTCATTGCCGATGAGAATCAGACTGCCAAGCGGGTTGATATCAAAACCGGCTATGAAAGTCGTCACTACCTGGTCGTGGTGGATGGACTGGAGGGAGGCGAACAGGTCTTGATTTCCGGTTTTGCGCGGCTGCAGACGGGCGTCAAACTGGCACCGACCGATGTTTCCGAAACCAAGGGTGTTTTGGCCGAACTTGAGAAAGAGGGTATGCTTCCCGGTAAGGAGTAGATATGTTTTCAGTTTTCTTCATAAAACGGCCGATCTTTGCGATGGTCATCTCGCTATTGATTGTGCTTGCCGGTGTGGTTTCCATTTTCGTGTTGCCGATACAGGAATATCCGGATGTATCCCCCCCGACTGTTTTAGTCTCTGCGACCTATGTCGGCGCAAATGCGTTTTCTGTTGAAGAATCAGTCACCCGGCCATTGGAAGACAGAATCAATGGTGTCAAGGGCATGATCTATATGACCTCTTCGAGCACCAGTGCCGGTACCGCCAGCATAAGTGTTTATTTTGAGCCGGGATATGACCTGGATATCGCCGCCGTCGATGTGCAGAACAAGGTTTCAATGGCCACTCCCCAGCTGCCGTCAGAAGTTCGGCAGCAAGGGGTTATTGTTGACAAACAGTCACCGGCAATTGTCTGTTTTATCGCGGTCACCGGTGATGAACGGTACGATGAAGGTTTTCTCAGTAACTACGTAACCATCAACATTCTTGACGAATTGCGCCGGATACCAGGGGTGGGAAAGGCAGAAAGTCTTGGTGAGAAGAAGTATTCAATGCGGATCTGGCTAGATCCAGACCGTATCAAATCACTGGGGCTGAGCCCCAGTGACGTCATCGCTGCCGTTCAATCACAGAATCGCCAGGCAGCACTCGGTCGTCTCGGCGCCCCACCGACCTTTGATGACCAGCAGATTCAGTTTATCCTGACAACTGAAGGGCAGCTCAAGAATGTCCGGCAGTTTGAGAACATCGTCATCAAGTACAAAGAAGATGGTACGCTGGTATACCTCCGAGATGTGGCAACCATAGAACTTGGTGCCGAAAAGTATGACTGGAACGCGCGGGTCAACCAGCAACCTGCAGCCTCTGTGGCTATTTATCAGCTCCCGGGAGCAAATGCGCTTGATATCAAGAAGCGGGCAGTTGCCAAAATGGAAGAACTTCAACAGCGTTTTCCCGACGGTATTTCTTATTCAATACCCTATGATACGACCCTGTTTGTTGAGGTGGCTATTGAAAATGTTGTCCAGAACCTCATTATCGCCGTTGCCCTGGTAATTCTCATTGTGTTTGTCTTTCTGGGATCGTGGCGGCCGACGATTATCGCCTCCGTTGCTATTCCCGTCTCCCTGGTCGGAACCTTCGGTATCATGCTGGCTGCCGGATTTTCCATCAACTTTCTGACACTTTTCGGGCTTATTCTTGCCATTGGTATCGTGGTTGATGATGTTATCCTCGTGGTTGAAAACGTTGAACGCATCATGAATGACGAGAAGGAGCTGACCATTCCGCAGGTTGTCAAAAAGGCCATGCTGCAGTTGATTGGACCGATTATAGCGACAACATTGGTATTGGTAGCAGTATTTATTCCTGTGTCAATGATGCCTGGACTGACGGGAAGTATTTACCGGCAGTTTGCCCTGACGATTTCATTTGCTGTCCTGATCTCGTCGCTTAATGCAATGACACTGTCACCGGCACTGTCGGCAATTGTCATACGGCGCTTTGAAGAGGGAAAGGGGAAATTTATCCTGTTCAGGATGTTCGATAAGTTTTTTGACTGGCTGACACGCGGCTATATCGCTCTGGTCAGGTTATTAATCAAGCTGAGGTATCTTATTATATTGGTTTTTATCGGTCTCCTGGTGGCAACCTGGTGGGTATTCAAGGTTACTCCAACCGGGTTTGTGCCGGAGGAGGACAAGGGCGCTTTTATGGTGATGTTCAACCTGAAACCGGGCACGGCACTCAGTAAAACCAGTCAAGTCCGGGCTGAGGTTGAGAAAATACTGAAGGATATTGACGGGGTGAAGGATCTCGTCATCATTGATGGTTACAACCTGCTCAGCTCAACCCTTGACTCCAGTGCCGGAGCAGGGTTTGTCTCTTTGATTCCGTGGGATGAGCGAAAATCACCCGGGATGGATATTGGCTCAATCATCAAACAGGTAAATATGAAAGGTGCTGCCATTGTCGATGCCAAGGTAACAGCTTTCAATCTTCCGGGTATACCGGGTATTGGTACTGTTGGCGGCTTTGATTTACGCCTGCAGGACTATCTTTCGGGTGATCTGACAACATTCGTTAACTATGCCTACCAGTTGATTGGCGAAGCCAACAAGGACCCGCGAATCGGGCTGGCATACACCACCTATGCACCGAACTATCCATTTGTGGAAATTGATATTGATCGTATGAAGGCATCAGCGCTCGGGGTTGATCTGGCCGAGTTGTTTGTAACCCTGCAAACCTATCTGGGATCATTTTATATAAATGATTTCAATAAATTCGGAAAAGTATTCCGGGTATATGCTCAGGCCGACAAATCATTTAGAAGCGAGATTAAAAATATTACTGATCTTTTTGTTCAGAACCGGACAGGAGAGATGGTTCCGGTATCAGCACTCGTGAAACTAAACAAAACGATCGGTCCGTCGGATCTTTCTCACTACAACATGTACCGTTCAATTACCGTTAACGGTGCTGCCGCACCCGGCTATAGTTCCGGTCAGGCGATGAACGCCATGGAGGAAATAGCTGCCAGAGTGCTCCCTGCAAGTAACGCCTATGGTTATGAGTGGTCCGGAATGTCGTATCAGGAGAGGTTGGCCGGAAATGCAAAAATATATGTTTTCAGTTTTGCCTTGATTGTTGTGTATCTTGTTCTGGCAGCTCAATATGAGAGCTGGGTATTGCCGATAATGATCCTGGTTTCAGTTCCCCTGGTCATGCTTGGAGCGCTGCTTGGCCAGAATTTTGCTGGCCTGGACAATAATTTATTTGCGCAGATTGGTCTTGTTCTGTTGATCGGGTTGTCGTCGAAAAACGCTATTCTCATTGTTGAGGTTGCAAAAGAACAGCGGGAGAGTGGTGTTTCAATTATTGATTCTGCCGTCAATGCAGCCAAGCTGCGGTTCCGTGCGATCATGATGACGATCCTCTCTTTTGTGTTTGGGGTTATCCCGCTCGCTGTTGCCACCGGAGCCGGAGCGATGACCATGAAATCGATCGGTGTTGTGGTGCTTGGCGGTATGATTGCGGCAACATTTATCTCGACGATGCTGGTCCCCGTTGTCTATGTATTGCTGGAGACCATGCGTGAGCTGGTTGTTGATGTTCAGGAAGAAGTGAAAAACAGGGAACTCATCTAAACAACATGCAGGGTGGCCCGTATCGTCTGGCCACC
>CAVZLG010000019.1:0-50043 GCA_963776075.1 uncultured delta proteobacterium
AGCAAACAATAGTGACTTATTTCATATTGATTACTTCACAACATCACTCCCACCGTCAACGTTGCTCCATACGCGCATTCGTTCATTTTTCGTTGGTTACACCGATTTTTTTTTGAGCGGTGAGCCAACGGAGTTTTCAGTTTGCGCAATCACAGGTGGTGGAAATCATCTCTAATTCATTTGAAGAAACCGGTCTACTCGACACAACCAAGCGAAATGGCAGCTACCAGTGGCAATATTCTGGATAGAGATATGGACTAATGGATTCCCTCTTCATAAGGTAAGGCTTTGATTTGCGGAAATCACTCTCTTTCGCAAAGATGATAAGTGGCATTGAAGGCTAATTGCATAAAAACAAAAAGCGTTGATCACGGTACGTTGGGAAATAAAGCCTCCATCTTACGAAAGAAGGGATGACATTCTTTTTTGCTTTCGTCGTGTAGGTAAAAAGGAACATGACAGATAGCAGACTGCGAGATAGAAACATGATAATTATCCTGTACATCAGGCCTTTGGAGAACAGAAAGTGATTCCCTGGGAAGAAATTGATCGGGCGGAAGTCCCGGGAGGTGAGGGAGAAGTCATCCTGCGAAAGCGCGGGACAGAATTTTCGATCCGAACCGCCACCACAGAGCTTATGAACAGCCGTCTCCATGGATCTGAAGATGCCCTGGCTGAGCTGACCTGTAGCCGGATTAAACGAAAATCTGATCAAAGGGTTCTCATTGGGGGCCTGGGGATGGGCTATACCCTGGCAGCAGCACTGCAACATTCGGGGGGTGATTCCCTTATCACCGTAGCCGAATTGATTCCTGCTGTGATCAGATGGAACCGGGAACATTTTGGACACCTGGCGGGAAACCCCTTGGATGATGGCAGGGTATCAATCCAGCAAGAAGATGTGGCGGAAACTATCCGCAGAAAAAAATCTACCTGGGATGCCATAATGCTTGATGTTGACAACGGCCCTGATGGGCTTACTCGAAAGGTAAATGACCGCCTCTATGGTATGAACGGTCTGAAAAATGCATTTTTGGCTCTTCGCACTGGAGGGATACTGTCCATATGGTCTTCAGGGCCAGACGAACAATTCACCCAGCGCCTGAAACAGTGCCAATTCCAGACAGAAATTGTAACTGTACGGGCTCGCAAACCTGGAAAAGGTGCCAGGCACACAATCTGGCTTGCGACAAAATCCTGAACAAACCCTGAGATCAAAAGAGAAGAACCAAATCTCAAAGTTCAAAGTTAAGAAAGTCCACTGTCAGCGGCTCTCCATACGCGCATCCGTTCATTTTTCAATGTTTACACCGAATTTTTTTTGAGCGCTGCGCCATCGATGTTTTCAGCTTGCATACTCACAGGTGGTGGAATCTATGTGGTGCATTTTTCTTCTACCCTGGCTTTCTGTAACACTATATCCATTTCCTGATATATTAAATGATGAGAAAAGGATATCTTTTCAATTTTGTGCATGATCTGACAAGTACATTCTTCTTTTATTTTCTGGCTAATATTTATTCATAGAACATCCAAGACGGTCTGATCGTTTATCCCAAGGCGCCGGACCGTATCTTTTTGGCTTTGTCATTTTAGATGCCCGTTATGATCAATCCAACCGGGTTTAATTTTGACATGATACGTAAAAAGTTCACTCATCTCAACCGCAAGGTTTTCGTTACAATTGTGGTTTAAATTCCTGTCGATCAGCTGTCAGCTCGCGCATTCTGGAAAAAACATCGACCCCGATCTGGTGATAGACATCGAGGAGATCCACGAGTACCCAGTTCTCCCGCAGCAGGCCGTCCTCACAGCGCCAGAAGTCAAGACTTCTCATGGTAATCTCCTGGTCCGAGGGGGCGATACCCATCCAGCCGTCGTTGCTGATTTTTGCGCGCATTCCCGGCCAGGCGGTAAAGCCCACATAATCACCGTCACTGATGAACGTCATGTTCTCACCGATCCCTCCTTCCCGGTCAGGCATCGCCTTGAGAAATGGGATCTGGTGCCAGTTGCGAAATCCGCTCAGCCGCCGATTGCTGCCGATTCCTGATGGTCCATACCAGCTCATTTTGGGGTGCCAGTATCTCTGAAGTTCCATCGCCTCGTGGCCGCCTTCGGCAAACCTCGACAAGCCAGTGAGCATCTCAACAACCAGTCGCTTGCTTCTTTCTGCTTTTTCAACATCATAAGGTCCCTGGACGATACCATCCTGGGTTGCAGGACCGGGAACGAGATATCGACACCAAGGCTCGGTGCCATAGGCCAGCCGCGAGCCTGCATCATCACGTGTGGAATATCCCACAGTGCCTGCATCTCAACGATTCTTTCATCTTCAAGTCGAAAAAACTCACAATAGCGCATGGTTACAGGATGTAGTGTCGCTGGAATATCCAGCCATGGCTGTTCAAAAATACCAATATAATACCCTGCACAGCCAACCCAGTTACCGGTTTCTGCCGGCCCGGCTATGACGATAAAATCTCGTCTTTCCAGATCTGGCAAACTGGTGAGTAAGGGATCGAATGCCCTCTCGTATAACTCCTTAGGGCCGTCAAGATCCTCAAAGGGAAATGACAGATGTATGCAGCTCTGTGGTACGAAAAGTTGATCAAGTTCTGCCTGAAGGGTTTGCTTGTTACAATTATAAAGAGCCTTACGGTAACGACCGACAATCTCTTTATGTCGCTGGTGAATATCCATTTAAGGTTGCCTCTACGGTAAAAAATTGACGTTCATATAAATCATATTGGGTCTACGACAATTGTTGAGATGCAGTCAGATGCAATTCGGCAAGCCATTGACTGAGAACTGCAGTTGTGGCCTCGGGTTGCTCGAGTGTCGGTAAGTGGCCCGCATCCTCAAAGATTTCCAGACGAGAGCCGCTGATCAACTCATGCATGAGCTGATGTCGTTCCAGTGAACATAACTGGTCGTGGCGACCACAGCCAATCAACGTTGGAATAGTAACCTTTTTCAGAACATTCTGCTGATCAGGGCGGGCTTGAAGCGCTCTTGACTGGCGTTCAAAGACAGTCGGCCCAAGCCCCATTGCCATGGCAAGAATTGTTTCTGTAATCGGTTTTTCTTTATCACCTTCCAGATGAAAATTCGGGATGATCTGCTCAAGCACCAGCTGTTTCAGGAGCCCCGAACGAACCTGTGTAATCTGCTGATCCCGAGCCTGCCTGATCTCATCAAATTCGGCCAGTGGATTGGTGTCGAGCAACACAAGGCCGCGGACACGCTCCCTTGCCTGAGCCAGGATTTCCATGGCTACAATCCCCCCCATGGAGAGGCCGATGAGTACAAAGGCTGGGGGTGCATCTTTGAGAACATCCTCTGCAATTGTCTTGAGCGAATCACTGGAGCAGACCGAAGCTACATGCACAGTATACCGTTTCGACAAGGAGAGAATCTGGTGCTCATACAACCGGGCATCACACATCATGCCGGGGAGAAAAACAAGTGGCAACGATGTCATTTTATGGCCCCAGCCAATATTGCTCCTTCCGA
Source organism: uncultured delta proteobacterium (assembly GCA_963776075.1). Classification (GTDB taxonomy): domain Bacteria; phylum Desulfobacterota; class Desulfobulbia; order Desulfobulbales; family Desulfocapsaceae; genus MADRE3. The sequence continues at coordinate 3,517 of CAVZLG010000019.1, forward strand.
GAGTGCACGTAGTTTTGCATACGCTATATCTGGGTCAACGGAACCAAATCCTGCGAAGGTACCAAAGCCGCAATCGGACCCGGCAATAACCCGTTCACTGCCGACAATATCAATAAACCGGGCAAGCCTCTGGGCTATCAGTTGCGGATGCTCGACAAAGTTAGTAGTGGTATCCACCAGTCCCGGTACCAGTATCTTGTCCTCCGGGATCTCATCCCTGCGGTCCCTGAAAACTGTCCACTCATGGGCGTGTCTCGGATTCGATGCCTCAAAGAGGACATAGCGGGCATCGACTTTCATCAGGGTTGAAAACAACTCATCCATCGGGATATCGCATACATGCGGTCCTTCATAGTTCCCCCAGCAGATATGCACGCGAACATGCTGAGAATCAATTCCTTCGAGTGCATGGTTCAACGCTTCTACATACCGCTCGGCGATGCTGACAAACGCTCGGTCTGAAAGATCGCTGAACAGCATGTGACGGGAGAGAGCAAGGTCGGGGCAATCGATCTGCAGGTCAAGCCCGGCCGCTACGATCATCTGGTACTCCTGCCGCATCGCATCTGCCAGCGCAGCCAGATAAGCATCATTGTCAGGGTAGTGGACACTAGGCATAAACAGAGATACCACACCCGGTGAAGCAGCATTCATGAACCCTCGTGAAACGCCATGATGCTGCATACTGTTTTTCAGGTTGTTGATGTCTTTTTGCGTCTCTTCATAGCCGTGAAATTTGACAGCTGACGTGCATTGTGGTCGCGCATATGTTGGCGTGCCGCCACTGTCTGCCAATCGTTTCAGAAAACCAGGAAACATAATAAGATCGGCCGGTGGTTTTCTCGGGCTGTCTCCGGAATAACCGCTGTAGCGATCTTTTACATAGGTGGCATAGGAAATCTTGGAGGTCTCTCCGTCACTGACAATATCAACTCCCGCGGCAACCTGCTTGCCCACCGTCTGTGAAACAGCTGATGACATACAGCGGTCAAACGACTCCTGCTCAAATGGCTCACCATTTTCCCGGGCAAAGATAAAATCGACAACGTCCTGGGATCGAGGGAGGGATCCGACGTGGGTTACACTGATTTGTGCCATCTCGATGGGTTCCTCATTGTTCGTTACTATAGAAAAACAACATACCAATTCAACTGCAAACAGTAAAACCGTTGTGGAAGACTTCCAAGCTACACACCCTTCGGACCTGAAATCAGGGATAGCTTTCAGAAGATGACGGTCGGCCCTGCCTGATCATCGGTATCGATCACCCTGTAAAGACTCGCGTCTCCTGTCATAGCCGGCGAGAGTGAATGTTCAAAACCCGGTGGCAGTAAGCAGGTATCTCCCCGGGCGAGTATCACTTCCCCGCCCTGCCAGGCAACACGCCAATGCCCGCGCATAATCATCAGGACCTCGTGGCGGCTGTTTGTATAGGCAGTATCCGGGATCGACCGCCTGGTGAGAAAATCAACCTCAAATCCAGGCCGGTCTCGAAGCACGCCCGACTCCCCGATTACTGGGCAGGGCTCATGTGCGGAAAGAGCAGTTAGATCGAGATAGCGAGCCACATATCCTCTGACAATTCCTGAAACAGGAGTCTCAGGACATTTACGCAGTATATCCTCTGCCAGAATCGGCATCGGAGCGACACCTGGAGGGAGCTGTTCACCTTTTCTGCTATTAACCAGCATGCCATTCTCACCGAGAATCAGACCATGGTGTTTAGCATCTTCGATGACCTGAGGTGCCCAGACAACACCTCCCCCGGCATCATCACCTCCCAGAATAGACATGATCATACCATACTCTGACCCGATATTTTCAAATCCCCGGAATACACCAGTTGGAATATTGAAGATATCACCTTCTTCGAGAATGACTTCACCGGCGTCACCCCGGCGCCCCCAGAAGAAACGCCAGCGACCTGAAAGAACAAAGAACACCTCTGCGGTGAAGTGGTAGTGGAGTGAATTCGTGCAGCCCGGCGGCTGACCTGCAGCACCGATATTAAACCCGGGCGTCTGTTCTATGTGGACATATTGCTCGGGACTTTCGGAAACGCCGCGGCCGATAATGGAAAAGTTCTCTTTTTCATCAGAGCCGGGTGTATGAGCGTCAATAAACGCTGTCGTACACGGACGCAGGTCTCCATAGCGAACGATCCTCTCTTCCATCTCCAGGCGTTCCATATGCTTATCCCGTTTTGAGGACAATCTGTTTCCAGACTGCCGTTTCATCAAACATCACATATTCCCGGCGCAACCCCCAGGGACCGAATTCTGCATGGCAGGATCCAAGAATGTAAACCTCTGCTCCGGTCGGCGGTCCAAATGCCCCCCAGCCGTCATGTTTTCCGAACAAACTCCAGCGAATAGCGGCACGCGGGGGCATCATTTCATCCTCACGCCCGATCTGGTGCTCTATTGAGAATTCGGCCGAGGGAAAACTTGCCCGCAGCCCCATCCAGAAGCGGTCAGCGGCAGAATGCGAATGTGCCGTCTGTCCACCCGGGTACTCAAGTTGGCAGGCACGATCATATTTTTTCGGGATAACAGCAAGATCAGCACCCATAATATTACCCAGAATATCGCTATATCGCTGTCCCCACTCGTTATCATTCCCCCTGCCCGTATAAGGGCCTTCCAGGTCATTATCAGGACACAGCGGTCTGACACATTTTTCCGGGCCGCCTTCTTTTTCTATCAGCCCCCGTGCATAATCCTCCGGCTCCAGCCCCAGCTGCCGAACAATTGCACCCTGATCACGGATCAGCCACTCATCATTAATCTGGTTGTTAACGGCGTGGCAATCGGCGATAATCCGGTACACAAGTTTCCTGCCCGTCGCCTTACCATACACGCCATCCCCCAGATGTGTTGCTGTGGAGAGCAGGCGGTGGGAAGAGAGCATCCCCTCCTCCGGGGTTCCCGACCATATCACGTCCTCGCCAAGCAGGGTCCGATCAGGAAATTCTGAGAGTATTGCCATGGTGTCGGCAATTACCCGTTTATTCCCTGTTGTTACCGATGACGGTGACCTGACAACAATATCTGGCGCGTAGTATCGGTGCAGTGTATCGATACCCCGGTCTTCCCATATTTCTTTTGTGATCCCAATTATATAGTCGGGAAAATCCTGCCACCGCTGATCGAATCCTTTCATCATGATATCGGTAAACCTGTTAATATGAAGCTCACATGGTTGTTGAGTAGAAGTCGGTACGTTCAGCCATTTTTAAAGTTTAGCTCAAGGCGAATTCCCGTGGGATCGTGGAAAAAGAGCTGCTCGATACTCGTACCGGGAACTGTTGTTCTGTAATAATCTATGCCTTGTTTCTCAAGCGTCAGCTTAGATTCTTCGAACCCTTCGCAGTCAAAGGCGATGTGGTGCACATAGCCGGTCAGAGTCTCATAGAGCCCCGGTTTTGTGCTGTCCTCCATGTCGACTACCGAAAGGTGTATGAGGGGTTTACCTTCACGATAGAGCCAGGCTCCTTCGAGATCAATTCCGAAATCCGGCCGGGCACCCTCTTCAAAACCGAGAATTTCTGTGTAAAAGGCTAATACACGTTTAATTTCAGCCCTATTAGCTATGATATTGAAATGATCCAGCTGCTTGATCCGCATGAACGTTTCTCCCTATAATTTCTGTGCTATCTTTCTAACCGGTTTGATCGCCGATGATTCCCGACCTCGTTGCCTTGATGAACTGCATACAAAAGTCATCATTGCCGGCAATCATATCTGCCGTTATTACCTGGGTCATTGCTCTTTCATCGAGCGGATCCATAATTGCGGAGTCAAAGCCGTTGGCAATCATCATCGACAGGAAACACCGGTTGATTACCCGTCTCTGGGGCAGCCCAAAGGAGATATTTGAAAGGCCTCCAGTCGTATGTACTCCCTCGATCTCTGCCATGATCCTTCTCACCGCGGTCATGGCCATAGTACCATTATTGTTATCAACCCCCAATGGCTGAACGAGCGGGTCAAGAAAAATATCGTCACGGGCAAACCCAATTTTCTCCAACTCAGAGACGATAACTTTAGCTCGGGAGACAATATCATCCACCGATTTGGGCATACCTGAATCATCCATACACAAGGCAATAATCCGGCACTCTTTGCCCTGGAGGTATTTAATCATCGGCTCGAATCGATCCTTCTCCAGGCTTATTGAGTTGATCATCGGCTTTTTGCTGACGAGGCCATAGGCCATTTCCAAAACTGCAGGATCAGGGCTGTCAAGACAAAGTGGCAGATCTGTTGCCTGCTGAACAATCTCAAGAAGCCAGGTCATATCTTCCACTTCATGCCCAATTCGGGCACCCGCGTTGACATCGATATAGGATGTACCTGCTTCGCTCTGTTTTCTTACATCATCCATGATGTAATCAGCGTCGCGATCAGTTACCGCAGCCTTCACTTTTTTTAACGTGGTATTAATTCGCTCGCCAATAACAGTAAACATACGTCACCTTCGGGATGTTCTTGCTGGACTATAGAGTAATCACGCTATTATGCTTTTCGCCATTCTACTCGCTGAACCTGCATCCGGTGCGTATGCATCTGCACCAATCTCATCGGCAAACTCCTGGTTAACCGGAGCGCCGCCAATCATGATCTTCAGGTTCTCGCGAATTCCGGCATCGTCGACACTTTCTATCGTTTTTTTCAGCATCGGCATCGTTGTGGTCAACAAGGCTGAAAGACCCAGGATATCAGGTTTATTTTCCTTGATCGCCTCAATAAAAATCTCCGGTTCGACATCAACTCCAAGGTCAATTACCTCGAAACCAGCACTCTCGAGCATCATGACCACCAGGTTCTTACCGATATCATGCAGGTCGCCTTTCACCGTGCCAATGACGATGGTCCCGGCACTGCTCGATTCACCATCTGCGAGATGCGGTTTAAGAATCTCCACAGCCCCGCTCATGGCATGAGCTGACATGAGGACTTCTGGAATGAACATCTCGCCATTACCCATTTTTTCACCGATCAGATCCATAGCAGCAATCAGTTCATCATTGAGAATCTCAGTCGCGGCACGGCCCTCTTCAAGTGCCTCGGTTACCAGACTCACCAGGGTGATACCATCACCTTCCATCAGGGTCTGCGCTATTTTACTTAACTCTGACATAACGTTGCTTCCTTATTTAAGATCTAATTTCTTCAGTACAGCCAGGTCAATAGGAGTGGCGTAATACTGGTCGAACACTACTTTCTGTATTCCTCGGCAAATCGTCCAAACGTCTGGCCGGCAAGTTTAGCAAGGTCTACCGAGTCACTCATCAGCATCAGGAATTGATAGCCCCTGTCATATTTCTCTTTTGCCTGCTCCCAGCTGCCGCCAATGGTGCCGAGATATTTACCCGCCTTCAAGGTTTTCTTCTCAACCGTGGCAATGGCTTGCTGCACCTCGGGGTGAGATGGGTCTCCAAAATATCCCATGGAGGTTGCCAGATCCATTGGTCCGACAAAGATCCCGTCAAGACCTTCAACCGCCAGAATCTCATCAAGATTATCAATTGCCTCGCCGGTCTCAACAGCAATAATGACAAGGATCTCATCATTAGCATCTTTCAAATAATCCATCGAATTCTGACCAAAATAGGCGGCACGGGGACTTCCTGCCAGCCCCCTGATACCCTCAGGCGGGTACTTGCAGGCTGCAACCGCGTTTTTTGCCTCTTCGGCTGTGTTTACATAGGGAATCAATACCCCCATGACTCCTGTATCAAGAATTCGTTTGATGGCAACCGGATCATTCCATGGTGCTCGCACAAAAGGAACACAGCCTGTTTCCCCCATCGCCTGGAGTTGGGAAGCGAGATTCAGAAAATCACCGGGCGCATGCTCCATATCAACGATTAACCAGTCAAAACCTGCCCGGGCCATAATTTCAGCCGAAAAAGGCGACGTCATCTGCAGCCATGCGCCAGCTGTCTGCTTCCCCTGCTTGAGCAGGGATTTTATTTTATTTTCCATTGCCTATTTACTCTCCATTATCTTTTTCAATTCAGTCTGGCTCAAACCACCATATTCCTGTGCCGCCTCGAAGAGAGCCAGCACATTTTCAACCGGAATGTCATAGCCGATGTTGTGGCAGGGAGCCAGAATGTAACCGCCGTTTGAACCCAGATCATGAATCCTGCGGGCGACCTCTTGTTTAATTTCCGCTACCGAGCTGTTCGGCATGATCTGCTGGACATCGATTGCACCGTGAAAGCTTAACCGGGAACCATATTTCTGTTTGATTTCAAATGTGTCCTCAAGTCCTTTGGTCGAAGTTTGCACCGGGTTGAGGATGTCGACGCCAATCTCTATCACATCTTCCAGTAATGGATCGATGGCACCATCTGAGTGAAACATTATTTTCGCATCGCTCAGTGATTTCAGATGATCATTGAAGGCTTTAAATTTGGGTTTGACCTGTTCACGAAACATCTTGGGGGACATGAGCAGGGAGACCTGGGTTCCAAGATCATCTGTTATATAGACAATCTGGGCATATTCACCAACTTCTCGAAAATAGTTTGTGTACATCCGGCAGTAGAGATCAAGGACCTTCTCCAGCAGCGCATCCGCATAATCCTTATTCATGGCAAGGTCGAGAAAGAACTTGTCATACCCCCTCAGCCAGAGGCAGGTCTGCAGGATGCCACCCTTAATACCGTCGGCACCAATGATATAATCGGTGTTCTCGTGGAGGTCTTTGGCCTGCTCACGAAGCCCGGTAAACATTCTTGGATCATCCGGGTCTGGCCAGGGGTGATTTTCAAGTTCCTCCATTGTGCCTTCAGTCAGAGGGGTTGCAGTGATCGCAAAATAATCCTCCATCTCACTGAAGGTCGTCCCCCACATGTCGTAATAACCGGTCCGCCCCTTCTCCTCGAACGGTGTTACCCCAACCCAGTGAGGGATCAGCCAGCGAAAATCAACACCGAACTTCTGCAGAAGTGCTTCATCGGGGACAATCGTCTGGGCCATCTTATCGAGGATCACATTGTGGTTCTGCATCCATTCAGGTTTTCCGAGATAGTCATACAACCGCTGGTACTCGAATTTATGCAGGGAACCAACCTGCTTTCCCATGTCAACGAGGACACGGTCCGTCGGCTCATGATTCATTGCCTTTATAAAACGTTCTCGTGAGTTCATAGAATCATATTCTCCGCTATGTGAGCACGACAGGCGTTATCCCTTTCAGGTTACAGAAGTGTACGAGTTCTTTGACCACGTCTCCAGCAACCCCTGAGATATGATTTGAGCCAAATTCATCAATGATCTCTTCCAGGTCTGCCGTCACCTTCACAAACGCCGTCGGCAACTGATGAACGCCACGGGCCTTGATAAAGTCTTGACTCTTTTCCTTGGAGAGTGCAATTGCCTCACCCGGAATAATAGCCATCCGGTACTCGCCGCTCCATCGATAGAGCCTGGCGAGGGTTATCGGCCCCGGCGCGCCCGGGAAATATACCGTTGAGCCTCCTCCCGGCCTTACGGTCGGCCTGAGTTCAACCTGTTTCAGATTCTCCCGATAATCATCGGACCGCCCGGCAAACCAGGTACTTTGTGCACCGCAGTTAGGCAGGTAGAGGACGTTTTCCTCGTCATCCATGTGACTGAGATCGCCAAAAAGCACAGGCATACCACCGGTAATGTGTTTCATGATTTCCATGGTCAGGGCGCCGTCACCGTCTGCCTCACAGGCCATAGAGACGACGTCTTTGTCACCATCTGAATCATAGGGACCCGGCAAGAGAGCTGCAGAGATACATTGGGGGACATAGTTGCTCGAAAGATCCGGCATACACTTGATCGCCACAAAACCGAGGCTCTTTTCCTTGATAATATCCTTCGTTGCCAGGTAGCAGGCGCACTGGTAGGCAAGCCGTTCCCTGGTCAGTACGAGGTCGTTATAGTTGACCGATTTGGTATTCTCTTCAAGCCAGCTGATGAGCTGATCGGTACGCTCCGATTCCGTTTCAATAATGAGTTCAGCCCTTCTGATAATTTCCAGCTGGTCAATATGTTCGACATCTATGCCGAACTGCCGGCGCCACTGCATCGAGTCAAATGATCCGGTATCAATACCAAGGGATCTGCCACCGAAGAAACCAAAGACCTCACCCTTCAGTGCACTTACCGCTGTTGCCGCTTTAATAAAGGGCAGGAGCTTGTCGGTCATTGAAGGCGAGCCATAATCGTCACGAATCCTCAGGTGATCAACCCCTATCTGCTTCATTGCCCCTCCGGCTCCAAAAAAGCCGACCATTCCATGGGTCGCCGCACTTTTGCTCGTGATCAGAGCGACCGGCATACCGAGCCGCTGCACGCCATGGATAACAAGGTTTGGGGACGTCCAGCATGGGGTATGGGCAACAAGCACGTCCACCTGTTCTGACCGGAGTTGATCGACCTGCCCGTTGATATCATCCCTGGTTCGTGCTACTTCATTGAATGAAACCAGTTCAATCGGCAGAGAATTCAGGTAATCCCGAAGCTCTTTATGTCGTGGTTCTGAAAGGTTTTTAAAGACCTTCTCCCACATATCATCTCTTTCATCCCCGAAGGTAATTAACCCTACTCGTGGCTTATTCATGCCTCTATTCCTCTTATATGATTACGGTTGAACCGTTTAGCGGTGTATACTGATACTATGCTATTTCCCGATCGAAGGACTGGATCATCCTGCCGCCGTCACAATAGACTGTCTGCCCATGAATAAAGTGGCAACATCACTTGACAGAAAAACTGCAACACGCCCAATCTTCTTGGTCACCCCGGTCTCGATCGCTGCTTTTCTTGTAATTTCATTTTCGCTCTTCCTCACTATCTCATCGGGGAGCATATGAGAACAGATACTCCCCGATGAGATAGTGATTCGGTTGATCTTTACGGCCTGATTTATGCGGTCTGAGGCTTTACGCCACAGGGATATTTTTCCTTGATCTCACCAATCAACTCGCTGATATGATCAACCGTTTTGGTGACCAGTTTCTCACCTTTTTCGCGAGTCGCTTTAGTTGGATCACCGACAACACCATTTCCGCCTTCTTCAAGGTCATATTTTTCAGGACGGGCAAAAGTCCCTTCAAAGTGGTACATTTGACCGGCTAGCGGGGCTGCACCCGGAGCGATTTTCCATTTCGGGTCAATAAGCGGTTCCCCATCACCTGGAGCAGCAAGGCTCATATCAACAAGCTCGGGATAGAGATACAGGGCAACGGAGGTCTCTGCCTCATCGGCATGCCACATATGGTCTTCCAGGATTGTCCGGTCATCACGGAGGAAATCATACCAGTGCAGCGATAATACAAAATGTCCCTCAATACCAAGCTTGTGAACCGCCACAATTGTCGAGGACACCTGACCGTGAGCGGAGATAATGATAAACTTGTTATAGCCTGCGACACTTGCCCCACGAACGATATCACAAAGCATCGCTGTATGCGTTTCAAAAGAAAGTGGAACGGTTCCTGGAACTCCCCAATGGTGGTAGGGGTGAGAGCCATACATCGGGCAGGGTAGAACCATGGCCCCGCTCTTCTTACCTACCAGCTCGGCAATGCCCATGGCATTTGAAGCATCGGAAGAAAGAGGACAATGAGGCCCATGCTGTTCAATAGCCCCAATCGGCAGGATTGCAACATCACATACATTTTTTGCATATTCTACAACTACTGGAGCAGGATTTTCGTGCCACCATACGGATTTTCTTTCAGTCATGATTTTCTCCTTACATGCATTAATTCACACTGTGTTATTTATATTCGGGATGTAATACCCATTTCCTCTGCAAGCTTATTGAGCTCATCGACCAGCTCTGGCGGAAGGGCGAGGCCTTCCTCTTTCCTCTTTTTTTCAGTACGGTATTCAAGTTCCCCGGGCATCAGCATCTCCATGGAAGTATCCCACATCGGAGATGATTTGATCTGGCTGTAAAAGTCGGACATACGCGCCTTAAAATCCTCTTTGTCCATCAGAGCAAGCGGGTTGATGGCAATAAAAAAGTGACCTGTAAGGCTTGGATCATTCGGATATTTATACATTCCTTTGAGACCGTGGAGAAACGCTCCCCCAGTTAACAACCCTGAGAGCAGATCGACTGCCAGTGCCAGACCGTATCCTTTATGACCGCCAACCGGCAGTAGGAAACCGGCAAAACCCTTGTCGGGGTCATCAGTCGGTTTTCCTTCTTTATCAGTGGCCCAGTCCAGCGGGATTTTTTCTCCTTTCTTGCTTGCCAGCAGAAGTTTTCCGCCCGCCACATTTGAAAGTGAGATATCGAGGGTAAACGGAAAATCGCCAAAGGTTGGAACACTGACGGCAAGCGGGTTATTGCCGACAATCGGCTTTGATCCACCGGGGGCGACCACATTGGGAACAACATTGGTCATGGCAATACCAATCATCCCGCGCTCAGCGGCCATTTTGGTGTACAGCGCTGTTGCACCAAAATGGTTAGACCGCATGGCACCCACGGCAGCGATTCCGTATTTTTCAGCTTTTTCTATAGCCCGGGTCATAGCCGTACGTCCGATGACATAACCGCACCCATCATCGCCATGCAGCACTTCCAGGGCACCGGCATCTTTGACGCTTTCGATTTTGGGATTCTTGTTCATTGCCCCTGAGAGCAATCGTTTGATATATATGGGCACGCGCAGTGCTCCATGGGAATCGACACCCCATAAATTAGTCTGCACCAGACTGTCTGCGCATGTCTTGGCATCATCAGCCGACATGCCGGTTTTGAAGAATAACTCTTTAAGAAAGTCATTCAGCTTCTGGTGATCTATGGTATTCACGTTATTTGCCATCCAGGTTCTCCTGTAATCAGATAAGCGGCCGGCCGCCGTCAACCGGAATAACACAGCCGGTTGAATAGGTGAGCAAGGTGGCACAAGCCAGCACTGCCCGGGCAACGTCTTCGGCCTGGGTTAATCTCTTGAGTGGCGTCAGTTCTTCCTGCTCCCTTGTCCATGAGGCATCAAGCTTTTTTGTATACTCTCCCTCCACAAGGCCAGGAGCGATTGATATAACCCGTATAGCAGGGGCCAGGGATCGTGCCAGAGACTTCGTCATGGTGTTGATAGCAGATTTGGAGGCGCAATAGGCAACATTACTGCCGATGCCGGTTGTTCCGGCTATGGATGAAATATTGACGACCAGTCCATCGCCTGATTCTCTGAGTAACGGCTCCAGCCCCCTGATGGTTGCAAATGATCCCCGCCAGTTTACCCGGAAAATCTTATCAATCAGCTCATCATCAAGCCCTTCAAGATCATCATGATCAACAAACCTGGTTACACCAGCATTGTTTACCAGAATATCAACTCTGCCATACTCCTCTGTAATCGCACGGGCCAACCGCTGCTGGTCATCAATTGTTTCTACCGATGCCTGGACAATCATGTGGCCAGTACCGGAAAACGTCGAGACAGCAATCTCGGCAAGCGGCCTACTGCTGTCAGCGCGATACGTAACCACAATTCTGGCTCCGGCCGAGGAGAGCTGCCGGCCAATCGCCGACCCGATTCCCCCGCCGCCACCGGTTATGACGACGACTTTCCCATCAAGAGAAACGTCCATGCTTCCCTCCTATTTTTTCAGGTGTGCATAGCGCTTGACCCTGAGGTCAGCCTGTGCCTTATGCCCTTTAAACCCTTCCAGTTCACAAAGACGGGAACAGTACTCACCGACCAGCAGGCTTGCCTCTTCTGTACAGCGTTGATAGGTCATGGTTTTAATAAACTTTCCGACCCATAACCCTCCGGTGTAGCGTGCAGCACCCATGGTCGGCAGGGTATGATTGGTGCCGATCACCTTGTCGCCATAGGAGACATTGGTTTCGGCTCCAAGGAACAGGGCACCATAGTTTGTCATGTTGTCGAGGAAATACTGAGGGTCGCGGGTGAGGATCTGAACATGTTCGGAAGCGATCCGGTCCGCCTCAGTAACCATCTCTTCGTCACTGTCCACGAGGATTATCTGGCCATAATCCCGCCACGATACTGATGCGGTGTCAGCGGTCGGCAGCGTTGCCAGTTGTTTCTGAATTTCCTCTTCGATTGAGTTGGCAAGTGCTTCATTGGTTGTCAGCAGAATGGCAGGTGAATTATACCCATGTTCAGCCTGACCGAGCAGGTCGGTGGCGACCATCTCAGCGTCAGCAGTTTCGTCTGCGACAATGAGAGTTTCGGTCGGTCCTGCAAACAGATCGATGCCCACCCGGCCATAAAGTTGTCGTTTGGCCTCGGCAACAAAGGCATTCCCGGGCCCAACGAGAAAATCAACCGCATCGATGGTCTCTGTTCCCATGGCCATTGCCGCTACTGCCTGGACTCCACCAAGCACGTAGATCTCATCGGCACCGGCCAGTGACATAGCTGCAATAGTTGCCGCCGGAGGATTGCCCTGGTCCGGCGGTGTGCAAGCAATAACGCGTTTAACACCGGCAACCTTTGCGGTGAGAACGCTCATGTGAGCAGAAGCCACCATGGGGAACTTACCACCGGGGATGTAGCAGCCAACGCTGGCAACGGGGATGTTTTTGTGTCCCAGTGTCACGCCAGGCAGTGTCTCGATTTCGATATCATTTAAGGAATCGAGCTGAGCCTGGGCAAAATTTCTAATCTGGGTCTGGGCAAATTTAATATCTTCTATGGTCGAATCCGGCAGGGATTCTATACACGCCTGTACCTGCTCCGGGGTGAGTCGAAAACTCTCGGGGGACCATTTATCAAACTTTTCAGAAAGTTCACGGACAGCAGCATCCCCACGACTATCAATGTCAGCCAATATCCCTTCTACAATACCTTTAACTTTTGCATCATCAGACTTTGAAGCTTCGAGGCTGATACCTTCCTTCAATACCTTCTTCATTGTTTCATCTCCTAATCGTTGATCAACTGAATTGTAAATCTGTTCTGAGTACTTTTGATCCCTCTCAGCGTTTATAAAACCTGCCTGGAGGTATCTGATATTTTGATTAAAATAATGGGTTGCCTGGTATTTTAAGCCGTAATCGATATAGTGAGGTTGTTGCCGCCAGATAGAGCGAGCAAAGATCTTCATCACCCCAGGTGAAATTGGCAGCGACCTCAGGTGTCAGCAACCTGCCCAATAAATGTGCCTCTTCATCATATACCTGGATTCCACCGGGCCCTGAGCAGTAGAGATATCCCTGCGAATCAAATTTCATTCCGTCTGCAACTCCGGCTTCATCACCATAAAGTTCCACCCACAGAATTCCGCTTGATACTGTCCCGTCATCGTTCACCTGAAAACGGCGAATATGCTGATGATCGGTATCATTGACATAGAGAAATGTTTCGTCATTGGAAAAACAGAGGCCATTTGGTTTTGAAAAATCATCAACAAGCAACTGCAGATTACCAGCAGGGTCAATCCGAAATACTCCCTGAAAATCCAGCTCCTGCTCCCTTGGAATGCCAACCCGTGCCATTCGGCCGGGGGTCGGGTCGGTAAAATAAATTGAGCCGTCCCGGGCTACAACGATATCATTGGGGCTGTTCAACTCCTTGTCCTGATAGTGAGATGCCAGCACGGTAGAAGAACCATCCGGTTCCTCTCTTGTTACCCGGCTTGTGCCATGCTCACAGGTCAGCAGTCGGCCGGTGCGATCATAGGTGTTGCCATTGGCCAGATAGGAGTTCTCCCGGTACACGGTGATGGTGTCATCCTCACCTTTGATAAATAGACCATTACCCATGATATCACTGAAGATAAGGGTCTTCTTATGTGGATCCCACACCGGTCCTTCAAGAAACCTGAATCCCCCAGCCACTTTTTCAAGTGACACCGTGGCGTCAAGGATCTCGTTCATCCGTTCATCATGTGTTTCAATTCTAAAGTCCATAAGCTCCACCACTACCCGAATACGTATTCACCCCACTATCTGATCACTTTCTCTTCAGTTGCTCGATTCCTGCCCAATGTCAAATTAATGTCCGACAGACAACGTCGATCTCACTTTTGCATACGTATTCAGAATTAGTCAGAGAGGCCAACTTTGTCAAGACATTTTTCAATCTATTACTCGTTTTTTGACCATCAACAAACTGGTGCCATTTTGCGGCTGTTCGCTGAACCTGCCCCCCTCTTAACCTGTACCAACAATTTCTCTGGTACGCTCAAGAACATCCACCCCCTGCTGCTTCAACCAGTAAGGCAGATCTATCAAAACCCAGTTTTCTGCAAGCTTATTCCCTTCTCTCCTATAGATGTCAACAACACGCATATCTGCCCGGATATCATTGGCTGGCAGCCCTAGAAATCCGCCGACAGGAGTATTGGTCAGGTTCGGCCAGCCGAAAAAACCTGCATATTTGCCCTCGGCGAACCTGCAGACATGACCATTGAAAACCTTATCTCGCAATCCACTCCTGAATGGATACTGGTGCTGCTCCTGATAGCGGGGAATGGTATAGGACGCCCCTATCCCGGCAGGACCATACCAGATCATGTCCTCATGCCAGGTCCTGGCGAGATACTCTGGTGGACATCGGTCATTGCCGCTCTCGTTTAACTCAGAAAGATCGTCAATCATCTTTTCAACCAGCACCATGGTTTTTTCAGACTCTTTAATGTCCTGAGACTCATAGAGTAATCCATCGTGGGTCCTCGGCCCAGGATAGATAAACGAAGCTCCTGTCTGCGGGGGCAGCGGGTGAATGCCCGCCTGATTCATCACCCCGATGATATCACAGAAAAATCCGGTCCTGCTTATTTTGTTCGCCTCTATACAGTTAAACTCAGCATAGCGCAGGAACATCATACGACGAGTAGCCGGTATGCCAAGCCAGCTTTCATCAAGCAGCCCGACAAGATGGCCCATGCTGACAACCCACTGGGCCCCGTCTATTTGACTCGTCCCTGCCATGAAGATATCTTCTCTTCTCTGCACCGACTTCCATGAGTGAAGAAAGGGCTTCCAGAACCGTTCGACAACCTCTCCCGGATCGTTCTGCTCGTTAAACGGATAGACACCGTACCAGGTATATTCTTTACTGCAGTAGGAACGGAGAACCCGGTCCACCGCTGCCGGCGTCGCCCCCTCAAGCTCCTGGTAGTAGCTTCGTATGAGTTGCTTATTCTTCTGATAATCTGACATTTTTAAATTACTCTTTATCTATTCGTTCAGGTGTCGCCGCAGGCAGATTCGTTTTCATACGCCAGGGGAGTTAACTGTCGAGTCGCTGACCACGCTCACTGATAGTGATGGAAGGGCTCTCTGCTATTATTTTTCCTAACATAAATAAAAAAACTGTGCTTACTTCAGAAGAGGAGGATGCAGCAAAAAGCTGAAGCAAGCACAGGCAACCTGTATCTTTTGTATAATTAAAAAATCTTTTCTTACATCAAAACTGCCGAAGATTTAGCCCTTTACCGCTCCGTGGGTTAACCCGGAAACAATATAGCGCTGAAAAAACATCACCAGAAAGATAAGCGGTATGGTTACCGATACTGCCCCGGCGATGCCATGCATTAACTTGGTGAGATCATCATCTGCGAAAATGTAGTTCGACAGCGCTGCGGTCATGGTCATGTGATCTCCACTCATCAGCTGACTTGAAATAAGGAAATCATTGTATGCCAATAAGAATGAAAACAGTCCGGTCGTAATAACGCCCGGCCACATTACCGGCATGATAACCTTGATGAAGGTCTGGATTCTGTTACACCCATCCACCAGTGCCGCCTGATCCAGCTCTTCGGGTATATTTACAAAGAAGGATCTGAGCATCCAGATGGTAAACGGCTGATTTATCGCCACCAGGACAATAATCAAAGTCTCATAGCGGTTCCATATGCCCATTGACCAAAATGCCGGTTTGTAGGCAACGAGCATAACAACATGAGGCATCGCCCGGAACACCAGCGCGCCAATCAGCAGCCAGAAACCGAGACTCCCCCGGTACCGTGACAAAGCATACCCTGCAAGGCAACCGATGGTGAGCGACACAGTCATGGTTCCGACCGTTACGATGGTTGTATTGAGCGCCTGTTTCCAGAATCCGTCTATGACCCAGACCGTATAAAAATGGTCAAAGGTAAAAGGGGCAAACAATTTCGGCGGCAGACTGAAGGCATCTATCGGTGCCCTGAAAGAAATCAGGAACATCCAGAAGAACGGAAAGGCCGCAAGAAATGCCCAGAAAAGCATAAAACCGAAACTGAACGTTTTGAATGGTTTTGGAACCTGCATCTTAGCTAAACTCCTTTTTGCTCGCGATAGGTGCGGCGTAGAAATGGAATCAGCAGAACAACGATACCGATCACCGTCAGGATGGCTGAAGCAGCAGCTTTATGATAATTGTCCTCAAAATTCAGGATGTAATAGGTCAGGTACTGCAGCGAATTGGCAAAAAGATTGGAGCCGAAGACCAGAATCGGCTCGAAAATCCTGTAGGCATCCATGATATGGATCATGGTAATGAAGACAAACAGGGGGGCCAGGTGTGGGATGACAATATACCAGATACGCTGCCTGAAATTGGCACCATCCACCATGGCCGCCTGAAGTGCATCTCCTGGCACCGTCTGCAGGCCCGCATAGAGTATGACAAAGGCAAACGGGGTCACATGCCAGACACCATAGAGTATGATTAGTGACCGTATGGTAAAGGCATCTTTGAGGAAGTACACTTTGGTGTCAAACATCTGCTCCAGCAGCGCTGCAACAACCGCATTGTCAAGGAACAGCCAGTATATCGATAACGAGCCAACTACCGGTGTGATAATAAACGGCAGGAGCGAGGTAAAAATAAGCGGTCCTCTCATCCACTGGGCAACGCTGCTTACCGCCAGTGCCACCAGAAATCCGAGGATCAGTACACAAGGGGTGGTGATAAAGGCATACAGCAGCGTGAACTCGAGTGCACCCCAGAAATCGATATCAATGACATCCCGGTAATACCCTTGCATTCGCTGGCCTAATGACGCGGGTTTTCCATCAGTACCGAGCGAGCGATCCTTCTTAAATGCTTCCAGGAGTCCTTCCGGGTCCGCCACCGACTTGAAATTCTGGCTGCCGACAAACTCTGTGACTTTTATCGGGTTGCCGTCCTGGTCGAGAACCGGCTGAGGTACCTTCTCTACCTTGGTCTGCTTCATCCCCGCAAACGTTGGAACGGTGGACGTTACCTCGACGATTTCTGTCTTGATATAGGAATTATATACAGACAGGTACATAACCCCGACCAGGGGAACAGCGATCAAGAGAATCATCGCTAAAACCGAAGGTGAGACGAATGCAAGAAATGTTTTTAATCTCATGGCCCCCTCACTATTTACTGATGTGTTTGCACTGCCTCAAACACTAATGATCCAAAGCAATGCGATTGAAGCTTTAGTACGGTCTGGCCAGCTTATTTACCGAGCTCAGTCTGAGCAGAAACCAGGTGTTACTTGACGTAGCCTTTTTCTTTTGCTGCTGACAGGTATGCCGACTCCGCATCTGCAAGTGAATCTTTTGCGGATTCCTTACCTGACATGAAATCACCAATGTTAGAGCCAATAGCACTGTGAACCAGCCCGATTTGAGGCTTCATCGGGTACGGTGGTGCACCTGCAGTAGCTGAAGCGTATGCTCCCTTGGAAAAACGAGTCGGCTCGTAAACAGAGCGGAGCCAGATAGTAATTCCATTGTTGGCTTTCACCACATTTTCGGTCATTCCTTCCATCATTACCTGGAATGTAAGGTCCCGGTCACCGTCCATATTCTTTGGCAGGGCATATCCATCCCACCAGAGGGTGGTTGCCGGAGCGCCGTCAGCTTTCAATGCCGGGGCCGGGGCAAAATCAATCAGACCGACAACGGTGGATTCAGATGCTTCATCCATTTTTGCTGCACGGGATGCCCACAGGTTTGCCATGGCAATCTGGCCCTGCTGGAACTGCTGCATGACCGCTGTTGAATCAAGTGCCAGAGCATTCGGCGACATATACCCCATAAGCTTTTTCATCAGCTCAAGCGTCTTGACCGCCTCGTCTGAATTAAATGCCGGCAGAGCACTGCCGGGCTGAAAAAATTCCCCGCCCGCGGCCAGAAAAATGTTAATAAACTCCTGTGCGAGGTTCCAGCCGGACTTGTAGGTTCCGCCGAGAGGAAATTCGATTGACTCTTCATTTTTCAGTATCTCAGCAGCGGCAATCACATCATCATAGGTCTTCGGAACGGAAATGTTATGCTTTTCAAGCAGATCTTTGCGGTAAAACAGGTGCTGGCAGTTTACCTGGAAGGCAACAGCAGCAACCTCTCCACCAATGCTGATCAACATCGAGTCTTCAATGTTGTAGGTGGCCTTGTATTTATCGACCAGGTCATTGATGGACTGAAGCTGACCGGCAGCCTGCAGTGTTGGAATGGTGCTGTTTGACACCTGCGCCAGATCATAAGGAGATGACGAAGCTGACAGGGCCTGAGCCGTTTCTTCCTTGTGTTCTGTTGTCATTTTAGCGTTTACTTTCAGTTCGTCGCTGGAACATTTTTCCATTGCACCATTGACGACTTCAAGGGACGGGTAGCTGTTTGAGATGATATTAACTTCCCCTGAGCCCTTGACCTCACAGTCAGCAAAACCCAAAACCGGCTTTACCATAAGCATGCCTGCCAGCAGCAAGGCTGATGATAGTTTCATTGTTCCCTCCTCAATTTAATTTCATACACCTTTAGTTTTTCATTGTACCGATGAATCAAATTACTAAGAACACACCCTGTTATTAGAAATCTTTACCGTTTTCCTGGCGGGTTGAGTACCGATATGCCGTCACCATTTCTTTCAAAAAGATGGGTCTTATCCATATTAAAGGTAAGCTCGATATCTTCACCGGCTTCAACCGGGGTGTTGGAAGCGATTATAGCCATAAACTCAAGATCTCCTGCCGCCAAGTCTACAAAGTTCTCTTTTCCAAGTGGTTCAATCACCGTAATTTGAGCAGTAGTATGTCCTTCGTTAAACTCCTCTGCTTTTGAACGTTTTTTTCTGATATCCTCAGGTCTCACGCCAAAAACAAACTCTTTGCCTCCATGACTTCGCACCTTCTCGGCCTTGTCTTCCGGCAACGGCAGCCTAAAGGCACCCGTGTTCACAAAAAGCTGCCCGGACTCTTCCTCAATGGTACAATCCATAAAATTCATCGAAGGACTGCCGATAAAACCTGCAACAAATTGATTGTTCGGCGCATTGTAGAGGTCAAGTGGTGATCCAACCTGCTGAATAATTCCGAGCTTAAGAACGACGATGGTGCTGCCCATTGTCATCGCCTCGACCTGGTCATGCGTTACATATACGACGGTTGTCTGGAGCCTCTGGTGAAGCCGCTTCAGCTCAAGCCTCATCTTTACCCTCAGCTTGGCGTCGAGGTTGGACAACGGCTCATCAAAGAGAAATACCTCCGGCTTTCGGACTATGGCCCTGCCAAGAGCAACACGTTGCCGTTGACCACCCGAGAGCTGCTTGGGCTTGCGATCCAGCAGATCGGTGATACCCAGCATGTCACTTGCCTCATTTACGAGAACATCAATCTCATCCTTCGGCATTTTCCGCATTTTCAAACCGAAAGCGATGTTGTCGTAAATGGTCATGTGGGGATAGAGTGCATAGCTCTGGAAAACCATGGCGATTTCCCGGTCTTTCGGGGCAACAGTATTAACCAGCCGGTCACCGATATACATCTCGCCACCTGAGATCTCTTCAAGGCCAGCAATCATTTTCAGTGTTGTTGATTTTGCACACCCTGAAGGTCCTACCAGGACAACAAATTCCTTATCGGGAATCTCGAGATTCATTCCTTCGATGGCAACAAACCCGTTGGGATATTCCTTTTTAAGATTTTTTATCATTATGCCGGCCATGAACACTTCTCCTTTTTCAGAAGGTTGGTAAACATATGGCACCCTGCCATTTTGTCAGCAGGCAGGTACAACCAAACGTTTATGAAACAATGGTAAATCAAAAATATAGTTCCAAAGCACCAGGAACGATCAGAGGATAAAAGGCGTTAAGCTCGCTTACAGTTCTCGATATACTCGCGAATATATCTTCTATCACCAATGTTAATTTTGAATACGTAGTCAATATTTGCCTAGCAATTTAGCCTAGTCAGAATCAGGAGTCAATGGATATTTTGCGTATAGCGACAGCTGGAAAACAATTCTGCTTACATCCATTTGCCTGCAGGCTTAACCGTCATGTCGTATCATTTCGAAATCACAAGATCAATCAGATACCTGCCTAGCTGCGCGTGGTTCCCCTGATTATCAATTCTGTTTTCATTTTCAGTACCATCGTATCCTGGCTACGGCTATTTATCGCCTCAAGAAGCAGGTCGACCGTTGCTTCTGCCATTTTAGGTGCAGGCTGCGCTGCAGTGGTCAAGTCATAACCATACCACCCTGCCATCGGAATATTATCGAACCCGACAATGGACAGCTCTTTTGGTATTTTAAGCCCATAAATTGAGCGTGCGGCATCAATTGCACCAAGGGCCATCAGGTCGCTGATACAGAAAATTGCATCGGGTCGATCCTTGGTTCCAAGCATTTCTTTTGCAGCTGCAAAACCTGATTCGTAGGAAAACTCGGCATGCTCAGCAATACAGTCCGTAATACCGTGTTCTGCAAGCCTGGATATAAACCCCTCCGATCGATCCCTGCTGGTAGAACTCTTAACCTCTCCTTTAATGCATGCAAATCGCCGATGGTTCGGGGCGAGCAGGTCTGCGACCATTCTCCCTGCGTCATAGCCATCACAATAGACAGCGCTGAGATCATTATTCTCTGAATACCGGTTAAAAAGGACGATGGGTGTTTTGGTATGAAGGCAGCTCTCAACCATTGGAGATGAGAGATTAGCTGATGTTATGATAAGTCCATCAACCTGATATTGAAGTGCAGTTGACATCACATCCTGCACTTCCCGATCGTTGTCAATATTAAGCAGTAGTGTTGAGTAACCGCGATCTTGTATATGTCTTGTAAAATCGGCAAGTACCGTTGTGTAGAATGGACTGAGAAACCTTGTCATCACCAGACCGATAATCTTGGTCGAGTTTTGAACGAGACTCCGGGCGATAACATTAGGCCGGTAATTCAGTTGATAAGCAGCCTCCAGAATCACCTTTTTCTTCTTCTCAGAAATACTCGCTCCTGGAGTAAAGGCGCGTGAAACTGCAGACTGCGATACCCCGGCAAGTCGGGCGACATCAATTGATGATACTTGTGCCTGTTTTTTATTTGAGGTCATTGTACAGTACGTTCATCAGGAATATTTTGAATACGTATGCTAAACTATAAGCTGTTACTGGCGAAATTGCATCTATAATTCTTTAAAAGCCTCTGTATTGGCTTCAGGTACATATTCAGAAGTTCAGCTGAAATGCAAAATTTATCTTTGAGGCACATTCCTTGCGAGTCTTCTTACCTCAAATTTCAACAAGATTAAATACTAGCCGATTGTCCGTCACCCAGATGCCTGCCCTGTCAGTTTCATCAATTTATGTATATATTTCAATGGTATACCATCAGGAAACAGTTCGGTAATAAATGTAAAATTATTGTGGATCCTGTTAACATAAGCAAACGAGTCCCGAAGAATCTGGGAGTGATCGTATACCAGAGGGATATCATCACCGACATCAATTAGCTTGATTTCACTGGCAATACCACCTGCCGACAGGCGAATGCTGTCCCCATAATGAACGCCCAGCATGCCGAAAGCGATCATTCTGCCATATGGTGTTCTGTCAACATTATCGAAGGTTTTATACTGGACAAAGTTGATCTGGCTTTTAATACCAAGCGAGTGACGAACGCAGCGCTTTGCAGCATCGTATCTGGTTTCATTTTCACTGAGCATGGCAATGGGCAATGACCAGTAGTCTTCAAAGGGGTGGTATTTACGCTTGACAATTGCAACGGATATATCACCCTCCCTGGTAATATTTATTACTGAACAGGTTACAACCAATCCAATATTGGCCCTGATGTACTGGCGTTTGATACTGCGCACAATCCCCGGGGCATAGGACAATGGACGCATCCCACCGGTCTCCTGTTCTACAATAGGAACCGGTTTTGCGAGGAAGCTGATCCTATCACCCAGTGAATCCTTCACGTCATTCCAATTCATCTGGATCCATACATAAAGATCTCCTGTTGTTCTGTTTGGAAATTTTTCCAGCAGATCATCAAGATAGGCACCTTCTGCAAAGGGAAGAAAAATTCTGTTATACCACTCCTGTGCAACTTCATGTTGCTTGAGTTTACGTCCAACAATCTCTTCCAGATAATCACAGTAGTGATCAATGATCGTAAGCAATAACCGATACGATTGTGGCCTGGTAAGTTTTATATCAAATCCCTTGCCGAGACGGTTCAACCCTGTCTTCTCCAGGAAATCCACATGTTCTTGAATTTTATAACGATCCTTGATTGTTAGTTCTTTAGTCAGAGGAACATCAATGTGATATTCTGTCACTTCTGCGTCTAAATAGGCTTGTCCGCGAGATTTTGCCACAGAGACCCGGTGATGCCCGTCCCGAACAAAGTAATAGTCCCCCAATTTAAAAACTGATATGGGTGGCAGTTCTTTGTCCTGCTGCATAATTGAATCAATTGCAGACCAGCGAGATTGCAGCTCGGATTTTTTCGGTAGAAAATCTTTATCAAAATCCTCGTATCGTGCTTCACTGCCAATAATGTTATCTACCGGGATTTCTTTCAGACCTTGATAATGCTTGTTTTTTGCTTTGGTAATTCTGACGATACTTTCAAGATCAGGAAGCAGATCATCCTGTTTTTTCAGTCTCTTATAAATCGACTTGAAAAATGACCTGAACAGGGCATTGTTAAAATTATGAACAGATGAATTGTTTGGTTCCATGACTATTTGTATCCAATAACGAGAAAAACTTATTACTTAATACTCGAACATGTAGTGATCAAAACCATTAATAATACTGGTCTTTTCGTATGTAATCTTTCGTGGGTGTTGTGAGTAATTCAGGTGAACATGACCGTGTAGGTGGTATTTGGGTTTGTATTTTTCAATGATGGTGCGAAACACCTTAAATCCACGATGAGGGCCTTTCAGATCTCCAAGGTTATGTGCAGGTGCATGCGTTACCAAAATATCAATCCTGTTTTTATGTAACCACAGTGATGGTAATAATTTTAAAAGCCGAAATTTCATTTCGAGTTCTGTATACTGGTATGGCCCGGGTTTGTATCTCATTGATCCGCCCAAGCCAAGAATCACAACTCCGCTATGCTCTACAATCCGATCATCAAGCGGTTCCCATCCGGGAGGTACCATCTCCAGGAAACGCTCATCATGATTCCCGGGTACATAATAGCATGCTACATTAACCATTGTTACGATAAATTCGAGATACCCGAGCGGTAAATCACCACACGAAATGACAAGATCAACATCTGCATATGCCGCACTATCAAAGCGCTCATATAGTATCGATGATTCAACATCTGAAATTGTAAGAATTTTCATAATTCGACTTGACGACATGTCATCAATTCACAGGGACATTGCGACCAAATTTATATGCGCCCCGATTCATTCACCTTCAGTCGTACCACCCGCTATTAAAAAGGAGCACATTCGGCCTCGCGAAGAAGACTAAAAATACCTTTAAAATTAAGAGTTATAGTCTACTATAAACTTTAAAATTGACGCCACCTGTATTGTTAGGTTAGAATACTGATTCGCTCCATTATCATGAATCAAATGTATAGTAGAATGTTGAGCCACCATTAAAAATAGCTTGACAATAGAGTTTCAATTGAGAATTAATATAACAAACATTGAATACGTATTCAACAGATTCTTCGGAGGAATACACTATCGGCCCAAAAAAGTTTGCCAGTTTTATTGATTTATAGCAATGTTCTGGCACCAGGTGCCAGGTGTTCAATGAACAATTGAACCATGACTTTTCTCTCGTTTCAATGAAGCGAAGGAAATTCTGTGGATTGGATCATGGCATGATATAGCGACCTTTCGCTGCGTGAAGCGGTGATCGTAAAACCAATAACCTGTGATAAACAAAGGAGGGGTAACGTGAAAATCAAAAATCTGTTTGGCTTAACAACGGTGTTGCTGTTTTTGTTGAGCCTGTCTATGTGTTTGACGGCCATTGCCGCTGATAAACTGCCGTATGGTCTCAAGGCAGGAATGCCCTACAAAGGAACCAAGCTGACATTTCTAGTCCATAATGCTGCCCAGAGTCAGGCTCAAGCCAAGAGAGTTGCTGAGTTTACCAAGATGACTGGCATCGAAGTCGACTTCTTAATGGTACCCTTCCCGAGTCTACGAGAAAAAATTACTGCTGACGCTGTTGCCGGCACTGGTGACATTGATTTGTACTGTCTTCTCGACGCTTGGGGCCCATCTATGACTGGATTCCTGACGCCGCTCAATGACTTCTTAAAAGCTGATAACGTTGATCTTTCAGCAATCCTTCCGGCTGCATACATTAAAGGCGGAACCTATGGGGGTGTTACCTACGGCATTCCTACTCGTGGTCACCCACAACTTCTGCTGTACAGAAAAGACCTGTTTGAACAAGCAGGCGTCACTCCACCGAAAACCTGGAAGGAACTCATTGCCGCATCCAAGGCCATCAAAGAAAAAACCGGAAAAGAAGGTATTGCCATGTATTACGGCAAGGGGAACAGTGGGCAGAACCTGTTCGTCTGGTACGCCTTCCTGAAGAGTGGTGGAGCAGAAATATTTGACGATAAGATGATGCCAGCATTCAACAGCCCTGCTGGTATCGAGGCAACGCAATACTATGTGGATCTGCTTCTTAAATACAAAGCAGCTGCACCTGGCTCAACAGCATTTAAAGAATACGAAGCCTCACAGGCCGTTGCCCAGGATAATGCAGCTATGGTTATCGTCTGGTGGTGGCATTACGGAACCTTAACGAATCCCGAAAAAGCAAAAGAAGTCGTCACCAAGAACATCGGCTTCGCTCCTGTTCCTGCATGGGAAGGCAAAGGCCAGGCAACATTGGCTCTGTCTATGCCAGTGGGAATTGCACAGGCGACAAAAAACAAAGAAGCCTCCTGGGAATTCTTGAAATGGCTCACCAATCCCGATCTTGAAAAAGAAATTTTTCTCGACAAAAGCGATCCAAAGACAAGTACAATTGTTGTTGTACAGAAGGACAATCTGGTTGATCCGGAAATCAATAAGGTCTCGGGTGGAATGCATGCTGCTGCTGCAGAGAGTTTAGCCGTAAGTGATACGCTCCCCATGATTCCTGAATGGCCTGAAGTCATGAGTTCACTTGAGGTTGCTATCAGCAATATCGCTGGTGGTGCAGACACTAAAACCGAGATGGACAAGGCTGCAAAAGAAGTCACGGCAATCATGAAGCGATCTGGATATTAACCAGAAACGTTACATAGATTTTTAAAGCTGTCAAAAGCAGGAGAGATATTTACGGTAGTAAGTATCTCTCCTGCCTGAACAGAAGCTTATCACACGCCTGCAGCAGAATGAACAAGACGATCCCAGGCGGCATACATGCGGATTACAACATCAAGCGTCACGCAGCTTTAGAAGGAGTAGTTCGAAATACTTTGGCATACTCTAGATCGATCTAATCACCTGAATAGATACATAAGTAATAATTTTCTTACTTACTTGATGCTATCTGAACCATCGAATAGAGGAAATCAATAGAGGCAAATCATGCCCGTCACGCACTATATATGGCAGAGATACTATGGATAGCCGGGAAAAATATGTAAAATGGGTATTGCTGACCCCTGCGTTGCTGATTCTTGCGGGCACGACACTTTACCCGTTCATTTACTCTTTCATTACCAGTTTTCGTTTCTGGAAGTTAACAAAATCATCCTCTCCAGGAGGTTTTGTCGGGTTTGATAATTACATCAGAGCATTCTCAGACGCGAATTTCTGGAACAGTGTCTGGGTAACGATTGTTTTCACAGTCATTTCAGTCGTACTGTCAATGGTAATTGGCCTGGCAATCGCTATCATCCTTGAGCGGGCAACGAAACTCAATATCTTCATGAAGTCGCTGCTTATCTTTCCTTTCGCAATGGCTCCAGCGCTGAAAGGTTACTCATGGCGCTTCATGCTCAATCCGGATTACGGTATCATCGATGCTTTTATAGATGCGGTCTTCCCGTTCATGACCGATGTCGTATGGCTCGGCGAACCCTATTGGGCAATATTCTGGCTGGCCATGACGGAAATCTGGGGCTGGGCTCCCTATATCGCCCTGGTTTTCATCGGGGCGCTCGGTGCTCTTCCTCGAGAAACACTCAACGCTGCACGAGTAGATGGTGCAAGTACATTCCAGGTATTCTGGTACATAACCTTGCCTCAACTCAAACCGATTATCATCATGGTAGCATTGTTAAAAACCATATTCAGCGTAAAAATGTTCGACCAGGCAGTCACACTGACCGGTGGCGGGCCAGGACGTTCAACTGAAACACTGAATTATTATGTCTATAATCAGGGTTTCAAATTCTATGATATGGGATATGCCGCGGCACTGGCCTATATCCTGGTAACAACCATGTTTATATTCGCCATGGTGTACGTACGTTTTCTGATGAAGGGGGAAGAGAGCTGATGGCATATACACGCGATGAAAAAATTTGGGGAGGAGTTCGCTGGATCGGTTTTGGGGCTAGCTTCCTGTTTATGGTGTTTCCCATTTTCTGGATGGTTATCACCTCTTTCAAGGTTGCAAGAGACGCATACTCTACCAAAATATTTTTCACACCAACATTTAACAATTTCATCTCAATTTTCCAGGATCCTTATAATTTTGGTCCATTGTTACTTAACAGCCTGATTGTAAGCTTCTGTACGGTCGCGGTAGCGATTCCAGCCGCAACATGTGCAGGATATGCCTTCAGCCGTTACCAGTTTAAAACGAAGAATGCCCTGATGGTAGCTGTTCTCAGCTCCCAGTTTGTTCCTCCCGTAGTAGTGATACTGCCGTTTTTTACACTCTTCAGGACACTGCACCTTCTGGATACGCAGCTCGCTCTGATTATACTGAACCTGTCTTTCGTCCTTCCTTTTGCAGTCTGGATGATAAAAGGATTTGTCGATGCGCTGCCTCCAGACATCGAGGCAGCAGCAGTTGTTGACGGCTGTAATCGCTTCCAGGTATTGCGACATATTACGCTCCCGCTTATTATGCCTGGTATTGTCACCAGTGCCGTATTTGGATTTATTCAAAGCTGGAACGAATTCTTGTTTGCCCTGATTCTCACTAACAAAAATGCTGTAACACTGACTGTCGGACTCATGGGATTGCATACTGATAAAGGTATTCTCTGGGAGCACATGGCGGCAGCGGGGATGTTGATCATGGTGCCTATTTTTATTTTATCTCTCACCATTAGAGAATATTTTATAGAAGGCCTGACGATGGGGGCAGTTAAATAACTGAGAGCAGACGCTTTTATTATAAGGGTGTCTGCTTCTTCTGTTGATGGCGGGTTTCTTCCATTCGAATCGATCTGATTGATGCGGTCGACAACACCAAAGAACTCGAAGAGACGGCCAGGCTCACGCTGTTATTGCTGGGAAAGATGTTCGCTATCTAACTGACATTGACATTGCTGATTCACAGAGGAGTTGAACATCATATCCAGATTCGTTGCCAACCTTACGATTCTTCCCAAAGACACAGCTGTGGTTGGTTTCGGCAATACCGATTTTCCTGCCGGTTATGATAGGAGCTGGTGTCGACCCGATTCATGACGGGTTTATAATGGTGATTACCTTAGCAATTGGTTTGGTCACCCCCGCCGATGGGTATCAACTTATTTGTTGCCAGTTCCATTTCCAATGTCCCTTTGATTAATATTTCACGAAAAGCGGTCCCACTCATAGTGGCTTTTTGTATTGCCCTTGTCGTTATCGCCTATTGCCGTGCAATTCCTTTAGCTTTTTTAGGTAATTGACTCAACATAAGGTGAAAAGATTATACATGGGAATGAATATCAAAATTATTCAAATATCAGGATAATTTTATCGGATACAGGTGAAAAAGAGATTGACAATTATTTTTCCATTAAAGTATATAGTATACTACACACTAATTCTGGACAGAGATTTATGGCGCGGCCTCTCATAGAAGGTCATGTCTTTCACAACGTCTAATTGGATATATAGAAGGAGAAAATCCTTGGAATGGTTGTCTGAACTTGAAATGATCAACGAATTGAAGGCCTTTGATACTCCGGCAATAACCAATGTGGTCGCGACATACCCCAGACACCATCTTTGTCTTGGGTTGTACGACCCCTGGGCCGAAAACTGGTACACCGACCAGACCGTACGCTGCATGTATCCGGAACTTGGCCGTACCGTCGGTTACGCGGTGACCTGTGTATACGGTCTGCCGGATCCCAGTTATAATCGCCTCTCTTTTGTAGATGTAGTTGAGGCGCTTGAAAAATCGCCGAAACCATCGATTCTCGTTTTTCAGCAAAAATTTCCTCCGGAACTGGCAGGCAAAGTCGGTTTGTCTGGCGGAAACATGACAAGCGCAATGATGGCCATGGGCTGTGTCGGCGCGATTTCAAACGGTCCTTCCCGTGATATCGACGAGATCCGTGACATGAAATTCCAGTACATGCTGAGCGGCGTGACGGCCGGACATGGCGAAGTGGCTGTACATGCGGTGAATGTGCCGGTATCGGTCGCAGGAATGGATGTTGAACCGGGAGAGATCATCCATATGGACGAAAACGGTGCCTGTAAGTTTCCGGTATCCAGAATGACAGATGTCCTACGTAATGTCCGGGCTTTGCAAAAGGAAGAAGAGGCGCGAATGAATGCATTCCGGAATGCCACGACCGCCAAGGAAATCGAAGCAGTATTGAAGGAACTTCCCTATGCCTCGGCGAAATAGAAGCTGGCTGGCGTCATGGTATAATTCGGGCTGAGCTGTTGCTCTCTGGTATTCCAGTCAGTTTGCCCATATCGCTGATCTGCTGACCATCAAAGCCGTCAAGTGGGCCATGAAGCATTATTCGAAGGAAACGGTTTAATTATCTGAGTTTTAATCAAATAGTAACTAAATTTGGTGGATTGTCTATATGCGTCTGTACTCAAATTTAATGGCTTACGTTGCCTCTGCTATCACTGCTGAAAACACCGGTGATCCGGGCTTAATAACGTTTCAATGACAAGGTGTAGATTGATGACTGATAAAAGGTTTAAACTGGACCCCGTCGATATTCCCAAGACTCTGAAGGATCTGGCGTACGTGTCCATCAAGGAGGCGATTCTTACCGGCAGTATGAAGCAGAATGAGTTTTACAGCGAGCCTTCTCTGAGTGCGATGCTGGAAATTTCACGGACACCGACGAGAGAAGCGCTGAAGGACCTGGTCGGGGAAGGATTTGTTCGTGCAATCCCGAAGCGCGGCTACCAGGTCAAATCTCTTCAGCCAGAAGAAGTTAAAAATCTTTATGATTACCGAATACCTATTGAGCTCGCGATAATCAAGCAGGTATCCGAAAAAATCAGTGATGTTCATTTGATTGAGCTGGAAAACAATCTTCGTCTCGACCGACTGGCGTCCGAGAAGAATGATATCAAATCCTTTCTCGAGAACAACCGTCATTTTCACAGCTGTTTGGCCTCAATCACCAATAACAATTATTTTATCGATTCGGTCAATAAAATTCTGGAATTGACCGAATGGGGTGCGCTGAATGTACAGAAACGGGATCTCAGACAGCTTCGCGCGGTAAAAGAGCATGAGAACATTTACCTGGCCTTGAAGCAAGGTGATGCAGAAGCGGCGTACCGGGCGATGGAGGTGCATCTGATAGTCAGCAAGAAACTGGCCTTGAAACAGATTGCCGACGGAATTCAGATCGGAATCGATGAAACGTGAAAGCAGGGGCGTAAATACTTGTTACTGGTAAAGCAAATGGTCGGGATTGTGTCCTCAGGGATAATTATGTCAACAGAGATTGAGAAAACTTGAATGGCTAGAAAAAACTGGAAAACCATTAATTCGGCAGGGTCTCGTCGGGTTGTCGTGACCAAGGAACTTTGCGGAGAACACTGGCTGCAGATCTGAGGAAGAACCAGATCTTGCCGATGGCCTGACGGAACTCGATACTGTCGTCGCGTACCCCCATATTGCTTCAGCTACGCAGTGGACCCGATCGGGTATGGCCTCAATTGCCGCCTGTAATGTCACCGGTTCACTGCAGGGATTCCCCGGCAGTTTTTTTGCCACAGAAAGTGCTACTTAACTCATTGTTTCAAAAGCGAAACAGTGAAATTAACAACAAGGAGGGTAAACATGCTTAACCGCAAACATCTAATTTTTTCAATTGTCAGCCTTACTGCCTACCTTATTATCGGAGTCGGTGCTTTTAATGCCTTTGCCGAATGGCCTGATCGCCCTGTTGAGATGATTGTACCATATTCGGCTGGTGGTGGTACTGATGCTACAGGGCGTATCATAGCCAAAATGCTGGAGGATGAGTACAAGGTTCCTTTTAAGGTCGTTAACAGAACTGGTGGAGGTGGTGTCGTTGGGCACAAAGCCATTGCCGGTGCAGATCCCGATGGCTATACAATTGGGCTCGCTACTTTTTCTTTAACCACATACGAGTGGTTTAAATCTTCCGATGTCACCTATCGAGATTTCACACCCATAGCTCTTTTTAACGTCGATGCCACAACTATTCTGGTGAACTCTAAAAGTGAGTTCAAAACGCTGAAAGCGCTGCTTGATGCAATTAAAAACAATCCCGGCAAATACAATGTGGCGACACCGGTGGGGGCAGGACATCACCTGGCGTTCAGCAATTTGTTAGACGCGTATGGCATCGACCCGAATAGTGTCGTCGTTGTCCCGGTGAAAGGTGGTGCGATGATTCTGCAGGAATTGGCAGCAGGGGGGGTAGAAATTGGACCGTCAACCCTACCCGAGGCGAGAGCCCTCATTGACGCAGGGAAAGTGCGTCCTTTGGCTATCCTGAGTCCGACAAGATCGAATCTTTATCCTGATGTTCCTACGGGTAAAGAAGCTGTCGGCATTGATATCGAAGGTGGAACTTGGCGCAGCATCGTCGGTCCTAAGGGTCTGCCTCAACCTATTGTTGACAAACTTTCTGCCAGTATCAAACGCATCTATGAAAGTGCCGAATTTCAGGAGATCATGAACAAACGAGGTTATGGCTTGCGATATCTGAAAGGCGAGGACCTCGAAGTCTTCATGGCCAATATGCATGAGGCAAATGGGCGTATACTGAAAAAACTTGGTCTGGCGAAATAATTTTGGCAAGCAATTGCCATTCAACCAGTCCCAAGAGTTCTTATCAATTGGCAGGCTTGATTGAAAATGAGGTTAAGGTGTCATGGCTCGGCAAGATCCTTGAGCAATATCGATGTTGAAAAACTCAGTTAGAGGATTCCCGAGCCGTGACGGGCGACAGGAATGACGATTGATTTGCATGTTTCTGCCTGAATGAGGTTTGGTTAATGCGATTTAATAATGCGATAATAGGAATTGTTTTACTTGCTTTTGGCATGGCCATTTTATGGCAGGTCAGAACGTTTCCGTCATTGCCGCTGAACAATATCGGTCCTGCAACGTTTCCTAAAGTATTGTCGTGGGTTCTGATTGTCGCTAGTATTATTCTGATTGTAAATGGGGTCAGAGAGTTAAAGGACGGACCAGTAGTGCAATTTGATAAATGGGTATCGATAGCTGTGCGCTGGCGTAGAATGTTACTTATTCCTCTCGTGGTCATGGCCTTTATTTTCCTTTCGAAACCGGTGGGGTTTATTCCGACGACATTTGGATTACTGCTTCTCATGTTGTACGACTATACAAGCGGGCGCTTGCTGTTATCAGTGATTGTTTCGATCACATTTACTGGAATTAGTTATATGATTTTTGCCTATATATTGTTGGTTCCACTGCCGCCTGGCATTTTGATCAACATCATTCGATAGGATAACGCCATGCACGCATTTGCTGAAGCTCTCGCTCTGGTCCTTGATCCAACCGTCCTGCTCGTTCTACTTTTGTCTTCATTTTTTGGGCTTTTTGTTGGCTCTATTCCAGGTCTGACAGCCACCATGGCAGTTGCGTTGCTGGTCCCACTGACGTTTTTTATGGATCCGGTTCCTGCCATGGGGGCAGTCGTCGCCACAACTGCAATGGCTATTTTTGCTGGGGATATACCTGGTGCGTTATTAAGGATTCCTGGGACACCAGCATCAGCAGCATATGCTGAAGAATCGCATCAGCTGAGCCAAAAGGGTAAGCTGGAAATTGCTTTGGGTACAGGGCTTATTCTCTCCTCTGTGGGTGGCTTGACAGGGGCTCTGGTTTTCATACTTGCCGCACCAAAACTGGCAGAAGTGGCATTGCTATTCTCCAGTTTCGAGTATTTTTGGCTAACGATGCTCGGACTTTCGTGCTCGGTAATAATATCTCACGGATCCCAGGTTAAAGGTACGGTAGCTTTAGTTTTTGGCCTGTTCATGTCCACTATAGGTCTGGATGTGATGATGGGGTATCCGCGTTTTGCTTTTGGGAACGAGGATCTGGCAGCTGGTATTTCAATATTACCTGCGCTCATTGGTGCATTCGCCGTTTCAGAAATGATTCGGAAGGTTACCAGGACGGACCTAAAAGGCGAGCGGGTTCAGCAGAAAATTGGTGAGCTTTTGGTTGGAGTGGGCCGAGTAGTTCGGAAGTACAAGGTAAATGCGATTCGAAGCAGTGCCTTAGGAACTGTTATCGGAGCACTACCTGGAGCCGGGGCAGATATGGCTGCCTATATCGCCTTTGCGGTGGGGAAGAAATTTTCCAAAGAGCAAGACAAATACGGTACCGGCCATGTTGAAGGAATAGTAGACGCTAGTTCTGCAAATAATGCAAGTGTCAGTGGCGCCTGGGTCCCGGCACTCGTGTTTGGGATTCCAGGCGATACCCTGACCGCCATTGTTATTGGGGTCCTCTATATGAAGGGTATTAACCCCGGACCGACTGTTTTTATTAACAGTCCGGAATTTGTGTATGCCATTTTCATCATGTTTATTCTTGCAAACATTTTCATGGTCCCATTCGGGATTCTGGCCATAAAACTTTCTCGCCATATCCTGGCGGTCCCGCCAAGTATATTGTTTCCGTTGATTCTTATGACGTGCATAATTGGAACATTTGCCGTACACAATGCTATCTTCGATGTTTGGGTAATGCTCATCGTAGGAATATTAGCCTATTTCATGGAGGAGAATGATTTTCCACTTGCGCCGATGATTCTCGGGCTGTTACTGGGTAAAATTGTTGAAGATAATTTCGTGGCGTCTTTCATCAAGGCACGAGGGACGTTTGAAGGTTTTTTCGACAGACCAATGTCCGCTTTCCTTGGAATTTTAACTATTTCAATCTGGCTCGTACCGCTGGTCATCAGAGCTGTCAAATGGGTCATCAGAAATCATTCAAATAAAACTATTTAACTTTCGACATACCTCTCAATTGACCCATTCCCATGTTTTAAGAAGAACTTAAAGTGAAGAAGAAGTTATGCTGAGGTTGCATTTTCTGTAGGTCGCCAGAGCAAATGAAACAGATAAAAATTATGCTATCACGATCAAATTGGGTCTGTGGCCCAGATCTTTTCCTATATCGCATTAAGTATGTTACCTGCTCCGGTGGCTCAAGTGTTGGTAAATGCCCAGCACCCCGTATGCATTTCAGTTGGCTTCCCGGTATCAGAGCATGCATCAATTCATGACGATCCGCTGGCCAGAGCCGGCCCCCTTCTCATCATAAAGAATGAGCGTCGGCACCTCTACTTTTTACAGCGTATTCCACTGGTCATGCCGGGCCTGAAGTGCTGTTGACTGGCGGATGAAAACACCCCGATTTGATTAGAAAAAAGACGGCCGTCGCACATCATGCCGGGCAGCTGGACAAGAGGTATGTGTTTGCGTTGGTCCATCATCTCACAGGTGGTTAATACTCCCACTTTACAAGTGCGAGCAAACAAGCTATTATTCGTTGAATACGTATTCAATCTATCTGTTCAATAAACTAGCGTCAAGAATATTTGTTCGAAAGGAGACAGACTCATGGCCAGATTAAAAAATAAGGTTGCGATCGTTACGGGTGGTACGAAAGGTATCGGCTACGGTATCGCCGCAGAATTTCTCAAGGAAGGCGCCAAGGTTGTGCTTTGCGGCAGAAATCAGGAAACGGGAGTTACTGCAGCAGCCGAGCTGGGGAACCTTGGCGGACAGGTTGTCTTTGTCCCCGGTGATGTCGGAGATATCGAAAGTCTTGACGATTCAATCACACAAACGATCGACCATTTCGGCAGACTCGATATTTATGTCGCCAATGCCGGCATTAACGACCCGGAGAAAACTCATTTCCTCGATATCACTCCCGAACAGTACGACAAAATTATGGATATTAATCTGCGCGGCATGTTTTTCGGTGGACAGAGGGCCGCGCGGCAGATGGTCAAACAGGGCGACGGTGGGGTTTTGATCAATATGTCATCCGTCAATGCCCATTTGGCTCTGGAATCACAGATGGTCTATACTACCAGCAAGGGAGCGATCCAGCAGCTGACCAAAGTACAGGCGGTCGCCCTGGCCCAGTATAACATTAAAGTAAATGCAATAGCCCCGGGCCCCATCGACACCGAGTTGATGCGCCGGGTTGGCTCAGACAAGCAGTTGATGAATACAATTTTGTCTCGGACCCCAATGGGACGAATAGGTACACCATCGGAATGCGGCAGGCTCGCAGTATTTCTCGCCTCTCCCGATTCCGACTTTATTTTTGGGCAATCGATATATAACGACGGCGGTAGAGGCTTTCAGGCATTTCCGACACCGGGCTACAAAACACTAAGTGATGAGGAATACGAGCTTTTCCAACGCCTAAGCAAAGAAAATACGTAAACTGAAGCATCCGAGCTATTTGTATCGATAATCGCAGGTTACTATCGATGCAAGCGGAGCGGATGTGCCGGGCTTTGGCTAATCCATCTACAGATGGGCCGCGCCTTAGGCAAGGACTTTGAATTTGGCGTAGTCACAAGATCCCCTTCCCCCCTGGTTTCGCCGATCATTCATGATCTTCACCTGACTTACTCTCAGATGGGATTTGTCCTGGGATCGTGGCAGATGAACTATATCGTTTTTGCAATTGCTGCGGGAATCATCATGGATCGCTGGGGCATAAGACGGTCAATTCTCCTCGGAGCATTGGTGATCGGCTTATCAGTACTCCTTCGCTCATCAGCGAGTGGAATCTTCTGCTGCACTTGAATCAGAGAGTATCGTCACTGCGCTCAGGGAGAGCCGGGGAAATAATAGCGGTGGCGCGGCAGGCGATCTATCTATTTCCCGGCAGCTGTGAATTACAAGAGAGGGAAACATGGTCTTGCTCGTTACTTAACGAACTGCGAAATGCTGAGAGAAATTGACGATCCTCCTGCCGCTGAGATGACGAAAAACAATCTCCAGCTAACTATTTGAATTCCCACCATTAATACCACATTGTGGCGTGAAAAAAGTACGTCTTCTTTTCGTATTTAGAAAATAATTTTTCGTATTTAGAAAAATTATTTTCTTTCATTTCTGTAAAAATTCCCAACCTCACGGTAATAAAAAACCCAATTTCAATAGATTAGAAAGACTACGCTTTTGTGGCCTTAAATTTGCTTTGCTCGAGGGAAACGTTTCGTGCTGCCGATGGATAATTCGTAACTTCCGTAACCAGTAAGTATTCATGCGAATAGTTCCCTGGTGACGGTAAACCCAGAAGACTTGAAAGGAGATGAGTATGAATGGGAAGTCGAGTAACATTGATCTAACTCTTATGTTCCCCGGGGTGCTGATTACCCTGCTGGTGGGTATACTATTAACCATTTTCCCGGTGCAGGGCAAAGCCGTCGTTGATTCGCTGTTTGGTATACTGACTCACAACTTCAAATGGGCTTTTCTTATCTTTGGTCTCTTCTGCGTCCTTTTTCTGATTTGGCTGGCGGCCAGCCGGTGGGGCGATATCAAGCTCGGTGGACCTGACGATGAACCGGAATTCTCCACCTATGCCTGGGCGGCAATGATCTTCTGCGCGGGAATTGGTATTGCCATTGTTTACTGGGCCTTCATCGAACCAGTCTATTACCTCAATTCCAGTATCCTTCACACCGATCTTGAGTCTCAGAAAGGGCTGGTCGGAGAGCTTGCCGGTATGTACGGTCAATTTCACTGGGGAATTACCCCATGGGCTATCTATGCCCTGCCGACCCTGCCGATTGCCTATGCGATTCATGTGAAAAAGATTCAAGCTCTACGACTGAGTACCGCCTGTCGCGGGGTTATTGGAGATAAAGCTGACGGATTTTTGGGTAAGTTCATTGACACGGTTGTAATCTTTGCGATGATCGGCGGTGTCGGAACGTCACTTGGACTCGCGGTCCCCTTGGTAACGAGCCTGGTATCCAGCATGACCGGAATCCCGGAGTCCTTTGCCCTCCAGCTTGCAATCCTTGCTGTCTGGACAGCTCTTTTTACAGTGACTGTCTGGGCTGGACTGAAAAAGGGAATTGCCAAGCTTGCCTCACTTAACACCTATATTGCCTACTTTCTGTTGATTTATGTTTTCATTATTGGGCCAACCACCTTTATCCTCAATAACTGGTGTAACAGTCTGGGTTTGATGTTCAGTGATTTTTTCAAGATCAGCCTGTGGACTGACCCGATTACAAACGGTGGATTTCCGGAGGGCTGGACCGTATTTTACTGGGCCTGGTGGGTTGCATACGCACCAATGATGGGCCTCTTTGTCGCCCGTATATCGAAGGGCAGGACCATTCGTCAGGTAATTCTCGGTGAGCTTGTATGGGGATCCCTGGGATGCTGGGTATTCTTTGCTATCTGGGGCGGCTATGCAATCAACCTCCAGACCTCCGGCGGTCTTGATGTCTATGGTGTGTTGAAAGAATCCGGATGGTCAAACGATGTAACCATCGTCACCATTCTCAATACCATACCTGGAGCAAAATTTCTTTTTATCCCGGCTTTTACCATCCTCTGTTTCATCTTTCTGGCAACCACACTGAATTCTGCAGCCTACACACTGTCATCACAGGTAACCAGGACATTGAGCGGCGATGATGAACCACCACGATGGAACAGGACTCTTTGGGGTATTATCCTTGGACTTTTTGCAGTCGGCTTATTGTCGACCGGTCAGCTCAAGGCCGTACAGCTCTCATCCATTGTTGTTGCGCTGCCGCTCATACCAGTACTGCTGGTGATGGTCTTCTCCCTGATGAAGTGGGTCAAAGAAGATTATGGAGAGATGCTGGCCCGCAAGGTTGCAGTATTGCCTGCTGAGGATATTAAAAAATCAGAATAATGGGTGAGGATATGGCACGAAAAGATAACTTGAAAATATCTTCAGCACTCTTGCTGAAAGCGAAAGATCTTGGTGCCGACCTGGTGGGATTTGCCTCGGTCAAAGACCTG
This sequence comes from uncultured delta proteobacterium, assembly GCA_963776075.1. Classification (GTDB taxonomy): domain Bacteria; phylum Desulfobacterota; class Desulfobulbia; order Desulfobulbales; family Desulfocapsaceae; genus MADRE3. The sequence goes on from CAVZLG010000019.1 coordinate 41,108, forward strand.
AAAAAGGCGCCATCTTTTACCTTCGCGCCCATGATGCCCGGAGCAGGTGAAGGAATTGGTACCCGAAAAAACAAGCTGGGTCTGGAGCCAGGAGAGGTCTTATGGCCTGAAGATGCCAAGACTGTAATGGTGATTGCCGTTCACCACCCGGAGGAAAAGCCGGAAATGGACTGGTGGTTCGGCCGCGTGGATCCTCCGGGCAACCGGGTGCTGGCCAAGGTTGTCCGGGAGCTTTGTGACTGGATTCCCGAACAGTTTGGCGTCGGGGTATTTCACCTTCCCTATCATGTTGAGAAGGGAGGTACGTACCTCAAGGACTCAGCGGTGTTGGCTGCTCTTGGCTGTATCGGCAGAAATAATATCCTGGTTACCCCGGAGTTTGGACCACGAATTCGGCTTCGAGCCCTGACACTCGATATCGAACTGCCCTCAACCGGTCCCATGAAGTTCGACCCATGCAGTATGTGTGACGAATTGTGCCGCAAAGCCTGTCCGCAACATGCCTTTGACACTAAGATCTACTCAGAGGATGAGTATGGGCAGACGATACTGCCAGGGAGGGATGGCTCATTTTCCAGGCCTGTCTGTAACAAGCAGATGGATGTGGACAATGAAGTTGCAAAAGAGCAGGATGTTGAAGGTTTTGACGACCCAATAAAAATTATTAAATATTGTCGCCGGTGTGAACTTGCCTGTCCGGTCGGTAAACCATTTTAGTTACCCTTACTCTGCCAATGTCACCATGATCACCGAGGGTGACATTGGCGAGATGCTAAATCTTTCCCCGAGCAATAGTTGGGTGCAATTTTCGGATATCGGCAGCTGAATAAAGATGTATTACCTACAAGACAGACCGACCAATCTGTCTTGCAGGGGCACTGCCCCGGAAATTACAATCAATTGTCAGGTGGAAGGCGCACTTTACTATGGTACTGAAAGATAAAATTATTGTTGAGTCACTAAAGTTGTTTTCCTTGAGAGGATTCATGGGGACAACGATTGACGACATTCTGAAGGCATCCAAAGCCTCTAAAGGTGGTTTCTACAATCACTTTAAGAGCAAGGAAGACCTTTTCTTTGAGGTTTTAAAAGAGGGACGCAGAATTTGGCGGCAACGAAATCTTGTCGGTTTAAGCCAGACAGCTCCGCCGCTTGCCAATGTCAGGCTCTTTCTGGAGAATTTTCGTGACCGCTACCTGAAGGATGCGGAGAATTTTCCTGGAGGATGCATTTTTATAACACTTTTGGTTGAACTGAAGGACCAACGTCCTCACCTGGCACAAGAAATTAATAGAGGGTTTACCGGCATGAAAGGCATGATCAGGCGCTACCTGGGATATGCCCAGGAGTTGGGTGAACTCAAACAGGATGTGGATGTCGAAGCGATGACTGAAATGATTTTCAATGGCATGCTCGGTGCAACGATTACCTATAACCTGGACAGAACGGATATAAACGTCGATACGACATTTAACTTTTTAATCAGCTACTTGGCAGATTCTCAAACAATAGCAGCATAGAGGAAGGGACGTTCCGGCACTAAACACCAAAACAATATTGGCTGTGAGACCGACTGGTCTGTCTTAAACGTGGCCAGTCTCTTTAAATCTTAATCGTATGACAGGTTTCAATCGTCATAAGGACCAAAATCGTAAATGACTAACAGCAGGAGGGAAAATGATCGATTTCACGTTTACTGAAGAACAGGAAATGTTTCGTAAAGCAGCCCGTGAGTTCGCAGAAGGTGAGGTAGCACCTTACATACCGGAGATGGAAGAAACAGGAAAACCCCCCGCCGGTCTGGTGAAAGCACTGGGCGAAGCAGAAATGATGGCTATTACCATACCGGAGGCTTACGGTGGTCTCGAACTGGGGTATACCGCACGATTGATAGCACTGGAGGAAATCGCTCGGGTTTCCGTCGCTACAGCGATGATGCTGCAGGTATTTGCTCTTGGTATTGAACCAATCATCGTCTTTGGAACAGATAAACAAAAAGAAAAATTCCTGCCGGGACTGGCAACGGGTGAGCGGCTGGCGACGGCGGCGGTAACAGAGGCAACTGGCGGCAGCGACCCGACCGGTATCAGGACCTCCTACAGGAAGGAGGGTGATGACTATATCGTCAATGGCAGGAAATGTTTTATCACCAATTCCCATATCGCAGATACCCTGGTCATCTTGGCAAAGAGTGAAGAGAACCCGAAGGATTTCTGCGCCTTCATTGTTGAGGGAACCATGGAAGGTTTCAAGGCGACACACGAGGAACACAAGGTTGGTATGAAAGGATGCAATACCGGTGAACTCGCTTTTGAGAACCTGCGTATCCCGAAAGAGAACCTGCTCGGTGAGGAAGGTAAGGGGCTGCGTGTAACCATGGCAGCAATCGGTGATGTCGGCCGTGGCGGTATGGTTGGCTGTGCACTCGGGCTCCAGGCTGCCTGCCTCGAAGAATCAATCAAGTTTGCTAACGAAAGGATCCTCTATGGAAAACCGATAAGTAAGCTTCCTGCAATTCAGAACAAGATCGCTGACATGAGAATCGATCTGGAGGCTGGGCGTCTTCTTGGGTATCGGGCAGCAGCTCAGCATGACGCAACAGGGCGATCGAGCAACGAGTTTGCCGTAGCAAAATATTATACAACTGAAGCAGCGCAGCGTGCCGCCAAGATGGCGGTTGACATCCATGGCGGCTACGGTTGCATGGAAGAGTATGCGGTGAGCCGATATTTACGTGACTCGGCGGTGGTTGGCCCCTCCGCAGGGACTTCAGACATTATGAAAGTGATCATTGGTCGCTGGGCCCTGTCGTAATTAAACCTTGGCCAGGGAGGAGTTGTGATGACTGCTCCCTGGGCTTTTCCAGTAAAGGGATAGCATGATGATGAAAATCGTAGTCTGTGTAAAAGCGGTACCCGATCCCAAGGAAGCAGACAAAATCAGGATCGATCCGGAAACCAAAACCCTGATCAGGGACAATGTCGATCTTACCATCAATCCACTGGATAAACATGCACTTGAAGCAGCTCTACAATTGAAAAAAAAGTTTGGGGCTACCATCACCGCTTTGAGCATGGGGCCACCGGTCGCTGGGGCAATTGTCAAAGAGAGTCTCGCTCTTGGCGCAGATCATGGAATATTGCTCTCTGATCGTGCATTTGGCGGCGCTGATGCTTTTGCCACCGCCTATACCCTGTCTAAAGCCATAGAAAAGATTGGTCAGTTTGATCTGGTGCTCTGTGGAATGGCGAGCAGCGACGGCGCTACCGAGTGGGTTGGCCCGCAGATCGCGACTTTCCTGCAGATACCGGTGGTGACTATGGTGAACGAGTTGCTCCATGATTCAGGTGAACGCTGGCTGGTGAAAACAGCCTGGGAGAATGGATATCGCAAAGTTGAGGTACAGCTTCCGGCGTTGCTTACTGTTGCCCGAGAAATCAATAAACCAAAGAACCTTGGGTTCTCAGGGATTATCAAGGCGAGAAAGAAAGAGATTACCACCTGGAGTCACGAGGAACTTGATGTCTCTGAGGAGTGTGTCGGATCCAGGGGCTCCCCGACGATTGTTGCTGACTTCGGAACACTTGAGACGGCAAGAGAAGTCCAGATGCTTGAAGGAAGCGCAGAGGAGAAAGCAGATCAACTGGTGGAGATTTTGGCAGAATCGGGAGCGATCAGATGAACGATATGAAAGCAGAAACAAATAAAGGTAGTATCTGGGTAGTTGCCGAAATCAAAGACTGCATGGTTAAACCGGTATCACTTCAGCTGGTAGGAAAAGCGAGGGAACTTGCTGATCAGCTGCAGATGGATGTTGAAACGTTTCTCTTTGGTGATCGGCTGGGTGATGGGCCACAGCTATTGGTCGCCGCAGGCGCTGATACAGTCTACACCGCAGTAGCGGATGAACTTGAGATGTATCAGCCGGAACTGTATGCAGAAATGATTTGCACGTTGGCAAAAGAAAAACATCCCGAAATCATCCTGCTTGGATCGACCTTTATCGGCAGAGAGCTTGCCCCTATCGTTGCCGCTCGCCTCGATACGGGATTGACCGCTCACTGTATAAATCTTGTTCTAAGTAGTGACGGTACCCTGGATCAGCAAATACCTGCTTATGGCGGTCTGATTTCAATCATATGCCCTGATCGGCGTCCTCAGATGGCAACGGTTGCCGAAGGTGTTTTTTCGACACCGGGGGCGGACAGAAGCCGATCAGGTGAGGTGGTCTCCATGCCACTTCCCAGTGGTGTTAAATGGCAGGTGAAGACGGTAGAGATAGTCGAGGAACAGCGTGAAGAGCAGTCCCTTGAATCAGCCTCTTTTATCGTTGCGGGTGGCGCCGGTGCAGGAACGCATTCAGGCTGGGGGAAAATACATGAACTCTCGGGGATTTTAAACGCGGCTCTTGGCTGCACCCGTCCAGTCGTTGATGAAGGCTGGGCGGATTTGGAAACGATGATTGGCCAGAGTGGCAAGATGGTTAGTCCCCAGTTCTATATCGGCGTTGGACTTTCCGGTGAACTTCAACACATGGTTGGCATTAAAGGAGCGAGCATCATGGTTGCGATAAACAATGACCCTAAATCGCCAGTCTTTGAACAGGTCGATTATGGTATTGTTGAAGACTGCACGAGTTTTATCCCATTATTGATAGAGAAGATCAAGGCACGTGTCGAACAAAAGGTGTCCTGAAAATGATATTTGATCTTTGTAACTTATATATAGAGGAGCTGAACAATGACGATCAGAACTAAGGATGAATACCTGCAAGCACTGCGCAGCATGAGACCCAATATCTATAAGTTTGGTGAGCTCATTAAGGATGTAACAACTCATCCTGCAACGAAGCGGACCGTCGCCAGCCATGCAACCTGTTTTGAAAATGCTCAGGTTGACGAGTTGAAGAAAATGTACACCACAACTTCAACATTTACCGGTGAACCGATCATGCGCTGGAACTCGATGATGCAGGACGAAGGCTCCCTGCTCGTCAATATGAAGTTCAAACGCCAGAACTATCGACATACAGGTACTTGTACAGGTGCTTGCTGTGTGGGCTGGAATGCTCAGAATGTAATGTGGGCGATTACCAAGGAGATGGATCAGGAATATGGTACAGATTATCAAAAACGGTTGAAAAACTGGATACTTCGGGCTCAGGAACTGGGTCTTACTGTATCCGGTGCGTTGACCGATGCCAAGGGCGACCGGTCCAAAACACCATCTCAACAAGAAGATTCTGATGTGACCTTGCGGATAAAAGAGGTGCGTGAAGACGGTATTGTCATTCGTGGTGCCAAAGTGATGATCTGTGGTACAGCCGCTTCCCAGGAGATCTTCCTGATGCCCGGTGGTGCCTACAAGGAAGGTGACCAGGATTATGCACTTTCCTGTGTAGTTCCCCGCGACGTCGAGGGCCTGACAATTGTTGAAGCCCGCCACGTCAGTGATAAGCGCGAACTTGAAGAGACAGCCGATGTTGAAGTACCTGATACCGGTATTACCCAGGGCTGGCTGCTCTTTGACGATGTGTTTGTCCCGAACGAGCGGGTATTCATGTGTGGTGAATACACCTACACCGGAAAGATCATCGGTTATTTCACCGCCAACTATCGTGCCTGTATTGGTGGCTGTGTGACCGGTCAGGGTGATGTAATGATAGGAGCCTCTGTCCTGATGGCCCGTGCCAATGGTCTTTCAGCCAAAACATTTATGAATAAGCTGGTTGACATGTCGATTAATAACCAGGTGACCTTCGGAATGGGTGCCGGTGCAATCGCGCTCGGCAAACAGCATGAGTCCGGCTCTTACTTTGCCGATACAATTACGGCACATGCCAACAAGGTTATGGTAGCGACCCTGCCGTACGAGACCAAACGCCTCTGTCAGGAAATTGGTGGTGGTATTGTCGAGACCGGTTGCATGCCCTCTTATACTGATATCAATAACGAGGAGTATGGACCGTTTCTTCAGAAATGTCTGAAGGCCGGCGGCTGTTCTGCTGAGTCGAGGTTCAAGGCCGCGCGATTGTCGGAGTGGCTGACTATAGGAGCGGGTGTCCCTGGCTGCATGCATGGTGGCGGTTCTCCCGATGGTGCAAGACTGATGGTACGTTTTACTACCCCAGTGGAGAGCTATGCTGATTACGCCAAAAAGATCATTGGCATTGATGAGGACATTTCTGAACCGGAAAAAAAATAAAGCAATACGAAAATATGATTAGCTAACCGATGCGCCCAGGCAATAGCCATCCGGGAAAAGACTATTTCCTGGAGCGGTTGGTGTTTTACCAAGTGCAATAAATACTAACTGCAGGCAGTAATTGTTTTTACTATTCATTACAGACACATATCGTGAATGTGTGTCTACCGTCAGGGCAGGAATTGGTGGGAGATGCTCATTGACCTTCGCCGAATCCATACAATTACCCACGACGGCATCTGGTCAAGATTGTGGTCGTGCCGAACCCTCAATAATGCGCGATTCATAGGCTAAGTGATCGGACACTGGCTGTAAACAGGCTTAGACTTTTTACCCCGGAGCAGCTGCAGCCTTGATGGGCCTGTGCAACTTCTTTCTTTGGGCCAATGAGCCTGGTAATGATTTCCCTAAATCTACCCAAAGGCAGAAGTTTTAAACAATCTTTCCGTTTCACGATGGATAATCGAGTGATCTATAATCCTGTAAGAAGCTGATATGGCTTTAGGTGGAGGCTGATATGGATATAATAACAAATAATTACGAGATTGACCTTGAGAAGAATTCTGCCAACTTTGTCCCGCTGTCCCCATTATCTTTTCTCGAGAGAGCAAAGGATGTCTATCCGGATCGACCTGCGGTTATTTACGGCAACAGGAGGTATACATGGTTAGATATCTACAGGCGATCTGTGAAATTTGCTGATGCCCTGAGACAGCATGGTTTTGGGCTGGGCGATACCGTTTCAGTCATAGCGGCAAACACCCCTGAACTCTTTGAACTACATTTTGCTGTTCCGATGGCAGGTGCTGTACTCAACACATTGAACACCAGGATTGAGGCGCAGACCATTGCTTATATTCTGGAGCACGCGGACACGAAGGTATTAATCGTCGATACGCAATATTCGCCAACGGTTAAAGCTGCCCTTGCTCAGTCAGATAGAGATATCCTGGTTATCGACATAGTCGATCCAAAAGCGGTCCTGAAAAACGGAGAAGGACAACAACTGGGCCAATATACCTATGACAAATTCATTGCACGGGGAAAAGAAGACAGCCAGTGGCAGAAACCGGTAGATGAATGGCAGGCCATTACACTCAACTATACTTCGGGAACAACCGGAAGACCCAAAGGTGTGGTCTACCACCATCGAGGATCATACTTGATGACCATGGGGAGTGTCATTGCCTGGAATATGCCCAACCATGTAAGGTATCTCTATACGGTGCCAATGTTTCACTGTAACGGTTGGGGATACCCGTGGACGCTGGCAGCGCTTTCAGGAACAGCGGTCTGCTGTCGATACGTGATTGCCAGGGATATCTACCAAATGATTCTTGCCCATAAGATCACCCACTTTGGTGGAGCTCCAGTTGTTTTAAACATGATTGCCCATGCACCTGATGATCAGAAGAAAAAACTTGATCATAAGGTCTATGTCATGACTGCCGGAGCACCGCCGCCAAGCTCTATCCTCGAGAAGATGGAGAGTCTGGGATTCGAAATCATGCACGTATACGGGTTGACAGAAACCTATGGGCATGTTGTCCATTGCGCATGGAAAGAGGAATGGAACACGCTGTCCCTGGAAGAGAGGGCGGAAATGAAAGCCCGTCAGGGGGTACGCTATCCGATGGTTGAAGAAATCAAGGTTGTTGATCCACTCTCTTATGAGCCAGTACCGAAAGATGGCGAGACAATGGGCGAAATTATGGTTCGTGGTAACACGATTATGAAAGGCTACTATAAAAACAAAAAGGAGACGGAGCATTGTTTCAAGAATGGCTGGTTCCATTCCGGTGACCTGGCAGTTGTGCATCCGGACGGTTATATCCAGGTAAAAGACCGCTTAAAAGACATTATCATATCCGGAGGAGAAAATATCTCTTCTGTTGAGGTAGAAAATGTGCTGACCAAACACCCGGCGGTGTCGCTGTCTGCTGTTGTGGCAAAACCAGACGAAAAGTGGGGTGAAACCCCATGCGCATTTGTCGAACTCAAAAAAGGATTTGATGAAACAACAGAAAATGATCTGATTGAATTCTGCAGGAATAATATGGCTGGATTCAAGAGACCAAAGAAAATCGTATTCGGTGAACTTCCTAAGACAGCAACGGGTAAGATACAGAAATACGAACTGAGAGTCCTGGCCAGGGAAATGTGACGGCCGATGCAAAAACGGCATCGAAAAAGTTCGTTCACAATTCCCCCGCCCTTTTCATATATTAAAGAGGGTTCAGTTCCCTGCTATGACGTTTACCAGCGCCAGGAAGAAGACACCTACTCGGAAGTTTTTGAAGATTAGCTGGAAAAACACGCTAAACCTCACAAACGATCATGGAAGGAAGACGAAAGACGCTACAATTTATACATGAAGGGCAAACTTGGTAATAAGCCCCTATCTTGGTTTTCATCCGATCGGGTAAGAAAATGGCATAATGACATTACCAAAACCCCTAAACAAAGAGGTGGTGAGATCGTTACTATCAATGGCAGGGGCAGAAAATCTAAGAAGGTTTTTTATGTGACAGGCTCTACTGCTAATCGTGCGCTCGCCCTACTTTCTACAATTTTTGATCAAATGCGACCTACTTCTGTTAATCCTTGCAAGGGAGTGAAAAAATACCAGAAATTAGCAGGAGCAGATTTTTGCAACCAGAGGAGTTGAAACGCTTCTTTGAGGCTATAGAATCCCCTGAATATCTATCTTTGGTGGCGATGCAGGGAATAGA
>CAVZLG010000020.1:0-37230 GCA_963776075.1 uncultured delta proteobacterium
CTGATTGTATATGTTCACCAATTGCAGGAGGTGCGAAGTGTAAAGAATATGTGGGTTTGTAGAAACAGAGTAGAAATTCTCTCATACATATCAAAAAAGGACTTACAGCCGAAACTGTAAGTCCTTGATTTTACTGGTCGGGATGAGAAGATTTGAACTTCCGACCTCTTGTCCCCCAGACAAGCGCGCTAACCAGGCTGCGCCACATCCCGATAAAGTGTGAAGCGTCTTTCTACCATGTGGTGACACTGGTGTCAATCATATGGTGAGTGAGATATCTGAGACTGTTACTATCCTATTTTTGTTTCCAGTTTTTCTTTCAGGTCAATCAGTTCCTGCTTGATACTGTTCAATTTTGAGGCTGTTGTTTCTGCTTTCTGAATCTGTAATTTAAGGTCGCTAAACTGGTTTGATTCAATAATAAGTTTGCGTGCACCGGCAATTGTGTACCCTTGGATGTGAAGAAGATTCTTAATGATCAGGATGAGTTCGACATCTTCTCGTCGATAGAGCCGCTGCTTGGAAGTCGCACGTTTTGGTTTGATGTCATTGAACTCGCTCTCCCAGTATCTCAGGACATGGGGAGCAACATCTGCGAGTTTACTGACTTCACCAATCTTGAAATAGAGCTTGTCCGGGATCTGCGTTGTCATCTCGGTGGCTCACTCCTCCAGCAGAGGTGTCTTCGTCGTTACGAGTCGTTGTTTATTCGTGCTCTTAATTTCTTGCTCGGTCGGAAGCTTACTATCTGCCGCTTTTTAATGGTAATTGATTCTCCGGTGCGAGGATTACGACCTTTACGGGGACTCTTGTCTCGAACCAGGAATGTACCAAAGTGTACTAACTTGATCGATGTTCCGTCAAGCATTGACGATTTCATCGAGCTAAAAAAAGTGTCAACTATTTCTGAACAGGTACTGAGCGGGTATCCGAGTTTTTCTGAAACTGACTCGGCGAGTTCTTTGCGGGTTACATTATTTTTTTTCATACTGTTATGCCTCACGGAAGCTGCCGCTAAAATTACTGGTCAGTAATTTAACCAGTTTATTATGGGCTTTTTCCACGTTCTTTTCAGTAAGGGTTTTTGTTTGTGAGCGATAGGTAATTGACAGGGCAACACTCTTGAAGCCGCTTTCAATTTTATCACCCTGATATACGTCAAAAACATCACAATGTTCAACAAGTTTTTCGCGGCTCTTCAAAACAGCATCGACGAGATCACGTGAAGGGGTTGCTCCAGGTACGACAAGTGCTATATCACGTTTAACGGACGGAAATACCGGTAGAGGTGAAAAAGCTTTTGGTTCTGGAATGAGATCACAAAGTGCTGCAAAATCGAGATCAAAGTAATAGACATCTCTTTTGATCCCAAAATTTCTGAGAACCTGCTGCTTAATTTTACCGACAGTACCTATCGATACGTCATTATTTACAAGATTAAGAGCATAATCGTTTTCAGAAAAAGGTTCAACAAAACGATTGGATACGGGCAGAAGTTCAAGTCCGTTAGCAAGTCTCATCTCTTCCAGAAGTGCTTCTACGGCACCTTTGGCATCGTATATGTCTACCTGATCATCTTTGCTGTGAAAAGGTATCTGGCTGCTTTCTCTCTGCCCGGACAAAACCCCTGCAATCCGGGTAGGTTCATCCGGCAGTGATTCTCCGGATAAAGGGAAAAATACCTTCCCGATTTCAAACAGTTTGCATGATGCCTGCTGGAAATTAACATTTCTGCGGACATTTTCGAACAGACCAGGGAGCAGAATTGTTCGCATCACGTCCTGATCTTCGCTCAACGGGTTAAGAATTTTTACATGCTTACTGCGTTTATCATCATCAGCAATTCCCATAAGGGCGGTGTATTCTGAGGAATAAAAACTGTAATTGATCGCTTCTGAAAAACCAATGCTTGTCATAAACTCATTAATCCGGTTTCTCTTAATTCGTTCTGAATCCTGCTCCGGGTAGCTCAGGTCAACCGCTGGCAGACTGATTGGAATTTCATTATAGCCAATGAGACGTGCTACTTCTTCGACAAGATCAACTTCGCGTTCGAGATCTATTCTAAAAGAGGGTATGAATACATTGAGTGTGTCTTCGTCAACGGTTTCACACGGTATTTCTATAGATTCCAGGAGCTCTTTTACCTGCTCAGTGGTGAGTGAAACACCAAGCAGGTCAGAAGTTCTTGATATTCGTAATGAGAGTGTAACAGGAGCCGTTAATCCATCGCAGACATCGATGCCGCCAGGCTCAGCAGTACCACCCGCAACCTCACACATCAGACTTACTGCCCGCTCCATTGCATCGATCGTTCCACCTGGATCAACACCGCGCTCAAATCTATAAGAGGCTTCTGACGGCAGGTTGAGCTTTCGTGCGGTTCTTCGGATGGAAACGGAGTTGAAACATGCACTTTCAAGTAATACGTTTGTGGTTTTATCTGTTACTTCAGAATCGAGACCGCCCATAACGCCGGCAACAGCAACCGGGCCGCTACCATCACAAATCATTAATGTATCCGGATCGATAGTGCGAACCACATTATCCAGGGTCGTAAACTGCTTTTCGTGGTCCCGGGGTGTTCTGACAATGATCTTCTTGTCTGAAATACAATCATAATCAAAAGCGTGCAGCGGCTGGCCGTATTCCATCATTACCAGGTTCGTGATATCAACGACGTTATTAATTGGCCGCAGGCCGACAGACAATAAACGTTTCCTTATCCACCAGGGGGATTTTCCAATCGTAATTCCCTCGATAAGTCTGGCAGCATAACGTGGGCAGAGATCAGGGGATTCGACTTCAACAGAAAATGATTCCGTGCCCTGTTGCAAAGTTGTTCCTTTAAAAGGGATGGTGAGTTGTTTTTTTGTTAACCCAGCGACCTCTCGTGCGATCCCGATAACAGAAGCACAATCAGGACGATTCGGTGTCAGATCAACCTCGACGAGGGTATCTTGCAACTCAGAGATTTTTAGAAAAGACTGTCCATGAGGTGTTCCAGCAGGCAATTCCATGATACCTGTATGATCTTCGCTGAGCTCGAGCTCCCGCTCTGAGCAAAGCATTCCCTGAGATTCTACGCCACGTACTTTCGACTTTTTAATTTTAAAGTTGCCTGGCAGTGTTGTTCCAGGAAGCGCGATAACAACACTGAGGCCCTTTCTTACGTTGGGAGCGCCGCAGACGATCTGCAGTTCCTGGTCACCGACAAGGACCTTACACAACGTCAGTTTATCCGCGTTGGGATGTGGCTCGGCTGAAATAACCTGGGCTGTTTTGAGTGAGGCAAGATCTTCGAAAAGTGGCTCGACAGCATCAACTTCCAGGCCAAGCATGGTCAACCGATCTGCCAGCTCTTCCGGGGCAGGGTTGTCGAGTTTTACGTATTCCTGTAACCAATTTAATGTAAACTTCATGGGGATTATGTGATCCGGAGCAAATTAGAACTGGGAAAGAAAACGGAGATCGTTTTCGAAATATAACCTGATATCGTTGATGCCGTATTTGAGCATGGCGATGCGTTCAATACCAAGTCCAAAGGCAAAACCGCTGTACTTTTCGGGATCATAGCCAACCATTTTGAAAACTTCAGGATCAATCATCCCGGATCCGAGTATCTCTAGCCAGCCAGTCTTCTTACAGACACGACACCCTTTACCACCGCACATAACACACTCGATATCCACCTCGGCACTTGGCTCGGTAAAGGGGAAAAAACTGGGCCTGAAACGAAGAGAGAGTTCTTTTTCGAAGACCTTTTGCAGGAAGACAGTAAGAACGCCCTTGAGGTCGGCAAAAGAAATTTTTTCATCAACAAGAAATCCTTCAACCTGGTGAAACATTGGTGTGTGGGTAATGTCTGAATCACACCGATAAACTTTACCAGGTGCGATTACCCGTAAAGGAGGTTCCTGTTTTTCCATGATGCGGGCCTGCATTGGCGATGTATGGGTCCGCAGCAGGGTGGAGTCACTGATATAAAAAGTGTCATGCATATCCCGTGCTGGGTGGTGAGCAGGAATGTTGAGCGCTTCAAAATTGTAATGATCCAGTTCGACATCAGGGCCCTCGGCTATGGAAAACCCCATACCTTCAAAGATAGAACAGACATCCTCCATGATCTGGGTAATCGGATGGAGTTTACCGGCCTGTGGTCTTCTGCCGGGTAGACTGAGGTCAATTTTGCTCCTGTCTTCCAAGGTCGTGGGAATTACCGAAATGTCCAGGCGCTTCTGCTTGAAACCTGCGTCCAGCTCTTTCTTGATAGTATTTGCAAGCTGTCCAAGACGTGGCCGGTCTTCCTTGGCTACACCGCCAAGTTTTTTCATAATGGTACTTATCTGCCCGTTTCGGCCCAGGTAGTCAACCCTGAAGGTTTCCAGCTGTTTTTCATCGGAAACGCATTCGAGTGCTGCCGTGGCTTCCCCGCGAATCTGCTCTAGCTCCTGATCCATGTCTTATTCGAAAAATTAAAGGTCAATAAAACAGCATGCCGGTTACGATTAAAAAACCGCAACCGGCATACACAACAAAAGAAGTTGGGTCAGGTTTAAGCGTTTGCTTCGGCTGCGATTTTGACCACTTCTGAAAAAGCGTTGGGATCAAGAATTGCCATATTGGCAAGAACTTTTCGATCGAGTTCAACGCCGGCTTTTTTAAGGCCACCCATAAATTGACTATAGCTGGTATCGTTCATCTGGGCACCGGCGTTTATTCGGGCGATCCATAGACGACGGAAGTCGCGTTTTTTACTGCGGCGGTCACGATATGCGTATACCAGTGCACGATCGACTGCCTCGGTGGCGGTCCGATAAAGCTTATGGCGACCACCTCTATATCCTTTTGCAAGTTTTAAGACACGATTTCTTCTTCTACGCGCCTTAATACCTCTGGTTACTCTTGGCATGTTATACTCCTTTTAATCTTCTTACGCGGTGATCAAACTGTGAAACGGGCCTGTGCTTTGAAATCACGATCATTACATATACGGTAAAATCTTCCTGATAGCTTTTGCATTGGCACTGTCGACAAGGCCTGATTGTCTGAGTCCACGTTTTCTTTTGGTAGATTTCTTAGTCAGAATATGGCTGGTATATGCTTTGTTTCGCTTGATCTTGCCAGACCCAGTTAACTTAAAGCGTTTTGCAGCGCCTCTGTTTGTTTTCATCTTTGGCATAATATTACTCCTTTACAAACTATAAAGTGCCGTGACAGAAAAAACTGACAGTGGGAGGGGCCAGCATTCTTTTGTCCCAGCGGGAAACGTTTTATTTTTGAACCTTCGGTCCGACAAACATAACCATCTGTCGCCCTTCCATGGAAGGGGGTTGCAGAATGATTGCGTCTTCCTGAAGACTCTCGGCAATTTTGTTCATCGCTTCGAGGCCGATTGTCTGGGAATAGACAATCTCCCGCCCCCTGAAGCGCATGGTAATTTTCACTTTATTTTTCTGGCCAAGGAACTTCTTGATATTTTTAATCTTGAAGTTAAGGTCATGTTCTTCCGTTTTTGGGCGGAATTTAATTTCCTTGGTTTCTACAGTGGTCTGTTTCTTTTTGGCCTCTTGCAGTTTTTTCTTCTGTTCGTAGCGAAATTTGTCGTAGTTCATGATCCGGCAGACTGGTGGATCAGCCGCTGCAGAAACTTCGACAAGATCAAGGCCCTCGTCGTAGGCTCGCTCCCGGGCGTCATTTGTCGTCAAAATGCCAAGCTGTTCTCCGTCGGAGCCAATCAGCCTGACTTTAGCATGGTGAATCGCATCATTCATCACCACCCTTTCCTCTCTCTGAACCGGGGCACCTTTTCCTCGTCTTTTAATATCGAACCTCCTTTATTCTACGAACATAAAAACCGATTGGATAAAGTAATTGCAAGCAATCGGCGCTACAAAAAATAAACTAGATGCCGCGACCTTCCTGGCACTCTTCCAGGACTTTTGCGGCAAATTCACTAACACTCATTGGCGGCAGGTTTTTACCATCCCTCATGCGAACCGTTACCGTACCATTTTCTTTTTCTTTTTCACCGATAATCAGCATGTATGGGATTTTCTCCATTTGCGCTTCACGGATTTTATAATTCAATTTCTCATTACGCAAATCTTTTTCAATCCGGACGCCTACTTTTCTCAGCTCGCGATAAACTTTTTTGCAATATTCTGATTGATCGTCAGTAATATTGAGTATCCTTGCCTGGATAGGAGCGAACCAGAGTGGGAATACCCCGGCATAGTGCTCAATCAGAACACCAATGAATCGTTCCAGCGAGCCCATAAGAGCGCGATGGATCATGATTGGTCGATGTTCTTGATTATCTGATCCTGTATAGGATACATCAAAACGTTCAGGTAAATTGAAATCCACCTGTATGGTGGAACACTGCCACGAACGGCCAAGTTGATCCTTGATTTTAATATCAATTTTGGGGCCGTAAAAAACACCTTCCCCTGGATCAATCTCGTAAGCTAATCCTTTTTTCTCAAGCGCTTGCTTTAGGGCATTGGTAGATTCTTCCCAGTGAGAATCGGTCCCGACTGATTTTTCAGGTCGTGTTGAGAGATAGATGTCATATTCCGAAAAACCAAATCTCTTGAGTATGAGAAGATTGAGATCAAGAATGTTGAAAATCTCTTCTTCCAGTTGATCTTCTCGACAGAAGATATGTGCGTCATCCTGAGTGAAACCACGAACCCTCAGAAGTCCATGAAGGGCACCGGCCCGCTCATATCTATAGACAGTTCCAAGTTCAGCCCAGCGGATCGGGAACTCGCGATAACTTTTTTTGTGACTGTTGTAAATCCCTATATGGAACGGACAGTTCATCGGCTTCAGTTGATATTTCACGTCATCGATCTGCATGGGGGCATACATGTTCTCTGAGTAAAAATCGAGGTGCCCTGACGTCTGCCACAGATCCTGGCGTGCAATGTGCGGGGTATAGAGCAATTCGTACCCATGCCGGTAATGCTCGTCTTTCCAGTAATCTTCTATCAATCTCCTGAGCTGTGCGCCTTTGGGCTGCCAGAGAATGAGGCCGGGTCCAACTTGATCTTGAATGGTGAAAAGCTGGAGCTCTTTGCCAAGTTTGCGGTGATCTCGTTTTTTGGCTTCTTCGAGTCGATTCAGGTATTTTTTTAGATCCTTTTTGTCAAAGAAGACGGTTCCGTAGATACGCTGCAGTACATCATTTTTTTCATCGCCACGCCAGTATGCACCGGCAACACGCAGGAGCTTGAAGTCTTTAATCCATGATGTGTCAGGGAGGTGCGGTCCCCTGCAGAGGTCGACAAAGTCACCTTGCTGATAGATGCTGATTGTATCATCTTCAAGGTCTTCAAGGATTTCGACCTTATATTTTTCACCCTGCTGGCGGAATGTTTCAATGGCGGCGAGCCGGTTCTCTTCCTGTCGGACAAAGGTATGCGCCTTTTTTGAAATTTCGGCCATACGGTCTTCAATTCTTGTGAAATCCTCTGGGCTGAAAGGTTCATCCCTGAGAAAATCATAATAAAAGCCATTTTCAATGGCTGGGCCTATGGCTATCTTGACATCAGAACCGTAAAGATCTCTGACAGCCTGAGCCATGACATGGGCAGTGGAGTGCCTTAATATCTCGAGCGCTTCATCACTGCCAATTTGAATGGGGATGAGAACAGTATCTTCGAGCAACTCAGTGCTCAGGTCGACAGCCCTCTCACCAGCATATGCGGCAATGGTTTTCTTTCTCTGTTTCCCAGAAAGAAGTTGAGCTAAAGCGTCTTTAACGGATGTTGATGCCGGAACCGTTGAAGATTCTCCATCCTTAATTTGTACTGAAATGTCAGCCATATCTTTTGCCATAGAATAACAAAGGCTAAAGAGCAAACGGGTGTCGAATCCGTCCTTCCTTTAGCCTTTTTATCTGGTAGGCGCGGGCGGGATTGAACCGCCGACATCTACCACGTCAAGGTAGCGCTCTCCCACTGAGCTACGCGCCTTTGTCTAATACACTATTATTCTTGCCTTCCGTATTGCTGGGGACATTACGGTACTGGACACCGCTGTTAAACGGTAGAAGAGAAATCGACGAGATCACTATACGTACGATTCCTCCTGGCGGCAAGTATAAAACCTGTTTCAATTACCAGTAAACTAGGAAACTGTCAAGAAAAAATAGTGCTCAAGTCCTCAGAAATTAAGACTTATGAAGCATGGGCCCGACTCTCAATTGCCTTAGCCAAAGTATATTTATCTGCATGCTTGATATCCATGCCCATCGGTATCCCGCATGCAAGCCGAGTCAACTTGATGGGCAAGGTCTGGAGCCTGTCTATGAGATAAGAGGCGGTTGCCTCGCCGGGGACCGTTGAACTGGTGGCGATGAGGACTTCTTTGATCTCGTTCGAGTCAATACGGGCGATGAGTTCTTTTATCTTGATTTCGTCAGGGCCGATGCCATCAATGGGCGAGAGGACTCCATGCAGAATATGGTAATGTCCCCTGTAACTGTCAGTTTTCTCAATTGCAATGAGATCACCCGGCTGTTCCACGACGCAGACAATAGAATTGTCCCGGCGTGGGTCTGCACAGACGACACAGGGATCGTCCTCTGAAAAGGTGAAACAGCAGGAGCAGAGCTGAATGGATTTATGGAGTTCAGCAAGAGCCTCGGCCATCTCTCTGGCGTCAGACGATGGTTTTCTCAGGATATTCAGGGCCATACGGGTTGCAGTTTTAGCGCCGATTCCGGGTAGTGATGAAAAACTGCGGATAAGTCTCTCGAGAGCAGGTGGTACGATATGCAGGTTACTCATTATCTGTAGGATTAGAAGAGGTTGCCAAGTCCTGGGATTTGCATACCGCCAGTTAATCCCGCCATCTCCTGTTTGCCGAGTTCTCTGGCTTTTCGTATTGCATCGTTGGCAGCAGCGGTTATGAGATCTTGCAACATCTGTTTTTCATCAACGGAGATGAGCTCGTCCTCAATGGAAATGTTAACAATGTCACCTTTTCCGGTCGCCGTAACATTGACCATACCGCCACCAGCACTTCCAGTTATGGTCTTGTTAGCGAGGTCGTCCTGGATTTTTGCCATTTTTGCCTGCATTTCTTTCGCCTGCTGCATTATTGAGTTGAGGTCCATTGGGTTTTACCTTTTAAAATTAGTTAACGACTTTTTGAGCCGATACGGATATCACCAACCTGACCACCAAAAATTTCCTCGGCCATCAGTACCAGTGGGTGGGAGGCGAGTTTCTGACGCTGTTTTTTGGGTCCTTCAGAGGCTTTCATATCCGGGTCGTTTGAGTCGACAGGGGTGACGAAGTGTATAACATATTCTTTCTGAAAATAATCAAGGATATATTCTGTAAGCACTTTCCGGTTTTCCACCGTACGCAGCAAAGTGTAATCATTGGCATCTAAAAATTCCAATAAGAGTTCCTGACCCTGATCTCTGATTTCACTGGCCTGTTGGAGATTCTGTGCCATCCACGGTTTAAGTTTTTTAAGGTATCCTATAAAATCAAGCCAATCCTTTCTTATTTCACGCTGCTGCACATTACCCGGAGAACTGCCTGGTGATTCTTTTTCAGGAACACTCCTGTCGGGAGAGTCCTGCTGATGCTCAACAGATGGGGGTGGTTCCTCTGTTCCCCAGGGGGGGGAACTATGGATAAAAGGGTCAGACTCCGATATTTTTTCAGGTGGAGGTGGTATGTCTGATTGTGCCGGAAGTGAAAATTCAGCTATTTTTTTTTTACTTTTCAGGTTTTCAGGGGCAACCGGGAGCGGCATTTTGTGGGGAGTCTCCGGTTGTTTCGGAAGTTTTGTTATCACCCGGTCCAACTGGGACAGCAGGGATGAAACCGGAATGACATTTCCTGATTCGATAATAGATAAAAATGAAGTTTCGAGAACAAGTTTAGGCTGAAGCGAAAAACGTATCGCTTCTGTTGCCTGCATCAGCAGGTTCAATTTCTGGTGGATGGTTTCGACAGTATAATCTTTTGCTGTTTGATGGACCAATTGCAAGTCATCGTCGGGCAGATCAAGTAACTGGTCACATTCACCTATTTTTGCGAAGAGCAGGGACCTGAAACAATCGAGTAAATCAGACATGAACCGTTTGACATCCATACCAAATTTGAAAGTTTCATCGAGGTTTGCCAGTGCCTGAGCCCTGTCGCCGTTGAGAAGAGCTCTGACAATACTATTAAGGATATCACGATTAACCAGACCAAGCACATCGACGACTTCATCGACAGTGATGGGAGATTCTCCATAAGAAAATACCTGGTCAAGAAGACTGAGTCCATCGCGCACAGAACCTTCTGATTCTCTGACAATGAGAGAGAGCGCTTTTTTCTCTATTGAAATTTTTTCATTTTCAGCAAGTCTGGTAAAATGTGCTGCGAGTTCTGCCGATTGCACTCTCTGTAACTCAAAGCGTTGACATCTCGATAAAATGGTAATCGGAATTTTATGCAATTCGGTGGTTGCGAAAATGAAGTACACATGTGCAGGCGGTTCTTCCAGTGTTTTCAACAAGGCGTTAAAGGCCTCTGTTGTCAGCATGTGGACTTCATCGATAATTACGATCTTAAAAGATGACGAAGCCGGCATGAATTTGAGTTTTTCTTTAAGCTCCCTTACTTCCTGGATTCCACGATTGGATGCGCCATCTATTTCGTAAAGGTCAAGGGCTGATCCTGAGGTTATTTCAGTGCACGAAGTACACTTATTACATGGGGTAGGGGTTGGCCCTTTTTTGCAGTTCAGAGCTTTTGCCATCAAACGGGCAAGTGTCGTTTTCCCGACACCTCGGACTCCGGAAAAAAGAATGGCGTGGGCAACACGATCACGGACAAGACTGTTTTGCAGCGTTTTTACGACAGGCTTTTGACCAACAACTTCCTCAAAGGTCTGGGGCCTGGACTTTCGGGCAAGGACCAGATAGGACATAGGATTCCGTCCAAATGGAGATAGAGAAACTAAGCACCAGGTGCCGAAAAAATGATAGCCGGGCGACCCTGCGGCACACAAAGAGGTTCACTACCGTTGCTTCCTCCCGGACCTGGCGGAGTTCGTGATTCCTTGTTGCGCAGGACCCGGCTATCAAACCGAAATCACTGATTTATCAGCTGCTGAAACAATAGGAGCAACTATTGATGCCCTTATGTTTCATACTAAAAATCCAATCCGGATTAATACACATTTTTGACTTTTACGTCAAGCTTATCCTGGTTGGTTCTACAGCTGCTCTTCTCTTCAAAAATATAAGAGGCTTCTGCAATTCGGTCAATGCAAATGCCTTTTTCAATTGGCGGAGAAGGTGGGATTCGAACCCACGGTACTTGCGTACACACGCGTTCCAGGCGTGCACCTTAAGCCACTCGGTCACCTCTCCGGCAAGCTGCTAACTATCCTGTTAAGGCAGGCTGTATTACATAAACGTTCATATTAAATTTATCAATGATAAAGTGACCAGGGACAGAAAAAACAGATTAGCCTGAATATGCAATAGCATTACCCCCGTCGATTTATAAAAAAGGTTTTGAGAAGAGTACCACATTCTTTCTCAAGAAGACCGCCCTCAACAATCAAGGTGTGATTTAACAGACTGTCAGTTCCAATCTTATATTTTGAAACAGCTGCTCCTGTTTTGGGATCAAAAGCTCCAAAAACCAAACGCTTGATTCGCGAATGGATAATAGCTCCCATGCACATAATGCATGGCTCCAATGTGACATAAATTGTCGTACCTGCTAATCGGTAATTATCAAGATTGTGAGCTGCAATGCGTATAGCGTTGATTTCTGCATGGGCTGTAGGGTCGCTTGCCGATATCGGATTGTTGCCTGCCGCAGCAATTAGTTTCGTGCCATCTGTTATAACAGCTCCAACTGGCACTTCGTTGAAGGTGCTGGAATTACAGGCCTGATTCAGTGCCAGGCGCATCCACCGCTGGTCTTCTTTGGAGTAATACATAGTAAAATCAATTATATAGATGTTTTTGTCTCGGTGCGGTTACTGTCGAATACTAGGTAAATATACAATTTTGTTTGCATTTTTATTTTTGCTAACGTATAAATATTAAGGGGGAATTACAATTACGAAATATCAGATACGGTGTCGTAATGCCAGGAAGACATGCCATACTCATGTACGATTCCTGTTCAGGCAGTTCTGAAATAATAGAAACTGCCTTGTCGAATAATCATGTTCTGATTATTAAAGATAGTATTGATGAATTTCAAGCAGAAATGACGGGCAGGGAATATGCTCTTGTTATTTTTGGGGTTGATGCGCTCCGTGGCGCACGGATGAAAGTGCTTGAGAAAATTCATCGGAAAAGCCCCTATACTCCTATAATCGTTACCAGCGCTAACGAAAAACCGGAGTTTGTTGTAAAAGTCATGAATGCAGGAGCCTGTGACTTTTTGGTACATCCAATATCGAGTGAACGTATAACCATGGCTGTTGAGCGAGCAATTGAGCTGAGGAGCCAGCGGCATGAAATTGATTATCTCCGCCATCGCCAGGATGTTGTTTATGATTTCCGAGAGGTTATTGCCAACAGTGTTCGGATGAAATCCGTTCTGAAAACTCTGCAGAAATTCGCAGGGACAGATTCGACGATTCTGATAACGGGTGATACCGGTACAGGAAAAAGTTTCCTCTCTGGTACTGTTCATTTCAATTCGCCCAGAAAGAAGAAACCGTTTGTAAAAATTAACTGCGCCAATATTCAGGAATATCTTCTTGAATCTGAACTGTTTGGACATGAGAAAGGGGCATTTACCGGAGCCGAAAAACAGAGAATCGGCAGGTTTGAACAGGCTGGCGGTGGAACAATATTTTTGGATGAGATCGGTGAGATCAGTCTCGGTTTGCAATCTAAACTATTACGGGTTCTCGAAGAGAAATCGTTTGAACGGGTGGGCGGTAATAAAACGATTATTGCAGACGTCAGAATAATTGCAGCAACCAATAAAGATCTTGTTAGACAGGTAGAGGACGGGCAGTTCAGAGAAGACCTCTATTATCGGATTAATGTCTTGCCAGTCGCGCTGCCGCCGCTGAAAGAACGACATGAATGCATCCTGCCCCTGGCGGACCGCCTGCTCCGTAGATATTGTCAGGCCGTAAACAGGACAATAGAGGGGTTTTCACCAGATGCGACCGAGGCCATCCTCGCCTATGATTGGCCAGGCAACATCAGGCAATTGGCAAACACTATTGAACGAGCTGTAATATTGGAAGAGGGCTATCTGATCCAGGAGAGTAATCTGGCATTACCCCCGAGAAGAAGAAAGCATAGCAGTTCCGACAAGCCGGTAGTTCTTGAGAAGCGAAGGCGGAGCGACAGGCTTGGTGGAGATGGAGATGGCTCACTTGCGGGTCGTGAAAAGGAATTAATTATACACGCCCTCGAGGAATGCCTCTGGGTGCAGAAGAGTGCGGCTCTAAAACTTGGCATCAGCCCCCGGGCCTTGAATTACAAGATCCGCAAGTGGGGTATTACCCATCCACATTGGCGAAGAAACAAAGGAAGATAAAAGGATTACATCTCTTCAACGTCCAGAAGCATTGAATCTATAACGGCTAAACCCTGTTCCCAGAACTCAGATGTGTTGAGATCAATGCCGAACGGTTTCAACAACTCATATGGTGATGAAGATCCACCTGCAGCTAGCAGGGTCAGATATTTCCCAACAAAAGAAGATCCCTCCTTCTGATACACGCCATACAATGCAAGAACCAGCAGTTCTCCGAAAGCATATGAGTATACATAACCAGGTGTCGAAAGAAAATGAGGTATATAGCTCCACCACACCTTATAGTGATCTTCGAGAATAACCGAGTCCTGAAACATTTGCTGTTGGGTCTGCATCCAGAATGAACAGAGCTGTTCATTGCTGAGTTCACCATGATTTCGTCTACCTTCGTGCATCAGGTGTTCAAAACGATTCATTGCAACCTGCCTGAACACCGTAGCAAAGACCGACTCCAGCTTTTGACAGATAAAGGCCTGTTTTTCGTTTCTATCGCTCAATGTTTCCAGCTGTGACTTGAAAACCAGCAATTCGGCAAAAACAGATGCTGTTTCTGCAAGGACGAGCGGTGTGTCACTATTATAATAGCCATTGCGGGCTGCGAGAACCTGGTGGACGCCATGGCCCAGTTCATGGGCAACTGTTGAGACATCACGTAATGTGCCGGTATAGTTTACCATAACAAAAGGATGAACCTCGGGAACACATGGATGTGCAAAGGCTCCGCCACGCTTCCCCGTTTTTATTGGGGCATGTATCCAGGATTTAGTAAAAAATTGTTCTGCTATCTGGCCTGTTTGTTCAGAGAACTCATAGAAGGAACGGAGTACCATCTGGCAGCACTGCTGCCAGTTGATGGAACCTTTTGGCAGTGCAGGAAGGGGCGCGTACCGATCATAATCGTACAGCGTATCCAATTCGAGGAGTCGTGCCTTGAGTTTATAGTAACGACTGACAATATCATATCTTCCTGTTACGGCACTAACAAGTGTCTCTACCGTGTCGTCAGCGATCTGGTTATCAAGATTCATTGAGCTGACCCAGAGTTGATGATGACGTAACCGATCGCTAATCATCTTTTCGGCAGCAAGCGTATTGTAGATATGTGTAAGGATATGGTTCTGGCTCTTAAGTCCTGTTGTCAAATCATCTGCTGCCTCTTTTCTAACCGATCGATCCGGATGATATAAATCACTTAAGACCTCTTCTTCGGTTCTCTCATCAGTTCCAAACCGCAGATTCCCAATCACTTTTTCAAAGAGTGTGGTCCAGCTTTTTCTTCCGACAGTTTTTGTTTCAATCAGCAGCCTCTCTTCTATTTCCTCAAGCTGGTGAGGCCGGTAACGTCTCAGTGTTCTGAGATAGTGGTGATAATCGTTGAGCTGAGGATCGGCGAGCAGGGTTGTAACCTTTTCTTCTTTTATTTTGTTCCATTCAAGTTCAAAAAAAATGGTTTCTTTTCCACAGCTGTTAGAAAGTTCGTGAATTTTCTGATAGAGAGCACCCGCAGCTTCATTGTCGATCTGGGTAGTAAAATTGAGAAATGCATACGTTGCCAGCTTGCCGATACGGGAATCAAGAGCTTCAAGTCGAGTGACAAGCGTATGAAGTTGATTCGAGCTGAGACCGGCAACGTGACTGCGAAATTCATCCCCAATTTTCCTGGCTTCCTCTTTACACCAGCTCAAGTCTCTAATAAACTCGGGACA
Organism: uncultured delta proteobacterium; assembly: GCA_963776075.1. Lineage (GTDB taxonomy): Bacteria > Desulfobacterota > Desulfobulbia > Desulfobulbales > Desulfocapsaceae > MADRE3. Next base: position 15,251 of record CAVZLG010000020.1, read on the forward strand.
TTCAGTTGAACGATAGAGATCAGAGAGGTCCCAGACAACATCGTCTGAACCAAGTTCTCTATTGAGTTGTTGAGCTTCTGCCATCATTCGTTACCCAGTAATTCTCTTATAAATGCTCCTACAGCTTTTGTTCCACGCTCGTCAACCAATTTTATAGTCTCCGAGCCAACAACTGCCATATCAGCCTTACCAGTTATTTCCAGGATGTCTGATCGACGCTGGATCCCGAAACCGACGGCAAGCGGTAGAGATGTAGCCGTTCGACAGCGGGCAAGATAATCGGAAAAATCCGATCCAAACTGGGACTGCTTACCGGTTACTCCTCGTCGAGCAGTGCAGTAGATGAAGCCGCTCCCATAGTCTTTCAATGCTTTCATGCGTTCATCGGTAGAGGTGGGGGCAAAAATCAAAATCGGATCAATATCTTTATCCTGTGCCATTTTGCAGAAATCAGCGCCTTCTTCCGGGGGGAGGTCAGGTACAATAAGACCTGAAATACCAGCCTGCTGAGCGGCGTTTAGAAATTCTTCTTCACCATATTTGTAGATGATGTTGAAATAGGTCATATAGAGGAATGGGATATCATAGGTGCTGGCCATTTCACTGCCGAATTCTATACAGTCAGCGACGGCAGTACCATTTGCTATACTTTCCTGATTTGCTTTCAAAATTACAGAACCATCAGCCATCGGTTCTGAAAAGGGAATCTGCATTTCGATGCAGTCAACGCCATTTTCAACCATCTGTTTTATGACGTCTCGATTATCCTCAAAAGAGGGATAACCAAGAACGATATGGGTCATTAACAGGATGTCTTTGTCTTTTTTTCTATCAGCTATATATTGTTCAAGCCGCATTTTACTCACCACCATCCCAGCCTGTAGGGATCCTCAAAATTATTTACTGTATAGTTTTGCCCGCTCGATGATAAATTCTTTCCATGATGGGTCGTCAAACGCATGAGCGATTGTAAAGATGTCCTTATCTCCGCGACCGGACATATTGATAATAATTGCATCGTCTGTTGATAGATCAGGTGCTTCCTTAAATGCCTGAACAAAGGCATGCGCGGATTCAAGGGCTGGGATAATACCCTCTTTTTTCATTGTTAGATCAAGCGCCTCCATTACTTCGTCATCGGTTGCCGATTCAAACCTGACGGCTCCCTGGTCATTGAGGTCAGACAGTATCGGGGAGACCCCAACGTAATCGAGTCCGGCGGAAACAGAGTGGGTATCGAGCATCTGGCCGTCTTTGTTTTGAAGAAACATTGTCTTGTAGCCCTGGGCGATACCTGGCGATGCGTCAGTGCCACAGAGTCGAGTGGCGTGCTGGCCACTGTCAAGTCCACGGCCTCCTGCTTCCACACCAACGAGTTCTGTTCCTTCTTCTTTAATAAATCGTTTAAAAATACCCATCGCATTTGAGCCCCCGCCGACGCAGGCGTAGACTCTTGCAGGCAGGCGGCCGTGCTGGTCAAGGATCTGTGATGCTGCTTCCAGTCCGATAATGGACTGAAACCACGATACCATTTCTGGAAATGGAGCAGGACCGCAGGCGGTCCCAAATACATAGTGGGTGTTGTCCATATTTGTCACCCAGTCACGGAAGGTCTCGTTAATCGCATCCTTAAGTGTTTTGGAGCCGTCCTGGACAGGGATTACGGTCGCACCCATTTTTTCCATCCAGAAGACATTCGGCCGCTGGCGAAACACATCTTCCTCGCCCATATAAATAGTGCATTCAAAACCAAACTTGGCAGCCATGGTGGCCGTCGCAACACCGTGCTGGCCGGCACCGGTCTCTGCAATAACTCTGGTTTTTCCCATTCGTTTAACCAGCAGTCCCTGTCCCATGACATTGTTAGCTTTATGTGCGCCTGTGTGGTTAAGATCCTCTCGCTTGATATAAATTTGTGCGCCGCCGAAGAGTTTGGAAAGGTTTTCAGCGTAGGTCAACGGTGTCGGACGACATGAATAGGTTGACATGATATCAATGTATTCCTGCCAGAATGAGGGGTCCTGACGTATCTCCTGAAAGGCAATTTCCAATTCCTGAAATGTGTCATGCAATACTTCGGGGATGAATTGTCCGCCCCATTTACCGTAATACCCCTTTTTACTCATTATTTACTCCATGGTTAGATTAATTTTAAACAGGCAACGAACCGATATTTTTATAGAAGGTAAATTTCGAAGAAGACCATAGCTTTCAGTCAGGGGATAAGCATCAAACCTGGCAATCTATATAGTCTCTAGAGGTTTGCCTTTCCAGAACGTATTCTCAGATTGAACCTACACTAAATTCCATGTTTTTCACAAGTATGAAAACCTTGTCAATAAATATTGACCTCAATTGATACGGTTGTCTGCTGTTGCTTGGATTACCATCCTGGAAGTTCTCGTCGACAAACCGCTGCAAAATCTTCTGGATAGTGTCCGTTGATGAACCGATGTTGACTTTCACTGAAGGCTCCTGGAGATTCAGGTAATTTCGGCAGCAGGCAGTAGAGAAGAGGCTGGCTCTGCTCCAGAGAATCAAACCGCTTAGAATATTCTATCGAGCTGACCATACGGGCGCCACGCCCTGCCAGGGCCTTTTGAGCCTTCAGAATTGCCTTGTCAATTGAATGGCGGGTCTTCATATCGGTCTCAATAACGTTGCCTGGCCATTGTCCTTGCTTATCCGGTTTGGTTATCACCTGCAGTTCCCACTGCGATGTCTGTGCTTTGGGAACGAACAGCATGACATTTTCGTCCTGCCAGACCACAAGATCGCTGTCTCTGTCTGTTCTGCCGTCCATTCGTTTGTTGTTAGTGATTGCCTGCATATAATTTTCAAAGAAATGTTTACCGTGTGTTGCATGGTATTCGGCGATTATTTCTGTGATCATATCACCGCTGGAGAAGGGAGTGTAGGAGCCTGTTGATTGAGAAAATCCGTCCTGATAACCTGCAACCGAGTGTGGTATGAGCGCATATTGCTGGTGTATCTGCTGGTGAGATGCATGAAGCCGATATCCGGATGGGGCATAATCAAAGCCAAAATTCCAACCCCAAAGCGTTGCGGTCAGGGGTATGGTCTGTTTTTCCATACCGCTTAAAATCTTTTTGCGCAGATCTTCCAGCGTTTCTTCTGATAAATGGTGTTTGTTGTATTTTACACCGAGAGCATCTGCGAGCCGGATATAGGTACGCTGGTAGTAGAGATGGCGCAGCCCAACAATATCTCCCTGCTGCAGGGACTCAATGGTATATCGAATTGCGTCTTCAGCCATATTTGCAGCATAATGGCCACCTCCGATATATGAGTTCCTTCTCAGGTACTCGTAGATATGGGTTTCATCCCCATCATGGTAGTCACCAACAATTTCACTTGCTCCCTGTGCTCCTGGTCTGATTACCATGGCAGTTTTATAATCGTCTGGCAGTGCAGGGTTGTTTGCCACGGCCTCAAAAAGAGCATGATCTGATATTGCTGCCTTCAAGCCTCCTTGGCTATTAGTTTTATACTCAAGGCCTGAAATATCGCCTGAGTCAGTCGTTGCAAACAGACAACAGCTATGTGCGAGTTGAATGAGGTCCTCGGGATCCGTTGAGCTGGTTGCAAGGCTCAGCAGAAGTGGGCGGGGGAGTTTTGAAATAAGCCTTGCATCGATTTGTTCTGAAGAAAGTAACTGGGATAAAGATACCTCCGGTAAGGGGTCGAGTTTTATTCGTTCGTAATTTTCAGCACTGCGGTCAGCCCAGCGTTTGCCAATGAACGTTGTTCCACGAAATGAGAGCGGGTTGGCAATCTCAAAGATCCAGTCAGCATGTGTGACTTCGACATCGTTTTCCGGATAATTGATGTGGTTGTCAACGCTGTTAAAGGCCTGGTCAATACCGAGTACTTCATGGTTGGTCTTTGACCTCAGGTTACGCACTGAATAAGATGGTTTATGAATTCCGTAGCAGAAAACTCCATCGGGAGCTATGCAGGTTCTCATGATAATTGTTTTCTCTATAATTATTTTTTCTTCCAGACAACAAGGGCCTTTTGATAAACATCAGACCGGGAGATCCCCATGTCAACTGAAACCTTTTTACAGACATCCCTCATGGAAAGATCGCTGTTCTGATGATACCAGTTCAGAATTTCGTCAATACTTTCGCCTGTTGCAGCTTCTTGAATGGCAGGATGGATGATTACAACGATCTCTCCCCTCATTTTTTTATCTTTAATGGTGGCAGAGAGTTCAGACAGAGACGTTTCGGTAATATCTTCAAATTTTTTGGTGATTTCACGTGCCCAGAGAATTGTCCGATCACCCAGTATGTCTTCAGCATCAGAAATGAATTTGTTGATTCGGTGTGGCGATTTGTAGAATACCAGCGGGTATTCTGAGGAGCGAAGAGATGTGAGCAATTGACGCCTCTGACCACCCTTGGCGGGGGGAAATCCGATGAACAGGAAAGAACCCGGGGTCAACCCGGCACAACTGATTGCGGCACTCAGCGCGGAGGCACCGGGGATCGGAATGATCTTCAATCCCTCCTTCCGTGCTTGTCGCACTAAAATACTGCCCGGGTCAGAGATTGCCGGTGTTCCTGCATCACTGACAAGGGCAATATCTGCTCCTGCAATCATTTTAGCAACAAGTTCGCTCGAACGTTGCGATTCTTTCTCCCGATAGTAACTGACAAGGCCGGTTGTTATTCCAAAATGAGTAAGAAGTTTGCGGGTGTGACGAGTATCTTCAGCAGCGATCAGGTCAACGTCGCTGAGTACCCGTATCGCTCGATGGGTCATATCTTCAAGATTTCCGATAGGAGTAGCTACGATGTAGAGTGATCCGGTCATAAGATTTTGGAACTTCAAATAAAAGAGAAGGGTAGATACACTGTCTGAGCTTCATTATGGACAATCATCAGAAAAAATGCACCTGGTTTTCTTGATTATTGTGTTATATGGTTTAATATATGAACAGATATTCATATAAGGTGAAAAATGATAGATGACATTTGTGAAAGAAGAATTATACATGAGGATCGACTGGCGAAAGCACGAACGCTTCTACCGGTACAGGCAGATATTGAGGGTATGAGTGATCTTTTCAAGGCCATGGCTGACCCTGGCAGGGTGCAGATACTCATGGCGCTCAATGTCCAGGAGATGTGCGTATGTGACCTTGCAGCGTTGCTTGGTGTGTCAGAATCAGCTGCGAGTCACCAGATGAGAATTTTAAGAAATATGAATCTGGTTAAAAATAGAAGGGACGGGCAGGTACTCTACTACCGTCTCGTAGATGATCATGTCATGCAGTTGATTGGTGTTGCTCATGACCATGTATCCGAAATGGTCGGGTGAATGAAATGAGCTTGCTCTATGATGTCGGAGTTGAAATGTGGTCAATTTTGTTGGATTCATCTCCTTATATTCTCCTTGGAATCCTTGTAGCCGGGTTTATCAAAATATATATAAATCAAAATTTTATCTCCAGACATCTCAGTCAGGGTAAATATTTATCTGTGTTTAAAGCATCCTTCTTTGGGGTCCCGCTTCCTCTCTGATCGTGTGGTGTGCTGCCGGCGGCAGCATCATTTAAAAAGCAGGGTGCCAATAAAGGTGCACTTGCATCATTCCTCGTTTCGACCCCGGAATCCGGTATCGACTCGATTGCAATCACCTATGCCCTGCTCGACCCAATAATGACGGTCGTGAGGCCTGTTGCCGCATTTGTTACCGGCATATTCGCTGGAGTTTTGGAAAACACATTTTCCTTTGATGAAACGAAGAAAAAGGAAGAAAAAACGGATAAACCTCTTGATAACTGCTGTTCTCTGGAAAACGATCAAAATGAATCTGAAGATGGTTTATCGTCCGGGGTTATCCCCAAGGTAATTGCAGGCCTGAAATATGGTTGTGATGATGTCTGGGGTGATATTGTTTTCTGGTTCTTCGCAGGGCTGTTAATTGCCGGTGTAATTACCGTATTTATACCTGAAAATCTCTCAGAGATGGTTCTGGGCGGTGGCCTTATTTCAATGCTGACCATGCTGCTTATAGGCATGCCGCTGTATATTTGTGCAACTGCTTCGACACCGGTCGCAGCTGCGCTCTTATTAAAAGGTGCCAGTCCGGGCGCGGTTTTAGTCTTTCTGCTGGCAGGACCAGCAACCAACATGACTTCCTTATCTGTCCTGACACGAATTCTCGGTAAAAGTGGAACCGTCAGGTACCTCGTCGTAATCGCTCTCTCTTCAATACTCTTTGGTCTCGGTGTTGACTGGCTCTATCAGTTTTTATCTATTGAACCAAGAGCAATCATGCAGCAGGCACGTGAGACAATGCCCTTTAGTGTAAAGATAGCATCGACCTTCATTCTTCTGCTTCTGTCCTTGTATCATGTCTTAAAATGGGTGAGTAACCATTGGAGCAAAAAAAACAGCAACACCTATGTAACCGGTTTTCCAGTACTCGACCCTGTCAAACAAGAACATAGCCGCCATGAGAAATCATATACAAAGAAAAACAAACATTGAAATTGATGAAATGTTGTGGCTTTTCAAATTTTAATACTCAAAATATAGAATGATATGTACCTTAAGGGTGAAATCATTTCTCAGATGATAGATGGTTGATATATTCAGGATTAAATGATGATAAAAAATATTGGTATTCTTACCGCCGGTGGTGACAGCCCCGGCTTAAATGCAGCAATTCGTGCAATTGGTAAATCTGCACTCGACACCGGCCGTATGGAGGTCGTGGGTTTTAAGGACGGGTTTCGAGGACTTATGGAGAACCGGGTCATGCGTCTTGATCGCCATATGTTATCTTCGATTATGACGCTTGGTGGAACAATCCTTGGGACAAGTCGTGATAAGCCCCACAAGATGCCCGTGGGTGGTGAACTAATGGATATGACAGATGTTATATGTGATAACTACTACAAGCACAATCTTGATGCGCTGATCTGCCTCGGTGGCGGAGGAACCCAGAAGAATGCTTTCCGTCTGGCTCAGCGAGGACTCAATATCTTAACGCTGCCAAAGACGATTGATAACGATGTTTACGGAACAGACGTGACATTTGGTTTTGACACCGCTATGGAAATAGCAACAGAAGCAATTGATCGACTGCACTCAACCGCGCACAGTCATCACAGAATCATCGTCGTGGAGGTAATGGGGCATAATGCCGGATGGCTGGCTCTGGGCGCTGGTGTTGCAAGTGGGGCAGATGTTATTCTTATACCGGAAATACCGTATGACATGGAGAAAGTTGTTAATGCCATCCGACTGCGAAAACAGCGAGGAACAAATTTCAGTATCGTTGTCGTTGCAGAAGGTGCGTTATCAACAGTTGAGCAGAGTCAGTTGGCAAAGATCAGGAAAAATAAACTCAAAGCAAAAGAGAATGGTGGGAGCAAAGATAAGAAAAAGACACAGGATGCATATGTGAAATTTTCGAAAAAGCGCTTAGCCCATACACTCCTGCTTTCCCAGCAACTGGAAGAGATGACCGGACTTGAATCAAGGCTGACTATTCTTGGTCACCTTCAGAGAGGTGGCACGCCCTCAGCGACAGACCGGGTATTGGCAACCCAGCTTGGCAGTGCCTGTGTCAGGTATATAGAAGAGGGGGTGAGTGGTATGATGATTGCGATAAAAGGTGACACGACAACACCGATCCCGCTGGAAGACGTGGTTGGCAAAAGAAAAGTTGTTCCGCTGGACCACTGTTGGATTGAAAGTGCCAGAAATGTCGGAACCTGTCTTGGGGAATAAGCAAAAAATTTATTTGACGAGAGAAAATATAACTGGAGTGTAATAGGGGAGAACAAATGAATATTTCAAGAGCCAATTTTAGCAAACACCTTTCTCTGGGAGTCATGGCAATAATCGTTTTATTATTGTCTACCTCCTGCGGCACCAGTAAACTGATCGCTACCTGGCATGATGAGTCTTTTGCAGGAAAACATATTGTACAGGATGTATTAGTAATTGCAGTGACCAAAGATGAAACGATTAAACGCCTCTATGAGGATCGATTTGTAGATAAACTTTCAAAGGACGGGGTGAGGGCGATCGCCAGTTATACCCTTTCCCAACCTGATATTAAACCGACCAAGGAGGGTGTTGATGCGGCCGTTAAGGAGGCTGGGGCCAAATCTGTGCTCATTACCAGATACCTTGGAACTGACACCAAGGAACATTATCGACCGCCTCAGAGGACCATGGTTTTTGCTGACCCGTATTACGGCGGTATCCATGGTTATTACCCCATGACGTATAGGGAAGCCTATTCACCTGGGTATACAGTGAAAGTTACAACCATATCCCTTGAGTCAAATTTATATGAAACAAAGACAGGAAACCTTGTCTGGTCGACGCGTTCAGAATCAATCAATCCTTCCATGACCAAAAAATATGTTGATGAGCTGGTGAATTTATTTGCTGGTGATCTTAAAAAAGCCAATCTTTTATAAAAAACTCAAGAATAGGGGGTTACAATCCTCTGAAAAATTAGATTCAGTTCAACTGAATAATCTTTTGAAATATTCATTGTCTGAAATTGACCCATGTATCGTGCGTGAGCGGAAACAAGAGATCTGAGGATTTCCATTATTTAAAGTATTTATCGACAAGAATCAGTTCAGCCCGTGCCTGTTTCCTGTATTTACTGCATTTTATCTTGCAATAACTGTTGTTTAATGACAATTTGAGAACTTCCTTGAAATACGGTCCCTGAAGAATCTCGTCCAGTGGTTTTGTTCTGAAATTAATCTGATCGTTATATTTCTCGATGAGATCGATAATAAACTGAAATGATGGTTCATGCTCCGTTATATAGTTACAGTGAGCAAGACAACATGGGTGAACTGTTCCGTCCGCGGCAAAATAGATGGAACGATTCTGAACGGGTTTACAGCGTGCGTGCTCGTTCGGGCCGATTGCTTTCTGCTGGTAGCTTGTAAAAATTTCATCTTTCAGCGAGAAGGCCGTGTTCTTTGGCCTTTGACAGTCACTGTTGTATGCTCTTGAGGAGATGACAAAAAATCGAGTACAACCGATTTCTCTGGCCATATCCTCAGCTGCCTGAATCTGGCTCTCATTATGTTCAAAAAGAATGAATTGCCAGTAAGCAACTCCACCGCCATCGGTGAACGCTCTGATGTTCTGAATAATTTGACTGAAGTTCGTGCCTTTCCTGTGCCTGGCGTGGCTGTCGGCCAGTCCATCAAGAGAAAAGTACATGTTGCCATTCGAGTAATACTGGCCGAGTAAACGCCACCAGTTACTGTCCTGCATTGATCCGTTAGTGCTCCCCATTAACATAAGCGAGGGGCATTTCTCTTTTAAATACGCAGCTATTTCGGGGAGTTCAGGGTTTGTACATGGATCACCAAAATTTCCGCTGAATGAAAGCCATTCAATTGAGTTGAATAACTCCAGAGGTAATTTTTTGAAATCACCAAGTGTGAGGAGATGATTGGTATACGTTCGTACTTTTTTGTTCCTGCTGCAAAAAGGGCAACGGGCATTGCATCGTGCAGATGCTTCCACGTTTATCCCGACAATATCTTTGAGATTGAGCATGGTATTGATACTTTAATGTATTTAAAATGGCTGAAGACCTAAATCAAGGTTTCGTTTGTCAAAATAGGTCATCAGCTGGGGACGAAAAAGTTCTCGTGATTATAAGAATTTCTTCGTGCAATATAAGACTTCTGGTACACCGGGATTTATATCACCTTTAAAGAAAAAACCTACGGTAATTAACAATAAGCAATCTTCAGTCATTGTAAATTTTTCTCTTCGCCCCAGCTGATGCTCTTTTCAATATCAAAACTCCACTATCTATTTCGCTATTACAGATAATTTCTTTGACAGAGGTCGATTTCGGGTATATGTTCAAAACAATCGTTTAATACCGATTGAAATCCGTAGCCTGATTTTTTTTGTATAACTTTATCAAATGGTCTTATGACCTGAGGAGGCATTATGGAAAAAGGTGATAAACTCGTTATTGTCGGTTGCAGTGGGTCGGGTGGTCCTGCAGCAATGATGGCAAAGAAACTACTTCCGGATGTTGACGTAACCGTTATTCGAAAAGAAGAATTCTTCATTGTCAGGTGAGCGTTACCTCATGTGGTGGCCGGTCAGGTCACAGGGGAGTCAATTGTCGTTCCTGATAAGATGCTGCAGGGCATGGGCGTTAATGTCATACAGGATGAAGTGACCAGAATTGATGCAAAGAAAAAGGTCGTCTATTCATCACATGGTAATGCATTCATGTATGACAAGTTGTACCTGGCTACTGGGTCAAGCTCTTTTGTGCCTCCAATTGAAGGCAATGATCTGGCTGGCGTCCTGACCCTGAGGGGACTTTCTGACGCTGCCAAGATTAAAGAAGCCCTCGATACTCAAGGTGTGAAAAATATCATATTTGTCGGAGCTGGATTTATCAGTATGGAGATTGCCTCTCTGCTCAAGCAGATGGGCACGATAGATGCAAATATTTCGGTAATCGAATTAATGGATCATCCTTTACCGCTGATGCTTGATAAGGAGATGGGGGATACTGTTACGGTCTATCTGGAGGAAAAAGGCTTAAATATTTTGACCGGTGAGAAGGTTGATAAAATTGTTGGCCGAAGCGGGAAAGTGGTTGGAGTGAAGCTGGCTTCAGGCAGGAGTCTTGAGGCAGATATTGTATTTATGAATGTTGGTGTAAGACCCAATGTCGAACTTGCTCAGGAAATTGGTCTTGAAATGGGGAAATTTGGCATAAAGGTAAACGAATTTCAGGAGACCTCTCACCCCGATATAATGGCAGGTGGTGACTGTGTAGAAAAGTATAATTTTATAACGAAAAAACCGACTCCTGGCCAGCTAAGAGGGCCAGCTGTTGTTCAGGGTCGCCTGGCTGCCAAAAGACTGGCCGGTTATAATATTAAATTTCCCGGGGTTCTTGATGCCGGGGGATGCAAAATGTTCGATATGACGATTACAGCGACCGGTTTTACAGAAGAGCATGCAGTTAAAGAAGGTTTTGAAACAGTTAGTGCAACGGTCGATTCAAGAAGCAAACACGGTATGATTCCTGGTATGAAACCATGGAAAATAAAGTTGGTGTTCGATAAGAAAACTGAAAGAATAATTGGTGGACAGATTGTCAGCCATGCGGTTGCTCCGGCAAGAGAAATAGATGCAGTCACCGCTTTTATTTTAGGCGGTAAAACAATTTCTGAGCTCACAACGTTCACCTCTGCATGCAACCCTGATATTTCATCAGAGCCAAGTGCAGAGCCGATTACAATCGCAGCAGAACAGGCGCTGCAGAAGCTTAAAGCATCATAAACATTGAGCTGAAATATGGAGAATAGCGAAAAAATCATTTAGATATTTTGTTATTATTTTCACCGCACTTTAAGAACCCTGCAAGACAAGCACGTGTCCTGCAGGGTTCTTTTATATTGAAATAAGTATTAGGCCACGGATACAAAAGGCGTCCTTACAGCAACATCAGAACAGGACCTGGTGTTTCTCAAAAAAATAGAATATCGCAAGAATTCACCCTCCAGTACATTCAAAATGCTCAAAATCTCAAAGCAGAACGATTTGTATCTTTTTACCAATCGAGTGAAATGAATATCAGGAATTGATAATTTCATTTGTTGTCAGTTTATAGGATTAGCCCTGGTTGATTAAATATTCCGGTGGTTATGGTCACCGCTACTTGACTTAAGTCAAGGATACATTTTTACCCACGTGTTAAAAGATAGTAAGAAATACCACAATGCAGTACTCAGTTCATAACATTAAATAGGAGTGAGTATGCCGATTTTCAGCTATCTAGCTATTCCCAGAAATGATGCAAAAGAAACTCTCTGTGCCGATCTTGCAACAACGCCACATTGTGAAGTGATCCCCGCCGATAACCAGGACGTTATCGTACTTGTAACAGATACACCCGACGAAGCTACGGAAGAGGTGCTTCAGCAGACCCTGAAGAATTTGCAGTCCCTGCAGTCTCTCAGCCTGGCCTTTGGCTACGATGACAACGAAAAAAAAGGGAGTTAACGAGGTGACCATGAAATTGAACAGACGAAGATTTATGAAATATGCGGCTGCAAGCAGCGCTGTTGCGAGTGCTGGATCTCTTTTTCCGGGAATCAGTTTTGGTGACTGGCAGAACATAAGCAACAACTCAGGAGTTGTTTCGTGGCAAAAGGCTCCCTGCCGCTTCTGCGGCACTGGCTGCGGAGTCCTCATCGGTGTTTCCAATAACAGGGCAATCGCCGTGAAGGGAGATCCTAACTGCAGTGTGAATAAGGGGCTTTGCTGTATGAAAGGATATCATTCCGTTCAGGCACTTTATGGCAAAGATCGCCTTACCAAGGCACAGGTCAGAAAAAACGGTGCCATGGTCGAGGTACCAATTCAAGAGGCGCTTGATCTTGTTGCCAGTAAATTAAAAGAGACCAGAGACAAGCACGGCAAGGATTCTGTCGCTATGTACGGTTCCGGGCAATGGACGATTCCTGATGGATATGTTGCGTCTAAATTGTTTAAGGGCTGTCTTGGAACGAACAATGTGGAAGCAAACGCTCGACTCTGTATGGCCAGCGCGGTAACGGGATTCATGACTTCATTTGGATTAGATGAACCCATGGGCTGTTATGAGGACATGGATCATGCCAACGTCTTCGTTACCTGGGGTAATAATATGGCGGAAATGCACCCTGTTTTATTTTCCAGGATGCTCGCCAATCGAAAACGACGCGTAAATGTGAAAATCATAGATTTTGCGACCCGCTTGACCAGGACCAGCCAGGCTGCAGATAAATCAATCATCTTTAAACCGCAGACCGACCTGGCGGTGGCGAATGCCATCTGCTATGAGATCATCAAGAATGGCTGGGTTAACTGGGATTTTGTCAATCAACACGTTTCATTTCATAAAGGAAAAACGAATATAGGGTACGGCACCGAGGATCACTTTGCCTTTACAGACAAGGCAGAATCAATCAATTTAGAAGAATTCAAACTTTTTCTGGAGGACTATACCCCGGAAAAAGTAGAAAAAATCTCAGGTGTTCCGGCCAAAGACATAAAGTACCTGGCTTCCTTATATGGCGATCCAACACTGAAAGTTACCTCATTCTGGTGTATGGGGATGAATCAGCACACCAGGGGAACCTGGATTAATAATCTTGTCTATAATATTCACCTTCTTGTCGGTAAAATATCAACGCCTGGAAACAGTCCTTTTTCTCTGACTGGTCAGCCGAGTGCCTGCGGAACGGTTCGTGAGGTTGGAACCCTGACACACAAACTTCCGCACGGTGTTGTGATGAATGAGAAACATCGTCAGATGGCTGCGGAAATCTGGGATGTCCCTGTCAGCAATATTGATCCGAAACCAACATACCACACTGTTGAGATGTTCCGGGCTCTTGATCGTGGCGATATCAAGTTTATATGGATTCAGGTGACAAACCCGATGGTTACCATGCCAAACCTTAATCGCTATAGGGATGGTGCTCTGAAGGATGATCGATTTGTTGTGGTCTCAGATGTATACCCGACTCCGACAACCGATGTTGCAGATGTGATCCTGCCGGCTGCCATGTGGGTGGAGCAGGAGGGAATGTTTGGAAACTCCGAGCGTCGTACCCAGCATTTCGGACAGATAGTCGATCCGCCCGGCGAGGCCATGTCAGATACCTGGCAGATCATAGAAGTTGCGAGGAGATTGGGCTTTGAGAAACAATTTTCGTGGAGCCAGGAAGATTATATCGAAAAAATCTGGGAGGAATATCGAAGGTTCCATGCTGGCCCAAAGCACGAGATGGCCTCTTATAAAATACTCAATGAACGATCTGGTGTGCAATGGCCTTTTGTTGATGGAAAGGAAACACGCTGGCGTTTTAATCCAAAATACGACCCGGCCTGTACAAACGGAAAGGACTTTGATTTTTATGGCAAGAAAGATAACCGAGCCTGGATATGGGCCCGCCCTTATGAACCTGCCGCAGAGTCACCGGACAGCGAATATAATTTCTGGCTCAATACTGGCCGTGTAATCGAGCATTGGCATACAGGTTCAATGACACGAAGGGTTCCAGTTCTGCATAATGCAGTACCTTCAGCTTATGTTGAACTACACCCGGAGGATGCTGCAGAACTCGGTGTTGTCAATGGAGAAAAGGTGAAAATCATCTCGCGTCGCGGTGAGGTTGTGATGCCTGCCCAGATTAACGGCAGGGGAGTCCCATCCAGAGGTATGGTGTTTGTACCGTTTTTTGATGAGAGTTATCTGATCAACGAGGTGACGCTGGATGCCTTTTGTCCGATCTCGAAACAGCCGGACTATAAAAAGTGTGCTGTCAGACTGGAGAAAGCATGATGGAACATACAGAAATAGCGATCAGGAGGACAGTCACCATCGCCACTTGCTGCTTCTTTGGATTTCTGTGGCTTATCGGGGCAGCTGCGTCTTCGGTGTCTGCTGAATTGGGAGATTTCGACTATCAGGGAGATACATTATACAAGAGTTATGAGACAACACCTGAGATGTATATGGCCGCTGACTCAGGTGATCGGAACCTGGCTAATTTCTATTCTCTCAGACAATATCCAGGTTCTCCTCCGCGTATTCCCCATGCCGTTGATTTAACATTTTCAGGAAATGAAACTGATTGTCTATCGTGTCATGCAAAAGGAGGGTATGCACAGGAGTTTGGTAAGTTCATTCCTGTTACGCCTCACCCTGATAAAACGCTTTGTTATCAATGCCATGTCCAGGTGCAGACGGATGAACTCTTTGTTGAAACTGATTGGAAATCAATCCCTCCGCCCCGACTTGGACGATCGTTTCTGGCAAGTTCACCGCCTCCTATTCCCCATCCATTACAAATGCGGGAAAATTGCATCTCATGTCATACGGGGCCTGGTGCCGTTGTTGAAATTCGGGTGGAACATTCTGCAAGAGGTAATTGCCGACAGTGTCATGTTCCTACAGTACAAACTGAACCGTTACGGGAATTTGTTAGAAAACAATAATATGCTTACCAACAGGCTGCTATGAAAACTCATATTTTGCAATGTATCGGAAGGCTGCACATTGCTCCTCTACTGGTTTTGGTTTTTTGGTGCACAGGATTTGCAGGAGCAAGTGAATCAGCGTTTATTGATACGGTAAAAAACCACGATGGCCCCTTTGATAATCGATCAGTAACACAGGTTCAGCCGGTGATTGAGAAGACAGTGCTGGTAAAAGAACCCTATCAAGGTGGTTCTTTCAGGGTACTGGCCCGGAAACAGGATATAGAGCGCTATAAATGTTCGAGCTGTCATACAGACAAAAACGTTCTCGTCAAGAAGGGACAGGAACTGACCCATGGCAATGTGGTCATCAACCATGGGCAGGAGGGTGATGAGCTCGGTTGTATTGATTGTCATCATCCGGAGGATCGGGATTATTTAGAGGACAAGAAAGGCAGAAAAATCGATTTCGATCACAGCTATCAGCTCTGTGGGCAGTGTCACTTTCGACAGAAGCGTGACTGGCTTGGAGGGGCTCATGGGAAACGTCTAGACTACTGGGCAGGTGACAGAGTTGTCTACAATTGTGCAAGCTGCCATGATCCGCATTCTCCACGATTTGAAAAAAGATTTCCGGCAACCTACTCCGTACCACTGAACTGACAGGGGAACCTCATGAGTTCTGAACAGAAAGACACCGTGACCACCATTTCTGAGGATGTCATGGAAAAACCGAGCAGCAGGCGCTCATTCATTAAAGGGCTATCATTAGCTGCAGCAGCAGGAAGTGCAGCATTGGCAACCGGATGTATCCCCACGGCGAATGCTGCGTCGTCGGAGGAAATGAAACTGCGCTGGCAGGAATTTTTTAAAAAGAATTACAGGCTGATGAACCAGAAGGAAAAGGAAGATACTGTCACGCGGCTTGAACGACTGGCAAAGATCCAGGACGATATGTATGTTCAGGTTGGCCATGAAGCGCCAATAGAAAAAGTTCTGTACGGATATGCTTTCAATATAACACGCTGTGAGGGTTTTATGGAGTGTGTTACCGCCTGTGTCAAAGAAAATAATCTCGATAGGAAGACCAATACCCAATATATCCGAATATTTGAGATGGAGCCAGGTAAGCTTGATCCAAGCACTGGCAATGGTGCCTATTTCCATAAGGTACCGGTAGACGATAAGTTTTACATGGGGACCCAGTGTTTTCATTGTGAAAATGCTCCCTGTACGAAAGCATGCCCCACAAAGGCGACCTGGAAGGAACCCGATGGCATCGTCGTGGTGGATTATGACTGGTGTATTGGCTGCCGATACTGCCAGGCTGCCTGTCCATATTATGGCCGTCGATTTAACTGGGGACAGGCTGAAGTACCAAAGGAAGAGATAACAACCAAGCAGCATTATCTTGGCAACAGAAAAAGGCCTAAAGGCAAGATGGAAAAGTGTACTTTCTGTATCCAGCGTACACGAAAAGGCAGATTGCCAGCATGTGTAGAGGCGTGTCCTACCGGGTCACGGGTTTTTGGAAACCTACTCGATCCCGACAGTGAGATCCGCTATGTTCTGAAGCATAAAAAGGTCTTCAGGATGAAAGATGAACTCGGTACTGAACCTAAATTCTGGTATTTCATAGACTGAGAGCAAGAGGATCAATATGAGTACTCGCTCAAAAAGAAATCTAATAACATTCTTCACTGATGCTGTGCGCTGGAACATTAAAGGAAGTATCAGTTTTCAGATTTTCAGGATAGTGTTACTCCTGTTCATGGGGCTTGGGATATATGCCTATTCCTACCAGGCAAGATACGGTCTAGCCGTAACAGGTATGAATGACATTGTCAGCTGGGGCTTCTATATTTCAAACTTTACCTTCCTGGTTGGTGTTGCCGCAGCGGCGGTTATGTTGATTTTGCCTGCCTATATTTTTCATGACCCCGATTTTCATCGAGTGGTCATTATCGGTGAAGGCGTCGCGGTTGGTGCATTGATCATGTGCCTCTCTTTTATTATGGTCGACCTCGGCGGTCCACTCCAGGCCTGGCATTTGATTCCGGGTATCGGTATATTTAATTTTCCTTCATCGATACTGGCTTGGGATGTGCTTGTAATAAACGGTTACCTGTTGCTCAATGCACTGGTTCCTGCTTATATCCTTTACAGCCACTATAAAGGGCGAGAAGCAGATGAAAGAAAATACAGACCATTTGTTTTCCTGTCGATTTTCTGGGCGTTTTCTATTCATATGGTGACTGCCTTCTTATACCAGGGACTCCCGGCCCGTCCATTCTGGAACAATCCGCTGATGGGGCCACGATTTCTGGCTTCTGCCTTTGCCGCAGGCCCAGCACTCATTGCTCTCGTACTCGCAATTATTCATAGTGTCACAACCTATAAAATCGACCGGTCCGTTTTTAATAAATTACGACTCATTATTGTAATTTCGGCAATCATTAACCTGATCATGCTTTTTTCTGAGATATTTAAGGAATTCTATTTTCCAACTCATCACTCAAGTTCTGCTGTTTACCTGTTCTTCGGTATGGACGGCCATAACTCACTGGTTCCATGGATCTGGACTTCCATTTGTGTAAATTTTCTTGCAACCCTTGTACTGGCCTTTAATCCTGGGAAAAATAATCCCAAAGTGCTTCTGCCGGCATGTCTGTTTTTATTCGTGGCGATCTGGATGGAGAAGGGGATTGGCTTGATCGTTCCGGGATTGATCCCTTCACCGCTTGGTGAAGTTGTTGATTATCTTCCGACCTGGGTCGAGTTGTGTGTTACACTGGGTATCTTTTCTCTTGGTATAACAGTGGTCACCTGGTTAGTCAGGACAGCTTTGATTATTGAAGAAACGCATGAAAGAGAACTGACAGAATAGCTCGATCTGGTTAGTTAATGAACAGAAGTGGTGACTTGTCGGCGAGAAGACAAGATTGACAATAGTGAGGTGCTTTTGTGATTTGACGCTTTGAGTAAAAGAGAAGATCAATAAATCCCTGTCTGTCCCCAGACGAAAAAACCCCCGCCGGACGAAGTGTCCAGGCGGGGGTTTTATATATAAGAAATCGGCGGCGACCTACTCTCCCACATAGTTGCCCATGCAGTACCATCGGCGCTGGAGAGCGTTCGCAGCTTTTTTTCGAGGTGAGATGGCCTGCGAATCAAGAAGACGTGAGAGCCGGCAATACAAGTGTATGGCGCTCTCACAAGCGACGCAGAGTCGCAGGTCATATCGCCTCGCCCGAAGGGTGTAAAAAGAGCTGCGATAACTTCCGTGTTCGCAATGAAACGGGTGGAGCCATTGGTTCCAAGAACTCCAAACAAAAAACCCTCACCCGGCAAAACACCAGATGAGGGTTGTATATAAGAAATCGGCGGCGACCTACTCTCCCACATAGTTGCCCATGCAGTACCATCGGCGCTGGAGAGCGTTCGCAGCTTTTTTTCGAGGTGAGATGGCCTGCGAATCAAGAAGACGTGAGAGCGGCAATACAAGCTGTATGGCGCTCTCACAAGCGACGCAGAGTCGCGGGTCATATCACCTCGCCCGAAGGGTGTAAAAAGAGCTGCGATAACTTCCGTGTTCGCAATGAAACGGGTGGAGCCATTGGTTCCAAGAACTCCAAACAAAAAACCCTCACCCGGCAAAACACCAGATGAGGGTTGTATATAAGAAATCGGCGGCGACCTACTCTCCCACATAGTTGCCCATGCAGTACCATCGGCGCTGGAGAGCGTTCGCAGCTTTTTTTCGAGGTGAGATGGCCTGCGAATCAAGAAGACGTGAGAGCGGCGATACAAGCTGTATGGCGCTCTCACAAGCGACGCAGAGTCGCGGGTCATATCACCTCGCCCGAAGGGTGTAAAAAGAGCTGCGATAACTTCCGTGTTCGCAATGAAACGGGTGGAGCCATTGGTTCCAAGAACTCCAAACAAAAAACCCTCACCCGGCAAAACACCAGATGAGGGTTGTATATAAGAAATCGGCGGCGACCTACTCTCCCACATAGTTGCCCATGCAGTACCATCGGCGCTGGAGAGCTTAACTTCCGTGTTCGGAATGAGAACGGGTGGAACCTCTCCGCTATGACCACCGATAAAGTGTAATCGGTAATACGGTAATACAATATTAAAAAAAAGATAATCGAACAGTAGAGTAAAAACAGCAGCAGCTTAATCAAAAAATATGGATAAGCCGCACGGCACATTAGTATCGGTAAGCTCCACATGTTACCATGCTTCCACACCCGACCTATCAACGTGGTGGTCTACCACGTGCCTTCAGATGACCATTACAGTCATGGGATATCTAATCTTGGAGTGGGCTTCCCGCTTAGATGCTTTCAGCGGTTATCCCTGCCGAACATAGCTACCCAGCAATGCCCCTGGCGGAACAACTGGAACACCATAGGTTCGTCCATCCCGGTCCTCTCGTACTAGGGAAAGATCTCCTCAAATATCCTGCGCCCGCAACAGATAAGGACCAAACTGTCTCACGACGTTTTAAACCCAGCTCGCGTACCACTTTAATTGGCGAACAGCCAAACCCTTGGGACCTGCTTCAGCCCCAGGATGTGATGAGCCGACATCGAGGTGCCAAACCTCCCCGTCGATATGGACTCTTGGGGGAGATAAGCCTGTTATCCCCGGAGTACCTTTTATCCGTTGAGCGACGACCCTTCCATGCGGAATCGCCGGATCACTAAGACCTACTTTCGTACCTGCTCGAGATGTCTCTCTCGCAGTCAAGCTCCCTTATGCCTTTACACTCTACGGCTGGTTTCCAATCAGCCTGAGGGAACCATCGCGCGCCTCCGTTACGCTTTAGGAGGCGACCGCCCCAGTCAAACTACCCACCAGACAATGTCCTGGATCCGGATTACGGATCGCAGTTAGATTCCTAAGATAACAAGGGTGGTATTTCAAGGGTAACTCCATGAACACTGGCGTGCCCACTTCAAAGTCTCCCACCTATCCTACACATGTTACCTCAAAAACCAATGCCAAGCTGTAGTAAAGGTTCACGGGGTCTTTCTGTCTTGTTGCGGGTAACCGGCATCTTCACCGGTACTACAGTTTCGCTGAGTCTCTGGTTGAGACAGTGGGGAAATCGTTACGCCATTCGTGCAGGTCGGAACTTACCCGACAAGGAATTTCGCTACCTTAGGACCGTTATAGTTACGGCCGCCGTTTACCGGGGCTTCGGTTCGCTGCTTCGCTTACGCTGACAGGTCCCCTTAACCTTCCGGCACCGGGCAGGCGTCAGACCCTATACTTCGTCTTTCGACTTCGCAGAGTCCTGTGTTTTTAGTAAACAGTCGCTCCCCCCATTTCACTGCAACCTACGTAGGCTCATTCATGTATATAAAATCACCATATAGGCACACCTTCTCCCGAAGTTACGGTGCTATTTTGCCGAGTTCCTTAACCAGAGTTCTCTCAAGCGCCTTGGTATTCTCTACCAGCCTACCTGTGTCGGTTTACGGTACGGTCACAATCATAACTAGATACGAGGATTTTCCTGGAAGCAGGGAATCAACCACTTTGTTGTCTAAAAGACATCGTCATCACGTCTCATCGTTTGAATAAGGACCCGGATTTACCTAAGTCCTCCGACTACACGCTTAAACCAGCTATTCCAACAGCTGGATGGCCTATCCTTCTCCGTCCCCCCTTACCATAACATTATGATAGTGGTACAGGAATATTAACCTGTTTCCCATCGACTACGCCTCTCGGCCTCGCCTTAGGAGCCGACTAACCCTGAGCAGATTAACTTGACTACAGGAAACCTTAGGCTTTCGGCGACAAGGTTTCTCACCTTGTTTATCGCTACTCGTGTCAACATAAGCTCTTGTGGAACCTCCAGCACTCCTTTCGGTGTACCTTCTCAGGCGACCACAATGTTCTCCTACCGTGACCAGAAGACAGAGGACAGATGACAGAAGTCAGAATAGTCAGGCGCTTGCGCGCTGTGAAGAATCTATTCTAATTTACTGTCCCATCATTCATCTTTCAGAATACGTTGAGAGGATAGTTCAGGGAGAAGAAGCTGCAGATGTATTTAGTATCTGTCTTCTGTCTTCTGAAATCTGTCCTCTGTCATCTGTACTCTGTCTTCTGACACCCGTAGCTTCGGTACTATGCTTAGCCCCGTTACATTTTCAGCGCGGATTCATTAGACCAGTGAGCTATTACGCTTTCTTTAAAGGGTTGCTGCTTCTAAGCCAACCTCCTGGTTGTATCTACAATTCCACCTCTTTTCCCACTTAGCATAGATTTTGGGACCTTAGCTGACGGTCTGGGTTGTTTCCCTCTCGACTATGGAACTTATCTCCCACAGACTGACTCCCATATTAGATCTTGACGGCATTCGGAGTTTGAAAAGGGTTGGTAATCCGGTGGGACCCCTAGCCTTGTCAGTGCTCTACCTCCGTCAGTCATCATATGAGGCTATACCTAAATATATTTCGGAGAAAACCAGCTATCACCGAGTTTGATTAGCCTTTCACTCCTATCCACAGCTCATCCGAACAGTTTTCAACCTATATCGGTTCGGGCCTCCATCTCGTGTTACCGAGACTTCACCCTGGCCATGGATAGATCACCCGGTTTCGGGTCTACCCCATACAACTAAACGCCCTATTAAGACTCGCTTTCGCTGCGGCTCCACCTCGCGGCTTAACCTCGCTGCACAGGGTAAGTCGTTGACTCATTATGCAAAAGGCACGCCGTCACACTGCATAAATGCATAGTGCTCCGACTGCTTGTAAGCTAACGGTTTCAGTTTCTATTTCACTCCCCTTCCGGGGTTCTTTTCACCTTTCCCTCACGGTACTCGTTCACTATCGGTCATCGGTTAGTATTTAGCCTTGGAAGATGGTCCTCCCAGATTCCCACAAGGTTTCACGTGTCTCGTGGTACTCAGGAACT
>CAVZLG010000021.1:0-72448 GCA_963776075.1 uncultured delta proteobacterium
AGTTCCTGAGTACCACGAGACACGTGAAACCTTGTGGGAATCTGGGAGGACCATCTTCCAAGGCTAAATACTAACCGATGACCGATAGTGAACGAGTACCGTGAGGGAAAGGTGAAAAGAACCCCGGAAGGGGAGTGAAATAGAAACTGAAACCGTTAGCTTACAAGCAGTCGGAGCACTATGCATTTATGCAGTGTGACGGCGTGCCTTTTGCATAATGAGTCAACGACTTACCCTGTGCAGCGAGGTTAAGCCGCGAGGTGGAGCCGCAGCGAAAGCGAGTCTTAATAGGGCGTTTAGTTGTATGGGGTAGACCCGAAACCGGGTGATCTATCCATGGCCAGGGTGAAGTCTCGGTAACACGAGATGGAGGCCCGAACCGATATAGGTTGAAAACTGTTCGGATGAGCTGTGGATAGGAGTGAAAGGCTAATCAAACTCGGTGATAGCTGGTTTTCTCCGAAATATATTTAGGTATAGCCTCATATGATGACTGACGGAGGTAGAGCACTGACAAGGCTAGGGGTCCCACCGGATTACCAACCCTTTTCAAACTCCGAATGCCGTCAAGATCTAATATGGGAGTCAGTCTGTGGGAGATAAGTTCCATAGTCGAGAGGGAAACAACCCAGACCGTCAGCTAAGGTCCCAAAATCTATGCTAAGTGGGAAAAGAGGTGGAATTGTAGATACAACCAGGAGGTTGGCTTAGAAGCAGCAACCCTTTAAAGAAAGCGTAATAGCTCACTGGTCTAATGAATCCGCGCTGAAAATGTAACGGGGCTAAGCATAGTACCGAAGCTACGGGTGTCAGAAGACAGAGTACAGATGACAGAGGACAGATTTCAGAAGACAGAAGACAGATACTAAATACATCTGCAGCTTCTTCTCCCTGAACTATCCTCTCAACGTATTCTGAAAGATGAATGATGGGACAGTAAATTAGAATAGATTCTTCACAGCGCGCAAGCGCCTGACTATTCTGACTTCTGTCATCTGTCCTCTGTCTTCTGGTCACGGTAGGAGAACATTGTGGTCGCCTGAGAAGGTACACCGAAAGGAGTGCTGGAGGTTCCACAAGAGCTTATGTTGACACGAGTAGCGATAAACAAGGTGAGAAACCTTGTCGCCGAAAGCCTAAGGTTTCCTGTAGTCAAGTTAATCTGCTCAGGGTTAGTCGGCTCCTAAGGCGAGGCCGAGAGGCGTAGTCGATGGGAAACAGGTTAATATTCCTGTACCACTATCATAATGTTATGGTAAGGGGGGACGGAGAAGGATAGGCCATCCAGCTGTTGGAATAGCTGGTTTAAGCGTGTAGTCGGAGGACTTAGGTAAATCCGGGTCCTTATTCAAACGATGAGACGTGATGACGATGTCTTTTAGACAACAAAGTGGTTGATTCCCTGCTTCCAGGAAAATCCTCGTATCTAGTTATGATTGTGACCGTACCGTAAACCGACACAGGTAGGCTGGTAGAGAATACCAAGGCGCTTGAGAGAACTCTGGTTAAGGAACTCGGCAAAATAGCACCGTAACTTCGGGAGAAGGTGTGCCTATATGGTGATTTTATATACATGAATGAGCCTACGTAGGTTGCAGTGAAATGGGGGGAGCGACTGTTTACTAAAAACACAGGACTCTGCGAAGTCGAAAGACGAAGTATAGGGTCTGACGCCTGCCCGGTGCCGGAAGGTTAAGGGGACCTGTCAGCGTAAGCGAAGCAGCGAACCGAAGCCCCGGTAAACGGCGGCCGTAACTATAACGGTCCTAAGGTAGCGAAATTCCTTGTCGGGTAAGTTCCGACCTGCACGAATGGCGTAACGATTTCCCCACTGTCTCAACCAGAGACTCAGCGAAACTGTAGTACCGGTGAAGATGCCGGTTACCCGCAACAAGACAGAAAGACCCCGTGAACCTTTACTACAGCTTGGCATTGGTTTTTGAGGTAACATGTGTAGGATAGGTGGGAGACTTTGAAGTGGGCACGCCAGTGTTCATGGAGTTACCCTTGAAATACCACCCTTGTTATCTTAGGAATCTAACTGCGATCCGTAATCCGGATCCAGGACATTGTCTGGTGGGTAGTTTGACTGGGGCGGTCGCCTCCTAAAGCGTAACGGAGGCGCGCGATGGTTCCCTCAGGCTGATTGGAAACCAGCCGTAGAGTGTAAAGGCATAAGGGAGCTTGACTGCGAGAGAGACATCTCGAGCAGGTACGAAAGTAGGTCTTAGTGATCCGGCGATTCCGCATGGAAGGGTCGTCGCTCAACGGATAAAAGGTACTCCGGGGATAACAGGCTTATCTCCCCCAAGAGTCCATATCGACGGGGAGGTTTGGCACCTCGATGTCGGCTCATCACATCCTGGGGCTGAAGCAGGTCCCAAGGGTTTGGCTGTTCGCCAATTAAAGTGGTACGCGAGCTGGGTTTAAAACGTCGTGAGACAGTTTGGTCCTTATCTGTTGCGGGCGCAGGATATTTGAGGAGATCTTTCCCTAGTACGAGAGGACCGGGATGGACGAACCTATGGTGTTCCAGTTGTTCCGCCAGGGGCATTGCTGGGTAGCTATGTTCGGCAGGGATAACCGCTGAAAGCATCTAAGCGGGAAGCCCACTCCAAGATTAGATATCCCATGACTGTAATGGTCATCTGAAGGCACGTGGTAGACCACCACGTTGATAGGTCGGGTGTGGAAGCATGGTAACATGTGGAGCTTACCGATACTAATGTGCCGTGCGGCTTATCCATATTTTTTGATTAAGCTGCTGCTGTTTTTACTCTACTGTTCGATTATCTTTTTTTTAATATTGTATTACCGTATTACCGATTACACTTTATCGGTGGTCATAGCGGAGAGGTTCCACCCGTTCTCATTCCGAACACGGAAGTTAAGCTCTCCAGCGCCGATGGTACTGCATGGGCAACTATGTGGGAGAGTAGGTCGCCGCCGATTTCTTATATACAACCCTCATCTGGTGTTTTGCCGGGTGAGGGTTTTTTGTTTGGAGTTCTTGGAACCAATGGCTCCACCCGTTTCATTGCGAACACGGAAGTTATCGCAGCTCTTTTTACACCCTTCGGGCGAGGCGATATGACCCGCGACTCTGCGTCGCTTGTGAGAGCGCCATACAGTTGTATCGCCGCTCTCACGTCTTCTTGATTCGCAGGCCATCTCACCTCGAAAAAAAGCTGCGAACGCTCTCCAGCGCCGATGGTACTGCATGGGCAACTATGTGGGAGAGTAGGTCGCCGCCGATTTCTTATATACAACCCTCATCTGGTGTTTTGCCGGGTGAGGGTTTTTTGTTTGGAGTTCTTGGAACCAATGGCTCCACCCGTTTCATTGCGAACACGGAAGTTATCGCAGCTCTTTTTACACCCTTCGGGCGAGGTGATATGACCCGCGACTCTGCGTCGCTTGTGAGAGCGCCATACACTTGTATTGCCGGCTCTCACGTCTTCTTGATTCGCAGGCCATCTCACCTCGAAAAAAAGCTGCGAACGCTCTCCAGCGCCGATGGTACTGCATGGGCAACTATGTGGGAGAGTAGGTCGCCGCCGATTTCTTATATACAACCCTCATCTGGTATTTTGCCGGGTGAGGGTTTTTTGTTTGGAGTTCTTGGAACCAATGGCTCCACCCGTTTCATTGCGAACACGGAAGTTATCACAGCTCTTTTTACACCCTGCCGTTTAAACCACCCCTTTTAGATCCATACATTATTACAAATTCTTTTGACTGATATGCATATGTCGGATAAACTACTAGAAGCTATTGGAATATTTCTCATTTTTGGTCGAGTTCTTTGATGTCGTGACACATCAAAGAAAATTGAGGAAAGAATCTGTCATATCAGGCTATTTCTTTATTCCCCTTAACCGTTATTTTTCAGGCCTATGGAATCTTTTAAGTGGGGCAAACAGTTCATCACCAATATTTCAGAAATTGATACTCAACATCGGGGTCTCGTTTCTCTGATCAATCAGTATGGTAACGCTCTTTCTGAAAATAAAATCAATGAGCATGTATTAAAATCTATCTTTAAACAGCTCGCTTCATATACAAAAGACCATTTTTCAACAGAAGAAAAACTGATGAACGAAATGAAACTTGATCAGCGTCATATCAAGACTCATTTCAAAAGCCATCGCGATTTTATCCAGGATATCTCTGATTTTTCACAATCTACAGACATGAGCAGCCAGGAAGATTGTCTGGCACTGTTTAATTACCTTGCACATTGGATTGCTTATCATGTTCTCGGCTTTGATCTGATCATGGCTCGACAGATCTCTCAAATAAAAGACGGAAAAAAACCGTCGGAGGCATTTGAGAAGGTCGAACAGTCTGAAAATGAATCCACAGCGACACTTCTTGCCGCCCTTAAAGGGTTACTTACCCTTCTTTCACAACGTAATAAAGAGCTGACGGAACTTAACAGAACCCTGGAAAGTCGGGTCGCCGAAAGAACAAAAGATCTGGCCCAGGCCAACGAGGCACTTGAGGTGATATCTATCACTGATCACCTGACCGATTTACCCAACAGGCGATTTGCAATGCGCCAGCTCCAGTTGCTCTGGGCCGAATCGGTTTCTTCGGGTGAGCCGCTGGCACTCCTCATGATTGACGCGGACGGCTTTAAAGAAATTAATGACACCTATGGTCATGCTGCAGGAGACCGTGTTCTTCAACGACTCTCTATCGAGCTCCTTCATTCCGTGCGTAGCGACGATATTGTCTGTAGACTTGGTGGCGACGAATTTCTGGTCATCTGCCCCCAAACCTCTCTTAAGGGAGCTCAACATATTGCAGAACAGACCCGCGCCAAGGTTGCGAGCTCTAAAAGTTATGGCCGGAAGAGGATTCTGGTATGGCTCAGTCAGCATTGGTGTTGCTGTCAGCAATGGAAAGATGAAAAAGGTTGACGATCTGCTTCGAGCGGCAGACAAAGCTGTTTACATGGCAAAAGACGACGGCAGAAATTGTGTCAGGATCTGATAAAGCGATATCTTGGCATACACCTCCCCAGCTGG
Source organism: uncultured delta proteobacterium (assembly GCA_963776075.1). Lineage (GTDB taxonomy): Bacteria > Desulfobacterota > Desulfobulbia > Desulfobulbales > Desulfocapsaceae > MADRE3. The sequence goes on from CAVZLG010000021.1 coordinate 5,034, forward strand.
TACAAAATTCTATGATATTTGCATAAAGAATGTTAGGTTGTACTTAATAACAGATATCATTATCAACAGAGCCACTTGCAAAACGCCCTTTTCGCTCAACCTCTACGTTATGCTTAAATTTTTATCCTCGGAATATCAATTATATGCCTGCGGTAAAAATTTTTCGCATGCCTTGACGCTGAACGAAAATCATCATTTTGCAAAAGGCTCAACAGGTAATTCGCAGTGTGACACCGATGAAAAAAATGGCGACTACACACAACAGAGATGATCAGAGACCATATTACATGGATCGCATAGATGAATTGAAGGAACGAGTTGTTTCAATGCGGCCGGAGATGGATCTTGAAAATGCGAGAATTCTGACAGACAGTTTTCAGGAGACCGAGGGTGAACCCCTCGTCGTTCGCAAGGCCAAAGGGTTTCGAAAACAGTGTCAACAAAAAGATATAACGATTGCTGAGCATGAGCTCATTGTCGGCTGTTCCGGCAGTAAAATCCGCGCTGGCATTCTCTGTGCTGATACCTGCTGGTCTGTCCTCAATGATGAACTCGATTCGATATCTACCCGCTCATATGACCCCTTTCACCTTAAAGAAGAAGACCGCCAGATATTTGAGCAGGAAATCAAACCGTATTGGAAAGGCCGGTCTAATTATGAAGAATGGTTAGCCCAGATTCCAGATGATACACGACTGCTCCGTGACCACGGGGTAATTTATATCAACCGGAAGGCGGTGCGTGGTTTTGGTGAAACGACTGCGGGGTATGAGTGGCTTCTTAATGAAGGACTTTGCGGTATCGAGGAGTCAGTCAAAAAAAGAAGAGCCTCACTCGATATCACGGTTCCAGGCGATTATGAAAAAGATTACTATCTCAAATCGCTGCTGATTGTTGTCGACGGCATGAAAATTCTTGCCAGCCGGTATAGCGATGAAGCTGCCAGGCTCGCATCATTTGAAAAAAATGAAACCAGGAAGAAAGAGCTGCTTGAAATCGCCGAGGTGTGCGCTCACTATAGCAACCAACCCGGCACGAACGTTTCGAGAGGCCCTTCAGGCACTCTACTTCTACCAGATATGCATTTTTATGGAGCAGAATGCCGCAAGTTATAATCCCGGCAGGATGGACCAATACCTTTTCCCCTATTTCAAAAATGATATCGAGGCCGATCGTCTGAACAGAGAATCGGCACAAGAGCTGCTCGACTGCCTCTGGGTAAAGTTCAGTGAGCCCTGTCTCTTCCAGGACGCAGTAACCGCTGAATTTGCAGCGGGTTATCCAATGTTTCAAAATGTTTGTGTGGGCGGTGTTGACGAGACCGGCAGAGATGCGGTTAATGAACTTTCCTACATGATCGTCCAGGCAACCATGGATGTCCAGCTCTACCAGCCATCATTATCTGTAAGGTACAGTCTGGCAAAAAACCCCAACCGATTTCTTCGCAAGGTTGTTGAGTTAATTGCTCTTGGCACGGGTTTCCCCGCATTTCACAACGATGATATCGGCATCCGCATGCTGATGAATAAAGGTATCCCGCTCAAGGAAGCGTTCAACTGGAATCCCTGCGGTTGTGTGGAGACAAATCTTGAGGGAAGGCTTCGGCATTATACCGCCCTTGCCGATATAAACCTCGGGTCGATTGTCGAATTCGCCCTGTTGGATGGCATGTGCAGAAAGAGTAACCAATATGTTTCGGCAAGAACTGGTAATCCCGAAAATTTTAAAGATTTTGAAACCTTCCTTGAAGCTGTAAAAAGACAGTACGCCCATGTCACCCGTGCCGTGGTAAAGGGAAGCCATGTTATTGATGAAGTCTGCATGAACAGGCCGTCCCCTGCCCTCTCGTTAACCTTTAAAGAGTGTATTGAGAATGCCAAGGATTATGCCTGGGGAGGTGCCAAATATAATACCGGCAACGGTATTATTCTCATCGGTGTCGCTGATCTGATAAACTCCATTGTTGCGGTAAAGCACCTTGTATTTGATACAGAACAGCTGACAATGAGCCAGTTAATCAACGCCCTGAGCCATGATTTTGTCGGTTTCGATGACATACTCCAGCTCTGTAACGCGGCGCCAAAGTATGGCAACGATGACCCGCTCGTGGACCGGATTGCCGGTGATATTTTCACGTTCTTTGCAGACGAAATCGAAAAATACCAGTCAAAGTTCGGTAAAATGACGCCTGGCATTCTTCCTGTTTCCGGAAACACGCCTTTTGGGCTTGAAGTAGGTGCCCTGCCTTCCGGTAAAAGAGCCTGGAAAGCCCTTGCCGATGGTGTCAGCCCCTCTGGCGGAACTGATTTCAATGGCCCCGGCTCGGTGTTAAAGTCGGTTGCCAACATCCCCCATGACCGATTCGTTCAGGGAACACTGCTGAACCTCAAGGTTGAGCCAGGCCTTTTAAGCCAAGAGAATGGTATTAACCAGATGATGGCACTTCTCAAATCCATGTGCAGCCTGGGAGTGTATCATGTTCAATTTAATGTTATTGACCAGGAAAAATTAATTCTGGCTCAACAATACCCAGACGATTATCGTGGACTGCTGGTTAGAGTTGCCGGCTATACGGCTTATTTTGTTGAGCTTGGTAAAGATGTCCAGGACGAGATAATCGGCAGAACGGTACAGCATGGTATTTCGGTAGGTTAACTGAATGGGTACAGAGATTGAAGGGGTTATTCTTCGAATAGAGAGAACCTCTATTCATGATGGCCCTGGACTCCGCACCGTTCTTTTTCTAAAAGGCTGCCCGCTCTCCTGTAAATGGTGCTCAACCCCTGAATCACAACGAACAGAGCTCGAGAAAGGATATAATGCCCAGCGCTGCATGGGCTGTGCCACCTGCGTTGCCAGTTGCCCTGTAGGGGCAATCACCTTAACCAATGGGAGAATTGAGACAGATACAAATCTCTGTACCACGTGCTTTCATTGTGCAGATATTTGCCCTCATGGTGCACAGAAGGGCTATGGCCACATTATGACGGTGAACCAGGCCGTTGAAGAAATAAGTAAAGACGAAATCTTTTATTTCCACTCAGGGGGCGGCGTCACCATAAGCGGTGGTGAGTGCCTCAGCCAGCCGAATTTCACTGCCGCAGTTCTCGAAGAATGTTGTAAACGAGGAATCGATACTGCCATTGAAACAAGTCTTATGGTGCCATGGAAGAATATAGAAAAATCACTTCCTTACCTCAATACACTCTATGTTGACATAAAACATTATGACAGTGAAAAGCATAAGGAACTGGTTGGCGCTGGAAATGAGAGCATTATCACTAACCTTAAAAAACTTGATCAGTCCCATCTCCCTTTTCGACTGAACCTGCGTTTTCCGATGATTCCGGGGATAAATGACGATAACGAAACCCTTTCAGCCATCCTCTCAATTGGTGAATCACTAAAAAAAGTTAACGAAATCGAAATCCTACCCTACCATCGCCTCGGTGTGGCGACATATTCCCTGCTTGGCAGGGACTACCAACTTGAGAGCCTGGAAGCACCCTCTGAGGAATATTTAGGCGAGCGATTGGCGTTTATCCGCAAGCAAAACCCATCAGTACAATTAAAGATTGGCAGCGGTTATCTTTAGAGGGTATTCTTATACTCTTAAAAATAGTCTGGAATATCTGATTTCACACTACTTTGGAATAATATTATTCTGAGCCGATGCTTGACAAATATCGTTTTTTTTATAACTCTACCGTTTTAGTTATCAGTTCTTATATCTTCATTATCGATCCATTAAGTTGTTAACTTTTTTATTAAAAGAGATTTTCAACTATTTGGAAACACGTTTCATTGTCAGTAACTTCGCATGAGCCGGTTTTTTTCGGGTTTTGCATTAAAAACATTTTCACGATGGTAATGGCCTGGTAGACATCACATGGAGCCATTACTTATAGGCGTCCTGTATTTTGAGTCACTCTTTTGAGATACAGGTTTTTGGTAGTTAACTGTGTAATATGAAGGAGGAAGCTGTGAAGAAATCTTTATTTTTCTCAACTGTGTTGGGTAGTACCCTTGCTGGTATGATGCTGATCGGTCAGGTGGCGACAGCTGCTGACCTGAAAATCGGCATCATGGTTCCGACAACAGGCTCTGAGGCAACCTATGGCAAAGATATGGAAAACGCCATTAACCTCGCCGCTGATGAAATTAACAAGGCTGGCGGCGTACTTGGTATGAACATTGTCACCATGACCGGTGACGCAGCCTGTGATCCACAGCAGGCAACTGCTGCTGCCACCAAACTGGTTTCAGCCGACATTAACGCCCTTGTCGGTGGCTATTGCTCCGGAGCCACACTGCCGACCATGAAAATATACGGGGATGCTAACATCCCAATGGTTATCCCGGCGGCAAACTCTACAAAATTGATCGACGTCAATATGGGCAACGCCTTCCAGGTAAACTCCACTGGATTTGATCAGGTAAAAACAGCGATCAGCCTCTTTGAAGAAAAAGGAATCAACAAACTGGCTATCATTCACCAGGGCGACGGTTACTCAGAGGATCTTGCCAAGCTGACACGTGAAAAGTGGGAATCTATGGGTAAAGAGGTTGTTGCCTATGAGGTAGTAAATAAAGGAGAGCAGGATCAATCAGCACTGGTTACCCGTGTAAAATCAAAGGCACCTGATGCCGTTTTCTGGACAGCATACTATGCTGACGGGGCCATGGTCATCAAGCAGCTCCGTCAAGGTGGATATCGAGATCTCATCGCTGTCGGCGATGGCTCAAACTCACCGAAGCTTCTTGAGATTGCAGGAAAAGCAGCCGAAGGTATCTACTGCTTTTCCAATCCTACTGTTGAGTATCTCCCGGCAGCCAAGGATTTCCACGCAAACTACAAGGCTAAGTACAACCAGGATCCTGATGCCTATGCAGCGCTTTCCTATGACGGTATGAAGCTCATGGCAGATGCAATCAACCGTGCAGGGTCAACAGACAAAGCTGCTATCATTAAAGCACTGGCAGAGACCAAGGACTTTACCGGTATTGCCGGACCAATCAGCTTTACCGAGCAAAATACCCTGGCCAGAAGTAACTTTGTTATACTCGTAGCAAAAGATGGAAAGTGGTCCCTTCATCAATAGGCCCCCTCTCCTTTCTTAAATAATGTTACAGCCCGGCTTGTTCACTCAAAACCGGGCTGTAACATTATAACACTCACCTTCTCTGAGCTTATTTATTATGTCAATCCAGGACATTCTATTACAGCAGCTCGCAAACGGGTTGATTCTCGGATCGTTTTATGCGCTCGTGGCCCTTGGCTACACCATGGTTTACGGCATCATAAAACTTTTGAACTTCGCCCACGGCGATCTGTACATGATCGGTTCATTCGTTGGCTTTATTCTTTTGTCTTTCTTAAGCCCGTTTATCGGCAATAGTTGGACCGGCATTCTGTGCAGCATGGTCTTCAGCATGATAGCTGTCGGCCTCTTGGGGGTCTTGATACAGCGAATTGCCTACGTACCGATGCTTTCCGCACCAAGGCTTTCGATCCTGATCACCGCACTGGCTGTTTCCATGGTCCTTTCAAATAGCGTAATGGCGCTTACTGATGGGCAATATCTGGCCTTCCCCACTGATCTGAGTTTTGATGGCGTGGAACTCGGTAATGTTTTCATTACCCATACACAGATGATACTGGTGGGCGCGTCCCTGGTTTTGATGGTTGTCCTCTACCTCTTTGTACACAAGACACTATACGGAAAAGCCATGCGGGCAATAGCAATCGATCAGGATGCCTGCCGGCTGATGGGTATAAATGTTAACAAAATCATTGCGCTGACTTTTTTCATTGGCACATCACTCGCTGCCGCTGCCGGCATTATGGCTGGTACCTATTACGGCAGTATTCATTTTTTCATGGGTTTTGTCATCGGTCTCAAGGCTTTTACGGCTGCCGTAATAGGCGGAATTGGCTCTATTCCCGGAGCAATGCTTGGCGGACTGCTGCTTGGCCTGCTTGAGTCTTTCGGAACCCAGATCCCTTTCATCGGCACCGAATGGAAAGATGTTTTCTCCTTTGGCATACTCATTCTCCTGCTGGTATTCAAACCAACCGGCATTCTTGGTAAAACAGAAATAGAGAGGATGTAGGCCATGGGAAATTCATCTAATACTCCTCCAAACGAAAATAACGTTGAAAGCATTCGAACTCGCCTGTTCGATCGACTTCAGGATCAGAAAAACCGGCTGTTCATACTTCTGTTTCTGGCTGCTATTGCCACGCTTTTCCCGCTGGTAACAGATAACTATGGACTTGAAGTTTTAACCAATGTCTGGTTTTACGTTATTCTCTGCCTGGGCTTGAATATTGTCGTCGGTTATGCCGGATTACTTGATCTCGGTTACGCTGCCTTTTTTGCGGTCGGGGCCTATACAACCGGTATCCTTACTTCTGAGTTCGGCGTCAACTTCTGGCTAACCATCCCCGTGGCTATACTCTTTTCTGCCTGTGCAGGGTGCATCATTGGTGGTCCGACCTTGCGGTTACGCAGTGATTATCTGGCAATCGTTACGCTCGGGTTTGGGGAAATTGTCAGGATTATTGCAAGGAATCTTGAAATTACCGGTGGGGCGAGTGGGCTCATCGGTATTGAACGGCCAAGTATCTTTGGCTTTCAACTCACCCAGATCATCCACTTCTATTACGTATTTCTCATTCTTGCCATCATCGCCGGTTTCGTAAGCTACCGGCTGCAGCACTCTCGAATGGGCAGGGCCTGGCAATATGTTCGAGAAGATGAAGATGCTGCCGAGGCGATGGGTATTAACCGGGTTGCAGTTAAACTATACGCATATGTTACCGGCGCAATCTTTGGTGGTGTTGCCGGGTGTTTCTTCGCGGCCAAGATGTCGGCAATTTCTCCAGAAACATTCCAGTTCCAGCAATCTGTTCTTATTCTTCTCGGTGTTGTTCTCGGTGGAATGGGTAAAATTCCGGGAGTTATTATTGGTGCTTTTGCCCTGGTATTGTTCCCTGAGGTCTTCCGTGACCTTGGCTCCATGCGTATACTTGTTTTTGCGATTGTGATGCTGATTATCATGCTCTATCGCCCGGAAGGTATCTGGCCTGCGAAGAAAACGTAATTGATGCGCTCACTCTATTGATGGTATTAATTTTATGGCATTACTAGATGTTAAAAACCTCGTTCTCAGCTTTTCTGGCCTGCAGGTTATCAATGATCTCACCTTTTCTGTTGAAGATGGCTCCATTGCCAGCCTTATAGGCCCCAACGGAGCAGGGAAAACGTCTGTCTTTAACTGCCTCACCGGCTTTTACAAACCGACGGGTGGCGATATTCTCTTTGACCAGAAGAAAATCACCAGAAAAAAACCACACAAGATAACTCAGTTGGGTATGGCCAGGACCTTCCAGAACCTCAGGCTCTTTAAAAGCATGACTGTTCTGGAGAATGTTATGTCCGGTATGCATTGCCGCAGTTCAGCCGGACCGGTCAGCTCAGTATTGCGAACAAATTCTCAACAAAAAGAAGAGGCAGAAATCACCACGTTCTGTGAAGAATGTCTCGATTTTGTAGGAATCCTTGACGAAAAAGACCGGACCGCCTCCAATCTTTCCTATGGCCACCAGAGAAGAGTCGAGTGGGCCAGAGCCCTTGCGACCAAACCAAAAATTCTTCTTCTCGATGAACCGGCAGCTGGCCTGAATTACGACGAAAAACAGCAGCTGATCAGTCTGATAAAACGCATTCGCGATGAACTCAGTATCACTATTCTCCTGATTGAGCATGACATGGGACTGGTGATGAAGGTATCTGAGAAAATAACCGTTATTGATTATGGTCAAAAAATTGCCCAGGGGAATGCAGAAGAAGTACAGAATAACCCAAAGGTAATCGAAGCCTATCTTGGTAAAGAAGAGGAAGAGGAAGAAGTCGCATGAGTAAAACGATTCTTGAAATTACCGACCTTGAAACACACTATGGAAAGATTCATGCGCTTCGTGGTATTTCCTTATCAGTAAAAGAGGGTGAAATTGTAACGCTGCTGGGCGCTAACGGCGCTGGCAAGAGCACAACCTTAAGAACAATATCAGGTCTCATTCGTGCCACCACGGGTACTATTCTCTATAGGGGCGAAGATATAACTCAGAAGCCTGCCCACGAGATCGTTCAAATGGGGCTAATTCATGTGCCTGAAGGGCGGAAAATATTCAAGGGAATGACCATTGCAGAAAATCTTGACCTTGGTTCTTTCACACTCAAGGACGATGTAGAACGCAAACGCAGAATGGAACATGTCTTTGAAATATTCCCGCTCCTCGAAGAACGTAAAAACCGTGACTCCGCCTTTCTCTCGGGAGGCGAGCAGCAGATGCTTGCAATCGGCCGCTCCATGATGACGGACCCTGAACTTCTGCTCCTGGACGAACCATCAATGGGTCTTGCCCCCTTTATGGTCCAGGAGATCATGAAGATTATCCTGCGCCTTAACAAGGAAGGCGTTACCATCCTGCTTGTTGAACAGAACGCAAAAGTAGCATTGAAACTTGCAGATCATGGTTATGTTATTGAAACCGGAGAGATTGTTATCAAAGGAGATGCCAAAACATTGCAGCAGGATGAGAGCATTGTAAAAGCTTATCTTGGTGAATAATTCCCAGGCTATCTTTAAACTGTTTGGAAATTCATACAGATAGCCCATGCAAAACCAGACAAAAGCATATCTTTTAACGCTGCTCGCTGTAACGTTCTGGGGTACGGCCGCCTCTGCATTTAAAATTGCACTCTCTTATGTAGAACCTTATAACCTTCTGTTCTATTCGGTTCTCTTTTCAACCCTGGCCCTGTTAATTATTATCCTGCTGCAGGGTAAAATTCTCCTGCTCTTCAACCTGAGACCTCGACAGTTTGGTACGCTTGCGCTATTGGGACTGCTCAACCCGTTTTTGTATTACAGTATACTTTTCGAGGCTTATTCGCTGCTTCCCGGCCAGATTGCCATGTCCATTAATTATGGCTGGCCATTTGCACTGACCCTCCTCTCTGTCCCTATATTGAAGCAGAAGCTGAACGGCGTTCAAATTGCTGCCATCATCATCAGTTTTTCAGGTGCATTGATCATTGCCACCAAGGGCCAGATGGCAAGCTTTGGAGATGTCAGCAAAACAGGGGTAATACTGGCTTTTAGTTCTACAATCATATGGGCATCGTTTTGGCTGGTTAACGCCAAGGACCAGCTTGACCCGGTGATAAAACTCTTCTGGGGCTTTTTCTTTGGGTTTCTCTACACGCTTTTATTCAGCCCTTTTCTGGGGCCGATCCATATCCCGGAAATGATGGCCATTCTGCCGCTCATCTATATTGGTCTTTTTGAAATGGGAATTACTTTTGTGCTCTGGTTGACGGCACTGCAATTGAGCAGCTCTGCAGCACGGATCGGAAACCTGATCTATATATCCCCTTTTCTTTCGTTGCTTTTTCTCAGAGTAATCATTGGAGAAACCATTCATCCCACCACTTTTATCGGACTCTTTATCATTGTCGGATCTATTGCTTTCCAGGAAAAATTTGTGGGAAAATCAAGCTGATAAACGGAGGGAGAACTGAAATTATTTCAGCTCGTGTTGCATGAGTGGATGTGTCTTGTGCACAAATGTGCAATTATAATTCTGCAATCGAGCCGATATCAAGATCTTCGGCCTGTTTCAGAATGACTGCTGCAGCGGCAAGGTCCTGGACAGCAACGCCAACTGACTTGAAAAAGGTAATTTCTTCATCGGAAGTTCTCGCCTGAATTTTTCCGGCAGCGACCTCGCCAATTTCTGCAACGATATGGTCTTCAGTCATCAACCCCTTCTTTATCGGAATAATAAGATCGCCCGTCTCTTCGAGGGCAGATAACCGGTGGTCAACAAATAGGCGCGAACGCAGAACCATCTCTTCAGGAACTTCCTGGACGTGCGGCTTATAAGAACCGACACCATTAATATGGACTCCCGGCGAGAGGTCGCGGTTGTCAAAGACCGGCGTCTCTGAAATTGTCGCACAACAGATGATATCTGCCTGACTCACCGCCTCTTTTGAAGTTGCAGCCACATTCACTTCAATATTTAACTGCTGGCTCATTTCTTCAGCAAATTTTTCTGAAGCTTTTTCAAACGTATCAAAAATTGTGGCCTGCTCTATATCACAAACAGCGCAGACTGCCTCGAGTTGCGTTCGCCCCTGCACTCCCGCACCAAAGATCGCACAGGTGGTACTACCAGGGCGAGCAAGCAGGCGAGTGGCAAGGCCTGACGCTGCACCGGTTCGAAGCGCGGTAATGGTCATGCCGTCAAGCACGGCCCGTGGGCTGCCATTGCTGCCATCAAACAGGCATACCATTCCCTGAATGTAGGGAATCCCTGCTTTTCGATTGTCTTCAAAAAGAGTAACTGTCTTGACCCCGATCATCCCGGTGGGTTTCATATAACTTGGCATGAAAAGAGCGGTGCCTTCCGGTTCAGCAATGGAGATATGAGAACGAACAGGCATTTCAGGGCTGCCGGCTGATAACTCGATAAATGCCGTTTCAACCGCATCAACGATATCCTTCATCCGGACAGCTTCCCTGATCTGTTTTGCTGATAAAACACGAATTGTATTCATGGCGGTATACGGTTTTTAGATGATTGGTTTCCAGATATCTTGAAACGAACTATGCTTTTTTAGATTTTTTTCTTGTCAAAGCCTGCGCCGACGGTGCAGTTGCCAGACCGCCGCGGGCAGTACAGCGCAGTTCGCCGGGTAACATCAGGCCGCTGGAATATACGGCATCGATTGTTTCATCCAGGTTTATATGGTTAACATATCCACCAATGACCATATCAGCATTGGTAAATGCACTTGATGCGGCTACAGCATTTCGGGTGTGGCATGGCAACTCACACATACCCTGAACGAGATCGCAGACCGACCCCATGGTATTCTGAAAGGAGATAGCTGCAGCGTCACACGCCTGCCGGGCTGTTCCACCTGCAAACTCAACAACAGCAGCAGATCCCATGGCACCGGCAGCACCAATCTCGACCTGGCATCCGGCAACTTCTGCAGCAAATGTACCGCGGATCGCAAGAATTAAACCAACCCCGCCGGCAGCAAACAGCATCAGTGCCAGTTGACGTTTGGGAAGATCATATTCCTGCTCGAGTACGGTCAATATCCCGGGGATAGTCCCCGCCGCTCCGCCGGTTGGAGCAGCACAAACAACGCCACGACTGTTGCAGGTGTGCATGGCTGCCATTGCTGCAGCAGCAGCTTGAGCGTGCAAACCGCCAATCGCCACCTGCCTCGCCATGACGTTTTCCATAATAGTTCCGGCCATGGCATCAATAAGCTGCATATCGACTTTGTCATTATCCAGCCCTTCCGCCACCGAATTTTCCATTACATCATAACGATGCAACATCTGTTCAATTGCAGCCTCTTCGGTGATTCCCAGAACCGTTTTTTCATACTGCAGCACGGCTTCGCCAAGCGTATAACCATTGTCCTCAGCAAACCTGACCATCTCTTCTGCCGAACCAAATGGAGCTTTGTTTTTTTGGGTAAAATAAACCGGTTCAACCTGTCTGATATTCTTTTCAGGCACTAATTCTGTAAATTCACCAGGAGCGAGCGGCAGGCTTGAAGAGAGTTGAATGATGATATGGGATCTGCGAGTGGATGAGCTACGAATTACCGCATCAGGAAAACTTTTTTGCAGGGAGTCGGTGATATCTGAGCGGGCGTCTTTATCAATAGTGAGCAGTGTTTCAAAACTCTTTCCATCGAGAAGCACATCGACGCAGTCAATGCTGGTTATCCTGAAGGTCCCGCCACCGACAGATTTTGCCTCTACCTTGAGTTTCTCTCCCTGCTGGTCTTCCACTTCGACAATTACATAATTGGGGTGATCAGCAAAGGGAAGCGTGCCCACCTCAAAAACAAAATCAACGCCTTGTTCTTTTGCCGTTGATAACGCCCGGGTAAAGATCTCGTCAGTTTGCCTCCACCCCATTAATCCGGTGACAAAGGCCTGATCTACACCCTGCTGTACATAGGTGCTGCCATAGGACCCTCTGGTATCAAAGCTGACCGTTACTCTTTGAGGTTCTGCCCCGAGTAATTGACGGACAACAAAGCCAATATGGTATGAGCCGGCAGTGTGCGAACTTGAAGGTCCCCGCATAACAGGGCCGAGTACATCATTAAAAACACTGGTAAACATCTGAGAATATCACCGAATGTTAAGCGTCTTCTGGTTTCTGTTGTTTCGATTTTTCATTCTTGAGCCAGCCAACTCGTATATAATATTGCTGGCCACTGTTCTTCCATTGCTCGCAGAGATCTTCATGTTTCATGATCGGATATTTACTGTGATGAAGACGGTCTTTGTCGACACGGCAGCGGCCGGTATACTCATCCTGCGGGCGATAAAATTTGCAACTTAGACATTTTTTTGTGATTTTCATGACTCAACAAAACATAATACGGATGATGTTATACCTCTGATGAAAATTCATCAAAGAGCTGCTGCCATTCCTGCTCAAGACTCATGTTCGGAGCAGCCCGGCCACAGCGGCTGTACCAATAAGAAGCATTGGCCAGATCTCCTTCCTCTCGATGCAGATAGGCATGGACACGAGAGCCGTTCTTTGACGAAATTGACTGGGCAATGCGATGGGCATGATCCCAGTCGCCCTCTTTATCCAACTGCAGCGCTCTCAGTAGTTCAACTTTTTCGGCAACCATGGCGGTTTTCTCCTGTTATTGGATTCATTGAATGGTGGCGAAAAATCAGCCCAAAGAGTACAGCTGCACCCGTCTCATCCTTTCTTTGTCAGTTGAGGGCAAGTTTTTCAAAACATTTGTCCAGAGACTCTGGGGTGTCGAACTGGAGAGATGTCACATTGCTCCCTTTCGGCACTATTTTTCGCATCATGTTTTTCAGCACTTTATTGGGGCCCGCTTCTATGAAGGTATCAAAGCCATCATCAATCATTCTAGCTAATAATTTCATACCAGCGAACTCGCGAGGCAATTTGCCGTGCCATGATCTGTTTAATTTCGTAAGTAAGCCGCTCAGGCTCAGCCGTTACATTAAAATATACGGTTGCTTTCGGTGTATTAAACTGGATAGAACTCATAAACGCAAAAAAATCGGGTACCGCTTCAACAACCAGGGGGCTGTGGTTTGCCACACTGACATTCAGGTGAATAACCTTTGCTTCAGATTGCTCGGCAGCCGCTGATACTGCATCCAGCCCTTCCTGGTTACCGGAGATAACAATCTGCTGGGCAGTGTTGTAATTGGCAATGGTGACGATCCCCTGCCCATCATGATCATTTATAAGCGATTCGACTTCGTCTATACTCAGGCCGAGAATAGCTCTCATTCCTCCGGGATTTTTATCACCCTCACGTTCCATAAAGAACCCACGCCTTTCAACGAGTCTGACAGCATCTTGAATGGAAATTACCCCCGCAGCGCACAGCGCAGAATATTCACCAGCACTGTGGCCTGCAAAGCCATCTATCTGAATACCATCGGGCAAACGATCTCTTAACGCCTGGAAACAAATTAAATTGGTAGCGGTTAGAGCAGGCTGAACCACTGATGCTCGAGTCAGCTGCTCTATAGGCCCATTAAAGCTCAAGCTTCTGATCGGAAAATCGCAGACCGATTCTGCCCGTTCCATGATATCTGCACAGTTGCTGTTCGTTTCAACAAATTCTCTTCCCATACCAACATATTGAGATCCCTGACCGGGAAAAAGTACTGCTATCTTCATTTAAAGCTCCTGTTTCTTATCCTTCTTTGCGTCGAGAAAATTAATAATAAAAAGAATGGCAACTCCTACGCAAATTGAAGAATCCGCCACATTAAAGGCAGGCCAGTGATAACTGCCAAAATAGAAATCAAGAAAATCTATCACCGCTCCATGGCGGATACGGTCGATTACGTTACCGAGTGCTCCAGCGGCTATCAAAGCAAAGGAGATCGTATACAACAGATGATTCCTGCGCATTTTAAAGGCTGCTATTGAAAGACCCAGGAAAGCAATAATGTTAATCGAGACGAAAAAATAATGCCTGACTGGTGATTCGACCGAAGCAAACATCGAAAATGCTGCACCCTTATTCGTCACATAGACCAGATTAAAAAAACCGGGGATAACCACCTGCGAATCATAGAGTGAAAAATGACTGATTATCCAAAATTTGGTAAGCTGATCAGCAAAAACTAAGAACGAAACTAATAGCTATATAGAGGCGCACGCTAATAATTAACTAGAGGTTTATCGATTCTATAACGGTGGAGCATCTGTTGCAGATCAGCGGGTGATCATTATTTTGTCCCACCGATTCGGATCTTGTCCAGCAGCGCTCACATTTATCACCCGACGCTGGCTTTATTGCTATCTGCAGCCCTTCCAGTTCTTCGCTGGCATAAACCGTGAGATCTTCAAACTGATCTCTGCTAACGCTGGTCAGTTCTGATACAATTGAAATTTCTTTAATCACCTGCCACTGACTGGATAGAAATTCGCCAATTTCACCCTCAACATTCACCAGAACCTCAGCCTCAAGCGGGTGGCCGATAACTTTTTCTGCACGGGCGTTTTCCAGTGCCTTGGTGATCTCTGAGCGAACACTCATCAAACGACTCCAGCGCAGCTCAGTTTCCTCATCCAGAATATAGTCAGGTGTAATTTCCGGAAAATCCTTAAAAAATATACCACCGGCCAGATCCGCTTTCTGATCTCTGTTGTTCAAGACATCCCATGCCTCCGTGGCAGTAAAACAGAGTATCGGTGACATGAGCTTTAACACACCATCAAGGATTTCATAGAGGACCGTCTGTGCCGCCCTCCTTGAGTTGGACTCAGTTCCTGAGGTATAGAGGCGATCTTTCAGGATATCGAGATAAAAGGCACTCATGGTCGTGCCGCTGAAATAGTTCAGCGCCTGATAGATAGAATGAAACTCATACTTTTCATAGGAGCTGATAATTTTCTGTTTCAGCTCCTCGTACCGTGACAACGCCCACTGATCGAGTTCTTCCAGCTTTTCATAGGGGACACCATGGGTATCAGGTTCGAAATCACCCAGATTACCCAGCATGTAGCGTATGGTGTTTCTTATTTTCCGGTATGCATCGGAAACCTGTTTCAGTATCTCATCTGAAACTTTGATATCATCCCGGTAATCCTCGCTGGAAACCCAGAGTCTCAATATTTCAGCGCCATATTTTTCAATGACTTCCTGGGGCGCAACAACGTTACCAACTGATTTGGACATCTTTTTCCCCTGGCCGTCAACAACATAGCCATGGGTCAGCACTCCCTTGTAGGGTGCATTCCCTCTTGTTCCAACCGAGGCAAGCAAGGCACTGTGAAACCATCCGCGGTGCTGATCACTTCCCTCAAGGTAAAGGTCAGCTGGAGCGGTCAGTTCATCTCTTTGTTCACAGACCGCGGCATAACTGACGCCGGAGTCGAACCAGACGTCGAGAATGTCTGTTTCCTTGGAAAATGATTTCCCTCCGCAGGCTGTGCATACCGTGCTCTCGGGTAAAAAGTCTTCAAGCTCATGACTGAACCAGGCATCGGCTCCTTCTTTGGCAAATAATTCGTCAATATTTCTGAGCAGCCGATCATCTTTGACAACCTCGCCGCACTCTTTACAACTGATAACGGTAATCGGTACCCCCCAGGCTCTCTGCCGTGACAGACACCAGTCCGGTCGATTTTCGATCATGGAGTATATTCGCTGCATTCCCCATCCCGGCGTCCAGGTCACACGCTCAATATTTTCAAGCGAGTGTTGCCGCAGATCATTTTTTTCCATGGAGATGAACCATTGCGGGGTAGCCCGGTAGATCACCGGCTTCTTACATCTCCAGCAATGGGGATAGCTGTGATTAATGGTATCTTCATAGATCAAGGTACCAGCGTTTGACATATCGTCGTTTAACTGACGATTAACCTCAGGAATTTTCTGGCCTGCATAATGCCCGGCATCTTTGGTGTAGACGCCCTCGTCGTCGACTGGTGAGAGGATATCGAGACCATAACGCAAGCCGGTTATATAGTCGTCTGACCCATGTCCGGGTGCCGTATGAACACAGCCGGTACCGGCCTCAAGGGTCACATAATCAGCAAGTACCATAACTGACTGGCGGTCCATGAAGGGATGATCGCACGTTCGGTTTTCAAGTTCTCTGGCCGAGAACGTACACTCGATAGTGTAAGACTCAACACCGCAATCGAGCATAACCTTTTCGACCAGCTCTTTTGCCATTATCAGCCGTTTACCATCTGCCAGAACAGATGCGTATTCAAAATCAGGGTGAAAAGCAACGGCAAGGTTTGCTGGCAATGTCCAGGGAGTCGTGGTCCATATCACCACATACAGGTCATCCCCTCCAAGTTTTGGATCAATGTCACTGAGATCACTTGAAACCCGAAATTTCACGTAAATTGATGGAGATGTATGGTCATGATACTCAACCTCGGCCTCTGCGAGCGCTGTCGTGCAGGTGGAGCACCAGTAGACCGGTTTTTTACTCCGGATAACTGCATCTGAGTGAAGAAACCTGTTGAATTCACGTGCTATAGTCGCCTCGTATTCATAGTTCATGGTCAGGTACGGGTTATCCCAATCACCGATAACCCCGAGTCTTTTAAACTCAGCCTTCTGGGTCTTTATCCATTTTTCTGCATATTTACGACACGCTTTTCTTTTGGAGAGGATCGGGATGGTTTTCTTTTTATCACCAAGTTCCTTATCAACATTATGTTCAATCGGTAAGCCATGGCAATCCCAACCCGGAATATATGGTGCATTGAAACCTGACATTCTTTTCGACCTGAGAATGACATCCTTGAGAATTTTATTGAAGGCGGTGCCGAGATGTATATTGCCGTTGGCATAGGGAGGACCGTCATGCAAAACGAAAAGAGGCTTGTCAATAGTATACTTCTGTATCTGCTGATAAAGGCCTGCTTTTTCCCATTCCTTGAGAACCATAGGTTCTTTCTGGGAAAGATTCGCCTTCATCTTAAATGATGTCTGGGGCAGATTCAGAGTCGCCCTGTAATCCATAACTATCTCCTTTGATATAAACACTCGGGCCAGGAAGATCGTTAGTTCAACATGATAACGACAATTCCCAACGCATTAACGAAACAGAACAGATAAAAATAACATCAACGGTCCAAGTTGCAAGGGGAAAGTGTAGAATAATCCATCGTTTCAGGGAACTGCCCTTTTTTCCTCGTTTCTGCTGTATTTCTCATAAAAATTAATGGGTCAGTTATGCTCATGAAGCGCCATATTCAGGTTTCGGCTAAAATCAGGATGTAATTGAAAATCAGTCAAAAAACTATTTGCCATGAACAAAGAGTGGAAAAGGTAGTGGGTTTTTGAAAAATGCATCACAAGATCAGACACCTCGGCTATCAAGGTGGAAAAAACAGCAAATCTTTGATATCGACTAAGCAGCTTTAAAATTGACATAACTCCCTTACTTTATTAAATTTGGTAGGCTCTTTACATAAGCCGCTTCAATTCACCACCTTATTACTCCATGAGAACTCCATGACAGCAACAAGCAATAATGGCACCATGATCGAGATGATCAAGGTGAGCAAGACCTATCCTCCTGAGACGAAAGCGCTTTCAGATGTGTCGCTATCAGTTGCAACGGGAGAAATGTTTTTTCTCATCGGCATGAGTGGTGCTGGCAAGACCACGCTCCTCAAATTATTGTGCAATATGGAATCTCCAACAAACGGCTTGATTGAAATCGGGGGTGTAAATATACACAGGACGCGGGGGAGGAAGCTGGCACGCCTGAGGCAGAAAGTTGGTGTCGCATACCAGGATTTCAAGCTGCTTACCAACAGGACTGTCGCTGAAAACATTGCCATCTCAATGGAGGTCTCCTACAAAAAGCCTCAACACATCAAAAAACGTGTAAGAGATCTTCTGGACCAGCTTTCGCTTGCCGGTAAGCATGATACTATTACGGCAGAACTCTCCCGTGGAGAACAGCAACGTGTCGCCCTTGCCCGGGCCGTCGCCAATTCGCCGACCCTGATCCTGGTTGATGAACCAACCGGTAATCTCGATTCTACAACGACCGAACGAGTTATGGAGTTGCTGACCAAATGCAATAAATCCGGGGCAACGGTGGTGATAGCCACCCATGACCATTCGATATACACAAACACCCATCACCGAATCATGGAATTACAACATGGAAGACTGAACCTTGTCAGAAAGGGAGCTTCATGATGAGCTTCTGGTTGGCCGTTTTCCGGCAGGTTGGCCGTAACCTGAGACAAACATGGCCCTCTCAGTTCATGACACTGCTGACGGTAAGTTTATCTGTACTGATATTCGCATTTTTTTTCCTCATCTACAACAACATGCTCAGTGTTGGTGATAAACTGGGAGACGATCTTCAACTTATTGTCTATCTTGAGGAAGAGCCTGGACCGGAGATGCAAGAACAGCTTCGAAAAAAAATCCTGGCATTTGATGATGTGGAAGAAATACGGTTCATTTCCAAAGCTGAGGCACTCCGGAAGTTTTCTGATCAACTTGGCGATGACCGGGATGTCCTCGATGACATGCCCCAGGATTTTCTTCCAGCCTCCATCGAAGTCGTTCCGCTAAAAAACCTGAGAAGCCTCAGCCAGGTTAAACTATTTTCAGAATATCTCGCGAAACTCCCGGCAGCAGAAAAAGTACAATATGGCCAGGACTGGATAGAGCGGTTCTACTATTTTACCCGACTGATTTCGATTATTGTGCTGCTGAGCGGCGGCCTGTTGATTCTCACGTCGGTATTTATGGTCTCCTACACCATTCGTTTAACAATTTTGGGGAGGCAGGCAGAACTTGAATTACTGAAGCTTGTTGGAGCTACCAACTATTACATACGGACGCCGTTCCTTATCGAGGGGCTTCTGCAGGGGTTTATCGGTTCGATACTTGGTTTAATATCACTCTACTCGCTCTTCCAGTGGATCAAGTTAAAATTTTCGGGACCGGGGATCATGTCACTTTTTGAGTTTGCTTTTTTCCAGGCAACAACCATATCAACAATCATAGCCGTATCTATTGTGCTCTGCGCAGTTGGCAGCTACACCTCAATGCAAAAATTTCTGCGCATCTAAACTATACTTTTGTACTTATGACAGATCGTTTTTCATCACTTTGGCTGCCTGCAGGTTTTCATAGACATATTTTCTGTCTTTGCTGTGCGCTGCTTTTACTACCTGTCTGTGATGCCATTGCTGCATCCAGCAGTGATCGAGAAACAGAAAAGGTCAAGATAGAACAGGGAATAAAAAAAAATCAAATCAACATCCGCAGACTAGAAGCGGGAATCGAAAAACAGCAGGATCACATTGAGATTACCCAGAAACAGGAGCGCGAAATACTTGCAGAGCTGCAAGATATCGATGCCAGGCTCTTCGAGCAACAGGACAAACTTGAAATACTTGAAAGTCGAATCAATACTCAACGTGATCTTATTATACAAAAAGATAATGAAATAGAACGTGTCCAAGCCCAGAAAGACAGCGCCCAGAGCCATCTGCAGAAAAGGATACAAGCGTATTATAAAATGGGTAACATCGGTTTCATCAATGTTACGTTTTCCACAAAATCGCTCCCTGAACTCCTCAACTTCCACGAATCGTTTCAAGCCCTCATCAAGTATGACCAGGATGTTATCGTTGCATACCGACAGACCATCAACAAACTCCATAAATCGGTCGAAACGCTAGAAATTGAGGAGGCCCTGCTCGAAGATTTTATCGTTAGGAATGAGGAAGAACAGGATAAAATCAGCCTCATCAAGCAGGAAAAAGAGGTACTGCTTTCCCGGATCAAAACACAGACACAACTCCATGAAAAAGCGATAGCAGAGCTGGAACAGGCAGCAAAATCCTTAACCGCTTCCCTTCGTGTACTTGAGAAGAAGGACAAGGTAATCGACCAGACGTTTCTTTACAATAAGGGCAAGATCCCGCCTCCGGTCAGCGGTACACTCGTCTCTGGATTTCAGGAAGAGGTGACGAATCGTCTGGGCATCAAAACGATATCACAAGGTATTGCCATAAAGGCACCTAATGGGACCGTTATTCGTGCGGTACATGAAGGTGTGGTCACATTCTCCGGCTATCTTCGAGGATATGGTAATACGGTCATTGTTAATCACGGTTACCAGTATTATTCTATATGTTCACGCATTGAACGTATTTTTGCCAAAAAGGGACAAAAAGTCGCAGAAGGTGCCGAAATCGGCATCACAGGAGACACGGCGACTCTGATGAGTGATGGTTTATATTTTGAAATCAGAAAGGATTCTACACCGCTGGATCCGCTCGAGTGGCTGGAAACAGCCAAACTGCATAAGGAAGGTGACCGGAAACAGTCATAGCTTTACCGAGTCACTGTCTTATGTCGCACAAAATGAGTAAAACATTTATGAAGAAAACAACCTTACAGCTTTTTTTAATCCTGATCGCCACGCTCTTTACCTTCTCTGTAGCGCCATCCACGCTGGTTGCCGAGACAGAGCAGAAACAGCAGGAAGACACCTATCGCCAGCTTGAAACATTTGCCAATGTCTTGAGTATTCTCCAGGAAAACTATGTTGAAGAGATCAAAGCAAAAGAGGCGATAGAAGGCGCAATAAAGGGTCTGCTGTTGTCACTTGATCCTCACTCGTCCTATATGAAAGCTGAGAGTTACCAGGAATTCAGGAACGAGACTCAGGGGTCCTTTACCGGCATAGGGATCGAGATAACGCTTCGTGACAATGTCATTACGGTCATTTCACCAATTGCTGATACTCCTGCGGCGAATGCCGGGATTAAGGCCCATGACAAGATAATGCGAATTAATGGTGAATCCACCAAAAACTTCACGCCGCTTGATGCCGTCAAACTTCTCAGGGGTCCCAAGGGATCCAGTGTCACCATATCAATTTTCCGAGATGGCTTCAAAGAGCTTAAGGACATCGAATTGATACGTGATACAATTCCCCTCCATTCTGTTAAATCCTTCGTTTTGAAACCTGGATTCGGCTATATCCGGATATCAAATTTCCAGAGTGACACAACGCGGGAATTCAAGGAGCACCTGGCAAAACTTCAAAGCAAAAGTCCGCTGAGCGGACTGGTTCTTGATCTGAGAAACAACCCCGGAGGACTCCTTAACCAGGCAGTCAGTCTCACCGATATATTCCTTGATGAGGGCCTCATTGTCTATACCAGGGGGCGGAACAGGGATCAGGATCTGACGTACGAAGCACACCAGAATAACAGCGGCGTTGAAATCCCTCTGGTCCTGCTGGTAAACGAAGGGTCAGCAAGTGCTTCGGAAATTGTTGCCGGTGCATTGCAGGACCACCAGAGAGGTGTGATCGTCGGTTCGAAAACATTTGGCAAGGGATCGGTACAAACAATAATACCATTGCCTGATGGGGCCGGTCTTCGTATGACGACGGCCAGATACTACACCCCAAAGGGAAGATCTATCCAGGCGACCGGGATAACGCCGGACGTCGAAGTAGCATATTCCGAGTATATACCCGAAGAAAATGATGCGCCCTCCAGCACCAACTTCTTTCGGGAAGAAAATTTGAATAACCACATAACCAACACAGAAGACAGTGAAAACGCAGTAACACCTGCGCTTGACGAAGAAATTGAAAAAATGCTTCTTGCAGACAACCAGCTAAAATCAGCTTTCAACATCCTTAAGAGTCTGGTTCTTTATGTTTCATATAAACAATCTGAGTGATGCCTAATCAACTGGAGAGATAAGTGAATAGTGCCCTGCTATCCATCGCCGAGCGTAGAATCGCTCAAGCCATTGAAGACGGAACGTTACGGACGGACAGCTGGAAAAACAAACCGTTACCTCTTGACAGTGATTCGTTTGTTCCTGATGACCTGAAGATGGCTTACAAGATTCTGAAAAACAGTGGCTTTGTTCCTCCCGAGGTGGAAACAAGAAAGGAAATACAGAAGCTGGAAGATCTTATCAGTCATACGGAAGATGAACACCAGCGGGTAAAACAATTGAAGAAACTGAACGTATTATTGATGAAACTGGATAACCAGAGGAGCCGCCCCAGTACAATCGAGCATGATGAGGAATATTACCGGCGTATCGTTGAAAAAGTTACGGTTCGATCGGGCAAAAAGAAAGAGTGAGCCTGCACGCTGACTATCTTAAAATCCCAGTTCTTTCAAAAATCGCTCATCCTGTGACCAGTTCTTGCGAATTTTTACCCACAGGTGAAGAGAAACTTTCTGCATAAGCAGTTTCTCGATATCTTTTCGCGCAGCAATCCCGATACTTTTCAATTTTGCACCTCCCTTGCCGATAACAATTCCCTTTTGCGACTTACGCTCAAGGTAAATGGTCGCGTGGATAGTGACACGATTTGCCGCTTGATCTTCTTTGAATGAATCAATCATTACCGCAGACCCGTACGGTATTTCCTGGCCCGTCAGCAGAAATATTTTTTCTCTGACAATTTCAGCAGACAGAAACCGCTCACTGGCATCCGTTGGGATATCCTCAGGGAAAAATCTGGGACCTTTCGGCATAACGGAAAGCAACTCTTCCACAAGCATATCCGCGCCATCCCCGTTAAGCGCCGACAGGGGTATAATTGCCTTGAAAGGAAACAGGCTCGAGTAAGATTCAATTAACGGCAACAACGCATTGCGATCGATCAGGTCGATCTTGTTCAGCACAAGGATCGCAGGTGAGGAAACCTCCTTAAAGTATTCTTTATACTCCTCTCTTTTTTGCCGCTCGATTTTCTCAGGAAGGGGAAGCGATATATCAATCATAAATACCACACAATCCACATCAGAAAGACTGTCCATGGCAATCTTTACCATCTCGCGGTTCAGCGGTGACCTGGATTTATGCAACCCGGGGGTATCAAGCAGAACAATTTGATAATCTGCATCATTCAAAACACCTGCGATCCGATTTCTCGTTGTCTGGGGTTTTGGGGTGACAATAGATATCTTCTGACCAAGCAGGGTATTGAGGAGCGTCGATTTTCCGGCATTTGGCGGTCCGACCAGTGCTGCTACTCCCGACGTGACAAATTCAAAATCATGCAAATCCATATTTTATTAACTCAAAAAGAATAGGGTGGTGAAAAGTTGAAATTAAACTATATTGATATGTTTAAAGGATAATACACTATCAGAATTCAATAAGGGTACTGTACAGGGAAAAAATATGCCAGCATAGACTCGATCTATCAAACATGATATTCCGTGTAGTCCCCTGTAAAAGCCATATATGTCTTTCATCAGGATTAGTTCAGGCAAGGTCATTGAGTACCTTGACAACGGTAAGTTTATCTGTGGCTATGTCACGGAGAGCCAGCCCAAAAGAGTACGGTTGCTGAACCAGAACGGCCGAGAACTCAACCTTCCGATATCCCGTGTCGTCCACTGTTCTGAGTCCTATCACCAGGGCAATGACGATCGCGAAAACCTGGTAAAACTTCTGCAGGATACTACCCAGAAACGACGCTCCCTGATGGAAGATGTTGACCTTGAAATATTATGGGAGTTGACCAGTGATGAGGCGACAGACACCTTCGATCCTCATTTTTTAGCCGAACTGAGTTTTGGCTGCAGTGCAGATGATGATATCGTCTCAGCTTTCCTGCGGTCAGTCTTTAATGACAAACTGTTCTTCAAGTACCGGGAAGGTAAGATCAAGGCTCATTCACCGGAGCAGGTGGAACAGCTGAGAATACAGCTGGAAAAGGAAGCTGAAAAGCAGCTGCTTGCGGAAAGTGGCGTCAGCCTGCTGAGGCGCATCAACGACCACGGTTCATCCGCCGCACCATACTCAGACAAAGAAGAAGAAATTCTCACCATCATTCAGAACTACTACATCTGGCCGGGAGAATCCGCGCAGACCGATGATTTAGCCAGGAAGATGCTGAAAGAAGCGGGTTTCAGTAAACCACATGATCCATATCACCTGATGATTAAAGGTGGACTCTGGCATAAAAACATCAACATCCCGCTGTTAAGAAACAATCTTCCGGTGTCATTCAGTGTGCAGGCACGCCAGCTTGCGGAAGCAATATTGCAAAACGGAAACGAATCACTTTTTCATGATCCGGCTCGCAAAGACCTGACTCACCTTTCTCCACTCACGATAGATGGAGCAACAACACTTGATTTTGACGATGCACTTACTGTCCAAGAGGAGGATGGTAATTACCTGATCGGAATCCATATTTCCGATGTCGCCCACTATGTTCGCCCCGGAGATGCGCTTTTCCAGGAAGCGATGCAGCGAGGAACCTCCATCTACTTTCCAGAAGGGCAGATTCCTATGCTGCCGCGCCATTTGTCCCAGGGTGTTTGCAGTTTAATTCAGGGCGAGATACGTGCAGCCTTCAGCCATATGATCCTGCTTTCGCCCGAAGCCGAAGTACTCCGGGTGAGGATAATCCCCTCTTTGATAAAAGTGAAACGACGCCTGACCTATGAAGAGGCAGACAGGATGGTAGACGCCGATCCTGAATTATCCATCCTGAATATGCTCAGAAAGAAACTGAGGAACCGACGCCTGGAAAGCGGAGCGCTTCTCCTGCCGTTTCCTGATGTGAATATCTATGTTGATAATAATGGTCGGGTGAACGTCTCTCTTGGCAAAACAGATACCCCGGCCCGGACAATTATCTCGGAAATGATGATTCTTGCCAACAGCCAGGCAGCGAAATATGTCAGCGACAGGATGATACCAGGTTTATTTCGATCCCAGGGAGAAATAAAAAGGCGACTGGTCCATGGCGAAGACGATGACCTTTTCCAAAACACCCTGCAGCGAAAGAATCTGCCCCGCGGAGAACTCTCGATTGAAACAAAGCCGCACAGTGGGCTCGGTGTCAGTTATTACACCACGGTAACCTCACCGATCAGAAGGCTTCTTGACCTGGTGATGCAGCATCAAATAAATAATCTGGTTCGGCGAACAGATATCTGTTTCACGCAGGATATGTGCAAAGATTTCACATCCGTCATCAGCCGAACCCTTGCAACCGTCAATAATGTAAAGCAACAGCGGCACCGGTACTGGCTGTTAAAGTACCTTGAAGATCGCAAGGGAAATTATTTCGATGCACTTGTTATCGAATCCGGTCCTAAACGGGTAAATCTTGTTCTTACCGACATCCTGATGGACATTGACCTGCCGGCAACAGTTATTCCCAAGCCAGAACCTGGTTCCACGGTAAAGGTTCGGATAGCAAAAGTTGATGCCATTGACAATGTTGTTCGCTTTGACTGGTAATCGACCGACACCAGGCTAACACCCTTCAACGGCAGCCTTACTGTTTGATTTAATTTTAACTTCCATTCCAGGTTGGAAGCGATCGGTCTCTTTCCTGCATTCAAGCGTCAACTCATTCCCTTCCGCTTTAACAACCACACATTTGTCGCTCGCAGCCATCGCCATGGAAATAAATGAACATTGAATTGTTACCAATACCACTGTTATTACCTTCTTCATTTTGTCCTCCCGTGTCTCATCATCAGGCAGTTGATCCGCCTGGTATTTGAGTTCATTGTACGCCCACCTCCTTAAAAAAACAGGCGACATCGGACGACATAGCCTCTTTTTTTTCCATGTCTATACCGCATCAGATGCTTTGATTTACTGGTAAATCAATGACTTTCTGGTAATATGAATGCATGAGGGTTTTAACTGAGCAAACAGAGAGAGCAAAGATCCTATGAATGATGATATTTATCCTGGTGGCCCCGTTATGATTAAAATTGACGGGACTAAAATCAGGAGAATCCGGGAGCAGAAAGGCTTAACACAATTGTATATAGCCACCGCTGTAGAAGTAACCACCGATACCGTCTCTCGCTGGGAAAATAAAAGATACCCCTCTATCAAAAAAGAAAATGGGGTGAAACTGGCCCAGGCTCTTGAAGTAACGCTTGACGAAATCCTTGATTCAGTACCAGAGGTTCAGACAACCGATAGTAGTTCACCGCAGCCTGAGCAGAATAATAGTGCGGATGCGGCGTCACCGGCAACGACCGTTCGTCGCCCCGCCACTCCTCTTTTTTCCTTAAAAACTGCACTATTTTTAACCCTGATGTTCATACCGCTCTTTGGGGTCATTATTTATTTTCTTTATTTTCAGGAAGATACTGTATTGCCCCAGATAGCGGTGAAAAGAACCGTGTCAGCCAATTTTATTGCCGGGCAGCCACTCCCCGTTTTCATCCACATTTCGAGTTCAACAGATCAGCCCGTTTCATTTATCCTGCGTGAAAATCTGCCACCTGGGGCAACAGTGCTTTCTACCTCGCCTGAAATATCTGAAAAACATAAAAAAAACAATTCAATACAGTGGCTCGGAAACATTTCAACTTCAGCCCTTTTTATCTACACCATTTCGACCACAGAACATTTCTCAGGTACTATTTTATTTGACGGTATACTGAAGATCAGCTCATCAAATCAAGGCGAGATCATGGTTTCTGGCGATCAAAATTCCACGGCCGGCCTTCATCATTGGGCAGATAAGAACCAGGATAACAGGATAAGTGATGAAGAGATCCTGACCATATACGATCTGACCAATTCCAATCAATATGCTCAGATAGATATGGATCTTCTGGAAGAGATCTGGCTCGGTGACGGATATATCTGGCAGCCAAACGAACAACAATTTTCGATACTTGAATAACTATTTATCACTATTGGAGAGATCCATGTCTCTAAAAATAAAAACGCTTTACCTGTCTATGGTCACCTTTATAAGTATCATTGCTCCGCTGTCTTTCCCACTCTTGTCATATGCAGAGACCGTGACGGCACGTCTCTATCAGACAGGTGAAACAATGACGTTTATTGATATTAATCTCACCCCTCCTGCACCCCCGACACTCATCGTTGAAATGAAATTGCCATCAGGAAGTAACATTATTAAAACCATGCCACCGTTTTCTAAACAAAATAAAAAAAATAATTCGATAAAATGGCTGTTAAAAAACGTCAAAGATACATCCTTCTCCATACAGCTGGTCACTCAGGCAAAACTTGACCTTGGATCAACTACTGTCCACATTCGATATCGAAACCGAGATAGCGGTTCTCTTACAGAAATACAGGCGGACAGAGTGAGCCACTAATTTAGATAGCTCGTTGACTGCCTGCCTCCGAAGGCTGTGACAGTTTCGCTGCTGCTGTTTCACCCTTTGTCCTCTCCTGCCATCATCGCTTATTCTCATCAGCATCAAAAAAGATTAACGCAGCTAACGACCTATCTACACGGGTTGATATAGGGTGACATCGACCTGTACATCGCCAGATATCCTCTGTTTTTCATCAATTATCTGCCTTACAACAAAAGTAAAGCAGCACAAATTGTTAACTCACAAACAGGAGGAAGACCCATGAAAAAAATTATACTGATCGTTTCATTATCAATTGCTTCTGCAGTAAGCGCCCAGGCATCGGACCATAGACATAATGACATCAGGGGGGTGATTGTTGGCGCAGGCGGCGGTGCTCTTCTTGGTCAGGTGATTGGCAGGAATACCCAATCAACTGTCGTGGGCACTGCCATCGGCAGTGTTGTCGGTTATCTTGTTGGTACTGAGATGGATAAGAGGGAGGTGTACTCAACCAACGTTGTCTATCGTCAAAATCAACCAGTACGCTATGAGTACTATGAACCGGTAGCAAGGTATAACCATTCACCAGGCTGGCAGAAAGCTGCGCCGCGCGGTAATTGCAGAGAGGCAGAGATCCTGGGTACAATCAACGGCAGGGCCAAAAAAATGTACGGCACCGTATGCAAGACCTCCCAGGGATGGCAGCTGGTTTCACAAGACGATACTTACTACAATGACTACCGTAAAAAGGGTAATTGGCATAAACCGAAAGGAAAAAAAGACCGACATTCCCGGGAATACCGAAATTCCAGGTGGGTAAAACACAGATTTTAGTTCCCCCCTGTTTAAAAGGTGCCTCCCTTTTCCGTACAGTTACTATGCCGGACATCTCAATGGTGTCCGGCATAAAACGATCCATCCACAGACAGCAATATTCTTGTACCAAATTCTAAAATATGAGATAGATAACTGAAACAACATACTTTTATAAGACAGATTGAAAAACAAATTATTCGTCAGAAGCTGCACAATCTGCTATGATGAACTGTTAGAAAATAGAATAGGAGATCAACGCTATTATTGTCCAACTCTTTCGGATATCATTCCAGTCATGATCAAAAATGACAATAATTTCATAAAGAAACTGGTTATTGAAATCCTGACGGGTATGAGGGATGGTCTTAGTAAATTTTCAGGTCCCAGCAGCGTTGCGGTCATTTATCAACTGTCCGCTGAGGACGAAATCTATATATGCGATCCACAGAGCCTTTTAAGAGGCCATGAGAGTAAAATCAGCTCCACTTTCTTTAATGGTGATTCTGAACCATTGATAATTCAGCACCAGCTCGTCAATAAACCCTACAGCCACATAGATCCAGTGGAAAACCTGATGCTTGATGGAATCATTTCGTTCGGCGGTCACTCAGCACCAGTGTTCTACCAGATGTGGTTCACGCAACATCATCCCGAACTGCTGGCAACCCGTCCGACTGAACGATGGCTGGAACATGCCGTTCTGCGCTTCTCCCATGATGCAGCCAACGCCGAGGATCTATACACCGGTATTTCAGGTAGATTTTTAAGGGAATATGGAGCCTATGCTGTTCACGATCAGATTCGAAATGAACAAAACAGTTGGAAAAAGGGAATATCACAACTTGATATATACCCAATCCTCAATGCTGTCCTCGGTATTTCCAGAACCTGGGAAGAACAACAGTCACCACATGGTGAACTGGTGTTCATAGACCCCACCAATGTCGACTCAGTCGATTTCCTCGCTCTATTCCGCCACTCAGAGCAACCACTTCTTGATAACTTCAAGCATGTGCGGAAACTGCTATTATCGGTGCAAAACTTCCATTACAAACTCGTTTCAGACGGTATTCATATTCTAGGAGTGGCGAGAGGCAGAATCGAATGCTTCAATATTTCAGCAGATTTCAGGGGACTCTTCGGATTTTTGAAATTAAATGGCCAAACCATTTGCAGCTTTTCCGATGGCGCGTATTCGTCAAAAGCGCACCAGGCAAAACTTTTTGAAGTTGAAGAAATATTACTGGATTATCACATAGACAGTACGATTAGAAACAGCCTGTTCCATATCGTCTCCTCTATCGTACATTATGCAGAAACTGAATATTTTGGCTGTGCGATTGTCCTTGATATGAACACACCCCTTACGTTAATAGCCGGCCAGAACCTGGAACAGCCCCTTGATCTCGAACGATCAAATATGCTTGATCTTGCATGTGACCTTGCACGGGTTGATGGTGCTTTACAGGTTGGTGTTGACAGACAACTTCATCGTTTTGCATGCCTGCTGGATGGTCCCTCAATAGCGGGGGAAGATCGGTCCCGGGGAGCACGATATAATTCAGCTCTGAGATTTACGGCACAGCACGAGCAGACGATGATTATCGTCGTATCATCCGACAGACCTGTTTCAGTAATACACAACGGGATCGAGCACAGTGGAACATGCGCACTTCACCTTGCTGATTCAAATATAATAGAACCGCAATTGCTCAGGCTGTGGCTTGATATCGTCTGAATCTCACTCATATTGACTACAATGTTTATGAGAATTGCGGGCTAGAGCTCCAAAACCCATTTGGGGATATGGCTCAAAATGTACTTCTGCACCGCCTCCTTTCTCTCACCTGCCGGCACCTCACCTACAGCAGCCATTGTCTCTTCATAATCAAACCAGCAGATCTCTTTATCTGATTGATTGTAGACGGTAAGAATCCTTTTGTCGCTCTGATGGATATCCTCTTCTTCCTGGATTGCGGCAACAAGTTTAACTGCCTTTTCATAGGAAAGAAACTCTATTTGCTGATCACTCATAATCACCCCACAAATAAAAAAGGCGAGACAGGTATTTCCTATTCTCGCCCAGACACAATTATTTTTAGTTCAGGATCAGGCTGGCTTAACCACCGCGCCAGAACGAATACAACGGGTACATACACGTGCCCGGCGAACGCCGCCACTTTCCGAAACCATACGAACTCTTTTTAGATTCGGCAACCAGCGTCTACGAGTTTTGTTGTGAGCGTGGGAAACGTTATTGCCGGTAGCGGGTCCCTTACCACATATTTGACATACCTTGGCCATGGTCATTCTCCTGATATCTGAAAACCATTCGTCACTGTTTATTATGACGAAATTTCGGTAATTATTTCGTTCGCAGTTTTTCTGCTCTCCAATTCCAGAACTATTCTTTCTACCCGGTTTTAAAACAGTATGCAATAAATTTCTTAGTTTTCAGGTTAAAACACGATGAACACTCCAATACGAACAGTGAGGGCATCAGCCCGGATTTCTCATGAACATTGTGTAACATTTATCGTCAAAGTGAACGGGAGGCCAGCTATTATAAAGAAACCAGTTTCAGAAAATTGACACAATGTTCATGAGAAAAGCGGGCTAATCATCTGTCGGTAAAGGAAGCAGCGTCACAAGAATTGTCTCTCCTTCTACTTTTAAACCATATTTTTTCAACGGAGGGGAATCATTGGTCAGACAGGTGCCACTCTCCAGATCATATTTCCACTGGTGACGGGGACAACAGGCAATGTGACCATCCTTATAGTCGCCAAGTAAATCGGCACCCTGGTGTTTACAGTTAGCCTCAATGGCAAAAAAGCTCCCATCTTTTCTTTTTATAATACCGACCAACCGACCAAGCAGCTTGAGCGTTTTATGATTCTTTTCTTTAAATTCATTTAATTCTGCGGCTTTTACATAATCCATACTATTTACCTTCCGTGTTGCGAATCTTCAAGAAAGTGCCCCCCCATTTGTCAATGAGTGGTTATATTCTGTTTAGTTTCCATGCGAAATTCAGGGAACATCCCTTTGCCGCCATTGTTCCAGCCAAAAATCCATCGCGGAATACGATTAACCTAAAACCAGGAATGAAAACCTCTTTAAATTTGGCTTTGCAAGTTCTAAGAAAACTGTTCTAGTGGTGAGCTTAATAATTGTAAGCGATAATGATCATTTTCCTTGCAGATTTACTATTCTCATGATAGCAAATATCCTGGCCTATTTGATAATCGTTACCAACTAAATCAATTCTATGCAAAACAATAATTCCGTCTGGCAATTTTTTGCCTCTGTCAAGCTTGCCCTCGTCACCCTCTTTTTAATTACCATCACCTCAATCATCGGAACGATCATCCCTCAGAAAGAATCTTTTGAGTGGTATGTATCCCAGTATGGTCCAAAGACTGCTCAACTTTTTGCGGTGCTTGATATTCCGGATATGTACAATTCCTGGTGGTTCATATCATTACTATTTCTCCTGGGCTTTAATCTGGTTATCTGCAGTATTGATCGCTTTCCTGCTGTTTGGAGACAGATAACAGCCGATGGGCTCGTGTATACAGCCGAACGGATCAAGAAGATGAGCACCAGTAAACTCTGGGAATCTCCTGACCCGCCTTCTGCCGCTGCCCAGAAAATGACCCAGCGTTTAAATAAACGTGGCTGGAAAACAGCGATTAAAACGATTGACGATGGTACCCTGATCTTCAGCCAAAAAGGTAACTGGACTAGAGCGGGAGTCTACATGGTCCATTCCTCTATTCTTGTTATTTTTCTTGGAGCAATCATTGGCTCTCTCGGTGGCTTCAAAGGCAGCGTTTCCATCCCTGAGACCATGGAACGGGACAGGGTCGCTCTCTATGATACCAGAGAGATCGTCGAACTTGGCTTTACCGTGCGATGCAACTCATTTGCCATCGACTTTTATCCGAATGGAATGCCTAAAGAATATACCTCAAGTCTGACAATCCTTGAAAATGGACAAGAGCTGTTCACCCAGGAAATAGAAGTAAACAGCCCCCTTAAGTACAAAGGTATTACGTTTTATCAATCAAGTTACGAAGCATATCAGGATTTTGTCATCACAATCACAAACAAAACAACGGGCAATCAGAAAGCGTTTATATCACCGTTTCAAAAACAGACGGAGTGGGCTGAAGAAGGAATTCGTTTTGGAATTATTAACGCCAAAGCTCTTGGCCAGTCGATCGTCAGTTCAAAAATCTGGTTCTCCAAAGAAGATGACACACCGATAACACAATGGCTCGATGATAACACGACAGCAAGGCTCGATGGAACAGGTCAGGACTACCAGGTAAGCGTTAAGCAGATGTATGCTACCGGCTTACAGGTTGCCAAAGACCCGGGAGTCTGGTGGGTATATATCGGCTGCGGGCTCATGCTTTTTGGTCTCTATGTCGCTTTCTTCATGTCCCATAGAAGAATTTGGCTGCTGGTATCCAATACCGAAAAAGGGTCTGAAATAATAGTAACTGGTTCTGCCAACAAAAACCGGCCCGGATTTGAGCGCGTGTTTGATAATTTGGCGTCAGAACTTGAGCAGGCATCATAAACCTCGTTAAGAATACGTCACATTGATTCAGATCACTGGCATTTATAACGAAACTCTTCTCTAATGGAGCTTCAGCATGGATAGTTCACAGCTACTTGGAATCACAACCTTTACCTTTCTGTTTGCCTCATTTCTGTACATTGGCACACTGGTCTTCAAGGCAAAGAAACTGGGATCACTGGCCACCGGATTTACCGTTATTGCCCTCCTGATACTGACGGTGGGTCTCGGCCTGAGGTGGGTTGAATCCTACCAGATGGGGATTGGCCATGCTCCTCTTACGAACATGTATGAATCTGTGGTATTTTTCGCCTGGACTATCATTATCTTCTACCTCGGAATAGAGTGGAAGTTCCAAACCAAAACAATTGGTGCCTTTGCCGTACCGATAGCGTTTCTGGCAATGGCGTACGCATCTTTTGCCCCCATCAATCGCGGTATAAATCCTCTCGTCCCCGCCCTGCAGTCCAATTGGCTGCTGGCCCATGTGATCACCTGCTTTGTGGGATATGCTGCCTTTGCCATCGCCGCTGCACTTGGCATCATGTACCTCAGTAAAGCATATTTAAGTGGAGGAAATAATAAGGATAAATCAAAAGATATATTGCCCTCACTGAGCGTCCTTGAGGATATTACTCACAAAAGCATTATTTTCGGCTTTATCTGGCTCAGCGCCGGTATCATAACCGGTGCAATATGGGCGAACTCTGCATGGGGAACATACTGGAGCTGGGACCCCAAGGAAACATGGTCTCTGATTACCTGGTTTGTCTATGCATTCACGCTCCATGCCCGATATACACGGGGAATTAAAGGAAAAACCATCGCCTGGCTTTCACTCGTCGGATTCATTGCCGTCATTTTTACATACTACGGTGTAAACTTTCTGCTATCAGGTTTGCACAGTTATGGCTCCAATTAATTTTTAATTATAAATACGGTCTTTTAAATAGTACTATTTTGGATTTGTGGTTCCTTGACAGAAGCCGAGTAACCCGTTATAAACTGTATTAAATGGTTTTCTTTTTTAGTTGTATTACTGGCAAATTTCAAATTTTAAAAGGAGCTGACACCATGACCAAAAAAATCATTATTTGCGTATTTGGGGTAATTTTTCTCTGTTGCGCCGGTATCGTCATCGCAGACAACGGCCCAGCCGATATGACACTGCAGGCCGAGAAAGACAAGGCAAAAAAACCGAAGCCTGCCGTCTTTCCGCACGCCAAACATCAGGAAATTGCCAAATGTGGTGATTGCCATCATGGTGCCAAAGACGGTAAGCAGGTTCCTTATGAAGAGGGCCAGGAAATTGCAAAGTGTGAAAGCTGCCACTTCAAGGGATCTGGAATGGACAAGAAGATCGAGACTTACAAGGGAGCTGCACACGCAAACTGTAAGACGTGTCACAAGGAGGTTGTTGCAAGCAAACCTGAACTCGCTGACAAGTTCAAAGGTTGTCTTCCCTGCCATCCTAAAAAATAAAGTTCTCCCGCATATCCAATAAAAAAAGGCTGCTCCATCAGGAGCAGCCTTTTTTTATTTTATGGCTCTGCTTTTGTTTTCAGCCAACATGCATCCGTGAGATATCTCCAACTTCAAGAATCAGATTTCCGATAGCGGTCATCATATTTAAGCGATTCATTCGCAGGTTTTCCTCTTCAGCCATCACCATTACCTCATCAAAGAACCGGTCTATGGGATTCTTCAACTGCAGCATGTTTTCAAGAATCCCAAGGTAATCCCTATCCTCCAGTCCTTTTCTGGTACTGAGTTCCAACGCCTGGTATGCTGACCACAGCTGCTTCTCCGCCTCTGCTTCAAAAAGATTTTCATCAACCGAGGTATCGCTGTTATCCTTTACGATATTGCGCACCCGTTTAAAGGATGCAGACAGGACCTCAAATGAGGCATCCTTCTTCATAGCCGAGAAAGCCTCAATCCGTTTCAGACAATCATTGACATCGAGGAATATGACAGAGGTAACCGCCTCGACAGCTCGACTGTCCATCCCTCTTGCCACGCAGTCATTATTAAACCTGTTCTTGATAAAGGTAACAATGAGCTCCACGGTTTCACTGCTGCCATTCACTCTGTCACCATAGAGTGCCAGCGCTTTATGGATGATATCGGGCAATACCAGTGAATAACCACGATCCTGTATTATATGAAGCACCGCCAGCGAAAGCCTCCTGAGACCGAAGGGGTCTGCTGTACCTGTGGGTTGTTGCCCGATACCGAAACAGCCGGCTATGGTATCAATCCTGTCTGCCAGCCCGACAATTGCTCCGGCAGCAGACGATGGAAGCTCAGCTCCTGAACGAAGGGGCATGTAGTGTTCCCTAATTGCCTCAGCAACCACTTTATCCTCATTGTCATGAAGGGCATATGCACTTCCCATTATTCCCTGCAGTGACGGAAATTCACCGACCATATCTGTTATCAAATCAGCCTTACACAGTTCGGCGGCCCTGCAGGCTGTATCTACCAGTGTCGGCTCAAGTTCATCGCTGAGCAGCCTCGTCAACTTGACGACACGATCCATCTTGTCTTTCACTGACCCCAGCTTTGCCTGGAAGATAATACCGGAGAGCTTTTCAACATTCTCTTCAAGACGGTGTTTTTTATCCGATTCAAAGAAAAACAACGCATCTTCGAGACGGGCGCGTAATACGCGTTCGTGACCTTCCCGGGTAAGATCAGTGTTTTTTACTCCGGTATTGTTCACCGCAACAAATCCTGACAACAGGGTCTGGTCGCCGTTCACGACAGGAAAATATTTCTGGTGCTCTCTCATTGAAGTGACAAGCACCTCATCTGGTAACTGCAGGAACTTGTCATCAAACCGGCCGCAGACGCCATAAGGTTTTTCAACAAGATTTGTAACTGTATGGAGTAACCGTTCATCGATGGCTACTTCTGCCGGGCCAGAAAAGTCGGTACCGGCAACAGCACTCTTGATCTCTTCAAGTACTCTTAGCTTTCTGTCTTCAAAATCTGGAATAACGAAAACAGATTCCAACACCTCTTTATATGCCGAGGCATTGCTGATCTCTTTGCCACCGGGAGCCATAAAACGGTGTCCGCGCGTGAGGCGCCCAGAGCAAATGCCGTCATGTTTAATGTCTAACACCGATTCTCCGAGCAATGCGACCAGCCACTGAATAGGCCTGGCGAAACTGTTTTGATAACTTCCCCACCTCATGGATTTGGCAAAAGACAGCTCAGAGATCAGCTCCTTGAGCAAATCAGGCAGGAGCGCAGAACTCGATTCACCTATTACTTCTCTGGTCAGCTGCAGGTATTCACCTTTGGCTGTTTCAACCAGAGATAGATCGGTGACGGACACTCCTTTTGATCTGGCAAAGCCTTCGGCTGCTTTGGTTGGTTTTCCGTCAGAATCATACGCCGCTTTCTTTGAGGGCCCCAGAGAGGTTTGCAGGCTGTCTTCCTGCCTATCTGCGAGGTTACAGACAAGCAATGCAAGTCTTCTCGGCGTGCAGAATGTCTTTGCAGAATCAAAAGGCAGCTTGAGATTGTTGGCCTTCGTTTCAAACAGCATCTGAAGCTGTTCTGCGGCTGGATTTAAAAATCCCGCCGGTATTTCCTCAGTGCCGATTTCAAATAGTAGATCATTCATATGATTAATTCTCTTGAGTAAAATTCAACATTTATAAAAAAATCACTGAGTATCTGCAGATGATAGTGTTGCAAAGAGCGAGTATCCCTGGGAAATATTTTCAACGGTAATGGAGTACCATTTTAATTCGGGTAACTTCTCAAATCGTTTCACCAGACTTTCAAGCAGGGATTCCATTGGTTTCTCTGCTATATTGGTTTTATGACCCTCAGATGACTCTTTACTGATTGTCGTCTCCACGATTCCTATCAGATCTTCAAGCCACATGAATTTCTTAAAACGAACGCTCACGGAAACGTTTCCCCATAAACCAAACACATCAGTGCGGCCAGAGAGTGAGTTATCAGTAAATGGATGCGCAACAGGAACCACTATATCGAGTCTTAAATCGTCGTCATCTTCGAGTAGACAATGCATCGCACAATCATATTTTCTCACCTGAAAGTCATCACGCCCGCCGGTATCATGGAGAAAGAAAGGAAAAGCAATCTCAACATGGGCAGCTTCCGCATCCAGTTTTTCCTTCATTTCCTCGAGAATTGTACGAAAGCGCTTAAGATCTATCCGTCCATGAAACCGATTTAAGATCTCAATAAACCTGCTCATGTGAGTACCTTTGAAATGATGAGGCAGGTTTACATACATGTTGACGGTAGCAATGGTTTTCTGTTTTTTTTGAGACTTATCCAGTACCGTTATCGGATAGGTAATCGTTTTTACACCAACTTTTTTTATGTCGATCCGTCGGTGATCTATCTGGCTCTGGATATCCTTCATCTAAGACTCAATATTGTATCTGATTATGAAAATGTACAGACGGGAAACGTCTGAAAGCTGTCAGCCCAGAAGACGGCGAACCGTGTTCTTCAACTCGGTCAAATCCGATGATTTAACGACATATTCATCTGATGCCCAGGCCCCAAGATTTTGTTTATATTCATGATATGCACTACTGAGAATGATTGGGACGGTAGAATTAATCATTTTCATCTGGCGTAGTACTTCAATTCCGTTTAATCCCGGCATCTGAATGTCAAGGATAACCAGATCCGGCTGGTCTGCATTAAATATCTTCAGTGCTTCATCGCCGTTAAAAGCTGATGACACACTATATCCTTCATCTTGAAACTCTTCCTGATAGAGAAGCTGAATAGCATGGTCATCATCAACGAGCAGTATCTTTTTCACGTATCTCTCCTTCAATTATCCAGAGATTCTCTTAAATACTGTGCAGCCTCCTCTGGAGGTAATGGATTTATATAGAACCCTGATCCCCACTCGAATCCTGCAATTGATGTCAATTTGGGCACTATCTCAAAATGCCAGTGAAAATAATCGATTTCTCCGGATCTGAGCGGCTGAGTATGAAGTACAAAATTATAAGGAACGTTAGGAATGCACCGGTTAAGCCTTCGAAGGGTCTCCGAAAACAGTTGCGACAGGCTGGTCAGTTTGTGATCGTCAAGCGAACAAAACCCTGAAGCATGCTCTTTGGGAAGCACCCACATTTCAAAAGGAGTGCGCGGCGCAAAAGGTGCAATGGTAATAAATAAATCGTTTTGGCATACGACTCGGACGTCCTGCTGAACTTCCTGCCTGATAATGTCACAAAAAATGCATCTGTCTTTGTAACGATAGTATGATTTTGCTCCTTCCAGCTCTGAAACAATCATTCTTGGCAGGACCGGCAAGGCGATAAGCTGTGAGTGCGAGTGCTCAAGTGATGCTCCCGCCGCCTTTCCATAGTTTTTAAAAATCATCACATAGCGAAAACGAGAATCCTGTTCAAGATCCTTCAATCGATCCCTGAAAGATCTGAAAACGAGACTGACATGGTCAACCGGTAACTCCCAGAAAAGATCTTCATGCCCTGGAGTCTCCACTATCACTTCGTGAGCGCCAATACCATTCATGCGATCGTAAAGGCCTTCGCCCTCTTTATTAAGTTCCCCTTCTATAATCAGGGCAGGATACTTGTTTGGCACGACCCTGACCTGCCAGTCGGAACTGTTCGCTGCAGCTTCCGGATTGCTGCGAAATGCTAAAACTTCGGAGGGAGTAGAACTTTCATTTCCAGCACAGAGGGGACAAAAACCACCGAGTACTTTCGGTTCATCAATAATAAAATCTGTTGGCCGTTTCTGCCGCTCTTTGGAGATGATGATCCACCTTCCGAGGACAGGGTCTTTTCGAAGCTCAGGCATTCGGTTATTGCCCCTGGGATTTTTCCTTCTGTTCCTGGAGTGTTTTACAATCTATACAGAGCGTTGTGACGGGTCTCGCCTCGAGTCGCTTGATGTTGATATCGTCACCGCATCCCTCACAGATGCCATATTCACCATCATCAATTCGACTGATCGCTTCCTCGATCTTGCCGAGCAACTTTCTCTCCCTGTCCCTGATTCTCAGTTCGAAACTTCGATCAGATTCAATAGTGGCTCTATCGTTGGGATCAGGAATATTGTTGTTCTGATCAGTCATCTCAGCAAGCGTTTTATCCGCTTCACTGATAATCTCGTTACGTTTCTCTTCAAGCTGCTTTTTGAACTTCTCCTGTAATTCCTTCTCCATCCAGTATCTCCTTCACACTATTAATGACAAGGGAACACAGTCCCTGGCATCCTGCTCAACATGGTCGAATAAAGGTACCACTCTTTCCACCAGTCTTCTTCAACAAACGTATATTATCAATTACCATGGTTTTATCAACGGCTTTGCACATATCGTATATGGTCAAAGCGGCGACAGAAACAGCAGTAAGCGCTTCCATCTCAACTCCCGTCTTACCGCATATACCAACAATTGCATTGATCTCAATCATTCTGTTTTCTTCAATCAGCTCAAAATCAACGGACACTTTCGTAATCATTAACGGATGAGTCAGCGGAATCAGGTTGTCAACCTTCTTGGCAGCCATTATACCTGCAATCCTGGCAATTCCAAGGACATCTCCCTTCTTGATCGAGCCGCTCTTTACCAGATTAAAGGCCTCTTCGCTCATGGTAATCGTACCGGCTGCATGGGCAACACGTTCTGTTTCCCGTTTTTGACTCACATCGACCATGACGGCGTTTCCATCAGAGTCAAAATGAGTGAGCGGTGAATTACTATTCTCTGGCATATTTTTCCTGCTTACGAACTGGTTTTACCCATCACCTCTTTGACCAGTTTACTAAAGAAACCAGCATGTTCATCTTTCTGGCCTTTTTCCAGGCATAAGGTATCAAAATCCCTGAGAACCTTTTTCTGTTCTTCGCACAGTTTGGTCGGTGTAAGAACCTTGAGCTCCACAATCATATCACCACGTCCCCTGCCTCTCAGATTTGGAACGCCTTCACCGCGCAGCGTGAAAATTTCTCCGGACTGCGATCCTTCCGGAATGGTAAGTTTCTTTTTACCATGAATAGTCACAACTTCGGTTTTTACGCCAAGAGCGGCATCAACCATTGATAGCGGATACCGACAGTAAATAGTATCTCCTTCCCGCTGGAAAAACTCGTGTGGCTCAACATCGATGATAACATAGAGGTCACCTGAGGGTCCACCCTTCCGGCCACCTTCTCCCTCACTCTTCAATCGCATTCGTGCACCGGTGTCAACACCGGCCGGGATCTTGATGGCAACTTTTTTAGTTTTTGCCACTAAGCCGGAGCCACTGCAGTCTTCGCAGGGATGGGTTACGATCTGTCCATCGCCATGGCATTGCGGGCAGGTGGAACTTACCTGAAAAAAACCCTGGGACCTGATTACCTGTCCCCTGCCGTTACAGCTCGAGCAGGTCTCTTTCTGGTAACCGGGACGACAACCGGAGCCTTCGCAGGTCCAGCAGGTATCCCTCCTGGTGAGCTCAACCTCTTTGCTGGTGCCATGCACAGCTTCCATAAAAGAGATGGTAATATCATAACGAAGATCATTTCCGGCGACGGGTCCATTTCTTCTTGACTGGGATCGTCCTGAACTGAAACCAAACAGATCCCCGAAAATATCTCCGAAACTGGAAAATACATCTTCAAAATTGCCTGGACCACTGTAACCGCTGTTCTTCAGACCATCGTGTCCATAGGTGTCATAGATCTGCCTTTTCTGATCATCACTTAAGACTTCGTATGCCTCAGTGCATTCTTTGAAGGCATTCTCAGCGTCTGTATCCCCTGGATTGCGATCCGGATGATACTTCATCGCAAGTTTACGATAGCCCTTCTTGATTTCTTCAGCGCCGGCATTTCTTCCAACGCCGAGGATTTCGTAATAATCACGTTCCATAAGATCTTCTTGGGAAGCGCTATGCTTCTTCTCCTGCTTCCTGTTCTAACGATTCATCTGCATCATCGTCGCCCATCTCGGGCAACCCGTCTATATTTTCAAAGGTTACATGAGCAGCAGCAATCTCTCTTAAGGTCATCACCACTTCTTTATTCTTACCTTCGGCAAGATAAGGTTCCCCCTGCCGATGTTGTTTAATTCGCTTCACGGCAAGATGAATCAGATTAAAACGATTATCATCTCCAACCTGTTCCAAACAATCTTCTACTGTAATTCTAGCCATTGAATCCTCTTTTTTTCAAGATGATTAGACATCAAGATTATATAATTGTTTCAATTGGTATTATTTTTGTTCAAATGGATTACTCAATAACAATGTTTCTTCCCTGTCAGGTCCAACCGAAACAATCGAAGCTGGTACTCCGGTGAAATCTTCAATTCTTCTAATATAGTCTTTTGCCTCCTGGGGCAATTGATCAAAATCACGGATGTGATCTATCTCCGACTGCCATCCGGGAATATTTTCATAGATGGGTGTTACTGCTGAAGCATCTTTGATATTTGATGGCATTGCCCGCAGTTTACTGCCATTTAACTGGTAGGAGGTTGCCATTTTTAGCGTTGGCTGACCACTCAAGACATCGAGCTTGGTAAGGGCGAGATCCGTAAGCCCGTTCAACCGGACTGCGTCAGTGGCGACAACACCATCGAGCCAACCGCAGCGCCGTTTTCTGCCGGTTGTTGCACCAAACTCACCGCCCTTCTTCTGCAGCTGCTCACCGGTTGAATCGAATAATTCGGTCGGGAACGGTCCTTCGCCGACCCTGGTTGTGTATGCCTTGAGAATTCCGACCACAGAATCGATATGCGTTGGTCCGAAGCCGGAGCCGTTACAAGCATTACCGGCGACAGTATTTGATGAGGTTACAAAGGGATAGGTACCATGGTCAATATCGAGCTGGGTTCCCTGTGCACCTTCAAATAAAATATTCTTGCCGCCTCTACGAGCTTCATCAAGTTCAACAGAAACGTTACCAACAAATGGAACCAGTCGCTCTGCATATTCCAGTAACCCATTATAGACGGTATCGAATGACAGCGGTTCTGCCCCGAATTTTTTAGTCAGCAGGAAGTTTTTTTCATCGATTCCAGCCTGGACTTTGTCTTTAAGCAGCTCTTCATCAAGGAGATCACCAACCTTAATTCCAACCCTGCCCACCTTGTCGACATAGCATGGTCCGATACCGCGGCCGGTAGTACCAATTTTTTTA
Source organism: uncultured delta proteobacterium (assembly GCA_963776075.1). Lineage (GTDB taxonomy): Bacteria > Desulfobacterota > Desulfobulbia > Desulfobulbales > Desulfocapsaceae > MADRE3. The sequence continues at coordinate 46,832 of CAVZLG010000021.1, forward strand.
CCTTTTGCCAGTGCTGCTTCCTGGGCAATATCGATATTCTTGTGATATTCCATAATCAGGTGAGCATTCTCACTGATCAGCATCCGATCGGGCGTGACCGGAAGTCCCTTATCTTTCAACTCGTCAATTTCGTGCAGGAGAACGGCAGGATCGATGATTACGCCATTACCGATCATGCATCTTTTGTCACTATAGAGAATACCGGATGGGATAATATGAAAGATAAATTGTTTGCCTTTTACAACGAGGGTATGACCGGCATTATTTCCGCCCTGAAACCTGACGATACAGTCGGCATATCTGGTAAGTAAATCTACAATTTTACCTTTTCCCTCATCACCCCACTGAGTGCCAACGATGACCACACTTGACATCTATCTTCTCCTGATATCGTATAAATTAATAACCTCGCGGTCGCTCTATAACTCCATCATTACACTTGAGCCAATAGCCTGAGGTCAAACCTTGTAATTATAGTCAAATGTCGAGCCAAAGTCAATCAAGCAAAATTTGTAGATTTACATTCTGATACTAGAGAGTTAGAGCACAATCCAATTTTTTTAATGCCAGTCAGACCAAATTGTTTCGTTTAAACTTTCGAATTATCTTTAAATAGATGTCGATTTCTGCCAACCAGTTTGGTACATTTTTCAGACTACGGTCAGATATCAAAAATATGCAGCCCGGGCTGGTTCTTTTTCCTGCATTTTTAACCATGACCGCTCATTTATAAGATATACAGCTGTATTACACGCTGTATTTTGAGGATATTATGTTTGGTATCGGCTTACCTGAAATGATTTTGATACTGGCACTTGCGCTCATCGTCGTCGGTCCGGACAAACTTCCCGAACTTGCGCGCTCGGTCGCAAAAGGTGTGCTCGAGTTAAAAAAAACCGTATCATCACTCAAAGAAAATCTCGCAGACGAAAACCCGTTTGACTCGGTCAAGCCAGAGCTTGAGGAAGCGGCACGATCTCTGAAGGAAAAACTTGGAGATCCTGTTGCAGAGGAATGGAAAGGAATTCTTCCGGACGCGGGGGTGAACCCTCTCAATACCGATGAACAGGACACCATTGTAGAAAGTGAGCTCCTCAGTGAAAAAGACAAGGAATCACTGGCGGAGATGGATATTGCTCAAGCCCAGAGTTCCCCTGACACCACCGAACCGATAGAAACGCAACCGGCTGAACCGGAAGAGAACGCTGAGCATAAGTCTCAAAGCGAATCAACCAAGCACGACAACAGCTCACCTCCTTCCTGATTGATCATGTCTACACTTGAACGAAGCCTGGCCTTTTTCCGACCTCACCACGATGAATTACGGAAACGGCTGGTAAAGGTTTTTATTTCAATTACGCTCTGCACCATTGTCGCCTATTTCTTCTCTGAACAGATCGCTCTCTTTTTTATCAAGCCGTTGTTTGATGCCAGTCCCCTCGTCTACCGGATGGTTTACACGAATCTCCCAGAGGCATTTCTCGCCTATATAAAGCTTGCGCTTCTTGTTGGCATCATTGCCTCCTTTCCGGTTTTGCTCTACCAGGTCTGGAGTTTTATTGCTCCCGGGCTTCATGATCACGAGAAGAAACTTGCTGTAACAGTCGTCTTCTGGTCAAGCATCCTGTTCCTGTCAGGAGCGGCTTTTGCCCTTTACAGCGTTCTCCCTAAAATGCTCACCTATTTTATGAGTTACGCCAATCCTGGCCTTGAGCCGTTGCCGAAACTCGGCCTCTACCTGACCTTCGTGGCCAGAACCGTTATGGCCTTCGGCCTTTCCTTTCAAATTCCCTTCCTGATGGTCATGTCGGGCAGAGCTGGGATCGTTAAGGCCCAATATTTCAGAGACAAACGGCTCTATTTTTACGGTGCCATTGTCATGCTGGCCTTTCTTCTCTCAGCAGGAGATTTTATGGCTACAGGTCTGCTGGCCTTTCCGCTCTTCGCGCTCTATGAAGCGGGGATCTTTCTTACCGCCCTGTTCAGCAGAAAGAAAAAAGAGACAACGGACGAAGAGACAGACTGAGGAAATCCCCTGGACCACGGTTTATAGACGTTGTTTTACCAGGCAGCAGGAAATTCGATGATGGGGAATCCCGTTCTTATCATAGGTAATCGTTTCAGGCTGCAGTAGCTTATTCATCACGCACCCTTCTGCAATATCGAGGCTAAAGAAATTATCTTCTGTCAGGCCAACTCGTTTTACCAACCTGTTTTCCCTAATTTCAAACGAGTGTATGGGGTAATCTTCACAGAGTGGGCACTGGTAAACACGACCATTGGGAAAGACAAAAAAATTCTCAGCGACATTTCCCGCACATTCAAATGGCTCATCGATGTCAAGAAAGACCTTGGGATAAACGACCTCAATACCCGATTCGGAAACCCTGGCAGCAACTTCAGGAACCACCTCGAGCCATCGTTCCGGATCAACCTGGATTGCATTTTTGTCTTGCTCTTCCTGCTGTGCCGATTTACCGCGCAGGCCGATTACCTGAATAAAGAACGTTTTAACACCCAGCTCTTTTAAAAGTGGAACCATTCGATGCAGGTGGTCAATATTCCTGCTGCTGACCGTATAGATGAGACTGGTATTAAAACCGAGCGCAACGGCCTTCTTCAAATTGGCAGTGCAGGTTTCAAAAACCCCTTCTCCCCGTATCGGATCATTTATCTCAGCGTCGGGACCATCAAGGCTGAAACTCAGGAAGTCGAGCATATCCACTGAAACACGATCAAGAAAATCATGAAACAGGTAACCGTTGGTATCAACGGTAATATCGTATCCGCATTGACGGGCAATTTTTAGGCCATGAACAAGGTCCGGGTGCATCGTTGGCTCACCGCCAAGAAAAATAATATTGGTCCGTTTTTCACTGTCTGCAAAAAGACGTATCCAATCTTCCATCTGCTGCTTCTCAAGCATGTTTGTGCCATGCTGTTCAGTATTAATGTAGCAATGACTGCATGACAGGTTGCAGCCAGTCAGTATATGGAGAAATACATTTCTTTCCCCAGCTTTAAAACCAACTGTTTGAGGTATCTTCTTCATAACTTATGAGCTCGGTAATAGAGAGAGGTGCTGCCAGAAAAACTACTGCTGAAGGGTGTACTGAGCAAGAAGTGAATTCTTCCAATAACCATTATCATTATCACTGAAAAAAACCTTGAACATTTTAACACATTCATCTCTCAAGACATGGGATATAATAGTCACTTTCATATCTGCATAGAGAGAGGGCAGTTCGGTAAGTTTGAGTCCTGTACCACCGCCCATTACATCCTCATACCCATATACAATGGTTCTGACTCCGCTGAGGATCAAGGTAGAAAAACACATCAGGCAGGGCTCCATTGTCGAATAAAGTATAACTTCAGACAGGTCAGTAATTTCCTGCCGACTGACAAGCTCGCGCAATGCTATGATCTCCGCATGATCGATTTCATTCGTGTCATTGGTGCTGTTTTTTCGATGACCCTGAGCCACTATCTGCCTGTTGCACACCAGAACGCAGCCAACCGGAAATTCGCCTTCCCGAGCAGCTTTAATCGCCTCGCCCAGCGCAGCGGCCATAAACTGTTCATGTTCTTGCATGGAACTCATGAACCCATTTCCTAAAAGCTCTAGAGTTTTCTGCCAAACTGAACAACTGAAGCGGCAACTGCCAGAGATGAGTGTTCCTGAACCAGGTCGTGCCCTGTATCTTCAAAAGGCAGCAGAACAAGCGATGTGCTCTTGATCTCAAAGGTGAGTGTCGGTAATTGAGGCATGATATCTTTTTTATTTACCGTCGCTGCAGCAACAATGCTTTTAAGCGCCTGAACAGCCTCTTTTAGTGGCAAGGTGACAGGAAAAAGCGGTTTTTGCAGTTTTTTCTCACCATCGGGAAATGTCAATTGGGAAAGTGTTGCACTTTTGGCCAGTTTCAGAAAAATTTTCGGCCTCATCTTCATTGCCGGCACCCAGAATTCAAGGTTCTGCTCTTCATGTTTCCAGTTTACGACCACCGGCTGATTAGTGGCTGTTAGAAAATCTGCAAATGTCCGCATATTGATCCCGGTCGCCTCGACGGATATACGCCAGAAAGGAAGTTGGATCGATTCCTGCTTCTCTGCAGGCAGCAGGGTATAGGGAACCGGAACAAATTTACCGTTTTTCTCCGCCCAGCATGAATCACAATTATAACAGTTCATTATAAGGCTGTCGTGCTCACCCTGCATGGACGCCCCGCACTGTGGGCAGATGGTTGCCAGAAATGATGGTTCCCACTCTTTTTGATACCGTACCGTTGATTGCTTATCTGTAAGCCATGATTCTGCTCTACCGAGTTTCCGGCCCAGAACGCCCTCATAAACCATGCCATTTTCAATGTAGAGCGGCAGATAGATACAGCTGACTGACTCACCGATAAATGCCCGGTGATTCAAAGCCTGTTCGTTCAGTTCAGAAATAGTGTCCTCCACCAGGGAGGCGCGTTGTAAAATCTTTACGGCGGTATCTTTGCGGCGAAGAAACAGTCCTGTATGGCTTTTGTTTACCAGTGCAACCTTCATCGCCTGCGGCCTCAGACCAAGAGACAACGGCAGGAGTTCTGTTTCAAGTCCCCGGTGGGTGGTATCAAGAACTTTGGTGTCCAGCTCTAACCCCTGGCAGGTGAACATATTTCCCTTGAATCGAAGATACGGAAAATAAACAATGTTCTCACGGGCAATATGCTCAGGCACCTGGTCCGGCAGAACATAACGAAGTAAACCGTCATTCACCATGTAATTCTGCACGTCACAGAACACGCACGAGGTTAATCTGTCTGCTTCCTGTATTTCTACGGGGCCGCCGCATGATGGGCAGGCGTGGCTGATTAGAAGATCCATTGAGTTATCCTAATTTTTTACCGCATTGATTACAAAAAGTTGAGCCAGGCATATTTTCTGTATTGCATTCCCTGCAGACAGCAGCTTTTGGCTTCTGTTCTGTGGAAGTGCCGCAATTCGAACAAAAACGAGCATTTGGGGAAAGATTTTTGCCGCAGCTGAAGCATTGACTCAAGACAACTTGCTGATGACCACAAACCGGACAGAAACGAGCATTCGATTGAATCGTATTCCTGCAGTCAGGGCATTCTATCGAATGCGCATCACCAGCTGAATACGGTGAGTCGGCTGTTTTACCGACAACACTTGCAGAAAACATTGCCGGCATCATCATACCGATACCCATCCCCATGCCAGCGCCAGCTTCAGACTGGTTTTCTGCAGCCTTTTCCATAGCCGAGGCTGCTTTGAGTTTAACAAACTTTTCCATATCCTTGATCACGTTCATACGCGACTGGTCATCAATTGCTTTCTGCACCTCTTCAGGCGGGGTAATCGAGGTAATATAGAGATGACTTAACCGTAAACCAAAATGGGCGAAATCAAGCGTCAACCGTTGCTGAAGTTCAACAGACAGCTCATCGAACTGTCCCGGCAGATTGAGGATCGTGTCAAGTTTTTCACCAAGGTAGTCGTTGAGACGGGAAACGATAACGCGCTTTAAATAGGTTGAGATATCCTCGGTGGATATTTTACCCATTGTGCCAACCAGCGAGTTGATAAAGAGAACCGGCTGAACGACCTGGAGGTTATAAATGCCATGAGCTCTTATCCTGATGAGCCCGAGTTCCGAATCCCTGAAGGCCACGGGGTTCATTGTTCCCCATTTCAGGTTGGTAAAATATTTGAGGTTCGCCAGATAAACTTCTGCCCGAAGCGGACTGTCGCCGCGCCACGGGATAGAGAGGATTTTCGTCAGAATCGGTAAATTACCGGTTTTTAACGTATGACGCCCAGGCCCAAAAGCATCTCTTGCTTTACCTTTATAAAATAAAACAGCGGCCTGGCTCTCGCGAACGGTTAGCTGGGCTCCATACTTTATCTCACCTGAGCCGGATTCGGGAAGTCGGTGAACGAGTTCTTTGCCGGACTCATCAAACCACTCAATGTTTTCAAGAAAGATACCGCCGTCAAATCTATTCATTCCGCTTGCCTCTTGCTTTCAAACAACCATTAGATATTTCTTTATGTTGATATCTTGACTGTTGGAGTCCGGATTCTTATCGATTACAGATCGTTATTATTATATATTATAGTACAGAGAAATTTAGAACAACAGTTAAAAAAAACAGGATAGCGAATGGATTTTAAAGACCACTGGGACCTTGAAACGGCAATGGAAATTCTTCAGAATAAAACAGTCGACTCAAAACTCTGGGCAGAAGCCGTCGAGTGGCTCCTGCTCTACGGTCCTCCCGAAATTGTTACCCTGCTGTTGAAAGCTTCCAGCCAGGCAACTGACAACACCTTTCCAGAGTTACGGGTAACAAACTATACCCTCGACGGGCAGCCGTGTTACAACATAAAAGAGATCGCTCATTCTCTTGGCATAAGCGAGGAGGAAGCTCGTGAGATTATTGCCAGGAAAGAGATGCTCCATAACTCACCCCATTTTATTGATGATGGTGGATCAGAAACGATACATTAAAACCCGGGGCTGCGTGCAATGAAATGTTAGGTAGGTAATACGATATACCGAAATGAAAGCGGTTGGTCTTATTTCGAGCCATTCGGATGAAGGTCGTAAAGCGTTTCATCATGAACCGGAGGTGCGGGGCGTCCCATCACTTTTTTCTTGATGGAGTCAAAAGAAAAGTCATCTTCGTCACCGAGCAGATCTCCCATTTCCTTTTCAATTTCGTCCGGGTCTTCGCCCTTTTCCATCCTGGAGATAGCTTCTTCCATATTATCACCAAGGTTAATCCCGGTTCTCTCCGTAAATTTGCGCATCAGGGTTGCCATCTGCTTGGGATCGTCTTCATTGATCCCCTCAGATTCTCTCATCAGTGACTCAAGTGCCTGCTCCATTTTAGATTCATCAAGGCCAGCGAATTGATCAGCCTCCTCAGATGCCTTGCCGATAGTCGCGAACATTGATACCTGCCGCTCCAGCCCTTCTTTTTGGCAACGCGGACAATCAGGTTTTGTTTCTGTGTCTATCCTGCGGGAAAGGAAGTTGAAAATCATGTTGCAATCTTCACAAAAAAACTCGTAAATCGGCATCTTTACATCCTATTCTTACAATTTTTTATTCATCTTTAAAATCGAGTACTGCGTCAATATCATGTTCCGAAACATCATCAGAAATAATAACGCCACCACCCTCTTTTGGTAAAACGTAGGAAATCTTCCCCCCAACGCTTTTTTTATCAGTGCTAAGATAGGATTTAATTACCTTTCGGTCAAGATTTTCAGGAATTTCTGTGGGAAGGCCATACTGCTTAAGTAGTTCAATATATCTACTTGCAGTCTCAGTTGATATCAGCGATTTCATGACGCCTATCCGACTGATAGCGACCATGCCGATTGCAACTGCAAAGCCATGCGATATGGAAAACTGTGAGGTCGCTTCAACGGCATGACCGATTGTATGGCCGAAGTTGAGGATACGCCTTGAATTTGATTCCCTTTCATCTTCAGAAACCACTTCTGCCTTTATCCGGCAACTGGCATAGATAATTTCAACGACGGCATCATTTTCCAGAGTCATCAGTTTCTGCTGATTGGTTTCAAGAAATGTTATAAAATCATTATCCCGAATGAATCCATGCTTTATCACTTCAGCCATACCACTGAGAAACTGCTCCTCCGGAAGCGTCTTTAAAACATCGGTATCGATATATACTGCTTTGGGCTGATAGAAGGTTCCGACCAGGTTCTTTCCTTCAGGAATGTCGACACCGGTCTTGCCCCCGACTGAGCTGTCAACCTGTGCCAGCAAGGTCGTCGGAATCTGGATAAAGGGGATTCCCCGCATATAGGTCGAAGCAAGAAAACCGGTTATATCACCGGTTACCCCTCCCCCGAGGGCAATGAACATACTTTTGCGGTCCAGGCCGAGTTGAGCACTGGAGCTTACCAGTCTTGTAACGGTATCGAGGTTTTTACTTGCTTCACCATGGGGAAATGATAACAAGTCACACGTTAGTCCATGATTTTGAATACGAGCCAGAAGATCATTACCATAAAGCGCGGCAACGGTATCATCTGAAACGATGCAGTAGCGGCTTGCTGTATATTGACCTGCCAGATCTTCAGCCACCTTATCAAGACACCCTGACTGGATCATGATCGGGTAACTTCGGTCATCAAGACCAACCTGTAAATTACGCATTAGAACCTCCACCGCTTAAATATCCTGAATCGTATACTATATAACCAGCCTTGAATGACTGTATCTTGCCCTTTTGGATCTGAGTATAACTGGAATGTATGGACACTCCAAGAAACTTTATTCCTTTAAAGCTATGGGTGATATGGGTCTTTTCACGGTTTACAGTGAGAAGCAAATCTTCTTCCAGATAACAACTTGCTTTGGAAAGAGCATTACTTGCCGCTTTCTTTGACTGACAGAGGATCAGAATATCGTCCGCATAACGGACAATTCGGTGACCACGCTCTTTCATGAATTGGTCGAAAGAGTCAAGATAAACATTGGCAATCAGAGGACTAATTACACCGCCTTGAGGACTACCAACATCACTGGCTTCCCATTCATCTCCTACCATAACTCCACTTTTCAAGAACTTCGCCAACAATGCCAGAATGCTACCGTCTTTTATCCGTTTGCTAAAAGATGTGATGATTAGAGTATGATCCAAAGTGTCAAAACACTTGGACAGATCCATATCAACTACCCATTTTCGCTGGTACTCACGGATAAACAGCGTCGCTTTGGTTATTGCATGGTGGCAACTACGACCAGGTCGATAACCATAGCTTGACGGATGAAACTCTGGATCAAAGATAGGCTGGAGAATATCAAGTAGAGCTTGCTGCACTACACGGTCACGGACTGCGGGAATGCCGAGCAACCTTACTCCTCCTGCCGGTTTGGGGATCTCCACCCGACGTACTGGCTGAGGCTGGTAACTCTTCTCCCGTAATTCCATCAAAAGTTGATCAATGTTCCCGGACAGCGATTCAGCAAAATCTTTAGTGGTCTGGCCGTCTATGCCACCAGAACCATTCGAGGATTTTACTTTCAGAAATGCTTTGACAAGATTGCTCCTGTTTAACATCCTGTCGTACAAGCTATACCAGACTTTGATCATACTCTTGTCCTGCGTTTTCGTCTTCCTGCCTTACATACAAACTTTGGATCTTCACAGAAACCCTGCTGCCTTCTAGCCCAGAGGCAATGTACAGTGGGGCCTTCTGCTACTCCAGTGAACAGCCAAAATCAGCAGAGTTCCTTTCACGGCATACCGCTGATAGCGCGCCTCATCCCGTCGGATGACTTGTGTCCAGTTTATATGCTCCACAAAGCTCCTGAAAACCTTCAAATAAACTTCATCCCTTCGCAACTAATATCACTTTTGGCAATATCAGCTCCAGACGAACAAGCCGCCTGGTCATTCCGGTTTTACCCTCCACACTGTTACCAGCTTTCACAGGCCGGAACTTCATCACTACTGCGGAATCATCTGCCACCTCACATCGCATCGGTTAGCCTTGAGTTACCTCTTGTGCCTCCCTATCCCTGCTACTACATTGACTTATAGGAACAATGCAAGGCTTCCCCGGTTAAGGCGAACTCCCTGTGAACAATCGCATCCTCAAACACATTGTGGGACTGATCAGGTATCGGGCTTCGTGCTATTTTGGACACTTACCCTCCCGCAACGCCGAATCAGGTTTACTTACGCTATGTACTGCTCACTTCCTAAACAAAAAAGGAGATACCACCTGTAAGGCGGTATCTCCTTGAAAAACGAAGTATCGTCTTAATTACATGGAGTCGCCAGAGGCAGCACCCTGCATTTTGACTTCAACTTTCTCAGTCAGACCTTCATAGTACGCACGGAGATGGGTGAGAACTTCGTCACGACCGAAGTGATCAACAACCTCAGCACCGTCAGAAAGTGCTTTACGCAGTTTGGTACCGGAAAGAATAACACGGGACTCTTTCTTATGATTACAGGTACGCAGAGATGCCATTCCGTCACACTCGTAACAATAGAACGTCCAGTCGATCTTCATTGGACGACAAAGCAGATCTTTTGCGTCATCACCGGTTACGGGGATGCGATCAAAAATGTCCTGAGCCTCGAACAGACCATAGAAATCACCAACGCCTGCATGGTCGCGACCGATCAGCATGTTGTTAACGCCATAGTTCTGACGGAAGGTAGCATGCAGCAGGCCTTCACGAGGACCAGCGTAACGCATATCAAGCGGATAACCTGCGCTGTAGACATTCTCTTTAACAAAGTAGTTCTCGATAAGAATATCGATTGCCTTGATACGAACCTTTGCCGGGATATCACCAGGCTTGAGGTTTCCGATCAGGGAGTGAATCAGAACACCGTCACAAACTTCAACAGCGATCTTGGCAAGATACTCGTGTGAACGATGCATCGGGTTACGCAGCTGGAGTGCAGCAACGTTAGCCCATCCACGCTCGTCGAACATTGCACGGGTCTCAGCAGGCTTCAGGTAGATTCCCGGATACTCTTTCGGATACTCGCCTTCAGAAAGAACTTTAACTGGTCCGGCAAGGTTGAAATCTTTCTGAGCCATTACCATGATTACGCCAGGATGATCTTCAGGTGCGATTTCCCAGAATTTACCGTCTACAGACTCTTCGCCTTCACCCATGAAAACTTTCTCACATTCCCATTTCTTGTCGGCTTCGGTCATCTCGTATTTTTCTTCAACCTTCATGGTTGCGAAAGTTACACCACCTTTAACGAGGGCAATTTCGTCGCCTTCAGAGATTGCGGCTGCATCATCAGCGGATACATCAAGAGTAATCGGTACAGGCCAGAAGGTACCATCTGCCATCTGGAAACTATCGCAAACGCCTTTCCAGTCAGCTTTCGTCATGAAACCGGTAAGCGGGCTGAACCCACCAATACCCATCATGATCAGGTCGCCTTTTGCGCGAGCAGAGATCTCGATCTGCTTGAGGCCTTCGGCTTTTTTCAATTCTGCATCACGCTCAGCGCCTTCGAGCAAGGCACATACCAAACCTTTTCCACCGTGGGGTGCAACTAATTTTGACATAATGTTCCTCTTTAAATGTATTTGATAAAATAGAGCCGTTTATGTCGGATAAACGGCAACTTACGTGAATACGTTCCTTATCAGAAAATGAACCTTTTTTCTGAACCGTGATTCATTTACGAACGATTATATATATAGTTGTTGGAGAAAATGTCAAGCTAAAAAGCTCATATAGGAATGATATGCTAGCCATTAAAAAAGCGCAGGCGCAGGGCGTTACTGACGACAGATACAGAGCTTGCTGCCATAGCAGCCCCTGCTATCATCGGGTTTAGTCCGGGTCCTCCAAAGATTACCAACAGGCCGGCTGCAACCGGAATTCCGACAATATTATAAATAAAGGCCCAGAACAGGTTCTGCCTGATATTATTCATTACTGCCCTGGACAGCCCCAAAGCGGTCATCACCTTATCCAGTTTTCCCTTGATAATCACAATATCGCCTGACTCGATTGCGATATCAGTTCCGCTGCCCATGGCAATTCCGACATCTGCCTGTGCAAGCGCGGGTGCATCGTTAATCCCGTCACCAACCATCGCCACGATTCTGCCATCATCCTGCAGTTCAGAGATCTTTTTTTGTTTATCCTCCGGCATTACCTGGGCGACCACGTCTGCTATTCCTGCTTTATCTGCGATAACGCGAGCCGTATCAGGATGATCCCCCGTCAACATGATCAGGTGGTACCCGTTCTTTTTCAGTCCTGCTATCGCATCACAAGCCTCAGGTCTCAACTGGTCGGCTATTGCCACAAGCCCGACACATTCCCTGTCAATAGCAATATATAATACCGTCTTGCCGGCATGAGACAATGTCTCGTACTCCGAAACGGATGCAGATAACGAGATCTGATTCTGGTCGAGCAGTTTGAGGTTACCTACCATCACCTCACGATTATCAATCGACACCGTGATACCCGCACCATCGACTGCATTCAGATGATCGGGCTGGGTTAAGCTGCACCCCTTCTGTTCTGCATAGGTAACAATCGCCTGGGCAAGCGGATGTTCTGAAGCACGCTCAGCAGAAGCTGCCAGACAAAGTATTTCCTGCTCGTTCTCATTTCCTGTAAAGCAGATATAATCAGTGACGACCGGCTTACCTGCTGTCAAGGTTCCCGTTTTATCAAAGACGATGGTATCTATCTTTTCAGAGCGCTGCAACGCCTCACCGCTCTTGATCAAAACGCCCAACTGGGCACCCCTGCCGGTACCAACCATGATTGATGTTGGAGTCGCCAGCCCCATTGCGCACGGGCAGGCGATTACCAGAACGGAGATAAAGAATTTTAACGAGAGTGAAAACCCGATTCCACCAACAAAGTACCAAGCAAGTCCGGTCAGCAGAGCAATAACCATGACCACCGGTACAAAATAATAACTGATCCGGTCAGCAAGCGATGCTATCGGCGCTTTTGATCCCTGAGCGTCCTGGACCATTTTTACAATGCGTGACAGTACCGTGTCTTCACCCGTCTGCGTTGTTTTTATCTGCAGCAATCCGCTTAGGGCCAGGGTTCCGCCATAAACCTGATCATCCTCACCCTTATCAACCGGAAGACTCTCTCCGGTCAGCATAGATTCGTCGATAGTGCTCGTTCCATTAGCAATGATGCCATCAACAGGTATTCGCTCACCCTGTTTGACAAGCAGGATATCACCAACCTCAATTTCATCGGTTGGAATAATCTGCTGCTTTTCGCCATCAATTAAGCAGGCTGTATCGGGCTGCAGCTGAATCAACCGGGAAATAGCATCAGAGGTGTGTGATTTGGACCGATTTTCAAGATACTTGCCAAGTGACACCAGTGCGACCAGGATACCCGTTGACTCAAAATAGAGATTCATTGCCCACGATTGCGGATTAACGCCTGCTGCAATGCAGATCAGCCCCCAGGTCGAGTAAACAAAGGCGGCGCCGGTGCCGACCGCAATCAGCGAATCCATATTCGGGGCTTTTCTGAACAGGGCTGGAAATCCGTTGAGGTAAAAATTTCTGCCGAGAAACATTATCGGCAGAACAAGACAGAATTGGATAAAACCAAAAGCAAATGGGGAATTCTGAGGAGCAAATATTGACGGGAGCGGCAATCCGATCATCTCTCCCATGGATATATAGAGAAGAACGGATGCAAATAAGAGCATCACCACCAGACGATGTTTCATCTGGGCGAGCTTTTTTTCTGACTCAAGACGTTTTTTACTAAATTCATCAACACCGCCGGTGGATCTGATTGCGGTGAACCCGAGGTTCTCTATTGCTTCCCGGATCTGCCTGACTGTTGTGGATGAGTTGTCATACAGGACCAGTGCCTTTTCCGTTGCCAGGTTAACCTCTGCCGAGATTACCCCCGCTGCCCCACCCAGTACTTTCTCAATTCGTGTGGAACATGAGGCGCAGTGCATACCTGATATATCGAATTCAATCCTGGCCTCACTCTTGCTCTCCTCCTGGAGACCAAATCCGAGATGAGAAACCCGCTCAATTATTTCGTCAGCAGTGATCTCTTCACTATCAAACCTGCAAACCATTTTCTCTGCAGCAAGGTTGACGGAGGCCTCTTCAACTCCTGATTGTGAACCAATCACCCGCTCTATTCTGCTTGAGCAGGCAGCACAGTGCATTCCCGTCACAATAAACCTTTTTTCGTCAATACTCATGTCATGAACTCATTGTTGTTGACTTGACCAACTCCTCATGAACCATTACTTTGCAACTAATACAATGTGGCACATCAACCGTCTGTTCACCAAAACATAAGAGAGATAAAGGAGAAAACAATGGCGACTGTCAAAATTAACGGAATGAGCTGCCAACACTGCGTTGCCTCAGTGACAAAGGCAATTGAAGATATCAGTGGCGTTTCACAGGTATCAGTGGACCTGGACAAGGGTGAAGCGACCTATGACGGAGAGGTTGACCAGCTGGTCATAGAAGAGGCAATCACCAAAATCGGTTTTGAGGTCGTCTCGTAAGAAATTTTCTCAATTCCACAGCTTTCTGAAACCCACAAAAACACCCAGAGGTAAGAGGGCCACGCCTGTTCATTCGAATTCAGCACGTACCCGCCCCAGGACATTGACAATTATCTTTATCCTTCGACCATTGGTGCTGCTCATTGTCACTGTTCCTGGCTGATTGCGGCCAAACCCCTTGAAGCGGAATTTATCATGCGGAAAGGATGTCGAAAGCTCAACACCGGATGGCTGACCATGAAGACACAACTGCTTTTCTTCTCCTGAGCGCAGCCAGTCTCCGGGATTCGCCCCGCCGTCACCGTTATCCACAAATATCTGGTATTGTTTTGGGCCAAATCGAATAACCACATACTCCTGATTAAGAAGAGCATAAGTACGGGCCAGCTGCAGGCTCGTTGTAAGCTGGGCAGCAGCGCCTCGTATTTCGGCATTTCTTTTCCAACTGAGAAGCGGCGGCGCAGCAACAAGCGACCCGATCGAGATAATGCTTAAAACAGTAACTGCCTCTACTAGAGAAAACCCTTTTGAACCCATAATCGCCTCCTTAGAATGAATCTCTGGTTTTCTGTCATTCTAAAAATACGATCTGACAATTTTCTTACAGGGTTCTTACTGGTCTTCTTTTGTTGCTCCCCCGGAGGAAAAAAAGAAACCGGGCCAATTACATTGAGATGCGCCTGGAACCTCTACAAGAAATGGCCCTGATTTTAAAAACCAGGGCCATTCGGTCATGCGAAAAATGATAAAACTAAGAAATCAGTCTATTGCTGCAGCCATAAGCGACCAAGAGGGTTTAGAAATATCCTTACCAGGTCTCCCCGCGAGTTGACAAATTCAAGACTATCTGCTCCAGGACCGACATCAGCCATACCTCGTGAGTTAAACTGTACTCTATTGCCTGCCAGTGTGACATTTTGAACCATAACGTTTGGTAGCGTTGTCACATCATTTTTAACCACTTCCCCTGCATCGAGCGAATAATTCTGGTTGGGGTCAAGAAATATCTGATAATCACCGGAGGGGTCAGTAATGAGTACAGATACCGTCTCCGCCTCCCTGATTGCTGTAAAACGGGCGGCTTGCAGATCTGAATAAAAGACCCGAGCAGTACCCTGCAATTGCCGCTCCACCCTCCAGCCGATCATGTTAGGCACAGCAATCAAAGCGAGGATACCGACAATCGCCACGGTTATCATGACTTCAATCAAAGTAAATCCATCTACCCTGGAAGTTTTTTGCAGTTTCATCAATTTTTCTTCCCGTCAGTAATGTGCAATTGACTAGTTTGTCCAGACGCCATTCTCAAGCCGCATTTCACTTTCCGGTAGAGTACCGCTATCTATTTCAATGTCTCCAACGGAATTATCAGTATCATTGTCTTGAGCTACCTCCCACATTTTGGTGATCTGTATTTCATCAAGGACAAAGAAGTTGACACTCATCCCTTCAGCAAAACTGGTAATACCGATGAGTCTGCCGTTTTGGTTTCGCAGAATACAGTCGCTGCTGAGCTGATACACCTTGTCATCTATGATGATATCACCTCCTCCACTGTGCTGTCCAGGAAGCTGGTTGATTACCCCGGAATACTCGAGGGCACCATGGGTGATAAGGTCATTATGAACATCATACGTTGGCTCACCCAGAACCGGAAGGCATAACAGCAATAATATAAAGCACAAACTAACAGCAGGGATTATCATTTTCTTACCAAGATACCACATGTGAAAAACCTCCTCGTGTTCCATTATCGCTTTATACTATTGCCAGTCCAGTTCTCGCCAGTAAAGAATCGGTACACCGTAGCCCTGAGTACCAAGTCCGCTCAGACCTTCATCTTCCCTGTTATCCGGGAAATACAGCCGATCTATACTTTCTTCAACTTCTACAAGCGTCGGCGCCGGACTGAGCCCTTCCACCATGATCGAACTTGGCGCCACCCAGATTGGGTCGGCCTCCGTGCCGATATTGATATAATCGCTCTGATTAATGATACCGTCATCATTCAAGTCAACGTAGGCATTTCTCGTTCTGCCGCCGCTGCAAACTTCAACCCCCCATATTGAAGAGATCCCGCCTCCTGAACAAGGAGTATCCGAAGGTGTTGAACTCGTGAAAATCAACTTCCCACTGGCAATGATAACATCCTTGACGGCCCGTTCACCATTGCCCGGCAGATCAAAGTACCAGCCAACATGATGAATTGTTTTATTCGTTTCTGCATTAAACGCCGCCAGTTCCGAGGGAAACATCCAGTCCATTTCATTGTCCGATACGGTGCGCACCACTTCGTCAACAGCGTTAAGATTGGTTACACCATACTCCTGGCTATCAATGGTACCATCTGGATTATAGACAATACCGTTCACCGAAACCTGGGTCTGCTGCAGCAGGGTGACGTATTCAGCACTGGTTGCATCTCCGAGGATAGCATCCATATTTGAAAGTGTCCGCACCGAGGAACAATTTGACACACAGCTCAGTTCCTCATCAAGACATTCAAGCTCACATTCAGTATTACCGAGGCATGCAAACTCGCAAGTGCTCTCGATCAGACTACAGGAATTCAGACAATCTATGGTAATGGCCGAACTCTGGGGCTCGAAATCTCCCAGATAAGTCGTTGAACCTGGTGTGCCCTGAACCTCCCATTCGGCCGACCAGTCCCAGATACCGTACATTGACTGGATACTGTTATCGAGATTATCAACCGACGGGTTGTAGAGCCGTCCTGTCCCGAATGCCACGAGATAGCCTTCCGTTCCCAGAACACATGACAGCGTCACATCAGGCTGCATGGTGATCGGCTGACGCCAGCCGGCATCACTCCTTGCGGTAAAAAGCGGTCTGTTCGGATTAGTGAAGATCACTGCTGTCCTGGAAATAAACTCCCCAGTTAGTGCGATTGCATCACTGATATCAAACTTCCACATATTGCCGAGCAGGTCTCCGGCAAAGATGAAATCATTGGTACCGTCTCCCTGCGGGAAAATGATTGCAGGCGAGGAAAGCCCATTACAGTTATCAGAGCAGCATTAGCATCCCCCACCCCGGTATCAATGGTATGCGTCCAGACAATATCGCCAGCACTGTCAAGTCCAACCAGGAAAAGCACCGCATGCTTACTGGCACTGTCGTAACCGTTTCCGAAGACAAGCAGCCATTCGGCACTCTGGTATCGTTGGACCTGATCAACTGGGGTCGCGAATAGCTGTAGCCAAGATGATCGCTCAGTGCACCAGGGGTCGTCGGCAAGGATATGGTATCCGGCGTAGCCGTGTTAAACTCCCATTTAACGATTGAGGCTGCCCGACTTTCGACTGATCCGAGATTCAGACCGTTATTAGCCTCATTCAGATCAAGGCCGTAATACCCCCGGCCCCCCCGGCCAAGGCCGCCAACAAGCATGATACTATTGCCGAGGTCTTTTACGGTAACGTACCCGTCAACAAAGAACTGATGAGTATCATTGTAACCGGGATCAGTCAAATCCGTCAGGTTTTCAAACACCGTAGTGGGAATATAGGCAAACACCTCGTCACCGGTAGAGCCGTCGAAGGCATGAAGCATGCCGTCATTGGCTCCAGCGAGAACCCAGTCGATACCTAGAGCGGTATTCTTGTAGTAATAGGGCTCCGAATTAATAAAATCACCGAGCATGCTTTCCCTGGCCCTATAGTCCCTCGTACAGCCGGTGAGGTTGCCCTGCTCACAATCGTGATCGCCGCGAATGTAATTGAGCTGCTGTTGCTGGCCATCCAACTGGACTTTCATTAAGCCGGTTAGATCGTCCCACCTAAAGGGCAGGCCGTTACCTAACCCGTCGGCTGTTACAATCTGCCTGGCAGCCCAGCCAAGCGTATCAAGCTGCTCGCTTGCCGACCATTTTACTTCCGGCGGATCCAGCAGACAAGTTGACCGAGCGTTATCACAGATTGTTTCACAGGCTGTATTGTTGTTGCAGGCATCAACACAGGATGTATGAGCACCTGAACAGGTCTGATAACTCTCGCAATTATTGCTGGTGTAGCAATTGCTCGCGCGCATTAATACAAACTTCTTCACAAGCAGCATCACCTATTGCACAAAATCCGAGACAGGCTTCAAAATTTTCATTACAGGAGGATTCGCAGGTCACGCCGTCACATGGCGCAACATTGCCACAGGAATCTAGACATTTAGCCTCGATATCACCACTCCAGTCTCCAGAATCATAGGAAGTCTGGAACAGCAGCGTATTGGCCTCGATCTTATTTGCATTGATGGATACGGAGGATGCTGTACCCTCATTTTCTTCAATAAGATCTTTGATTGCTTTCAGTGAGGCAACCAGCTCCGCAGGGTCAGCGGCGTTAAGAAATTCTCCCCTGCCATTCACACTGGCGTGGAACAGATCATCCACCGATCGTGGATTCTGTGAGCCAATGTATGAATGCCAGTCAGGACACATGTTGTCAAACGGTCCTACGGATCGTGTCGCTGAACAGGTGACGACATCACTTGAATCACTCGTACAGGTACAGCATTCGATATCTCCAGCACCATTTGTTATACAGTCATCAACCTTGCCAAGTTCTTCCAGTTCCGGACAGCCATCCTGGCCTGGAGTATCGCAGGCCGGCAGACAATCTGGATATAGATCAGGGTCAAACTGCCCAAAGACACCAAACGAAACACCATAGGTCACCATATGCTGGCGTTTGATCGTCAAATCCCTTTTGCAGGTACAAGATCATCAAGTAGTGAATCAAGGTCGGTATGGTAATACTTATCGGCAATATCTGCCAAGGGTATTGGATGTTCCATCACTAAGTGCGTAAGACGGAGTTTCCGTCCTGATTGGCAATAGTAAAGATCCATTGTAATAGCCGTCCGTCATTGCAATGACATAAGCCCTCTGACACTCACCACCACTGTCATCGATATCATCGGCATCATCGTCTACCGTCGCATCCCAGAAGACAGAAATATCACCGGCAGGCAACCCTTCAGTTGTCTGCAGAACACCTGTATCACCACCGTCTCCTTCATTCAAAATATCTGCCCACATCGTCAAGCCCTCTTCGCAGAGGTGTACTGCCTACCGGATTAATATTGTATATTGCTGCCAGGTAATCAATTTTCTCGGCTCCATCGGCAGTCACCATTAACTCCAGAGGCTCATGAGTTGAACGGTTAATAGTATGGACGCCCAGCTCAACCCGTTCCATATCGGCAACAGTCAGTCCGACAGCGGCTTTGGCCGTCAGCATTCTCCGCCGATAAAACGAATACCAGTCGGCAAAATTCTGACGGACAACATAGGCCAGTTCATAGTCATCAGTTATCTCAGTCCCGGTTTCATCAAACCTGACAGGTATGATAGCGGTCGGGCGGATCAGTAAGCTTGATCAATTCTCCGTCATCAACACGTCATTACCGTTGCTATCATTAAACTGGTAATATTCAAGGCATAGTCTACCAAGATTATGACCCCGTCCCAGTAATATTGATAAGATAAATTTCACCAAGATCACGAACACCATCATTATTGGTATCTGACCAGACAAAATAATGCGAGTTTTTAACGCTGACCGTGGCAGCCCACTCTGCTCAATAAAATTATATCTCTGATCACCAATTCTGATCCATCGCGGTCCTTCAAGTGCACCACCACCGGATTATCAGGCCGCTGATTAACCCGCACATCGTCAGACTGCAGATCACCGCGCATCATAGTAGTAAATGGTATATCTGGCATTGGCATCACTATTCCACTAGTCATCAATCCAGGCATAAACATAGTACCTGCCTGCCGCCGCCTGAACAGCGTCAGGTTTAATACGCCAGGTGGCAGACTCACCTACATTATTAGTATAGTGCAGACTGTCCTCCCACTCCCAGATCGCACTTCCCCCAGACTCATACCCAGTTGTCTGTTTCAGCATAGATATCTGGTCCATCATCGTTATCAAATACAATTTCTGGTGCAGGCAGTCCACCTGGAGATAATGGCGAATCGTAATCATGTCCATCGTGCGGGGTATTCAATTGTAAATTCGGGTCAAGAGATAAGCCTATTGCATCGGCGCGGGTATCTCCCCTGCGGGGTACTCTGATTATCTCGCATCACCATAACCTGCTGGCCACCAGCCAGTACACTAAAAAACTCGGCATTAAGGTCGAGAACATGCCGCCCTACGGTTCCATCATCGGCAATATAAGACCATGAATGCCCATCATCAGGATCCATGGTATTGTTTCTCGGCTTGTCCATATCGGCATGAACAAAACCGTCTACAAAGGCACGATCGGGAAAACTGGAGTTGTCTGTATCGTAGCTTTTTCTGCGGACGTACCAACATCTCTTCACTTCCATCATAACTGCCTGCAGGAATCGACGCGGCAACCACATCCCACATCGGCCATGGGTCATAGACAACGTCAGGATTAAAAAAGATTCGGTTTTCTCCCGACCATTGACTCATCCACATCTCTTTTGGCTGTGCGCAGGGATAATTACCATATGCACGGGAATCACCATGGTAATTATAGACATAATATTTTGATTTGAACAGCTGATCGTCAGCACTGGTCATAAACTCCCAGTCCATACTCCCCGAATCATCAAGCAGAAACATGATAAGCGGTGGAGCCGGTTTCCTGGAAGCGTTTGCCGGAATATTATCAGGAACGACACAGGTTACTTCGGTGCCGATGGATTGATCTCCATCGAAACAGTCATCATCAAGTCCGTTGCCGGGTATCTCAACCGCTCCCGGATAGACATAGTCCAGTATCATCACGGCAGTCCCCTTGGTTTCCGGTAAAACCGTCACCGTCTCCATCGAGATCAGCACCTGTGCAGGCAGAGTCACCGCCGCTGCAGTCCTGATCTATTCCGTCACCGCAGATCTCATCCGCATCTGGGTGAATCAAGGGATCAGTGTCATCGCAATCCAAAAGTGCTGACGGACTACAACTGCTCGTCACCAGGAGCTACCGTGTAACCATCAAGATCACCGTCCTGACACCCCTCGACAAAAACAGCCTCGATCGTTTTATCGGCTGGACATGACAACCGTGAGCGTTGGATCGTTACCTGCGCCATCAAGGCGCCAGCCGTGAAAATTCCAACCCACATCAGGAGTCGGAACAAGTACAACACTTGAATCACTGGTATAGATATAACGGTTGTCACCAACTGCTGCCGTCCCAGTCGGGTCAACTGAAATGGAGCCATTATCTGCAACGAGTTCCAGGACATGGGCATCAGCATCATAGAGTCCCTCAACAAACTGATCTGTCATATTGAAATTAAGATCCAGTTGATCATCAGCAGGTTTCAGCCAGCCGTCAACATCGAGATACTGGATAACAATGTAGCGGGCATTACAGGGGGTTGCTCCTGGAATATCCTCCGGAATTAAGACTGATTCACCATGAACGCCCTCCTTTATAAATGTACCAGCAGCCACATTAAATGATGAATCAGTTAGATATGCCCTCCAACCACTGCCGGTAGTAGCAGAGTTCTGGATAGCGGCATCTTCTGGGGTTCCGGTATCACCATCATCTGCGCCCAGAACAACTGTGATCTCCACTCCACCGAAAATCGCTTCAAGGTCGAAGTCATGATCGATTGGAGCAGTCTGGTGATCGATAAAGTTGGCAGCACCATTGAATGCACCGCTCGATGTGCCATCTTCAATAATTTCCAGCACACAATTGTCAGCGCCGGGGGTAATGGTAAAGGTTTCCATTGCCATATGATCGGCATAAACTGCTGATCCAGCGAGATGTTACAGTGGCGGGAGGGATGATTGTTCCCGGACCGGTGGCAATCATGGTTACTTCGTGATCGAATTCAGCAGTTATGGTATGGAAAGGGCCAGGGGCTGTACCCGAATCAAGAAACCTATATTCGTGTCTTGCAGAATCTATTCTGTTTTTTTCAATATAGCCTGACAGGGCGGCTGGAACATCCGGATCATCAAGAGGTATAATATCAATCCCATCAATTGAAACACTGGTAATTTCATAATCAGCTGTTACCGTGAATATGGCATCATCATCATCACCAATCCCAACCATCCCTCCGTTACTGATCGGCACATCAGTGCCCGGAGGAGACTGCAGGGTCAAAAATCCACCAGGTGTACTCCAAGATGGAGTGACGCTATAAGGGACATCAAGAATCGTCGCCATACCGCGATTATCGGTGATAGTGACAATATCCGAATCCGCAATATCGGTAAGTGCAAGGTCCAGATAGAACTCTTCGCTCACACCCTCGTCAATAAGATCATTTACGATAGTTACAAAAATATCAACGGTTCCGCTGCCGGCACCGGCAACAATCGGAAGCGTCAAAGGGCCAAGCGCAATATAATCATCCGTGCTGATAGCGGTACCGTCTGCAGTTTGATAATCTATTGAAAACAGTTCGTCATCTGCTGTTGGAGCCGGGGAAATGGAGACCGTAAATGGTATAGTCGTATTTGCTTCTTCGACAGGAGTCGGGTCATTGACGCTGACACTATAAGTATCATCTACCGGAATGGTAATCACAGCACTATTATCTGGCGTGGTTCCGCCGTTTATTATCACATTATCGTCAACTGCTGAGAGCGAGGGAATGATCTCAACGATTATTTCCTCTTCATGCTCCACGAAGGCGTCATCAGCAATCGGGATATTGATCGTTGTTGAAGTTGAGCCGGCCGGTATTGCAACAGTTAGCGGAGGATTTGTGAAATCAGCGCCTGTAGCGTGTACCACCAGTAACAGATACGTCAAATTCAACAGGATCTCCGACAACAACACGGTTAAGGGTTATTGTCAATTGCGCCGTACTGCCTTCAACTGCAGAAATATCTGCAAACCCACTCACGGTGTAATCATCATCTTGAATATTACCGTCTGCAACTCCATTTACAATTGTTGCATTGGGACTTGGAGTGCTGAGCTGTACCTGGAATGTCTCCAGAAATTCAGCAATATCATCATTTATAATGGGTACCGTCGCAGACTGCGGGGAAGGCGCCGCCGTGAGAGTAGGATGTGAGGGCCCGACAAACACGACCGATCCACCAGGTACGTCTGTATAATCTGATCCTGCCACGGCCGTACCATCGCTGGTTGAGTAGGAAACACTAACGACATCCTCCCCTTCAAGAATGCGATCGAGAGATACCTGAAACAAGGCATCTCCTGCATCCTCAGTAACCGTCAGGTTAGTAATTGATACTTGATAGTCGTGATCGGTTATCGTCATCACAGCACTGGGAGTTGTCACTGTCGCATTGATAGCTGTTGTGGATATTTCCACCGTAAAGGTTTCGTCAGGCTCATGCAGATTATCGTTTACGATTGGAACATTTAAGGTAAATGGATTATTTCCATCAGCAAGCGTTACTATCCCAGTTGTTGTAGTATAATCGTCTATGGCAAATGCACTACCGGCAATTGTCTGGTAACTCACATCAACAGACTCCCCAGTATCAAAAACAGGAGTAGCTTGAATCAAAAATTGTGCAACCTCTGTCGGTTCTTCATCTACAGGTGATCCTATAGCCGCAATCGTTATGTTGTGGTCATTATCATCAATAGTCGTGACTCTCTGAGCATCGACAATCGAACCATTGACTCCTGGACCAAACAGTTCAAGGGTAAATTGCTCGTGGATGACACTGGGGGGGTTGGGGCCAGGTTCATATATAGCGTCATCAATGATGGTAACCGTTATATCCTGGGTTGTTGAAGTCTCATTAAAAGTCAAGGTGCCGGTTGTATCGGCATAATCAGATCCTGCATTTGCGCTGCCATCGACCGTGCGATATTGAACGGTCACCGTCTGGGGATTTTCAAGAGTTTGGTCTATCTCCACCGAATAGGTAACGGTTGCCGGAACAGCATTCTCGGCAATTGTCTGATTCGGAGTAATAGGTCTAAAGCTGATTCCGACCGTATCGTCATTTAGTATTGTACCCGTCGCAGTATCTGCTCCACTGAGACTCCACACGTGCCACCGATACATGAACTTGTAGCTGGATAACCAGGGTTTCATCAGCCTCCCAGCTAGTATCAGGGGTTGTGCCCACAGAAAAAGAATCTGTAACATCATCCTGGTTGAACGTCAGTGTACCGCTTGATACGGTAAAATCGCCGTCAGCAGATGTTGCCGTGCCACTCTCCGTGGTGGCCCAGCCGACAACGACCTGCTCACCGGCTCCAACAGGTTGATTCAGTGTAACAGTGAAATCAAGACTGTTCCCTTCAGTCACGGAAGGATTCGTCACGGAAATCGCGTAATTAAGAGCATAAACCGGGCCACAAAGACCCAGCATCCAGATTAGACAGCTCAACAAGAAAGTACGATAGATCGTGTTCTCTTTCATCTTGGTTTCCCCTGCTTTGATACTGCTTTTGTCATGTGACATGGATTTTATATATTTTTATAAGTTACTTAATAATAGAGGACTTTCTTGTACCCTACCGTCATCATCATCCGACCTGTGTAAGCCTTACCTGCAGCACGCTTTATTTCATACATCCCGTAAACATCATAGCAATGTTCTTCCTTTGTTGGGTCGGTGAGACTCCCGCCGGCACAGATGCCGTTATCAATTGCGGCATTCCAGATACGATCACCGCCAGCAGTCCCATCTGGTGCATAGCCGGGCGGAGTAAGGTCTGTCGGAGCGCCGTTGAGTGCTGTATCGGCTGGAGCGATCAATGCACTTGGCCATTGGTTGGAAAATCTCAGATCAATCGCGGGGTCTTGTGCTTTTAACCAGGCTGGAAATGCACCGCTGTTGAGCAGGATGGCATCATCGGTCTGGTCTATGACGGCAGCTGCCTCGAGAGTTGTCCCTTCAACAGAATAGAAATTGTGCTGGAATATTTCGCTGTTCAACGTCACCCGCTGTTCAATCATGCTGATAGTCATGGCAAATGCTCCCATAATAGACAAGATCACCAGCATCAGAAGCGATACAACTAAAACTGCTCCTTGTTCATTATTGAATATTGCTTTTTTCATTCGGATCAACTCTCTTGTTTTATTTTCCAACAACAATCTAAATCAGTTGTACGCCGCATTTGGAGCTGCGTTACGAAATTCAACCCAGGTGGAATAACTTTTTTCGATCATCCCCCGTCGGCCAGCAGGTGCTTCTGCGGTCAGTGTGATAACGACTCCCCGGATATCCTGAACAAAACTTGTCGCATTATTCTGATTATCCATGAAAGTAAATTCCATCCCGGTAACACTGGTATCAGTATTAACGCCCCCAATAAGAGTCTGCACATCCTGTGCTCCAGTACTTTCACCACAGATTATCTGCAATTCTGCATTGGGATTAATAGAATACCGGAATGACAGCCTCTCACAGTTAGGAAAACCTGTATTATTAACCACGCCATCCTCATTGAGATCAAGAGTGAACATGAGATGGGTGGCATTTGCCGTTTTGATTTCAAATTCACCTGTTTTAAACGGATCATATCCAGCCATGCGAATTTCCCGAGCCATTATTTCAACGGCTGCGCGGACTTC
>CAVZLG010000022.1:0-38288 GCA_963776075.1 uncultured delta proteobacterium
ACTATTACTATAAAATCGACAAATTAGTAAACAAGATAAAAGTTGGGTAATTCCGGGTAATTCCGCGTAATTCCGACTAATTCCGGGGACAGTATACCTAATTACCGCTATTCTTTTTTCTTTGGTCCCGGCTTCTTTGGCCGTAAAGATCGATTAAGTTTGTTTTCCAGTATTTTGATAAAACCGTCCTCTCCAAGTGGGCGGCCAGTGCGCTCATGCCGTTGGAAAACCTTAACCTCAGCGGTATCCATCAGTTGTAAAAAGCTTTTCCAATCAGGCACCAGTGCAAGCAGCGGTTCAACTATGGTAAGCTCGTCGTCATGGCTTGTAAGATGAGCACGAGCACTACTCCAGCGGTAGTCTTCGGGTTGTTCTACCAGTTTTGCCGCTACTGGATTCATCTCGATATAGCGTGCGGCAGCCAAGAGGTGCCGTTCATCCATTGGAAACGAAGCAAATCGTTCCTGCCAGAGATGGCCTCGCCATTTTTCCCGAAAGTTAATGTGCCGAGTATAGCGGCGATGCGCTTCCCCGATGGCTCTGGCCAGGCCAGTCTCCGTTTGTGGAACCGCAATCAGGTGAACATGATTAGGCATCAGGCACCATGCCCAGATACCTACCAAGTGTTTTTTGCACCAGTGTGCCATGAGCTCAATATAGAAAAGATAGTCATCGTTGCAGAAAAATGTCTGTTGCCTGCGATTGCCTCTTTGGGTGATGTGGTGAGGATACCCAGGGGCTATGATGCGTGCTATTCTGGCCATGGGCATACCGTACCAGACTCAAGCTCAACATCAAAGATAAATATACTGTCCCCCGAACCAAAGCCATATAAATAGCCATGTAAATAGCCATGCAAATATATTGACAAATGGAAGGTCTCGCCATATCGTACACATATGACAAAACGATCTGATTTTGAGTGGGATTCCAGCAAAGATCTGATAAACCAGGAAAAACACGGGGTTTCATTTGCCCTGGCACAGTTATCTTTTCTCGATCAAAAACGTATTATCCTGCAAGATCTGGAGCACAGCGATGAGGAAAACCGATATTATTGCATCGGTAAAGTAACTGATGGCATCCTGACTGTCAGATTCACCTATAGAAAAAACAAAATCAGAATCATTGGAGCCGGATATTGGCGGAAGGGGAAAAAGATTTATGAAAGGGAAAATAAAATACACGAATGAACCCATGGGTAAAGTGAAGGTAGTATCCGACTTCCTGCCCTCACCTGAAGAACTCGCCCTCAAAGACGAGACGGTTAAGATCACGATTGCACTCAGTAAAACGAGCGTTGACTTTTTTAAAAATGAAGCAAAAAAATATAATACTCAATATCAAAAAATGATTCGAAGATTGCTGGACGAATATACAGCTCATCAATAGACCCACCATAACACTTAGAAGGCCTCCACTTGTCAAGAAGTAAAAAAGTCCGTCAATTCCGGTCAATTCCGGGGACAGTATACTAATTCCGGGGACAGTATACCTAATTTCCGCTATTCTTTTTTCTTTGGTCCCGGCTTCTTTGGCCGTAAAGATCGATTAAGTTTATTTTCCAGTGACTTGATAAAATCGTCCTCTCCAAGTGGTCGGCCAGTGCGCTCATGCCGTTGGAAAACCTTAACCTCAGCGGTATCCATCAGTTGTAAAAAGCTTTTCCAATCAGGCACCAAGGCAAGCAGCGGTTCAACTGTGGTAAGCTCATCGTCATGGCCTGTGAGATGAGCACGAGTACTACTCCAGCGGTAGTCTTCGGGTTGTTCTACCAGTTTTGCCGCTACTGGATTCATCTCGATATAGCGTGCGGCAGCCATGAGGTGCCGTTCATCCATTGGAAACGAAGCAAATCGTTCCTGCCAGAGATGGCCTCGCCATTTTTCCCGAAAGTTAATGTGTCGAGTATAGCGGCGATGCGCTTCCCCGATAGCTCTGGCCAGGCCAGTCTCCGTTTGTGGAACCGCAATCAGGTGAACATGATTAGGCATCAGGCACCATGCCCAGATACCTACCAAGTGTTTTTTGCACCAGTGTTCCATGAGCTCAAGATAGACAAGATAGTCATCGTTGCAGAAAAATGTCTGTTGCCTGCGATTGCCTCTTTGGGTGATGTGGTGAGGATACCCAGGGGCTATGACACGTGCGATTCTGGCCATGGCCATACCATACCAGGATCAAGCTGAACATCAAAGATAAATATACTGTCCCCCGAACCTGGCAACCACTGTCCCAGACATTTCTGATCGAAGGGTCCAGCCATGGCGAAAATGACGGAAATCAAGAGCGGAGGAAGACAGCCCCCAGGTAAGATGGCCTGGTAGCTGAGCAGTATTTATTAGTTGTTCTGCACGTTTCTGCTGGTTTAGAGCATTCGTTCCACTTTTTCCTCAATGATGATATCCGGATTAAATGTCGATAACAACTCTTCGACATTCTTCTCGTCGTAGTCTTTCCAGAGATAAATAACTTCTTTGAAGTTTTCTGATATAAAGGGTTCTAGATTGCTGAAAAAAGAATCCCTGAAAACCACAGCTTTTAGTTTGCCATCTTCACAGTTTGTGTGAAAGTAATACTCTTTATGACCACTCGCTAAGTTACTGAGTTTAAAATTGAACGGGATCCTTTTTACGCATTTACTAAATTTTACCACCTTTCTGAAAGATTCATCGAAGCTTTCGTAGTCCAGAAGCATATTTGTCAATTCGCCGCAATTATCTTTTTCCATCTCACATCTTCGTTTCTTGACGGGGGTCATAGCAAAATCTCTTTTAAAACGGATATCCGGAAACATAGATTCAATTTTGTCAGCAATGGCCAGATATGCCAGGAAAGCACCGTACGGTGTCCAGTGTGTATCACTTTTATAGTACAGTGTCTCCAGATGATTCATTTTGCGAAGAGAAGGAGTGAGATCCAGCAGTGTTGAACGTTCGTTGTCTGAAAGTCGCTCCTTGATTTGAGTTAATCTCCTCATCCCCCGGTTGTCAACCCAGGGGGCTCCGACGAATTCACTGTAAATACTCATCTTGTTTGGAGGAACAACAAATAGATAGCGAACCCCTCGGTTCTCCAGCCACCTCTTTTTCTCTCTGTAGGATTGAACCCACTCGTCAAGTTCATTATCACTCAGCAGATTTCTGCCGGTGAAATCCTCAAGCATATTGTTACCGGTAAAAAAATACCAGTTGTCCACCCCTTTCAGAACCTCATTAATGTTACTGGCATCATCAAAGTGTTTTCTGACCTCTCTCTGGTAGCGATAAATCATCCATTCACGAAAACCAAAATGGTCATTCAGATATTCCCCCATCTCGGGGAAAAAACGCTGGAACTGAGAATAATTTTGGGGAGTCGATGGAAATGCAGCCAGTTCCCTCTTTTCCACCAGGGAAACAAGCGTCTTGTCCCCCAATATCATCGGGAGACACGGGATGAAAATGACAATGAAGAACAGCGCTATCAAGATTCGCTGAAAGACATTGGTAAGCACGGTAAGATTCATATAATTAAAATCTGAAATAAATAAAAGGATTATAGGCTCCAGCGGCAAGGCTGATACAGGCAAAATAAAATAAACCGACAGTAATTGTCAGGTGTGAAAACTGAAAAACAAGATCGAAAACGAATGCTCCTGCACCAGTTATCTTATCCAATATTTTGTGCCTAATGTTACATATCGCGGGATAGACTGGCAAAGCGATAAGCAGGGCCATACATATCTCAAATTGAGCCTTGCTGTTAATATAAAAAGAAACAGGGTTTGCTGATGAAGATTCACCTCCCAAGCCAAACATTACAGCTAAGTAATCAGTTGCAGCGTGCATTGTTTCGCAACGAAAGATGACAAAACCGATCAACAGTATCACAAAAGTGAGTAGGGTTTGAAGCGGTGACCAGAGCTTTCGTTGGTAGTATCCAATGCGGCCTCGCTCAATCAGGATGAAGACACCATGGAACAACCCCCAGATAACATAGTTCCAACTCGCACCATGCCATAGACCGCAAAGGAAGAAAACGAGGAGAAGGTTCAGGTGGGTTCGCACACTCCCACGTCGATTACCACCAAGAGGTATGTAGACATAGTCGCGCAACCAGCTTGACAATGAAATATGCCATCTCTTCCAGTATTCGCGAATAGACCGGGATATGTATGGATAATTAAAATTTTCCAGAAAGTGAAACCCAAACATCCTTCCCAGACCAATCGCCATATCGGAGTATCCTGAAAAATCATAGTAAATCTGAAGGGTATAGCAGAAGGTACCAAGCCATGCTAACGGCGCGCTTAATTCTGTTCCGGAAAGAGCAAAGATCTGATCAGATATTTCGGCCAGCGGATTGGCAAGCAGTACTTTTTTGCTCAGCCCAAACAGGAAGCGCTGAATTCCAGCAGCCAAGCCTGCTGTGGTAACCTTTCTTTCAACCAGTTGCTTTGCAATATCGTGATATCGCACGATTGGTCCGGCAATGAGTTGGGGAAACAGGGCGATATAGAGCCCAAGATTGATGATGCTTTTCTGTGGGGCAATTTTCTGTCGATACAAATCTATTATGTACGAGAGGGCCTGAAATGTAAAAAACGAGATACCAATAGGTAACCTAATCGGATTTAGATTTATCAACGGGAGTTCGAGAATTCCAAGGAGATGGTTGACATTGTCAGTTACAAACTGAGCATATTTGAAAAAACCAAGAATTGAGAGATTGATGACAATGGCTAAAATAAAGAAATATCTTCCGTTAGAGGAACTCCGATTTGCATATATTACCCGGCCACTGAAATAGTTAACGCCAATGGAGGCAAGCAGCAGCAGCAAATATATTCCTTCTCCCCATGAGTAAAAGAGCAGGCTGGCTGCCAGCAGCACAATGTTCTTCCACTTTTTTCCTGCAAGCCCATAAAGCAAGAGTACCCCGGGAAGAAAAAAGAACAAAAATGTGATCGATGAAAAAACCATGAAACAATCTTGACTCCTCTCTCAATTGATCAGTCATCAAACATAACACGATACAGGGCCGATTCAAGGGTAAATTCAATGGTTTAGTGGAAGCATGACGGTTGGAATCCGCCAGGAATGGCAGTCGACTTCACGAAACGAATTGGTACAACCTTCTAGTGGTGTTTGAGGTAGATTGGAAAGATTTTAAAATGTAACGTAACTCAGTGTTCAGTTAAGCGGGATGAAACAATCATCGACCTTTTAACAAAACAGCGTCTTGCAGTTTGTTTATTCCACCTTCAATATGTCTCAGAATCTCAAAATGTTCACTCCATTCCTGTTTTACTTGGGCGACTGTCTGGATGGCTGACTGATAGAAGTCCGGTAAACCATCAAGTTTCCATTTGCCTGTTACGCCTGAGAGGTACACAAAGCCATTATCTCTCAATTCTCTTCTACCGGGATCCTGCAAATTGATATGATTGACATACGCTGAACCGAGTACAGTCAGCAGAATTATGCCGCCTGGTCGAATTATCCGGGCAAGCTCTTTAAGCCAAAGTGTCTGGAGTTCTCTATCAAGGTGAGTAAACACCGAGATACCGTAGATAAGGTCAAAACTGCTATCTCCAAACTTCGAAGGGGGATGCGTTGGTACTACTCTCCAGTTAACCCCATTGATATGAGCATTGCACCAGTCAATCAGTTCCTGATTAATGTCTATTCCGGTAAAATTTGTTTTGGTGTTATCAGCGAGAAAATAGCGGATTACCCGTGCACTACCACAACCAAAGTCCAAAACATCATTAAACGAAATCCAATCACCACCAACACTTTCAACACAGGTTCTGATGTCTTTCGCAATCCGCCTACCCACATTGAGAAATGTTTTCTGGCTTACATCGCCATGGACTCTGTAACGAAGCCTGGCTGGCGGAATGGCAAATCCAGATATGTCAACTGGATGATCACCTTCAGCTTCATCGAGCTGCCTGATTATTCTATCAAGGTTCTTATATCGTATATAGGCTACGAATTGGCCAAGTATAGGTGTTTTTCTGACTAGATTTTTTATCATTTGGATAAGACTCTGTTACAAAAAATTGGTGTATTGGGATATTTAAGTAAAGCATGATGAATAATGAAACGATCTATTCACCAATCATTGCCGGCTTCATGTCGAATGTCCCTTCGGAAATCTCCCGGTCGATGTCTTTGAGGCTTTGCTTCATCTGTTTGAGCGCCTGGCGGATTCGATTCTCGTTCTCAACCAGAGCCAGCCGCAAATAGCCGTCTCCTTCTTCTCCAAAGCCTGCACCGGGGGCAATCGCAACATTGGCACGATTCATCATTTCAATTGAAAACTTTATCGAACCCATCGCCTTATACGGTTCAGGTATCTTTACCCATAAAAACATTCCTGCCTTCGGTATTTCAACTTCCCAACCCATCCGTTCGAGACCATCACAAAGGACATCCCTGCGACTCTGGTAAACCTCAACCTGTTCGGTTATTTTCGCGTCGCAATCACGCATCGCAACAATTCCGGCCACCTGGATTGCGGAAAAGATACCATAATCGTAATATCCCTTGATCATTGAAAGTCCTTTGATTATCTGCTCATTGCCAACACAATAACCCAGACGCCAACCGGCCATATTGTAGGATTTTGAGAATGAACCAAACTCCACCCCCACATCCATTCCTCCCGGAACCTCTAAAAAACTTGGGGCAACATAGCCATCATACGTGATCTTCGAGTAAGCAAAATCATTAATCACCATAAAGTTATATTGCTTTGCATATTTAACAATCTCGGAAAACAGCTCCTTGCTGGCCAAAGCCCCTGTCGGGTTGTGGGGAAAATTGAGCATCAGCAATTTGGGCCCCGGATAGAGGGATCGACACATGCCGACGATCTGGGCAAGAAAGGCATCTTCTGTCGACAGCTGAATCCGAAGTACATTGGCTCCGGCAATCACTGCGGCATAAACGTGAATGGGGAAGGCTGGTGCAGGCACCAGGACAGTATCTCCCGGGCCGAGTAATGCCAGAGACATGTGAGAGATACCTTCTTTGGAGCCGATGGTGCAGATAACGTCGTTCTCACCATCAAGTTCGACACCGTGATGTCGCCCATAATAAAGAGCAATTTCCCGTTTCAGGTTCTTGATGCCTCCGGCAACGGGATAGCGATGACTTTTCGGGTCTGCCGCAACCTCACATAATTTCTCTGTTACCGGGCCCGGCGCTGGGTCAGACGGATTCCCCATACCAAGATCAATGACATCGTCACCCTGCCAGCGTTTTTCCATCGTCATCTTATTAATCATGCCAAACAGGTATGGCGGCAGTTGATTCATACGCTCGGCAAACCTGATCTTAAACGCTTCACTCATAATTTCATTCTCCCTTGAACCTTTGATGGTCAACACTTAGCAGTTTCAGCAGCACTTTCACAAATATCAACAATTACAGCCAGGTTATATTACCACTGGAATTGTGCGATGTTTATTGATTGAGATCAACAGAGTGATCATGACTGTTTCTCTATTCGATAAAACCGCAAAAGACAAGCGATGATCAAAAGTAAAATCTATGGCATTACAACACCATAAAAAAAGCCGCATGCTCAATTATCTTGAACCTGCGGCTTTTTTCTACAATAAACGAGTAAAAGACTATTCGGTCAAACTCCGGCACAAACGGCCAAACCCCCCGGGAATTGTACCGGAAGACCAGAATGCTCTGCCCTGCTTGTAGTCAACAAACCAATAACCACCGGGCGCTCTCTGAGCAGCAACAAAAATAAATGGCTGTTCGCGTGAAAAATTAGGGTTAAGGTAGATTCCCTTGTCATTCATAGCTGACTCCATTAAAGACATGGCCTCCTCCAGCGTGGGAAGCCGCCAGTCATGATGACCGCGGAATCCTTTTTTATTCAACTCAGCAATATTTTTGTTCATCGTACGATGTGAAGAAATATCGAGACCACCACGCTGCCACATCAGACCGGAATGCTGGTCGACGAGGGTGTGCGAACCACTGTCACAGAAATGGGTTAAAAAACTCCCTTCCGGATTCAGCTGTGAGTCAAAAAAGTTCCACTTCTTTATTGTTTCTGCAACCTGTTCGTCGGTCAGAACAGCCTGACTTGAAGGAAGGAGAAGAGCATCTCCCGATGCTTTTTTCCCATCCCACTTTGGCAGCCGGGGGCCCATATCTTCGACAAACTGCTGTTCTTTGATGGGGTGAATCAGGCTTGCATCGCCATCATCAAGGACATTTTTAATCAACCATTCCTGAAGCGCCTCATTAATTGCAAAACTGCGCTCAAAAAAAGCAACCGCCCCCTGACTCTTCACGCACTCGCTGACCATGTTCAGGGGAGCGTTGATTTCTGCTATTATTTTAGCATGTTTGACTCCCCGTTCCATGAGACACAACTTGGGACTATCTCCCCAATTATCTATAAAAAAGTAGTAAATGAGCTCATTATTGTTTCTGACCCGCTCACGCCCTCCCCATGACTCGAACGTTCCGAATGTCAGATCGGGTGTCATCTCCCAGTCAATAGAATTGATTATCATGTCGCCAACCTTCAATTTATGAAACATGCCCATACCCTACTCCTCTCTTCGTCTTTTTGGTTATGTGGTAAGCATCGTATTTCTGCTGTCGCACAGGTGAGATCCCTGTTATAGTTACCTGGAGCAATTGTTAATAAAGCCTAAACTGATTATAATAATCATTATCATAATGTCCAAACAAAAACTTCCTCACACAAGTGGCGGCAAGCCATTTCCACTCGGACCATCCAATGATGCCGATGGCATTAATATTTCCTTATTCTGTAGACATGGAGAACATGTCACCCTGGTTGCAGATACGGCAGGAAACAATAATTCAACGGAGTTTATTGAGATACCACTAGACCCCGATGTAAACCGCAGTGGCGATATATGGCACATAAAACTGCATATCCCTGACCAGGTAATCTGTTATGGTTTCAAGGTAGATGGTAAAGGCCGCAGTGATCAAGGGTTAGTTTTTTATCCCGACCACATTCTCATCGATCCATATGCCAAAGATATTGCCCACCGCAAATGGGGGGAGGCAGGACGCTACGGTTTGAGCCCTGTTTGCCTTGCCGGTCCGCAGGAAGTGTTTGACTGGCAGGGCGATACACCCCCGAGAATACCGCTGGCCGATACCATTATTTACGAACTTCATGTGCGTGGCTATACCCGCCACCATAGTTCCAATGTGTCGACTCCTGGAAGCTATCAGGGCATTGTGGAAAAAATCCCATACTTGAAAGAACTGGGAATATCCGCGGTGGAACTGCTCCCGGTAACCGAATGGGATGAAACGGACAATCGTTTTATCAATCCCTCCACCAGAGAATCTTTATATAACTTCTGGGGATACAGCCCCATTTCCTTTTTTAGCCCGAAATCTGGTTATGGCTCCGGCCAATTTCCTGCCCGTGACGATTTTAAATCGTTGGTCAGAAGCCTGCACCAGGAAGGCATTGAAGTTATAGTCGACATGGTCTTCAATCATTCGGGGGAGACTGACTACGAAGGGAAAACCACAAGTTTCAGGGGAATAGACAACCCAACCTACTATATGATCAACCAGGAAAATGGCGACTACCTCAACTATACAGGGTGTGGAAACACCTTCAACTGCAACCATCCTGTCTGCAGAGAACTTATCTTGCAATCACTGCGATACTGGGTAACAGAGATGCATGTCGATGGTTTCCGCTTTGATCTTGCGGCGATTTTCAGCAGGGATGAGCATGGCCAGGTAATGGACGATTCACCTCTGATCGAGTTAATCGCCGTCGACCCGGTGTTGAGAGATGTGAAAATAGTTGCTGAAGCATGGGATGCTTCAGGTCTTTACCAGGTTGGTTCTTTTTCCCGGAACCCCCGATGGCAGGAGTGGAACGGCAGATTCAGGGATGATGTCCGGAGGTTTATGGCCGGGTATGACGATACTGTGAGAACGCTGGCAACACGAATTGCCGGAAGCTCTGATCTCTATCAGTCGCATGGTCGCAGCCCATTAAATTCGATCAATTTCATTACCTGCCACGATGGCTTTTCCCTTTACGATCTGGTGAGCTATGAAGAAAAGCGAAACAACGCCAATGGAGAACAGAACCGTGATGGTGAGGCTCATAACCTGAGCTGGAACAGCGGGCATGAAGGCGTTCCATGTTCCGCCGCAATACAAAAACTCCGGTTCCGACGTATTCGCACCTTTGCCGCCCTGCTCTTTCTTTCCCAGGGAATTCCAATGATAACTGCCGGGGATGAATTCGGCAGAAGCCAGCATGGGAATAACAACAGCTGGTGTCAAGACAACGAGATTGGTTGGATTGACTGGTCACTGAGAGAAAAAAACAGTGACCTGCTTCGTTTTTTCCGTAAATGTATAGCCTTGAGGAAACAATATCCTCAGTTCCGGCGGACGACATTTTTCAGGCCACCCGCTTCAGACCATCTGGACAGACCCGATATAACCTGGCAGTCTCTTCAGCCTGGTTCCCAGGATTGGTCAGCTGAATGTCGCACCCTCGCATTCACCCTTCATCGCACGGCAGGAGAGGATCATTGCGATAGTGATTTTTTTGTAATGGTAAATGGTAACAAGGAGGAAACCGTTGAGTTTATTGTACCGCACATTCAGGCGCCTGGTGACTCACCCATGTGGCACAAGATCATAGACACAGCAACGATGAGCCCTGAGGACATTGTTGATTTTGAAGATGGTGCAGTCGTTGAACCGGGAAGCAGGGTTGCGACACCGAACATGGGCCTCGTCGTGTTACAATCTAAATATTGATATAATTGAGCCTTTTGCAAAATGATGATTTTCGTTCAACGTCAAGGCATGTGAAAAAATTTTACCGCAGGCATATAATTGATATTCCGAGGATAAAAATTTAAGCATAACGTAGAGGTTGAGCGAAAAGGGCGTTTTGCAAGTGGCTCATAATTATAATCGCTCAGGGTGTAATCAAAGTGTGGAGTGAACAGGAACGATGAGCACCTCAACGCTGCTTATGCTGGGCGACTCTCTTGTCGATTATGGTAACTGGCGGAGCCTCCTGCCTCAGTATAAGGTTATCAGCCAGGGAAGACCCGGTGAACGGACAAAAGAGCTCCTGTGCAGACTGCCTTCCTGCTGTGGCCATAAATCTGTCGACGCGATTCTTGTCATGAGTGGAACGAACGACCTTTTTACAGGGCATACAGACTTCACCAAGGAGATAGGAACAATTACCGCCAGCCTTCAAGAGAGCTATTCCACTGCGATTATCCTGATCAACAGCCTGTTGCCAATTAAAGTTCCGGGATTTCAGGAAACCATCTGCAATGTCAACCGTGACCTACAGGGTATCGCCCGTGCCGCAGGAGCCTTTTACTTTGATCTTTACACCCCTTTTGTAAAGGCCAGTGAGCCGTTGTTTGATTTTGACGGAGTTCACCTCAGCACGCCCGGATATATTCTCTGGGCACATCTTTTATCAGCTGAGCTCAGCACACTGCTTGCAAAAGATTCCGATTGAATTATCTTTGCAGGACCTAAAACATTTTCAATCAATTGTAGAGGAGATCTATTATGAACCAGTCCACGGCCAGATTACCATTCAGCTCCCGGCTGCTGCTCATTTCTTTGGTGATGATGTGCCTATCATTACCGGCCCATGTCCTGTCTTCCGAGGCAGATAGTGGAAATGATTTGATTGAAGGAACAGTTCTGGAAACCATGAACGCTGCCGGATATACGTACGTAAATCTCTCATCAGCCCAGGGCCCGGTGTGGATCGCGATTCCTGAAACTAATCTGGGAAAAGGAGAAAAACTCTCTTTTGCACCGGGTATGGAAATGAAAGATTTCCACAGCAAGTCACTGGATAAAACCTTTACAAGTATCATTTTTTCCGAAGGCATTGTTAACGG
This sequence comes from uncultured delta proteobacterium, assembly GCA_963776075.1. Lineage (GTDB taxonomy): Bacteria > Desulfobacterota > Desulfobulbia > Desulfobulbales > Desulfocapsaceae > MADRE3. The sequence goes on from CAVZLG010000022.1 coordinate 11,927, forward strand.
CAGTGCTGCATCCCCCCATGGAACCTCCGGCTCTCCTGCAGAAACAGGCCCCACCAACTCCTTTGAGGCGGCAGTCCAGGCTGAGAAGCAAGCCGTTACACCACAGGTTCAGCCGTCCCAGTCTTCAGGCGGCAGTATGGGGGCAATCGCACCGTTTTCTGAGATATCAGTTGAAAAAGCGGACGGAGATAACAGTTTTACGGTTGGTGAACTCTATGAAAAAGCAAAGGAACTGGACGGCACGACTGTCCGCCTTCGCGGTAAAGTTGTAAAATTCAATGCCAACATCATGGGAAGAAACTGGCTTCACCTCCAGGATGGCACTGGTGATCCGATGCAGAACACACACGATCTTGTCGTCACCACCAAGCGTGAGATAGGCAGTCCAGACGTCCTGATTATTGAGGGAACGCTCACTGCCGACAAAGACTTTGGTGCGGGCTACAAATATGCTGTGATCATTGAAAATGCGACGATCATTCAATAACGAACCGGGCCAGAACAACATCGGTTAGAGTCCATATATCCGCTTATGAAAATTCAGCCGGGCAGCATCGGTTTTGACTTTGATGGTGTAATTGCCGACATCGGTGAGGCCTTTATCAGACTTGCCTGTACCGAGCATGGATACTGCTCCATCAAGCTTGAGGAAATAAAGACCTTTCAGGTTGAACATTGTATCGATATTCCAGCCGAAACTGTCGAGATCATTTTTAATGATATTTTAGCAGATTCGTTAAGCACCGGGCTGAAACCACTTCCCGGAGCAATTGAGACACTGGCCCGGCTCTGCAGCCACTCAGATGTAACCATTATTACAGCAAGACCGGAGATTCAACCGGTCATCGACTGGTTTGATCATTATTGTCTGCCAGAAGACAGAAGAAAAATCAAACTGATTGCTACCGGAGATCATGACAACAAAGAGTTATATATCAGGACCTGTGGACTTACTCATTTTATTGACGACAGAACCTTGACCTGTCTGCAGCTGGCCGAGGCCGGTCTGAACGCGATTGTGTTCAGTCAGCCCTGGAATCACAATCAGCATAATCTACCCTCAGTATCAAACTGGGAGGAGCTTTATTCACTCTTTGATCTCAGCCAATCACAAAGCCCACGATAAAATAATCGTATTATCATGAAATGTCCCCACTGCAACCTCACCATCGTGCAGCCGAGAAACCCGATCCCGACCGTAGATATCATCATAGAGATCAACGGGAAGATCGTTCTGGTTAAAAGAAAGAATCCGCCTTTCGGCTGGGCGCTGCCGGGTGGCTTTGTCGATTATGGCGAGTCATTTGAGGATGCGGCTGCCCGTGAGGCTTTTGAAGAAACCGGCCTTCTGCTCAGAGGCCTCGAGCAGTTTCACACCTACTCGAACCCGAACAGGGATACACGAATGCATACTGCCTCAACAGTTTTTATCGCTCAATCAGATGATATCCCGACCGCTGGAGACGATGCTGCTGATGCAGGCCTGTTTACTGAAGACAAACTCCCTGAGCTCGCCTTTGATCATGATCAAATAGTGGCAGATTACTTTGCTCACAAGAAACAGGCTCACTCATAAGCCCGTTTTTTCCTCACGTGAGTCCTTTGCCCAGAGAAATCAAGCTGCCTGCTACAGAAGGACATTGAGCAGCCAGAAAACGAGTGCTCCAGTTCCGACGGAACCGTAGAGTGTCAGTCAGGGAATACACTCGCTCCCAAATTTCTTGGCAATAAAGGCAAATACACCAATACCAGCAAGGACCGAAACTGCAATAATTAGAACTGTTTTCATACGCTTCCTATCATGCTCTGAGCCGGGTGCTGCTCTGCTTTCGGAGTCTAATTGACTTCGGTGTTACTTCAACCAATTCATCATCATTGATGTAGGCAATACAATCTTCAAGCGTCATTTCTTGATGTGGCGTCAGAATCACCGCATCATCTGAGCCGGAAGCCCTGACGTTGGTCAATTTCTTCCCTTTCGCCGGATTGACCACAAGATCAGCTGAACGACAATGCTCACCAATGATCTGTCCCTGGTAAAGAGGTTCTCCAGGGGAGATAAACAGCTTACCCCTGTCTTGCAGATTGAACAGAGCATATGCCACCGATGCACACTGCTCCTTAACGACCAGGACTCCATTGACTCGGTTTATGATATCCCCGGCATGTGGTCCATAGCTATCAAAAACATAGTTCATCATCCCCATCCCTTTGGTATCAGTCATGAACTCTGAACGGTATCCGAGCAACCCTCTTGTCGGAATTCTAAACACCATCCGTGTCATGCCATGGGACTGGGTCATTTCTTCAAGCTGCCCTTTCAGCTTACCAAGCTTCTCAATGACGGCTCCTTGAAATTCCTCATCGACATCAACGGTGAGGCGTTCATAGGGCTCTTCGAGTCGACCATTTGTCTCCCGGAAAATAACTCGAGGCCTGGTAACCTGCAGTTCATATCCCTCGCGTCTCATCTTTTCAATCAGTATCGACAGGTGCAACTCACCTCTGCCGGACACTTTAAAGCCGACTGCATCCTGAAGTGGCTCAACATGGAGTGCCACATCGGAGAGAGTCTCTCGTTGCAGACGATCATTGAGATGGCGGGAAGTGACATACTTGCCTTCCTTGCCGGCAAAGGGTGAGTCATTCGGCAGAAAATCCATCGATATTGTTGGCGGATCAATATCAATTAACGGCAGTGGCCGCGGATTTTCCAGATCGGTAAACGTTACCCCGACAGTGACATCATCCATACCGGCTATAGCCACGATTTCACCCAGACATGCTGACTCAACAGCGACCTTCTGATCCTGTTCAAAACGAAAGATCTTGGAGATACGGACCGGTTTTACCGACCCGTCCCTGCGCGCCACGGCAATTGGCTGGTTGATTGCCATTGTTCCATTGACCACTTTACCAATCCCGAGCCGACCAAGATAAGGTGAATAGTCAATAGTACCCACCTGCATCTGCAACGGTTCGTCAATTGACCCTGTCGGTGCCGGAATACGATCGATGATCATATCTGAGACAATAGCCATAGATCGACCATTTTCAATACTGTCAGCGGGATCAGCAAGGGCATAACCTTCTTTAGCGGAAGTATAAACAACTGGAAAATCAAGAATATGATCTGGAGCATTGAGTTTTACAAAGAGATCAAAGACCTCATCGACAACCCACTCGCAGCGCGCTGCAGGTTTATCGATCTTGTTAATCACCACGATAACCGGCAGCTCATTTTCCAACGCCTTCTTCAGAACAAAATAGGTCTGCGGCATTGGCCCTTCCTGGGCATCAACCAGCAGGAGTGCGCCATCGGCCATGCGCAGAACACGTTCTACCTGGCCACCAAAATCGGCATGCCCCGGGGTATCAATGATATTGATCCAGTGGTCTTTATACCGATATGATCCATTTTTTGCGGTGATGGTAATTCCACGTTCACGTTCAAGATCCATGGAGTCCATCAGTCGCTCTGCAACTTCCTGATTCTCTCGAAACATCCCGGAATATCTAAAGAGTTGATCAACAAGGGTCGTTTTACCATGATCAACGTGTGCAATTATCGCAACATTTCGAATAAGATTTTGTTCCATTTATTTTTCCTGTCAGAGTGGGGCCCACTCTCTTGATATCTGTATGTAAATGTCAGTGTGACACAGGTCTTTGTTGTCGCACGCCTGGCTGCGGGGCAGCTAGCATACAACAGTAGTGGAAAAGTTGCAAAGAAATAGTTATTTAAACTGATCCTACCTATATATTCGCCAGAACTTTCTGCCGTGCAGCTGCTGATCTGCGTAACGCCGAGACATCGTCATCCACATAGTCATATACACAAGGTGTCTTGTTTTCAGCCGGTCGCATTATCCTGCCGATAACCTGCAGCAGACGCCCTTCAAAGGTGATGGGTGTGGTCAGGAACAGGCTGGAAAGACCTGAACAATCAAAGCCCTCACTGATAAGCTGGAGCGTCGCCACCAGAACCTGCACACCTCCTTCCTGCACATCGTTAACGATAGCCGATCGCTGGTCTGCCGGAGTCTGCCCCGTCAGCAACACCACGTGAATTGAGTGCTTTTTAAGCAGATCAACAAATATCTGGCAGTGACTCAGCCGATCAGAAACAACGAGAACGGTTCCTTCTGACTGCTCACCAACGGCCTGCACTATATCGTCTACAATCTGGCGATTACGCCCCTCATGCTTTGTCAGTGCAGTAACAAGGGCCTGGTAATCGCCCCGGTAACGATACGTAAAATCTGTTTTACTCCTGACAAGTTTTGGTTTCAGAACAGCGCCTGTTACCTTCAGGTGCAGCTGGTCGACCGTATGGACACGATCACCCATAAAATAATAGATCAATTTCGTCATACCCGCATCACTTCTGAAGGCTGTCGCTGACAAGCCAAGCAGGTAGTAGCTGTCAAAGCTGGAAACGACATCCGTAAAGAGTGTTGCGGGTACACGATGACACTCATCAACAATAAGGTGGCCGAAATGGGGCACCAGCTCAGCTGTTCTTTTACGGGCACTGTTCACAATTGCAACGGTAAGTGGCTGGACATCGAAATGCCCGTCTCCAACCAACCCTGCGTCCACACCGAGAAATTCATGTGCCCGCTCCTGCCACTGATAGAGAAGTTCCTTAGTATGCACGACAACCAGCGTTGGCTGCTTCCTTTTGGCAATTACAGCGAGTGCCATCACCGTCTTACCACTGCCCGTGCCTGCTTCAAGCACCCCAAAAGAGCGGGAACATACTGCATTTACTGCAGTTTGCTGGTACTCTCTTAATACTCCGGAAAAATTAAACCGGGGATTATTCAGAAGACGTCGCTTATCGATGATCTCGGGATCAACGCCGGTGACTTCCCGGCACAGAAGCACAGCCTGGTTGGAAAAACCTCTGGGAAAATGAATCCCGTTCGGAACCGATTCAAAATAACTAAGTTTCGGCTTCAACCGTTTGCCGATCCAGCGACCATATCGTTTGGCCGCTATGTACTTGGGATTATCAATGGTCAGTTTCTCTTTGATGGCCCGTTCCAAATTCAAATCAGGATGATCGATATAACAATCTGAAGATACTGTCAGGGTTACCATGATTATAGCCTGAATATTTCGCGAGTAGATACGGCCTGCTAGCCAAGGAGACTTGGGGAAGGCTATATAAGTAATATGCCTTCCCCAAAAGTGACACGGGATAGCAGGCCGTATCTACTCGCCCGAAGGGTGGAAATTCTGTCTTTTCATCATTGATTCTAAAGGGTACAAACTGTGTCGTCGGCATAACTTCAAAAATACTGAATAACTATTTGATATTATTTAAATATTAATGATTTTTGTTGTTTTTCCATGAAATATTAAGGTTAGATCATTTTTTCTTTTGAACGAGCTGCAAGAGAATTCTTGTTCCCCGGCTTTGATTATATTAGGATAGCATCTCACTTTTTCGATGAAATTACCTATATACCAGTTATGGAGGTTATCAGCCAGGTAAGAAACCTTCCCGCTCTGGTAGCCAAAATAAGGGGACCATGATCATGGCCAGAGTTATCATTTTATTGTTTTCATTTTTTGTACTGTTCAGTCAAAATGTTCATGCAGAAAAAGACAGCCTTGAAACCATCACCCTGATGGTTCCTGAATCGGTTCTTGCCGAGGCAGTCCGCCAAAGCCTGCCCGTTCTTATTGATACCGGGTCCGACACGGTAGAGGGCTCTATTTCGATCCAGAATATTGACGAATTACAATTCGATGATCAAAAGATTTCTGCAATAATAACGCTGATTGGCAATGATATTCAAATTAAGACCACTATTGCCGGCCAGCAACTGAGGCTCAAGCTTGGAACGGTAAAATTGGATTTTAATATTACTGCAGACACCCGTTATGACGAACCCTCCCAGACTTTATTTATCAAGCCAACGGTCACCGATCTGAAATCGCAGGACGGCCAGACAGGTGATGAACTGGGTAACCTTTTAATAGGGCTTTTCAACGGCCGAGAATTTCCGCTGGCAATTGACAAACTACAGCCGATCATAACCGAGACAGGTAGCAAAAAACTGGCCATAGAGATGCAGATAAAAAATGTCACCATCTCCAAGAACCTGCTGACCATGCACCTGCTCCCTCATATCAAGACAATCAAACCCAAAAAGAGCCAGAGCGGTCAGTGACTCTAGACTGGTACTTTTTTCTGTTTGCTTGACGCATTCTATTTACATTGTATAATCAGTCTTATTAAACTCTTAGATGACATATCCGGCTACCACAAAGAGGTACTATTCAAAGTATTTCAAGGAGTTGTATATTTACTATTGCTATTTTTGATAAAAATTATCATTATCATTAACGATATTATTTAGTCGGAGTTGTTGAGTAACTCCATATAGAACAATTCTTTTAATGAAGGAGTGTATTATGAGTAAAACGACTGAAAACCTGAACGCGGCCTTCGCAGGCGAATCAATGGCTCGCAACAAGTACACCTTTTTCGCAAAAGTAGCCCGTAAGGAGGGTTATCACTACATTGCGAAACTCTTCGAAGAGACTGCAGACAATGAAATGCGTCATGCAAATGACCATTTTAAACTCCTCGGGCTCCTTGGAGATACTATCGCAAACCTCAAGGAAGCAGTTGCAGGAGAAGATTACGAGGTTAAAACCATGTACCCGGAGTTCGCGGCAACAGCAAAAGAAGAAGGAAACATGGAAGCGGCCATGCTTTGTGAGCAAATTGCCAAAGTAGAGGCTCATCATCGTGATCGCTACAAGAAACTCCTGGCGCATGTTGAAAATGGTACCGTTTTCACACGTGATGAACCGATTCAGTGGAAGTGCAGCCTCTGTGGCTATATCCACGAAGGGAACGAGCCACCATCAATGTGTCCGAGCTGCAAACATCCCAAAGAGTATTATGAGCCGGCAAATCTGGAAGATGATATTTAATTGATATTGAAAACTTTTTTTCTGTTTAACAAAAAAGCGTATCTGGTTAAAACCAGATACGCTTTTTTGTTTTGAACGACATATCAGTTTATTTTAGTTTCCGCATATGGATAATGAGCCCAAAAGGCAAAAGGTACTCCTCACTGCCGCCCAAATAGTCTATTATGCTGGTTATCAACCGTCAAACTCGAATGAACAGAGGTTAATTCCATGCGACACATCCTGCATTGCTTTATTCTCATAATGGTAGCCGCCTGTTTCACTGCCAGCTGTTCAACGAAACAGATAACTGAGCAGCCTGCGCTAGAAATGAGCACTCCGGAAGTACCACCATTTGACTACCCTGCCACATTTACAGGTACAATCCCGTGCAATGACTGTCTACGGGTGGATATTGTCCTGAATATCCGGCCCGATGGGCTTTATCAGTTAAGAAAAACATACCAGGCAGAACAGGGGAGTGCATCGATCGCATCGCAGATGGGAAAATGGCGCTATATCTCTGATGGAAACTTTTTGATTCTCGGTAAAGAAATGGGACTGTTAAAGACCTATGTCGTTGAAAATCGCAGCCGACTTACCTTTGTAGAGTGGGAGGGGAGTGAGAATAAATCGCAGATCCAATACGAACTCACCAGGAGCGATCCGGCACCGTTTGATGATGTTATCAAAATCAGAGGTATGTTTGGCGTAGATAACGGGGTGGCAACACTCAAAGAGTGTGCAAGCCAGGTAACCTTTTCCGTCAGTCCCCGTGGAGATTATAATTCTACCCTGCAGAATTATATGAATACCCCCCATGACATGAACAAATCGATATTAATATCGATTCTCGGCAGGTTGGTACAACATGACCAGGAAGAATTAGTTATTGAACAGTTCAGAAAGTTCTACCCCAACAGCGATTGCCACGGCAATAAGATTAAGACCAGTCTGACCGGAACCCACTGGCAGGTGCTTGAGATACAAAGTCGTAAGTGGTCTGAAATCACAGATAAAATGGCCCATCTCCTGCTCAAACGTGACAAAACCATCGAAGGCTTCAGCGGCTGCAACAAGATATCAGGCACCTTTCTGGTAAAGGGTGATGTGCTGTTAATAAACAGAGAACTTGTTTCCCGAAAAGCCTGTCCTGGCGGAATGGAGGGAGAGAATCTGCTGGTTTCGGTTCTTGATAATGTGGAATCGTATCGCATTGAGGGCACTATTCTAGAACTCATTGATCAAAATGATCAGGTGCTGGCCAGATTTCTGGCAGGCCCATAGCGTGAGCGGGTTTATTGTGCAAAAAGGACGAATGAGATGATAGTTCCAGTCATGAAAAAAGAAGTGCACCTGCGCTTGATAAAAAGATTGTTCACTGCCTGGTTTCTTGCGGCAGTCATCGGTCTGGTAGCCGTCGCCTCCATTGAGTATAAAAATCTGGGCCGCTCTCTTCTGGTAAGTGCCGTTAAAGAAAGCAGTGCGTTTGCCCTGCTGCTGAACAGTTATCAGGAAAAACCTGAAGAAGACCATCTCATTGAGCTTAAAAAGATGGCAGGGTCCGCCCTGGAACAAACCTCATTTATCCTTGTCAACCTGCTGAGTACCAATAAAGAACCGCTGATAAATTTATCACTATCATCAGCGGATGCCGCAAATAAAGCCTTTGAGGCAAAGGGAATGACGCTTATTCCTGGAAAACATGCGGACGGTGGCTGGATCATCGCCAACAAAAGAATTTACAATAAAGTGGCGATTCCAATTTTTGATTCAGGTGAGGACCTGTCTGGTTATCTTACTGGAATTTACCTGGTTTCCTTAAAAGATACGCAAATGATTATCAAGCGCTTTATGCTGAGTTTTATCATCTGCATAGTAGCCATATCTCTTTGTGCACTGCTCTGTTATCTTGGCTTTCTTTTTCTGAATAACCATCTTATCCGCTCCGTTGGCGAGCTCAACAGAACCAATGTTTTCCTGATCAGAAAACTCGGTACAGCGCTTGCAAAAAGCAATAGCCAGGAACAGGACCATAGCCCCAGGGTTCTGTTATACGCGATGAAACTGGCTGAAAAGGTTAAACTGCCCAACGAGCAGAAACGTACCCTGATACATGGTGTTTTCTTGCATGATATCGGCATGCTGCCAATCAGCCCGGCTACCCTGCACAAGGAAGAGGAGCTTGAAAAAGAGGAGTTAAAGCAGATCGACCAGCACCCGAAAGAAGGTGCGGCACTGATCAGAAAATTCCGCTGGTTACGAAGCGCAGAGAAAGTGGTTCGATTTCACCATGAAAAGTATGACGGTACTGGTTATCCGGATGGTGTAAAGCATGAGAAAATCCCAATGGTTGCCCGCATTTTTTCCATTGCCGATACCTTTGACGCTTTGACCTCACAACGCCCTTACAGGGACCCCCTGCCGCTGGAAGAAAGTTTGGCAATCCTCGAGCAGGAGACTGGACTGCAATTTGATCCGGTACTGCTCTCCGCGTTTCTGGATATTGCACCACATCTCCACGAAACTATCGCTTCACGCACCTCAAAAGAGCTGGATAAAGAGGTCGACAAACTGCTGAAGAAGTACCTACGGTACAAGTAGGATTCATCCTCAAACGTTTACAATATAACGATTTTATCACCGGGAGCCACCGCTCCTCCAGAGATAACTTTTGAAAAAATACCCTCTCGCGGCATAATACAGTCACCAGTGGCTTTCTTGATAGCACAGCCGCTATTATGACACTCTTTGCCAATCTGGGTGATCTGAAGAATAACCGAATCCCCTATCTGTAGTTTATCACCGATTCCCAGCCTGGCCAGATCAATACCACGAGTGATGATATTTTCAGCAAACGCACCTTTTTTAAGAGATGGCAGTACCTCCTTTACCAGATCAATACTCTCGGAAGCCAGCAGCGAAACCTGGCGGTGCCAGTCACCACCGTGTGCGTCACCATCAATCCCCCAGGCCGCTTTGAACAGAACCGAAGGTTGTTCTCTCTTAATAGTTCCTTTTTTTTGACTTGTACAAACTGCTTCCACTTTTGCCATCAACGTACCCCCTAAAATAAAAAGACCTCCACAAGGTTGCCGGGTTTCAATTTTTCACCCGGTTCCAGCACAATATAGCCATCAGCATTCACTATTGAACTCAGCATATGTGAACCCTGCTGTGCAACCTCGCTGATGAGCGTCACTTCGTTTGGTATATTTTCTAAACAAACTCTGACGAAATTGGTTCGTTTTCCATTATTTATAACCTTCTCTGTGGTTTTTGCCGTTATCGTGCGATTCACAGAAGAGGTTCCGAGCAGCTCGGCTATTACCGGCCGAACATAATTATGAAAACACATGAAGGCGGATACCGGATTTCCCGGTAAGCCAAAGAGCAGCGTATTGTCACGCTTACAGACGAACAAGGGTTTCCCCGGTTTTTGCCTGATTTTCCAGAACAGTTCTGTAAAACCTGCCGAAAGAGCTGCATCTTTGACGTGATCATGCTTTCCGACAGAAACACCACCCGAGCAGAGAATAATATCATCACCGCTGTCAGCAGCCTGCCGAACAGCCTTGATTGTACAGTCCAGGCTGTCCTCAACATGCATGCGCGAATGTACTCTGGCTCCAACCTCCCGCACCGCATTTGCCAGCATTATCGAATTTGAATCTCTTATCTGGTGTGGTTGAATAGCCTGCTCGGCGGGACTGGCAAGCTCTGTACCCGTTACCAGCAATGAAACCTGGGGCGGAGCATAGACAGGGATCTGGTTGATTCCGAATGAAGCGAGAAGAGCAAGCTCACGGGAGCCCAACCGGTAGCCTTTTGCAAAGAGCTGATCACCTACCCGAAACTCCTCTCCTGCAAACCGGACATCCTGCCCTCTTGCTCGAATCTCCCAAATTTCAACATCACTCTCTTTCTCTCCTGTATACTCAACCCGGACAACACTATCCGAGCCGGCTGGCAGCATCGCACCGGTACTTATTCTCACGGCGGTGCCTGCAATCACCTCTCCATCAAAAGGTATTCCAGCCTGACTCTCGCCAATGATCCGCAACGTTGCCGGGTGCGCCTTGCTTGCTCCCTCACAATCAGCCCAGCGCAAGGCAAAGCCGTCCATGGCCGAATTGGTATAGCGGGGAGAAGATTCAGGCGCTCTGATGTCCTCAAAGAGAAAACAGCGATACGCCTGTTCCAGGTGTACAATTTTCTTTTGCGGTTCCGGAATATTATCACGGAGAATCCGTAATGCGTCCTGTACAGAAATCACTTAAGCCTCCTGAGGTATCAGCCACCAATTGAGGCCATCGAAGGTTCGCCTTCTCTTCCATTATCCGCCTCAGTTTCATGCCCGTCGGCATAGCGATGATTCAGACATACCCGGATGGAGTCAGCCAGCTCCTGATCCTTCACCCCTTTTCTCAACAACTCCCTGAGATCAAGAACGCCATCATCATAGAGACATGCCTTGAGCATTCCTTCCGGGGTAATACGCACCTTATTGCAGGTCGCACAGAATTTTCTGGAGCGTCCTTCAATAATTCCAACAGTTCCGGAATGACCCGGCAGAGAGAACTCAAGGGCGGTACTGGCAATCCCGCGATTATATTCCTGCAGCTCGGGGAAAATAGTAAATAGCCGTTCCCGCAGGGATTTCTGAGACCTGTCGTGTACCTCCGAACTGCCTGAAAACGGCATTTGCTCGATAAACCGTAAACTTATAGCCTGATCTCGTACGAGGCCAACCAGATTGATAATATCCTCGTCACTGGTATCCTCCATAACGACGCTATTTATTTTAACCGGAATCCCCGCCTCAAGGGAACGGTTCAGAGTCAGTAACACCTTGTCGATATGGTCCCTGCGGGTTAGTTCTTTAAAGCGTGCCCGGTTCAGAGTATCCAGGCTCAGGTTGATACCGGAGAGCTCAATTTCTTTCAGCCTCTCAATATAGCGATAGGTTTCCACACCATTTGTGGTTAAGTAAAGCTGTTCGATACCAACACGTTGTTTAAGTGTTTTCATAAACTCATAGCAGCCGCGCCTTACAAACGGTTCACCGCCAGTAATTCGAACTTTGGTGATACCAAGCCCCTGAAACAGCCTGACTAACCGCTCAAGTTCTTCATATGAAAGGGTTTGGTCGTGTTTTATAGACGCGACACCCTCTTCAGGCATACAGTAGCGGCACCTGAGATTACATCGATCTGTTATGGCGAGTCGTAAATAGTTGATCGGGCGACCATGATTATCAATCAATGATGGGCTATGGGATGTTTCCAGAGCAGAATCTCTGGAAGGAATTCTTCCGCTATCCATTTTTACTCCTTTTCAAAGTCGGAAGGCAGGGCAGTTTCCAGCCCAACCCTTTCGGCCTCAAACCATATCCACAATGTCTGAACGTAGGCTTTTCGGCTCGGAGTTTTTTATTGTTTTATCTAACTACAGCACTCATAACATCCCAGGATTGTGTGGAGCTTGCAACCTTTTTTTTGCATGCAGGGACCGAAATCTCAACATCCTCTCAGCCAGTCAGCTATTCCGCCTGAACTTGACTGGCAGCCGGATACTCAAACACCGTTAACTATAATCATTTATTTTGAGAGATGTTTCCTGTTGGCCCTGATCACCGGTTCAATACAGTGAAAAAAGTTCAGGATGTAAGGGATCTTCAACCGATAATAGACCTGCTTACCCCGCTTTTCATCTTCAACAAGACCATTTTTCTTCAGCAGGTTTAAGTGCTTTGATACTGTCGATATATCATGCCCGATAAGCTCAGTTAAATCATAGACGCATCGTTCCCCGCGTGAGAGCTCATCAACGATCATGAGGCGGGAGGGATGGGCCAGTGCTTTGACTATGGCAGCGCACTCTTTGAAATACTCACGATTGCCTTTTTTTATTTCGCCAACCACCTGTCTCTGCTCCATACTATCTCCACCCTCTTCATCTGGCAAATTAACCAGCTCCCCCTGTCAAGACGGGAAACACCTTCCTGCCATGATCACTCTGCCCGGCCAAAAGGCCATTACCAGACTGATATCATTTATTTAACATGCCTTTTTGTAAAATGAGCCGAATCGAGCAAAATAAAATGTCAGCAACAAGCTTTCGAGAAGAGAACATCATGGCGCGATGACAGCTCCGCAAATCTTCTAGGAAACAGCCTTTTCAATCGCAGCAATGATCTCTGATATCGGATCCATTTTTGCCAGGATTGCTACCGGATCAATCTGGCGCGCTTGATCATGGAGTGACCTGTCATTATACCCGGTAAAGATAATAATCGGGATGCCATACTTGTTTTTGATCTGTCGAGCTGCCTCAATGCCGTTCATTTGTCCTGCGAGCGTTACATCCATCAACACCACTGATGGTTGAATTTTTCCTGCAAATTCAATAGAATCTTCACCTGTCGTAACCACATCAGCGACATCATAACCGTAGGTTCTCAGTTTTTTAACAAGCATCAAACCTATGAGGACTTCATCCTCAACAACCATTACTTTTATTTTCTTGTTACTCATACCCGTGTGGCATTAAGCGGTTCATCAAAAACAATCAGAAAATGGGTGCCGCCCCTGCGATCAACTGAGACCTTTCCCCTGAGTTGTACTTTAATCAGGCTGTTTATCAGTTGCATACCAAATGAACTGCATTCATGGATAGAAACGCTTTCAGGCAAGCCAACTCCGTCATCGCCGATTTCCAACCGTATCTTTGTACCCTGATCTCTGCTAAGTCGCAGGGACAACGTTCCTGTTCTCGATCCTGGAAAGGCATGTTTCACTGAGTTTGTAACAATTTCATTGACCACCAGTCCAAGAGGTACGGCATAATCGATGTTAATAGGGGTCGGTTCAACCTCTATGCTTAAATGTATCTTACCAGCCAGAACCATATTGCCAACCAGAGAATGAACAACTTCTTCGAGGTAGGAGCCCAGGTCTATTTCTGAAAGATCCTGTGATTGATAGAGCTTTTCATGAACAAGCGCCATCGCCCGGATCCGGTGTTCGGTATCTCTAAATATGGATACTATCCGTTCGTCATCAATATCCTGCACCTGCAGTTCAAGCATGGAAATAATCACCAGCATATTATTTTTTGTCCGGTGATAAATCTCCTTTAGCAGAATCTCTTTTTCTTCGAGTGATTTACGAAGCTGAATATCCTGGATCCGCAGCTTCTCCTCAGTTTGCTGAATATTGCTGACATCGGTTATGGTACCGACCAGCGCCGTCCGGTTCTGCCATGTAGTTTTCTTTGCCCAGACTTCTCCATAAAAGGTTTTCCCATCAGCATTCAGACAGCGTACCCGGTATGGGGGGATCTCGATGTCTCGGTACCTTTTTTTCATATTTTCAGCCACCAGGGCCTTATCTTCTTGAGAAATAAAATCCAGCGGGCTCAAACCCACGAGCTCCTCAGGGCTGGCGCGCATCAGAGCGGCCAGAGACTGATTAACATAATTAAAAACTCCGTCTGTAATGATGTAAATACCGGCTTTATTGGCCTCAAGGGTATCATAATACTGCTGCTGACTGTTTCTTAACGCTTCAGAAATAATCTGCCGTCGTTCTACTTCCTTCTTGAGAAGATCGATGGTCACCTCGAGTTCATCCTTCTTCTCGACAAGCTCACGGTTTCTCTGCTCAACCTCAACCTGGAGGGAACCAGCATATTGCTCCTGACGTTCCTGGGCCTGTTTTAAACGCTCAACCATGATGTTGAATGAGGAGGCCAGGACCCCCGTTTCATCCCTGGTGGTTACCGGGCAGCGTACCGATAGATCGCCCCCGGCAACTTTTTGGGTTGCGACGGCAAGGGTCCTTAGTGGCATGACAAGATATTTCACTGACAGGAAAACGATGACCAGCGCCGACAAAATCGTCATAACAGAGAGCAGCAGCCCATTGAGTTCCATCGCCCTGATCGTTTTATTTAGCGATGTACGGCTTTTTTCAACAGTGGCAAACATGTCGCTCTGGCTGACAACCAGCCCGAAAACCCAGTCAAGATTCGGCAACCTGCTTGTTGCAATAAAAAGGGAACCATCCTCCGTGTCGAGTTTTGAAAATGTTTCCTGTCCGCTGGTTATCATCGCGGCAAACTCCCTGACTTCGCTCTTAGTGGAATCTGCCAGATTCAGCTTGAGACTGTCGGATGAATCAGTGAGCTGGTCTGGGTCAAATGTCATCCCGAAACGTTTATAGTAGGTTTCAGGGAAGGCAATCAGCCGACCGTCATTATCGGTTAAAAAGGCAAAAAGAATTGTATTTTCCGAACCAAGCACATCTATGTTGAGTATATCTTCTATGACCGTGCTGAGAGGAACATCAACGCCAGTGATACCGCGGAACAGCCCGCTGTTATCATAGATCGGTGCTGATGCCGTCAGGGCAAGGCCATCACTCGCATCATCTTTATAGACATCTGTCCATCTGACACCACCTGAGACATCTGCTGATCGAGTGAACAGTGTTACCGGCTCCCCATCGCGCAGATCAAAAACAGAGAGTGGCGGCAGGTTCAGTGCCATCTCCTTGTTTTTCTCACTATAAGAGCAATACTGACCAATTCCTGAGACGGTGATCATATGACTGGCGAGAACTTCCGGGTTCTCATCGAGTACCCGGGCAAAGAGTGGCATCATATGTGTGAGTGCATCGAGTTCTACTCTTGCATCAACGCCCAGCTCGGGTGAACCCCAATAAACAGATATCACTGGATCATTGATGGAGTTTACCCAAAATCCGTTTTGGTGCTGGATATTATAGTGGTTCTGGTAAAGTGGGTTGTTCGAGAAAAAATTTATATCGGAATAGATTGTTGAGGCATGGCTGCCGAGCATCCCTGCTGAAGCCCTGATACGGTTGAAAAATGCCTGGTACCTGTCTGCCCGCTCCCTGGTAATTTGTTTCAGGTATGAAAATGCCTGCGAACGTATCTGCTGTTCATTAAGAACAGATACTTCATTACCATACCTGTTTATGGCCTTTAGGGAAGTGTAGGCGAGCGGTGCGATGGAGAGGGTTATGACCGCTGTAAGCAGGATGAAAAGCTTTATCCCCAGCCGTGACAAAATTTTATGTATCATGAACAAGATCTGAATAGTGTGCAGATTCTCAACAGGGCCCGCCGCAATCGATTATAATGGCATGGTAATGGAGCCACTCCTCGATAACCATTATTGACGAGTAGCATCACGTCGAATCGGACATCTTCTGATTATCGTTTTCCATCATATACCGTAGAACACCTTGAGGCTGACAAGCAGAATAATCGTATAGAGAATACTGACCCCAACCCCTACCCTCATATAATCAAATGATCGATATCCGCCCGGCCTCATGATCAGCGCGTTTACTTGGTGGGTCGGTAGAATGAATGTATTTGAGGCGGAAACAGCAACGACCAAAGCAGCAATGATCGGATCACTGCCAATATCAGCAGCCATATTCATCGCCAGTGGAACCATCAACACAGCAGCTCCGACATTTGACGCAACAAGTGAGAAAAATGCTGTTAAAACCGAGATTATCAGGAGCAGAATTATCGGGGTCAAGGTGCCCATCGCCCCAAGTACCGTTTGGGCAATATAGGCGGCAGCTCCCGTGTTCTCAAACGCGGTTCCTAAAGGAATCAAGCCTGAAAGGAGGAAAACCGTACGCCAGTCGACCGCCTCATATGCCCGATCCGCCGGTATAATTTTGGTGATAATGACTCCTAAAGCACCTGCAAGCAGGGCAATTGAGAGTTTTACCTCAAAACCAAGCGCCAGGGCCAGAGACATAAATAAAAAGAAGAGCGCGCATTTGGTACGTTCAGGTTTTAATTCCTCCCCCTGGATCTCCTCAATAAAGGCGATATCCATTTTCTCTTTTAACAACCTGAACTGTTGCCACCTCCCCTGGAGCAATAGCGTGTCTCCCTGAACGAGCGTGGTGATGTTAATATTATCCATGATAATCTCGTCACCACGGACAATTGCCAGAGGATTCACCTTATAGAGGGAACGAAACTGCAGATCCTCCATGGTGTGGCCGGTCAGGTTTGAGTGCGGAATCACAACCCCTTCAATAATACCTGATTCCTCGAACGAATTTTCACTGGCAAATAATTCTGGGTCCGCTTTGAGAAACCAGCCGAGTTCACTGGACATGATATCTACTTTCTCTTCAGAACCGATCACCCAGAGCGTATCGCCGGGCTCGATCAAGGCATCCTTCATCGGCGCCAGGTCTTTATAATGGCCACCGCCCTTCGAAACCCCTACGACAGTAACGTGATATTTGGGCCGTATCTCTAATTCAGCGAGCGTCCTGGCATCAAATTTTCCCGGTATAATCAATTCGTATCCCTGGCCGACTTCTGATCCATAGATTTCCTGGAGCCTTTTATCCATACAGTCTTCATCCAGAAGACAAACATCCGCAGGCAACAATTTTTTACCAAATAAGGCAAAGTATGCCAAAACACCTATGACAAGTGCTATACCAACAGGGGTAACAGATAAGAGTCCAAGCGGCGTAAACGGCACGTTATTGACCGCCTCGCCATTATTGAGCCACCATCCCTCCATTAGGTCGTTGAGCATGATAAGCGGTGATGAACCAACCAGTGTAAGACAACCACCGGTGATGGCACAAAATCCCATCGGCATCAGAATCCTGCTCGCTGACAGATTGAGCTGGCGGCTGATCCTCATAGTGGCTGGTAAAAATAGCGCAGCTGCACCGATATTTTGCATAAAACTTGAGATAAAGGCCACTGTCCCGGAGACCAGGAACATGATCCGTCTTTCACTTCTCCCGGCAACCCTGATTATCTGTGCAGCCACCTCATTCATTACGCCGGTCTTGTTGAGAGCGGCCCCGAGGATCATGACTGCAATAATGGACACGACAGCATTTGAACTGAGGCCTGCAAGCGCTTCCTCTGGACTTATGACGCCTGTCAATGGCAACAGTACCATCATCAGTATTCCGACCAGATCAACCCTGAGGAGATCAAAGACAAACAATAAGATTGCCGCCCCCAGTAAAATGAAAACGATAACCATGTCCTGTGTAATCACATGCACTTCCACGTATCTGCCCCAAAACGTTTACGTTCCTGTTATTTAACAATTTGCTTATGTTTTTCTTATCTCGGAATAGTTGCAAAGTCAATGGGAGTTATAATCGTTTGATAGGCTGAAAATCATGCGGCTCTATTTTTAACGGTATGCTAAAGTGCATCCTGCTTCTTCAAGCCGGGTGAAAAACACCTCATTCGGTACGTCTGAATAAATGATCAATTCTTTAACGGAGCACCTTATGTACCTTGAACGGTTGCAGCGCCTCTCCAGATCCATGGAGCAATATGAACTCGATGCTATCGCCTTAAACGCCGGGCCAAGTCTTACCTATCTGACCGGCCTCCATTTTCACTTGATGGAACGACCCGTTGTCCTCTTGGCCGCTCCAGGAAAAGAGCCGGTCCTCATTCTTCCCGAACTCGAGCAGAAAAAACTCGAGCAGGCCAGTTACCAGATCGATTCATACACCTACCCGGAAAATCCTGCCAGTTGGAGTGCGGTTTTCAGACAGGGCCTTGCGAAACTGCGGCTGGCCGGCAAGAAGATCGGTATAGAGCCAGGGCAACTCAGGTTACTGGAATTTGATCATCTATCTGCACCTGATGGTAACAATACCTTTACTGATGCATCGGGAGCGATTGCCTCATTGAGAGCGGTCAAAGACTCCTCAGAAATTGGTGCAATGAAACAGGCAGTAACCATCGCGCAGGAAGCCCTGAAGCGGACTCTTTGCCTCGCCAGAATAGGTATGAGTGAAAAGGAGCTGGCCAATGAACTGGTTGTACAAATACTCAGACAGGGATCAGAGCCAGCACTGCCTTTTGCCCCCATTGTCTCTACCGGCCCAAATGGTGCAAACCCACATGCAAAACCGTCTGAGCAGACACTTGCAGCAGGGGATCTACTAATCATTGACTGGGGAGCAACGTTTGATGGTTATGTTTCTGATTTGACTCGAACCTTTGGTATCGGTGACGTTGATCAGGAATATCAAGACATCCACACCATTGTGCAACTGGCAAATAAGGCCGGTCGGGAGGCAGGTAAACCCGGGGTCTCCTGTAAGACGATTGATAATGCGGCTCGTGCTGTTATCGAATCAGCAGGCTATGGTAACAGGTTCACTCACCGCACCGGCCATGGCATCGGTATGGAGTGCCACGAAGATCCCTATATCCGCGGAGACAATGAGCAAATTTTACAAGAAGGAATGACCTATACTGTCGAACCCGGTATTTATCTCGAGGGAAGAAATGGGGTTCGAATAGAAGATGATGTTGTTGTCACATCAACAGGGGCCGAGTCGCTCAGTGATTTTCCACGAGAGTTGAAAATCATCTGCTGAGAGATCAAGGCACTGTTCAACACCTGATGGAGCCAGTCAATTGTTCAGGCCTGTTGGCAGGTCGTCAGTCGTTGGCTGGAGGCACTGGTGCTTGCAAGCTGAGACAGGAATGATCTGACGATGTTATGAGGAGTCTTTGTGTTTACCCGTTTTAAGAAATTATTCATCACTCTCTCAATCGGCTTGATGGGAGCTTTGGCAGCTCAGTTTGCAGGTCTTCCAGCCCCGGCAATTATCGGGGCGACGCTCACTGTTTCCTGTGCAGCTCTGCTGCGTGTGACGCAGGATATTCCTGATTTTTGCAAAAATATTGCATTTACCGTTATCGGCTGTTCTCTTGGAAGCAGTATAACTCCGGAGACCCTTGCCAACACAGCAAAATGGCCCGCCAGTATAACAATTCTTGGAATTGCTGTCATCGCCATCATCTATTTCTGCGGTAAGATCCTGGTTAAATTCTTTAATGAAAGCAATGAGACAGCCATTCTGGCAACATCTCCCGGAGCACTCGCCTATGTCCTCTCTCTGGCTGCTGACGGAAAAGGTGATCTCCGATCAATCGCCGTTATCCAGACAATCAGACTCGTTGCCGTGATCACCACTATACCGTTTCTACTTACCCATTTAGGTCTGCACCCGGCACAATCCCCAGGCGCGTCCACCGATTCGATGGGGTTCCTCGCCTTTTGTGCTATCTTTGTCAGTTCCCTTGTTTTGGGCTGGCTCTTCACCCGGATCAAAATCCCCGCAGCCTTTTTTCTTGCGGGTGTGTGTGTCAGCGGAATCGCCCACCTGTCAGGCATTGTTATCGGGCGGCCTGCCGATGAGATTATTTTTTTAGGTTTTACCATTACCGGGTCACTTGTTGGCGCAAGATTCTCTACTATTCCAATAGCTGACCTTAAAAAACTCTTCTGGGGATCAATCGCTGCCCTGCTGCTCTCCATGTTTATAGCTGCACTATTTGCTGCAGCAGTTTCGCACTTGCTCTCGCTCCCCTTTGGCCAGGTATTTGTCGCCTTTGCTCCCGGTGGGGTAGAAGCGATGGCGGCAATGGCGATATCATTAAATTATGATCCGGCTTATGTTGCTGTCCATCACCTGTTTCGTATTTTTTTCCTGATCCTGATCCTGCCTCTTTTCCTGAGAACCAGTAATCGTTTGAAAAGGAACTAACATCGTCCTGCGCACCATTATCCACGGATAATCTTTTTTAAAAAAAATTTTCAACTTAAAGAGTGCAATAAGGAACAGATGGTTTATATTGTGCATATGAACGATACAAAGCGCCCTTCTCAGGAAACAGTAACAGAAACGATACTTGAATCGATTTCCGATGGTGTATTCACCGTCGATCACAATTGGCGAATTATGTCATTTAACCGGGCGGCAGAAACAATTACCGGCGTTCCCAGGGCTGAGGCTATTGGTCGATACTGCTGGGAGGTTTTTCGCTCGAATATGTGTGAAAAAGATTGTGCCTTGAAGCGGACCATGGCTGAGGGGAAATCATTTGTCAGCAGCTCAACCTATATCATTAACAGTGAGAGACAGATGATTCCTATACAGGTTTCAACATCGCTGCTTAAAAATGAGCAGAATGAAATACTTGGCGGAGTTGAAACCTTCCGAGACCACAGCCTGGTTGAAGAGCTTCGACGTGAGATCATCGGCAATTTTACATTTGGCAATATGGTAAGTCGCTCTAAAAATATGCAGGATCTGTTTAAAATTCTTGAACAGGTCGCCGAGAGTGACAGCACCGTACTGATTGAAGGTGAGACCGGCACGGGAAAAGAAATACTGGCCCGGGCAATCCACAATGCTTCACAGCGAAAGGGTAATCAGTTTGTTGGAATCAATTGTGGTGCGCTCCCCGACGCGCTCCTCGAGTCAGAATTATTCGGATACAAAGCAGGAGCTTTTACCGATGCAAGAGTCGATAAGCAGGGGCTGTTTGGTGCCGCAGAGAACGGGACGATATTTCTCGACGAGATTGGTGACACCAGTTCTGCGTTTCAAGTTCGTTTGCTCAGGGTACTTGAGGAAAAGGAATTCCAACCACTGGGCAGCACACAAAGAATAAAGACGAATAGCCGTATTATTGCCGCCACCAACCGAAATCTAGAGCAGCTGGTCAAACAATCTCAGTTCAGGCAGGATCTTTATTATCGAGTCAATGTCATAAGGCTCCATCTGCCTCCACTCAGAGATCGTATCGAGGACATCGACCTTCTCACGGAACACTTTATCTCTAAAAATAATAATATTAAGGGGCGATCTGTTACAGGAATTGAGCCCGATGCGATGGCTCTTCTGCTGGCACATGATTATCCTGGAAATATTAGAGAATTGGAAAATATTATTGAACACGGATTTGTACTCTGCCGTGGAGAGGTGATCGAGTATCATCATCTCCCAGCCTACTTGAGGAGAAAAGAAACTTCAGCGCACATTTCAGAAACAAAGCACACGGCACTGCAGGAAGCAGAACGGCAAACAATCCTCAATGCGCTCAAGCAATGCAATTACAACAGATCTGCTGCCGCTCACCACCTGGGGATGCACAAAAGTACGCTGTTCAGGAAAATAAATAAACTCCAGATCCCCCTTCCCGAAATGGATGGTCGCCACTCGAAGATTTCTCCCGACCGACAGTAGCGTTATTGCGCCTCTGCGACGGTTCTACCGTCTTGTTATTGCGCCTGTACCTTCCCGAATATTCACCGCTCTTTTCTTACCATCTATTTTTTCCTATTGTATCCAGTTACTTAATAAATATTTATAACATATGCCCATAAATGGCACTGTTTTTGCTGTTTAAAGGGTAGAACACTAACGATACAAAGGAGCGTGGATAATGAAGGTTGCAGTAACGGTTTGGGGAAATCGAATTTCGCCGGTGTTCGACTCAGCACAAACCCTTCTGCTTGCTGAGATACTGGATAAACAGATAGTGGATGAAAAGCTCGAGTACATTCCACTTCTTATTCCGGTCTCCATTGCACGAAAAATTGTTGAACTTAACCCCGATTCCTTGATTTGCGGAGCAATATCTCAACAGCCTGCACAAATCATTGAAAATGCAGGAATCACTCTTTTACCGTTTATTTCGGGAAAGGCTGAATCAGTCCTGCAGGCGTATGCTCAAGACCTGGCAATTAACAAATATTGTATGCCGGGTTGCAGAAAGGTATGCCCCCGCATGAATAATAATTATCGCAAACAATGATTCAGCTGAGGTGAAGCGGCAGAGAAAAGTGAATTGGAGTTAGCAACATGGCCGGATCTCCATTAATGATAACGAGATAGAAAACTATTGGGGTGGGTGAGAGAGACCCCCCCTCAAAACCGAGGAATGTGCGTTCCTTTTATATTTGGACAACGACAGATATGAACAGAATTAATATAATTCTTGTCAGTAAAGAAGAGTCATCTTTAGCAGAAGTTGCCTCAGTTTTTGCCGCTCGGAGTGGGTTTGATGTAACCTGGCTTGCATCAGCAGAACAGGTATGGACCTTTATGCAGAGCACTAAAATTGATGTGGCTGTCGTATCTGATCTGCTGCAGGATTGTACCGGACTCCAGTTCATAAAAAAACTGGTAACGAAAAATCCTTTCGTAAACTGCGCGCTGGTGTCACCCCTTTCTCATGACGAGTTCCATGAAGAAACTGAAGGCTACGGTATTTTTATGCAGCTGCCAGTTAATCCAACGCCAAAATCAGCAAACGACATGATTGAGCACTTCGGCAAAATATACCAACTCACCAGATAACGTTATAAGAGGAAATTTTATGATCATCAGTGTTGCCAGCGGTAAAGGCGGTACCGGTAAAACAACGATCTCAACAAATCTTGCCGTGAGTATAGATCGTCGAGCAAAATTGCTCGACTGTGATGTTGAAGAACCGAATGCCCAGCTGTTTATTAAACCGCAAATTAATGAAAAAGAAATCGTCTACACCATGATTCCAGAGATAGACGAAACCCTCTGTGACGGCTGTCGAAAATGTGCAGAGATCTGCAGATTTAATGCCCTCACCGTTGTCGGCAAGAAAGTTATTGTCTTTCCTGAGCTCTGCCATAGCTGCGGGGGGTGTGTCGTCGTCTGTCCGGAAAATGCGGTAGGTGAGGGATCCCGTGAACTTGGCGTTATTGAAACAGGAACAAAAGACAAACTCACCTTCATTCAGGGTACCATGCGTATCGGCGAGGCTATGTCTCCGCCATTGATCAGAAAGGTGCGGAGTAAAATCGAAGAAAATGATCTGGCAATTATTGATGCTCCTCCCGGAACCTCATGCCCGGTCATTACTGCCATGAAAGACACCGATTTTGTCCTTCTGGTTACCGAGCCGACGCCATTCGGCCTCCATGATCTCAAATTGGCTGCTGAAGCGGTAAAAGTACTCGATATCCCCTGTGGAATTGTCATCAATCGTTCTGATATTGGCGATCGTACTGTTCAGGAATATGCAGCACAGAAAAAAATACCGATATTACTCGAGATCCCCTTTGATCGTCGGATTGCAGAAACCTATTCCCGAGGCGGGCTTCTCATTGAAGATTTTCCAACCTGGCGTCATGCCTTTGAAATGCTTTATCGGGATATCCTGGAAATAATTGAATCGAATCAGGTAACACAATGAAAGAACTCGTAATAATCAGTGGTAAAGGCGGTACAGGAAAGACCAGTATAACCGCGGCGTTTGCTTCGATGGCATCAAATTTCGTTCTCTGTGACAGCGATGTAGATGCTGCTGATCTCCATCTGCTGATGAATCCTCAACCTTACTCGACCAACGATTTTATCGGTGGTTCCATTGCAGCCATCAGGCAAGACGACTGCAGCGGGTGTGCAACCTGTCTCGAACTCTGCAGATTTGATGCTATCTCGGATACATTTGAGATAGATCCAGTCAGCTGTGAGGGGTGCGGTGTCTGTGTGGACTTCTGTCCGGAAAAGGCGATTGATTTTCCAAAACAGAAGTGCGGGCAGTGGTTTCTCTCTGAGAGTCGTATGGGGCCTATGGTGCATGCCCGACTTGGGATTGCAGAGGAGAACTCGGGCAAACTCGTCAGTGTAATCAGACAGCAGGCGCGAATGGTGGCTGAGCAGCAGGACCGCGACCTGATTATTACTGACGGTCCTCCGGGCGTTGGCTGCCCGGTCATTGCCTCAATAACGGGAGCAACCGCCCTTTTGATAGTTGTTGAACCGAGTCTTTCCTCACTCCATGACATGAGAAGGGTTGCAGAACTTGGTGATCATTTCAAAATACCCCAAATGCTCTGCATCAACAAATATGACATTAACCAGGAAATTTCTGCGGCGATCAAGCTGGAGGCAGAACAGAGGAACATCGATGTTGTCGGCCTGATCCCGTTCGACCCTGTGTTCACTCATTCAATGGTTGCCGGGCAGAATGTAGTCGAATACGGCAAAAGTCCTCGATTAGTTGAGATTCTCTCATCAATCTGGCAAAAAATTATCAAATCAAAGCAGATGTGCACAGACCGTTCGCAGGTCATACCAATAATTTCAACAAAACAGTAAGGAGAAAGAAATGACAACAATTCGTATCGCTATACCTTCCATGGGTGAAGGAGGGCTGGAAGGTTTTCGAGCCGGTCACTTCGGTCATTGTGATGTATTCACCTGTATTGATGCGGAAGATGGAAAAATAAAATCAGTAACCACAATCCAGAATAAGGAGCATGTCCAGGGTGGCTGTATGGTTCCGGTTAACCTGCTGGCAGAAAACAGGGTCAATGCTCTCATCGTTGGCGGCATCGGCATGCGCCCCCTGATGGGATTCAAGCAGGCCGGAATTGACGTTTACCACGATGCAGAACGGGCTGAGATCAAGCCGGTAATAGAGGATATGCTCGCAGGGAAACTGCCATTGATATCAGATGATCAAGTCTGCGGCGGTGGGGGCGGTGGTGCTTAATCACATTTTTGGGAGGGAATCATGAAAATTGCAGTGAGTTCCAAAGGACCTCAGCTGACCAGTGAGGTTGATCCCCGTTTCGGCAGGGCATCATATATCCTCATTGTCGATCCGGATACACAAGAATTTGAAGTATTGAATAACAGTGTAAACGCCAATGCTTTCAAAGGTGCCGGCATCCAGGCAGCGACGATGATAAGTGACAAGGGAGCAAAGGTTTTGATGACAGGATATTGCGGACCAAAGGCATTCCAGGTGCTGGAGGCTGCCGGCATTAAGGTTGTCAACGACGTCAACGGAACCGTATCTGATGCTATAACGAGATTCAGTGCGGGTAATGTTGAATACTCAACAGATGCAAACGCAGAGGCGCATTGGTGAGAATAACAATCCATGGGAAGGAAAATGGCTCTTAACAATCAAGAATTCGAAGAACTGGTCCAGCAGCTCCAGAATCAATCATTTGAAGATGCACGGTCCGCCTTCGGAGAGAAAGGATTTAATCGATGGCGTAATCCACGATATCACGGCCAGATGGAGGATGCAGACAGTTATGCCCGCATCCGTGGCGGCTGCGGAGATACCATGGAGATATTCCTTAAATTCAGAGACAATCGAGTTGAAAAGGCTTCCTATCTGACAGATGGCTGCGGCTCAAGCTCACTTTGCGGTTCTTTCACTGCCGAGCTTGCCCACGGCAAAAGCCCCGAAGAATTGTTTGAATTAAGCCCTGATGATATCCTCGAGACAATCGGGACGTTTCCAGAAAAAGATGAGCACTGTGCAAAGCTGTCCATCCTCACTCTGCACGAGGCTTTAAATGTTTACCTGATTAAACAGACGACAAAATAGATACTGGCTGCTTCCTACAACCGGGACAATTACCATGAGTGAGACACCGGGGCAACACACATGGTAATTTCCCGATATCTTTTTCTCTTCCTACGTCCAGGCTTAAAACATTGCCGGCTGAAGCCGATCTTGCGGTGAGAAGGCACGGCCACCATCTGAGCCCCTTGTCACTTCTGAAACT
>CAVZLG010000023.1:0-128522 GCA_963776075.1 uncultured delta proteobacterium
CAGGTTAAACCCAGAGCAGGTCCTCATGGCAGGAATCTATATTGTTTTGTTGATAAGTTACTTTCCTAATGATTTCGATAAAAGTGAAGAGGGTAAGACATGGGTGGATATGGTTCGGGGCAACGGTGGGATGCAGAAAAACTGACCGGTAGTCAGTTGATGATTGATATTCGTTGGATGAAAAAACATAAGTATCTGCATCCCGGTACGTTGGGAACTCTGGCATGGATGTGCCGTGGCAAAGACTCCGGTTCAGTATCTTTCAGGACAGAATCGGATCAGCTGGTGTTGAGTTATCGCACCCAACATAAAGGTGGCGAGTGGGAGAATGTTGAAGAGAGGATCCCCTTCACCTGGACGAAGTGTAACTATGGGGAACAGGCGGCAGTGGTTTCTATGTCCCGCACGTAACAGGCGGGTGGCTCTTGTATATGGCGGTAAATATTATCGCTGTCGTCACTGTCAGAACCTTACCTATGCCAGTCAGCAACTTAGGAAAGGGGATAGGCTAATGGAGAAGGCAAGAAGTATCCAGAAAAAGTTGGGAGGTGGCAACAATTTGTTGGATCCTTTTCCTATAAAGCCGAAGAATATGCACTGGAAAACATATTGGCGCATGCGGGAAATAGCACAAAATGCTTTTACTTGTTCACTATTAATTGGTGTTAAACGTTTCGGGATGGATGTGAAGGATAACAGATCTTAGTGGAGGATAATCATGAGCTCTACGAAATTATTACAAGAGGACGGCACAGATGTGATTGCAGAGCAGCCAGGACTGGACCAGTATGATGCAGTCAAGTACAACGCCTTGAAACATGGAATATTGTCAAAAAAACGTGGTCCTGCCACACGAGGATCAAGAGGAATTTGATAATCTTCTTTCTGCCTTACGGGCAGAGCACAGGCCCTCTGGAGGAACGGCTGAGTGTCTAGTTGAGGAACTTGCAGGAATTATGTGGCGTAAACGGAGAGTACTGCTTGCCGAGGGGGCCAGGATAAAAGGGGGGTTCGGCAGAGTCTCTTGGTACTTAAAAGCAGGTCAAGCGATACGCTGAAGAATGCGGTGCCTGGTGATCCAGTCTGGCCAATTCCGTATGTTGATTATAGGGATCTTCTGACTCATGGTGGTGGTTGAGGTGGAGGAGCGAAAACAAGAGGCTATGCGTGACCAAGAGGCTACAGTCAAGGCGGATCAGATCCTGCAAAAGAACAGTAAAACTGCATATAACCGCGCTTTGAAGACTTTGCTACCTGAATCACGGGATTGGTGGTTGGAGCAATTGGAATCGGGAGAGATCGAGGCGACATCGGCGGACCTGAGGAAAATAATTATCCATAATGATCTACTCCCTTTCTACAGATCTCAGCTCGCCTCAAGCCATCACCATGAGGCTATCAAACAACAGGTAATCGGCGAAGGGATAAATCTGCTGGTGTTGGCCAATCTGTCTCGTTATGAGACGTACCTGGATCGAAAGTTTGAGCGGACATTGGCCATGTTGCTAAAATTAAAAGAACTGACATGTGGGGAGTAGCTCTAATCTGTTTCGCAAAAAGTGGTGTCTGAGGAAGGAGGTGTCGGAGAATTACTGGCAGGCATCGAGGATTGGCCATGGTCTTGGACCCTACGCTAGATCAGGGTGGCGCGGTTCGGATTGCGGCGCGCCAGATTTGTCCCTGATCTTATCGATCTCATTCAGGTACCGCGCGGGTACGTCCTTAAGCCCGCCGTCCGTCGTCATTGCTAGTAGTCTCTGACGGAGTTCAAAAGCGTACACGGGAACGATCTCGTATGAGTCTTTCCAGTCTTCGGATGGTCTCTGCTCGGTTACGACCTTTCTAATCTGGCGATACGAAATGAAAGAGCGTTTGTGTTCTATCTCGATCTTAATTAGCAATAGGAAGCCTTCTGTGTCAGGGGCTTGCGCAACTGCTTGCGCAAGCAGAACGAGGCCGGACGTCATAGCACAGTCATTTAAGAGATTATAGACGTGTGATTTCAACTCGGGATGTTCGCCAATCAGTGTGCTGATTTGACGCGTCATGTGCCAATTGCCTGTTTCCCTGTTCCCAAATACATCGTTGGCTGCCAAGTCCACAAATTGCATTGCGGCTGACAATGTGCCTCGGCGGATGACGGCGTCACGCCAGGTGCGGTTTGCGTAGAATTTCGGGATCCTCCGCCAGTTGAAACAAGACTTTTTCTGCATCATCTCCGGGAGCTGTACCGAAACCTGTGACCATTTCTTCCAAACGGTCCACTCTGCGTTGATCGTCTGGCAAACTTTGTATGATTGCAAACGCTTCAGCAGTAGGATTCGCGAAGGGCAGCAAGCGAAGCCATTCCTTCAACTCATAGCCGTCCCCTGAAAGAATCCAGCTTTGCTCCTCCGCTGCTGCAAACACCTCCGCGATACCGTTCTTTACCATATCAATATCGATTATTTCACCCGACAGGATAAGGTTTTGTAGGAGAGCAGCGCGCGAACGGCGTGGTGCCAAAGACAAAAGCTTGCGAACAATGTCCTTGCGCTGGCCGTGTGGCAGCCGGGATGCAACTATTCCCAGTGCAACCGCGTGTTTCTTCTGATCTTCAGTTGCTTCATCAGCCAACAGTAGTTGAATTGCTTTGAAAATGGTGTCTGCCTCTGCCGATGTTGCTGAAGGATCATATGCAAGTGCCACGCGCTTCTCCTCGATACGCGTGAAATCCACTCCGATTCGTCCGGGCTCGCTATCTTCTGGTTCATTCATAGCGGTCCATCGCGCAGCCAAAATGAGCGCGGCGAGTTCCCCGAAATGTTCGTCGTACAGATATTCGCGCATCAATACATCGGTCTCGGGTGCGTTGATTGCAAGAAAAGCTTGCTGATAAGCGTGTGTATAGATGGTACGGGCTTCGTTTGTTGCTCGTCCTTGACGCCAGCCTGATATCGTCGCCTCTTCCCTGAACGTGCTGTAACGGCGCAATTCTTCGTCAAGTAGTTGCTTCATTAATTTCAGCAAACTCAGAGAGGGGGCACTGCTTATAAGCCTTGCAATGGAAGACAATTGCGAACGTGTTGCCCTGTCTGAGGCTAGCATGCGACTGCCCCATTCTTCTGCCAACATGCCGATAACGGCGCGCACGCCATCTCCAAAAGGATTGCTATGATCGTTTTCGCTGTTTAGTCGGCGAGAGATTAGCTCTGCCAAATCTGCCATTTCCTCAATCCCTGCATGGGGGGATCGATCACGGACGGCATTGACGAGGCTAGTGATAGGCGTGTGTCTGATGCGGGCTAGTAAATCATGATAGCGGTCACCTGCGGCTTGGTTGTATCTGCCACTCCCGTTACGAAGATTTTTCTTCGCTGCGAGAACCGCCTCGATCATGCTGCCCACACCGAGTGGCCCGAGCACCGACGCGCTAGCCTCGGCGCGCTTGTCGCGGCAGCCCATGTCGGAAAGTGCGATATCAAGAAGCTCTTTGTCCTCTAGAATGAGATCCGCAGATGCCAGAAGGTCTGCTGTCCCATAAAACAACGTGCGGCCAGCGCGTACACGCTGCAGGAGGCCATCGGCAACAGCGTGTGGATAGCGGTTACGCGCCTCATAAACGAGGTGAACTTTCCCATCCTGTTTCTGGTCTATTTCCATTTCGCTAATGATCGAGACCAGGTCGTTGCTTAAATCTTGGTCTCCTTTTCCATAGACGATTGTTTGCAGTCGCTCGTAGCTTGAAGTCCCTTGCTTCCGTTGACGTTCACGAGCAGTGTCGAGTGCTATTTTAATTTGTTCATCATCCACATCCACGTAGTTGATGAGGTCCATACGGGCCATCAAATCGAATATGGTTTCATCTTCACCATGCAGTAGGTCTGTAACGTGGCGATGTGCTAGGCGAAACGTGAGCGCATTGACCACAGCCACTTTTACTTCTGGGTCGGGATCCTCCTTTGCGCTAGCAGTCGCGAGATCAAGGCCATCCATTCCACTGTTTAAAACGATTTCTTGGAGGACGCTTTGACGGATTTTCGATGATAACGATGAAATCCACTTGGTAGCCTCTTTACCCAGGAGTGAAGGCCGGAAGGGTCTGTAAACACGTAGCGCATCAAGACGCACTTGGTCGTCCTTGTGCGTAATGAGAGGCCAAACCTGATTGAAGAACTCAGGTCGGCCCATGCTAATCATGAAGCGCAGTGCGCGATCGATTTTTCCAGGTGAGTGCCACCTTCCGACGAGTTCCTGAATTTCGGAACTGACGCAGGCCCATATTGTGTCAGTCGAACGGAAAATTATCTGAGCAGCAAGCATGGGATCGACTTCGAACGCGGCCAGTATAGATGTGCAGCAGGCTTCCTGCTGGTTCTGTTCACCGCGTGCAAGACGTTCACAAGCAAAGAGAATGGCCTCTTCCCACGCAGGCTGGTTAAGGACATCTGCCTTCAGTTTTTCACGGCAAATGGAATCGCTCACGCTGGCAAGTATCAGGCGCTCGACGAAATGAGACGCGTACCATTCTTGAAATTGTTGGTGCTGGAACGAGTAGCCCGCTGGATCACCGATACGCAATAAAACGTGATAGCTCACAAGCGTCTCCAGAACTTTGGCGGGTTGAGGTTTTTCCGTGATCTGCCCTTCCACCACAAGCGCATTATCCGTATCCGAAACAGATTTGCGGGCGATAGTCTCCTCGATCGTGGTGTTCTCTGCACGAGTAGCGTGCGCTGCGAGGTCTTCGAGGAATCGCAGATGTGAACCATGCATCACTTCCGTCAGTGCTTCAGCGCGTTGCGCGTCATCTTCATGTACAGCAACGAAACGTCCTAAAATTTCTTCCTTTGTAGCTGGAAGAGGCGCGTTCCAGCGAAGAGCCAGTAGCACCGTCAGATAAAGTGGTGTTGTTATCAGTTCGCGTAAGCTATCCGTACGCCAGGCTTGATCAACAACGCGAACGCCAGAGTCCCCCCACAGTGCCCTGGCAATATCAAGCTGTTGCGTTTCGTTGAGCGGTAGGAGATTGATCCGTGTACCACTAAACGGAACATCGATCGCCTGTTTTCGCGTCGAGATCAGAAAGCTAAGTTCTGGCAGCTCTGCTTGGAGACGTGCAACCTGAACCGTCAATAGCTTTCGCGCTTTAGCATCTAACTCGTTCCAGCCATCAAGAAGCAGAATTACACCTGGCCTCGCCGCCACTATGTGTAGATCATCCCCTGAGATTTCCCGAAATGCTGGACGGTTCAAAACAGATTTAAGAAGAGGCTTTTCATCCGCGGACCAGTCGCCAAGTGGGACAATGATTGGCGACGCATTGCCGTTGGTCAACAGCACTTCTGCAACCTGGAACAACGTTGTGGTTTTGCCCATGCCTGAAGGAGCGACGAGGATGAGATCATCCAGCGACATGAGCGCAGTCGCGAGTGCCGAGGTACTTACGGGATCGCTCAAGCCATCTACTTTGAGTGTCAGGTCGATGGTGGTAGATGGCCACTTGGTCGTACGCCGGAAGACGTCGAGATCTGCAGCGGTAGCGGCGCGAAGGTGGGCGACTAGGTCACCTTCGGTCGGTGTGCAGGCCACCGGTCCGTGTGGTGCATCGTTGTATAGAACGCGGCGCCATGAGTTTTTCTGCGCTTGTGCCTTCCATTCGCGCAGCAATTCAACGGTGAACTTCGGAATCCTTAGCATCTACTGAAGTGCCATGTAGTTTGCACATCCACATACCATTGTCAGCAGAGCGACGCTGGGTGGGTGTCTGGTTTGGGTCGTAGCGCGGGCCGCCAGGCGCGGCAGCGCAAATGTGCGCCGCCGTACCAAGATTGATTTCACCATCGCCGTCTGAAGTGGAGCCAATCGTCGGCCGCCGACATGACGGATCAGAGCAAAGCCAGCCGGCTCGCTTCGCGATCTGTAGCTTTGTCTTTTCTGTGAAATCGTCGCGGTTCTGCTTTGCCATTGGATGCCGTTACTTGGTCTCACCGCAATTTAACCGGAATCAAACACACCGCTATATTGCTCTGCTCAGGATCAAATACCGGCTGCGGAGTCATAAGTTATTATATGAATTATGGACATCTCCGAACCGGTAAAATTGCGGCATCAGAAAAAATCTACAAAATATGCTGATTTTTGCTGAATATCGTACACAAATAATTGGATATCGAGAACAGAATGTTACGAGTGTTGCAAATTCCTGCACCAATTATTCGTCAATTTACAACCTTTGTTATCCAAATGTATCAGATTGAGTCTCGCTTTCTATAGATCATGTCTTTATCAGGGGCTGGGCACGAGTAAGATTATGTTAACCGCTATAACTGCCTGTGCAAAAAAAACCAGGAAAGATATCGCTCTAGGCAGCCAGAATGAAAGCCTAATTTATCTTCTGGAGATAAATAGGGGATAAATGACAACGGGGACTTAAAGAGTGTGTGTCTTTAAGTCCCCGTTTTAACTTGGTAGCGGGGGCAGGATTTGAACCTGCGACCTTCGGGTTATGAGCCCGACGAGCTACCAAACTGCTCCACCCCGCGTTGCGAATGTGCAATATACCATTGAATAGTAATCTGTCAATCTAATTTAAATTAACTGTGAGGAATTTCGCGAGTGTTGAAGATGCCCTGAAGTTTAGACATAATGCTTTCAGGAAGCCGGGTGAGTTTACCTTCCCTGGTAACCGCTGCGTGGATTGTATATCCTTTGACAATAAGGGTTGGTTTTGAGCGATGATCATCCTTCCTGGTGATTCTGTAATTAAAGCGGCAGGAGAATTTTCTGAGTTCTGCAATTGATGTTTCAATTTCCAGCAGGTCGTCGTAAAAAGCGGGAGACTTGTATCGGGCAAAACATTCAGTAACAGGCAGGATCAACCCTAACGCCTCTATTTCCCTATAAGAGCATACCCACTCACGCATCAGTTCAGTTCGGCCTTTTTCGAAATATCGCAAGAAATTGGCGTTATAAACGACACCGCCTGCGTCGGTATCTCCATAGATAACCCGGTGTGTCAAATTGTAAACAGGAGTGCTTGGGGACATCAGTTACTCTCGGATTGCTGCAGAAGCGTGTTGATCAGTTTATACCCTTCGATCGTCTGTATCTTTGTTTCATGTGATTTCAAGACTGTCTCATCAAAAGGGAGTTGAGAGCCGGGCGTACTTTCCCGGGAATCATAAAGGATTACAGGGACCGGTTCGGATGTATGGGTTTGCAGAGCCAGCGGGGTGAAGTGATCCATAGTGATAATTGCTCTAAATTGCTCTTCTTTATCCCGAAGATGTTTAACGATTGGATAAACGATTTTTGCATCGAAATCTTCAATTGCCTGGATCTTGTGATCAAGACGAGCCTGGTGCCCGGCTTCATCCGGTCCTTCAAGGTGAACAAAGACGAGATCCTGAGTCTCAAGGGCATCAAGTGCTGCCTGCGCTTTTCCCTGGTAGTTGGTGTCGATATAGCCGGTCGCTCCTTCAACCTTGGCCACAGAGAGATTTGCACAGATCCCGAGTCCTTTCAACAGATCAACAGCGGAAATCATCGTGCCACTTATGTTGAATCGATCCGGCAGGGTCGGCATCGACGGCATCTTACCTTCACCCCAGGGCCAGATACCATTTGCCGGTCTGTGTCCGCTTTTTATACGGTTTACATTTACCGGGTGACCAGCCAGTAGATCCTTGGCTTCAAGAATAAGTTCCTTCCAGCCGGATGTATCAAGATAGTTCTGAAAATGCTGACTGACATCCTTACCGATAAAATCATGCGGCGGTACTGTAGCCATTTCAGGAATCGGGTCTTTTACCACGAGGAGGTGACGGTAACTGATGCCCGCATGAAAAGTGAATAGAGCATTACCGCATTTTTCCTGAAGGGCAGAAATCAGTTGAGCTGCTTCAGCATTACTGATATGGCCCGCTGAAAAATCGACCATGGTTGTGCGATTACTGTCGTGATAATCAAGTGAAACCAGATTACAGCGGAAAGCTGTTTCATCCGGTGCCAGAGTGACACCCATACTTGCAGCTTCAAGTGGTGCTCTTCCGGTATAATATTGTTGAGGTGCATATCCCAGAAGGGACATATTTGCAACATCGCTTCCAGGCGGAAAACCTTCTGGTACCGTCGAAGCGGAGAGCAGTGTGCCTTTTCTGCTGAGTTCGTCCATTACCGGAGTTCGGGCAGCCTGCAACGGTGTTTTTCCATCGAGTTCAGGAACAGGGTGGTCTCCCATACCGTCACCGATCAGAATCAGGTATTTCATTGAGTCATTTTACTCCAGGTAAATCAGTCATCTTCCATGAGAACACGAATCCTGACAGTCGGTTCGGTACAGAAATCAAGAGCATTGATCTCGGTAACTGCTTTTTCCACGGATGCCTCAGAAGAATTGTGAACTCTGAGGACCACATGAACAGGTTCACCAATGCGATGCCCTTTCTGGATGACAGATTTTATCGAGATATTGTATTTACCGAGAATACCCGATATGGCAGATAGAACTCCGGGTTGATCAAGCACAGTAACCCTGAAATAATATGGACAGTTCAGCTCGTTCATCGGTGTGATGACCGGCGGTGTAAAATGTTCCGGGAGATAAGAGAGTGCTGGTACCCGATTGATTGCCCCGGCGATGATGTTCCTGCTGATATCAACAACATCAGCTGCGACAGCGCTGCCGGTTGGCATCTTTCCTGCACCATGGCCGTAAAATAACACATCATCAACCCCATCACCGTTAAACTGAATGGCATTAAAGGTTCCGTTGATGTTGGCAAAGAGATTTGACTCAGAGACCATTGTCGGATGTACCCGTGCCTCGACACTGTTACCGTGATTCCTGCTGATAGCCAGGAGTTTGATTCGATAACCGAATTCTTTGGCAAAGTCGATATCTATTGGTTTGATGTTGCTGATCCCCTCCACCGATATGTTATCAAGGTGAACATGCTGCCCATAGGCTATCGTCATCAGGATCGCAAGTTTATGGGCCGTGTCGATCCCTTCGACGTCATAGGTTGGGTCAGCTTCTGCAAATCCTTTTTCCTGGGCATCTTTCAAAACTTCATCAAATGGCGTGCCATGCTCGGTCATGGCGGTGAGGATGTAGTTAGCGGTACCGTTCATGATTCCTCTTATGGAATTTATGCGGTTAGCTACAATACCTTCTTTGAGGCCTTTGATTACAGGAATTCCACCGCCGACGCTGGCTTCAAAACCGACCTCAACATTGTTTGCAACAGCAGCTTCAAAAATTTCTTTGCCATGGATCGATAGCAGTGCCTTATTTGCGGTAATAACATGCTTGCCCTTATTGATCGCCTCGAGCATAAATGTTTTAGCCGGTTCAATGCCACCGATAAGTTCGACGACGATGCTGATATCCGGGTCGTTGAATATGTCAGCGGCATCCTTGCTTAATTGTGTTGCTGCAAACTGTTCAGGGAGAGCATCGACATTGATATCTGCGACACGACTGAGCACAATCGATGCCCCAACTTTTTGGATCAACCTTTCTTTCTGGTCGATTAATGTCTGGGCCAGCCCACTCCCAACGGTACCAAATCCGATCATACCTACGTGTATTTCTTTCATGTTATATGCATTCGCTGAAATTTAAGAGACGGAGGCAGGGGCAGCCTGATTGTGTTTTTACAAGCAATCCTGCCAGATTGTATGATCCGGCAAAAGTACTCATTTTCCAGATGAAAGTCAAAAAAATACAAAGATATTTTGCTGGCTCCTGAACTTCAATTAGTATATAATCACTGCTTGCTCATGACCCGTCGTAAATCATGGCGATGGTGAAGTGTATTTTCAGGGGGTGCCGAATACCAGGTAGCCCGTCCGATTTTAATATACATGTCGCTTGTATGATGACCTAATCACAACAAAAGGAGAGATGTAATGGGAATGAATATTCTGGCGTTTGGACCAAATGGGAGCGGAAAAGGGACTCAGGGAGCAATTGTAAAAGAGAAATACAATATCCCGCACATTGAGTCTGGTGCAATTTTCAGGGAGCATATTGGTGGTGGTACTGAACTTGGCAAGAAGGCCAAAGAGTATATTGAGCGTGGCGACCTGGTTCCCGATGATATCACCATTCCTATGATGATAGAGCGCTTGAAAAAGGATGATTGTGTAAATGGTTGGATACTTGACGGTTTTCCACGTTCAAAAGATCAGGCAATTACATTGGCGAATAATCTTAAAGATGCTGGTATTGAGCTCGACTATGTTATTGAGATTGTACTTGATCGCCAGATTGCGAAAGAGCGTATTATGGGACGAAGACTCTGTGTCAACGATAATAACCATCCCAACCATATTGCCTTTGATGCCATTAAGCCGGTAGAAAAAGATGGCAAACTGGTATGCCGAGTCTGCGGAGGAGATTTAAATACCCGTGCAGATGATCAGGATGAGGATGCAATCGATAAACGTCATAACATCTATTATGACGAAACCACCGGTACCATGGCGGCGGTAATCTATTTCAAGGAAGCTGGCGGTCCTAAGGTGATTTCGGTTGACGGATCCAAGTCTATTCAGGAAGTAACCGAAGGAATTATGGCTGAGTTATGATTAAGACCTGATTACATTTATTTGCTGGACAGGTTTTATAAGGGGAGATCTACTCGCTGGGTGGATCTCCCCTTATTTGTTTGACAATCCAGGCATATAGGGGCATCCCGTAATTCGTGGAGTTATTGGGCTGGGTCGAGATCTGATAAATCTTTTACTGTTAATTGGCAAAATATTGCGATCAGCAATTGCTTGTTAAGTACATGAATTCGTACAATATACGTGTCATTCAATGCCTTGATGGTTGCATGTTTGCTTGATGAATTGATAGAAAACTGTTAGAATTTTTTTTCTTGAAGTGAATTAAAATTTAAATGTTGAACGAGGAGCGGCCAGTCCGGATATTCCGGGGCGGCCCTTTTTACTTATGGAAGAACAAAATATCGAACAGAAAGTCGGCAAGGTCTATCTCGTCGGGGCAGGCCCTGGTGATCCCGGGCTGATCACAGTGCGGGGTCAATATCTACTGGAGCGTGCAGAGGTTGTCGTTTACGACTATCTGGCCAGCAGAAAACTGCTGAGATTTGTTCCAAAAGATGCCCAGTTTGTATATGCCGGTAAACGTGGCGGTGTCAAACATGTTCACACCCAGGATGAAATCAACCAGATGCTGGTAGATTTTGCTCTTGCAGGGAAGACGGTTATACGGCTCAAGGGT
Organism: uncultured delta proteobacterium; assembly: GCA_963776075.1. Classification (GTDB taxonomy): domain Bacteria; phylum Desulfobacterota; class Desulfobulbia; order Desulfobulbales; family Desulfocapsaceae; genus MADRE3. Next base: position 11,234 of record CAVZLG010000023.1, read on the forward strand.
GGAGATCCCTTTATTTTTGGACGAGGTGGTGAAGAGTTGGAAACACTGGCGGCGGCCAACGTTCCTTTCGAAGTTGTGCCGGGGGTTACATCTGCAACAGCGGCAGCAACCTATGCTGGAATTCCGATCACCCACCGCGAGTATACTGCCTCAGTGGCGTTTGTTACCGGTCATGAAGATCCGACCAAGCCTGATTCCAATATCGACTGGTCAAAAATTGCCACGGGTGTTGGTACCATCGTTGTGTATATGGGTATTAAAAATCTGCCGGTCATTGTTAGCAACCTCATTGATAACGGGCGATCCCCGGATACTCCAGTTGCCGTTGTACGATGGGCGTCAACACCGGAGCAGCGTTCTGTCGTTGGTACCCTTTCCACTATTGCAGATATCGTTAAACAACAAGATATTAAACCGCCGGCTCTCATTGTTATCGGGGAAGTTGTTAATTTGAGGGGGACCCTCGACTGGTTTGAGAAAAGGCCGTTGTTTGGTAAGCGCATTATCGTTACGAGAACCCGAGAGCAGGCAAGCGAACTGGTGGCCAAGCTGGAAGAAGCGGGTGCCAGCTGTTATGAGTGTTCAACGATTAACATAGAACCTGTCGATTCCTATGAAATACTCGACGGAGAGCTGGAGCGAATTGATGAGTACCATTGGATTCTTTTTACCTCGTTGAATGGTGTTAAATATTTCTTTAAACGGCTCTTTGCCAGGGGCATGGATGCGCGGGACCTGAAAGGGCCGGATATTGCTGTGGTTGGCAAGAGTACAGCCGATCTGTTGTTGTCTTATGGTATTAACGCGGACCTGATTCCACCAACATTTACCGGAGAAGGGTTGGCTGAGAGCCTTCTTGACCAGGGAGTTGAGGGACGGAATATATTAATACCACGGGCCAAGGTCGGTCGTGAAATTCTTCCCGAAACGTTGCGGGGAGGAGGTGCCCAGGTAACAGTGTCGCCGGTTTATCAGAATGTTCCTCCGCAGGGAAGAAAAGATGAACTGCGGGCTGAGCTTGAGAGCGGTGAAGTGGATATGGTGACCTTTACTTCTTCATCAACAGTGCGAAATTTTCTGACCATGGTTGATGCCGGCGATCAGGATGAGTTGCTCAAACTCATGAATGGCGTGAAAATTGCTGCTATCGGTCCGATTACTGCAAAAACGGTGACTGACAGCGGCCTGCAGGTCCATATCCAACCGGAAAATTACACTATTACCGCAATGGTTGACTCAATTATTGATTATTTTCAGCCATCATAGGAAGCCTGATATGACCCTGCACCACCTTGACCGGGACTCCATCGGGGATTGCTTATCATCACTCATGCTTGCCTTTAGGGAAGGTGGTGACAAACCTGCAACTGTCTCTTCAACGTTGGTAAACGACCAAGGGGAATACGAGGAAAAAGAGGAGAAGATTCTGTTCTGCAAACAGTGCAATACTGGTATTGCCAAAGAAAAGGATCGAATAAGCAGGGCTGGAAAGCATCTGCATACCTTTTTTAATCCTGCGGGAGTAATTTATGAGATCGGCTGTTTTCGTCAGGCATCGGGGTGTTATGTCGACGGTCCATTGAGTAATGAATTTGCCTGGTTTGCCAATTACAGCTGGCAGATTTCTTTATGCGCCACCTGCTCAAAACATCTCGGCTGGTTTTTCTCCTCAACCGAAGACACTTTTTTCGGCCTTATTGTAAATCGTCTCAAAGATTCCTGAATTCCTTAGCACCAGCTAGTTTTCCTTGATGAGATTGATAAGCTCATCTGAGCTCAACCGACCACTCATATCAGTTCCTTCCAGCAGGCTGTCTGCCAGATCTCGTTTTTCCTGGTGCAGTTTAACGATTTTTTCCTCAATGGTATTTTTACAAACCAATCGATAGATGGTGACCGGCCGCGTCTGACCGATACGGTGAGCACGATCCGAAGCCTGGTCTTCCACTGCGGGATTCCACCAGGGATCCATATGTATAACGTAATCGGCTGCCGTGAGATTTAACCCGAGTCCGCCGGCTTTCAGGCTGATCAGGAATAGATCGCCTTTTCCAGCCTGAAAGGCTTCAACACGTTCCTTGCGCTGCCTGCTGCTTGTGCTTCCATCAAGATACTGGTAGGTGATGTTTTGTTTATCCAGATACTCTCTGATAATATCAAGGTGGCCGATAAATTGGCTGAAAACCAGGGCTTTGTGGCGGCTGGCAATGAGTTCTTCAACTACTGAGGAAAAGATTTCAAGTTTGGAACTGGAGATTCTGGTGTCTTTAGAGATTAATCGAGGGTTACAGCAGGCCTGTCTGAGTTTCATGATTTCAGTGAGTATTTGCAGGTGTCTGCCCTTGGTATTGTCGCCGGCCCGTTCAAGGATTTCGAGGGCATTTTGGCGCAGCGCCTCATAAAAATGCATCTCTTCAGCACTCATGGTTACATCAAGCGTTACTTCTGTCCGCGGCGGAAGTTCTTCAAGGACTTGAGACTTGATTCTACGCAGAATGAACGGACGAATCAGTTTCTTGAGCTTCAGCCGGGCCTCACGGTTGTTATAGCGCTCAATGGGTATCGCGTATCGCTCATTAAACTGGTGGTGGGTTCCCAGCAGTCCGGGGTTAATAAAATTAAACAGATTCCACAGTTCTCCGAGGTGATTTTCTATCGGGGTACCGGTGGTAATCAGTTTAAAGGAACCGTTTAAAGCCATGGCTGCCTGAGACCGTTTGGTCGCAGCATTTTTGATTGCCTGTGCCTCATCAAGAATGATGGTCTGCCAGTTGATTTTTGCCAGATTGTTTACTTCCTGCTGGAGCAGGGTATACGTTGTTATCATCAGGTCAAACTTGCCAAGTCCTGCAATCGTCTTTTTACGATTCTTACCGATGAGTTGTTTGATATTGAGTGTTGGGGTGAAACGACTAACCTCGGAAAGCCAATTGGTGGAGACGGATGTTGGTGCCACGACCAGTGACGGACCGTTGGCAGCACACTGGAGTATAATCGCCAGTGACTGAATGGTCTTGCCAAGACCCATATCATCTGCCAAACAACCACCGACACCCCAGTGAGCAAGGCGAGAGAGCCAGTTGTACCCTTCAAGCTGATAGTCACGTAACTCTGCTTGCAGGGTTGAAGGCAGCTCTGGTTTAAAGATTTGTGATTCCTTAATTTTTTCAAGCTGGAATTTCCAACCTTTGTCTACGATTGTTTTGGCCTCTTCCACCAATTTTTCCAGTGGCAGGGCTGCAAGAGGGTGAATGGTGATCTCGTTCTCTCTTTCACCGGACTGATCACTTGAAAAGCTGTTCAATTCCTCAAGACGTTTTCTGAACTCCTGAGTGAGAGCAATGAACTGTCCTTCACCAATCTGGATAAAGCTGCCGGTGGCATTGTCAAGCCGGGCCAATAGATCCTTGAGATCAATGACACGATCCTGGTCAAGTACGAGCTCACCGCTTATTCCAAACCAGTTTTGACGGTTGGTGCGGATCTTCAGATTGAGGTTTTTGAATGTCGGCTTGTGGGTAACCGTTAATTTTTCTCCTTCCGGCCATTCTATAATTACCTGGTCGCTGATCTCCTGGAGCTCCATGAGCGCCTGGAGACAATCGTCGGGGTCCTGCAGGTGCCATTCGCGGTCGTTTTCCTGCTCCATATCAATCGCCAGGTCAAGGATTGGGCACATTTCTTCTATGTTTTGTGCTTTTTGTTCCTCTTCTGCTAGATTTCGACGTGTCTGGAGCCGTTTACCCCCGACTTCTGCCATCATATTTTCGACACCCTGACCAGGTTTCAGATAATGATTGCCTTCCATAAACGGTTTGACAAACATCTCCAGGCGGAAACCAAGCCCATAGGGAAGCATATGCATATAGATGGTGGAGTCAGCATCGACGTAGGTGATATCCTGGCTGGTACTGACTGAGGCATCGGCAGCTATTGCAGAGTGAACCGTCATGAAAGAGGAAATGTTCCCTATTGCCGTGAGCACCTGCTCGCTTGCTTCGCTGGGAACTGTCAGCCCGTTCTGTCCTGTAATTTGAGCAATTCTACGGTGGTTCTCATTTATCCGTACAACCTTGAATCGTGTTGGAGTCTCTTGCTGAAGGATCACGTTGTCGTTTGTAATTGACAAGGAGAACCGAACTTTCAGCAGACCGTCAGTTTCCTCAACGAGCAGCTCCGGCTCTCCAGAAACAAATTCGACAGGTGTCGATGGCGAACGAGTCAGGAACAATAATGGGTGACCAACAAGGGCCGGCAGGATTTTTTCCATATCGAGCAGGTACTGTGGTTGGCTCTCTCCAGATTCTTCTTTTTTAATCGCCATACAGATTTTTCTATCCTGCAGTGTCAGGAAAGGAATTTTGGCTGAGCCATGCAGACGCGCTAAAGAAACAGGTCTGCCCTTACTCCAGAGCCCATCTGCTGAGCGTTTCTGCTCGCGTGGATTGACAGTAATGTTGCCGTTTTCATATGCTATTAGCCAGGCAAGCCGGCTATCAAGTTCCGGGGTGCTCTGTGAGGCGGTGGAAGATATGTTGATCAGTGCCTGCAGGCTCCGCTTCCATGGCTCTTCCGGCTCCAGAATGTCAAGAAAAGATACCAGTCCTGTTGTAGACGATATCTCTTTAACATGCTCCTGATACTCTGTTGGATCTGAAGCGATACGAGAAAGGAGATCAGCCAGGTAGAAGGAGAAGAAAAAATAATTGTTGTCCCGGGCCTTTTGAAAACAGCTCTGCACAAGAGATTGAACAGCAGGCTCTAAAGAGGCGTTGAGCCAATACTGTGTGAGGCTTACAAAAAATATCGTGAGGCTATGTGGCGTCTCGTTTTTCGAGAGGTCCAGGTTTATATCGCTGTTGTACTGCAGGGCCTGGCTGTTTACCAGTGATGCGAGGTATCCATAGGCCTCATCCTCTTCGCTACCTTCAAATTGGGTCAGAGCAATGCTTATCTGGTGGGCGACCTCATGGAGTGATGAGCGGTCTTTGCTGCTGATTTCTGCGAGAATATGGAAAAGTCCGTGAAGGCCAAAAAAGGCAGCGTTGTCGCTGTCTGAGATTTCCCTGAGAAGTGCCATATCCTGGTGAAACAGTTTAACAGCATGTTCACAATCACCTTTTAAAAAGGCAATGGTTGCTTCTGCTCCAGTGGCGTTGAAGCTATCTTTACTTCTGGATAAAATTACCTCTGCTGCGCTGATGTTTCCCTGCAGTATATAATGGTTAAGCAGCAGACGTTGAAAGGGCAGTTGTTCATCTTCGGTCAGGTGATTGAATTCATCTTCACTCTGAAGATAATCGATTATCTCGGGAAAAGAGATGAGCTGTGCCTGACCGTAACGCACTATGTGGTTTAGCAGAAAGAACTGGAAAGAAGCGGGAAGTGTTCGAAACCAATTGCGGTCAAAAGGACGCGTTACAACCTGTACCGCAGGTGGCAGCGGAGTTAATATCTCGTTGCACTGGGAGTCCAGAAATTGCAGAGCACTGTCAATGATTTCAAAATTCTGGGAATAGATACCGATTCGCATCTCTCTCATTGCACGCCAGCAGCGGGTGGTCCATTTACCATAAAAATAGGAAACAGGAGCTTCTTTTTGAACAGCTTCTGCAAAACGCAGGAACTTTCCACTGGAGATGGCTTTTCTGCTGAGAAATTCTACAAATTCAGGCTCGCACTGGCGAGCACTGTTCAAAAAGCCTGTTGATTGAAATTTGTCAATATAGTGGTTGATACTTGCTGCTGTCGGTCGATTTCCCCTGGGACTCTTCAATTCAAGCTTGCGCAGGCAGCTGACAATCAATGTCGTATGAGCAGGCTCGTAGACCACAGACAAGAGTTGAAGCAGCGTCTGTTCAAACGAGTTAAGTTTACGATAGCGCTCAATATATCGATCTATGTCTGACATAAGGATTTGTAATTATAGAGATGATTATAATTTTCCCGTTGTTTGGCCGGGGTCAGACAAGGGGCGAAATTCAGAAGGCCGAACAGACACTATATCATTGTCCAGACGTGATATAAATGAAAAAGTTGGGATGCAAGCGATTACGGTTCGTGAATAAAGACTGAGCGAGACTGAGGAAAAGAAAAGAGAGGAGTCTGTTTTCTTGGCCGAAAACGGCCGTCAGTGTTTACCGTTCAATCAGCCCTTAGAGGCGACCACAGGAAATGATACCGGTTAAACTGATCCTGCACCGATAGCTAATGACGATTTATGCCGGTGGTTCCAGAGAGAACAGCCGGCATAAATAGAATGGTTAGTTTTGGAGACTTTTATGGACAAAAATATCAGCGGCAGCCTGCTGATTTTTTAACCAGCTATCGACAATCTGTTGCTGTTTGAACTGAAGGAGCATCTCACTATAACGTTTACGGTCATCCTCGCTGATTTCCGTTTCAGGCGGTTTGCGTTCTACAAATTCATAAACATAATAGTCTTCTCCAACAAGCTCCGGCTCTACAGGCAATGGAGTCGTTGATGAAAGTCTAAATACGGATTGAATCAACGATGGTGGGAAGCTGGAGTCCTGCCCTGTTTCCGATTTTGTTAACAACCCTGATTGCTTGACTTCCAGTCCAAGTGCTTGGGCCAGTTCCTCGAAGGAACTAGTTCCATCCTTGAGATCGCTGATAAGTTTTTCCGCTGCTTCCCTGGTAGCTTCAACAGCTTTTTCCGTTTTAAAATCTTCTGCGACTTTCTCTTTAATTGTTGCAAGCTCGGGTACTTCAGGGGGCATGATCTCTGAGGCAGAAATAATGGCATACCCCTTCGACGTTTCAACAATTGAACTCAGTTCGTTCTCTTTAAGGAGAAAAGCCCGTTCCAGGAATTGAGGTTCATCGGTCATGCCGGCAGGCGGATCTGCCTGACTGAAGAACTCTGTCTCGATAACTTTTGTATCCGGGTTTGCTGAAAGATATGCGCCCAGGCTGCCCGCTCCGATGATTTTTTCATACGCCTCATTGGCAACCTGGAAAGCGAGCGGCTTGGCCTGTTCCATTTTCAATGTGGAAACAATCTCGTCACGTACCTCTTCCAGGGACCGGATCTTTGCATCCTGGATTTCTTCGAGCAAAATAATGTGGTAACCAAAATCAGTTTTTACGACTTCACTGACTTCTCCGACCTGCAGTGAAAACACAGCGTCTTCAAACGGCTTCACCATTTGACCACGGCTAAACAGCCCAAGGTCACCACCGCTGGGGCCTGATGGTCCTTCGGAGTACTGTTTTGCAAGAGCACTGAAATCCTTACCGCTCTTTGCCTGTTCAAGGATTTCTGCGGCCTTTACCTTTTGAGCATCATGCACTTCTGCAGAATCTTCAGGGCTGGCTTTAAAAAGAATATGTCTTGCAGCTCGTTTTTCAGGAAGTTGATATTCTGGAAGGTGTTGATCGTAATAACCCTGAATGTCTGCATCCTCAATAGTGATTTTGTCACCGATATCCTTGAAACTGAACGGCAGGTAAGTAAGTTTAACCATTGGATCTGTCAAATATCTATTACCTGCGCCCTGGTACCACGCCTCGAGGTCCGTGTCGAGAACTTCTCTATTTGGCATGAAGGTGTCTGGCGAGAGAGCTACATATGAGACGGATACGGTCTCCTTTTCTAAATCGTAAAGATCCTTGATTTCAAATTCACTTGGAGAAACGGCAAAATTTGAAAGACTGGTTATGGATTTCTGGCTCAACAGGTCGTAACGCATAGACTTCTCAAATTTTGTGGGAGACAGCCTGTTGGAGGCAAGAATTGTCTTGTAACGGTCGAGATTGAACTGGCCATTTTCCTGAAATTGGATCATCGTCTCAATTTCTTTTTGTATTTCATGGCCGCTGACCAAAAGGCCCATTTCTATCCCGCCCTGCCTAAGCAGAGCCTGCTGGGTAAGCTGAGTAATCACCTGTTGCCTGATATTTAAGCTCTCTGCCAGGCCCTTGGGAATTGTACCCCCGAACTGCTGGGCGATCCGGGAATAGGCCTGATCGTAAGCCTGCTGAAACTCCTGAAATGAAATTTCTTCATCATTAACGACAATCGCAGCTTCCTGTTTGTTCATCATGTTGGTTCCAACACCCCAGAAAATAAAAACGAGGGCGATGATGACAACAATTCCCTGGATTACAATTGATTGAGCTTTGTCTCTTAAAATTTGCAGCATGAGGGTGATATCGTTTAGTGTTTGTTGTCCAAAGTTTATGTGTACCTATAGAGGCATTCGGACAAGGGTTAATAGTAAAACTACAGATTATGACCGGTAAGAGATGGATTTACCCCGGATATTTTCTTCCTGCAAGCAAAATCGCCAGCCGCCTTGTTAGTGAGGGAAATATAGGGGGATTGATGTTGTTCCATAGTGCCTTAAAATGGCAAATTATGATAGAAAAAGAAGAAAAACAAGAGCGCCAGAAAATGATCTTTTTTAAAAAAACACTGTAATTATAGCATGATAGAGGCAATAATTCTAAAGCCAACAAATGATTGCTCATTCACTTGACAATTCGTTTCCCCTATAGTAATAAGGCGTAGTTAGTTTGTCTATTGTATATATACATTACGATTAGTATTAGTATAGTAATGATACGAGTCAGAAAATAAATATACCAAGGAGGTATGAGATGCCGACAGTAGAACACAATGGAGATAGTTTCCAGGTAGATGAGGATGGATTCCTGTTGAAAGGAATGGAAGAGTGGAATGATAACTGGGTTGACTATGTAAAGGGATCAGAAGGTATTGGAGATCTGACCGACGAGCACACGAAAGTTATTGACGCACTGCAAGAGTACTACAAGAAAAACGGTATCGCTCCTATGGTACGTATTCTTTCCAAGACCACTGGTTTCCCGCTGAAGAGAATTTACGAGCTCTTCCCGTCTGGACCAGGAAAAGGAGCCTGTAAAATGGCTGGTCTGCCGAAACCTACCGGTTGTGTATAGATACAGCTGTTAGTTTCGATTCGCTTAAAAGGGGGCTTGTCTTAAGACAAGCCCCCTTTTTTTTTATTAAAAAGAAGCACAACCGGAACCCTGCAAACAGCAGAAATAAATTACGTCTCAAGAGCCTTACAGCACAGCTTATCCTGGATTTTTTCAATTCTGGACTCATAGACAGAACTTTCTATTTTCGCACCCCTGAGCCCACCCCGAAGATTAATCTCTGTAAAATAGGTCGTGCCATCATCCCTAACCATCAAATCAAGATGGGCATAAGGGAACGCTCCCTGATCCATAATTTTCTGACAGAGACGGCGTTGCTGATCGGATAGTTCTGATGGTTGAGGGGTACCGCCGCAATGCAGGTTATGTCTGAAACTGCCTGATCTGATGCGTTCATAGACTTCTATGTAGTCATCCAGAATTATTACCCGAAGATCTCGAAAGTCCGAGATAAACGGCTGGATGACAAATGGATATGGGTGCATGCCGACTGCTGATTGCGTATAGATATCTTCGATACTGTTGAAGAGAAAAACACCGAGACCACCATTTTTCCCTTCCTGTTTCAAAACAACTTTGGTGATACCACAGTTTCCATACTGACCGATAACCTTGAGCAGGTCATGAACTGTATAAATTACCGTTGTGCCCGGGAGCATTGCCCATGAAAAGAGCCGTGTCTGAAATGCCTTGGACCTGCTGCAAAGCTGGGATGTGAGCGACGGGACTGCCTTTACCCCACGTTCCGAGAGATTGAGGAGCAGATGCTCTTCTCCCGGTTTTAAACGGATCCGGCAGCAAATGATATCGCCAGCTTCAAGAGAATTGTAGTGGTTGAAAAGAGACTGATTATCCTTGATAACGAGGGGGTCGCGATTCAAAAAATCATCTCCCTGAAACGTTGATGATAATATGTCAGGTCTTCTTCGCATGCCCCGCAGAACAATAAAACGTCACCATTTATCTGAGAAGCGTCACTCTCATGGGTAAAACTGCCGTCACTGTTTTGTCGGTAGAACGAGGTCTGAAGGACATCATTGGCGAGTTCAAAGAAGTCTTCATCGTTACCGCAGACCGGGCAGGTGAGTCGGTTTGTTATTCCTGGTGGATGGGCAGAAGGCATTGTGAGTCTATCAGCTAATCACTTCTCGTTTTTCTTCGATACTGCCGCTTTATCTTCACTGGTTTCTGCACCTTTGCCCTGACTTGTCCCGGCTGCCGCTCTCACCTCACCATCGAGCAGTGCACCTGGTTCAACGGTGAGACTGCCGGCTTCAAGCTTGCCAATTATTGAACAGCCCTTTCGCGCCGTGACCAGCTTGGAAATGATGTTTCCTTCCAAGTAGCCGTGACAGATAAATGACGAAACTTTAATGTCCCCGATAATCTTTCCTGATTCGCTGAGGATAAGGTGTTCACCGGTCACGTTACCATTAATGGTGCCATCAATTCGCGTTTTGCCCTTAAAGGACATTTCTCCACTCACAGACATACTTTTGTCGATGACGGAAGAAATTGTTTCATTCTCAGCTTTTTGCATTTCTTTATCAAAACCGTTTTTTTTGCTGAACATGGTTCTCTAATTTTTTTTCTGTTTTGTCTTTAAAGTACTTGATATGTCAGCAACTTTCATAAATTTACCTGGGTTGATCGGCTTTTTGTTTAATTGAATCTCATAATGGAGATGGGGGCCGGTGGAACGGCCTGTACTGCCAACCTGGCCAATGACCTGCCCCTGTTCGACCCGCTCCCCTTTTTTCACCAGGTAGTTTTGCATGTGTCCGTAGGCAGTGATGTAGCCATTACCATGGTCAATTTCAACGTAATTACCATAGCCGCCATTTTTCATGGCCTTAATAACTTTCCCGCTCGCTGTGGCCAGGATGCGATCTCCCCGTTTTCCTTTGATGTCAACTCCTTCATGGATCGCTTTCTTTTTATTGACCGGGTCGGTTCGTTTTCCAAAGCCAGAAGAAATTTTTCCATTCACTGGTCTTCCAAGTGGAATGGTACGGATGGTCTTGAGGTAGTTGTCCACCTGTTGAAGGAGACCATCATAGGAAATATCATTGTCAGGAACAAAAGGGCCTCCGCTGTTTTCCTGGTCCTTCGTTGCTGATGTTTTTTTGATTTTAACGCCGATGGTACCCATTACTGACTCGATCAATTCGGAGCGCTGATTAAGCTCGCTTACCGCAGTGTTCATCAGCTGAACATTTTCAAGCTGGAGGTGGGTTGTTTCAAGGTCAAACTTCACTCTCTGGTCAGCCAGCAGGGCTTCGTACTCCCGTTGCTGCGAGGCAATCAGTTCAGCATGGTTGGTTGTTTCAAGGTCAAACCTTACTTTCTGGCCAGCCAGCAGTGCTTCGTACTCCTTTTGCTGCGAGGCAATCAGTTCAGCATGTTCTTTTTTCAGCTCGGCAATCTGCCCGGCATAGCTGTTATTGCTTTTCTCATTCTGCTCGAGCTGTGCCTTGAGATCTCCAACTTTACCTCTCAGTCGTTTGCTGTTGAAGTAAGAACCGGTGGTAAAATAGCTGATCAGGCACATCGTCAAGAGAGCGGCAACCGCTGCGGAAAGAGATAGAAAAAATCTGCGCTTTGAAAGTTGGAGAGCGATTGATCTTCCACTTTCACCAGTTACGATAATATGAAATCGTTTGCTCATGGGAGAATATCCAAAACAGTTGTTTTAAATTGTTCGTCTCAGTAAGATACGCAGCCTGTAGAAATAAAAGCTCAAAGTTTACCTGAAATTACTGTATTGCTTATACTCTCACAGGTTAAAAGTTTCAACCCAAAAGGGGCGTCAGTCAGCACTCTTTATAACTTAACAGTTTGATTTTCCCAATATGTCTTATCTCTTTTCATGTCAGGGGCTTGCCAAAGCGTATGGGGCTCAGACCCTTTTTACCGATATCAACCTGGTGATCAACCCTGGTGACAGAGTTGGTTTGATAGGCCCGAATGGTTCGGGAAAGTCAACTTTATTAAAAATAATTTGCAATGCTGAAGATGAGGACAGGGGAACTATTTTAAGGCTGAAACATTGTGTGGTCAGTTATCTTGCCCAGGAGGATTGGTTCGATAATAACCTGAGCCTTGTTGATAATCTTCTTGTTGTTCTTGCGTCAGCACCCATAGAAGATGTTGAAAAGATAAGCAGGGTTCAGACTATGCTGAGTCGGGCTGAATTTGAAGATACGACATTGCCTGTCAGCCAATTATCCGGGGGGTGGCGGAAACGGCTGTCTGTTTGTCGTGCGCTCGTTGTTGAACCAGATCTCCTGGTGATGGATGAGCCAACGAATCATCTGGATATTGAAGGTATTCTGTGGCTGGAGAAATTACTCGCCGGTAATTTTAAAGCATCACCTTCTGCATATATTCTTGTCAGCCATGATCGTCGTTTTCTTGAAAATAGCGTTAATCGGGTAATTGAGTTGTCCCGGGTTTACCCCTCGGGATCGCTCCAGGTCGCGGGGCCCTATTCCTCATTTCTGGAAGAGCGGCATCGTTTTCTGGCATTACAGAGTGAACAGGAGGATCGTCTTGCTAATAAAGTCAGGCGTGAAACCGAGTGGCTGCAAAGAGGGCCGAAGGCCCGGACAACTAAGGCCCGCTATCGAATTGATGAAGCGTATCGCCTGCAGGATGAGCTGGGGCAGGTGAAAAACAGGAACCGCTCCGCTGGCAGCGTCTCTATTGATTTTTCAGGAACTGGGAGAAAGACTAAAAAGCTGCTGGAAGCGAACAATCTTACCAAACATTACGATGGCAGATTGTTGTTTAAGGATCTGGACATCCTTTTATCTCCTGGCAGTAAACTTGGCCTGCTGGGACGGAACGGCTGTGGAAAATCAACGTTGATTCAGATTCTCGCCTCAGCGGGCAGCGGACTGTACAAACAGGATGACGGAACGATTAACACAGCAGACGGGCTGTCGATTGTCAGTTTCTCACAGGACCGCGCCGGTGTTGATCAGGCTGTAACGCTGAGAAGAGCGCTTGCCCCCGATGGAGATTCAATTTCTTACCAGGGGCGCTCAATTCACGTTGTCTCCTGGGCAAAACGGTTTCTATTCAGACCGGATCAGCTGGAAACCCCCGTTGCCCAACTTTCTGGAGGTGAACAGGCTCGAATTCTTATTGCCGCACTGATGCGCGAGCCCGCCGATATACTGCTACTGGATGAACCGACCAATGACCTGGATATCGGCTCTCTCGATGTGCTTGAGGAGAGTCTTCTGGAATTTGACGGTGCACTGGTCCTGGTAACCCATGATCGCTATCTCCTTGACCGAGTATGTGACCGGATCATCGGGTTTGTTGGAGATGGCGTCGCAAATTATTATGCGGATTATGAACAATGGTTGCGAGACCTTGTGCCGGATGTGAAGAGTGAGCGTGAGGGAGGTAGGCAGAAATCTCAAAAGCAGACGTCATCAAACAAAACAGCGAGCGGTCGCCTGTCCTATATGGATCAGCGTGAATACGATACAATCGAAGAGCGAATCCTGGAGGCAGAGGAGAATAGCGAGCGGCTGGGAAAAATAATCAATGACCCGGCAGTTGCAGCGAATCCGGAAAAACTCCAGCAGGGCTGGTCGGAACTGGAAGAAAGTCAAAAAAATGTAGAGCAGCTCTATCAACGCTGGGGAGAGCTTGAACAGAAAAAGGAGCAGGGTGATTGACCTGAAAATGAGATAAGCAGGAAGTATCTATACAGGGCGAACAATATTAACTTTACACGCGCCAGAAAGTACCTACATTAGTGCGGTGGACTCAAAAAACGATACCACCAGAAATCATCTTTACTTACTCAGAGGGAAAAACGAGAGATATTTATGCTAAGGAAAAGTTATACAAAAACTGCAAAAAAATGCCGGGTGACTTTTAAGTACCCTAACGAAGAAAATTTTAAATCAGCAGCGTTAGCCGGAGAGTTTAACGATTGGTCGCTTGAAGCGAGCCCGATGAAGAGATTAAAGGATGGTAGTTTTTCAATTACTCTTTCCTTGCCTGCCGGCTGTTCCTACCAATTTCGGTATGTACTGGATGGCAAGGTCTGGGTTAATGACCTGGCTGCTGACAGCTATGCGCCCAATGAATATTTCGAAGATAATTCAGTTGTAGTCGTGTAATTGGGAGCAGGTTTGACTTGATCCTGGTTCTCTGTGGTTGGAACTTACCAGGAGATATATTCGCAAACGATTACCTCAATCATCTCATAATAGAGATGATATATCTTGTGCATTGTAATTGAGTGAATCTGATCAGATAGTTAACTCTCTTCCGTTGAGTTTCAGCCACTCTTCTCGTTCTGCATAATCAGGTAAAATAGTTTCAACCTGTTTCCAGTACCTTTTAGAATGATTGTGATGAACCAGGTGACACAATTCATGCACTACCAAATAATCAACAACAGAATGGGGTGCGATGATAATTCGCCAATTGAAATAGATACGACCATCTAGATGACATGTTCCCCATCGAGACTTATACCCCTTGACACCGACAGACGTTGGAGAAATCCCCACTTCCGCTGAGTACCGCCGAACCTTCTCTTCCAGACGGGTGAGAGCATGGTTCTGGTACCATGTTGATAACCGCCTGATGATAAGGAGCGTCTGTTCACCTTCCTGTAAGCCCGATGGCACGGGAATATTGAACGTGCCATTCAGCAGTTTCACGTCTTTGTTCTCATCATTGTGAACTATTTTTAGTCGATAACTCCTGCCCAGGTATTTGAAACATTCTCCTGACACATATTTCTTCTGCTTATGGCGCTTCTGTAGCTCTTGAAAATAAGCAATCTTGCTTTCTACCCAGCTGCTTTTTTGTTTGATCAGTTCTATGATTTTCTTTTCTGGTAGGTTGGCTGGTACTAAGAGGCGAACGGAACAGTCCGGCTTGACAGATATCGATACTGTTCTTCTGCGAGGCCGTTTTATGATTTGGTATTTAAAAGACATCTAAGATACCTCTGGTAAATCCTCACGATTCACTTCAATTTACCCCACAATTAAGGGTGCATAGAATTTAAATGATGACACAGGCAAAATTCCACTAGCGAGTGGGACATAATTTGGCTGTCTCATCCATTTAAACAAAAGCGCAATGAGAGACTGTTTCTTTGTAAATTTTCGAATTAAATCTCAGATTACACTTGAGGCGATCATGTAGGTAAAAATGATGCCAAGAATGAATACAACAGCTCCCCCCCCAAAGAGAATCAAGGCGAGGAGGGCCCATTGGGTGATTATGTTCATCTTGTTTCTATAGTCTTCTTTATCCACCATGGCCCCCTGCATCTATCAGATGGAATCTATTGGTACGTCATGATTACTCCTCTGCACCTAACAAAAATATAAGGATTTTATACGGAAATACAAAAAGACAGGGGGCAAGAATCGTCAAATATATTGAGTGTTTTCTTGGTCTCAAAATACTCCATGCATTTCGATAAATAGAGATTATATTTTAAGTGGGAACAGGCGTGTCCTGAGTTTTCTCATTGTTGCTAACACTGGAGGTACCTTATGTGGTATAAAGTGGATTTTTCTGCAATACTGGGTGGGATTGTCGGGTTTATCATAATGCTCATCGTGATAGTGGTTTTCTGGTCCCCACTAGCAGTTAAGCAATTCATAGCTCCATTATTGCATTAAAAATTCTCAAATCGTTTGTTTGCTTGACTGATCGGGTAACAACAACCCATGATTTACTGCTTGGGCTGCAGACCAAACGCTGCCGTATACCACCTTCGGGGGCAATAAAGCTGGTAAAAGCTCAAACACTCACTGATATGTCGAGATTGCTGACGGTTTGACGGCTGAATCTAGAATATATTTTCTACGGTATTTTATTGTTTCATATATTTAAACTTCTGCCCGCCAACACTGACATCAAACATTGCGCCACCTTTGACGATGGTGAAAGTGAGCATCCCCTTTGTATAACCGGCGCTTGTTGTTGCCGCATTGTTTTTACCGCCGCTGGCAGTAGCAGAGCTACCAGTAGTATTACTGCTAGCCCCTGCTGCAGCTGTTATTGCGACGGCCTGAGCTTCTGCTCCAAATTCAAAATTTCCACTAGTGAAGGTGTCGAGTGCACGCTTATCCTCGAAAAAAATGACTTGGCTGAAGCCTGCGCCACCAAGTTGAAAACCGATGGATGCCTGGGTCATAGATGTATCACCAATGTATTTATTTTGCTCATAGACCCGGCCTTTACCATATGCGCCGCCAACGACGAAACCAGCTTTGCCTATAGTTGGAAACAGAGCATATCCGTATGCACTGTCGAACATGTTTGACTCGCCTGCATTGGCGAACATCGTTTTCGTTTCTGAGTATTCATCTGCCCAGACAGAAGAGCATACAAGTGATAATAACATGGCAGAAATTATACTTCGCACTATGAAATTCATGAAAAACCCCCTCAGTTGTTATGTCCCAGCCTTAATGGCTCCTTATCGTATCCGACGTACCCACAAGCAGAAAATAATTATGAATTGGACTGGTGCAAGGTAACTGCCGAAATATTTATAAGTATGCAGTACACCCTTATTCACCGGGTATTGAAATGTAATATCGCCGTGCTGACAGGATAGTAATATTCGTGTGAATTTCTTTTTACTTGTTCGGTTACACCAGTTCCTAACCATCAGGTATTCTGTTGTCTTTTGGTCACTAAATGGTATTTTTGTCTTCAGATAAGATGTGGTATATTGATACAAGGATCTTAACGAATGAGGCAAAGCCAATGACTTTTCCCTTGGTATAAGACCGGGGGGTTCCGTGTTCGACTTAATTTTGGAGAACAGGTATGAACAATGTTTTGGTAATCGGATTTTTTGTCGTAATTTTTTATTATCTCATCCAGTTTGCTCGACAAGAGTATGTCCAGGATGACTTCGAAGATGCTATTGTCGATGTCGAAGGACGCATGGAGTGGGCTCGTACTCGCGCATTTTTCCCGTTCGGTATGAAAGCTCAGCTTGAGGTGTCCCACGAACTTCTGGTTAATGCTAAAAGTCTCTGGAAAGAGAACAAATGGCATCGAGCTTATCGAGCTGCTCTCCAGTCTCAAGAAGCTATGAACAAAGCCCAAAGCATCTACTGTTCTTTTCTGAAATAACGTAAGTAATGCGGTAATGGCAAGAAATTATAATGAAAATGAGCAATTAGGGGGCTTGTTTTGTCTTAGGACATCGTCCGGAATAACTAAACCATTGATAACCTGGCGATTGATTTCTACTGAGCCCCTCTCAAAAACTGACACATCAAAAATAGAAAACCCCGGTTTCTGATGGCAAAGAGATTTATATCAGAATATGTCATCAATTCTGGATGTGTTTATACTGAGAGGGCTAATGGACTTGTATTAACGTTTTCTTACTTTTGATCTTTCTTTAAAATTTTCCATGCGCTGCCGTAACAACTCGCCTGCTGTGCTGGTGTCATTTCCCTGTATACCGACCTCTTCAGCCATCTCCTGACAGATAGAGTTAATGCTCACATTGTCCTGGCTCTTGGCGATACGGATCATCAGTTCTACCAGGATAGCACGCTCGTTGTCGCTCTTTTCGAATGTGGGCTTCTCAGAATGAGTACCGATCTCTTTATTGAACTTCTTTACAAAGAATTTAATAATATCATCTGGAATCGGAAGACCTTTTTCATGGTAGGCAACAAATGCCTGCTTCGCTCCAATGACTGTTGGGCGTTTTTGAAATGGTTGCAAATACTTGTCTGTCAGGATGCCGATGAAGTGCTGTTCTTTATCCTTCATGCTCTCCTCCTCCTGGTGAATTTGGCACTATCTTTTGTCTCCCACCAGAGCTGTCAATACTACTTTGGCTTTGAGTATCGCTCTGTGTCTTTCAGTTCGTTCTTTTGCCATTGTCTGCCTGATGTCTGAGAATCAATCGAGCCATTAAAGATTAGCAGGTTGTTAATGTAACGGTTTTTTCAAATTTACAGGGCTCCTTTATCGACATTAGGAAAACATTTTTATTTTTATATCAAATAACATCGGTTTACCCAACATGGGTATACACAGGGGACACTTCCGTCAGAATGAATTAGTATGATTTTAAGATACTGTCTTATTCAAACAGGCACGTATGCCTGGCTCGCAAGTGCATCAAGACGTAAATGCGTGTGTTCAGCTGGGAGGCTGTTCCCGGATAGATTCTTTCAGGTATTCCAACATCAGTATTTTGACCATCTCCTCATGACTCATTTTTTGCAGATATTCTCCGGAAGAAAGGAGGTTATTAAACGGACCTGAACATTCATCAGATGTTCCCGAACTGACCAGGTTTTGCAGATAGGTAGATAAGGGTTCTTGAAGGTTTTGTGCACTGCTACGTTGCAATTGTCGATGCTTTGCTGCAAGTATTGATGGCGCCGGTAGATCTGGTGCTTCCAGTACACTCTTGAAATCCGATGCAAAACGTTTGATCCCGTTCAATATATGGTCTGAGTTCACCATATTCATAGTGGCCCAGCCAGCATCGAGCCATTTGAATAAACCGACATGGATCACACCTTTTGAAGAGTCGACCACGTAGATAATCATAGATTCTGCATAGTAGAGGTACGAGTTGACCCAGCCAAGCCCTGCCTTGCTGAGCCCAACCGTATCAGAGTATAGATAGTTCCAGTTTTTATCGCTTCCAGCAACACATCCTTTCTTACCTACTTCTGATTTATCGGTCTGACTTGAAACGGACACAAGAACAGGCCCTGTAGGGCCCGGCAGTGAGGCAACAAGCCTATCCTGATCGTATTGATAGTAGGCGCCTGTGTTAATGTCAGGCGTGATGGTCTCGCGATCGCGACCGCGAAATAGATATGGCACATCTCTTGCTTCCAGTTTCTCTGGTAGTTTTTTGAGTTCGATGACTGCTTCAGGTGTTACCCACTCTTGATGGTGCAAAGAGGATGGCATGGTTATATAGGAAGGGATATCAGGATTATAGACATAATCGAGTATATGGAAGAGATCTCCCTTGATGGAAAATTTATAAAATGCTCCTTTGGATTCACGACGTTCCTTGAGGTGTACACTTGAATCCGGTGGTGTACTGCTAACGAAATTTATTAGATGGGATAGAAATTCTGGTTTAAGATCTGCATTTGATTTTGACAAAGAAATGATATGGTCTACTCCCGTGTAGACCTGTTCGGAAATGATCTGCTGTGTTTTGCCATGATTGGGAGTAAATGTTCCGTATAAAAGTATCGTTATGAAAAATATAATAAATGGCATGGTGAAATTAGGAGGTTTGATCAAAAAGCAAAACCAGGTTCTCGTTGTAACGATTTTCTTGTAATTACATAACGTTAATTCTTCAAATAGCTGATTAATCGCCTTCTCTTTTAACGGGTATCGTTGCCTTTTATTCAGGCATTACCGCTTGGTGAGATGAATATTCATTATTTATACACTGGTTATATAGAAATCAACCTTATTATGGCACGAATTGTAGCTCTTCTCCGTTTAGTCAACGAGCCATGGCACTACCATTGCTGGAGATAAAGTTTACAACGAATAATAACACCATTATCGATAAAAATTCTATTAATACAAATAATTATCTCAAATTTTTCACCAAGATGAAAACCATATTCACACAAGCTGTCTGCTGGAATTGACAACACCGTTGTCGATTCTGTGCCAGCCTGCTTTGAAGAAGGCTGTGATAACGCTTAAGTATTTGTAATCATATCATAAGTAAGTTCGGCATGAAAATTGCCTTACGAACGCTATGATTACTAAAATAATTAAGCAACAACGTTTTTGGAAGAGCCTCAGCTGGTATATTTGTGTTTTTTGCACATCACTTTTGGGTCTTTTTATAACGAACAACCTGTATGCAGCAGTCCATGAGTACGAAATCCAGGTAGATTATTCTTTTAACACCTTAGCCGTCTCAGATAAAGATGTGATTGGTTATCGTCTTTTTAAAGAGAATGACGAGATTTACTACTCTGAACCTACTGAGACGCAGACTATTACCTGTTCTGTCCTCAGCGAGAGTGGTACATACAATTTCTACTTGTCTGCGGTCTATAACGACAGTTCAGATAGCCCACTATCCGATCCGTTTCAATACACATTACCAGAATACATAGCCGATCCTGTAGCACCTACTCTCAGTATAAATAATTTTATCCAGGCCCTTGCGGAAAATACTGATACCACTGCAACGATAAAAGTTGCTGATATTACTATTCATGACTCCGATCAGGGGACCAATAACCTGAGCCTGAGTGGTCCCAATGCTGATATGTTCACTATCATTGGTACTGAGTTATTCCTTCAAGCAGGCACGTCACTGGATTTTGAATCTCGCACACAACTCAACATATCAGTTGAAGTGGATGACCCCACTATTTCTTCAATTCCAGAAGACAGTGTTGCATTAATAATCAATATCACTGATGTAAATGAAGCACCAGTTCTTGTCTTAAACAACATTATTACGACGCTTGCTGAAGATACTGATACGACACTGGCTGTTAAGGTAGCTGATATTATTGTTTCCGATGATGCGCTGGGCACCACTGATGTCGGATTGAGTGGTGATGATGCGAGCCTATTTGTAATTATTGGCTCCGAGCTATTCATAAAAGCCGGTGCTGTACTGGACTTTGAAACCAATGCACAACTCGATGTTTTGGTAGAAGCTGATGACCACAGTCTTCCTGCAACGCCTGAAGACAGTTTTGCGATGATTATAAATATCACCGATGTTGAGGAACCCGAACTAGTTCTCGATGCCGTAATTATTACCAACTCTCAGGAGGGTAATATTCCCTTCACTCTCACTCTTGAAGGGACAGCCTCGACGGGATCGATCAAAAGTTACTCGTGGGCATTTGGGGATGGCGCCAGTGCGTTTGGGGCAAGTCAGTCACACACGTATCAAAATGCAGGTTCCTATACGGTAACACTAACCGTTTCTGATGCCGATGGGGCTGCAGATATGGAGAGTATCACCATAACTGCGACTGAACCAGAAACACTGCCTCCTGAACCAACATTAGAACCGATAGCTAAGGTGTCTTCAGCAAATGCAGCTGGTGAGGCTCCGTTGACCGTCTCTTTCGATGGATCTTCCTCGGTTGTTGATTCAAAGCTGACAGCTACCTACAAATGGGACTTCGGGGATGGCTGTATTGGAAATGGCACGACCGTTTCTCATGAGTTCGTAACTTCCGGAGTTTATGAGGCGATATTGACAGTTACCGACAGTCTCGGATCAAAGAGCTATGCAGCCAGTCCTGTTATTGTCACGACCCCAGCTGAGGAAAATGAACTGCCAATTCCTTCGTTTACCGTAGCGCAAAGCACAGATGATCTCCTTAGCTTCATATTTGACGCTTCAAACTCACGTGACCCTGATGGATCTCTGATTGCATATCTGTGGGATTTTGGTGACGGATCATCTTCAGAGCGAATCTCACAGGAGCATGTATTTACCGAGGCAGGTGAATATGTGGTCTCCCTGCAAGTTACTGATGATCAAGATGAGACAGCAACATATTCACAAACTGTTTTGGTTGTTGAAAATGAAGAAATCTTCCCCTTTGAAGTTGTCGAGGCACAGGTAAATAGTGAATGGACTGTATTTAACTTTAGCGCGCCGTTCATAGATCCTGTTGTCATCGTAGGCCCAGCAAGCTTTGCTGATTCAGAACCTGCGACAGTCAGAATCAGAAATGTCAATCAGAACGGGTTTGAAATTCATATAGCGGAGTGGGATTACCTTGACGCTCTTCATACCAGTGAAACTTTGAGCTTTATTGTTATGGAAAAAGGGGTCTATACCCTCGAGAACGGAACTAAAATAGAAGCCGGTAGTTTTGCTTCCAATTCCACCAGGTTTCGTCAGTACTCTACGAAAGAAACCTTTGATCGTACACCAGTTATCTTTACCCAGGTGATGACAGAAAATGAGAGCGATGTGGTAACCGTCCGACTTCGTAATATAGGTAATAATTCCTTTGAGTATAAATTGCAGGAACAAGAGATTAATAAAAAACGTCATAATACAGAAACCATTGGTTATATAGCCTGGGAACCAGGTAGCGGTATGATTTCAGAGCTGCCTTTCGAGGTAGGCCTGACTGGTAATAGTGTTTCCAAGAACTGGTTTGATCTCACATTTCAAAGTGAGTTCATTGACCTGCCATTCTTTTTTGCCACCATGCAGACAAATGAAGGAAACAATACTGCGGTTATCAGATACCAGAATATCTCAAACGCCTCGGCACTCATAAAAGTTGAGGAAGAGCAATCAAAGGACGAAGAAGTAAATCATAATCGTGAAAATGTTGGATATCTCATTATCGGTATAGACACTGCCGGGCCTGTAGAATGAACGAATTTCTCAAACTGATATTACATTATAATAACAAATAGATTTAATATCAGAATCTTATCGCCATAGTCGTTAAACCGGTAAACGACTCACCATTGTTGACAAGATAAATGTCTCACCGACGTGTCAGACCATCTTCATGATTTGAGGTTGCCAATGAAGCTGGCCATATCTACTCGTTGAAATATTCAGGGTTGATCTGGGCGCTACCGACAATTTTATTCTTCTCGCCTTTGTAGGTAAATATGCAATATCTGCAATGTCCGTTAGCTCAGAGATTTTATAAAATCTACAATGTCATTCGGCTCAGGCCTGATGGTGTGATCGGGATGCACCTCGGTGCCCCTGATGACGCCTCTGGTGTCGACCAGAAACCTCGCGGGCATCGCCATTTCCCAGGTGTCGTTGCCGTTGAATCGTTCAAGGTCGATGCCGAAACCGCCATACAGTTCCTTGAGTTTTTCTGGCAGGGCGAAGTTCAGGCCAAGTTCTTCAGCATAGTGGTTATCTTTATCCGCCAGTACCGGAAAGGTGAGCTCATGCTTCTTCACGACCTGTTTCGTGTATTTGTTCAGTTGGGGAGAAATGGCGACGATCGAGCCTCCCAGTTCTTTCACCTGGCCATGGACTTCCTGCAGAGCTTCCAGCTCCGCATTGCAATAGGGTCACCAGATACCGCGATAGAAAATAACGGCGAGAGGCCCCTGGGCCAGAAGATCTTTTGAACTGACGAGATTGCCTTTTTCATCGGGAAGGGTAAATTCAGGCAGAGCCTCACCACTTTTAATGGCCTTGCCAGCGATACCGGATTTCACCAGTTTTTCGACCTCACCCAGCAGAACTGCAATCACTTCAGGCGGCCGTCCCGCTATAGATTCTTTTTTCATTGCCTTGAGTTTTTCCTGTAATCGCATAATGCCTCCTGATTTTTGGTAAATTTGTTCAGTTGAATTGCTTCATTCCTACAATCAAAAATATTTTGAATGTTCGTTCAAATTAAGTTCCAGAGCTTAGCTTGTCAATATCTTTTTGAGTGATTATTCAAAATAATATTGTACAATGTGCGCCATCGCCCAGAATCTCAACACCGTCATTCAAGGTAATACCATGGCAAAAGCCCAATTTGATAGAAAAGACATACTCGATAAATCGATCCAACTGTTCTGGCAGTATGGCTTTAGCGGGTCATCAATGCAGCAGGTCGTGCAGGCCACAGGTTTGAAACCGGGCTCGATCTATCACTCCTTTGGTAATAAAGAGACACTGTTCCGGGAAGCGTTGAACCGCTATGCCCAAAAATCCTTTACTCACATACGCAACGTACTGGATTCGGCCCCAAGTGTTGGAGTAGGTATCTGTACCCATCTTGAGGCGGTTATTCAGCAGTCAGCCAGGGACAATTACTGCAGTTGCTTCCTGGTAAAAACTCGGCTCGAGTTGGCTGCCGAAGGGAACGAACTCCATAAATTCGCCTCTGCAAAGCTGGATGAAATAGAAGAACTTTTCAAGAGTTATTTAGATAAAGAGTTTGGTGAGACCACAAGCCGACAAAGAGCTGTGAGCCTTATGCTGCATATTTTCGGTTTGAGAGTTTATGGTTACCAGCCAGGTTCTGCCGAGCGAATGCGTCAGGGATTGCGAGAAGGGTTACCCTGGCTTCCTTGGGAAGAAGAGCCCTAACTCGTCGCAATGGCATAAAACGCTATTATAAAACCCACATAAAAATTCATGCGTGAAAATATCTTGTGATCAAAATACTCTTCAACAACAACAAACGTTCAATAATGTAGCAGCGGCTACTGATATCCCCCACCAATTTATATTAAAGTGCAGACATAGGTTGAGACGCCTAAGCTGCGATATCAAAAAATAGCAGCACGGATTACTTAGCTACAGCTGTTTTCGAAAACAGCTACCCATTATTATGTGTTGGGTATTATAGATTTCTTACGTAAGAATGTTTGTTCTTGTGATACAAAACCTACAGGATATGAGCGCCTTTTTGCCGATATTGTCGTCAGATTTTCAAGAATCAAAGAGGAAAGAACCCCAGCGCAAGAATTTCTCCTGCTGAGGTGGAACCGAAATGGTTGCATAGTTAAAAAAAAGATACTGGATGCCAATAAAAGGCTGTGCCAACGAATACGTCATTGATTCAGGTTAATAAATATTGCAAAAGGACAATAATCATGTTTTGGTTTTTTTTTGCTGGAGGGGGGATAAAAACATTTCATGCAAACAATTTCAATTAAAGCGATCAATGCCAGCAGGCGTCTTAACTGGTTTGTAGAAAGGGTTTGTGTCGCATTAATGGTTCTGCTTGTGCTGGATGTCTGGCTCGGGGTACTTGCGCGTTATGTACTGCCATTTCAGGCGTCTTTCACTGAAGAGCTGGCACGCTACCTGATGATCTGGATGGCGCTGTTAGCTGTCTCAAGCGGTATCAGTCACCGTGAGCATATTGGTGTTCTGGTGCTATTTGAGCGCTTCCCGCCATCGGTTCGCAGATGGCTTGCGGTACTATTTGATCTGCTCGCGTTGTTGTTTTTTGCAGTTATATTTTTTTACGGACTTGGTATGGTAGAGCGGGGATTCAGCCGTTTCACCATGATTCAGGCGATTCCCAAGGCTTATCCTTTTATGGGTATTCCGCTTGCAGGCGCACTGGCCTGTATACAGTTGGTACTGGTCGCTATTCACGATTTTTTTACTGTCGGTGATGCTATCGGCGCAAACCGGATGGAGGATTAACCGAATGTTGCTGGTAGCCATTATCTTTTTTGGATTGCTCATACTCGGTATGCCAGTTGGTTTTGTGCTTGGCGTCGCGGGTCTGGTCGGTATCTTCGATATGGGTGGGGGGCGTTTTCTCGCCATGGCGCCGGATCGAATGTTTGCCGGGCTGGACCTGTTTCCTTTTCTTGCTATGCCTTTTTTTATTCTTGCCGGTGAAATTATGAATCGTTCCGGCATCACTACTCACCTGGTTGAATTTGCCGATTCACTGGTTGGGTGGTTGCGCGGTGGTATGGCACATTCCAACATGGTGGCATCAGTTATGTTTGCAGGAATAACGGGAGCAGCAACTGCTGATGCTGCAGCTTTTGGCAACACCCTGGTACCCGCAATGGTCAAACAGGGTTACACTAAACCATTCGCTTGTGCGGTGACAGCTGCAGGCTCTATTATTGGACCGACCATACCTCCATCGACGCTAATGGTTATTTATGGGTCTATCATGGGGGTTTCGATTGCGGGGTTGTTTGCCGCGGGAATATTGCCCGGATTATTGATCTGTTTGATTTGTATGGCTGTAATCGCCGCTTTGGGTAGGAGGTTGAATCTACCCAAAGCAGATAAAAAACCTAGCCTAAGAAGTATTTTGATCGCCTTCAGAAAGAGCTTCCTCGCTCTGGTATTACCTGTGTTTATTCTGGGGTCTATACTAGGCGGGATTGCAACCCCCACTGAAGCGGCTTCGATTGCGGTTGCTTACTCGCTGGTGGTTGGTGGTCTCGTTTACCGGGGAATTACGAGGAAGGATCTCTATGATATGCTGGTTCGTACCACCCGCATTACCGGGGTAATATTTCTGATTATTGCCTCTGCTTCTATAATTGGCTGGTGGATGACCTTTAACCAGATTCCTCAGATGATAGCAGCAGGTTTTCTGGCGTTATCTGATAACCCCAATGTCATCATTGCGATGATTATCGGACTATTACTGTTCATTGGTCTTTTCATGGACATTAATGCCACGCTTATCATCCTCGCACCGGTACTAGCGCCGTTGACCATGAAAATAGGAATGGACCCCGTGCATGCTGGTATCATGATTATTCTCGCGCTGAATATTTCATTGATGACGCCCCCCGTGGGTGCCTGCCTGTTTGTACTGGCGTCAGTAACCAAAACCAAAGTCGAAGCCATAACAAAATCCCTGTGGCCTTTTTTACTTGCAGAAACCATTGTTCTATTTATGGTTGCTTATTGGGGAGACATGACTTTGGCTATTCCTCGACTTCTCGGGTTGTAGATGTCGATGGAATATCTTTCATAACAACAACCCTATGGAGGAATATTATTCATGAAATATTACAACAAAATTGGTCGTTTAGCAGTAGCAGTCACATTGGCCGGCATGCTGTCAGCCACTGCCTTTGCCGCTGATGTGACTATCCGCGTTGCACATCTTAACCCGGAAGGGGCATTTGAAAGCCACTCTGGTGCGATGACAACGATTTTCAAGTCTCTGGTGGAAAGTGCGAGTGGTGGGGAGATCGAGGTTAAACTGTTCCCCAACGGACAACTCGGAAAAGACAACGAAGTCATCCAGCAGGTTCGTGACGGTATCGTCGAGTCGACGATTTCTTCGGCTGGTGGCATCGCCCAGCATTATCCTCTGGTTGGCGTATTCGATATTCCATTTGCCTTTCCGAATATTGCTGTCGCCAATCGGGTCATCGATCTACACAGTGATTTTGGCAAAAAGTTTTGTTCTGATCTTGAGAAAAAGACTGGTCTGAAAGTGCTGGGTCTGATCGATTCAGGCGGTTTTTTCGCCTTTTCAAACTCCAAGCGTCCTATCACGAGTGTTGCGGATATGGAGGGGCTCAGAATTCGTACTATGACCCTGCCTACACACCAGGCCATGGTGAGTTCTCTGGGTGGTAAACCCACTCCTTTACCCTGGGCCGAGGTCTACACCGCACTGCAAACTGGTGTCGCAGATGGTCAGATGAATCCTATTCCGATCATTGCCTTCGCCAAATTCGATGAGGTCCAGAAATACCTGTCGATTACCAACCATGTCATAACGCCTTACATCTGGACGATGAATAAGGATTTTTACGACGGCCTGTCGGCAGAGCACCGTGAAATTATTGACTGGGCGTCTGAGGTTGCAACCGAGGCTGGTCGCGGTGTTTCACGGGTGATAGAGGCATCGGAAAAAGGCTTGCCGGCACTTTCCGAGAAAATGGAAGTCAATGTCGTTTCTCCTGCGGAATTGGAGAAATTTGCAGCTGCAGCCCAACCAGCTGTGCGTATACTCATCGATGAGAAACTCGGAAGTGAAGGAACGGAGATGCTGGATGCAATGCTGAGTGCAATACAAGCAGCACAATAAAGCACAATCCTGGTATCTAATAGTAGGCCTGCACCCTATACGGTCAGGCCTACTTCCTTTCTCAGTTATTTGCTGTTGTTCATGAATGCTCGTGTTTAATTGCGAAAGTTATTCATTGTATTTCGTAATTGACTTCCCAGGAAACCTTCGGCCAGATCTTCATGTGCCTGAAGTACCGTCTACTCCTTACCCTACTCGAGAGTTCAAGGAGAACATAGCTATCATGACCACGAGACACAATGATTGCCTGAGTCGCCATAGAAATGTTGGCCTCCCAACTACGCATTACTTGCGATAATTGAACTCCTGCGACAGTTATCTGTTCACATGCCAAAATGGAATTTTGCCCCTGATTACTGAGCAAACCATCGCTCATTCAGCCTTGGCATCGGCACCATGCTCGGACAACTGAGCTCCAAACCACCGATGTATTGCAGTTAAAAGGTGGAGATCGGCTGTCTCAAAAGTGAGTTCAGCGCCGTTGGGAAGTGACGCATACGATACTTTGATATCAGAAGATCCTGCTTGTAACTCCTTGAGACCAGGCATTTGAGCGCCGTGCAACTTTGCTGGATCTGAATAATCACCAAGCTGAAACTTCTCAGCCTCATGCAGGAGATGCCTTTGAATGAATGCTATTTGATCGATGGAGCCTGGATCTTTTACTATGACTTGCTGTATACCACCAAACTCTGTCATTTTGAAGATGTGAACAGTCTTTGAGATATCGAATGGCATCACGCTGTGTGCCATATGGTGTACCTGCTCTTGGGGGGTATCGGCATAAGTAGTGGCACTCCAGAACAGTATAAGGAAGTTTATTATCAATGTAGTAT
Source organism: uncultured delta proteobacterium (assembly GCA_963776075.1). Classification (GTDB taxonomy): domain Bacteria; phylum Desulfobacterota; class Desulfobulbia; order Desulfobulbales; family Desulfocapsaceae; genus MADRE3. The sequence goes on from CAVZLG010000023.1 coordinate 39,543, forward strand.
GGGATATACAACGTAAATACCTTGTCATTTTATTACCTCAAAACAAAAAGTTTTAATGGTACATGAAGACGAGACCACTCATTGGTCTGATGATATGAGAGTTTCCTCACAAATAGTAACCATTTCAAATCACAATAAACAGGAAAATTACTCCAAATTGACCTTAGTTCCTGATAATGGCCAGGCTTTATATAGCTGTTTAAGATAAACTATTATAGTAAGATATCAGAGGGTTGAATTGGTCCTTGTCTGAAATCGACCGGCTTGTATCCGGGCGATAATGATTAGTCATTTCAGAATGGTAAAAAATAGTCGGGAGTTTTCACATGATTCATCATGTAGAGGTTCAAGTTCTTATCCTCCTTCTTATCGCTTCTGTCGTCGGAATCTTCGCACGACGGATTCGGCTGCCGTATACCCTTGCGCTGGTACTGGCTGGTCTGACCCTCAGTTTTATCCAGTTGGAAGCATTATCCGACGTGAATCTAACCGCAGATCTATTAATGCTGTTGTTTTTGCCGCCACTCCTGTTTGAGGCCGCCTATCATTTGCCGTTTGACGATTTAAAAAAAAATGGTGCTCATATCGCCTTTCTTGCTCTTGCAGGTGTTTTAATTTCCACCTGTCTGACCGCCCTCGGGACCTTTGGTGCATTTAATTCTCTTGGATTGCTCCAAGAGTTTCAATGGTCCCATGCATTTTTATTTGCCGCTGTTATCTCTGCAACCGACCCAATCAGCGTTCTTGCCCTGTTCAAGGAAGTGGGAGCACCAAAACGGCTGTATCAGATTGTTGAAGGGGAATCACTTATTAATGATGGCGTCGCGGTGGTAATTTTTGCCATTGTTGTAGCTGTGATCGGACTTCCATCAAGTCATGGGCCCGCAACTGCACTAAATGGCATCCAGGAAATAATTGTTTTTTCCTGTGTCACCTTTGTCAAGACTGCACTTGGCGGGATTTTGGTGGGTGCGGGTATCGGTGGTCTCGCCAGTGTGATGACCCGGCAGGTTGACGACCATCTTATCGAAATAACACTCACCACCCTTGTTGCCTGGGGATCATTTTTAATAGCTGAGGAACTGCATGTGTCAGGGGTGCTGTCCACTGTTACTGCAGGTATCCTAATGGGTTCTTTTGGAAAGCATTTTGGGATGAGTGCATCCACACGGGTTGCGGTTCAGGATTTTTGGCAATATATGGGATTTCTTTCCAACTCGTTTATCTTCCTGTTGGTTGGGTTGGAGTTGGATCCCGGTGCATTTGTGATGAATCTACCGGTGGTAATGCTGGCCTTTTTGGTCGTGGTCTTGGCACGAAGTATCGTTGTTTATGCAGGAATACCAATAGTTGATTTTTTCTCGACACCCTTACCCGTTCTATGGCGACATGTGCTGGTCTGGGGTGGTTTACGTGGTTCATTGTCTATGGTTCTTATTCTGGGGCTTCCAGCTGATTTTGTCGGACGATCTTTTCTGATCAATCTGGTTTTTGGTGTGGTCTCTGTATCACTTTTCCTGCAAGGTCTCACAATGGGCCCGTTGATGAAACGGTTGGGATTAACCCATGGGAAAATCGAGACCAATCGAGAGTATGAAATTGCCAGGGGGCGTTCGCTCTCCTATCGCCAGGTTATAAATGAGACAAAAAAACTGCTTGATCGCGGGGTACCTTACGATCGCAGCTACAGGCAAGTCCTGAAGTATTATAACGATGCCAGGGAAAAGGCCCAGGCGGACATCATTAAACATGGCACAACTCAGGCGTCACCTGATCGTTTACTTGAGACGGTGAAGTCATTGGCGCTTATTGAGCGTGAGTCCTTATCCCATGCCTTGTCGAATGAGACGATTTCGGCTGCCACCTGCGCCGAGTTGATGAATAACATCAACGTAAGACTCGATGAGCTTGAAACCGCTGCTGAGGAGAGTGAAGATGCGATGCTGGAGGTTTTTGAGAGGTTATATGGTAATCTTGCAGAGTCGCAGGAGTAGTCAGCTATTTTAATAGTCAACGTTAATGGACCATTTCTCCCCGCGCAATTTTTTGCCAAAAAATTGCATGTGCTTCTCTATTCGTTCGAGCCATTCGAGCCTGGTTTTTGCTGTCTACCCACGTTGGGAAATGAGGAGCGGCGTCAGTTATACCTGTTTCCGGTATGTTGCCTAAGCTGAAACTTCCTGGGAACTATCTGGTTAGCGATGTGCCACCTATTTACTTTTCTTTCATGATGTTTAGCGTCAATAACGCGGTACAAATCCGAGAGAACAATCGAAAAGGGAAGAGATAGTTATTACTAAGAGTTGCAATCAAAATTTTTATACACTGGGGCAAAAGGAGAATAAACATGAAACGCAAATAGGGTGAGTGCCAGATCATATCTTCACCTCTGCCTGTGTTGATTGTTTCTTTAGAATCTATTTTATGTTGTCAGTGCCAGGAATTCCTCCTCCGAGAGTATCGTTTTCCCCAACTCCTGGGCCTTTTTCAGTTTTGAGCCTGCTTTTTCACCTGCCACAACATGGGTGACTTTTTTGGAAACCGTGGTGGCGATATGTGCACCCTGTTCCTTGACCAGTTTTTTTGCCTCATCTCTGGATAGTTGAGATAACCCACCTGTGAAAACGATAATGGCTCCTGATAATGGTCGGGCACTCTGGGGCTGTTCCATTGCTTTTGGTTGAACACCCAGCGCTGTGAGACTATCGAGCATGGTGGAAATTCTCTCCGACTTGAAATAGCTCATCAGACTGTCGGCAGCCTGCTCGCCAATACCATCGATATTGAGAAGCTCATCCCTGGTAGCAGCCCTCAGGTGAGCAAGCGTGTTAAAGTGATCCTCGAGCAGAGAGGCCGTTATTTCACCAACGTATCGAATACCGAGGGCAGCGAGAAATCGTGAGAGGGAGGGAGCTTTTGCTCCTTGCATTGCGGTCAGGACATTGTCAGCCGATTTTTCTCCCCAACCATCCAGTTTAACCAACTTGTCACGGTTCAAGGTATAGAGATCAGGGATACTGTCGATCAGGCCCTGCTCGAAAAGTTGCTCAATATATTTTTTCCCAAGCCCTTCGATATCAAGGCCTGCCTTGGATGTAAAATGGCTGAGAGACCTGAGCTTCTGGGCAGGGCAAGAGGGGTTCGTGCACCTGGTTACCGCTTCACCGGCTTGTCTCTCCAGGAGTGAGGCGCAGGCCGGGCAATGGGTGGGCATGACAATTGCCTCTTCATTACCATTTCTCAGCTCCAAAACAGGTTTGACAATTTCGGGGATAACATCACCGGCGCGCTGAACCAGAACAGTATCACCGATTTTTAAATCTTTACGATCAATTTCGTCACTATTGTGCAATGTTGCTCTTGAAACAGTGGCTCCATCAAGCATCACCGGTTCAAGCAGTGCCACCGGCGTGATTGCTCCAGTTCTGCCAACCTGGAACTCAACACCCTTCAGCCTGGTCGTTGATTGCGTGGCCGGAAATTTACAGGCAATTGCCCAGCGAGGAGCTCGTGATTTAGAGCCTAACCGATTTTGCAGGGCACAGTCGTCGATTTTGACGACCATTCCATCTATCTCATAGGGGAGGGTATGACGCTGAGCGCTGAGTTTTTCCAGGTGCTCAATAACATCTTCTATTCCAGGGCAAAAGACGTTGTATCTGCAGACAGGAAATCCGCATTTTTTAAGATAGCCCAGCAACTCAACCTGGGTTCCACAGTTCACCATCGCCGGGTCTGAGACGCCGTATGCAAAAAAACGCAGTGGTCTCTCGGCTGTAACGGTCGGATCAAGTTGACGTAAAGAACCCGCAGCAGCATTTCGAGGGTTGGCGAAGAGGGGGAGCCCTTTTGTCAGCTGCTTATCATTAAGCAGTCTGAATCCTTCCTTTTCCATATACACCTCACCTCTTACTTCAAGTAGATTTGGTGGCTGACCAAGGAGTTTCAGCGGGATCGCAGATATTGTCTGGAGCTGTGGTGTTATTTCCTCACCGGTGGTTCCGTCTCCTCGTGTTGAGCCCTGGACGAGGGTTCCGTTTTCGTAAACGAGTTCCACCGCCAGCCCATCCAGCTTGGGCTCGGCCGAATATCCTGAGGAGACTGGACGATTAAGAAACCGCTGGATTCGTTCTGAGAACTGGTGGAGATCTTCACTGGAAAAGGCGTTTTCAAGGCTGAGCATCGGTATGCGGTGAACAACCTGGTTGAACTTTTCAAGTGTTGGTCCGCCAACCCGCTTGCTTGGTGAGTCGGGCAATACCAGATGAGGGTAAGCATCTTCGAGGACAAGGAGCTCCTGAAAGAGTTTATCATACTCTCCATCTGAGATGGTTGGGTCGTCAAGAACGTAGTATCGATGGGAATGTTCATTGAGGAGTTTGTGCAACTCCTCAATTCTGTGCGCTGCGTTCATTTTCAGATCAGCCGTTGCTCAACAACTTTCCAGCCTTGGCAACATTGTCCCTTTCAACTTCATCGATAAAGACAAGCACTGCTTCCGGCGGCTTGTTTGCCTCGCGGGAGATAACGTCGGTAACTCCTTTGCTGATATTTTCTTTCTGCTCTTTTGATAAAGAACCTGCAACTCGAATGCTTACATACGGCATAACCGTCCTCCTGTAGGATCAAGTGTTTGTGATGTTTCCCGCTGTCCCGGGGTTCATTGTAGATAATAATCAATAGAACACTAATTACTATAGCCAGATACTCTGCGGTTGGGTTTTATGGTTGAACCCGTTGTTTCTTAAGGCTATGATACAGGGCAGGAGTATATCAAAAATATAAAGAAATTCATCATCTATCAATGAATCAGGGGTACAATTTTAAATGCATATTCTGGTAACGGGCGGTGCGGGATATATCGGCAGTCATACCTGCCTTGAGCTGTTGGAACAAGGACACGAGATTACGGTCGTGGATAACCTGTCCAATTCGACGAGTGAATCCCTGAAGCGAGTTGAAGCTTTAACAGGTAAAAAGATCGGGCTGGAGGTCGTCGATCTGCGCGATAAAGAGGGGCTCAAGTCGGCATTTTTTAAAAATAGTCAGCCAGTTGATGCGGTCATTCATTTTGCCGGTTTGAAAGCGGTTGGTGAATCAGTAGAAAAACCGCTGCTCTATTATCAAAATAATATAGTTGGAACACTTTGCCTGTGCGAAGTTATGCTCGAGTGTGGCGTTAAAAATATCATTTTCAGCTCTTCAGCGACGGTTTATGGTGACCCGGAAACGGTGCCGATAACTGAGGATTTCCCACTCTCATGTACGAACCCTTACGGCAGAACAAAACTGATGATTGAGGAGATCCTGGCGGATCTTTGTGTTGCCGATCCTCAATTTAATGCTGTCCTGCTCCGTTATTTCAATCCGGTGGGAGCACACCCAAGTGGACGAATCGGGGAAGACCCGACCGGTATTCCTAACAACCTGACGCCATATATAACCCAGGTTGCTATTGGTAAGCTCGAGAAGCTGTCAATTTATGGCGATGATTATCCGACACCCGACGGCACTGGGGTGCGAGACTACATCCATGTTGTCGACCTGGCAAAAGGACATGTAAAGGCTTTGAAAAAAATTGTGGAAAACCCTGGCATCGTTACCTATAACCTGGGAACCGGGCAGGGATATTCTGTGCTGGAAATGGTGAAAGCGTTTGAAAAGGCAAGCGCTAAAAAGATTGCCTATCAGGTTGTCGGGCGAAGGCCAGGTGATATTGCTTCCTGTTACGCCGACCCTTCCAAAGCTGACCAGGAGTTGGGCTGGAGAGCTGAGTTTGGTCTCGACGAGATGTGTCGGGATGGATGGAACTGGCAGAAAAAGAACCCGGATGGTTTTTGAATTCCAACCTCAAGATACCGACATTCGTCACGCAAGCAATAATCCAATCCGTTGAATCGTTAAAACCTATACAAATACCACAAGTGTCAAACCCTCTGCTGGCAAAGGATACAGTGACCAGCCCTGTCGCTTGAACAATTTGCACAACAATTCCGTGCATGTTTGGGAGCGTCTTCCAGATATTAGCCGAAATCACCAAAATAATCCTTGAATCAGGCAGGTTCTGATGTTATTTTTGCCCCACTTTATCCAAAGAGGCAATTTTTGCACAATAGGAACAGTCATGTATTCTACCGTTATTTTCGGGTGTGGTAATCTTATTATGGGCGATGATGGTTTTGGCCCTGTCGTTGTTGAGCAACTGGCTGAGAATTATCAATTACCTGATTCAGCGACCGCTATCGATGCGATGACAGGAATTAGAGAATATCTTTTTGATTACCTGCTGAGTGAAGAAGGGCGTCCTGAACACATAATCATCCTTGATGCAGTGGATTTTCCAGACCGTAATGCGGGCGAGGTTTTCCTGATAGACTCCTCATCAATTCCTGCCAAGAAAATTCACGATTTTTCCCTCCACCAGTTTCCAACGGTAAATCTGCTCCATGAACTCGAAGAACATACTGGTATTAATGTGACTATTATTGCTGCACAGATTGAGTATATCCCTGCAGAAATTGAGCCGGGACTCTCAGAACCAATGACTACTGCCGTTTCAAAAGCATGTGAGATGATAATGCAAATTATTCAGAAACCAGCCCATAAGAGGTGACCTTAGATGATGTACGAATTTAGAGTCAGCGAAATGGCGGAGGAGTTTGGTGTCCACAGGAACACGATAAGAAACTGGATTAATGCCGGAACCCTTCCCGCCAAAGAAGGTCCGGGAAGAAAGTATCTTATGCAGTTTGAGGATTACCAGGCCCTCTGCGAAAAGTTTGGCCGTGAGCCGCTTATCAAACCCACCAGCTATGTCGATCTTGAGAAGGTTCAGAAGTACGAAGCAACCAGGGATATGCCGGAACCGATTGAGCTCGGCTATGAGGAAAAAACGATCTATTCTGACGCCCAGTGGGCAGACATCTGTCTGACCTGTGGTACCTGCGCCAGTGCCTGTCCGATAGCAGGGGTTGACGGGCTTGATCCTCGAAAGATTGTCAGGATGGCGGTCCTTGGTTTGGAGGATGATCTGAAAGCAAGCAACTGGCCATGGAAATGCACCATGTGTGCCAAATGCGAAAATGCCTGCCCGGCAGGGGTTCAGATCATGGCCTTGATGAGAAGGCTTCGGGGAATGAGGAACAGAGATCTGGTTCCAGGACCCATCCACAAAGGTGTCGTGACCTGTCTTGAGCGGGGAAACAACCTCGGAATTCCAAAAGATGATTTTATCTATCTCTGTGAGGAACTCGGCGAGGAGCTTGAGGAAGAGGGTCTTGCCGGATTTGCAACACCGATAGATAAGGTCGGTGCGCGTATCATGGTTACGGTAAACTCGAAGGAACCGTTTGCAGAGCCGGATGATATGAAGTACTGGTGGCGGATTTTTCATGCTGCCGGTGAATCATGGACGATTCCATCGGAGAACTGGGAAGGGGTCAACTGGGGGCTGTTCTCAGGTGACGATGAGGCGATGAAAACGCTTGTCGGTAGATTGGTGGACAACATGAGGAGGCTGAAATGTGAAATACTCCTTCTCCCCGAATGAGGCCATGCTTATTTTGCAACCCGGTCCGGGTTGAACAGATGGTTTCCTGAAGCACTGAACGAATTCAAAATCATGTCTGTTTTTGACCTGCTGATGGAGTATATCAATGAAGGCAGGATCAGGCTTGATACCACTAAACACGCCATGCGCTCCACCTACCATGACCCCTGCAACTATGGACGTAAGTCCATGAAGGCATTTGGTATCGCCTATTATGAAGAGGGCCGAATTATCACCAGTACTGTCGCCCCTGACTATAAAGATATGGAACCTAATCGTGAGAGCAATTATTGCTGCGGTGCCGGTGGCGGTGCCTGGGCAATGCCTTTCGGTCCTGAGCGGGTTTTCTATGGTCGAATAAAAGCACGACAGGTGCAGGAGACAGGTGCAAAGCTGGTTATAACCCCCTGCCATAACTGTCGGGATCAATTAATGAAATCTCTCAATCAGGAATATGATCTCGGTATTGAGGTCAAGTACCTGTGGGAACTCGTTGCTGACTGTCTTATCTATCCCGGGCAGGAAACAGAGGAAATAGTTGAGGCCTCCGAGGCAGGGTAACCCTCCTGGTGAGAATTTGCCGATAAAGCGTTAAATGTCAATTACAGATAATAAGGAGGCACCTGTCATGCTGGATACCAAAAAAGTTGGATCGGTGATGATTGTAGGTGGCGGAATCACAGGTATGCAGACGGCCCTGGATCTTGCAGATTCCGGGTATTTTGTCTACCTGGTCGAGAAGTCGGGGGCAATCGGCGGAGCCATGGCCCAGTTGGACAAGACGTTCCCGACCAATGATTGCTCGATGTGAATTATCGCGCCTAAATTGGTTGAGTGCGGTCGGCACTTGAATATAAAGCTGATGACCCTGAGTGAAGTAACCACTATCTCCGGAGAAGCTGGTGACTTTCAGGTAAGAGTAAAAGAAAATCCGCGTTATGTGGATATGGAAAAATGTATTGCCTGTGGTGAGTGTGCGGCAAAATGTCCGAAGACGGTCGACAGTGAGTATGATGCGGCAACCGGAAAGCGCAAGGCAATATATGTTAAGTATGCCCAGGCGGTTCCATTGAAGTACCAGATTGATGCAGAGAACTGTATTCGTTTCAAGAAAGCGGGAGCCTGCGGTTTTTGTGAAAAAGTTTGTCCGGCAGATGCTATTAACTTTGATGATACAGAGACCTATCACGATATTAATGTCGGCTCTGTTGTCCTTGCACCGGGGTTTGAAACCTTCGACCCGGCAAAAGCAGACGTCTGGGGATTTGGGCGTTATCCCAACGTTGTCACATCAATGCAGTTTGAGCGGTATCTATCTGCCTCCGGGCCTACCGAGGGGCACCTGGTAAGACCGTCCGACGGTAAAGAAATTACTAAAGTTGCCTTTCTGCAATGTGTTGGCTCGCGTGACGAGAATAAATGTGGGAATGGTTACTGTTCCTCGGTCTGTTGCATGTACGCCATCAAGGAGGCGGTGATGGCCAAGGATCATGTTCCGGGTCTGCGAACTTCTATTTTTATGATGGACATGCGCACCCATGGAAAAGATTTTGATCGTTACTATCAGCGAGCCCAGGAAGATTCCGGTGTGCGGTTTGTCCGCTGCCGTGTTCACGGGGTTGAGCCCGAAGGTGACAGCGGGGATTTACGACTCCACTATATCAACGAGGACGGGCGGCAGGTTGAGGAATATTTCGACATGGTTGTGCTCTCAGTCGGGTTGCAGATTCCTGAGCATGGCAAGCGACTGAGCGAGATTGCCGGTATTAAACTAACAAATGACAGTTTTGCTGCAACATCTGACTTTACACCTGTTTCAACCTCAAAGCCGGGTATTTTCACCTGTGGTGCATTCTCTGGTCCGAAAGATATTCCTCAATCGGTGCTGGAAGGTTCTGCCGCAGCCGCAGCTGTAGCTGAGAGTCTTTCGCCGTCGCGTGGCACACTGACTCAGGAAAAAACCTTTCCCCAGGAGCGAAACGTTGCTGCTGAAGATCCGAAAACCGGCGTCTTTGTCTGCCATTGCGGTTCCAATATCGCTGGTGTTGTTGATGTTGAGGCGGTAGCAGAATATTCAGAGACGTTGCCTGGCGTTACTCATGTTGAGCGTAATCTGTTCAGTTGCTCACAGGATACTCAGGATCAGATGATGCAGACCATTAAAGAGAAGGGGTTGAATCGTGTGGTCATTGCTGCCTGTACACCCCGCACCCATGAACCACTGTTTCGGGAAACGCTCAAGGCTGCAGGTTTAAATGAGTATCTGGTTGAAATGGCCAACATCCGTAACCAGAATTCCTGGGTACATTCAGGAGATCCTGCAATGGCAACAACAAAAGCCAAGGATCTGGTCAGAATGGCGGTTGCCAAGGTTGACATGCAGGTTTCCCTGCAACCGATTTCCGTACCGATTAATCAGACAGGGCTGGTAATAGGCGGGGGGGTTGCGGGCATGACCGCAGCGCTCAATATGGCTGAACAGGGGTTTGAGGTACACCTCGTTGAAAAGAGCGATACGCTTGGCGGTAATGCGCTCTACCTGTCATATACCTGGTCTGGTGAGCCGATTCAGGATAAAACCAGAAAACTGGTAGAGACGGTTAAGCAGAATGAGAAAATCATAATCCATATGGGTTTTGAAGTAACCGAAGCAAACGGTTTTGTCGGCAATTTCACCACGACAATCTCTACTCGGGATGGACTCACTAAGGCCATAGAACATGGCATCGGCGTGGTTGCAACCGGGGCTCAAGCCTTGCGCCCCAGAGAGTACGGGTATGGTTTTATTCCAAATGTTGTCACCGCCCTTGAGTTTGACCGACTCTACGAACTGAAAGAACAACATGTGGCAAGAGCCAAATCGTTTGTCTTTATCCAGTGTGTCGGGTCCCGTGAAGGCGACAGGATGTACTGCTCAAAGGTGTGCTGCACCCATGCAGTGCAATCTGCAATAGAACTTAAACAGGAAGATCAGTCACGTATGGTCTACATTCTTTACCGTGACATGAGAACATATGGACAGCGTGAGGCACTCTACAAGAAGGCCCGTGCGCTTGGTGTTATCTTTATCAATTACGAGTTGCATGGCAAGCCGGATGTCAGTGTTGATAACAAGCAGGTAAACGTCGAGGTATGGGACCATGTCCTGCACCGTCCGATTAGAATCAAGGCCGATATGGTTGTCCTGGCCTCAGCAATTGTTGCCAATCCTGACGCTGATAAACTCAACAAACTCTACAAAATCTCAGTTGACGGGGACGGTTTTTTCCAGGAAGCTCATGCAAAGCTGAGACCTGTTGATTTTGCCACCGACGGTATGTTTGTGGCAGGTCTTGCCCACTATCCGAAACCGGTTGAAGAATCTGTGGCACAGGCACTCGCGGCTTCCGCCAGAGCGGCAACGCTGTTATCTAAAACAGAGGTGAGCCTTGACGCGGTAAAGGCCGAGCCGAACCTTGACTATTGTGATGGGTGCGCGCTCTGTCTTGACGTTTGCCCGTACAATGCGATCACGCTGGTTGAGAGGCCGGCTGAGGATGAAGGTGGCGTCGTTACCAAATATATTACGGTTAACAAAGCCCAGTGTAAAGGATGCGGTCTCTGCCAGGGGACCTGTCCGAAACGCGGTGTTGCCGTGCAGGGCTTTACCATGGATCAGATCAGCAGCCAGATTAAGGCAGCACTCGCAGTCTGATTGGTTGATTGAAAAACATGTTACAGAATTAAAGGAGTAAATCGATGAGTTATGAACCAAAGATCATTGCGTTCTGCTGCAACTGGTGCTCCTACGCGGCGGCTGATCTTGCCGGTACTGCCAGAATGCAATATCCTCCCAACGTGAGGATTATTCGTGTGATGTGTTCAGGAATGGTTCACCCTGAATTTATTGTCAATGCCCTGAGCCAGGGCGCCGATGGCGTCATGGTACTTGGCTGACACCTCGGTGAATGTCATTACCTGGATGGTAATTATAAAGCAATGACCCGTTCCAATATGATTGTCGAACTTCTTGAAGATTTCGGCTATGACAGTGAACGATTTGGGTTAACCTGGGTATCCTCTGCTGAACCTGATAAATTCGTCAAGGCAGTTACTGAAATGACGGAAAGAGTCAAGAAGCTGGGACCCATCAATGACGAAGCTCAGGTTGCATAAAGGAGGATGATATGGGTGTAACAACTGCTTTAGAATGGCTGAGCTCCTGTTCCGGATGTGAAATTGCTATTCTGAATATCGGCGAGGCACTGGTGCCGATATTGACCGAACATCTTGATATTGTACATGCCCCGGTGATCATGGATCATAAATACTATGGTCAATGTGGTGACGAAGGAGAGCACCTCAATATTCCAGAAGCGGTTGTCGGTATTGTAACCGGCGGGGTATCAAACGATGAGCATATCGAGGTACTCGAGGAAATGAGAAAAAAATGCAAGATTCTCATTGCCCTCGGTTCCTGTGCCACCCAGGGAGGCATACCTGCCCTGATGAATGGCCAGGATTCTGGGAAAAGTTTCGATGAAATTTATCAGACAGCCTCGACAGACCCCGGTTCTGCAAGGCCGGACGAGGGTGTTCCCGCGTTGCTTGATCGAATATATGCGCTGGATGAAAAGGTAGAGATAGATTTACAGCTTCCCGGTTGCCCGCCAAACCCGGAGCATATCGCCGAGGTGATCATGTCAGTGTTGGAAAACCGTGAACCGGTTCTTCCGACGAAAAGTGTATGTGATGCCTGTCCGACGCGAAGAGAAGGCAAGGGAGAGGTGAGCGTGGTCAGGCGTTTTACTGAAAATGCCGAATTTGACCCCGATAAACCGATCAGTGAGATGCGTTGTCTACTGGAGCAGGGATTCCTCTGCATGGGGCCGGTTACCGCGGCAGGATGTGCAAAGCGGGGGGCGCCAAGCTGTATTGAGGCACGTGTTCCTTGTCGAGGCTGCTTTGGCTCGGTTCGTCCAAGAGGAAACCAGTTGCTTGATATGATGAATGCACTTGCCAGCAACGGAATTGATTTCACCTCGGTTGTTGACCGCCGGTCGATCCAGCGATTCTCTGGGGCACATGGCAATCTGCGGCCGAAGAAGCAGGCAGTGAAGGAGGATGTATAATGGGTAAAGTACTGAATATCCAGCCGGTATCCCGTATTGAAGGACATGCAAGGATTTCTGTGCATCTCAACGATGATGGCAATGTTGAAGATGCGTTCATGAGTCTGATGTCACTTCGCGGCTTCGAAAAATTTATAGAGGGGCGTCCGGCAGAGGAAGTTCCCCGAATTGTTAACCGTATTTGCGGTATCTGCCCGTGGATGCATCACACCGCTTCAAATAAAGCGGTCGATAATTGTTTTGGTGTCACGCCAACGCCCACTGGTCACAAACTGCGTGAACTGTTGCAGGTGATGGCCCATATCAATGATAAAATCCTGCACTTCTTTTTTCTGGCGGCACCGGACTTTGTCCTGGGACCCGATGCAGATTATTCCGTGCGAAATGTTATGGGTGTGGTGAAAGCAGCTCCGGAACTGGCAATGCAGGTCGTTAAAATGCGTCAACTTGGTCAGATGATGATTGATCGGTTCGCCGGCAAAGCGATCCATCCTGTTGCAGCAGTCGTCGGAGGGTTCTCCAAACCACTTCCTGAAGAGGAGCGTCGGGCAATGCTGAGAGATACGCAGACCTTGCTTGACTTTAGTCTGTTTTCGCTCGATTTTGCCAAGAATAATGTCTTTAACAAATATCTTGATGTCATTGGTGAACTCGGTGTTATTACAACCGGTTTTCTCGGTACAGTGGATCGGGCGGATGGTTCTTTTAGAATATATGATGGTAAACAGCGGCTGATGAGGGCTGATGGATCATATGTTGATTTTGAGGGCGAAGATTACCTCGATTACATCGGTGAGCATGTTGAGCCCTGGAGCTATGGTAAGATGCCTTATGCGAAATCATGGGATGAGGGCTTCTCGCTGGACCTGGATGCTCCCAAGGGAATCTATAGAGCCAATACGCTTGCCCGGATAAATGTCTGTGACCAGATGTCAACACCTCAGGCCCAGGAAGCTCTGGAGGAGTTCAGGAGTGCATTCGGGCGGCCTGCACAGGCAACGCTTCTGTATCACTATGCGCGCTTGATTGAGCTGGTGTACACCTGTGAGCGCACAATTGAGCTACTGAATTGGGACGGTATTACCGATACCAACGTCCGGGCAAAGGTTGAGCCGAAGGCTGGGCGAGGTGTCGGTATTGTCGAAGCGCCGCGTGGAACCCTGATTCATGATTATGTCACCGATAAAAACGGCTGTATTGAGAATGCCAACCTGATCGTTGGAACCACCCACAATATCGGACCGATGAATATGAGCGTAAAACAGGCAGCTACCTCTCTCATCAAAGACGGTAAATATGACCAGGGAATCCTGAACAAGGTGGAGATGGCCGTCAGGGCCTACGACCCCTGAATGTCCTGCGCAACACACCGCCTGGATGGCGGCATTCCCCTGGCACTGGATATCATTGATTCTAAAGGTAACGTGGTTGACACCATTAAAAACTGACATACAGAAAGGTCTTACAGTGTTTCCGCTGTGTTCGTGAGATATGAGCACAGTGGTCTCCCTTGACGGCAGCCTCTTTTTCAGTTATCAAAAGATTGTCAATCAATATTGTAGTACTGAGCTGATTGGGCGGGCTGTGCAGTATCAAGTCGATGAGACTGATGTCATTGCTGATATCTCAGCAAACGGAGATTTGACATGGCAAAAAAAGGAAAAAGAACCCAGGTCCGTGCAGAAAACCCGAGCGGCGCCTGCGGCAATGTAGACCATATGACTATTGATGAGTTGAAGGCACGGGCCGTTGGTGAAAATTTTGATGGCAGTTGTCCGGCTTGCGGCATGTTCCATCTGACAAGAGCAGATATAGATAAGATTGTTTCAGAGAAGATAAGCGAAACTGAGCATTATGCTGAGATGAAAAGAGAAGCGGAGCAGGCCTGATTCTGAGCAAAAATGTCTCCTTTAGTATTTTACGGCAGGCGGTCACTTACCGTCGGCAGTAGAATGAGAGGTCGAGCGTATGATTAGCCGGGAAGAGCAAGATAAAAACCCTGTTCCTGCTTTGCTGATTGAGGAGTTGCAATCACTGGTAGAACACCCTCTTCGCGTGATGGTTGTCTGCGGCACTCAAACCAGGGCTATGCTGAAGTATGGTCTTGATGACCTCCTGCCTGAAAAACTTGATATTGTCTCAGGGCCTGGATGTTCTGTATGTGTTATGCCACCAGGTCACATAGATGCGTTTATCAAAATCGGCCTTCAACCTGATGTTATAACTGCTACCTGTGAAGATCTTCTTCGCGTGCCTGGAAGCAGAGATTCTCTTGAATCAATAAGAAAAAAAGGTGCCCGCGTTGAAGTGGTAGATGCTCCCATGGAGGCGCTCGACCTTGCCAGAAAATTTCCTGATAAAATCGTTGTTTTTACTGCTGTTGGTTTCGAGGGTGCCGCTCCTGACGTGGCAGAGTCAATTCTTGAGGCTGCCCGTGAAGGAATTGATAATTTTTGTGTGATTCCCTCTATCCGGCTCCTGCCTCCGTCCCTTGATAACCTGATGAGCGATCCCGAATTGAATATTAGAGGTCTGCTCTGCTCCGCACATGTTGAGTCAATCACTGATACCGAAGCCTATGCCGATCTTGCCAGAAGACATCATCTGGCCTGTGCAGTGGCTGGTTTTGACATCACAGAGATACTCAAGGGACTCATTTCAATTGTTAAGCAGGTTAGTACCGGAACGTATGAAAATGCAAACCCTTTTGCTGGAATAACCTCCAAAGAGGAAAGTGCATTAAGTCAGGAGATGCTTTCGGAAGTATTCTTTGCTGTCGAAACTGACTGGAGAGGTATCGGAAGTATCAAGGGGAGCGGGTTTGTAATCAGAGATGAGCTCTCTCTTTACGATGCTGTAAAACGCTTTAATATACGCTTCAGCGAGGGTGAAGAGGAAATGCACTGTAACTGCTCAGAGATAATTTCAGGGCGCGGCACTCCAAACGACTGTCCATCGTTTGGTATTTCCTGCACATCCCGCCACCCGGTCGGACCATGCATGGTCGCCCAGGAAGGGATTTGTGCGTCATACTTTCGGTACACCTTTGGCAGGATTTAGCTATAGATTCTACTTCTATGCAATGATCGTGATGATCACGCCGGAATCCAGTTTCATCCTTTTCAGTTCGACGCCTCCTGTGAGTCATCGTCGGGCAGAGGCTCATGGTGCATCACATATTCTGTCCAGGTCCAGGGACTGTTCTCTATCTGGGCTCCGATTGTTTTGCTCATTCCATCTTCTTCCTCCCAGATCGGCCGGGCGAGCAGTTTAAAATGAGTACCGGGTCCGTCTAGTATGACCGAATAAATATCAGCAGACGTGTCCAAACGTTTCGGTATGTTGGAGATAGATAAGCCGAAACGTGAGATATCCTGAACTGTTCCTGTGTAAAAACCTCTTCCATCAGATATATCCGCTTCGATATGGGTGATTATAATCCGGGGATGTTTTCTTTGATTCATAGTACCACCTGTGTAAGTTGACCGATCTACTTCGGAACGTTTGTCCTTCTGAAGCGATGACTGTGGTCGACCAAAATGATTACCTCCACCAGTAAATTCTAAATAGGAGTACTGCAAAAGTCAACATCATGTTTTGATAAGCCAATCATATTGAGATGATACAAAGACTATGAGGTGTTATATCCGGTAGGGGAAGAAAAAATAGGAGAGTGCAATAAACAGGCAGATCAAAGCGAGAACATCGAACGTATTGCCCAGTCCGCACGGATTTCTGGAGCGGTGCAGGGTTGCATGCGGGCCTGAATTATTCTGATCATTAAACGTTAACCTTTTTTGTAACGGGTGGTTGAGAATTTCACCAATGCCGAGGAACAGGCAGAAAAAACCGAGCGCCCTGATGCCTTTGCCCTGAAGAATGTTTTCGGGAAAGGAGGTGAAGCTGGCTGCAATGATCAGCAGACCGCCCATGACAAGCATCCCAAAAAAACACAGACGTACGGTTATGACCTTGATTCCCATACCTTATTATTTATCACGCTGATCCTGACACCGCAAGCCTGCACCTGTCGATAATCCACCGAACGTCCAACTCGATAAAGAAAAATACAGATAGAAAAGCTGTATGATTGCACGGTTATTCATTGGAATATACGATTTGACAAATAGATAATAATTATGGAAATTGTCATTGTCTTTTAGCCAATAATAAGCAGAAAAAATTGATATCATGTTTGAATTACCGAATATATTGAGACTACTTTCCTGGCTTTTCCGGATTCTGCTGGTTGTCGTGTTTCTTTACGGTGGTATTCCAAAGCTTTTTTCACCGACTGATTTTGCGGCAATTATTTCAGCATATGGGCTTCTTCCTGATCTGCTTGTCTTTCCCATGGCAATTTTCCTGCCGCTGCTTGAGGTCATTACCGCGATAGGCTTGGTGTTAAACTATCGCTGGGCGATGACGACAGCCCTAATACTGTTGATTTTTTTCATAGCGGTACTCTCTTACGGAATGTATCTCGGATTAGATATTGACTGTGGCTGCTTTGGTCCGGAGAATCCTGAACATGGTTTTATGTCAGGGCTTTCAGAGGCACGCTTTCGTGACCTGCTGCTTTTAATTCCAGCGGGATATTCCTGGTGGTTTTCATATCAAAACAGAAAATAATAAGGAGATGGTGATGTTGAGAATGCAAAAGATTTTAGTGGTAGCCGCAAGTCTGCTGCTTGTTGTATCAGTTTCAGGCAGTCATGCTTTTGGGCTTGGAAAAAACAAGTTCGAGCAAGAACTGGAAAAAGAGATAGGGGGCATCAAACTTTCCAGAGAAGTTGTAACCGGGGGGTATAATCTGATTTCTACCGAAGAACTGAAAGCCATGATCGATAGAAATGAAGATCTTGTCATCATCGACACGATGCCCTATGAGGCGAGTTACAAGAAAAATCATATCCCAGGGGCAGATCAGTTTCTTTTTCCGATCCCAGACATGGAGAAGTGGGATAGTGCAGAGACGGGTGGAAAGAGTATGGAAGACTATATCGCTTTGCTCGGCCCCGATAAAAACAGGACAATTGTGATTTATTGCGGCTTTGTGAAGTGCACCCGGAGCCATAACGGGGCATTATGGGCAACAAAACTTGGATATAGAAATGTTTACCGGCAGCCGGGTGGAATCTTTGCCTGGAAAGGGGCCGAATATCCGGTCGAATCTGTTAAATAACAGCTGGGATAACGATCAGTAATGGGTGTCCGGTCTCTGCCGTATAGTACCGGCAGCTGAGATGAGCTGGCCTGGGGGAAATTTTCCAAAGAGAATTTTCTCCTCAGGCCTTCTTTGATTTTCAGCCCGCAGTCGTCGGAGACGTTGAGAATAGGAATCGTTTTTGTGGATTTTCAATCTGAGATGGCTTATGCTTTAAATCGTTTTTTTATTAAATGAATCACTACTTCCAGGCGATTGAAGAAGTCGATAAATAAGGAGATTGAAATGTCCCTCTATAACCGTGAGGATTTCAGGGATAATTGCGGTTTCGGGTTGATTGCCCATCTTGATGGAGAGGTCAGCCACCGGCTTGTCCGCACAGCAATCGGTGCACTTGACCGGATGGATCATCGTGGTGCTATAGGTGCTGACGGTAAAACCGGAGACGGTTGTGGGCTGCTGCTCCAGAAACCTGACACCTTCTTTCAGGTAATTGCTGATGAAAATGGCTTCAACCTCAGCAGCCGGTATGGCATCGGCATGATATTCATGGGGCATGGAGCTGAGCGGCGGGAGTACACTGAACGCGTGGTCGAAGAAGAATTGACCAGGGAAACCCTGTCGGTAGCGGGATGGAGGGAGGTGCCGATAGATCCGACCGTACTTGGCCAGATCGCCCGGGATTCTCTTCCGGTGATCATGCAGGTATTTATTAATGGCCCCTTCGGTTGGGGACCAAGGGATTTTGAACGCAGGCTTTTTATGGTGCGAAGACGGATCGAGAAACGTATTGTTGATGATCCCGATTTTTACATACCGTCCTTTTCAAATCTTGTTGTTGTTTACAAGGGACTTTGCCGCCCTGGAGATTTGCCGCAATTTTATCGTGATCTTGGTGACCTTCGCATGCAGGCGGCGGTTTGTCTCTTTCATCAACGTTTTTCCACCAATACCTTGCCCAAATGGAAACTTGCACAACCATTCAGGTATCTGGCTCATAATGGTGAAATAAATACCATTACCAGTAACCGCCAGTGGGCCAGAAGCCGGTCGTATAAGCTGGAATCCCCGTTACTCCCGGACATGCAGGACGCAGCGCCCTTTGTCGGCACCAGTGGTTCGGATTCGTCGTCTCTTGATAATATGCTGGAAACGTTCCTGGCCGGAGGAATGGATCTTTTCAGGGCCTTCAGGCTATTGATACCACCCGCCTGGCAGAATCACCCATGGATGGATGATGATCTTCGAGCCTTCTATGATTTCAATTCAATGCACATGGAACCGTGGGATGGGCCGGCGGGTATCGTCATGAGTGATGGTAGATTTGCAGCCTGCGGTCTTGATAGAAATGGTCTACGGCCTGCACGGTATGTTGTTACCAGTGACCGGCTGATCACCCTGGCTTCAGAGGTTGGAATCTGGGACTATGCACCTGATGAGGTTGTTGAAAAAGGCAGGGTGGGCCCTGGGGAATTGCTGGTGATTGATACCATGAATGGCCGCATCTGGAGTTCTTGGGACATCGATAATGAACTCAAGTCACGGCATCCCTATAGGCGATGGTTAAAAAATAATAGCAGAAGCCTGATACCGGCGGAACAACTGGATGAGGAGAAGGCAGGTAAGCGGGGACTTGATGATGACGAGCTTTTAACCCGTCAGAAACTTTTTGGTTACTCAATTGATGAAATTGACCAGGTGATCAGAGTACTTGGTGAAACCGGCCGCGAGGCTGTGGCTTCGATGGGTGATGACACGCCGGTTGCGGTTCTTTCCCATAAGCCGCGATTGCTGTTTGACTATTTCAGACAGCAGTTCGCCCAGGTGACAAACCCTCCAATAGATCCGCTCAGGGAACAGCATGTGATGTCACTTGCAACCTGTATAGGCAGGGAGCAGAACGTTTTTAACGAGACGATGGGACATGCCAACCGTGTTCTTTTTGAATCGCCGATACTCGTATACAGTGACATGACTCAGCTCAAGAACCTGGATGAAGAGCATTACCGTCATGCTGTGCTTGATCTGAATTACAGCCCTGAACTTGGCCTTGAGACAGCTATTAAACAGCTGGTGGAGAGTGGTGTTGAACAGACCCGATCAGGGGCTGTTTTGATTTTTCTTTCCGATCGAAAAATATCCCCGAACCATCTGGTCATACCGGCAGCAGCGGCAGTGGGAGCAGTGCATAACGGGCTTGCTCAGCAGGACCTGCGTTGTGATGCCAACATCATAATCGAGACCGCAGAGGTTCGAGACCCACATCATTTTGCGGTATTAATTGGCTTTGGAGCAACAGCGATATATCCCTATCTTGCCTATGAGACCCTGGCCAAGATGGTTGATGATGAGATTATCAAATTGCCTGAACGAACGGTGATGATGAATTACCGCAAGGGCATTAATAAAGGGTTGTTGAAGATAATGTCCAAGATGGGCATTTCAACCATTTCATCATACCGGTGTTCACAGCTTTTTGAAGCGGTCGGGTTATCTTCTGAGGTCGTGGATCTCTGCTTTAAGGGTGTTTCCAGCAGAATTGAGGGTGCTGATTTTGGTGATATTGAAGCGGATAGTGCTCAGCGTGCCAGGTTAGCGTGGAAGTATCATAAACCAATGATCGCCGGAGGTTTGTTCAAATACGTCCATGGCGGAGAATTTCACGCCTATAACCCGGATGTTGTCGTGAGTCTTCAGAAAGCGGTGCGCAGCGGTTCCTGGGATGATTACAAGGTATATGCCGACCTGGTGAATAACCGGGCAATATCCAGTTTAAGAGATATGCTGGTTCTTAAAACAGATTCCCCAAAAATTCCGGTTGATGAGGTGGAACCGGAAGAAAATCTCTATAAACGCTTTGATTCTGCAGCGATGTCAATTGGTGCTCTCAGCCCTGAAGCTCATGAGGCGCTGGCTATTGCCATGAATCGGCTTGGCGGATATTCCAACAGCGGGGAAGGCGGAGAGGATTCTGCCAGGTTTGGTACAGAGCGTGTATCCAAAATCAAGCAGGTGGCCTCGGGCCGCTTTGGAGTAACTCCTGAATACCTGATGAACGCGGAAGTAATCCAGATAAAGATTGCCCAGGGGGCAAAACCTGGAGAGGGGGGGCAATTGCCAGGACATAAAGTGTCGTCCATGATTGCCAAACTGCGCCACTCGATGCCGGGGGTTACCCTTATTTCTCCGCCGCCACATCACGACATTTACTCAATTGAAGATCTGGCACAGTTGATATTTGACCTGAAGCAGGTTAATCCTGATGCTCTCATATCAGTAAAGCTGGTATCAGAGCCTGGTGTCGGGACAATTGCCACCGGCGTTGCCAAAGGGTATGCAGATATGATTACTATCTCTGGCTATGATGGTGGTACCGGAGCAAGCCCCCTGACGTCTGTAAAATATGCCGGCAGCCCGTGGGAACTCGGCTTGGTGGAAACCCAGGCTGCCCTTGTAGAAAATGGTTTGCGACATAAAATCCGGCTGCAGGTCGACGGTGGGTTGAAAAGTGGACTTGATATTGTCAAGGCGGCCATTTTAGGAGCGGAGAGTTTTGGTTTTGGCACGGGGCCGCTTATTGCCCTTGGTTGTAAATACCTGCGAATATGCCATCTCAATAATTGTGCCACCGGAGTTGCCACCCAGGATGAAACCCTGAGGCGTGATCACTTTTCTGGATTGCCCGAGATGGCAATGAATTATTTCAGATTCCTTGCCAGAGAGACACGGGAATGGCTGGCATATCTTGGTGTCAGCCAGTTGACCGACCTGATCGGCAGAACCGACTTGCTGAGCATCGGTGAGGGAGACAGCGATAAACACAATAAGCTGTGGCTTAAACCGCTGCTTGAGTCCCCGAAGCCAGCAGAGGGTACTGCACTTTTTAATCAGCAGCGCAATCCATCCCACGATAAAGGTGTACTCAACCGAAAGCTGTTTGAACAATTTTCTGCTGCCGTTACTGATCGTGCCGGAGGGACCTGGAATTGTGAAATCAGCAATACCGACCGTGCACTCGGTGCGAGGTTGTCGGGACTGATCGCCAGGATACATGGTAACAGGGGAATGGACTCCGACCAGATAACCGTTCACCTGCGGGGGACTGCAGGCCAGAGCTTTGGTGTATGGAATGCCGGTGGTTTGAAGCTCGTGTTAACCGGCGATGCTAATGACTATGTCGGTAAAGGAATGACCGGTGGTATGCTGGTGATCAAGCCTCCTGCCGGTGTCGCATACGAATCACACCAGGCGGTAATAATCGGTAACACCTGCCTCTATGGCGCGACTGGCGGTCGATTGTATGCTGCAGGAAAAGCAGGTGAACGCTTTGCTGTCAGGAATTCAGGTGCTCGAGCCGTTGTCGAGGGCATCGGCGATAATGGCTGTGAATATATGACCGGGGGGGTGGTAACCATCCTCGGCGAGACTGGCATTAATTTCGGTGCAGGTATGACCGGTGGATTTGCCTATGTGTTTGATCAGCACGAGGATTTTGTCGACAAGATTAATCTTGAACTGGTTGATGTGCTGCCGATGAAAGAGCAGTATCTCCTGAAAGAACACCTGCGGGGGATTATCAGTGCTCACTATGCTGAGACCGAGAGTTCTCGGGCTGAAATGATTCTTGAGGATTTTGGCAGTTATTGTGATCGTTTCAAGCTGGTAAAGCCCAAAGGCATGAGTGCCGAAGATCTGCTTGGAAAACGTGGCCGTTCGGCCACCGAACTCCTGATGACTACCCAATAGGAGCTGATATGGACCAGAATGTTTTTCAGTTTCTGGAAGTGGATCGTATTGATCCGCAAAAGAAATCGATGAGGACCCGCAGGGAGTCATTTGTCGAGATATACAAACTCTTTAACGAGAACCAGTTGCGAATGCAGGCGGACCGCTGCCTTGGCTGCGGTAACCCCTATTGTGAGTGGAAGTGTCCTGTTCACAATTACATTCCAGACTGGCTTAAGCTGGCGGGGGAAGGCCGGATTCTCGAGGCCGCTGAGCTTTGTCATCGCACGAACACGCTCCCAGAGGTGTGTGGCCGCATATGCCCGCAGGATCGACTCTGCGAGGGGGCATGTACAATCAATGACGAGTATGGCGCGGTTACCATCGGTAGTGTGGAGAAGTACATTGTCGATACTGCATTTAAGATGGGATGGCGTCCGGATCTGTCAAAAGTTGTGAGGACGGGATTGAAGGTTGCTGTAATTGGTGCCGGACCGGCAGGGCTGGGTTGTGCTGATATTCTGGTCAGAAACGGTGTTACGCCGGTTGTTTTTGATCGGTATCCTGAAATTGGTGGTCTCCTGACCTTTGGTATCCCCGGCTTCAAACTGGAAAAAGATGTTATGGTACTGAGAAGAGAAATCTTCCTGGAAATGGGTGTTGAGTTTAAACTGAATACCAATGTTGGTGACGATGTCAGTTTCCAGGACATTCTTGAAGAATACCCTGCAGTGTTTGTCGGGACCGGAACCTATGAATCGATTCGAGGCGGATTGGAAAATGAGGAGGCGGAAGGGGTCTTTGAAGCGCTTCCATTTCTTATTGGTAATATCTGCCATGAGAATAAGTATCAATACGAACAGCAAACCTATCATTCCATGGCCGGTAAACGTGTTGTCGTCCTGGGAGGCGGGGATACTGCCATGGACTGTCTGCGGACTTCAATCAGGCAGGGAGCTCAGCGTGTGGTCTGTGCCTACCGCCGAGATGAACAGAATATGCCCGGCTCTCGGCAGGAAGTAAAAAATGCCAGAGATGAAGGCGTTGAATTCCTATGGAATCTGCAGCCCCTGTCAATTGTTGTTGACCTGGACAATCGGGTGACTGGAGTCCGTGTTGTTAGAACCAGCATGGGGGCTCCGGATGAAAAAGGGCGCCAGAGGCCTGAGAAAATTGAGGGGTCAGAGCATACTTTGGAAGCTGATGCTGTAATTATGGCATTTGGCTTTAAACCGAGCCCAGAAAGTTGGCTCGGGGAGCAAGGGGTCGATCTTGATTCTCGAGGATTGGTTATAGCAAAGGAAAGCGGCCGGTACCCATTCCAGACTTCCCGTGAGAATATTTTTGCTGGAGGAGATGCAGTGCGAGGTTCAGATCTCGTGGTTACCGCTATTGCAGAGGGCAGACTGGCGGGGGAGGCTATTCTCGAATATCTCGACGTCTGAGGTGAAAATCAATCCTTTTTTTCCATTTTTTTACTATTGAGGAACTCTTTTAGATTTTCAACTTCCTCCAAGAGGCCAAAAACTGTCAAAACGTCTCCAGGAGCCAACTGATGCCTTCCTCTTGGGATTATGACTTTTCCTTCCCGCTTGATTGATACCAGGTTAACCTGCTGCGGAAGCGGCAGGTCCTTGACCTTTACATAACAACAGGCATCGTCTTCATGAATGCCGAACTCAACAAAACCGGTTTCTGATGAGGAGCGCAGGGTGGTCTGCTGCTCAACGAGCTGGCCTCTTTGCTTGCGGACAACGCCAACATCGTATGCCCTTAAGATGTCACTGCGGCTGATCATGCCAACCAGCCTCATTGACCCGTCCCGGGCAATCACTGGAAGTCTGGCTAAATCGCGCGGAGACATTTTTTGTATCGCAACCCAGATCGGCTCATCGGGATGAACGGCGATCGGCCCTTCTATGGCAAGGTCTTCGACTTTCATCTGGCGGGGGTTGAAATTATTTTCTGACTGCGCTCTGTGCACATCCTGCAGGGTAATAATACCCCAGAGTTTCTTGCCTTCAGTGATGACCGGGAAGCCGAGCAGATTTGTTTCCTGAAACAGGGCCATCAGATCCGACACAGATTGGTTTTTGTTAATGCTTACCAGCCTGGTTCTCATTACCTCCTGAACTTTCACGCCCTGCATGATGTCCATATCCCGTCCTCCCTCAAAACGGATACCCCGTTTTGCAAGTTTCAGGGTGTAGATCGATTCAGGGTGCAGCCATTGGGCGAAATAAGTAGCAGTAATGCCTGCGACCATCAGGGGGAGAATCATCAGGTAGTCATTGCTCATTTCGAAGACAATGAGCATGGCTGTCAACGGTGCCCGGGCAGTCGCTCCAAACAGTGCCGCCATACCGACAAGGGCGTAGGCACCAGGTTCACCTGAGATCTCGGGGAAATAATTTTTAAAAATAATACCAAGAGCTCCTCCCAGCATTGCCCCGATGAACAGGGAGGGAGCAAAAACACCACCCGAGTTACCGGACCCAAGGGTAAACGAGGTTGCCAACGGCTTCAGGAAAACAAGGAGGAGCAGGATCCAGAGCGATGATCCCCCCTGGAGAACCTCTTCAATATAATGAAAACCCGACCCATACATAAACGGCATTAGGATGCCTTCAGCAGCGGGAAGTTGCATGAACAGGATACCGGATATTCCCAATAGTGCAGCGCCAACAGCCGGCTTATAAATTTGAGGGAATTTCCAATCATCAAAAACATTTTCTGCTGTGTTGAGCATCCTGATGAACATAATGCCCACCAGTGCTGCCAGCAGACCAAGGATCAGGTAAAAAATCAGTGAAATCGGAGAGACGAAAGAATGGATAGGAACTGAAAATGCCGGTTGAGTTCCAAGAAAGACCCGGCTGACAATTGATGACGAAACTGCGGCGATGACAACGTTTCCAAAAGAACGGACCTGCAAATTACACATTAATACTTCTATTGCAAAGACAACACCTGCAATTGGCGCGTTGAATGTAGCAGCAATCCCCGCGGCTGCTCCACACGCAACGAGGTTCCTGATACGCTCATCCGATAACCTCAGAATTTGCCCAATGCTTGATCCAAGGGCGGAACCGACCTGGACAATGGGACCTTCACGACCAGCTGAGCCGCCTGTTCCAATGCACAAGGCTGAGGCCGCAATCTTTGCAGCCGCCACTCGGGCGCGGATGCGTCCGCCCCTGATGATCAGGGCCTGCATGACCTCCGGAACGCCATGTCCTTTTGCTTCCTTGGCAAAAAGGATCAATGGTCCCACAAGCAGTCCACCAACAACAGGAACGATGAAATATATGAGTGTACCGAGAGAGGGCAGTAGTTCCGGGAGCTTTGAGTAACCGAAATACTGGATAGCTGCAATCAGCTTGATGAATAATACTGCAGCAAGACCGGTACTGGCACCTATAACAATAGATAGGATCAAAAGTAGCAGGCCGACAGGAGGGGAAAATCTGTCGATATATCTACTAAGAACAGTTTGTTTCGGAGTCATGGGTAATGCCTGTTACCAGCACGTATCTGGCACAATGCATGGTCAATAGTTAATAAGGATTGTTTCAAAAACCATGTATGATATACCGAATATAGTAATATTGCTATGTCAATATTGCCGGTTAATCTATCGATGACAACTCTTTTTGTCAGGTTCTGCTCAGGGCTTTTCGTGCTTCCTGACGAAGAATCATATCCAGAATAACCAGCGAGGCCATCGATTCAACAATTGGTATTGCCCTGGGAACGACACACGGATCGTGACGCCCCTTGGCCTGGAGTGTTACCTGGTTACCACTATAGTTTGCAGTTTTCTGTTCCAGAGATATTGTTGCCGGTGGTTTGAAGGCGACCCGGAAGAATATCGATTCACCATTAGCAATACCACCCTGGATGCCGCCCGAGTTATTTGTGGCCGTGCCTAATCTATTTTCTTTCTGGATGAACGGGTCATTATGTTGTGAACCTTTTAGCTTTGTTCCTGAAAAACCTGAACCGATTTCGAATCCCTTAGTAGCAGGAATTGCCAACATGGCCTGGGCAAGTTTGGCCTCGAGCTTTTCGTAGACTGGTTCTCCGATGCCCGCCGGAACATTTCTTATCGCGCACGATACAATTCCACCAGTGGAGTCGCCTGCTTCTTTCAGCGAGAGAATAAGGGCGCGCATCTGCTCAGAAATACTCATGTCTGGACAACGAAGATCGGTTTTATCAACTTGTTCCCTGGTAATGGTACCAATATCAGGCTGGCGGGCTTCATAAGGGCCAACGCCGCTGACCCAGCCAACAATTTCGACACCAAACTGTTCTCGGAGAATTTTGTCAGCGACGGCGCCGGACGCCACCGTGCCAATTGTTTCCCGGGCACTTGATCTCCCTCCCCCAGAAGATGCTTTGATACCATATTTAGCCATGTAGGTAAAATCGGCGTGAGATGGGCGGGGAATCGTGTTCATGTCACCATAATCAGAGGGGCGCTGGTCAAGGTTATTGACCTTGAGGGCAATGGGGCTACCGAGTGTAATTCCATTTTCCGTACCTGAAAGAATGGTAACGGAATCTTGTTCTGCCCGGTCAGTTGTCAGTTTTGATTGACCGGGTCTTCTTCGACTGAGCTGGGGCTGGATATCAGCTTCTGTTAACGCTATCCCCGGGGGACAACCGTCAATGACAACCCCGACTGCTTTACAATGTGATTCTCCAAAGGTAGATACCCGAAACAGTGTTCCAAAATTACTTGACATGAGCGCTCCCTGACAGATCCTGCAAAATTTACCGAGTTAGAATGTCTATTACGTATCAGGCCTATACCCTAAGCATAGTTGTTTATTAGAAAAGGTTGGAGATCAAAAAAATGGTTTGACACCGGACGAGCCATTGCAAAGGTGTGAAGTCGGTGCGGTGGATTAACGATGAGGAAGTGCCTGAACGCTCGATTTGCGCGACGCTCAGGCGCAGGCAGGCCTTGAGTAAACGTTGCAGTATATATTATTGCCCGTTCCCCAGCAGCTTTTCTGATTGCTCGATTGACTCGTCGGTCAGCCGTTGGACTTCGCTTATCATGAGCAGTTGCTGGTGACGATAGGTGTTGTCCCTCTTCAGTTCTGGATCAACAGCGAGGGTTTGGTACTGATGCATCCAGTCAAACATCATTTTATTGGCCTTCTGTAGAGCTGAGATAGCATTATCAATGGATTTTTTCTGGGAACTATCTGCGGTAATATTTCCCAGCTTGAGCTCGAGCTCATACATATAACCGATTTTATCCATGGCCTTGTCATGTACCTCTATGATTTCATCACGTAATCGTGTGTTTTCCCGGGTTTGCTCATCTGTACAGGCCGGGATAACGAAAAGCAGAGCCAAAATCAGGGCAAAAACACAGCTGAGCCTTTTTATGGTCAGGTCTTGCATGATGAAAGCCACTCTTCGAGCATTGATTGGTTGATCTCGGTGGGTTGGGTTGACCATCGTCGCTGGAGGAAATCCAGCAGGATGAGCAGGTCTGAAGTGCTGACAGATGGAATCGCTGGCATGAATCTGTTGCGGGTAGTGTTTGCTGTATAAACTGATTTCCTGCTGCCATGTCGGATCAGGCATGGAAGTTCATTGATTCGTTCGGAGAGCAAGGGGCTCTTGTCCAGCGGCGGGTAAAGCTTTTTCAGGCCTTGCCCTGACATGCCATGGCATTGGGAACATTTTTTCTGGAAGACCTTTTCCCCGGCATGCTCCTGTGTACATCCTGACAGGAATCCAAAGAGAAACAACAAGAGACAAGTCCTCAAGCAGAGAGTAAAGAGGATAGTATCAGGTCTCATTGAGAAGCCTCTTTATATCTACAATAAGCTTGTCGACTGACTCCTCTTCTGTACCCCGGTAGTACCCCCTGATCCTGCCTGATTGATCTACGAGGCAGAAAGAACCTGAATGGATAAAACCACCTGGTGCCTGCTTATCTTCCATCGCTGCGAGCATATAGCGTTTGGCAGTGTCATATATTTCATTTTTAGGGCCGGTAACCATATGCCATCGAGCAGCTGAAATTTCCAACCGTTCTGCGTAGTCGTGCAGGACTTCAACAGTGTCATGTTCAGGGTCAATAGTATGAGACAGGAGCAGGATGTTGTCCTGTGCTGTGAAAGATTCGTAAACACGCAGCATCTGAGATTTCATCAGGGGACATATTGTCGGACAACTGGTAAAGAAAAAGTCTGCCACGTAGACCTTGTTGGCAAAAAGAGATGATGAGACAGCAACACCATCCTGGTCAGTGAACGTATACGGCACGTCTATCGTACCAAGTATCGGCAGCGGCTCTTTCGGTTCCAGACTGCAGCCTGGAATAAGAGCCAACAGGAACAGAGTGAAGAGGAGACAGGGCCAGGCCTGATTTACAACTGACAGAATATAGTTTTTCATTGCAAATATTTTTCCTTTTTACATTTAACGAAACAGGCTTGAGATTATAGACTATTTTGTATAAACTTCCTTCGAGTTACATGATTTTTACTGAGTTGACAACCGTTTCCCCAATTAATTGGCACAATCCGATCGTTTTAAGAACCCAGGGAGAGATACTCGTTATGAAAAAAGTGGCACTTGTAACCTACAATCCTGAAATGATGTGCTTTGCCCATGTCCTTCTCTACTCTATCGATTTCATGGAAAAGGGATATGAGGTAAAAGTCGTGATAGAAGGAGGAGCTGTTAAATTGGTGTCAGCTTTCTTAAAACCCGATGCCCCCTTTGGCGAGCTTTTTGCGAAGGTGAAAGAGGCAGGGTTGATTGATTGTGTCTGTAAGGCCTGCGCAGCAAAGCTTGGCAGCTTGGAAGACGCTCAGAAGCTGGGTCTGAATGTGGCGGGCACGATGATGGGGCACCCATCACTGGAAGATTATATCGACCAGGGGTATCAGGTTATCACATTTTGAACGGAATCATCGATTACACGCCTCAGACAGGGTGCGTCTGCCGACAATACCGGTACCCGGGATAGAACGTCTCCGGGACAGCGATTGCCTGAAACTGGCGACCACGCTTTTCCATATCTAACGATAGTAAAGGTGTGGGCTTCCCATGGTCTGCAAGCATTTGTGGAGGTTTTTTCTGAACTCCCGTCGATCCCAGATACCCTGAATGTGCCCGCGTTTGAGCGCATTTCGTGCCGAGTGGTAATTGGGGGGGATATCAATTCCTGTCGTCTCCCGTATCACGCGGGGACCGGCAAAACCAATCCGGGAAGAGCGAATGGCAAATTGATAAGGAGAGCAGCCGAGAAATGAGGCGACTGGTCCGGCGTATGAGTTGTTGTCGTAAACGACAATGTAGAGTCCACCAGCATCGATGTATTCCCTGACGGCCATAGTACATTTGGGCATCTGCACCACACCGAGGGTGCCTTCCTGGATTCTTATGCCACCTGTCGAATGAATGTAGGCAAGAAGCGGCCGCTTTTTCCGCTGCGCAAGCTTGCAGGCCTGAACAAACTTCTCCCCTTCGGTGGAGCCGACGGTACCATTTCTGAAATCAGAGTAGAGGAGCGTTGTAACAAGTTTTATGCCGTTAATCTGGGCTGAAAAAGTCATATTGCTGCTTTTTCGCTTGGTCTTTTCTTTTGCCATCTGAAGACGCTCGGAAAAACCGGTGTAACCAAGCGGGTTCTGCGCCTCAAGGTGGGTATTGAAAAACCGGATGGAGCCGGGGTCGAAAACGTTTTCCAGATACCATTGATACTCGAGCGGGAAATGGTGCCCGCAGGTTTCGCAAACACCAGCGAATTCACCGTAAAGATCCGGTATCCATAGATCCTTGCAGCCATGTCTTTCAGCGTTGGGGCAGCTGACGGTACGGTCATTGTTTGCCAGCGGGCTGGTGTAGGTATCTGTCAGTTCAAGCGGATCCTGGCGTTGACTGCTGCCCTGTCCATTACCGTTATAGGTGATCAGTTTTTTCTTTTTTCTCTCGGTACGGGGGGTCGTCAGAAATTTAATTGCAGTATTGAATGGTTCGGTAACTCTTTTCAGCATTACCGATCCTTCTCCGGAGACGTCATTGAGGACTTTGCGAACCTGTCGTTTATGGTTTTTGAAAATCTCATAGCGAAGGGTGTAGTAAATATGCTCGCTGTAGATCCTTACCTGCCGTATTAAAGACCTCCGGGCTTCAGGTTGGCCGATATAGCCATGGGTTGCCAGACTCAGGTATTTCTCTGAGCGATGACGAAGCAGCCTGGCCGTTTCATCCTTGCTCAAATCCCAGGAAACAACAACATCGAATTCCTGGTTTTCTTTCTTTGATTTTTTCCGACCGATCTCAAGGGTTCGGAATGACTTGAAACTCTTCGTTGAGAGAACGACCCGATCGGTTGCGCTGATCATCTCCGAACGCACCAGGCCGAAGAAACTGAAATCATCCCTTCGCGCACCTAATGGAGGTTCATTGATTATTTTATCAATCGTGCCGTGATTGAGGTTATCAAGAGCGGTTAGCCGCAACCTGTCGGCACAAAGTTCAACCAGTTCGCGAGGAACCTTGTTTCCTTCCCTGACTCTTCCTTCAATTGCTGCCGCACCTTCAGGAGAAATAACAGAATAGTATCCATGGCTGCACATCATTCGGTAATCGGATAGGCCTACGGCTTCAGCTCCTCCTGATCCACCCTCAGAAATCAAAGAGACAGTCGGTACCCCCAGCTTGGTCATACCGTAGATATTTCTGGCAATTTGCTGAGCGGCTCCGGGGTATTCTTCAACAGGGTAAGAACCGGGGGTAAACACAAAGAAATGAATCGGTATCCCTTCGGTTTCAGCAACTTTCATATATCTCAGGGCTTTCTCGTTACCTTCCGGTTTACATGAGCCTCCGTTACGGAATTCCTCACCATGGCCTGTCTCCTGGCCGATAACCATTACTGTGGCCGTGTGTGTTTGCTTTTTCCCTTTCCTGATAATTGTGGCCTTGGCGCAGACCATAGCCGGATCGATGTTGGCGTCATCCTCTCCACCGAGTTCGGTGTAATCGTCATAAACATTTTCGAGAATGTCTTTGAGGCTGAAGCGCTGGAGAGATCGAACAATTCTGACACGCTCCATTGGGGTGAGCTGCTCTTCCGCCCGTTCCTCAAGAAAGCTGATTGAGTCATGAAGTTTTCGGATTTCTCCTGCAATCGCTTCTTCCGAGTAATCGTATATGGTCAGTTTCAGCTGTTCACAACTTGCTTTGAAACCGTCAAGGTTGCCCCAGTTGGTATAATCCTTGAGCTGGATCAGGTAATCAATCCGCTCCTCAATTTTCTGAAGCTGCTTTAATTGCTCATTCATAGATGTATAGTAAGTGCACCTGGATTAGAACGCCAGTATACGACCCAGGTTGTTTCTCAGATATTTAAGATTGGTTGTTATCGGGCCGCCGCTGGAATCCTTTCCCTTGATTTTGGTTTTGTCAATAAAGTGGGCAGCACGCTTTTTGGCTTCATCCATGGTGTCAGCCCAGACCAGAGCCAGTGCCAGGTTTGGGTCAAAATCACTTGGTATCGTGTACGGTCGATCAAACGGGACATGAGTGTAGACCGCAGACCATTCATATGCAGGAAACGAAAAGTCAGTAATCGTTCCAATCCATGGGGAAAACCCTTTTCTTGTATCCTCGGCGACTATGCGCAGTTCTATTGCAGCGCCTTTGAATATAATATCTTTTTGCTTGTAGCCGAGACGCTCGCCAAGTGCCAGCCTGATCTGTTCACGTATCAGGTTTGGGTGTTTATTGTCCAGGTAGCTTATCCGGGCTGAGATGTCATTTTCCACCTGGATACGAGTGTTAACTTCAAGGAGATATGGCTGCCCGCTGCGGGAAACGATCCACTCCCAGGTGCCGACATTGTCATAATTTACATGATCTGCCAGTTTGAGCGAATAGTTGACAATCTGATCCAGAACACGCTCCTCGTCAAAATCATAGTCAAAACATGAATTGTGGAATCCTGGGGACGCTTCAACCCGTTTCTGTCTGCCGGTAGACTGTATGGTGCAGTTTCTGGAGCCGAAATGGACCCGTTCGTTATAAGTGGAACAAACCAGTTGAACTTCAAGGTGATTATAGTCACGTAAGCATTGCTCGATCAATACCCCACCATCACCAAACTGTCGTTTTGCATAGTTCTGAAGTTGACGATAAACCCGGCGGAAGTGTGCAATTTCAGATACCTCCTCAATTCCCATTCCCCCGCCGCCGGCAGCGGCTTTAACGAGAATGGAAGGGTTATCGATGCCATCATCTTGCTGATCTTTCAGGAGGGTTGCAGCAATTTCTTCTGCTTCCATTTCGTTGTAGATCGGTGCGTCGGTACCCGGGATCGTCGGTATACCAAGCTGATTGGCGACACGCTTGGTATTGATTTTGTCACCAAGATTTTTAATAACCTCCCAGTTCGGACCGATAAAGGTCAGTGCACGGTCTCTGATTGTTGCCCTGCGTGCAAACCTGAAGTCTTCCGAAAAGAAACCGTAACCAGGATGAATTGCTGTACAGGAGGTGTGGTCAGCAATTGCGAAAATATCATTTGGCTCGGTATAACTGGTTATTCGCCAGGCGTTCTGCTCACTTCCTTCAGTACGGTTGCGCATAACGTGTTCTGAATCTTTGTCTGCATCAGTATAAACAACAACATAATCGAGGCCCAGATCCTGGCAGGCATTCATGATGCGGATGGCAATTTCACCCCTGTTGGCGATCAGTACCTTTCCTTCCACATTAATCCTCTTATGATAAAATATTAAATGGGTAAAATGAGAGCAGACAACGATTATGTTGTCGGGTCACCCCATTAGATTCTTTGCTGGTTAACCTTCCTAATATAGTAAGGAGTGTAAATAAATCAAAGAGAAATCACGCTTCGGGTGGCGTGATTTGATCGTTTTGTGATTGTTTCTCTTTTGATTGAGAGCCTTTATCCTTGACTTTCGGCTCAATTGTCCCTAGAGATTCTTCATTGAATGTTGGCACTACCTTCGTTGTGTTATTGTTCCCTTTCTGGGTCCTATGTTTTATACGCTGAATATAATAACGGAATAAAATGAGCAGTATAGATGATACGCCTCCTCCGGCTGACGGAGAAGAGGTCACAATTTTTAGACGATTAAGAGATTTTTTCCAATTTGGCAGAGCTCCTGGAACGACCGAAGCGCTGGAACATGAAATCCAGGAGCTCCTTGAAGAGGGTGAAGAGCATGGGTTGATATCCAGTCTCGAGGAGCGGATGATCAACTCAATATTTGACTTCCGCGATACTCTGGCAGCAGAAATTATGACGCCAGCAGCAGAAATTATCAGTTCCGAAATCTCAACGCCGATTTCGGATATGATTGAGGTGGTAATTGAGGAAGGCTTTACCCGTATACCAATTTTCAGGGATAATACCGACAGGATTATCGGTATCCTGCACGCCAAGGACCTGTTGCGGATTTGCGCCCGCGGCGATGAATTTGATGGTGATCTTGGACCTTACCTCAATAGTGCTGATTTTGTTTCGGAAGAGAAGCCTATAGGGGAACTGCTCAGGGAGTTTCAGAAAAACAAGACCCACATGGCAATCGTTATCGATGAGTTTGGAGCAGTACGAGGGTTGATCACTCTGGAGGACATTCTTGAAGAAATTGTCGGTGAAATTGATGACGAGTATGATGTTGAAGATGATGATTTCGAGAAAATTGACGAATTTACATCACTGGTCAGAGCACGGGTTGATAGAGAAGACGTGGAGGAACGACTCAATATTAAATTGCCGGAAGGACCATATGAATCGATCGGCGGTTTGATTATTCATTCTCTTGGCCGCCTCCCCGGCAATGGTGAATCGGTGAAGATAGGCAACGTTGAGTTGATTGTTCATTCGGCCGGGAAGAGGAGAATTAAAAAAGTAAAGGTCGTCTGCCCAGAGATTGAGGATTCCGTTTAATGGGAACCGTCCAGAAGTATGGGTGGCTCAATGGCGTTTTGATCTTCCCACTTATGGCCTGGCTTGCACTGCCTGGACGGTTTTCTGTCTGGCCGCTGCTGATCGTCTGTCTGCTTCCCCTGTTTTTCTGGATTTCCGAGGCGTCAAGTGCAGGACAGGCGTTCCTACGGGGTGTGCTTGCAGGAGTTGTCTTTTATATCCTTCAGTTGTATTGGATTGTATCGGTTCTCAAAACCTTCGGCGGTCTGCCATGGATTCTTGCCACGCTGTCTCTTTTTCTGCTCGTGATTTACATGTCCATCTACCTGGGAATTTTTTCATCCTGTTTTTATCTCCTGAGCAGGGGGGGGAGATTCTGGCTTTATCTGCTGGCGGTTCCTGCTGTATGGGTTGGGCTTGACTGGGTCAGGTCCTGGTTCATCAGCGGATTTCCCTGGATGGATTTTGGCTATGGCCTCTGGTCCGTACCTGGAGCGCTACAGGTAGCGGACCTGTTTGGGCACCATATTCTGACCTTCATGATTATCCTGATTAATCTTGTGCTCTCTCTTTTTCTCTGTCCTCGTTTCAGCGGATTTCAGAGGATCGGCTCAGTTATTCTCGTGCTTTTGTTGTTAGGCACCGGGCTGCATTATTCTAAGAAGCGGTGGACTCAGGTGCAGGGACTGATTGATGGTGCTCGCGTCGCTGAGGTTGGTATTGTCCAGGGTAATATTGAGCAGGGCAAGAAGTGGTCACCCGAGGAGCGGGTAAAAACGGTCGATTCCTACCTTCAGCAGAGCGACCGTCTGGTTGTGGAAAAATCTCCGGATCTTATTGTCTGGCCAGAAACTGCGTTGCCCTTCTATCCACGTGGGAATGAGTTGATCAGGCCGGTAAAAGCATTTTTAAAGAAATCCGGCACAACACTTCTCACCGGGGCGCCATGGTATGAAGTCGTTGATTGGGAAAAACGCCAGTTTGAGTATTTTAATGGTGCTTTCATGCTTTCTCCAACAGATGAACCGGGCAGCTCTTATTTCAAATCTCACCTGGTGCCTTACGGAGAATACGTTCCGCTGAAAAAATATATGCCGTTTCTGGCACCGCTGGTTGAAGCAGCCGGAGACTTTACTCCCGGCCAGGTTGGCTCGCCGCTTGCGGCTGGGAAAATTAAAGCAGGTGTGTTGATCTGTTACGAGTCTATCTTTCCAGGTATCGGACGGCGCTGGGTGGAAAATGGAGCCAATGTCCTTGTCAATTTGACCAATGATGCCTGGTATGGTAAATCAAGTGCCCCATATCAGAGCTGGGCGATGACGGTGTTACGTTCAGTTGAAACCAGGCGCAGTCTGGTTCGCTCGGCAAACACCGGTATCTCAGGGGTGATTGATCCACTTGGACGTATCAAGGGCGAATCAGAGCTCTTTGTTGTCTGGGCAGATACTATTGAAGTCCCGTTAATGAAAGAGAGATCTCTTTTCGTTGCTGGCGGGTTCCTGTTCGGGCCGGTCTGTGCAGCGGTTGGAATGCTGATCTGCATTGTTGCTTTGGGGATGGATAAATGGCGAAGAAAGTGATAAAGAGCCCTGTTGGGATAAATGACATGGAGATGCCTTCATCAAGGTTCTTCCGGTAAAGATGCAAATTAAAAAAGAGTGATCAAATGGCACAGGAAACAGGATCGGCGGTATCGTTTCAAAAGCTCAATGATATGAAAAGTCGTATGCAGGCTTTAAAGGAGCATCTTTGACTTAGCTGCCAAAAAGGAAGAAGTTGGGCAGCTTGAACGCCAGACGCTGGCTCCGGATTTTTGGAGTGATGCCGGGCGCGCCCAGAAAGTCCAGAAACAACTCGGCCAAATTCAGGAAATTATCAAGAGCTGGGAGGACACCTGGGCAGAGATAGAGGAGGCCGAACTGCTGCTTGAAATGGCGGTGGAGGAAAAAGATCGTGATGCTGAGCAGGAAGTTGCCGAAACGCTCGATTCAATTGAGGGTGATATCGGAATCACCGAACTTGAGTGTATGTTCGGCGGTGAACATGATTCCTCAAACGCAATCATTTCAATTCATGCCGGTGCCGGTGGAACTGAAGCCCAGGACTGGGTTGATATTCTCCTGAGGATGTATCTTCGCTGGGCTGAAGCAAAAGGGCTGAAAACAAATATTCTTGATTATCTCCCCGGTGATGAAGCAGGGGTGAAAAGTGTATCGATCTTTTTCAAGGGAAAACATGCCTACGGATATCTGCGTTCTGAACTGGGGATCCACCGGCTGGTAAGAATTTCTCCCTTTGATGCAAGCGGCCGAAGGCATACATCTTTTGCCTCGGTTATGGTAATGCCGGAACTGGATGATACGGTGAACGTTGATATTTCCGAGAAAGATCTGAGGATTGACACCTATCGAGCAAGCGGTGCGGGAGGGCAGCATGTCAACAAGACTGATTCTGCAATCCGTATCACCCACCTGCCGAGCGGCATTGTCGTCCAGTGCCAGAATGAACGGTCACAGCATCGTAACAAGGACATGGCCATGAAGATGCTGATGTCGCAATTGTATGAACGGGAGCGACAGCGACAGCAGGAGGAACAGCAGGGGCTTCATGGAGAGAAAAAGGAGATTGGCTGGGGGAGTCAGATACGCTCCTATGTCTTGCAGCCGTACCGGATGATCAAGGATCACCGAACCGATTTTGAAATGGGTAATGTTGATGCGGTTCTTGACGGCAACCTGGAGCCTTTCATTAAGGCCTACCTGCTTTGGGCAAAGTAGGGGGCCGCACAGGATATAGACTTTAGCGGCGGTCGACAGGTTCCTTCTTGACCTGCATAGACGAACTGCAGCTGCAGCACATGGCGCCACCACTCTGGTGGCACATGGTCGTGAGTGGGTGACGGGTCCTGGCGGCACGTCTTCTGCAGAGATTGACAATGAGCGCCGCCCCGACAAAAAGAGGTATTGTTGCTAAAAAGGTGACCAGTAATTCCATTTGGTACGATTAGCCTCCGAAATCATCAAAGTGAATATTTTCTTTCTCAACACCGAGATTATCCAGCATATCCATTACCGATGAATTCATCATCGGCGGTCCGCAAATATAGTAATGCAAATCTTCCGGTGCCGGGTGATCTTTCAAATAGTGATCATAGAGCACCATGTGGATAAAACCGGTATACCCCTGCCAATTATCTTCGGGGAGTGGTTCCGACAGGGCAAGGTGAAAAGAGAAATTATCATGAGCTTCAGCCATTTCTTCGAACTCTTTCTGGTAGAATACCTCCTTCATTGAGCGGCCGCCATACCAGAAAGAGACCTTACGATCGGTCTTAATACGTTTAAAAAGATCAAATATGTGGCTGCGCATCGGAGCCATTCCTGCCCCGCCCCCGATATAAACCAGCTCTTCATCTCCATCTTCAAGATAAAATTCCCCAAAAGGACCGGAAATGGATACCTCATCCCCCGGTTTGAGATTAAAAATATAGCTGGATACCTGGCCGGGTGGTAAGGTCGGCTGTCCCGGGGGAGGACTGGAAATTCGCACATTAAGTTTGATGATACCACTTTCCTCAGGGTAGTTGGCCATTGAATAGGCCCGCGTAACCGGAGTATGGACATGAGATTTATACTGGAACATCTTAAACTTGGTCCAGTCGCCGAGAAAGCGTTCATCAATTTCAAAATTTTTATATTCAAGGACATGGGGAGGGACCTCGATCTGGATATACCCACCAGCCCTGAAATCCACATGGTCACCTTCAGGCACCTTCAGAACCAGTTCTTTTATGAAGGTGGCGACATTCTCATTTGACTCGACCACACATTGCCATTTCCTGGTTTCGAGCATTTCCGGTGGCACCTGGATTTTCAGATCGCGTTTGATTGGCACCTGGCAGGCGAGGCGATATCCTTGCCGTGCTTCCCGTCTGGAAATAGCCGATTCTTCGGTGGGGAGGATCGAACCGCCTCCTTCCGTTACAATACAGCGGCACTGGGCGCAGCTCCCGCCTCCGCCGCAGGCGGAGGAGAGAAAAATACCCTGATCGGCAAGTGAGGTGAGTAGTTTTCCACCCGGCTCTGTTACCAGTTCCTTATTGTCGTTCACCAGAATGGAGATATCGCCACTTGGCAGAAGGGTTCGTTTGGCAATAACGATCACTGAGACGAGAATGAACTGGATAATGAGGAAAATGGTGACTCCCACGAGAATTTCATTCATCCTGCAATCTCCGCATCGGTTGAAATAGTATTTATTGGTTTAATCAGCATGATAGTATTCATAAGCTCATTCCTGCCAGTCCCATAAAGGCAAGGGCCATCAGCCCGGCCGTAATAAAAGTGAGGCCAAGGCCGCGGAGGGCTGCCGGAGGGTCAGCGTATTCACATTTTTCCCGTATTCCGGCAAGCGCAACGACCGCCAGGAAGAATCCGGCACCAGCACCGATGCCATATGCCGTGCTTTCGAGGAAGGTATAGTCACGCTCAACCATGAAAAGGGTACCACCCAGTATCGCACAGTTAACGGTCAGCAGGGGCAGAAAAATACCAAGGGTATTGTAGAGTGCCGGTACAAATCGATCGAGTACCATTTCAAGGACCTGTACGACTGCTGCAATCGTTGCGATGTAAATCAGGAGTCCGAGAAATGTCAGGTCTAACCCTCCAAGTCCAAGCCATTCGAGGGCACCTTGTTTGAGCAGTGTGTTAAGGATAAAATTGTTGATTGGTATTGTTATGGCAGTGAGAACTAAGACTGCAAGACCAAGTCCCATGGCAGCTTTTACCTGCTTGGAAATAGCCAGAAAGGTACACATTCCCAGGAAAAAACTGAGCGGTAGATTCTCTATAAATATGGATCTGAATATTATATCGAGATAGTGCATTAGTTCTTCTCCTGCTGTTCCGGGTCAATAGCCCGCAGCGCCCAGATGAGAACTGCAATAAGGAAGAAAGCACTTGCCGGCAGTACCAGCATGCCGTTTGGGACATACCATCCGCCGTTGGTAACAAGTTTGAAGATCTCGAACCCAAACAGGGAGCCGGAGCCAAAGAGCTCTCGGACAAAGGCTACCGTCATCAGGATAAATCCGTAGCCCAGGCCATTGCCGATTCCATCGAAGAAGCTCGGTATCGGCGGATTGGACATGGCAAACCCTTCAGCCCGGCCCATGACAATACAGTTTGTTATGATCAGGCCGACAAAAATAGAGAGCTGCTTTGAAAGCTCAAAGTAGAAGGCCTTTAAAACCTGGTCAACGATAATAACGAGGGTGGCAATTACCATGATCTGGAGGCCAATTCTAACGGTGTTTGGGATCTGGTGTCGGACGATACTGATGGTCAGACTGGAAAAAGCGGTAACCAGGGTCACACAGATCGACATCACAAAGGCGGTTGACATCTGCCCGGTTACTGCGAGCGCAGAGCAGATACCCAGTACGAGCAGAGCAATCGGGTTGCGCTTGAATACAGAGCGAAACACCAGTTCTTTATTTGTCTCAGCCATTGAATCCCCCTTCGCTCTTGACTCGGTTGAAAAAAGGTTTGAATCCGTCATCGCCGAACCAGAAGTGCATCAGGTTCTCAACGCCCTGTGAGGTCAGCGTGGCGCCCGAGAGCCCATCAATCATATAGGGCATTTCCTCGGGGCTGCCTTGACTGCCACTCTTGACAATATCAAGGGCCATCTCTCCCTCCGGTGAGTAAAGCTTCTTCTGCCGCCATCCTGCCTGCCATCGTGGGTTCTGAACTTCTCCTCCAAGTCCGGGGGTTTCACCATGCTCGTAAAATGATATTCCCTTTATTGTTGTGAGGTCACTGTCGAGGGCTACATAGGCATACATGGTGGACCAGAGTCCTTTACCTCTGACCGGCACAACCACCTGGTCAATGTTATCGCCTTTGCGGACAAGATAGATGAACGAATAATTTTCCAATCGTCGTATGCCTGCCGGATCATCGGAACGCTGGAGCGCTCTGCCGTTTTCTTCAGATAGCGCTGCTCCAAGTTGATTATAAGACGCCGGGTTTACGGTTTCGGCAGGAACATACTCACCACTGGCGAGGTTAACGATTTTTGTTTCGATAACACTGAACTGGTCGGCTATTGGCGTCTCCGGTTGGTAGATACCGGCAGCATTGAGGATATTTTTTTTCTGATCCAGTTGTTTATTGGCATCCTGAAGCGGTCTGAGCCCGACAGCAGCGGCAGCTACCAGCAGGGAGCAGCCAAATGCAAGAACAAGCACCGAGTAGAATGGTTTGAGCGGGTGTTCGTCAGCCATGTCGTAGTATCCTCCTTTTGACGTTTGCTCTGATTACGAAGTAGTCGAAAAGGGGTGCGAAAACGTTACCCATCAATATGGCGAGCATTACTCCTTCAGGGTAAGCGGGATTCGCCACTCGGATCAAAATCGTCAGAAAACCGATCAGGATTCCATAGAGCCACTGACCGGTCGGGGTCTGTGCCGCTGATACCGGATCCGTTGCCATGAATACAAGACCAAAGGCAAACCCACCCAATACCAGGTGCCAGTGAGGAGGGACCGAGTAGAATGGGTGTGCTGGATCTGGGACGAGTTGGAAACAGAAGACAGTGATAACAGCTCCAATCAGCATCGACAGCATGATCCGCCATGAGGCGATTCCGGTTATGAGCAGCAGGGCGGCTCCAAGCAGGCAGGCAAGAGTGGATGTCTCTCCCATTGATCCGGGAATTGTTCCGATGAATGCCTGGAACCACGTGACATCTAGAGCTTCTATGGGGTTAGCGGTTGTCGCTGTGGCAAGTACCCCCAGAGGTGTTGCGCTGCTCACACCATCGACAGCTGTCCAGATTTTATCTCCGGTCATTTGAGCGGGATAGGCGAAATAGATGAACGCACGGCAGGCAAGTGCAGGGTTCATGAAGTTCTTGCCGACCCCTCCGAAAACTTCTTTGGCAAAAACCACCCCGAAACTTGTGCCGATTGCGACCTGCCAGAGGGGGATGGTTGGGGGGAGCGTCAGTGGCAACAGAAGACTTGTAACGAGGAATGCTTCTGAAAACTCATGGCCGCGGATGAGGTTGAAGATCAATTCCCAGACGGAACCCACCACGACGATAACAATATAGACGGGCAGAAAATAGAGAGAGCCATGGATGATATTTGACAAAAATGAACCTGGATCGGCGCCAATGGTCTGCATGACTGCTCCGCGCCAGCCATCGGGGATCGTGCCGGCTGCGGCAGCAAGTGCACTGTTCGCCTGGTAACCGGTATTCCACAAGGCCATGATTGTACAGGGAACCAGGGCAATGATTACGGTTATCATGATCCGTTTCAGATCAATCGCGTCTCGAATATGTGGAGCCGCCGGTGTCGATTTGGTGGTTGAAAAGAGGAACGAGTCTGTCGCTTCATAGAGCGGATACAATCGTTCGAAGCGGCCTCCTTTTTCAAACATCGGTTTGATGTCAATGAACAGTTTGTTGAGGAATTTCATAGCCTGTATGTGTTTGAATTACCCTTCCTTTTCAATTGTTGTCAATGTCTGCCGCAACATCGGGCCAAAATTATTTTTGCCGGGACATACATATGAGCAGAGCGCCAGATCTTCTTCTATCAGTTCAAGGCAGCCCAATTCTTTGGCTTTTTGTGTATTGCCGGAGGCAAGACTTTTAAGAAGGTAGGTCGCCACCGTATCGATAGGCATCACTTTTTCGTAAGATCCGAGTGGGAAAATTGCCCGGTCTCCACCCCATACGGCAGTATCGAGAGGAAACGCCTCGGGTTTGGTGAATGCAGAGAGAAAAGCCCTGGTTACGGAAAATCGATCCTCACCCGGCCGCAGCCAGCCAAAAAACTGTCTCCCGGTTCCTTCCGGCAGGCAGGTTATCTGCTGATGATAGCGGCCAAGGAAGCCGTGAATGTCGGTCGCTTGTCGGCCATCGAGAGCAGAGCCGGATAGCAGCCTCACGTCATCTCCTGTTGTCTCTGAGTGACAGAGTTCCCTGATTGATGCTCCAAGTTGAGTTCTGATATGCCGTGGCTCCGAAGCAGCAGGGCCAGCCAGGGATATGATGCGATCGGTGCTCAATTGTCCGGTTTTAAGAAGAGCGCCGCAACTTATCACATCCTGAGCCCCGATATGCCAGACGTGCTTGTTTTCGTGCACCGGATCGATAAAGTGGATATGAGTCGACGGCAGTCCGGCCGGGTGTGGGCCTGAGAATTCTACCTGCTCGATACCATCAATATTCCCGGTTATCGCCTTCTGATTTTTTTCAAGGCAGAGATAGATTGGGCTGCTGATGCATTTTTTCAGGAATTTGAGTCCCTCGAGAAATTCATCTTTTTTTAGCTCGATGATCCCCTCCATATCAGGGGCCAGAGGGGACGTGTCAATCGCTGTAACAAACAGAGATGCAGGTTGCGCATCTATCGCCGGAATCTTGCCGTAAGGCCTGGCACGAAGAGCACACCAGAGGCCTGATTTAACAAGAAGTGTGCGAAGTTCATCAGAGGAGAATGATTCAACACCACTCTCCGGTGCGCAAAACGTGAGGGGTTCACTGTCGTCCAGACGAATGACAAGCGATTCAAACTTTCGTTTTTCCCCACGATTCAATGCGATGACTTCGCCACTGCCGGGTGCGGTGAACGTTACACCTTCATTTTTCTTGTCGGTGAAAAGCGGTTGCCCACATTGCACCTGGTCGCCGACCTTGACGAGCATGGTTGGTTTCATATCGGGATAATCGTCACCGATGAGCGCCACATGACTCAGCGGCTTACTGCTTGTTACTGTCTGTACCGGCTTACCACTGATCGGAATGTCCAACCCATTTTTTATTGTTATGTGATTCATCTCAGCTGAAAAAACCTGTTGTGTTAAATTTGTTGAGTTCTTTATCAAAAAAATAACCTTCACACTCGGGAATCGCTTCCACCAGTTCTACCGCCGCACGCGGGCCGAGGACCATTGTGGCAGTGGCCAGCCCGTCCGCCTGGGCAACAGTAGGGGCAATAATAGAGCTGCTTGCTGTCTCAACTGGTGAAAACCCGGTAAATGGACTCAGGATATGATGAGTTTTTTTATCGTCAGTAAAATATTGCAGGTAATCTCCAGAGGTGGCAATTGCCCGATTGCTCAGCTCGATCGTGTCCATTTTTTTTAAATCATCACTTCGAGGATTCCTTATTCCAATTCTCCAAGGGTTACCATCCTGTCGGGTGCCGATGGTCATCAGATCGCCGCCGGCCTCTACATATGCATTTGAATAACCATTTGACTCAAGAACCTCAATACCACGATCAACGATATAGCCTTTTGCTATGCCGTCAAGTGTCGCCTGGGTGCCCGGGTATGTGTATCTGATTGTATTTCCCGGCTCGATAACGATATGCCTGAAATTAACCCGTTGCAGGAGATCATTTATTTCTGATTCCGGTGGCAGTATTCCTGATTCTTTGACTTGCTTGTAGCGCCCAAGCAGGGGGAAAATCGTCGGATCAAAGGCACCACTGGTCAGTTCACTGAGCTCACGTGACATGGAAAAGACATCAATGAGCTCCTGGGGAGCGTTCTTGAGTGTTCCGTCACGGTTTAAGCGAGATATGGGGCTGTCCGGCACATAGGTGCTCATCATGTCTGATAAAAGTTCCATACGCGAGATGCAGGCAGAAATTGCTTCCTGAGCGTGTTGTTCGTCCTCACAGCATACGGTAATGTTGATAATAGTACCCATCAGCAGCTGGGTGCGCTTAGCCACTTTCAGGTTGGAGCGGGGGGCGAATCCGTAATAATAAACAACCCCGAGGCCCCCGGCAACACCACATAATTGCAGAATTTTCCTTCTGCTGAATGTCGAAGTGCCTGCAGAACTTTTACGTTGCGGTTTTTCCATCAAA
This sequence comes from uncultured delta proteobacterium, assembly GCA_963776075.1. Classification (GTDB taxonomy): domain Bacteria; phylum Desulfobacterota; class Desulfobulbia; order Desulfobulbales; family Desulfocapsaceae; genus MADRE3. The sequence goes on from CAVZLG010000023.1 coordinate 83,931, forward strand.
CACGACAGTATGGATTAAATTTTGAGCGCAAGCTTTACATTGCCCTTATCTACGCTTATTCGTTGAATAATATCACTGACTATGACAAGCTTTGACCACTATAACCACAAAGTGCTGGCGGGGCAAAATAAAGATTGCCTTTTCTAAAGACACCCGACATGTGGCTATCTTATCCAGCACGGAAGAGATGGCATGAAAATGCTTGACATTGGCAGGAAATTATAAAGAAGTAGAAAAGAGTATAACAAAGAGCAGCAAATCAGTCTCAAAGGGCAGATTTCATCTTTAATTTTGGGGAGCGAGGTGAGTAATGGAAGAGAGCAGTCACTATGAGAAACTTGGGTTGCTGTATCTTGGCAGGGAGCTGGCCATTTCTGATGAGCAGACGCCAACGCTGCCGCTTTTGTTTAAGAGCAAGAATCTTACAACCCACGGGGTAATTATTGGTATGACAGGCAGTGGCAAGACGGGTCTTGGCATTGGGGTTATTGAAGAGGCGATCATGGATGACATTCCATCGATCATTATTGATCCGAAAGGCGACATGGCAAATCTGCTGCTCACCTTTCCCGAGTTAAAACCCGATGATTTCGCACCCTGGGTTGACCCAGCTGAAGCCTCCAGAAAGAACATGTCGGTGGAACAGTTTGCCCAGAAAACTGCTGAAGCATGGAGGAGCGGCCTTCTATCCTGGGGGCAGGGTGAGCAGCGAATTCGCACGCTTTCCGAGAAAGCCAATGCAACCGTGTATACGCCTGGAAGCAGCAGTGGGGTGCCGGTGTCGATCCTCTCCGGATTCAGTGCTCCTGCCCCGGATATCCTCGAAGACCAGGACACGCTCAATTCCCTCGTTGGTTCAACGGCGACCAGTCTACTTTCGCTCGTGGATGTCGATGGGGATCCTCTGACCAGCAGAGAGCATATCCTTGTATCCTCCATCTTGCTGCACCACTGGCGAAAGGGGGAGGATCTTTCTCTTGAATCGTTAATCGGGGCTATCGTAAATCCGCCTTTTGAGAAAGTTGGGGTCTTCGGGTTGACTCATTTCTTCCCGCAGGCCGAGCGTATGAAACTTGCCATGCTGCTCAACAATGTTATCGCCAGTCCTTCTTTTTCTTCCTGGATGATAGGGGAACCGTTAGATATTCAGCGTATACTCTATGGGAATGATGGCAGACCGAGGACTTCAATTTTTTCCATTGCCCATCTTGGTGAATCTGAGCGCATGTTTTTTGTAACCCTGCTGCTCAATGCAATGATTGGCTGGATGCGCCGTCAGCAGGGAACATCTTCACTCAAAGCGCTTCTCTACATGGATGAAATATTTGGTTATTTTCCACCAAATAGAAACCCGCCATCGAAAAAGCCGATGCTGCTGCTGCTCAAACAGGCGCGGGCCTTTGGCATTGGCGTTGTGCTGTCCACCCAGAACCCTGTTGATCTTGATTACAAAGGCCTATCCAATATTGGTACCTGGTTTGTCGGACGGCTGCAGACCAGCCAGGACCAGAACAAGGTTCTTGACGGTATTGTCGGGGCGAGTGACGGAGCACTCGACAGGTCAACCGTGAAACGATTGCTCTCAGATATGAAAGGGAGGCAGTTTCTACTGACTTCTGCCCATATTGACGAGCCGCTGATGTTTGAGACCCGGTGGGTGATGTCGTACCTCAAGGGGCCTATCAGTTTACAGGAGATTGGCAAGCTGATGGCTGGACGGCATATACCGCAGACAACAGCAGACGCTGAAGGTGAGCCTTGGTCCGCCAGAACCGGCAGGCTGAGTGAAAGCCCCGCCCTTATCAGTGAAGGTATTGAACAACGGTATTTTCTCCCGCCGGTTCTCGCTGATGAAATCGTCTTTGAACCCTGGCTGGCGGGATCTGCAACGGTTCGATTTTACAATAACAGTCGCAATATAGACGAGTTGAAACAATGTGATCTGAGGCTCTATCTCGATCGCTCCTTCTCTGCCGCACGGTGGGAAGAGTCTGAACCCCTTGAGCTCGCTCTTGATGATTGTCGCGATTCTGCTCCCGGCGAAAGCTCCTTTCACGATCTCCCGGAAATCTTTTCCTCAATCAAAAATCTCAGAGCATTTGAAAAGGAATATTCCGATTTTCTCTATCAGACAGAGCGTCTTGAGCTTTTTAGGGCACCGTCCATCAAGCTTGAATCACGACCAGCGGAATCAGAAGCGGATTTTCTGGTCCGTGTTGCGGATCTTATGCGCGAAAAAAAAGAAATTGCAGCCGAGAAACTGCTAGGAAAATTTAATACCAAGCGACAACAGCTTGAGAAGAGGCTTGATAGTGCCCTGGTTAAAATAGAAAAAGAAAAGGGTGATGTTACCTCAAAAACAACTGACACCCTGCTGTCTATCGGTACCGCGGTACTCGGGGCGTTTTTCGGGCGTAAGGCTTTTTCTTCAACAACTATTACAAGAACGGCAAGCGGTATTCGCAAAGCGGGACAGGTGGCAAAAGAAAAAGGTGATGTGCAGCGCGCCCAGGAGGCGGTATCTGAAATCGAAGCACAAATCCAGCAGCTCAATAATGAGCAGGCAGAAGCGCTTGAAACTTTGGTGAGCCAGCATGACCCGGCATTGGTAGAAACAGAGACATTCGCCATAAAGCCGCGCCGAAGTGATATTTTTGATCTTCGCCTCTGCCTGTTATGGGAAATGATACCGCCTCGAGGGTAATCATCCTGACTCAACACATCTAGAAATGCGCGGTCTCGGATTACTTGAATCAAGAGCAGATAATGTATTGCGGGCTTTATAATAATGATATTTAATGTTATAAACAACTGATGACTGTTATCGGGAAGTTATTTGCAATAAAACGATTTTCTCTTCATGATGGGCCGCATCTTCGAACAACTGTTTTTTTTAAAGGTTGCTCGCTTGATTGCCATTGGTGTCATAATCCTGAGGGGATTTCAAGACGATTGCGAACAGTCTCATCGGTTGACCACTGTATTGGCTGTGGTGAGTGTATCATCCATTGCCCGCAACAGGCTTTGTCCATGGGGGCCAATGGGGTTGAACGCGCCATTGACAAGTGTGATAGTTGTGGAGAATGCGTGCAGCACTGCCCGGCTCTGGTTCATGAGCTGACTGGCTGGCAGGCAACGGTTGACGAAGTCATGGGCGAGATCAGGAAAGACATGCCTTTCTTTGACCAGTCCGGTGGAGGGGTTACCTTCTCAGGTGGCGAACCGTTTGACCAACCGGAGTTTTTGATGGCACTGCTCATGGCATGCAGGGAATTATCGATCCATCGAACCATAGACACATCAGCCTATGCATCCAGGGACCATTTGCTGGCTGCCGCTGAAATCGCTGATTTGATGCTTTGTGATATAAAACATATGGATACTGTCCAGCATAAAAAATATACCGGTGTTGGTAACGAACGTATACTCCGGAACATTCGTTTGCTCGCCGACTCGCGCTGTGAATTGCGGATTCGGTTACCGCTTATCCCAGGGGTAAATGATTCCCGCGATAATATTGCAGCAACGATCCAGTTTATCAAGCAATTGCAAAACGTCAGTTCTGTCGATGTTCTTCCTTATCATCAGGCAGCGAAGGCAAAATACAAGAAACTGGGCACTGTTTATCCCGGAGATACTATCCCCGCGTTGGCAAACAGTACTTTAGAGCAGACAGTAGTGATGTTAAAGCAGCATGGTCTTCAAGCAGTAGTCGGAGGTTGAAATGAACAGTAGAATTGAACGGCTGAGGCAGCAAAGCTTTTCTATAAAACCAGGTCTTTCAGTTGAGCGGGCGCTTCTTGAAACCGAATTTTACCAGGATAATTATGGTAAATATTCTATTCCTGTTCTCAGGGCGCTGTTTTTCAAATATCTATGTGAAAAGAAAACAATCTATATTGGTGACGACGAATTGATCGTCGGTGAGCGCGGGCCTGCCCCTCGAATTGTTTCCACCTTTCCGGAACTGACCTGCCATTCTGCTGAAGACCTGAGGATTCTGAACAGCCGGTCGATGGCGAATTATCGTGTGGCCGAAGAAGACATAAAAAAATATGAAGATATCGTTATTCCATACTGGCAGGGCCGTTCAATGCGGGAGCGGATATTCGAGCAGGTTCCAGAGGAATGGAAAGAGGCCTATGCATCCGGCCTCTTCACAGAGTTCATGGAACAGCGAGCGCCGGGACATACGGCTCTCGACGGCAGCATTTACCGCTGTGGGATGAATGAGTACAAAGAAAGAATTGAAGAGCGTATCAGTCGGCTTGATTATCAGGGTGACCCACGGGCTGCAGATCGTTTCGAGCAGTTGACGGCAATGTCAATCAGCTGTGATGCGGCTATTATTTTTGCCCGGCGCCATGCTGAACTGGCTGCAGAAATGGCAAAAATAACCACAGATGAAACCCGCTCAGAAGAACTGCGCACGGTTGCCGAGGTCTGTCGCAGGATACCGGCCTATGCTCCTCAAACCTTCCACGAGGCCCTGCAGATGTACTGGTTTGTTCACCTGGGTACCATTACCGAGCTCAATGGCTGGGATGCGATGACCCCGGGGCATATTGATCAGCACCTTAAACCATTTTATGATCGGGGAATCGAGGATGGCAGCTTGACCAGGGCGCTGGCCAAAGAGCTGCTCGGGTGTCTCTGGATAAAAGTAAATAATCATCCGGCGCCACCTAAAGTAGGTGTTACTGCAAAAGAGTCAGGCACATACAACGATTTTACCCAGATAAACCTCGGCGGTGTCGACAGTACCGGCGGTGATGCCTCCAATGAGGTTTCATATATCGCCCTTGAAGTTTCCGATGAGCTTCATCTCCTGCAACCGCAGCCGAGTGTTCATATCAGCAGCAAAACACCAGATCGTTTCTTAAAGGCAGCCATGGGGGTTATCAGAAAAGGATACGGCTATCCATCGGTGTTTAACTCAGAGGCGGTCATATTGGAGCAGATCAGGGTTGGAAAGTCAGTCGAAGATGCCCGAGAGGGGGGGACAAGCGGCTGTATTGAAACCGGAGCTTTCGGTAAAGAAGCGTATATCCTGACCGGTTACCTGAATGTCCCCAAAATCCTCGAAATCACGCTCAACAATGGCATTGACCCGTTAACGGGGAAAAAAGTTGGTATTGAAACCGGTGACCCTCGATCTTTTGCCACCTTTGAGCAGTTATATGAGGCATTTTCCCGGCAACTGAACTATGTGGTTGATCTGAAAGTAAGGGTAAACAACTATATCGAGAGAATGTACGCCAAGTATTCGCCAGCGCCATTTTTGTCAGTAGTGATTCAGGACTGCATTGAAAAAGGACGTGATTATTATGATGCGGGTCCACGTTATAATACAAACTACATTCAATGTTGTGGTATTGGTACCATTACGGATAGCCTTTCAGCCATTAAAACGCATGTTTATGAAGACAAAACAGTCCGTTGGGGAGACTTGCTGGAAGCCCTTGCGAACAATTTTGAAGACGCTGAAGCGTTGCGTTTGAAACTATGGAATAAAACCCCGTTTTTCGGAAATGATGATGACCGGGCTGATGCACTCATGAAGCGTGTTTATGAGAGCCTGTTTGAGACAATAGATGGTCGGTCAAATACCAAAGGTACCGTCTATCATCTCAATATGCTTTCCACTACCTGTCATGTCTATTTTGGCAAAATGCTTGGTGCGACGCCAAACGGCCGATACGCTCACCTGCCGCAATCGGATGGGACATCACCATCGCATGGAGCAGATCGCAATGGTCCAACTGCTGTTGTGAAGTCCTTGAGTAAGATGGACCAGATCAAATCGGGTGGTACACTGCTCAACCAGCGATTTTTACCAAGTGTGCTGACAACAGATAGTGACCTCGATAAACTTGGTAACCTGGTCAGGACATACTTTAACCTGGGCGGGCACCATATTCAGTTCAATATTGTCGATACCAATACGCTGCGCAAAGCACAGGATGCACCGGATGAATACCGCAACCTGCTTGTGCGGGTGGCAGGTTATAGCGACTATTTTGTGGATCTTGACAAAGAGCACCAGGAAGAGATTATCAGCAGGACCCAGCAGCAGTTCAGTTGAGAGATTGCTCTCTAAAACGAATGAGCGAAGTTAACAGGTCACACACCGGAGTGCTGATGCCGTTCATTTTACCCTGGCAGCTCACGTAACCGGTAAGGGCCTCGATTTCGGTGGGCTTATTGTTTTCAAGGTCCTGGAGCATTGAGGAGCGGTGATCATAGGTTGCCGGCAGGAGTGTTTGGTAAAAGTGCTGCTGATAATGGACAGCACTCTTCCACGGGGTTGTTCCGCCAAGGACACTGATAACACTGAATGTCTCTTGTATTATATTATTCATAACTATACGAGTATCATCATGCTCTGACAAGGCTCCGTAATTCACCCCGAGAAGTGCACCCAGTGGGTTGAGGGCGCAATTGTAAAGTAATTTGGCAAACAGCGACTGGTTAATATCTTCAACCGGGATAGTGGGAAGTCCGGCCTCGTTTATCGTATTCGCAAGCCTGTATGCTGACTGAGAAATTGATCCGGGCATAGCCGCACCAATGTGAATGTCGTCTGCTGATACGGTAATTTTGATGACAGCTGGCTGCTGAATTTCAAAACCGGTTATGACCCGTGCCCCCAGGCTTCGATCTGTTCCGAACTGACCGATAACCTGTTCAACATTGCCGCAGCCATTCTGCATGGATACGACCGGACAACTGCAGCGATCAAGTGTCGCAATTTCCGAGACTGCCTGGGCCGTACCATATGATTTTGTCGTTATCAGTATATAATCGAAATCATAATCGCCAACAGTATCCAGGGAGGGGAACAGCCCGATTGATCGTCCTTCAACATGAAAGTCTCCAAATAGACCGGAAACAGAAAGACCTTTTTTCGTAATCGATTTTATAAAACGTTCCCTGATGATCAGGATGACGTTATGACCCCGTGCTGCAAGGAGACATCCAAGGGCCTGTCCAAGGGCTCCGGCACCGTAAATGAGAAATCGCATAAATACGCTCCAGCTTTTTGCGTGAACTGAGGTGTGGACAAGCGATGTTTGTTCCGCCCGACCGTAAGAATTTATACTGTAGAAAGATACATTACACTCGAACAAATTGATACTGAACCCGGGAAAAGTTCAGGGCACTTGGGGAGGGCTGATTCGCTGACTATTCTTGCCTGTTGTGAGGTGTTATCAATGTGTAAAACCGGTTACATCTTGAATAACAGTGTTAAAGATTGAACTCGCTCATCGCTGTTTCAATCGGAATTGCAATTGAACCCCCTTCCAGTTTCAGGTCTGTTTTTGTGCTGATACCTCGAACATAACCATCCTCATCTATCAGAGGGCCGCCACTGTTCTTCGAGTTGAAGGATCTGTCGGTCTGAATAAAAAAATCATCAGGATTATCACCGCGATAAAAACCGGTAAAGGTGCAGGGGATGGATATATTTTTCGGACCGATAGTAAAGAGATTGGTTCCCTCGGTGAGAGGGTTGCCTGCTGGAGGAAAAACGATCCCCTCGATATTCGTTCCAACAACGGTAAGGAGTGCAAGATCAGAGGTTTCACTTAAACTTGTAGCACTGATTGCCACGTTACTGCCGTCGGCAAGGACCACAAGCACCTCGTTGTTTTCCAACCGTTTTTCAATATCCAGAACCTTGTTTTCCAGACGTTGCTGTTCGGCCAGTGCTTTTTCCAATTGAGCTTCGCCGTCTTCTATGATTGCACCCAGTTCATCCTTCGTGCTGCCGTCCGCCATCTCTGTATATTGTTGTTTCATTTCCTGGAGTTTCTCATTTTCCTCGGCAACGCGGTCACGATATGACTCAAATGCACTGCGTGCCTCGGCAAGGCCGTCTTCTTTCTGTTCAACGATATGTCTGTTGGTAATAAGAAGATCCTTGGCGACAAAAAAACCGGTACCGTTACCCCCGGGTGCACTGATGGAAACGGTTGCCTGCTTTGCACGGCTGACATTGGCAGAATCTTGCGTCCCACCAGCTGTTTGAGTTGATGCAACGCTTTCCTGTTTCAGCGTTTTGTCTGTTCCAGATGACGGGGAGGCAGGTGTTTTTGTGTTGTAATAATAAAGAGCAGCCCCGCCAATAATTGCGATGAACAGCAGAGATATCGAGCTGTTTACAATCCTTTGAATTTTGTTCTTTTTAGCGGCACGGGCTTTCTCTGCAGCTCTTTTCTGGGCTTCTGCTTTAAAATAGCGTTCAAACAGCAGACCGCAACTTCTACACTCGATCTTATTGGTAATTTTTCGGGAGCACTTGGGGCACCGTCTTAATACTTTCGCCATATTTATTCAGCCAATCCTGTATTATCTGCGTTCTGGTTTTCAACCATGGTAAGTGTCTAATTTTCCATCCTTAGCTTTTATTAAACAATAATTGAAGTTGAATGAAAAGGGATTAGTTACAAAAATGGAATTGCCATGCAGTAAGGCGCTGATTTATTCCCGGCTCCTCTTTCCATACAGGGCCTCGGGCAGCAGAGGTGTGGTAATGATCCGTAATTACTTTTTATTTTTAATGATTTTTACGATTTGAATACTCTTTGTATTCTGCGAGGCAGCTTGTGATGGTAGTTTTCTTGCAAATATTTTTTGAAATCCACGAGGCAATCACGCCTTCCCTGAAGATATTCTGGTTCATTTGGATGAGTAATATCCGGTGATTTTTCACTATCAATCTGGTTAATGCGTTCATCGAGGATTTGATAGAGGTCAAGGAGGTAGCTGTAGGACATAATGGCGTTTGTTATAAACGATTAGATCATCGATTTATGAACGGTCTCAAAACTAATTAAGATCCCAGGACCATTTTAAAATGGTCCTGGGATGTCCTTGCTAGCCTCGTTTTTCTCTGAGTCTTCCATTCTTTACTTCCGGGGTCTGTATACCCGCCTGTTGCCCTGCAACCAACTGGGAAAGCGTTGATTTTTCTGGTGTCAGGCAGGTCCTGACAATAACCTGGTAGGTGTCCCAGTCTCTGGTTGTCAGTGCACATTGTTTTGCCTGGGTGATCTCTTTTTCAATCATTGCAACCTCCTTCTAAATTAACAGAGAGGCTCAAGACATAAAAAATGCCCCGAAGCCAGTATCCTGACCTGGGGGCCCTGTCACCACAGATTCAGATAAACGATCCCTTTTCCGCGAGGATGTTCAACTATCACGTTCAAGGCAGGTCTTCTGACTTCCGGATCATTCTTCCAACTGCGCCTTCCCGACATCTGTCAGTGGCATCTACAGCGGTTGTCCCCGGTTACAGCGGCGGGCCCGTTCCTGATTCTCACAGGATTCCCTATTATGTCCTGGTGACACCTTGATAGCAAAAAATAGACGACCTCTGGTCTGTTGTCAATAAGAATTGTTTCGATAATCAAGAGGATAAGCGTGTCAGACGATATGTCTCATAGGGTCTGGAAGAGCTATCTTCCTTTGATTCATAGAATGACAATGGTCTATAAAAGCTTGCCGGTTTTTTTTGTGGTATGATCATCATTTTACAGGTAGGAAATTCCCCTTTTAAACGCTTCATATGAGGTTAAAATGAATAATAAAGTTATCATAGCTCTGGCACCGACAGGTGGCTGGGGAGCCGGCAGGAACAATCCGGTTACACCCGAAGATATAGCTGAAGATGTCATTGCCTGTGCCGCTGAAGGTGCTGCTGTCATGCATCTTCATTGTCGCGACCGTGCAGGCCAGTTAACCGATGATATGAGTTTCTTTAATGAGACGCTTGGCCTGATAAAAGACCGGACTGAGATAATACTGGAAGCTTCGACCGGCGGATTGTCGGCACTGAACGCAGCGCAGCGAGTACTTCCTGTCACCAGCAGCCATGCTGAAATGGGCTCGTTGAACGTAGGCTCCCTGAATTTTGGTGACTTGTCTATCAAAACAGTTTGCCGGATGTCCGGTTTTGGGTAGAGGAAATGAAGCGTCAGGGGGTAAAACCATCGCTGGAGGTCTTTGATACCGGTCATCTGGAGACGGCTCTGAACCTGATCAGTGATGGATTGGTACCCGAGCCGTGTAATTTCAGTTTTATTTTCAATGTGCAGTGGGGAATGAGTTACGACAGGAGACTGTTGTCATATCTTGTTTCCAGGCTCCCTGCCGGCAGCTGCTGGGGAGCGATTTTTATCGGTAGCATTGATTTTTCCGCCCATCTTGAAGCCATAGATATGGGTGCAGCAATTGTACGTGTCGGTTTTGAGGATTCTTTGGAATATAACGGCAGGACAGCTGCATTCTAATGTGGAACTTGTTTCAGCCTTACGGAGAGAGCTGGAACAGCAAGGTTACAAAGTTCTAGACCCGGATGAGGCACGGTTACGGCTCTTACGCTGATCAACGTTAGTTCTGTGCGGAAACTGGCTGCTGTGATGTGAAATAATGATGCAGACGAGTCGCCAGATCAAGAACGTTTGCCTTTGATCGTGGTCATGGCAATGCCGATGAATATCAAACCAATTCCCTGCAGGTGATAACGCTGTATGGTTTCATCGAGAAAGATAACTGCCAGAATTGTGCTGAAAACGGGCATCAGGTGAATGAATGGTCCTGCCCGATTTGCCCCAATCGTTCGAACCGCGCGGTTCCAGAAAATAAAAGCGAGTACTGAGGCAAAAAGAGCGATGTACAAAATCGTTGAGATTGATGCCATAGTGACTCTGAACCCGCCAACAGTAGAGAGTTCAAAAAGGTAGAATGGTGTCAGGATGATGAGCCCGCTGACCACAATTCCTGACTGGTATGCAAGCGGGTGCAGCTCTTTTGGGTAGTTGCGGAGGTTTGATGAATAGAGCGCCCATGTCAGAGCGGCTGCAAAAACTAATAAATCTCCAGGGTTAAAGCTTAGAGCCAGCAGATAATCGATCTCACCATGGGCGATAATCAAAACAACACCGAAAAGTGAAACAATAACTCCTAAATATTGTCTTACCGTCATAACCTCGCGATACATGGCCCAGGAACAGACGACGATCAGTACTGGAATACAGGAGTTTATCAACACAGCATTGATGGCTGTTGTGGTCTGTATGGCCAGGTAAATAAGTGAATTAAAGCCGGCTACACCAAGCAGTCCCTGGATTATGATAAAGCGAGAATGATGTTGAACGAGCTGTCGTTGACGATAGAGATGTTTGACCGCAAACAGGCAGAGAATCGCCAGAGCAATAACCCAGCGCCAGAAAGATAGAGAGAGCGGTGGAATTTCAGCATGCATGCCTCTGCCGAGAACGAAGTTCCCGGACCAGAAGAGTGTCGTGAGGATAAGGAGGATATAAGACATCTAAGTTATAAAGATTTTCCAGGGCTACCTGGTAAAGATGCACTATACATTTTAAAATCGTTGGCCAATACCTGCAGATAAAAACTGATAGAGGTCAGTCTTTATAGCTGATCACTTCGTTTATTGACAGGTCAATATTCACGCTTGAATAAAGGTGCCTATATCAACTTCATCAATCTGCTCTGGGTTCATATATTCCCTGGCATAGTCGAGATAGGCGCCGCTGGTTAAAAATAACCTGAAAAGGCTTGAATCTATGTGCTGGTCTTTTTCCATAAAACCCATAATTCTGATCGCTTCACTGAGCGTCTTTGATTTTTTATACGGTCGGTCTGATGCAGTAAGTGCCTCAAAAATATCGGCAATCACCATCATCTTTGCCGGTAACGACATCTGGTCTGCGCTTAATTTCCGGGGATAGCCGGTTCCATCGATCTTCTCATGATGTCCCCCTGCAATATCGGGGACTTCCGTTAAGTGTTTGGGGTACGGTAACTTTTTCAACATAATGATCGTCTGAACGATATGGTCGTTTATTTGATATCGTTCTTCATCAGTGAGTGTACCCTTGGCAATACTGAGATTATGAAGTTCTCCTCTGTTATAGAGGTATTGAGGGACATCCAGAACAAAACCGTAATCATTCTGACCACTGATCTCCGCCTGCTCCGGACGGATGAACAGGTGATCATCACGATCGGCAATAAGAGATTCTACCACCGGCAACGAGGGTGGTGCCGTTCGCTCTTTACGCTGGCTTTCTTCCCAGGATATTCCTAAACGGTCATCAATGGTTCTCATCCAAGTGCGACCGCCAATCTGCTGGAGACGCTCAACTTTTTCAGGAGCCATATATTCACCGCCCAGATTACATTCGGCAATGAAAGCGAATTCATCATCAAGTTCCTGCCAGGTCGATTCAAGCTGCAGTCGAGTTGTTTCTTCATCATCTCCCCGAGCCCGCTGTTCCCAATAACCTATGTGTGCGTCTCTTTTCAACACCTCGAAACGCATCCTGATTTCGTGGATGCGATCATAGATCGTCTCCAGTTTTGTTGCCTTGTCAACAACGAACTCAGGCGTTGTTACCTTGCCGCAGTCGTGAAGCCAGCTTGCGATGTGCAGCGCTTCCCACTCCTCGTCGGTGATGCTGAAATCTGCGAACTCATCATCCTGTGATTCGCAGGCCTTCTGGGCCAGCAGTTTGGTGAGGACCGGTACGCGCTGACAATGGCCGCCGGTATAGGGGGATTTTGAGTCAATCGCACCTGCCAGCAGCTTGATGAATGACTCGAGAAGATCCTTCTGCATTCTAAGCATCTGCCGGCTTTCGAGCGTGACGGCACCAAAACCGGAGAGCGCGTCAATGAAGGCGAGGCGCCCTTCATGCTCTTCTGAGTCGATCTGTCTATCGTTATTAAAAATCAGACAGAGAACCCCGATAGCTTGTTTCTGGCGATTTCGTTCCGGAATGACGATTACCTGTGCAGACTTCAGGCCGGACTCCTCTGATAGCCTGTCATCGGTGATGATCACCTCCAATGGTTCTACGACCCGTTCACCTTTAGTAAGAATCTGCACGAGAGCTGCATTGCCGGCGAGATCAAAGGTCGGGAGAATCTCAGGATTGAGAGATCCTTTCACACGGGTCTGGACTGCTCCCGGCACAAGCGTGCGAGTGGCTTCATTGACCACATATGAAAATGCGCCATCCGCCTCACTGATGGTCATAATCTCTTCGTTGATTCGTTTAAGCAGTTTATCAAAATCCTGTTCACTTGCAAGTGAGGTGATGAGCGAAATAAATTTACCGATGGTGAGTTCCATCATTGCCATTGCCTGGCCGAGTTCTTCAACTTCCTTGATAACCGAGTGGCTTATTTTCTGATTGTTAAAGTCGAACCTGCAAATCCTCCTGGTTTCTTCAGCCAGCATTTTAATGGGGCTGGAAATTTTTCTGGCGAGGAACCAGGTAAAGGGAATTGCCAGCAGGATCATCACGACGGTATAAGTGAGTACCTTGTTTTGTAGCTTACGCGCATCCTTGAGGATCTCCTTTTCAGGTGCCAGGCTGACCAGGTAATAATTTTCCCGGCCTTCCATATTCAGGTTTCTTGTCGAACCAAGCCATTGTTCGTTTTCGTAGGTAAACTCATAAAACGAATCGAGTATATTCGGGAGGGCGGCTGCATAATCCAAGACAGGGCTTCCGAGATCAGCAGCACGGGATCGCTCCTGGTTCTCCACGGGTTTGGTCATCAGCTTGTCAGGATCTTTGTATGCCGTTACCCAGTAGTCTTTCTCTGATTTGTCAAAAAGGATCAGCTCTGATCGAGGTGATTGCTGATGTTTCGCCAGTGTCTGTGAGAGGTGATAGAGGGAGATATCTCCAGCAATAACCGCGTTTGTCTCAGGAGGTCGATAGCCGATGGTAAGACCCATCTGCTGCATGAACTTAAAAAAATATGGCTTGGTTCCCGTAGGCTGATCATTAGCCAAAGCAATTTTGAACCAGGGTCTTGTGCGCGGATCAAAGGTTGTGGGCTGCAGTTGGGCACGACTGAGTTCATCCATTGATTTACTGTACCAGATTCGCTGCAGAACCCGTTTATTGTCATCGCCAGTGGTTATATTGTCGACAATAATGTCTGCCTCCGGTGGAGCCGCAAACACCTCGCGCAGGTGCTTATCCAGTGCTCGAACGATGAAAAAATCACCACTATCATAACCGACCTGCAATGCAGAGAGGTAGGGGTCTGCAGCAATGGCTTCATGAAAAACAGGGACTGAGTTCAGTCGCTGCACAAGGCTTCCAGCAGACATAATATCGGTCTTTCCAAGGATTCGAACGGTTTGATGTACCGACTTTTTCGTTGAGAGAAAATCCAGCAGGAGTTGGTCCCTTACCTGTGAGAAATAACGGTCTGATTCTTCCAGCAGCATTTCGGAAGTCTGCCAGTAGATGAGCTGTCTGAAAAATAAACCAAAAATTACGATCAATATGGTGAAGAGCACACTGATGGTGATCAGGAGCCTGAACTGCCGGGGTGATTCTGCATTCATAACAGGGCACCATTTTGTAAGTGGTTAAAATAACTTATGGTTGAGCCTTTTGCAAAAGGCTCGGTTATTATAATCTCCGATCTTGCTGTGAACAAGCAATCTATTTTCCCCGACACCATTGTCAAAAGAAAATAGCTGGCGAAAAAAATAATGAAAAACGTGCACTATTTATTGTGCATTTGCAAATAAGTACTGAACTCACTTGACGAATGGTGTAAAGAGCTTGTAATCAGGAGCTAAAAATGTAGTATAGGCGACATGTGCGGTAAATGAAATGAAAGACGAACGGGCCAGACAAGACAATGTATCATTCCAGAAAGAGCGTGTACTGCTGCTTTCGGCCTGTCATTTCATTCATGATATCTATTCAAGCTTTCTTGCTCCTCTGCTTCCGTTTATCATTGAGAAATTTTCACTGAACCTGACCCAGGCCGGGCTGCTTTCCACGATCATGCAGATTCCGGCACTCCTGAATCCGGTCATCGGGAAGCTGGCTGACCGGACGAGTGTCAGGTATTTTATCATTCTTGCACCGGCGATGACGGCAATACCGATGTCCCTGCTGGCTATCGCACCCAACTATATTGTTCTTCTCGCCCTCCTCTTTGTGGCAGGGATTAGTGTGTCACTGTTTCATGTACCTGCTCCGGTGATGGTTTATCGTGTTTCGGGTGGAAAAACCGGAAGAGGGATGAGTTTCTATATGACTGGTGGAGAACTGGCGCGAACCCTGGGGCCGCTCGCTATCATTGGAGCAGTCTCTCTGCTTGGCTTCGATGGTTATTACCCGGTTATGATCATCGGTATCCTTGCATCGCTGTTAATGTATTTTAAATTCAAGGATATTCCGATCACTCTTTCGTCGTCTGAAAAGCCCTCAATTCGCAGGACCATGAAAGAACTGAAGGGGCTTCTGATTCCTCTTTCTGCAATCGTGATCGTTCGTGGTTTCATGCATGCATCACTTACCGCTTTCCTGCCGCTGTATATCATGCAGGAAACAGCGGATGTATGGCTGGCAGGTATTTCATTGTCTCTGTTTGAGGCTGCAGGAGTCGTGGGAATCTTGACAATCGGTACATTCAGTGACCGGTTCGGCAGACGGAACATGCTGCTGTTTTCGCTTGTTATTGCTCCAATTTCGCTGCTGGTCTTTATCAACAGTCCATCATGGCTCCAGTTCCCGGCCCTTATCATTACCGGTTTAACACTGCTCTCTACAACGCCGGTAATGCTTGCAATGATTCAGGAGGCAACCGAAGGTGGTTCTTCTTCTGCAAACGGACTCTTCATGATGATCAGTTTTCTGGCCCGATCTGCAGTTGTTGTTGTGGTAGGATTTATGGCTGACCATATAGGGCTTGAAAGAACATATAGTCTCAGTGCGGTGTTGGGACTGCTCGGGATACCGGCAATTTTGATGCTTCCCCGGAAAACGGCTGTACCGATCACCAACTGATTGACGCGGTCAGCGGTAAAGAAATTTTACCTCGATGATACAGGAGAAGATTATGGCAAAGAAAATAATTATCATTGGTGCTGTTGCGCTGGGTCCTAAAGTTGCGTGCCGCTTGAGACGTTTAGACCCCGATGCGGACATATTGCTGATTGATCGCGACGATCTCATATCGTATGGAGGCTGCGGAATCCCTTATTACGTCGGCGGTGATATTAATGATCTTGAAGATTTATACAGCACAACCTCACACGCCATCAGGGATGTTGCATTTTTCAGGGATTGCAAAGGTGTAAAGGTGATGACCAGGGTTGAGGCCGTCGAGATAGACCGCAGAGCTCAGTCATTAAAGATAAAGCATCTGGCCACCGGAGAGATCGAATCACTCGATTATGATAAGCTCGTTCTGGCAACCGGTGCCAAAGCATTTCGCCCTCCATTTCCCGGCGCTGACCTGGAGCGGGTTTTTACGATATCGGATCTTCATGACGCCGAACAGCTCAAATCACTCATGACAGCAGGGAAGGTTGGCAGGGCCGTTGTTATCGGAGGTGGGGCAATCGGTCTTGAGATAACAGAAGCGTTGACCGATCTCTGGGGGATTGAAACAACCCTGATAGAAATGGAGGACCAGTTGTTGCCGACCCTGCTCGGAAAATGCATTGCCCGGGCGGTTGCAACAGAGCTGCGAGCCCATGACGTAGAGCTTCTGCTTTCTGAGCGTGTTATGGCGATAGCAAAAGATGAAAATTCGCCTGCTCTCAGGGTGCAGACCTCGCGCGATACCATCGAGGCTGATATCGTTGTGATTGCTGCTGGTGTCAGGCCGAACAGCGAGCTGGCAACGTCAGCAGGAATTGCTGTTGGTCAATCGGGTGGAATACTTGTTGATCGTCGGCTTCGTACCAATGATCCAAATATCTATGCGGGGGGAGACTGTATTGAAACAAGAAATCTTGTAAGTGGCGAGAATATGCTGATGGCACTTGGTTCGCTGGCAAATCGGCAGGGGAGGATCATTGCCACAAACATCAGTGGAGGAAGCAGTCACTTTCAAGGTACGGTTGGAACATTTTGTGTAAAAGTGTTTGACCAAGGCGTCAGCAAGGCTGGCCTTACCTTTCGACAGGCGAAGGAGACCGGTTTTGACCCGATCTATGCCGTGGTCTCTCAGGCTGATCATGCACACTTTTATCCCAGTTCAGAAATGATTTATCTGTCTCTTCTTGCTGATCGTAAGAGCAGACGCATTTTGGGTGTTGAGGCAATCGGGAAACATGGCGACGCGGTGAAATCACGGGTTGATACCATTGCGGTTCTCCTCAAACATGGTATCGATGTTGATGAAGTCTGCAGCTTGGAAACAGCTTATGCACCACCATTTGCGTCTGCGATGGATGTGATCAATAATGCAGGAAATGCCCTTGATAATGTGCTGGCAGGGTACAATAGAACGATTGATGCCGCCGATTTTCTGGATGTATTTCACCATGGAATGGTGCGGGTTCTTGACATCAGGGGGGAGCGTGAAGCTCAGCCGTTTATTGAAAAATATGGTGAGCGGTGGCTGAACATACCGCAGCCTGAGCTGAGAGGGAGGGTCGATGAAATTCCAGAGGATGAACAGCTTTACCTGTTTTGTGATACCGGCGCCCGTTCCTACGAGGCCCAGGTCTTCCTGGCCGCCAAGGGAATTGTTAACACCCGGCAGGTCCAGGGTGGCTATGCAATGATTCATATGACCGATCCGACATTTTGATAGGACGGAGTTGTTATGGAACCGATTGGTATAATTCACAGCCCCTTTAATTCACTTGCCAATATGCCTGTACAGCCAGGAGGTGCGGCGGATATTGAAGGTGAGGTGATTGTTGATCTGGAGTATGCGGAAGGGCTGGCCGACCTTGATGGTTTCAGTCACATTTACCTTATATACCGTTTTCATCGTGCCGTGAGAACAGAATTGAAGGTTACCCCCTTTATGGATGACCGTGTTAGGGGAGTATTTGCGACCCGTTCACCGCTGAGGCCAAACGGTATCGGCTTATCTATTGTTGAATTGCTGAGTGTAACAGGAAACAGCCTGATTGTGCGAGGTGTTGATATCCTCGATGGTACACCGCTTCTTGATATCAAGCCATATATTGATGTTTTTGACAAGGTTGCTGAAAGCCGATCAGGCTGGCTCAAGGCAGATAAATCTGAGGTGGCGAAAAAACGTTCTGATTCTCGCTTTACCTGATACCTTGTCTGGCTGACGAGTTCAAAGTTCAACCTGATAAAGATAGTACCGGAGGGCCGAAGAATCTATTCGTCAGTTTGATCTTTCCACATTTCAAGGCATCCTTTTAGACTTGTAAGGTGTCGATTTTTGCGTGTATCATGTGCATGCGCAAGATAGTTGTTTAGTCTCTTTTGCCAATACGGTATTTCGTTAAAAGTTTAAATTGATGTCCGCACTGTTGACACGAAAGGATCGAAAAGGTAACTATAAAGGGAAGCGGGCATATGCCCATAAAGGATGCGGCTAACCCCGCATGAGAATACACCGTGGACAAATGATATCAATGGGATTTGAAATGGACCAGGATCTTCAGGAAATCGAACAATTTATTACAATGTGGCCGGACTCTTCAGAAACATGTCGAGATCTGTTTGTCCGGCTGAAAGAGTATCTGCAGGGATTCGAGACCGTAAGCCTTCAGTTCATCGCACGGCCAGGAGTAACCTATTCACTCAGGGCCACACATCCAAATCAGAGAGATCGGCCGCTTTTTACGATGATTGATGTAATAGATGACAAACCACGCTGGCTGTCGATCTGTTTTTATGGAGAAATGGTGAGTGACCCCGAGGAGCGGGGAGACTATGTTCCAGGGGGGTTGCTTGGTGAAGATGGTATCTGTTTTGATCTTGAAAATAGCGACGAGGAATGTGTGTCTTATGTAATTGGACGTCTTGATGAGGCGTACAGTGTGGCTGGCTCGCGGTAAGAGTATGACGCTGTTAAATTTCACTATTTTATTTCTCGTACTGCTGTTCTTTGTGGGGGGATGGTTTTTTTTCAGCTACCTGCTCAAGTCCGAAATGGAAGCTCCTGACGGGTATGCCAGGGTAACAGGAAATTGTGGAGATACCATGGAGATTGGTTTCAAGGTAGACGACGGTATGATCACAGAAACACACCATTGGTCAAATGGGTGCTCCATAAGCAGTCAATGTATAGAATCTGCAGCCAGACTTGTTTTGAATAAGAAACCAGATGACATCAAGTCTATAAACATGATTCATATTATGGATCAGGTTGGTCGGTTGCCTGATTCCCATGTTCACTGCGCTCAGCTGGCTGAAACAACATTACAGAAAGCTTTCGATAACTATCAGCAGAAATTAAAGGCCAGTGCCTGATATAATCGACATTTATACGATAACGCGTAGAAGACCATACAAGTTATTATCAGGTGAGCCTTTTGCAAAACGCCTGATCCGATCCCACTCTGACACAGAGCATCTATAGGCCATCGTTTGAAATACCCGGTAGAAAATGATTTATCGGCTTGTCACTGACACTGTCACACCGGATCGTTTTTTCATTGTTGCCGGGTTACCCTTGCGAAATCATGGAGCCGTTGTTACGTTTTTCCATTAAGTCCGGTTCATGTTCATAAATTTCGTGAGGAAGTACCATGATTGGTGAAAAACGGTCGCTTGGAGAAACGGGAATTGAAGTAGGGCGAGTAGGTATTTCCTCAAGTTTCGGTGCCAGTCCAGATGTCTTTGAAGAAGCATTGGCATATGGTTGTAATTATTTTACCTGGGGAACATTCATTAAGGGCAGATCCGCCGATTTTATAACCTTTATTAAACGTATTGTCGCTTCCGGAAGAAGGGAGGACGTCGTTCTCAGTCTGCTCAGTTACTCCCATACCGTTACCCTTGGCGACATGTTTCTAAAATCCGCACTCCGTCAACTTGGGACAGATTATATTGACTGCCTGATCCTGGGATACTATTCAGGCAGACCTCCCGAGCGCATTTTAGAATGGGGGAATCGTTTAAAAGAACAGGGCATCATCAGGGCAATTGGTTTAACAACCCATAACAGAGATGTTGTTGTATCGCTTGCCGAAGAGCAGCTGCTTGATTTTTTCCACTTTCGCTATAATGCCGTTCATCGCGGTGCAGAGAGGGATATCTTTCCGTTTCTTCCCCTTTCCCGGCCAGGCCTGGTTTCGTTTACTGCCACCTGTTGGGGAAAGTTGCTGAAAAACAAAAAATTATTGCCTGACATGAAGCCGCTTTCCGCAGGTGATTGTTACCGTTTTGTTCTGGAGCGGGATGAGGTGGACATCTGCATGATGGGTGTACGTGATCTGAAAATGCTTAATGAAAATATGGCTGTACTGAAAAAAGGTTCCATGAGCTACGATGAACTTGAGGAGGCTATAGCCATAGGTGATCATCTCTACAAGAAGAGAAAGCTTCTGTGAAAACAGCAACGCTTGTAACAGGCTGGGTGTTTAGGGTCAGTCTATGATGAGATTATGCAATTCATCCTTGTCATCTTTTGTATAGGGGAAAAATTCCTGCAATATTGAGCCAATACGGGTTACCGCTTCGCAGATCGCCTCGCCCTGACGGTTCTTCTTGATACCATCGATGACAGAATCGACGATTTCCTGCCACTGCTCCTGGGGAATCTTCTCATTTATTCCGGAATCACCAAGAATCCATACGCGGTGTTCAAATACCGATATATAGAGGAGAATTCCGTTCTGCGCCTTGGTCCGATAGAGTTTTTCTCTGAAAAATGCCTGCTCAGCACCGGCTCTTACCTCTTCATCCGCCCGTTTTGGTAAAAGAAATCTTCGTTTCAGCCAGCTAATGTTTTGCACCAGTGGATAGAACACAATGTACAGGAGGATAAAACAGATAAGAAAGAGCCACATATT
The DNA here is from genome assembly GCA_963776075.1 of uncultured delta proteobacterium. Lineage (GTDB taxonomy): Bacteria > Desulfobacterota > Desulfobulbia > Desulfobulbales > Desulfocapsaceae > MADRE3. The sequence continues at coordinate 104,737 of CAVZLG010000023.1, forward strand.
ATCGGGGCCAATCCATAAATAGTTACCGAGTAGATGAGTGGCAAGGAGTGCTGTCGGCAGTGATATAAAAGTGGCACCGGAAACTGGTGCCAGAGGATACCGATGACTCTCTGAGACAATCATCGGTACAATTTCGCCAGATGTTTGTTTTTCTGCTTCTTGAACATACCGGGTGATTGTTTCCTGTTCTGCCGGCGTCAAAAATGATTGTGCAAGTGTTGCCATAATGAGCTACCACCCTCCGGAGGCACCGCCTCCCCCAAATCCTCCTCCCCCGCCGCTAAATCCGCCAAAGCCACCGGATGATCGGCCAAAACCGCCGCTGGGGCCGATATAAGCTCCACCAGACCTGCCACTTCCACTTCCTGTACCGGAGGAAGATGTCAGTATACTGGCGATCAGCCCGCCAATCATTCCAACGGGGATAAGCGCCATCAGTGCAATTCCTGTCAGGCTGAAGAAGAGAAAGCCGATAATTGGCGAGATGACGCCACCAACAGCAGCTGCCAAAAATTTATTAGTTCTGAACATTGAACCGAAAAAAAACGAAATAAAGACCAGAGAGGTGATCAACCCGCCTGTATCGCTGCTGCCAGAAGAGTTCTGACCAGAACGAGCCACAGCCTGGTATTCCCCTTTGACAACTGAAATGATGGCTCCAACGCCGTCAATGACCCCCTGGTTAAAATTTCCGTTGCGGAACCGGGGAGTAATGACATTTCTGATAATCTGTCCAGACACCATGTCTGTCAGCGTTCCCTCGAGACCGTATCCCACTTCTATTCTCAGCTTCCGGTCATCCCGGGCGATAAGCAGGAGCGCTCCGTTATCAAACCCTTTTTGCCCTATTTGATATTTTTCCACAGTCTTGAGTGACAGGTCTTCAAGACTGGCTCCTTCCAGTGATGGTATGGTAAGAACGACAATCTGGGTAGAATCGGTGTTTTCAAGATCTGTCAATATCGACTCGAGCTGACTGACTGTCGCTGGAGATAATATCTGAGCATAATCGTTTACCCGTCTCTTGATTTCTGGAACTTCGAGCGCCTGAGCAGGTAAAGAGTAGATTAAAATCGCAAGCAGAACAGTCAGTACTTTTATGTATTGGGCTGCAGCTGTTGATGCCATAATGATCTACTGATTAAAATTAACCTGAGGCACTGTCTGGGCAGCTTCATCTGCTTTGTAGTATTCTTTACGCTCCAGTTTGAGGATGAAATTGTTGGTCAGACTTTCCGGAAACTTCCTGATTGATCCGTTAAAAGCTTCGACCGCAGCATTGTAACGCTGCCTGGCGACATTGATCCTGTTCTCAGTTCCCTCAAGCTGGTTCTGGAGGTCGAGAAAACTCTGGTTGGCTTTCAGGTCGGGGTAACGTTCCACGACCAGCATCAGTTTTGACAGGGCAGCGGTGAGCCCCCCCTGGGCTGATGCCATCTGCTGCATGGCAGCCGCATTACCCAGATCAGCAGGCGAGATTTGCACCGAAGTAGCCTTGGCACGAGCATTAATGACTGCTTCAAGCGTCTCCTTTTCATGCGCCGCATACCCTTTCACCGTTGCGACAAGATTTGGTATAAGATCGGCACGTCTCTGGAGGGTTGATTCAACATCAGCCCATGCTTTGAAGACGGTCTCTTCTTTCATCTGCAAAGCGTTATAACCGCAACTGCTGAGTAGCAAAGTACAGAAAATTAACAATATCAAGCGGCTCGTTGTTCTCATATCTCCTCCTCGTATGACAGGTGCACGGTATGGGGCATTGTTACAATAAAATAGTATTTGTAAACCTTTTTTAACACAGTTGCTGCCTGCTTCAGTCTAATCGGTGATTATGTAATCCTTCAGCTTTTCTACAAGATCATCGGGCAGCTCCTCACCATAGAGAAAGGCTCTTGCTTCCTCTCCGGTCAGCTGCTGTTTTATTTCAACGGGCAGTGAGCGTAACACATCCATTCTCTCTGGAATAATTTTCTCTTTGTCCAGTTCGGTTCTCTTGTCCATATCATCCTCATGTTGTCGATACATATGCTGAATTTCGATGCCAGACCGATACTCACGCCCAGAGCGTTTTCAGCGGCCCGTTCATACCTAAAACAGGGTCCGCTGCCGGCATTGTCACACCGCTTATCACGTGATCAACGGTGGGTCGCTCTCCATCCCTTCCGTATTTCATGTCCCAGATCTGATCCTGAGGGTAGGCTCCAACCACTCGAAAATCTGATGACTGTTTCTCGTTACAGTGACTTACTCCTGCTGGAATGAGGATTACATCTCCAGCTTCAGCCATGAGAATGAGGCCGTCAGGGCCACCAAAACAGGCTTCAACCCATCCGCGATAAACGCCAAGCACTTCATGAGCAGTGGAGTGGTAGTGATGGAATGAGTAGAGCCCGTTTCTCCAGGCAGCAGGCCAGAAATTCGAGGAAAATAGTTCTTCGAACTGTTCTGGGCTTACACTGTTTTTCTCGAAGACCTGTTTGAAGATCAGCAGCGGCAGTCTTCCATTGTTTGGAAACGGTCCGTTTTCCATGAGAATATGTGAAGATACTATTGGGGCAGCCTCTTTCATCGGGTCATCGATTAACGCTTCCAGTAATAACGAGCTTCCTTGCCAAGTTCATATTCGATTTCAAGCAGCCTGTTGTATTTTGCGACTCGATCGCTGCGTGAGGCTGAACCTGTTTTAATCTGTCCACCATCCATTGCTACGGCAAAATCGGCAATGAAGGTATCCTCGGTTTCCCCTGAGCGATGAGAGATCACGTATGACCAACCTGCATCCCGGCAGAGGCGGATTGCTTCTATGGTTTCAGTAACAGTACCAATCTGGTTCAGTTTTATCAGTACGGAGTTGGCGGTCTTCCAATTGATGCCGCGTTCAATGTATCGTGTATTGGTAACGAAGATATCATCACCGACGATTTGGAGTTTATCGCCAACAAGACTGGTTAGCTGGCAGAATCCGTCCCAATCGGCCTCTGCGAGTGGATCTTCCCAGGAGACAATCGGGTATTCTTTAAGCCATCTCTGAGCCAGATCTATCATCTCCTTGCTGCCCATGGAACCGCCGCCGGACCACTTGAGATCATATTTGGACTTTAAATCGCTTGAAAAGGAACTTGCAGCACTATCCAGCGCCAGGGCGATGTCAGATCCGGGCTGGTAACCTGCCTTGCGAATTGCCTCGATAATAATCTCCATTGCCTCTTCATTGCTGCCAAGGTTCGGAGCAAAGCCGCCTTCATCCCCAACACCGGTAGAAAGGTTACGACCATTGAGGATTTTTTTCAACGCATGAAAGGTTTCAGCCACCGCTCGCAGTCCGTCACTGAATTGTTCAAAGCCAAGAGGCACTGCCATGAACTCCTGGAAATCTACACTGTTATCAGCATGTTCCCCACCATTGAGAATATTCATCATTGGCACGGGTAGTCTGCTGGCACCGCTACCGCCAAGATAGCGATAAAGAGGGATATTGATGGATTTTGCAGCGGCACGCGCTGCTGCCATAGAGACACCGAGAATAGCGTTTGCACCCAGATTTGCTTTATTGTCAGTGCCATCCAGATCAATCATCATACGGTCAATGGCCGCCTGGTTATCAGCCTTGATACCGATAAGCTCAGGAGCGATAATATTACTTACATTATCGACAGCAGTCCTGACCCCCTTGCCGTTATAGCGGGTAGCATTATTGTCGCGGAGCTCAATGGCTTCGTTTTCACCGGTACTTGCACCTGAGGGAACTGAGGCGGATGCTGTTGTTCCGTCGGAAAGATCGACAAATACCCGCACAGTGGGATTACCCCTTGAATCAAGGATTTCAAGTGCTCGTACTGCAGATATTCGAGATGTCATTGTTTTGTTCCTCCACGGGAAAAAATCGTTTATTAAAAAACATCTTAACTCGTTAAAATAAAAATATCTTAAATGTTTTTACACTACTGCAAAGATATACATAGCGGACCAGAGGTCAAGAGTTGATCAGTGATAACTGAAGTCAATCTGCCATGTTGGCAAAGGGTGCCTCCACTGCTTGTTATCAGGTCAGGCCGGTAACAGGTGGAGCGGATGGGTATTATGGAAAAGTGTTATCTCAAGAGCTGCCAGCATTCGTGGGACTGTCATCACAGAAAACGCTGCCGAGGAGAAAGGAGAGTGACTCAAGGTGCGGCATGGTACATGGGGTACCGTTGAATCGGTACAGCAGTATCTTCGCCGCCTCTGCTGCGACGGGGGAAAAATAGATTTCAGTGAGGTCATCACGCTCTTTGAGCCAGACAGTGAAGCCCTCCAGGGCACCTCTTGAAATCCAGATCTCTTCGATTTCTGCCCTGATGATATCCACAAATCCAAATTCAATCTGTTCCGGTGTCAGGGGAAGTCGATACCAGGATATTTCATTATCGGGGGGTATCATCAGCTTAAAATGCTCTGTCTTATCTTTGGCATTTGGGACAAAAAAAAGAGGCACGGCCTCCCAGTTTAATCGCTTTAATAATTGATGCGCATTGCGGACATTGCGCATCATTTTTTCCATAGACGCAAAAGTTCATTTGAAAATATCCTTTTTCACCGCTGGAACCAATGAAATCACTGATGGTTGAGCCACCGCATGAGATCGCACAGGTTAACACGTCTCTGATTTTATTTATCAGGTGTGCCCACTTTTTCCGACCAATTTTTCCGACTGGTTTGGTCGGGCGAATTCCTGCAGCAAATAAACTTTCATTGGCGTAAATATTGCCAACTCCTGCAACGACACTGTTATTCATGATAAAATTTTTTACTGGCATACTTCTTCCGGCCGCCATTCTGTAGAGGTACGCTGCGTTAAAATCTGCATCAAATGGTTCCGGACCAGTTGTTTTGAAAAAAGTATCTTCAAGAGCAGCCATCTGTTCGGTTTTGATCAAAGATATTGAGCCGAATCTGCGCACATCATTAAATCTTAATTCCAGGCCGTTATCGAGTAGCCAGGCAACATGATCGTGGACCATATCCGGTCTGGATTTCTCGAAGAGTCCAAGTTTGCCCGTCATTCCGAGATGGATTATCAGCAGCACACGATTGCTCATCTCCATTATGAGGTATTTCGCTCTTCGCCTCAGGGTGACAATTTCAGCTCCCAACAGGTACTTTTGCATCTCCTGATATGGAACGTCGGTTCGTAATTTTTTGCCATCATGACGAACGTGAGTAATTATCCTTCCCGGCAGGTGTGGATCAAGTCCTCTTTTGACAACTTCAACTTCAGGCAGTTCCGGCATAACATGGCTCTTAATTTATGGTGCAGACTGCTATGGCATAAGAATCGTCATGATGGGCGATAACTGACAGCGGGTTGGCAGGAGTGATTGTAATTCCCTCTAAATTGGGCTGGAATTGAAGGAGATAATAACCGTGATCTTCGGCAGCAAGGGTCAGCTTCAATTCCCGGAAGCCGACAATTCTCGTTTCACTCAGACATTTCCGGACTGCCTCCTTGGCTACCCAGAGCAACCCCAACTGGACAAGCTCGTCAGCGGCCAGCTGATCAAGTATTGCTATTTCAACATCTGCGCAGAAACGGTGCTTCACCTTGAAGAGCGTCTCACTGAGAAGTTGGATGTCTATACCGCATCGACCATGGCCGGCAAGGCCGACGGCCATGTCATGTGAATGGGATATGGAAATATCGATATCAGAAGATTTGAATGGAAGACTCTTCAGGTTTAAAAAAGGACGTCCCGAGGGATTGGAGATAATAGAGAAGTCACGAGCAGATACCGTTTGAGAAAGGTTGTTGGTTTTCAAAAGGTCAATGGTCGCCTGCTTGGCACAGATTCGACCGGAAAGCCACTCATGTTTTCTTTTGGCAAATGTGTAATGACCCAGTTGATTCTGCTCCTCGTCTGTCAGCCATAATTCGGCAACCTCTTTTTCACTGCCATTCAAACCTGGCGGAATGGTGATCATAGAGACTGCAAGCTTCTCTTCAGGAGCCCGCGATGAAATCAGTTTCTTCAGGCTGATGGGAAGTAATGGATGAACCGGATTGTCTGTTGATGATGATAACATACTAAAAGAATATAAAAAATTATTGCAATTTGAAGCTGCCCTGCTAACTAGAGGGTATCATTTAAAGCCAGCAGAGAAAGTATGACTGTTTTTCTGTTGTGCAAGAGGACAATATGGAAAGTTTGCAATTGAGTGGTTATGATTTCGTAGTTATTGGCGTTTTTTTATTGTTCATAGCCCGAGGCATGTGGCTTGGCCTCCTGAAACAGGTTGTGCCCCTGTTGGCACTGTATCTCGGATATTTTGCCGCCAGTCGTTACCATGATGAGCTGCTGCCGTTCTTATCTGACTTTTCCGATAATGGCAAAATAGTCTTTATCGGAGCCTATGTTATTCTTTTCGTAGTTACCTATGTAATTGCAGCCTTGCTGGGAAAAGTCGTTGCGAAAGTTATCCAGATAACGATCACACCCTGGTTTGATCGGATACTCGGTGCTTTGCTTGGATTTGCAAAGGCACTGATTGTCGTTGTTCTGGGCCATATGATCATTGGTGCGGTGGTGGCTCCCGAAAATAAAATGCTGCAATCCTGTGTGAGCTGTCCAACACTCAATGAATTTGCGGAAACAACCAGGGCGGTGATCAAGGACGAGAACGTCAGGCAGGCACTTCGCCAGCAGAAGCCGGCGATTGCCATCGATAGTGTAAAGGAGTTGCTGAACCAGAAAAGCGGGAATGGTGGTGCCGATAAAAAGCCCAATGACTCAGATCCTCAAAAGGAGCTGAGCCTGCCGGATAAACAGTGAACAGCGTGTGCTGACCCGCTCAAAATAGTGACCAGACATCATGAAAAAACATGCTCACCAGACACGCCCTCCTGAGTCGTACAGGAAGAGAACGTATCGGGGAGTGGCCGAGGAATCCGGCTTTTGTTCAAGCTACATAAAAATAAGGGAGACCGATCTTCATATCCTCGCTGAGTCTGATGTTTCAACAAAAGCATATGAGCTGGCCGCACAGTTTAGACTGCAGGTAGAACGCTATATTGATGTCTCTCCAGAATTTGCAACATCCCTCACCCCGTTACCGTACAACAATCTTGCGCCGCCCATTATTCGCGCTATGCTGACGGCAGGCATGCGCGCAGCCGTGGGGCCAATGGCGGCTGTAGCCGGTGCCATAGCAGAGTTTGTTTGCAGGGGGTTAATTGACGAGGGATATAATGAGGTTATTGTAGAAAATGGCGGTGATATTTATCTGCAGCGAAGCAGTGATTGTACCATAGCTGTCTTTGCTGGGCAGTCACCGCTCAGCAACCGGGTTGGTTTAAAGCTGGCTGCTGATGAGATGCCGGCAGGAATCTGCACATCATCCGGTACGGTCGGTCATTCATTAAGCCTTGGCATAGCAGATTCTGTGACGGTTCTTGCTGACTCAGCAGTTCTTGCAGATGCGGCGGCAACCAGGATCGGCAACGAGGTCGGTAACTACAAAGAACCGAGAGACGGTGTGAACAGGGCGATTGAGACGGCAGAAGAGATAATCGGCATACGGGGGGTTCTGGTAATCTGTGCAGAACTTCTTGGAGCCAGCGGCAGGGTGGAACTCGTTCCACTTGATTGAGGCAAATATGGCAACATCAGGGACAAGAGGATTAGCAGAAGAAAGAAGGAAGATTGCCCGCAGGCATCTCGTTTTTTATCTCCGCATATTTGATGGAATGAGTAGTCGTGTTCTTGGTCACCTTGTCGATATATCGACAAAGGGGGCGATGCTTGTCTGTGATGAGCCGATCCAGCTGAATCAGGAATTTCGCTTGAGAATGAGGCTGCCCAAGGATATAGGTGGGCGTACCGAACTTGTGATCGATGCAAAAAGCATGTGGTGTAGACCTGACACAAATCCGGATTTTTTCCTCGTTGGATTTCGGCTGACTGCACTGGGGTCAGAATATAAAGGGTGTATTAAACGGCTGATCACAGACTTCAGCACTGAAGAGACCTTAACAGCCCTGGATTCACAAAGTCCCGCCTGCAGCCTGAGCAGTACCACACCAATATAGAGGAAGAATTACTTGTCAAGTAGTGCCTGAGCTTCCCTGACAAGATCGTCTCTGAATCGATTCACAAATCGATCCACATCTTCCTGCCAGGAGTTAAAAACCGATATATTATTCTGCTCCAATACACTGTTCTTCAGGATTGAATTGGCCGGACGATGAGCAGGAGTCGGGTAATCCTCGGTCGTGCAGGGAGTGAATGAATGCGGGAGCTGCATTTTTTCAAGAAAGTAACAGGCTGCCTGGTACCATGATGAGTATCCGTTCGAAGTCGTATGCACCACCCCTCGAAGCGAGCTCTCTATTAATGGTTCAATCTGGCGGGCGAGGGTGTGAGACCAGGTCAGGGAGCCGTACTGATCGTTGACGATGGTAAATGGGCGATGCGGGTCAGAGAGAGCAAGCCGGAGCATGGTCTTTAAAAAATTGGGGCCGTGAGCGGAATAGAGCCATGCCGTTCTGAGGATCACTGAGTCTTTAGCGTATCTGCTGGTCGCCAGCTCTCCGGCCAGCTTACTCCTGCCGTACTCTGAGAGTGGATTTACCGGATCATCCTCCTGGTATGGATTTGGAATCTCCCTGGTCCCATCGAATACATAATCAGTTGAGATGTGAATTACTCTGCAACCACATGAGCCGGCAATTTCTGCGATATATTGTGGTCCGTCACTGTTAATTTTCCAGGCGACGTCACGCTCAGTCTCGCATTTATCAACAGCAGTATAGGCGGCACAATTGATCACACACTCGGGGGTTACCTGCTCAAAGGCCTTTACCACACTGCTTCTTTGCCCGATATCAACGTCGGGATAATCGATACCGGTAATGTCATGATTCGAATTAAGAATTGTCATGCAGTCGGTGCCCAGCTGGCCACCGCTGCCAATAATAAGTATTTTCATGAGAAATTGTTTTCAAGAGGGATATTATCACGAATAATATTCATTATATACTGGCCATACTGATTTTTAAGTGTATCCCGGGCGAGAGTGGCCAGTTCGTCAATGGTTATATATCCCAGCTGGTAGGCAATTTCTTCAATACAGGCAACCTTGAGTCCCTGCCGCTCCTGCACCGCCTGGACATAGCTTGAGGCCTGTTGCAGCGATTCGTGGGTGCCGGTATCGAGCCAGCAGAATCCCCTGCCAAGTGGCTGAACTTTGAGGTTACCCCTGCGCAGGTACTCGAGATTTATATCGGTAATCTCCAACTCCCCCCGTTCCGATGGCTCTACCTGTTCAGCAATTGTGCAAACATCGTTATCGTAGAAATAAAGGCCGGGTACGGCGTATTTTGATCGTGGTCTCTTTGGTTTTTCCTCAATGCCAAGGACATTGTACTGGCCATCAAACTCTACCACGCCATAACGTTCCGGGTCGCGAACGAGATAACCGAAGATCAGTCCGCCCGCTGTCAGGCGCGAGCTTTCCTGGACAATTGAAGTAAATCCGGGACCGAAGAATATATTATCTCCGAGGATGAGGCAGACAGAGTCGTTGGCGATAAAAGATTTTCCAATGATAAAAGCCTGGGCAAGCCCGTCCGGGCTCGGCTGGATTTCATAGGTGATTGATAATCCCAAATGAGAACCGTCTCCAAAGAGTTCCTGAAAAGAGGGCATATCGTGAGGGGTGGATATAATCAGGATGTCTCTGATGCCGGCGAGCATGAGCACCGAGAGCGGGTAATAGATCATCGGTTTATCGTATACAGGGATGAGCTGCTTGCTCAACACCTTGGTTAACGGATACAACCTGGTTCCTGATCCTCCGGCAAGTATTATTCCTTTCATAAATTCCTGAATTTGTCAGTAAATCTTTACATTACCAGTCTGGTGCGGGTACATTGCGTTACAAAAGTGCACCAGAATATAACAGCCTTTGGGTATCATAAGTATTACTTTATTGATTTGACGGCAAGATATAATTTCGATTGCAAGAGGACATCTGCCACAGGGATATATGGGGTAACGGACAATGACACTGACAAGACCTGCTTGTTTTAAAGCATATGACATCAGGGGACGGATCCCGGATCAGCTCAATAGTGAGCTGGCACTGAAGATCGGTAGGGCATATGCTACGATCTACAAGCCATCCAAAGTTGTTCTCGGCCATGATATCAGGCTATCAAGCCCTGAACTGACCGCAGCCGTAGCCAGGGGACTTAACGAAATGGGCGTTAATGTCCTGCATCTTGGTCTGTGCGGCACCGAAGAAGTTTATCATGCGGCTTTCAGTATGGTCGATCAGGGTGTTGACGGCGGTATAATGGTAACGGCCAGCCACAATCCGTCTGATTATAACGGCATGAAGTTTGTAACCAGGAAGGCACGACCGGTTACCGGAGAAAATGGTCTCTTCGAGATGGCCGATATGGTCAGTTCGGGCAGCCTGCCGGAACCGGTTGCAAAAAGGGGCGGGCAGCAGACTATTTCTGATAAGTCCAGTTATATAGAACATCTGCTTGGTTATGTGGAGCCGTCACGCTTGTCCCCGCTGAAACTGGTGGTAAATAGCGGAAATGGCTGTGCCGGTGCGGTGGTTGATTTACTCGATAAGCGATTGCCCATGGAATTTGTCCGGCTGCACCATAATCCTGACGGCACATTTCCCAACGGAGTGCCCAATCCTTTGTTACCTGAGAAACGTGAGGAAACCGCACGCACGGTAGTCGCGTCCGGGGCTGATCTCGGAATTGCCTGGGATGGTGATTTTGACAGGTGTTTTTTCTGGGACGAGAACGGTAATTTTATTGAAGGCTATTATCTGGTCGGTCTTTTGGCTCTTGAGATGCTCAAACATGAGCGAGGCGGTAAGATCCTTTATGATCCCCGATTGATCTGGAATACTCAGGATCTGGTCGTCGCGGCAGGTGGTCAGCCGGTAATAACCAAAACCGGTCATGCACTCATCAAGGAGCGGATGTGGCAGGAAAACAGTATCTATGGTGGAGAGATGTCTGCCCATCATTATTTCCGTGATTTTGGCTGTTGTGATTCCGGTATGATCCCGTGGTTGCTGGTCTGCTCGATTATCAGCAGGTCCGGTTCCTCTCTTTCGGCGCTTGTCGCTGAGCGTATGGAGGCCTACCCGGTTTCTGGAGAAATCAATTCGGTGGTCGATGACCCGGATGCGGCGATAGCACGAGTAGAGCGACATTTTCAGGGGGGAGAAAAAGACGAAATAGACGGGCTGAGTCTTGCCTTCGAGAAGTTTCGCTTTAATATTAGGAAATCAAATACAGAACCTCTGCTGAGGCTCAACGTCGAAAGCCGGGGTGATAAGAGATTGTTAAAAGAGAAAACTGGCGAACTTTTAGAGCTGATTCGCCAATAATAGTTGCCGGGTTCTGCCAGACGGGACCCAAACGATTCCCAGGAGAAATATATGCAGACAATCCAACCGGTAATTCTGGCCGGAGGCACCGGCTCTCGATTATGGCCGCTGTCCCGTGAAATGTATCCCAAGCAACTGCTATCACTGACAGACCAGACCTCGCTTTTACAGACAACCGTCAGCAGAGTCAGTGCAGTTTCCGGGATGTTACCTCCGATTGTTGTCGTTGGCGAGGAGCATCGTTTCATAACCAAATCTCAGGTCGATGAGCTCGGAATTGGCAACGACTACACAATTCTTCTTGAACCGGTTGGGCGAAACACAGCACCGGCTATCTCGGGCGCTGTCCAATATATTGTTAATACACAGGGCAAGAACGATCAGGTCATACTGATATTGCCGGCTGACCATCTGGTCAGGAACATTGATGCCTTTGAGAAAGCTGTCCAGGAGAGTGCTCAGCGTGCGGCCGAGGGAGCGGTTGTAACCTTTGGCATCGAGCCTGAGCGTCCTGAAACAGGTTATGGCTATATCGAATGTGGTGATGGTGGAAGAGTAAAATCATTTAAGGAGAAACCGCCGTTCGAGGTCGCTGAAAAATATCTCGCCGAGGGAAATTATTACTGGAACAGCGGTATGTTTGCTTTTACCGCTGAAACCTTTGTCAATGAAATGAGGCAACATGCGCCCGCTATTCTCGAATGTATGGAAGAAGCCGTTGCCAAAGGTCGCCGGGATGATCGTTTTTTCAGGTTCGAACTTGACGAGATGGAGCGTTGTTCGGATGATTCCATCGACTACGCGCTGATGGAAAAAACTGCTCGGGCGGTTGTGGTGGCCGCCGATCTCGGCTGGAGTGACATCGGCTCATGGCAGGCACTCTATGAAGTTTTAGAAAAAGACGCAGACGGCAATGTCTGCCAGGGCGATGTCCTGCTCGAAGATACGAAAGATTCACTGATTCGCTCAGAGAATATGCTGGTCGCGGCAGTCGGCCTTACCGATACCCTGGTTATTGAAACATCAGACGCATTGCTGGTGGCACCGCTTTCACGGTCCCAGGACGTTAAGAAAATTGTTGCCAGGCTGAAAAAAGGGAAACGCGATGAATTCCGTTTTCACAAGACTGTTTACCGGCCGTGGGGGAATTATACGGTCTTGTCTGTCGAACCCCGTTATCAGATTAAAAGGATAACGGTCGATCCAGCCCAGATACTCTCACTACAGATGCATCACCACCGCCATGAGCATTGGGTCGTGGTAAAGGGAACGGCAAAGGTAACAAATGGGGACCAGGTCATATTGCTGCATGAAGATCAGTCGTCCTATATTCCTGCAGGCAATATGCACCGGCTGGAAAATCCAGGGGTAATCCCGCTGGAACTCATAGAGGTACAGATCGGCAGTTACCTGGGAGAAGACGATATTGTCCGGTTCGAGGACGTCTACGGACGAAACCTATAATTAAGCCTGGGGTGTGAAATGTTCGTCCGCAGGATGGGATCTTGTCTTTACTTGATGCTTTGCGTTTTCTGCTTTTGTTCATGAAAGGCGTCGATATAACGTCTTAATATTCTCCGTCCTTCTGTTGACATTTTGACAAATTCCAAGCCGGATATAAACCGGTCACCGGATTCTTCCGTATAGGTGATACGTGCCTGAAGATCAATAAGGTCTTCTTCAACTCCTACTGTAATTTCAAGGCTTTCAGCAGAAGACAACGAATAAACAGTCTCAAGTTTCAGCCCGTTTAAGCTGACATCTAATGTTCTTCCCATGGAGTAGCGGCCAACCTTCCCGTCGCTATGGGTGACAATATAGTCAAGTAAATGAAGAGAATCCCATCTGATAAACTTGCGCTTCTCACCGTGCGACATACAGATCTCCTTGCAATTTAACGAGCCGGAACTGAAACTGCATGTTCCGGAAACATTGAATGAATAGCTGACTCTTCCGCCCTGACAATTCCGCGCTCTGTTATCAGGGAGCTGATAAGCCGGGCAGGTGTCACATCAAAACTGTAATTGACAGTCTTGGTGCCGGGGGCAACCAGGGTAATCATTTCTAGTGTATCATCTTTTGTGATACCAGTAATAGTTGTAATTTCTTTTCCTGATCTTCTTTCTATCGGAATATCCCCCCCTCTGTCAAGTGTCCAGTCAAAACTTGATGATGGCAGGGCCACATAAAATGGTATGTCATTGTCTCTGGCAGCAAGGGCTTTGAGGTAGGTTCCTATTTTATTTGCCACATCTCCGGTGTGCGTCGTCCGGTCCGTTCCAACGATAACCAGATCCACCTCGCCCTGCTGCATGAGATGCCCCCCGGCATTATCGGTTATCAGTGTGTTTGGGATTCCTTCCTGCTGAAGTTCCCATGCAGTTAATCGGGAACCCTGATTCCACGGACGAGTCTCGTCTACCCAGACGTGAACATCAATTCCTGCATCCCGTGCTGCATAAATGGGGGCAGTAGCACTGCCGATATCAACAAAAGCCAGCCAGCCCGCATTGCAGTGGGTAAGAATATTCACACATGATTTTTTCTTTTTGATCCAGACGTCATGGATGAGCTTCATTCCATGTCTGCCGATCTGCTCGCAAAACTGCACGTTTTCATCAGCGATGGAACATGCTTCACTGAACATTTTTTGACGAATTAAATCGAGTGAATCTGCAGGCTCTGCTGTTGCAATACTGCGGTCAACAGCCCAGGCCAGGTCTCGAGCAGTTGGCCTGGCAGTTTTCAGGAAGTCGCCAGCAGCTACTATGTTTTGCCAGTAATCTGAAGAAGGTGCGTGAGCAGCAGCAAGGTGCATACCGAATGCTGCTGTCGCACCAATAAGACCAGCCCCTCGAACGACCATCTCTTTGATGGCTGCATGGGCGTCTTCAAGACAGGTCAACGTTGTAGTACTAAAGCTGTAGGGAAGCTTGCGCTGATCAATGACATTAACCGCCAGGGGATTATCTGATGAAGGCCATATTGTTCGGTAATGTGTGCCGTTTACTTTCATTATCTTCTCCGGATAGTTCTTTGCTGTGCAAGCAAGAGGAAGCAACAATGTAAGAATTAAAAGCACGTCTGGCTTTAAAGGTCAATATTGGAGAAGGTAAATTCCTGATTATCTCCACAAATTAACTGATCCTGAACTAAAACGGTAACCACTGTTAAGCGCGCAAAAAAAAATCGAAGTTGTCACAAAAATGGAAAAAAAGATACAGGGAGAAAGAGAGAGCACAGTAATTCATTGTAATAACGAGTGCTTGATAGGAAAAATGACGACTTACCCTTAGCCGATTTGAGAAAAAAATATTGAATAATATTCCATCCATGTTATCTTCGTGTCTCAATAATGCAAAAAAGTTACAAAAATGTAACAAAGATCTTGGTTTCTATTCCCATTTACTATGGCTTACAGGTCGAAAAGGAGAAGAAAATGAACAAAGCTGACACCGCCTTTATCCTGGCTTCTGCTGGTCTTGTCTTGCTGATGACTCCAGGTCTGGCCCTGTTTTATGCGGGGATGGTCCGTGGTAAAAATGTACTGGGCACCATCATGCAGAGTCTGTTTATGATATCTCTTATTTCTATAGAGTGGGTTTATATCGGCTATTCCATGTCTTTTGGGCCAACCATCGGTGGATTGGTTGGCGATCTTTCGTGGTTTGGCCTGAATGGGGTAACATCTGCGCCAAGCGACATCTACGCCACCTCGATTCCACAGACCGTTTTTATGGTTTATCAGTGCATGTTTGCAATTATAACCCCGGCATTGATTACCGGAGCTTTTGCCGAGCGGGTAAGGTTCGTGCCTTTCATCATTTTCTCGGTCCTGTGGGCTGTTTTTGTTTACAATCCGGTCTGTCACTGGATCTGGGGGAATGGTGGCTGGCTTGGGGCGATGGGAGTACTTGACTTTGCCGGAGGGCTTGTGGTTCATGCAACCTGCGGAATGGCGGCACTTGCCGGGGTGCTGGTAATCGGGGCTCGAAAGGGCTATGGGCGAACAAGTTATATGCCACACAGCCTGCCCATGACAGTCCTGGGCGCCGGCTTGTTGTGGTTTGGGTGGTTTGGATTTAATGGTGGCTCTGCTCTTGCAGCTGATGAAATTGCAGCTACTGCCTTTGTGGCAACCCATTTTGCCGGTATGGCCGGTATGGCTATGTGGGTAGCAATGGAATGGCTGACCCAGGGGAAGCCTACGATACTTGGTGCTGCCTCAGGGGCCATTGCCGGCTTGGCGACAATCACACCGACGGCGGGATTCGTGGGTCCGAACTCGGCTATCATTGTCGGACTGCTCGGGGGGGCTCTCTGTTATGTGGCGGTGAACCTGAAGAGTCGTTTAAAGCTTGATGATTCGCTTGATGTTGTCGGCATACATGGGGTCGGTGGCCTCTTGGGGACATTGTGTCTTGGTATCTTCGCAACTACCGCTGTGAATCCAGGCGGGGTTGATGGTCTATTGGCAGGTAATCCCGGTCAATTGTTTATTCAACTTAAAGGTGCAGTTATCGTAAGTGTCTATGCTTTTGTGGTAAGTTGGATTATCTTTAAAGCCATTGATGTAACAATAGGGCTGCGGCTTTCTGAAGAAGATGAAGTCGCCGGATTGGATTCAACACAACACTCCGAAACTGCTTACAACAGCTAGCTGAGTGCTGGTCCCGCTTGCCCTGATAAGGGGAAAAAAGCGTGATACCAAGAGAGGAATACAATGAAGAAGATAGAAGCGATTATCAAACCATTTAAGCTTGATGATGTCAAAGATGGCCTGAATGAGCTTGGCATTAAAGGAATGACCATCTCTGAGGTAAAAGGTTATGGGCGCCAGAAGGGGCACACCGAAATTTATCGGGGGGCTGAATACGTCGTAGACTTCATTCCAAAGGTGAAAATTGAAATCGTTGTGCCTGCAGACAGGGTTGAGCAGGTGGTTGAGAAGATCCGTGAATCTGCAAATACAGGAAAGATCGGAGACGGGAAAATTTTTGTACTTCCGATTGAACGAGTTGTTCGTGTCAGGACCGGTGAAGAGAATCGTGACGCAGTCTGATGACCATGGAAGCAGTGCTTAAAACACAGAAACAGGCTCTTGACGATTTGTGGTCCCGCGGTTTAAGTGGGACATCACTCTTAAAAAGTCATAGCCTTCTTGCCGACAATTTTATCAGGGATTGTTTTTCAAAAATTCAAATCGCTGATCTGCATTCGCAGATAGCTGTCGTGGCTCTTGGCGGGTATGGCCGACAGGAGCTTTTCCCATTTTCAGATATCGACCTGATGATTCTTTTTCGCCCTAAACTTCGGAAACAAGTTGGGGACGTGGCGAATGGTCTTCTCTATCCACTTTGGGACACCGGATATGAAGTCGGTCATGGTGTCCGAACCATAAAAGAGTCAATGGTTCAGGCAGGAAAGGATTTTGTTTTTCAGGTCGCAATGCTTGATGCCCGTCTTGTGGCTGGCTCTGAAGGATTATTCGATGAACTCATAGATGCCTATCGTCAAAAGTTTATTGAAGGGCGGCGCAATGACTTTGTTCGAAATATGAACCGCTATAGTGAGGAGCGAAGAGAGCGCTACGGCAGTCACAGTTATCTCCTTGAACCCAATATTAAAGAGAGTAAGGGAGGGCTGCGCGATCTCCAGGCAATGGTCTGGTCTGCCAAAGTTGTTTTTGGCATAGATAGTGTTCAGGGAATAGTTGATGCCGGTTTTCTGCTTGAGAAAGAGGGGCAGCGCTTTGAAGAAGCTCACAATATGCTGGTGAGAATACGAAACCGGCTCCACTATATCAGCGGGAGAAAGAACGACCAGCTCTATTTTGAGCAGCAGGAGGAAATGGCGGCCGCTTTTGGTTACCAGGACGGTGAAGAGGCACTGAGTGTTGAGCATTTCATGCGAGATGTTTATGGCCACCTGCGCACCATTGCTGTCATTGCAGATCTGTTCTTTGATCATATTAACGAGGTCCTTGGCCTCGGTGATACAGGGCTGAAGGTAGCTGATCGTCAAATCGAAAACTGCATTGAGTTGAGGCAAAACCGAATACATCTCGTCGCCCGTATCGAGGAGCTCAGGGCTAAGCCTCATCTGTTGATGCGAACGTTTCTGGCGGCATCTCGTTACGGTGTTCCGGTTCATCACCGGTCAAAGATGACCATAACCGAAAATCTTGCCCTGATTTCGCCCAAAATATGTTCGTCTCCTCGAATGGCCAACCCTTTTTTGGCAATCCTTACATCGTCAGGGGATGTTCTGCAGGTTCTTGAAGCCATGCTCGAGACCGGTTTGCTTGGAACCTATATTCCCGAGTTCGCGAGGATAGACACGCTGGCCCAGCATGATGTTTATCACATCTATACGGTTGACCGTCACTCGATCCAGGCGGTTGCTGAACTTCACAAGGTTGTCGGCGAAGAGCCCGAGATAGCGGCATGTATCGATCGTAGGAAGCCGTTATATCTTGCCGCTCTGTTGCATGATATCGGAAAAAATTCAGGACACGATCACTCTGAATTCGGAGCTGATCTTGTACAGGTGGTCGGCGAGCGCCTCTGCCTTGACCATGGTGAGGTCGAGGATCTGAGTTTTCTGGTCAAGTATCATCTTTTCATTCCGGAAAATGCCTTGCGGAGGGATCTCAATGATACTGCGTTTATCAAGCGGTGCGCCGAGACTATAGGGAACTCGGAGCGTTTGGCAATGCTCTATCTCCTTTCAGTTGCAGACTCAAAGGCAACGGGTCCGTCGGCATGGAGTGACTGGAAGGCAACTTTGATGCGGGATATGTATCTCAAGGTAGATGCTTATCTTGCCCATATGGGCGATGCTGAAGAGATGCCGGCTATTGTTGATCGACAGTTTGAGGAAGGGGCTGAATGGTTGCGTGATCAGGTGGCCTCTTTGGTAAGCAGCGAAACGGGGCTGAGAATGAAGGTTACTGATCTTTCGGCCGACTACCTCAACAGTTTCACTCCTGGAACCATCGTTGAACACCTGAAGATTCATCGGGATTATTACCGTGTGATCAGGCAGAAATCGCTGACTTTAGCGGAAGAATCCATGGATCACTGGTCTATCCTGGTTATGTCTCGGGATAACCCGGGGCTGCTGGCTAAAATCTGCGGTGTGATGACGCTCAACAATCTTACCGTCGTAAATGCACAGATATTCACCTGGGCGGATGGCACCGTCGTTGATGTTATCGATGTCAGGCCCTCTGATGGACTGTCCTTTGAGGAGAGGGATTGGCAGAAGTTAAATGAAGATCTGGATAAAGCGGTAAGCCATCGACTGGGGCTCAGCTATCGGCTCTATGAAAAACTGAAGAACAACTATAGCCGAAAGCGAGAGCTGACAGGAAGTCAGGAACAGCGTGTGGTTTTGGATAACGATGGATCTGATGACTTCACCATCGTCGAGGTGCATGCCACGGATTTGCAGGGGCAGCTCTATAAAATAACTCAAACCCTGGCTGATTTTGGTATAAATATCCACAAGGCGTTTATCGCCACAGAAATTGGTCAGTTGATAGACGTTTTTTATGTGCTTGATAGAAATGGCAAGCGGATACAGGGGGAAGAGTACCAGCATGAAGTGGTCCAGGGGCTGCTCCACGCAATTGGGGGACCTGAGAACGAGGTATAAAAATAACAATTTTGTAATAAAAATTAAATTTGTATTTTTTTTCTTGCAGTATTTGTAACAAATTGGTAAACGGGTGGTGGCTGATTAAGATCTAGTCCAAATCAGATTATTACAGATCAATTATTCATAAGGAGATGTAGAAATGACCAGAGACGAAATAATAAAAGTTATCGAGGAGGAGAATATCCATTTTTTTCGACTCCAGTTTGTTGATATTTTCGGTTTTATGAAAAATGTTGCAATCCCGCGCAGCCAGATAGAAAAGGCGCTGGATGGTAAAATGATGTTTGATGGATCCTCCATTGATGGATTTGTCCGAATCGACGAATCAGACATGTACCTGATTCCAGATTACGATACATTTGTCGTTCTTCCCTGGAGGAACAAAGAAGGTATCGCTGCCGCCCGAATTATTTGTGATGTCTACATGTCCGATGGAGAAACGCCGTTTGTCGGGTGTCCACGCGGAAACCTAAAGCGCGTCCTGGCAGAGGCAAAAGAACTGGGTTATACCATGAACGTTGGTACCGAGGCTGAATTCTTCCTGTTCGAGCTTGATGAAGATGGCTTACCAACAACTGAGACCAGTGATGTTGCCGGTTATTTTTCTCTTGATCCTGAAGACAAGGCCAATGATTGTCGCCGTGAAATCATTGAAACCCTTGAAAAAATGGGCTTTGAGATTGAAGCCTCTCATCATGAGGTTGCAGAAGGCCAGCACGAAATCAACTTCAAGTACGCCGACGCACTCACCTGTGCGGATAACACCATCACCTTCAAGTGGGTTGTAAAATCAATTGCTGCCAGGTATGGCCTCTACGCAACCTTTATGCCAAAGCCGATTTTTGGTATAAACGGTTCAGGTATGCATACCAACCAGTCACTGTTTAACCTGGATGGAACCAACGCATTTTTTGATGAGTCTGCCAAGCTGCAGCTCTCCGAAGTTGCGTACAAATACATTGCTGGTATTCTGAAAAATGCGCCGAGTTTTGTTGCGGTAACCAACCCGCTGGTTAACTCTTACAAACGTCTGGTTCCTGGCTACGAAGCACCTGTTTACGCTGCCTGGTCAGCATCTAACCGCTCTGCCCTTGTTCGTATTCCTGCTGCTCGCGGCATGTCTACAAGAACTGAAGTACGTTGCCCGGACCCGAGCACCAATCCCTACCTGGCCTTGGCGATGATGCTTAACAGTGGTCTTGATGGCGTCAAGAATGATCTTCCGGTGCCGGCTTCTGTCGATAAGGATATTTTTGAGATGAACGCCGAGCAGATGGCGGCTGAAGGAGTAACCGTGCTTCCGGGTAGTTTGGAAGAGGCTATCGAAAAGTTCAAGGAAAATCCTCTCGCCAAGGAGACACTTGGGGAACATATTTTTACTAAATACATCGAAGCGAAAACGAAAGAATGGGATTCCTACCGTTGTTCAGTCACTGAGTGGGAGCTCGACAATTACCTCGCTATATACTAGGTACCTCAGCCAGTAACCATACTCCTGGCGATAAAGGGCTCAACATGTCATTTGGCATGTTGAGCCCTTTTTGTTTTTATTCTATCGATAGCTGCTTGCCATAGAAGAGGTGACGAGGTAAATAGAGCTGAGATGAGACAGAGGAGCAATGAGAATGAACAACCCAATCAGGGGCGGGAAAACAGATAAGCTCTCAACCTCTTTGCCTGAAATAATGAGGGATAAGGGGTGGGAGCGAAAGCTGGACCAGCATCGTGTTTTTATTGACTGGCAGAGTCTTGTTGATGAAACCACGGCAGCGCATTCACGGCCGTTGAAGGTGGTCAAGGATGTGCTCTGGCTTGAGGTGGAAAACTCTTCCTGGATGCAGCAGCTTCAATACCAAAAATTTTTTCTGCTCCAGACACTGAATGAGTATTTGAAAATATCCCGTTTCTCAGATATCCGTTTTGTCGTTGAGGAAAAGAAAAAAGAGGCGGTCGTCAAAAAGGAGAAAAGTATACGGTTCGTGCCGCCATCAACAGCAGATGTGGAAAGATTCAAGGAACAGATTAGTTTTATTGAGGATGAACAGATAAGGGAATCATTGATGCGTCTCTGGTATCTCTCCCAGGCATGCAGAAAAGGCGAAGCATGAAGTAAATTCGGCACATCAAGCAGGCATCTTTTGGTAACGCTTTGTTGCTGATACCATTGTAATACGGAAAAAACATGATCTACAGCAATATACTGGAATCTATTGGTAATACACCCCTGATAACCATTAACCGGCTCAATCCCAACAGCTCGGTTACTATTCTTGGCAAGCTCGAGTCGCGAAATCCTGGGGGCTCTGTCAAAGAGCGTATATCTCTTTCAATGATTGAAGCTGGTGAAAAGTCTGGTGATCTGACCAAGGAAAAAATAGTTCTGGAGGCAACCAGCGGTAACACCGGTATCGGGCTGGCAATGGTTTGTGCTGCAAAAGGATATCGCTGTACATTGGTTATGCCCGAGTCCGCCTCGATTGAACGAAGAAAAATAATGCAGGCTTACGGCGCAGAAATTCTGCTGACTCCTGCCGCCCGGGCAACAGATGGTGCAATCGAGAAGACCTATTCATTGGCCTTGGAATATCCGGATCGCTACTTTCTTACGGATCAGTTTAATAATGAGGCAAACTGGGGCGCACATTACAACAATACGGCACCTGAAATCTGGAAGCAGACCGAAGGCAAGGTAACCCATCTGGTTGCAACCCTGGGTACCTCTGGAACGGTCATGGGTTTGTGTGCATGGTTTAAAGAGCATCAACCCCATGTCCAGATTGTCGCCGTAGAGCCCCTTCTTGGCCATAAAATCCAGGGACTTAAAAATATGAAGGAGTCCTATAAGCCTGGAATATTTGACAAAACGGTGCCTCACACCATTGCTAACGTGGATGATCATGATGCCTTTAGTATGGCACGGAAACTTGCCCGGCATGAAGGAATCTTGGTCGGGATGAGCAGCGGTGCTGCAATGTATGTAGCAATTGAATATGCCAGAAACTTAAACGACGGACTTGTTGTTGTCTTGCTGCCTGATGGGGGTGAACGATACCTGAGCACACCGCTCTTCACACCGAAGGGCTCATCGGTGAAGGAGAAAAAGGCGCAGCTCCGGTTTTTTAACACCATGAGTAAAAAGAAGGAACTGTTCAGCCCACAGAAGGAAGGGGAAGTCACCTTATATTCCTGCGGCCCGACGGCCTATGAACCAGCAAATCTTTCTCTGTGCCGCAGATTTGTCGTCTCTGACCTGATTGTTCGCTACCTCGAGGCCAAGGACCTTAATGTGACCTCGTACATGAATTTTACAGATCTGGACGACAATACCATTGAGGGGGCGGAAAAAGCTGGAATTGAGCTAAAAGAGTTTACCGGACACTATATCAACAGTTTTCTCTCCGACATTGATACCCTTGGGGTCAGGAGGGCCAGTGGATATCCGAAGGCTTCAGAAAATGTCCAGGACATGATCGACATTAGCCACAAACTGATGCATAAAGGCTACGCCTATGAAAAGCATGGATCGATCTACTTTGATATCTCAAAATTTGAAAAATATGGCAGATTGTCCGGCATTGATCTTTCAAAGATTCAACTCGGTAAAACAGTTGACCTGGACAATTACGAAAAAGATAACCCCAGAGATTTCACTCTGCTCAAACGTTCCACCCTGGCAGAACTCAAGAAGGGAATATTTTTTGAAACGGAGTGGGGAAATGTTCGACCGAGCTGGCATATTGAGTGCTCAGCCATGTCCACCGGACACCTGGGTGAAACCATGGATATCCATACTTCAAGCCGGGATCTGATGTTCCCACATCATGAAAACGAGATTGCCATTGCCGAAGCCCTGACAGGAAAATCACTGGCACGGTACTGGATGCACTCTGAGTTGCTGCTGGTCGACGGCAAGAAAATGTCGAGTGAAAATGGCAATGTCGTTACTCTCAAGGATCTGCTTGCAAAAGGATTTACCGGTCGTGAGGTTCGTTTTCTCCTGTTGACGGTACACTATAGGAAACCGATAAATTTTTCTATCAGGCGACTTGAGAATGTTCGTACTGCACTCAAGCGGCTTGACGAGTTTACCTGTAAGCTGCTCTGCTTGCCGCCGGGGAGGCCGCATCCGGAAGTAACCGCCTATGTCTCAGCAATGGAAGAGCAGTTTTATAAGGCGATGGACGATGATTTGAATGTTTCACAGGGGATGGCGGCCATTTATAATTTTATCAAGAAAACAAATCCTATCCTGCAGGTAAATCACCTTGATCTGGATCAAAAAGGTTATATTCTTGAGAAGCTCGAGAAATTTAACCAGGTATTGAAAATCTTTAAACTCAAAGGATGTCCGCTCGAGCCTGAAATTGATGCTCTTATTCAATTACGTGAAAAAGCCCGGGTGGAAAAGGATTGGAAAACAGCAGATGATGCAAGAAACGATCTGGCCGTACGAGGGATATCTGTCATTGATACTGCCAATGGTCCTGTTTGGCAGCGTCTAACAGATACGGTAGAGGAGGACTAGGTTACCATGAGAATCCGGTTGCTTTTTGCTGATCTTTCTGTAATATATGGCGTCTTAATTTCCGGATCATTGCACTCTTCCGGAAAATGATGCATATTTTAACACATAAAACCCATATAAAGCGCCCGTAGCTCAGCTGGATAGAGCAACGGACTTCTAATCCGTAGGTCACAGGTTCGAATCCTGTCGGGCGTACCAA
>CAVZLG010000024.1:0-19228 GCA_963776075.1 uncultured delta proteobacterium
GAAAGGCCGGTGTCCTGGACCTGACTAGACGATGGGGACCTCATTTTTGCTGGTGGGTCTGTGTTGGCAACCAACCAACGACTTCTTGCTTCTTAAAAGGCTTATATTTGACCCACTGAGTCAACGACCGATGAAGCAACTGACCATATACAAACTCGCTTCCGCTGTAACAAAAATATTGAAATTAGAGTTTACCATAAGATCACGTGCAGGTCAGATGATGATTCGGTTAAATTGGCAGGTCCTTCGAACCTGAATAAGCAGGCGGCCAAAAAGAATCTGGTAAAAGAATTGTTGAAAACAGGCGTGAATGATATAAAGGATTTTCGTCTTTGACTCAGGATCAAATGTTATCGTTTAAAAATTGAAATGTTTCTACGAGGTGTGGTAAATCATGGGATTTGTAAGTGGTTCTGCGAGTTTTGTCGTATTTGGGGTGGAGGGGGAATTGCCTTCTCATACGATGGAGTTTCTTGCGGATAAAATTGCTTCGTTTTCGTTCAGAGATATCGATGACAATATGGACGAATATTCGATCGGCTGGGTATCTGTGATAAATATGTTTGATGCCGGTTTTCGGTATGCATCATTTATGAATGGGGACTACGTGACGGTTACCCTGCGGATAGATGAGCGCAAGGTTTCTCCCGCTATTCTCAACAAATTTGTCCAGAAGGAGGAGGAGCGGATAAAGGCTGAGAAGCAGATTCCCAAGATTGGCAGAACCCTGAAAGCTGAAATTAAAGAGAGGGTCCAGACGGAACTGATCAGAAAGGCGATACCGATACCATCAGTGTTTGATCTCTGCTGGAACCTTTCAGAGTCAACAGTACTGTTTTTTTCTACCAATAAGAAGATTCACGCCGTACTGGAAGATTTTTTCAAAGACTGCTTTGGTCTGCTGCTGGTCCAGCAGATACCCTATGTTACCGCAGAGCATCTTTTAAATGATGAACAAGCCGAACAACTTGGTATTGTTAATCCTGAAATATTTGTCTGAGAATGAGAGAGGATTGGTTGGTATGGATTTAGTAGACCTGATGGTGGAAAAACGATTTCTCGGGCAGGAATTTCTCACCTGGCTCTGGTGGAAAAGTGAAGAGCGTGGCGGCAGTGTTGAAATACCTGGGTTTGGGGATATTACCGTTGTTTTTGAAAAACATATGCTGCTGGAATATGGTGAGGGAGAATACAGTGAAAAACTGGTATGCACCGGGCTTCAGACGGAATTGAAAGAAGCCCGAACAGGGCTCCTGATGGGAAAGAAGCTTGAGCAGGCACGAATCCAGATTGTAAAGGACACGTATGAGTGGAATTTTACACTTGGCGCTGCTCTTTTTGAGTTTAGAAATGTTCGCCTGCCCAAGACAGCAGCCACTGAGCAGGGTGGAGGCAACAGTGATGAAGAGATGGAAGGAATGATCCTTGAGCGGGTCTTTCTATTTGAGGAATTGGTGAGAATTATAAATGATCTATTCCGATTGTTTTTAAAGATAAGGATATCAAGTGACTGGTCAGCTGAACTGCAGACAATTCGAGGCTGGGTTCATGCAAGTGGTGAACAATCATAATCAATTACAAAAACGTGAGAAACGATGGATTTTGAAACAGTAATAGGGCTGGAGATTCATGCCCAGCTGAAAACAGCTTCGAAAATATTCTGCGGTTGTTCAACTTCGTTCGGTTCACCCCCGAATACCCACACCTGTCCCGTTTGTCTTGGAATGCCGGGAAGCCTTCCGGTTCTCAATAAGAAAGTCGTTGAGTTTTCTATAAAAATGGGCTTGGCGACTAACTCTCAGATCAATAAGACAAATCAATTTGCTCGAAAAAACTATTTCTACCCCGATCTGCCCAAAGGCTATCAGACCTCTCAATTTGACAGGCCGATTGTTGAGTTTGGTTCTGTGGAAATAGACGTGGATGATGAACAGAAGACAATCGGTATCACCAGGATGCACATGGAGGAGGATGCCGGAAAACTGATACATGATGACCGGGAACCTGTTTCCTATGTTGACCTGAACCGGACAGGAACACCGCTGCTAGAAATTGTCTCAGAGCCTGACCTGCGCTCTCCCCGGGAAGCCTATGCCTATTTGAAAAAAATCCATGCGATCCTCCGGTATCTCGATGTCTGTGATGGCAACATGCAGGAGGGCAGTTTCAGGTGTGATGCCAATATCTCACTGAGGCCTGTCGGCCAGAAAGAACTCGGAACCAGAACTGAGCTGAAGAATATGAATTCGTTTCGTAATGTCCAGTCAGCGCTTGAGTATGAAGTGAGGCGGCAGCGGGATATTCTTCTCGAGGGCGACACGGTAATTCAGCAAACCCTGTTATGGAACCCTGACACGGGCAAGACCGAGACGATGCGTGGAAAAGAAGATGCCCATGACTATCGCTACTTCCCATGTCCGGACCTTATTCCTGTTGAAATCAGTGATGAATGGATTGAACAGATTCGTCAAACATTGCCTGAACTTCCTGACCAGAAAAAGCAACGATTCAAGGATGAGTATGACCTTACTGAATATGATGCTGCTATTTTGACCGAGTCAAGGGAGCTGGCGGAATACTTTGAAGCCGCACTGAAGAAAGGCGCACACCCAAAGAAGGTTGCAAACTGGATTATGACCGAGTTGTTGCGGGAGCTAAAAGGAGCAAATATCAGCGATTGTCTGGTGTCGCCAGAACAACTCGGCAGTTTGATGGGAATGGTGGAGCAGGGGACAATCAGCGGCAAGATTGCCAAAACAGTTTTTGCTGACATGCTCAGCGACGGCACAGATCCCGAGGTTATCGTCAAAGAGAAAAATCTATTGCAGGTTTCCGATGAATCTGAGCTGCTTGAAATGGTAAAGAGTATCATCGCCAACAACCCCGGGCAGGCGCAGGACTTTCGGAACGGGAAAACAAAATTGATGGGTTATTTTGTCGGGCAATTAATGCAGAAAACCAAAGGAAAAGCAAACCCGAAACTCGCCAACCAACTGTTTACAAAAGAGTTATCGAGCGCGGATTGAAAGGGTAGCCGTCGAAATGGATAAAGAGCTTTGGCAGCAGAAAGGGGCTGGGCATCGGCAGCGGTTACGAGAGCGATTCCTTGACCGCGGGCTGGATGGTTTTAGTGACGGGGAAGTACTTGAGTTGTTATTATCGTTTGGCACCCCTCGTAAGGACTGCAAGGAGCCGGCACGTGCATTATTGAAACGATTCTCGACGCTGCCGGCGGTCCTGGACGCAGCACCAGTGGAAATTCAGGAGATACAAGGAGTTGGCCCGAAAAACAGTTTCGCTCTTTCTTTTGTCAAATCAGTTGCAAACCGTTATCTTAGACAGCGGCTCAACAGTAAATCTTATCTTCGCTCTCCCGGTGAGGTGGTTGATTATCTGACCCATTCGATGAGAGGACTAAAGGTTGAGGTGTTTACCGTTATCTACCTCGATTCATCCCACGCCATTATCGATACAGAGGTTGTTGCAGAAGGAACAATAAATGTAAACACCGTCTATCCGAGGGAAATTGTTAAAAGGGCGCTTCAACATAATGCTGCGGCGCTGGTCGTCGCTCACAATCACCCTTCAGGTTCCACGGAACCGTCTGTTCAGGATCGTATGTTGACCAAAAATCTTTGTCTGGTTTGTTCGATGATGCAGATCAGATTGCTGGACCATCTCATAATCGGTAATGAGCACTTCAGTTTTGCTGATCACGGTATAATGGCAGAATCCCACAACTGGTGCCAGCAGGTCTTGAGCGAGGGGATAACAGCAGGCGAAAAGGGTGAGTAGCCTTTATATCCATATTCCATTCTGCCTGTCCAAATGTTTCTATTGTTCGTTTTCGTCATTTCCACAAATGGACGGGCATCATAATCGCTACGTCCAGTCACTCTTGACCCAGATCAGGACCAGTTATCCTGAAAAGCACAAAAAAGTGCTTGAAACACTTTTTATAGGCGGGGGCACGCCGACTGTCCTCAGGGCTGGAAAACTGGTTGAAATCATTGAGACCTGCAGGGAGGTGTATGGTTTTTCAGATGATGCCGAAATTTCAATCGAGGCCAATCCGGGAACGATAGATAGAGCAAAACTGAGCGCCCTGCATGATGCTGGGGTTAATCGTCTGTCAGTTGGGGTGCAATCATTTAACAATCAAGACCTTCAGGTATTGGGCAGGGCCCACCGATCAGATAAAAGTATACAGGCCGTAGACGATGCACATGAGGCGGGTTTTACAAATATAAGTCTGGACCTGATGTACGGTCTTCCGGGGCAGAACGTTGAGTCGTGGGAAAAAAACCTGGAGCAGGCTGTTGCACTGCACCCGCAGCATCTCTCTCTTTATCAGTTGACCATTGAAGAAGATACCGCTTTTTATACCCGATATCTCAATGATTCTCTTGGGCTTCCCGATGATGAGGCGATCCTTGCAATGGAGCAGGTGACCAGGGAATACCTTGGCGCTCACGGGATTGAACAATATGAGATATCCAACTATGCCAGAGCTGGATATGAATGCCGTCATAATATCGGATACTGGCGTAATGAGGAGTTTGTTGGCTGTGGTGCCGGTGCCGCCGGTTTTTGCAACGGCAAACGATACAAGGTTATTACAGATCCGCTGCTTTACTGCTCAGCGGTGGAAAGCGGTGAAGACGTTATTGAAGAAAGCGAAGTTTTGAGTACAGAAGCCTCGTTTCGGGAAACAGTGGTAATGGGGCT
This sequence comes from uncultured delta proteobacterium, assembly GCA_963776075.1. GTDB lineage: Bacteria > Desulfobacterota > Desulfobulbia > Desulfobulbales > Desulfocapsaceae > MADRE3. The sequence continues at coordinate 4,729 of CAVZLG010000024.1, forward strand.
TCGCTTGATCAAGGGTATTGATAAAAGACGTCTCTCTGACAGGTATCACCTGACACTTGATGACCAGTATGGCTCAGAGCTGACAGACCTTGTTCGTAAAGGACTTCTTGAAGAAACTGAAGACTATTTGAGACTCACCGTTCAGGGGAGGCGTTATGCCAATCAGGTAATGGCAGAACTTGTTTAAATCAGTAGTTTCAAAAGTTGAGAGGGCCCAGCCTGCTTTGTCATTTTTGCGAGGAACATCCTTTTCTTAACCCATGCCCAGTCTCCTGGATTTGCAGATTGTTGGCCCAGGCAGTATTTTGGTGAACGTTCAGGGTGATGGTGGGGATTTAAGCAGCACTCTCTTATTGTGCTCTATCACATAGAAGTTGAGGGTTGCATGCACCGTGAAGAGCGGAAAAATGAGAGCTATTAAAATAAGGTTGAGCAGCGGGATCATGCTGGCGACAGCTGGTATCAAACCCAGCCTGAAAGAAAAAGAGCTGTTCTCGCGGATCCAGCCTATTTTTCTTCCAAGGTTCCAGCGTCTCCTGGAGGTTGGATAGTCAATGAACATCAGTGTGGAGTAGTAGGTATAGAGCAGAAAGACAGCGAGCTGGCCGAGCACGGGTACAAAGCTGACAAAAAGTGCAATGATTGTCACGACAATGCCAAAACTGCCTATTTTAATACCTTCCCAGAGATCCTTTAGGACACCAGAGATGGTGAATCCTTCATCGGCTTCAAAGTTCTCACCACAATATATTTTCTCAGCCGATGTGCTTAGAAAAACATATAATGGCGCAGAAAGACTGTAGGCCGCAAGAAATGCGAGGAAAAAAGCCACAATTCTGGAGACAACCAGAAAAAGATATTTTGCAACCAGCCAGCCAGAGAATTTGATCCACCCCCACCATGATTCTGTTGCCGGTTCAGTGTGGATAAATGAACCGATCAATGTATCGATAAAGTCTGTTGTCAGAAGGAACCCACCCCAGGTAAGACCCGCCGTTATCAAGACCAGCAGGAGAGACCAGCCGAGCAGTCGGCTATTGCGAAGAATAAAGTATGCTGACGATGAAAGCGGTACCCAGGGGAGGGGACGTTCTTTCCTGTGTTGATGATTGTGAGCATCCATTGTATGAAATAAATATAGGCAGAAAAAGAAAAAGACTTTAACAAACGGGTCGTTGATTACTATGGTGGACTAATCATAGGTATTTCCCGACCAGAGTAAAGGTTTAAGAACTATTTTTTTGTAGAATGAAGGTGGACCAGGATGGCCTTGTCGAAAAAAAAAGATAAAATCACTTTTTCCTGCCGGGAATGCGGTTACCAGAGCATCAAGTGGCTTGGACGCTGTCCAGACTGTGGTGAGTGGGAGAGTCTGGTTGAAGAGCGCTCAATGTCGGCAACAGACCCCTCACAACTGAAGTTTACAAAGCCTATATCCCTGATAAATGCACCCGATCACGGTGAACAAAGACTCGTAACAGGCCTGGAAGAACTGGATCGTGTGCTGGGAGGCGGGATAGTTCCCGGCTCGGTTGTCCTTATCGGCGGTGACCCGGGAATCGGCAAGTCAACCCTCATTCTACACATGCTGTCCTCGCTGGCGGCAAAAGGCAATGAGGTTTTATATGTCTCAGGAGAAGAGTCTGCTCACCAGATAAAAATGAGGGGAAGCAGGCTTTCTGCGCTCGATAGTAACTTGTTTCTGGCAACCGAGAATTCGGTTGAGAAAATCATCGCGATGACTCGTGAAATGAACCCGTGTATCCTGGCTGTCGACTCAATCCAGACACTGAGCTGCATGGAGATAGCGTCTGCGCCCGGTTCTGTAACCCAGGTTCGTGAGTCTGCGGCAAGACTGGTTGAAATGGCCAAACAGGATAATATTCCAACGGTACTTGTGGGTCATGTGACCAAGGAAGGAACCCTTGCCGGGCCTCGAATTCTTGAACATATGGTTGATACGGTCCTTTATTTTGAAGGTGACCGCAGTCATGCTTTTCGAATGTTGAGAACCGTTAAAAACCGTTTCGGATCAACAAACGAACTCGGTGTTTTTGAGATGAAGACTGAAGGGCTGGTTCAGGTAATTAACCCGTCAGAAATTTTTTTGGCTGAGCGGCCACTCGATGTTCCCGGTTCGGTCGTTCTTCCAAGTGTCGAAGGAACCAGACCGATTCTGGTTGAAGTACAGGCACTGGTGAGCCCGACAAATCTTGGTACTGCCAGAAGAACGGCAATTGGAGCTGATCCGCAGCGGCTGGCACTGTTGTGTGCGGTTTTAGAGAAAAAAGCTGGCATGGATATGTATGGGCATGATATTTTTCTCAATATCGCCGGAGGAATAAGAATTGATGAGCCTGCTCTTGATCTCGGAGTGATATGCGCTTTGGCCTCGAGTTTAAAGGAAAGGCCGGTAGCCGCCGATACCGTGGTGTGCGGAGAGGTTGGTCTTGCAGGAGAAATTCGAGCTGCCGGTAATATGGAGATGCGTCTTCGTGAGGCTGAGCGCCTCGGCTTCAGCAGGTTTGTGATGCCGAAATCAAATTGTGACCGGCTGGCCTCACAGTCATCTATTCAGTTGTCGGGAGTTGCAACGATCCAGGAAGTTCTTGAACTGTTGTTTGATTAAGCCAGATGGGGGATAGTATGGATTTTAAGAAACTGATCGTACAGAGCTGGAATAATACGCTGAATTTTATTGGTCCCGTTTTACTGATAACGCTTGTCCAGATCATCGTAAGCGTCGTAAGCTTCGGCATTCTTGCGCCAGTGACCATGGCAGGTTATGTACAATCCTTGTTGCGGGCGGCAAGAGAGGGACGGTCGCCAGAAATAGGGGATTTGTTCTCCCAGATGCGCCTTTTCCTGCCACTCCTTCTCTTCTCTTTACTGTTACTTGTTGTCGCCGCTCTTGGCTTTACCCTTCTTATCCTGCCCGGTTTTATTGTTATCGGCTTTGTGGTGTATGCATCTTTTTACCTGATTCCGTTGATGACCGATAAAGAACTCGGATTGTTCGATGCATTGAAAACATCATGGGATCATGCCATAAGCCCTCCGATTTCTGATCACCTTATTGTGGCGATTATTTATATTGTCATCATGTCTTTTGGGTCTTCACTGTTGTTTGCTTTTCTGTTCACGCAACCAATGGCTACCTTTATCCTGGTGGGAGCATACCTGGAAAGATTTACTTCAGAGGTAGAGGAGGAAACGGATAGTGGTCGGCCTGGTGACGATGTAGAAGCCAGTCGTGAATCGGTCGATGTTGAGAATAAGCAGGAATAACCCCTTTTAAAAATAGTACCTCAAACAGCAAAGAACAGGAAAAGTAATGGACAATCAAACTCACGACCATCATGAAGATCATAGTGTTAACGTCACCGTCGGTATCATCTTTATTGCTGTGTTAGCAGCGCTGTTTTTCATCGGTTTACTGAAATGATCAGACAGGATTTGTGCCTGGCGGCCCAAAAATTGCCGTAACAGGTGTCTTGATGAACTGATCCTGCCAGGCCGAAGATATTTACCTCTCGATCACCATTGCTAAATTTGAAACCGGATTTAATGTTGCAGATAAGAGTAGGAGGAAATCGTTATTAATTGAAAGGAGATAGAGAATAATGTCTGAAAAAACGACAGTTCTTACACCCGATGGAATAGAAGAACCAGGCGAGGGCGAAGAAAATAAAGAAAGCCAGACCTCCCTTGTTATCGCCAGAGACGTACTGCCGGAAACGTTACTGATCATCCCTCTTTTTGATCGGCCCATGTTTCCAAAAATGATGGGTCCCATCATTGTCGAGGACCCAAGAATCCAGAAAACAATTCTTGAAGCACAGCAGCAGGGTGCACCGATATATCTGGGGCTGCTTCTGGTAAGGCCGTCTGAAGACGGTATTGCCAATGTTCCTGAGACCATTGACGACTTTTTCCCTGTTGGCGTGGCGGCAAAGGTCGTCCAGGTTTCACCTATCACGCCAGGAGAGCCGCTCCAGCTTGTTGCGCAGGCGCAAGAGCGTTTTACCGTAGAGAAGTTGATCAAGGAAAAGCCGGTTTTCAGGGCTCTGGTCAGCTATCATTCTGATGATGTACAAGAATCAAGTGATGAGTTGAAGGCCTATTCTGTTGCGATTATTGACTGCATAAAGGAGCTGGTTACCCTCAATCCGTTATTCAAGGAAGGGTTGGGACTGCTCCTTGAACGCATTAATGTCAGTGACCCCAGTGCGCTTGCTGATTTCGCCGCTTCAATGACCACTTCGTCGGGAGCCGAGTTACAGGTAATCCTCGAGACGTCAAGTGTCAGAAAACGTTTGGAGAATGTGCTTGTTCTGCTGAAAAAGGAAATCGAGATATCAAAACTAAAAGCTGATATTTCAAAAAGAATAGAAGAGCGTCTATCCAAACAGCAGCGGGAGTTCTTTCTCAAACAGCAGCTCAAGGAAATTAAAAAGGAACTGGGTATTGCCAAAGATGATTCCGAAAGTGAAATTGAAAAGTTTAAAAAACGTATGAAAAAACGGACACTTTCAGAAGAGGCGGGAGACCGGATTAATGAAGAACTCGAGAAGTTGAGGCTTCTGGAACCATCCTCGGCTGAATTTAACGTCACCAGGGCCTATCTGGACTGGCTTACTGTTTTGCCGTGGGGGGTCTATAGCAAGGACAGTTATGATATTGACAAAGCCGGTCGCATACTGAACCGGGACCATTATGGCCTTGACGAAGTCAAAGACCGGATTCTTGAACTGATTTCAGTCGGTATCGTCAAAGGTGACCTGGCGGGTTCTATTATTTTACTTATTGGTCCCCCGGGAGTTGGCAAGACCTCAGTTGGGCAGTCCATAGCCAGGAGCCTCGGAAGGGAATTTTATCGTTTTTCTCTTGGTGGGATGCGCGATGAGGCAGAAATTAAAGGTCACAGGAGAACCTATATTGGTGCGTTGCCTGGAAAGTTTCTTCAGGCAATTAAAACATGCAAGACAGCTAATCCGCTGATTATGCTCGATGAAATTGATAAAATCGGTGCGAGTTTTCGTGGTGATCCTGCCTCAGCACTTCTGGAGGTGCTCGACCCGGAACAGAACCAGAATTTTCTCGATCATTACCTGGATGTCCGCTTCGATCTTTCCAAGGTCCTTTTTATATGCACAGCAAATCAGATGGAGACGATTCCGGGTCCCCTCATCGACCGTATGGAAGTGATACGGCTGCCAGGCTATATTCAGGCTGAAAAGGTTGAAATTGCAAAGCGTCACCTGATTCCAAAGCAGCTGCAGCTTCATGGTATGACAAAAAGTCAGGTGAGTATTCCCAAGCCGGTAATAAATGCTATTGTTGATGGATATGCCCGGGAGGCAGGGGTCCGGGGACTTGAAAACCGAATAAAGAAAATATTGAGAAAAGTGGCCAAGGAGTTTGTCGCTGACCCGGATAAGAAGATCAGGATTAAAAAAGCGGATCTCCCAGAAATGTTGGGTAAGCGGGTATTTTCAGATGAGAAGATATTCAGTAAACCGAGGGTTGGGGTTATAACCGGTCTTGCATACACCAGTATGGGCGGTACCACGCTTCATATTGAGGCAGCATCTGTGGCCACCGGCACACCTGGCTTCAAGCAGACCGGGCAGCTCGGCCAGGTGATGGTTGAGTCATCTGAGATAGCCTACAGTTATGTTCGGTCATTATTTGAAAAAGATGAAAAGGTACTGGATTTTTTCCGCAAACACTTTATTCACCTGCATGTCCCGGCCGGGGCGACCCCGAAAGATGGCCCTTCTGCGGGCATTACCATGGCATGTGCCCTTTATTCACTGACCATTGGCCGACCAATGATCGCCGATACAGCAATGACCGGAGAGTTGACCTTGACCGGCCTGGTTATGCCGATCGGCGGTGTAAAAGAGAAGGTAATTGCGGCGGCCAGGGCTGGCATTAAACAAGTCATTATGCCCGAGGATAACAGGGAAGATTTCGACCTCTTGCCTGACCACATACGTGAGGGTATTTCGGCCTCATTTGTCGGTACGTTCACCGATGTCATGAAGATCTGTTTTCCCTAAGAAGAAATAAAGGGGTAATTGTCAGATTGTACCGCGGAGTTTAATAACTACGCGGTACAGTTTGACATTTTAAACGCTCCACGTATACAATGACAAAGAGTTGGTGTGTTATATATCGTCAACTATCTCGATTGGGTTACCAGGATTGATTATAGATGACGGGAGCGGTGTGCTCTGGGGGGCATTCGTCTGCTTGTAAAGGATGGATTGGTGAGGTAGGAGCAGCCATGGCTGAGAATCAGGGAAGTGAGGTCGAACGGGAAGTTACCATCATGCTGACTGATATCGTCGGCTATTCGCGCAGAACGAGTTCAATGACACCTGACAAGGTGAGAGATTTTGTTATTGAGTATCATCAAAACCTGCACGCTATTATAAATAAGCCTGAATACGAACCAATTGAGATAGAACCCTCTGCCGGTGACGGTGCCTTGATCATTTTTGGTAAACGGGCCGGAGAGGATTCAAAACCCATGTGCCGCAGGGCCCTGGCGGCGGCAACTGATCTGGCCTTTGCAATCAATAATAAAAAAATAGTACCCACCCGGATGGGACTGTTTATGGGAGATATCATTGAGGCGCATATTGGCAATAAAACTGCCAAGTTTGGGACAGTTTTTGCGATTGCCAGCCGGCTCGAAGCGCTCTGTGATTACTTTGGTACGTCAGTATTGATGGATCGTGATGTTGCAGCCAACCAGGATGAGATGAAAAAGCACCTGGTCCAGGTGGGAAAAGTAACGCCCCAGAATATAAATCATCCGATTCACCTGCAAACAGTCTATATGCCAGGTTTGCATCGTATCCCCGTAGATGTTGACACGAGGGATCTATCAACATTTATAACCCTGAAAAATGAAGCGATGGAGTTATTCTGCGGCAATGAATTATTGTCAATTGAGCCTGATTTTCCCAAAGTACGAACAATTCTCGCACGAGCAAAAGATATATACCAGAACCTGTGTGGAACGGTTGATATCGCGACAGAGCGTATAATTGAGTATATCCGTGAAACGCCTTATCCGCGCTCTGATTTCAAGCGGATGGGGATGAAGATTTATGGTTATAAAAATGATCCTCTCGGTGTTCGATTACTTCATCTCTCAAAAGAGTTCTTAAAAGCGGTTGATCAGGAATTTTACGAGGCGCTTGTTGTCGACACCGGTTGGGAAAACTATTTCACGCTGGAATGGCATAAACATGGTGATGTCATCGTTAAGGTAAATGATGACGCTGATGGTATTTTCTATATCGACAGCGGGACGGTAGTCACGCTTGATCAGGAGGAAAACGTTATTGCAACGCTTGGTTCCGGAAGTATCTTTGGTGAGATGGCCTATTTTGCCAAACAGCGGAAAAGAAATGCAACTGTTGTAACGGCGAGCGATGTCGTTTTGAGAAAAATATCCACCAAAGATTTTGAGAAACTTCCTGTCATACAAAAGATCTTCAAACGCATTGCCTCTCAGAGAGAAACAGGTTCTCCGGTGCTGTCATGATAACAGCACCGGAGTATTGGCTTGAACTTAATTGGATCTGAGAACGACATACTGGCTGTAGTTACCAGACCTGACTCTCAGTAACACCCGGTCGCTATCTGTTGACTGACTCAGCACCTGTTTCAGGTCGGCGACTGAGGTAATTCTGACTTTATTTACCTCTTCGATGAGCTGACCGGTTTTAAGGCCTGACTGTTCTGCCGGACTATCCGGTAAAACTTCACTGACGATTACACCGTCACGATCCTGGTAGCCAAATTGCTCGGCGAGATCTTTGGTAAGATCCTGCACCGCCAGTCCGAAATCACCAAGTGCGCTGTCGGTGGTTTTTTTCTGGGCCAGCATACCGAAATCCGCAGGCTGTTCACCGATCTTTACATCCATATCGAGCGGTTTACCTTCTCTGATAAGATTGATCGTCACTTCGGTTCCCGGAACTATCAGGGCAACCCTGTTACGCAGGTCAGCAACATCTTTCAAGGCAACGTCGTTAAGCGATAACAGGACATCACCCTGCTTTATTCCAGCCATATCCGCAGGAGAGTCTGGCTGGGTTTCACTGACCAGTATACCCTCAGCTTTTTCAAGGCCGAAAGATTCGGCGAGGTTCTCATCGACATCCTGAATAGCAACTCCAAGCCAGCCGCGGGTCACCTTGCCATGTTTCTGCAACTGCTCCTCAATTGATTTAACCATGTTGATCGGGATAGCGAACCCGATACCCATGTAACCGCCGGTTCGACTGTAAAGAGCGGAGTTGATGCCGACTACTTCGCCGTGGATGTTGAGAAGCGGCCCGCCGGAATTGCCGGGATTGATCGCCGCATCGGTCTGGATGAAGTTTTCGTATTCATTGATACCGACCCTGCTCCGCCCTTTTGCGCTGACGACCCCCACGGTGACCGTCTGGCTCAGGCCAAACGGGTTGCCGATGGCTATTACCCATTCGCCAACCTCCAGGGCCTCAGAATCTCCCAGCGGGATCGTTGGCAGTGGATTTGGAACATTAATTTTTATCAGAGCAACATCAGACTGGGGATCTGTTCCAACCAACTCAGCCTCGACCTCCTGGTTGTCTGCCAGTGTAACGGTAATTTTCTCTGCATTTTCGACAACATGATTGTTTGTGAGAATATGGCCGTCTTCGCTGATTATAAAACCGGAACCGGCACCATACTGCTGTCTTTTCCGGGGTTGGGAATCAGGGTGTTGAAATTGGGGACCAAAGAAACGTTCAAAAAAAGGATGATTGAAAAATTGCTCCATATCCGGATTTGCTGCGCTGACAGTGCTTTCTACTCTGACGTGAACAACAGCCGGTTTGACATCTTTTACAACGCTCGAAAATGCTTTGGCGGAGCGATCGAGAATTTCTATATCTTTTTTTGAAGCCGCAGCCTGCACCATGGCGACATTTGCTACCATCAGAAATGAAATGGCAAACGCCAATAGTGCTTCGAAATAAAGTCTTTTTGTCCTGTTCATAGGGATCTCCGTTTATGTAGTTGGTTTTTCAGAGAGTGGTTATGATGAAACATTAAACGGATAGGGAGGTGGGTCAAGCTAGATTACTGAATTGTAATCTTGGACCCCTGGACCCCACGAAGAGGCCCAGGGGGAGTACGTCTATTTTCTGATCATTTCAGCAATCTGAAAGGCGACCTCAAGGCTCTGTTCTGCATTCAGGCGCGGGTCGCAGGTGGTCTGGTAGTTCAGGTTCAGGTCGTCGTCAACAATGTCTCGGGCCCCGCCGGTGCACTCGGTGACATTTTCACCGGTCAGTTCAAAATGAACGCCTCCCGGCACGGTTCCTTCAGCCCAGTGAGTTTCAAAAAAACAGGTTAACTCAGAAAGAATCTCGTTGAAGTTGCGTGTTTTATGACCGCTGTCTGCGGTATAGGTGTTGGCATGCATGGGGTCACAACTCCAGACTATGTTTCGCCCCTCTCGCTTCATTTCCCTGAGAAGCGGCGGCAGTACCTTCTCTATTCGCGTTGCACCCAGCCTGGTGATCAGGGTCAGACGGCCCGGCTCATTTTCCGGATTTATAATATCGACAAGTCTTTTCATATCATCGATATCATGATCAGGACCCACTTTAATACCGATAGGGTTCAAAACACCGCGTAGAAATTCAACATGGGCGCAGTCCGCCTGCCTGGTTCTTTCTCCAATCCAAAGCATATGGGCGGAGCAGTCGTACCAGTCTCCGGTGGTCGAGTCGATCCTGGTCAGTGACTCTTCATAATCGAGCAGCAGGGCTTCGTGTGAGGTAAATAATTGTGCCTGGGTTATCTGTGGATTTTCCATTGAGATACCGATGGTATCCATGAACTGAATGGCCTGATCGATCTGTTTTGCCAATCGGGCGTAGGAGCGGCCCATCGGTGATTGGGCGACAAATTCCTGGTTCCAGGCCTGGACTCGGTGTAGAGCGGCAAACCCTCCACGGGTATAGGCTCGCAGCAGGTTGAGCGTAGATGCCGCCATATTGTAGCCGGTCAGCATGCGCTTGGGTTTGGGGGTCCTGGCATCTACGGTCGGCTCAGCGTCGTTAACCATGTCCCCTCGATAGGAAGATAACAGCAGATCGCCAACTTGTTCCGTATCGGAAGAGCGCGGCTTGGCATATTGTCCCGCAATGCGACCGACCTTGATCACTGGTACCCCGCCTGCATAGGTAAGGGTAATGGCCATTTGCAGGAGCACCTTCAGGGTTTCCCTGATCTTTGGTGCGCTTACCTGGGAAAAATTTTCTGAGCAGTCACCCCCTTGGAGCAAAAATGCTTCGCCGGTTACCGCTTTTGCAAGAAGGGCCTTTAACGATCTAATCTCACCAGCAAAGACGAGCGGGGGGAGACGGGTCAACTCGGCGAGTACCTTTTCAACGGACTCTGGATCCGGCCAGCTTGGCTGCTGATGGGCGTGGAGTTTTTTCCAGCTCGATTTCGTCCAGTTTTGTTCAGGGGCGATCATAAATTACCTCAATAGTAATGTGTGAGTGATTTTAAATACCAATACAGCAGCGTTCGAGGTCAAAAGCATTTAGGATGCGTTGTTCTCGCACTCTTTTATCTTCATCCTGGGGTGGAAGAAATAGCAAGCCGGGAAGAAGGTGAGCTGCTTCTTCCCGACTTGGAATTGCTTCCATTCCTTCCTTTAATACCTTTGTTGTGATGGTGTCCAGCAGTATTGCATCACGCCCGTTGGTAACCACAGCTAATGGAATGCGATACCTGCTGTTGAGCAGGCGTGCCGCAGCAAGAGCGGATCTTTCCCGGCTTACAAGTGAACCGGGTCCGTATCGGATGATCATGAACTGTTTGCCGTCCATATTTACCGTCAAGTCGATGGTTGATCTGACAAAGTTACGGGTAAACATGGTTTCGATATAGAGGCGAGGTTCGAGATCCTGCTTATGGTAGCCAAGCTTTTCAACCATCATTTTGCTGATCTGCTGCCGATAACGCTCATCGTCAGTATCTGTCAGCTCTTCGCTGGTTAAATAATCCAGCAGTGTACCATATATCAAGTGGTGAGATAGATGTTCCGACATAACCCTCTGCAACGCAAATATTGTTGGGAAACTGCTGTTGTGTCAATAAAAAACAGCTTAAACTAAGATTTATTCCCAAATATAATCATTTAAAACGATGAATCTGGAGAAAACGCAGCCTTTACGATTTTTGGGATCTGGCAGGTATAAAGAGAAATGAACGGGAATTGAGTATGCCGGATAGTGGTGTGAAGGATAATACTGTAAAATCATAAGACCAGGTTTTACAGTAAAGTGATTTTGAGCCGAGGTGCTTGTCCCGGCTCAATAAATTTTTTGGGTTACTGGCTGCTGTTGTCTGCTGCTTTGAGGTAGTCGTAATTAGCAAGTTCGGGTATTACACCAATTGCCCGTTCGAGTCGGGCCAGCTCGGTCAGGTAATTGTAATAGGTGACCACCAGGCTCGACTGATTTTCGGTAAGCAGCAGTACCGCATCATTGAATTCAAGAATGTCGCCAATACCTGCTTTGTATCGGCCGTCTGCAAGTTGCAGGTTCTCTTTGGCAAGGTTCAGGGTCTGGTCTGCGATATTCACCCCCTCCCGGTTCTGATCAGCACGAAGGTAGCTGTCGGTGACATCCTGGGTGATCGACAGGTCGAATTCTCTCAGAGCTGCATTTACTTCTCTGAGGCGGGCACTTGCTTCAGCAACTTTTCCATCTGTTTCAAAACCGGAGAAGAATTCCCACGTCAGCCCGACACTTAATTGCCACTGGTCCCTGAGGCTTGAAAGATCTGTCTCATATTTATTGTAATCTCCCAAGGCATTGATTGACGGCCAGTAATCACCTTTTGCCTGGGTAATAGTTGATTCAGCTGACTGGACGAGGTAAGAAAAACGTTTCAATCCCGGCCGATTTTCCTGGGCTGTCATGAGAAGGTTATCGAGCTGATCAGGCATGTCCGGTTTACTGGCGGCGAGATCCTCAAGGGCAGGTTCATCAGTTACGAGTTCATAGTCACCGCTGTTGGGAATTTCGCCCAAAACCTTTTCGAGCCTTACCCGGGCTGTTTTATAATCAGCATTTGCCCGCAGCAGGTTGAGCTTCTGGTTAGACAGGTTAACTTCAGCATTGGTTACATCGATACGTGTTCGACCCCTGCTTCATAGAATTTCTGGGCACGATACAATTGCTGTTCGTAATTTTTAACGGCTTCTTCAGCAACAGTTATTAATCGTTGGCTTTCCAGTACGGAGTAAAAATTTCTTTTAACATCGAAGACGATGTCTTGATAGACCTGCTTGAGAGCTTCACTGGACGCATCGAGATTAAAGGCGCTGCTGTCTATTAATCCGGTAGTTCGGCCAAAGTCATAAATAAGTTGAGTTGCTTTCAGGAGGCCCCGGACGACATTGTCTTCCTCTACAGGCTGAAGGTCTTCAATATTGTATCTGCCAAGATCAGCTCCTGCCGAAAGGCGCGGGTAATAGAGTGAGCGAGCCTGGGTTAGTACACCCTTGTTGCCGGAGTATTGCTGGGCCGCGATTTCAATTTCAGGGTTATTCTTCAGGGCGATCTGGATAAAATCATCAAGGGTTAAAGAGAGTGGGGCAGCCCAACCGCCGGCTGCAGCGAAAATCAAAAAGAGCAGCGGGCTAATGATGATTAGTTTCTTAAAGGCGGTCATTTAGAGTCCTCTTTAATCATGAGATAACAAGTTTGAAAACAACAGTAGCTGGGGTAGAGTAAAAAAAATATTGAATAATAATTACTATTAAAGGGCCTAAAAAGCCAGTCTATATCTTGTTTTTATTGAAAAACATATTAGAAGAGAGGGAAGAGATCTGCCTGGGTTTCAACCAGTAAACCTGGTAGCCATAATCACCCAATCCAAGGAAATGAAAATGATTCGTAACAAACTGTTGCCCTTTATTATCGTTGCATCAATATTTTTTGGTGGGTGCACCGAAGAAAAGAAAGATGCCGCACCGCAGGTTAAGGAGGTTCCTCCACTCCCTGTTGAGACCATTACGGTAGCAGAAGAGCAGGTCCCGATCTGGTTGAGATATACCGGGAAAACAGAGGCGACAAAACGGGTTGAGGTTCGGGCTCGGGTTCCCGGTCGGCTGGATCAGGTTATGTTTCAGGAGGGCGACTCTATAGAGAAAGGTGATACGCTCTTCATCCTTGAAAAGGACAAATATGAAGCTGAGCTTGAGCAGGCACGGGCGACGCGTGAAAGAGATCTTGCCACCCTCGATCTTGCCAGAAAGGATGTTGAGCGCTATAAGCCGCTTGTGGCAGAGGACCTCGCACCGCGGGTAACGCTCGAACAGTATGAGGCCCGTGTGGCGGAACTTTTAGCGACAGTCAAGGCTGATGAAGCCTTTATCAGGGATGCTGAACTCAATTTAAGTTATACCGATGTCGTTGCTCCCATATCGGGGCGGGCGAGCCGGACACTGGTTGATGTTGGAAATATCGTCGGATACACCGACCAGACGGTGTTGACAACGATTGTGTCAGACGATCCGATGTTTGCCTATTTCAATCCGACGGAAAGTCAGTTTCAGGTGATGCGGCAATATAAATCGCAGGACCAGATGGATGCGCAGGTAACGATTCCCGGCAGCATGGAGGGTTTACTGGAGCGGGATACCTTGAAAGGCAAGGTCAGTTTTACCGATAACCGAATCGATCGAATGACTGGCACCATTACCATGCGGGCAGAAGTGGCAAACCCCGATCATACCATTCTGGAAGGGACATTTGTGTATGTTGAAGTAATGGTGACTGATCAGGCAGCCTTTATTATGGTACCTCCCGTTGCCGTCCAGGAGGACCAGCAGGGCAGCTTTGTCTTCATTGCCGATGAGAATCAGACTGCCAAGCGGGTTGATATCAAAACCGGCTATGAAAGTCGTCACTACCTGGTCGTGGTGGATGGACTGGAGGGCGGCGAACAGGTCTTGATTTCCGGTTTTGCGCGGCTGCAGACGGGCGTCAAACTGGCACCGACCGATGTTTCCGAAACCAAGGGTGTTTTGGCCGGCCGCCAGAAAGAGGGTATGCTTCCCGGTAAGGAGTAGATATGTTTTCAGTTTTCTTCATAAAACGGCCGATCTTTGCGATGGTCATCTCGCTATTGATTGTGCTTGCCGGTGTGGTTTCCATTTTCGTGTTGCCGATACAGGGATATCCGGATGTATCCCCCGCGACTGTTTTAGTCTCTGCTACTTATGTCGGCGCAAATGCGTTTTCTGTTGAAGAATCAGTCACCCGGCCATTGGAAGACAGAATCAATGGTGTCAAGGGCATGATCTATATGACCTCTTCGAGCACCAGTGCCGGTACCGCCAGCATAAGTGTTTATTTTGAGCCGGGATATGACCTGGATATCGCCGCCGTCGATGTGCAGAACAAGGTTTCAATGGCCA
>CAVZLG010000025.1:0-37691 GCA_963776075.1 uncultured delta proteobacterium
CAGGAATAACCCTAAGTTGCCGGTTTGCTTAAATCTATGAGATTGGCAAAGGATATTTTTTCCCCTACTAAACTTAGGATTAAGTTACAATTCACAGTGTATGTGGTCATGTAGTCGTTAGTAAAATTTTCCGATGCACTGGTTCATTTTAGCCGATATTCTTAAAGTTCAAATATACGAGTTATTCGCAAGAAATAGTCTTGATTTTCAAATGATTATGTTTAGTGTGGTTTGCTAACTCGTGAGTGCAGTTATTGGTGGGTTTGTAATTCATATGATCGCACTCACCATGAGCACTCCGCATTAGTAGCGTCTTGAGGAAGTTCCTTTTCTCTTCAAGGCAGTTAATCGATTCAGCATAATTACAAATACACCAGAGGAAATCTATATGTTAAAACAATTTTTCGCTGCACTTTTTGTTTCAATCGTTCTTAGTCTACCAGCTCTCGCTATTGAAGCACCGGAGGGAGTTACTATTCCTTTTGAAGGCATAAACCAGGCTTACACGGCTACGCAGTTTAATGATGTTCTCGTAGCATACGTGCTCGATGCTTTCTCCCGAAGCAGCCAAACACGTACCTTCTTCTTTTGCCATCGTTGACGGTGATGCTGTTAACTTCAAAGACAAATCAATGGCTTATGTAGCCGGTGATTACCATACCATCTTGACCGCTTACGGTTTGTCACTGAGTGCGGAAAATGTCAGTTCCAAGCTGGGGTCGATTACCGCCTACGCTCATGTGAAAGACGGTAAGGTGGTTTCAGCACCAAACCCATCGCCTATACCCCATCAGAGTGGAAGACCATTATAAGCGCCTATAGTGCGGCGCCCAAAATGGTAGCCGGAGACGGTGATATCGATGGCGATGGCGTTGTCGACAGTAAAGATGCCTGTCCTGGAACTCCTAGAGAGGTAAAAGTCGATGAGCGAGGTTGCTGGTCCTACCCGAGCAAGTTGTTATTTGACTTTGACAAAGCTGAGATCAGGCCTGAATACCTTTCCCGCCTTGATGAAGCCAAAAAAGTTTTCGACGCTCATCCATACATGACGGTCATGATTGTCGGTCACACCGATGATGTCGGTGCCGATGACTATAACATGGAACTTTCCAAGAAGAGAGCGTGGTCCGTCAATGATTACCTGATCAATCAGGTGGGTATTGATTCTGGTCGCTTGAAAATGATTGGTCGTGGTGAATCAGAGCCCGCATACCCCAATGATTCTGACGAAAATCGTCAGAAAAACCGAAGGGTTGAATTTGTACCCAAAATGTAGTGTGTACTGAACAAGACTGATTTAGGAGTCATCGTAGTTCTCAACCCACAGGATATATTGTCCTGTGGGTTTTTCTCACTAGTCAACACTCCTTCCTGTCCCAAACAGTAACAATAGAGAAAGATTTCTTTAGGCAATCCTTCGCTTTGAAGATAATTGACAGGGAAAGTGCTTCCTGATGACGTATTTTCAGCGACCGGGCATTGAACTTAGCACAGTCACAACGAAGATAATAAACGTCGTCTTCAACGCCACCAAAAGGTGTTCTCTATATCTCTTCAAATTCCGATCTGCAAATCGCTCGTCCACTCTAAACGGCAACTTCACAGGAAGCACCTTCCGTGACGTAGAAGTCCGTACGAATTATCTTCTATATGGCAATGTTAAATGCCGCGATCAGACTCAACAATTACGTTATAAGGAACAAGGCCGTCATCACCAATTGCCTACATATAGCTAACGTTGCCATCACATATGGTGAATAAGCACCTTGAGCAGAAAGCGTTTTTTTACCGCGAAATCAGGTTCTCCAGTGTGATCTCCTGGTCAATATTTGCTCGGTATTTAGAGCTGGTTGAGTAGTTTCACTGGGTGGGAGATCGCGTTCTCTAGCTCTATGAGCCAGTTCTGTTCAACAAGGACGGCATTGCGGGACATAGTATGCGGCATTAAATATTAACTCGAATAGTGGTAAGAGGGAAACTGGCTACAGTTGGCACTAACTAATTTAAGGGCGGTCTAGAGCTTAGGTTTGATAACGAGCCGTGAGTGATTCTCGAAAACGATTATCAGTGAGCAACTTTTGGCAGCAGTTTACTCCAATCCTGTTTGAAACTGAGCATTGACAGATAAATACAGTGCTCGGGATAGATCTCATGAAGTTGGCTGAGATTGGCCTGCGGATCGTAGTGTTCTGCCTGCGCTAGATTTTCTATGCCGACACTTTTATAAAGAGATCGATATTGGTCGACATCCACGCTTCAACAACAACGTTTTCGCAGATAGTGCCGAGGCTGTCAATATGCTCATTTCTGCCAATTACCGGTTGAGTGACGATGAATTGTGCGCCGGCTTCCATCTTCTGCTGGGCTCGATCCAATTCGAAGGGCATCGGTTTATAAGGGTTGAAAGCCGCACCAGTAACAAACGTGTCGGCAAACTCGCTGTTGATATACCTGAGAAGATCCATTGTTGTGGTGATATTGTATGATCCACCAATGCTCTGGGGATTGAGTCGGGGAAGATCTGGTCCGCCATCGCCTCTGACTACGAGAATATATTTTAATCCCAAATCAGCTGCTTTTTGCAGTAGCGCATCAAGTTCATTCTTGCTATGAAAGGTGTTCAAATTCATCATCACTCTTTCAGGGGCAAGCGCAAGTCCTTTTAACTCGAAACTTTCAAGCGCACCGAGACGCAGTTGGCCCATTGGATTATCAGGAATGGAAAGGGCACATCCAGCTTCCACAATCAGGTGAACACGTTCTGCAAAACGTTCAAGCAGTTGATCAATGTCGGCCTCGAGTGATCGCCGTGGTGTTAGAATTTCAATTATATAAGGAATCTCAAGCATAGTAGTAAACCAATCGTTTCTATTTTTAATCGCTTATGATGCTGCACTGAAAGAAGACATACTTCCTGTAAGATAAGTCCGTCCTGAGGTCTTGCCAAGAATAAGACGAGATAAGAGCAAAGAGCCTGCCCGCAGCCACCGACGAACCTCCTCGCGGTGCTGATAAAAGACGACCCGCTGCTCTGCCTGCCCGACGGTGCTCTTTAACCGTTGCTTATAGATTGTCCCAATTGGTTGCTCCATCCATCAATAGTGGGCTCGGGCCTGCAAGACACTCATAACGAGTGTCTTTTACTTCAAGCCTTAACGAAAGCACGAGGTTCCAGATTATATTGAAACCCCGCACTTATATGTTAATGGCTTCCTTGAAAGTTGAAAATATCCGTAAATCTGTGATAATAATCTAAGACCTATCACCCGAATTTCAGTTCAGAAACCCTCTCAGACTTTTTTAACTACGATCAGTCGAGGTCAAAGTGGTCAAGGTTCATTACCTTGTTCCAGGCCGCCACAAAGTCATGGACAAACTGCTCCTGCGAGTCTGCACTTCCGTAGACTTCAGCCAGAGCGCGGAGTTCGGAATTTGAACCGAAGATCAGGTCGACACGAGTGCCGGTCCACTTCGATTCACCCGTCAGGCGATCGCTGCCTTCAAACAGGTCTCTGTCTTCAGAGACCGCTTTCCAGGTAGTACCCATATCGAGCAGGTTTACGAAGAAGTCATTGGTTAGCGTATCTTGCTGGTTGGTGAAGACACCGTTTTGGGACTGATCGAAGTTGGTGCTCAAGACGCGCATACCACCAACGAGAACGGTCATCTCAGGCGGGGTCAGTGTCAGCAATTGGGCCCGATCGACAAGCATCTCCTCAGCCGATACAGTGTATTTGGTCTTGAGGTAATTGCGGAAACCATCTGCTTCCGGTTCCAGAAAAGAGAAGGATTCAACATCGGTTTGCTCCTGAGAGGCGTCCATGCGGCCCGGTTTGAAGGGGACTGTCACATCGTGTCCTGCGTTCTTCGCCGCTTGCTCAACACCCGCGCAACCCGCCAACACGATCAGGTCGGCCATGGAGACACTCTTGGCGAACTCGTTGCCAATATCTTCCAGAGTCTTCAACACCTTTGCCAATTGATCCGGCTGGTTGACTTGCCAATCCTTCTGGGGCGCCAGACGAATGCGGGCACCGTTCGCACCGCCACGCATATCGGAACCACGGAATGTCGAAGCCGATGCCCAGGCCGTTGAAACCAACTCGGAAAGAGATAAGCCAGAATCAAGGATCTTGCCCTTTAGTGTGGCGATGTCATTATCATTGATCAGTTCATGATCGACTTCAGGGATCGGATCTTGCCAAATCAGCTCTTCTTCAGGAACTTCCGGACCGAGATAGCGTGCGCGAGGACCCATGTCGCGATGGGTCAGCTTGAACCAAGCGCGGGCGAATGCGTCTGCTAACTCTTCCGGGTTTTTATGGAAGTGTCGGGCAATCGGCTCGTAAATTGGGTCCATCCGCATAGCCATGTCAGCGGTGGTCATGATGATCGGAACCTGTTTTGAAGGATCATCAGCTGCCGGTGCGAGATTGTTGTCAGTCGCCTCCTTCGGCGTCCACTGCTGGGCGCCGGCGGGACTCTTGGTCAGTTCCCAGTCGTTGCCGAACAGCATGTCCAGATAGCTCATGTCCCACTGCGTTGGGGTCGGTGTCCATGAGCCTTCCAAACCGCTGCCAATCTGATCGCCGCCTTTACCGCTGCCATGGCTGCTCTTCCAGCCGAGACCCTGCTCTTCGAGACCGGCAGCCTCGGGTTCAGGCCCGACGAGTGCCGCATCGCCAGCACCGTGGCATTTGCCAAAGGTGTGTCCGCCAATGGTGAGCGCGACTGTTTCATAGTCGTTCATTGCCATCCGTGCAAACGTCTCCCGAACATCACGACCGGACGAAATCGGATCCGGGTTGCCATCCGGGCCTTCCGGGTTCACGTAGATCAGACCCATCTGCACGGCCGCCAGGGGGTTTTCGAGATCGCGGTCACCAGCGTAACGGCTTTTAGGCTTGTCGCTCGTAGCCAGCCATTCATCTTCGGCACCCCAATAGATGTCTTTCTCCGGCTCCCATATATCCTCACGTCCGCCGGCGAAACCGAAGGTCTTAAATCCCATCGATTCCAGAGCGACATTGCCAGTGAGAATCATCAGGTCGGCCCAGGAGATTTTCCGGCCATACTTTTGCTTGATCGGCCAAAGCAGCCTGCGCGCCTTGTCGAGGTTTACGTTGTCGGGCCAGCTGTTGATGGGCGCAAAGCGCTGGTTGCCAGTCCCACCTCCGCCGCGGCCGTCGGCGGTTCGGTAGGTACCCGCGCTGTGCCATGCCATGCGAATGAACATGGGTCCGTAGTGGCCGTAATCCGCTGGCCACCAGTCCTGTGAATCGGTCATCAGATCGTGCAGATCTCTCTTCACCGCGCCGAGATCCAGGCTCTTGAATTCTTCGGCGTAGTTGAAATCCTCGCCCATCGGATTGGACTTGGAGCCATGCTGGCGCAAGATATCCAGTTTCAGCTGGTTCGGCCACCACTCCCGGTTCGACCTGCCATGGCCTGCAGTTGGTTTGTTAACTGAGCCCGTTACCGGGCATTTACCGTTGCCACTCATAATGTTTCCTCCTGTTGGTGTAGTAATTAATTTGGTGTGTTTCTATGAATACAGTGCACTGGTACCTGAACTTTCAGAAATCTCCGATCTATACATTACCTCTCCGCCACAACAATTATCTTCCTCGGCCAGCAGCCGGGCAATTGTAATTATCGGCAACTGGAGCACCAGCACTATTTTTTTATAGGTGAGCTACGACATTCTGCTGTCTCTTGGAAAGGATCATTCATTTTCCTTTCTCAATACATTCTTGGCAGACGCCGCGCACTTCAACGTGAGTTGCTTCAATCTCTCCAAAAGAACCTATTAAATCAGGTAGTCTGATGTTATCAAGATCATTGTTGTAAAAGTCACGAGTGAATCCACACTGGCCACAAACAAAATGATGGTGGCTATTCAGGTTAGCGTCGAAACGGGTCCGTTCACGGCTCGTGCCAAGCGTTGCAACCAGCCCAAGATCATTCAGCAGCCAGAGGGTTCGGTAGACAGTATCGAGAGAGACTGTCGGTATCCGGTCCCTGACACGCTGGAAAATCTGATCAGCATGTGGATGATCCGCCGTTTGAGCAATTTCACGGAAAATTTCTATGCGCTGTTCCGTGAGCCTGATTGCTTTATCACGACAAACTGTCTCGAAATGTTTCATTCGTTGCTCAACTTCGTTCTTTTTGATTATCATAGCGACCTGCTTGTTAAGAATCGATTCCTATCTGGGACAGTAACCATCTTATAGAGAGCAGTCAACGTTCGCTATTTTTTTTCGATTGGGTACCGTCAAGATGTTCAAGTAATCGATATTAATGAATATTTAAAACAAATGTGGATTTTAAACTGGGATAAAATAGTCAAACACCGAGGATATGACTTGACCACTCAAAACACCAATAACGAGACAGATATTTCGTATAGCCATAAGAGAAAAAGTAGACTCAGTAACGCCAGGCAAAATAAATTAATCGAACACTTCATTGGTAGATTAAATAAATCGATTGGGATTTTCTTTTGAGTATTCATAGTATTTCATTATGTTGTAAGATGAAATACGATTTGTCGAGCTTCTAATCTTTGCCTTAAATCGATTGAATGGGGACTGCGAGTTGATCATTATTAGGGTGGGCTTCATTCCAGCATAATCAAAAATATCGTTTGCATAAAAATATTTACGAGAGGGTGGGAGATAATTGGAGGGATAAGAAATAAATTCCTTGTCAATGTTTCCCGCTGTTCTCCATGTTCTGAATACTCTTAAACAAGAACAGAAACACCGTGAATTGAAGGAGAGAAAAAAAGATATGTTTAATAAATATCGAGATGCCTACGTTGTCAGGGGGATTGCACCATTTAAGGTTGATGGGTTGGCTATTCCATATCCGGAATTTATCTCACGCCTCTATAACCTCTGTATGGAGCTTGGTTTTCGCAAAGGGTTTATTATGCCCTCAAGAGCATTCTGTTCAGATGAAAATCAGGGTTTACCTATCATTTTGTTGACCAAACACTTTGGAACCTTCCCATTCAACCATGGAAGAGTCGGAGGTATTATGGCGGTTGATCGTCATGGCCCGCACTCTCAGCATGGTGAAGATCTGATGATTTTGCAAGCCAGCCATGTTGCATATGATCCGAATTCAGGAGTATATGGAAAGTATAAACGTCCTCAGATGCAGGGCCATTGCCTGTCAGATTCTTGTGGCAAGTTGATCCATGTGATAACGCCGTATCTTGAACAATATCTTTTTGCCCGAGATCGCATTTTTCTCCATCAGGATGACAATGGTCACTGCTTGATCACAGTAAAAAATTCATTTGTCGATTTTGTATCTCATCCAGTTGCACAAGGGCTTGTTCTCCGACTCAATAATATCGTCGACGAAGACAACATGGGGGTAATTCGTCCTTTTAAATCAAGCTCTACAACTCAAACTTATATGGTATCCGATTCATTTAGGCGACGTCTTGAACGGCTGGATTACACATGGTATTCGGGTGCGGGAAGGAGCATTGATAAACTTTTGACAGCCGATCTGTTTTTCTTTAGAGAAGATTTCCACGAAACCGATGATTCTATCCTGCTGGAGAGGAACCTCATAGAATTCATGCCTGATATTGTTAGCGCAAAGCATCCGGCTCTTCGTGCTGCAAAAACAAATATCCAACTCGAATTTGCCAGAGTTGTTGAATCTATCCGAAGAAGCGATGACTATAAGGGAAGAAATTTACTCTATATCGCCGGGCTAAATATTGATATTTCTGAAAATGAAAATTTACCGGTGACGAACTATTTTGTGCCATGGGCTGCTCATGTACAACTGAAGGATGGGGCGCAGGAGATGTATACTCATCCGATTGAACAGGAAGATCTTCATGCAAAACTTATGGAAATGAGCCCTGAAAATTTAGACCAGACGGACTTGAAAGAAGGCATCCAGCGTATTTTGAAGGCACCCCGATTAAATATTAAGTCATCGACTTAAAGAAAACAGCTGATGCAGGAGGTATTGAGATCTGTTGCTGAAATTCACACCGCTTACATATACTGCGCCTTATTTTTTTGTTGAAGATGAGTGACAAACAAAACTGTGGCCTCCCTCAAACAGGTGTATCCAATTTTGATTGACAAACATGCTACAATTCAATCGTTATATTGGGGTAAAGGCCTTCCATTTCGCCAAATTGGAATGGCTGTATGGTGTTGAGTGACAAATTCTTGTTTCTCTGGGCATGGCCAGTGTTATTTTTACCATCAAAAAATGCACCATTTACATCCAGTATGTGGTGAATTCGATCCTTAAATGCGTTAACAAAAAGTTCTCCATCACCCTCAAAATGTAATCTGCCTTTACTGAACGAACTTTTCTGCTCCATCAATCGAGACAGAGAAATGCTGTTTTCTTCCAGTTCTGCGGCGTTTCTGATTAATCCCCAAACGAGGCGATCCGGTGGAATCTGCAAGGGTTCATTGATGTCGATGATGGTGTGTGGCATAACCACACAACCTCTTCCGATGTGCAGCCTTGTAGCCGGTTTTCCCTGCAAAAAGCTATTGAAACCGGTAAACACATCCTTTTCCAGATCTGCTTCAATGATTTTTGCACCATGCGCGGTCACATTGAAACCACCAAGTGTTGAGTTAATAATATAACAATTTTCCTGAGCATTTGAACCTTTACCCAGCGATGAATTTCGCAAATAAGCTCTCTGCGATATGAGAACATTGTCAGCTATTTTTGTTTTTGGCAATACGACCGCATACCGATCCAGTGATGCGGTTTTTGGTATAGAATTAAGAACTTCAAGGTTGACTGCATCAAAAACGCGCTGAAAGTCTTCTTCATGTTCCTTTATGAAGTCAATAATAAGTCCATGGGGAAGGTCACCGGCAATAACACTTGCATAAGGACGCAGTAAAAAAGGGTCATGACGATAATAGAAGTTGAAATTCCCCGGGCTGTTTACCCATATAGTTCCAGGTGCTATTCTCATATGACTGATTTCACCGGCCTGGATATAGGAATATGTTCCTATCACACAGTCGTGGACCGTGGTGAGATCTACCGTGGCGAACGGGCCCAGAAACGCACCTTCAGTCGGCGATCCGTGGATGTTGGCATAATCCATGGAAACTGTATCCATGATAAAAAACACCTCTGGGGTTTCCGGATCGTGTGAAAAATTATGAACAAGCGTCTTCACCAGAGCACTGTGTTTAATATCAATTATTTCATCTTGATTAATGGGAATTGTGAAATCCTGAAACTGAAACGATGTACCCTGCCTCTTCAATTCGTCTCCGCGAATATCAGTCTTATAGAGTAATGAGTTGGCGACCTTGCACTTCCCAAGGAAATAGCTGCCAGCCAAACCAGAATTCTTGAATACCAGGCTCAGCGGGTGACCGGTAGTGATTCCATAAAATGCATAAAACTTGTTCATCTGCTCAGGTTGAATAAGACCTGAAGAATATTGCTCTGCATCAAAATCAAGTTCACGCAGGTTGATATTTACTCGCTGAATGATCCTGTCATATAATTTTTGTAGCTCGTTCATCTCTATCCCTAAATTAGATTTTTTGTCCGATGAGAGGGCTCAACAAAAGAGAAGTAATGCAAATATGGAGCAAAATATCACTAGCTTGAACCCGTAGCCCGCATTTTATTAGAAACAGCAGCAAAAACGTCAGCTATCCTCAGAATCCCGACGATCTTATTTTTCCTGGTAACCAAAAGAGAGAGGTGAGTTCCTGCAACCAGTCTATGAATTGCAATATCCATGGAACAATCTTCTGCAACACATTCACCCGGTGTGGGTTTCTGCATAAATTCCTCAACTTTTTTCTCAGCTGCTAATCGAAGGGATTCTTCGTCAAGAATTGAACCTTTCAGCCTGGAATGTTCTCGTCTGCCAGCAATATATTGGTTGCTGAATCCAAATCTGTTGAGATTCTCTACTTCAGTATCCATATCTTCTCGGTTCTCGACGGCCTTGAGTACTCTCAGCTGACCAATTTTGCCTACAACAGTATTATCATTATCAAGAACAAGTATCGCTCTGTGCTGATACTTACTGGTAGTATAGGCCTCCTGTGCGTTCTCAAGTGCAATCATCGCATTGAGCAGGGTGGTACCTACCCTGACTGTCGCATATGCAGAGATGGGTACCATGAGATCCTTGACAGATGTCTGCTCCATTAACTATTCCTCGTGGTTGAATTTCTATTCATATAAAAATGAGTTCTAACTGCTGCGATTCTTTTTATTTGAAACAATTGCGGTCGGGTGGTGTCTGTCGCCAATCATTACCAGACAGACGTATTTCTCAGCTGAAATTGTTTATTAACCCTTTCTCAAGAATTCAGTCAACCAATTCAAATTGCCTTGTAAGTTTCCTCAACTAATTTTCCCCCATATTTCCTTTCAAGACGTCGCACGACGAAGTGGCCGCGTGCCATATCCTGAAAATGGTCAATGAATAACGTGTTGATAATGGCCCCTCCTGCTGCTCCAATTGCTGGAATTGCCTGCGCAGCAGCTTTTTCAGATACTTGAATACTAAAGCGCTCGGCAATTTTAATGATCAGCCGCACAAGGGCAGGGGAGCCTTCCTCAATCAGACCATTTTTTGCAATATGTTTAGTAGCGTTCGTAATAGATTGAGCCAAGGCCGCACGTACTGCAAAATATCCAGACTCTGTAGCATCGTCACCCTTGCTTGGTCCACCGAGAGCAAATACTTCAATACAGGCTATTTTAGACTCAATTTGAGCGATAGGTTCATCTTCGCTTCTGGCAATATCCGCGATAGAGCGCAACATTACCGTTGTTGAGATTGGTAGCTCTATAGCTAATGCAGCCAAGCCAAAGAAACCTCCCATGCTGCCAGTGGTAGCTACCGCTAATTTATGCAAGATATCTGATGATTCTTTTCCAGGTGAATCTTTCATAGTCAAAACTGCAGCCTGGACAGCTTTGGATAGAGCCGCTTGAGTGGCCTCACCGATTGTCGTGTTCCAATTATCAGGTAATAATTCAAGTCCTTTTTCAATTGGCGTACCGAGTAGATTTGTGATCTTTGCTGCAATACCAGGATTTTCCAGAAGTTTCTTAGCCTTCTTTAAATCACTCAAATCCTTATATTCAAATTCCATGATTGCCTTCTATTTTGGTTAGCAATGAATAAGTATATAATCGAACAGTCGGGCGGCGGTGTCTCCCGCACCAAAAACAATACGAAAAACCTGCCCCCTCTGATCCGCAAGGAAGTTGTAGGTTTTCATACTGCACTCACTTTCGTTTTATCTTTCACACTTATTCAAACGCTCCAGGTCGTCTTCATTGTCTTGGACACACGGTATTTCTATCACGTCTCAGGATTAGATACCTGGCGGGGCAAGAGTCGCTGTGCGAACTATATAATATAATAATGGTGTTCGCTACTGAATCGAGACTCGCCTGGTTTGTCTTGTTGGAGCAAAATTAATATAAAAAATAGCATCTCGGTTAGTCAGAGCGAATGCCTCTAAGAAGAGCCATGATGAACTTGATGAGATAACTGAGTTGGATAGGGGAGCGATTTGCATGAGTTTGGGTATGAGCATGCAGAGCGGTAAATACCTTAACAGAGTAAGGTCGTTTTTTGAAGAACATCCTGGCAGCAGTGACAAGCAAAATGTGGCTTTTCAACTTCTGCCGGGAGCAATGATCAGGTAATGGAGCATCAGTAATGATTTCCTGATGCTCCTGCTGGCTGAGTTATTTCTCGGGGGACAAGGGGTATTCCTCACCACCAATCAATGAAAGAATTTTTTCTACCCTGAAGGTAACGAGATATCGTTTCTCCTCACTTTCCGAACTTGTTTTTCTTCGGGACAATTTTGCAATCTGCTGCTGGTCATTTGACTCTGATAGCTTATGTAAGTTGATCCTCAATCCGCTTAACCCTTCAGTGCGTTGTACGAACATGTAGTTTGCATTTGGATTTGATTTGAGATTTGCTCGTGTCAACCGATCTCTCATGATGAAACTGACCTGGTCATCTCCGAGGAAATGAGGACGGGAATAGATAGCTGAGTTGACTATTCCTTTGGAATCAGCAGTAGACAATATGCCGAGTCCCTTGTTGTTTGAAAAATAATCGTTTAAGTCCATTTCATATCCTCATTTGAATTTGCCCGGTAAAAAACCGGGCAGTTGTTGTTATTTTCTACCATCGTTCAGTCCCGACGAGCTGATTTACATCAGCACAATTTGATCTTTCTTCGTCTGTCAGGTCGTCAAATGATTTTTTATTGCCAATGTTTTCCAGAGCACAAACATATTCCTTTCCATTTGCGTCGTTTATCCAGGTAAGTGATTCGTATCCGCCTTTCATTGTCTTACCTCATCGTTGCTGTTTTGGGTTCAGATGCTCTCAAGCATCGCATAATTAAATGATAAGTTTCATTTGAAGTAAAACAATAAGTGAATAAGGGGGGTACTATGGTGGTAATAACTATCAATTGTAATGGGGCTAAAATTTTAGATAAGAGGTGGAAAATAATCAGTAACAACAAACGAATCAGTATGTTTCAAATTAATTTGGGTGGTATTTAATTCGAGAAAATTCCTATGCAAGCCGTTATACTTGATTTGTTTAAAAAATTGGATCATTTTATTTTCACCATTAAGGATGTTTGCCGATTTGTAAAAATGTAAGGGGGTTTATGAGAAAATTGATTCGGTGGTTTTTTAGAATCGTCTTGGGCATGTTGCTCTTTGTCGTCGTGTTTTTGTCCGTAATCATTACCTTTAAGATCCCGATAGATTTAACTCGCTTTAAGAATCCCTTGGAAGAGATATTAAGTAAAGGGCTAAACAGGCCGGTTCGTATTGAGGATTCGGTTGTAATCTCGACCTCTCTTAATCCTTATTTTACGATTAAGGGATTCAGGATTGAGAATCCTGATGGGTTTGAAACCGATAATTTTCTCTCGATGGAGCTGGCGAGAATTCAGGTTGAACTACCACCATTGTTAAAAAAGAAGGTTCATATTACCAAGATTCAGGTCCAGGGACTCCAGGTCACTTTGGAAGAAACAGGGGACGGTAAGGTAAATTGGGCTATCAACGCCGGTGAAAAACCAGAGAAAGACCCATCGACATCGCCTGCGTCAGAAGAGAAGTCCGCTAAGCAACCGCTTGAGTTTGCAGGAGATACATTGGTTGTCCGAAAACTTGATTTACAGGACATAAACGTTGATTTTTATCGACCGGATGAAAAAGAGCCTGCCAGTTTTCAAATGAAAAACTGTCTTGGAGCGATGCTGCCTGGCGAACCGTTGCACCTCGATATTGATGGTAACCTTCTCCATTTTGACTATACGATTGATGGTACCATCGGCTCTCTTGAGGAACTGATCACAGCTGATAAGTCATGGATGGAGATTAAGGCAGAGATTGCCGGGACCATGTTGAACTTTAGCGGTAATGTTGATTTGACGACTGCAGCGAGGTCTCTGACGCTACAGGCATCAGTTCAGGGAGAGAGCCTCGCAAGTCTGAGCGACTTGATCAAGATTGATCTTCCCCCGTTCGAGTCATACAAAATTGATACGAATTTGCATCTTAAGGCTGGGGAAATTGAGTTAAAGAAACTGCTTGTCAGGACGGGCGTGAGCAGTCTTGAAGGTACAGCGAAACTCCAGAAGGAAAATGATAAAATCATAGCTGACTTGAAGTTTCGATCACCGTTGATACAGATCGATGATTTTGTTTTTGAGAACTGGTCGTGGACTGGAGAGGAAGAAGTGACGGTCGATACTGGAGAAGGTGAAGTAACCGAAGCAGAAGCTGCTCAGAAGGATGCGGATAAGGCTGAAGATGAAAAAGGGCAGGAACCAAACAGGAAATTGATAGATCCCGAATTGCTGGCCAGATATGAGTATTCGATTGCAATTTATGCCGATAAAGTTTTATCGGGTGAAGATATGCTTGGCAGTGGCCAGGCACAGGCTTCACTGGAGAGTGGTCGGTTAAAGATCGAACCACTGAAGGTTCAGCTGCCGGGTGGAAAAATTGAGATGATGGCCTCGATTAAACCAGGAGCTGCAGAGTCTGAGGCAGACTTGAGAGTCGAAATTAAAAACTTTGATATTGGTATCATGGTCCGCAGGTCAAAACCGGATTCGGATATGGAGGGCCTGGTTAATCTCGACCTGGATGTTCAATCCACCGCTAATACGATACCAGAACTAATGAGCAACGGAAATGGCTATTTAGATTTTTCTGGCAACCTTGATAATTTCGGTGCCGGTATTATCGATCTCTGGGCAGTGAATCTTGTTGCTGCAATTGTTTCTGGTGCTGAAAAAGAGAAATCTGAATTAAACTGTGCGGTCGGACGATGGTCTATGACAGAGGGACTTCTTCAGTCGGATGCATTTTTCATGGATACCAGTAAGATCAGGATCTGTGCAGAGGGAACGGTAAATTTAAAAGATCAGCGGGTTGACATCAAAGTTAAGCCGAGGGCCAAAAGAGCGGAATTTTTTAGTCTTGCAACCCCCCTTGAAGTACATGGGTCTTTTGCCGACATCAATATAGGAATTGGGGGTGGCGGTGTTATCGGTACTGCTATTAAATTCATTGCCAGCCCGTTAACCGTGCCAATTCGGCGTACCTTTTCAGATAAGATACCGGCTGATGGGAGTGATGTCTGCAGCATGGAACTCGGTCCGGACGGCAGAGATGAGATCATTGTGCCGAAGTGCAAATAACAAATTCACCCCTGTCAACCTCCCAGCTCAGGTCATTTTCAATGACCGATTGTCTGGCAACACCATCGACCATTTTCCATAACTTCTGGTATTTTTACAAGATTATCTGTTTTTGCCTGCAAGATTGCTTGTAGAAGAGCATAATGATCAAATGAGCATAATTCTTGTTGACGTCGAGATGAGTATTGCTTATATTATGATCAAATGAGCATAATGAGGGAGGTTTTATGCCACGGCCGAAAAAAACAAGATTTGTATCTGCCTATCCGATGATAACGGCTTTTGTTCCCCACGGTAAGGATGTCACTGGAGAAGCATTGATGACGGTGGAAGAATTTGAAGCAATTCGTTTGAGCGATTTTGAGCATCTCGATCAGGAGAGTGCTGCGGGTATGATGGGAGTCTCACGCCATACATTCGGGCGCCTTCTCTCATCAGGACGTTCCATCGTAGCTGACGCTCTTGTTACCGGGAAAATACTCAAAATCGATGGGGGAGAATATGCTTTCAGGGGCGGCGGGCAGGGACGTCGGCGGCGTGGTGGAGGTCGAGGGAGAAGATAATATTGATAAAAGATCTTTGCTTAACCACAGAGGAGGTGAGGTGTATGCCAAACAAAGAAGGAAACCAACGTAATACGAGACAATCTCGAAGTTGCAGAGGTGCTGGAAAAGGCAGTCAGGATAATAGTAGACGGCAGGACCAAGGTCGTGGGAACGGTCAGGGTTGTCGCGGCAAATCAGGTGGTGGTAAGCAACGTGGGATTGGAAACAGAGGTCATTAGTACGGCCTTTAACTGATGAAATCCAGATGCAGGAGGAAATAAGATGCCAGGATTTGATAGATCAGGACCGATTGGAAATGGACCAATGAGCGGTGGTGCCCGGGGTTTCTGTGGTTCATCGACCAATCAGCGATGGTTCGCAGGTGACGAGAGAGGAAGGAGAGCTGGAATGGGTCGTCGTCGTGGCTTGGGAAGCCAAAGCGGCGGGAGATCGGGGCGAGGCCTTGGTGCACCTGCTCAGCCTATTTCTGCCGGGCAAGCGGATAATGAAAGAGATCTGCTTGAGGTTCAGGCACGCGAGCTCCGGCAGTCGTTGGCAAGAATTGAGCAAAGGCTTGATGAACTTTCCTAACAATCATGCCAAAAGAAGATAAGGGGAATAATAACCCCTTATCTTCCTGAGTTATTCGTGCAATGTATTATTTTGTATCTGTGATCTTACAGTGTTATCTCAGTACCGAGAACACCGAGAAATTTACGTATCCATTCAGGGTGCGCCGGCCAGGCGGGCGCGGTTACCAGGTTCTTATGGACATGGGCATTTGAAAAAGTCTCATTGTTTGCAATCCATGTGCCTCCGGCCACTTCCACATCAGGGCTGCATGCAGGGTAGGCTGAACATTCTTTACCATCGAGAATACCGGCCGCAACGAGAATCTGTGGTCCATGACAGACTGCTGCAATCGGTTTGTTATCCTTGTCAAAGTCACGAACAAGCTGGAGCACCTTGGCATTGAGCCTCAGGTATTCCGGGGCACGACCGCCAGGTATAACAAGAGCATCATAGTCAGCTGCTGAGAGTGAATCAAAATCGGCGGTTATCATGAAATTGTGTCCAACTTTTTCGGAATAGGTCTGGTCACCTTCAAAATCATGGATTGCAGTTTTGACCGTATCGCCTGCCTTCTTATCTGGGCAGACGGTGTCAACAGCATGGCCCACCATCAGCAACATCTGAAACGGTACCATTGCTTCGTAATCTTCTACAAAATCTCCAACCAGCATAAGGATTTTTTTCTGTGCCATGTGAGTCCCTCTTCGTTTAAATTGAATTGATGGTGACACGGACGTGCCATAAGATGACAATAATTATAATTTCAGATTGGGCAATGAACATGGGTATTTTTAAGAGGACCTGGCAAAACGGCACTTTTATCCTAGATATCCAGGAGTGGCCTCACCCTGGCCTTAAGATTCTGGGTGAATGTCTCGAGTAATTTTGATTTTAAATTCCAGCAATGCCAATAGAGCCTCACCGGCACATCATATCCCGGTGCCATATTGATGAATCACAGCGGGTTACATCACTGGAAGAACAAACCGGTCAGATCCTCATAGCACGAACCACTCCACCGCGACCAACCGCTGACGGCCGCAGCCTTTTAAAACATTATCTCCAGGTCAAACACCTGGAGGATGACCTCTGTGGCGAGTTGGGTCGGCAGATCGAAAAAAAGCAGTTCGGGAAATCTGCAGATAGTTTCAGACAGAATTACCCTCTTTCTGTACATTATATTTCGATATTTCTAGAAATATGGTTGACAGCTGTCGTTGGAGCGTTTACATTCGCCATAAGTCAGATAATCTGAGAAGAGGAGAACCGCCTGATGGAACTTGAAAAAGCGGCAAAACGATGCGCTGAACTTGGCAATACAACTCGACTGTCTATCTTCAGGCTTCTTGTCAGAGCGGGCAAAGATGGACTGCCTGTTGGAGAACTTCAGAAAAATCTGGGGATCCCCGGGTCTACCTTATCTCATCACCTGCAGCGCCTCGTCCAGGTTGGATTGGTAAATAAGCGCAGGGCCAGCCGTGTTTTATATTGCGAGCCGCAGTTTGATGCTATCAGGGAACTGGCTGATTATCTGGTTTCAGAATGTTGTTCACTACAAACAGGATTGGAGCAGAAGCGGGTCAGGTAGCCAGAACGCAGAACCAAACACCCGAATTTTTTAAAATATTTTCGAACAGGCAGGAAATATGGAGATGGAAATGAACCTGGGGGGCTATTTGCCGCTGATTAAAGAAACGGCCGGTTTTTTTGGATATACAATGGTCGAGCTGACCGTATTGTTTGTCGGGATAAGTTTTCTTGTTGGGCTGATTAACGAGTTCATGCCTCAGGATAAATTGCGAAGCTGGCTTTCCGGCAGGAACGGACGGGGCTATTTAATTGGCTCACTATTAGGCGGTCTTACTCCCTTTTGCAGTTGTTCCACTATCCCGGTAACAGTTGGCCTGTTGCGGGCACAGGCAGGGTTTGGACCAACCATGGCATTTTTATTCACATCACCCCTGGTAAACCCGATTATAATTCCACTGTTTATTACGCTGTTGGGTGTGAAAGTAACTGTCATTTATGCAGTTGTGGCGATCGGGATGACAATTGGCATTAGTTTTTTACTTGAGCGGGCCGGATTTTTTCGATATGTGATGCTGGATCGAATACAGGGAAACAATGGGATAAACACGATGTCTGTGCAAAATTTAGATACTGCGCAGGCTAGTGCTTGTTGTGAGAAGGAATCACCCTCTTTAAATGTGGTCCAGTTACAACCTGCCATGCAATGTTGTGGCAGTGTAGCACCCACCCAGACGGCTGTTACCCTTACTGCTATTCCGATGCATGATCCACAGCCGAGCAGAGCGAGAAGGATATTTAACGATTCGCTTGGACAATTCAAAAGCCTGCTGCCATATGTGATACTCGGTGTGGCGATTGGTTCAATCATTCATGGCTTTTTGCCGGCAGACCTGGTTGTAAGGCTGGCCGGCGCCGACAATCCACTGGCCGTTCCGATATCAGCGATCGTTGGTATACCCCTCTATCTCAGGGTCAGCACAATGGTGCCGATTGCTGCGAGCCTCCTGGCAAAGGGGATGAGCACTGGTGCGGTTATCGCGCTCATCATTGGAGGTGCTGGGGCGAGCCTGCCCGAGATGGCAATGCTCAAAGGAATTTTCAGATTACCGCTGCTTATTGCTTTTATAACCTCGGTAATGGTGATGGCAATTTCTGCCGGCTTGCTTGTTAACCTGATTATGATTTGAGTCTGGGCAATGTTCTGACTCTGAGCCATATATTCTGAAATGTTTAGCTATCAGCGGTAATCTCTTGACTCCAGCAACTAATCATACGTTCGTTTAATTTGGTTGACACTATCGGGCTGCCCTGTTAGATTTTATATAAACGTTTGTTTAACATGGTTGTTCGGGAGTGATATGAAAAACGATAAACAAGGGACTTCAAAGGTACGAATTCTCAATACAGCAGTCAGGATTTTTGCCCGCAAGGGATATGCAAGCACCGGTATGCGGGAGCTGGCTGATGGCGCAGAAGTTAACCTGGCAATGATCAATTATTTTTTCGGCAGTAAAAAGGAACTGTTGAAAGTTATTCTTGAAACATTTTTCACGGGTTACCTCAAGGTTATCGAGGACGAACTGACCGGACCGGGAACGTTTGATGAAAAAATCAGCCGCTTCATTCATCGTGCGATTAACTACATCTCAGAGAACAGAGATTATATGATTGTTACCTTGGCTGAGCTTCCTCATGATGACCCAGAGATTACGGAATACAAGGCGCAGTGGGCACGCAAAGCAATGTATGTTGTCCGCGACGAAATCTGTACCCCTGTCAAAGAATCTCAAGGAGTTAACCTCTCTCCTGCGGCGATTGGCCCTCTGCTCATTGGCATGATGAGCTCGCGATTCTTATTCGCCCCGATTATGGAGAAGGTAAATCCACCGGGATATGGCGAGGACTTTTTCAGCAAGTACCCGGGAATTATAGCCGGAATTTTTCTTGAGGGGATCAAGGGACTTGGAAAATTCGAGAAAGAGGTCTCAGATGGCAAAGACAACATCTAAAAAGAGAGCGGAATTGTTTTTTGAAAAATCAACAGCTCTTATGATTCGATTTCGCCTGGTGGTCGTTCTTATCGTTCTGGCATGCACGATCCTGTCAATCTCGCAGATTCGACATTTGGGTGTAGATACCTCTAACGAAGGATTTCTCCATGATGACGATCCTATTCTACAGACCTACAACGAATTTCGCGAGCAGTTTGGTCGAGATGATAAGATGGCTGTTGCCATCCAGAGCGATGAGATATTTACCGTTGCGTTCCTGGAGAAGCTCAAACAATTGCATGAGGAACTGAAAGAGAACGTTCCCCATCTCAGCGATATCACTTCCATGGTCAATGCTCGCAATACATATGGAGACGGAGATGTTCTGCGTGTTGATGATTTGCTTGCCGAGTTCCCGGAGACAGAGGAACAACTTGCAACGTTAAAACAGGTTGTGCTCAGCAGTCCGCTTTATAAAAATATGCTGATTTCCGAAGATGGTACCTTCACCAGTATTGTCCTCGAGAGCGAGGTGTATGACAATACCGGCTCGGGAGATTTTGACCTGCTGAGCGGTTTTGATGAAGACCTGGCTACTGGTGGAGAAGCCGATAAATCAGAGGTCTATTTGAGTGATGAACAGATAACCACGATGGTGGAAGTTGTTCGAGATATAGCTCAAAAATATGACGCTGACAATTTTCGGACCTATGTAGCCGGTACACCGGTAATTACACAGACCGTTAAAAAATTCATGATGTCGGACATGAAGCGTTTTATGCGACTGGCGATCATAACCATCGGCCTCTGTCTTTTCATCATGTTCAGACGCATCAGCGGTGTAATCATGCCACTGATGGTGGTCGCGCTTACCCTGGTTGCAACCCTTGGTATTATGGCCCTCACGGGAACCAGTTTTAAAACGCCAACGACGATTCTTCCCTCCTTTCTCCTTGCGGTAGGGGTCGGTGCCTGTGTTCATGCACTGGCACTTACCTATCTCAATTTGCGTAAGGGAAAAACACGAAATGAAGCAATAATAGGTGCATATTCCCACTCAGGGCTTGCGATCGTGATGACATCACTGACGACCGCAGCCGGTCTTGCATCCTTTGCCATCGCAAAAGTTGCCCCTATTGCAGATCTTGGCCTCTTTTCTGCCATCGGAGTAATGATTGCATTGCTTTATACTTTTACCTTCCTGCCCGCAGTACTGTCCTATATCCCGCTCAGGGCTCCCAAAGCGCAGGCTGAGGGACCTGCTGAACGGACGATGATGGACCGTATACTTGACTGGGTCGCCGATTTTTCTGTGCGCCGATATCGTTTGGTACTGGGAATATCGGGACTGATTATCCTGGTCGGTATAGCAGGACTGTTCAGGGTGTTTTTCTCGCATGATGTGTTGAAATGGCTGCCGGAAAATCTTGATGTCAGACAGTCAACCGAAATAATCAATGAGGAACTGAGAGGGAGCGTTGTCCTTGAGTTGGTGCTCGATACGGGGCGGGAAAATGGTCTGTATGATAAATCGACCCTGACCGCCATCGACCAGCTGGCCAGTGACCTTGAAAATGATTATCGGGATAGCGAGTTGTTTATTGGTAAAGTAATCTCGCTTACCACCATCTTGAAAGAGATAAACCAGGCCTTACATGAAAATAACCCTGAATTCTACAAAATCCCCGACAATGAAAAGCTGATCCCCCAGGAGTTGCTTCTCTTTGAAAATTCTGGATCTGATGACCTTGAGGACGTGATCGATTCGCAGTTTCGACTCGCCCGAATAACCTTAAAAGTACCATGGCTTGATGCACTTCTCTACACGCCCTTTATCGATGATGTGGAAAAACGATTTAAAGATCAGTTTGAAGGTAAAAGGCTTAAAGGCGGGGAGGAAATGCAGGTTACCGTTACCGGTATCATGTCACTGCTCGGCGACATCTTTTATGCATCAATCTATTCTGCCGCACAAAGCTATGGAATTGCACTGGTGGTTGTTACGCTGCTGATGGTGATCCTCATCGGTGAGCTCCGATTGGGCCTGCTCAGTATGATACCAAATCTCGGCCCGATTTTGATAGTTTTGGGGTTTATCGGCTGGTTTTCCATTCCCCTCAATATGTTCACCATGCTGGTCGCATCAATTGCAATTGGTCTTTCTGTGGATAACACGATTCACTTTATGTACAACTTCAGGAAATATTATGAGAAATCAGGTGATATAGCAGATGGCGTCAAAAATGCCTTGAACACGGCTGGCCGGGCACTGCTTACCACAACGGTTGTACTTTCGATCGGGTTTTTCATCTTTATGTTTGCTTCAATGAAGAACCTGTTTGAGTTTGGGCTTTTCACCGGCATAGCAATTATACTCGCCCTTGCCAGCAATTTTTTCATGGCTCCGGCACTATTGACACTTGTTATTGGAAAAACAGACCAGAACCCACGATCATAGATGGAGACGATCATGAAAACAATGAAACCGATGTTTTACCATACTATTGCGATCCTTTTTCTCCTGTTTTCCTTCACCACAGCAGGTGCTGCTCCTGATGGGCGGTGGATCATGGAACAGGTCGATGAGCGTGATGACGGCGATAACATGGAAGTTGATTCCGAAATGATATTAATTGATAAGAACGGCAAAGAGCGCCGGCGCGAGATGAAAATATTCAGCAAGGATAAGGGGAAAGACACCCTTAAGCTCAGTGTTTTTCTCGCTCCGGCAGATGTCAGGAATACCGGACTCCTCACTTATGATTACTACAGCGGAGACAAGGATGACGACCAGTGGCTCTATCTGCCTGATTTAAGAAAAACCAAGCGGATAGCGACCTCGGACAAATCATCTTCATTCATGGGCTCTGATTTTTCATACGCTGATATAACAAGACGCGTACTCGATGAATGGAATTTTAAGCTGTTGAAAGAGAGTGATGTAGATGGTCATAACGTTTGGCTTGTGGAGGCCGTTCCGATATCAAAAGCAGTAGAGGATCGCTATGGCTTCAAAAAATCAATCCTTTTTGTAAGGCAGGACATCTTCATGGAGATACGGGCAATCCACGTTCTGCAGGACGGGAACAAGGTTAAATATATGGAAGTGAAGAAACTTGAAGAAATTGATGGGATATGGGTCGCCACCGAGAAATGGATGAAAACCACAAAAAACAAGAAAAGTCTCCATAACACAAAACTGCTGTGGAACAACGTCAAGTTCAACCAGGATCTGGACGAAACATTTTTTTCTGTGCGCCAGTTGGAGAAAGGGCTGTAAACAATGAGATCTCAGGCTCTGGCCAGGTCACTCGGATTATTGCTGATATTATTGTGCAGCTGCCAGTCACTCCAGGCTGACGAGCTTGAGTCACTGATGGGCGGGTTCGATGATGAAGAAACGTCCAGTGGAAGCGATAAGGAGTTGGAAGGACTTCTGGGAGGCTTTTCCGAACAGGAATCAGAGCAGCAGGAAGTGCTGCCGGAAAGTGACCCGCTTTTGCCTGAATGGTTAACACTCCAGGGCAGTTTGAGCCTGCAATCGACAATCAATTTTGCCCACAGCGCTCCGGACCCGGGACAGCCCGACTACAGGGGGCTCTCGATGTTCAGGGGATATGGGGAACTGATAGCCGAAGCCTCATTTGCAAAATGGAAAGCTCGTGTTGGTGGCACAGCCTTTTATGATGCCGCTTATCAGTTGAACGGCCAGCGAGATCTTTATACCGATGAGTACCTCAGCGAATATGAAGACGAATTGGAATTAAACGAGGCCTACTTAAAAGGAAGTTTGTCCGAGAACATTGATCTGAAACTTGGAAGGCAAATAGTCGTATGGGGTAAATCTGACAACATCAGAGTAACCGATATCCTCAATCCACTCGACCGCAGGTATCCAGGCATGCTTGATATTCGATACCAGAGACTACCGGTGACAATGACCCGCGTAGATTATTTCTGGGAGAGCTGGAATATCAATGCAATGCTTATCCATGAACCACGGTTCGACAAGCTCACCAAGTATAATGGCGAGTTTTTCCCCGGCTCAAAGCCTGCGCCAAGGCTTGTAGTTCCTGACTGGGACTGGGAGAACCAGCAGGCCGGTGTTGCTCTAAACGGTATATTCAGCGGCTGGGATCTCTCTTTTTATGCAGCTTCGGTCTTCCAGGAGCGGGCATCTGTGGACGTCGATCCTGCAGGTATACCCTATCGTACATATGACCGGGCAACCATGGTTGGGACTGCCGCAAACATCGTATTGGGAAGCTGGCTGGTTAAAGGGGAAGCGGCATACTGGGACGGATTAAAATACTCAAATGTATCTGATGAGAAGTCACGCTTTGATATACTGGCAGGTGTCGAATATATGGGGTTCTCGGATACGATAATATCGTTTGAGATAGCCAACAGGCACATCCTTGATTACGATCCGCTTCTCGAGAACCTGCCTGACGGTCAAAGAGAGGATTGGGCTCAGTACGCCCTGAGGTTTGTGCGAGACTTTATGAACGATACCCTCCACCTGACATGTATCGTTTCATCATTTGGATTGCTTGGAGCAGAAGGCGGGTTTGAACGCTTCCAACTGGATTATGATATCTCAGATAACGTCACAGTGACGGGTGGTGTTGTATTCTATGAGTCGGGTGATTATCCGGGATTCCAGGATATCGGCAGTAACGATCGTTTGCTCTTTGAGCTTGAATATCGCTTTTAATAGATTTTGCAAACCTTCCTCTTTGAATAATTATTCAATGGGTTTACATTGACATTTTGTTCTGACAACCAATTGTATCCTAATCACCAATAACAAGGAGGGTAATATGCAGAAATATGGCGCAGAGTTTTTTGGAACGTTCTGGCTGGTACTCGGTGGTTGTGGGAGTGCGGTGCTCGCCGCCGGTTTTCCAGATGTGGGAATCGGCTGGGTCGGTGTAGCATTGGCCTTTGGTCTCACCGTGTTAACAATGGCCTTTGCCATTGGTCATATATCCGGTTGTCATCTCAATCCTGCTGTTACGATAGGGCTCTGGTATGGAGGCAGATTCGAGGCCCGTCAGATCATTCCCTATATCATTGCTCAGGTGCTTGGCGGGCTTGCTGCCGGTGGTGTTCTCTATGTTATAGCAAGCGGGCAGCCCGCATTTGACCTGGCCGGAGGTTTTGCCTCAAATGGGTATGGAGAGCATTCGCCAGGCGGGTACTCATTGCTTGCAGCTTCTGTAACAGAAGTGGTCATGACCATGATGTTTCTCATTGTTATTCTTGGTGCCACCGATAAACGCGCACCTGCAGCTCTCGCCCCGATTGCAATTGGATTATGCCTGACATTGATTCACCTTATCAGTATTCCGGTTACCAATACTTCAGTAAACCCGGCCAGGAGCACTGGTGTCGCATTGTTTGCCGGAGGCTGGGCCATTAAACAGCTCTGGTTGTTCTGGGTCGCCCCGATAGTTGGAGGTGTTCTGGGTGCAATTGTTTATCGTTTTATCGGCAGTAAAAGTTGATTGGCAGAAAAACCGTATCTTTTTTAACCACAAAGTCTTGTTTCTAGAAGGGCTCACTGCTGGCGACACATCCCAGCCGTGAGCTTTTTATTTTCCGGTAGTTCTTGTAATCTTAAACAGACGGGTCTTGTCAGTGAGAAATTTGATCTGGACATTTCCCCCATATCGACTGCGCAGTGGCAAAAGAAATTGTTAAATGAGCGGAGCTTTTTGCAAAATGAAGATTTTCGTTCAATATCAAGGCATGCGATAAATTTTACCGGAGGCATATAGTTGATATTCCGAGTATAAAATTTTGAGCATAACGCTGAGGTTGAACGAAAGGAACGTTTTGCAAATGGCTCGAGCGGGTAAAACATTATGGGCCTCGTTGAATTAGAACGTCAGAACAGGTTGCTGCGAGATGAGATTGATTCCCTGAATCGGCAGCTCAGCAGAAGAGGAAAATCAGTTGAGAGCTCCAAGGCGTTAGAGTTGGCTGAACTGATAATTGAAAACAGTACAGCAATACTTTTCCGTCGTCTGGCTGACGATGATCCTAAAAAACGAAAGATGGTTTATGTCTCACCAAATATTTCACGTTTTGGCTATCAGGCAGAAGATTTTTTAAATAATCGCGTTATGTTCCGCGACCTTGTCTATCCCAGGAGACTCTGACAGGACACTCAGGGAAATACAATCTTTTGTTGACCAGGGTATGGAGGCGTACACTACATATTACCGTATTGTCACGAGGCAGGGGGACATACGATGGGTAGAGGACCGTACTTCGATTTACCAAGAAACTTCGACAGGTCTTCGTTATCACCAGGGAATTGTAATCGATATTCATGAACAGAAAATAGCTGAAGACAAATTAAGAATGAGTGAGGAAAAGCATCGTCGAATCGTTGAGACGGCAGGGGAGGGCTTTGTCCTGATGGATGAGTCTTTTAAAATTGTCGAATTTAATTCGACGTATGGTGATCTGGTCAAACAGTCTCGCTCAGAATTGATTGGAAATCATCCATTTGGCTTGAGTATTGATGAATTTCAGCATTACTGGGCTGGAGAGAATGTTGAATCCGGGTCTCATCAGAACCGGGAATTCGAGTGTGAGTTAACAACAGGTGATGGTAAAATAGTTCCGGTGTTTATTCATGCCAATACACTGCGTTCAGATAGCGATGAAGTGATTGGCAATATGGCATTCGTGACTGATATGACCGTCCAGAAGAAAGCACTTCAACTTGCAGCTGAAGTACAGAGGGATCTGCTGCCAGAGAAAGCGCCATCGGTTCCGGGCCTGGATATAGCAGGAAAAAGTTTGCCCTGCGAAGAGGTTGGAGGAGATTATTTTGATTATCTTTTAGAGCAGGGTGGTGACAACACTATCTCCATTGTCATCGGTGACATAGCTGGTCACGGCGTCGACTCTGCACTCCTGATGTCCAGTGTGAGAGCGTGCCTTCGCATGCGTGTATCCCATCCAGGAACAAGCAGTGACATTGTCTCAGCAGTCAACCAGCACCTGGCCCAAGATGTCGGTGAATCAGGGAGATTCATGACGCTGTTTTATCTTAACATCCAGCGCCAGGAGAATCGTCTGGAATGGATACGTGCAGGGCATGATCCGGCATTGCTTTATGACCCCGTTAATGATGGTTTTAAGGAGCTTAAAGGGCCTGGTTTAGTGTTAGGGATCGACAGAGATTATCCCTATATCAGTCAACAAATAGAGGGGGTACAGCCCGGACAGATTGTTGCTCTTGTGACTGATGGGATTTGGGAAGGATGCAATCGGAGTGGTGAGTCTTTTGGTAAAGAGCGGCTCAAAGACACCATAAGGCAGTATTCAAAAGAGTCCTCTGAAGTAATTCTCGAAAAGATTATCCTTACGTTTGAACAGTTCACTGCTGGCGTTGTGAGTGAGGACGATATTACCCTTGTTATTGTAAAAATTGTTTAAATCTGACAATCAGAAACAGTAATGCAATAATTACCGCTATTATTCTCATGTGCCTTCCTTATGCTGTACAAATTTTTCTAACTAAATGTGACGTTCGCTTAACTCTCTAAGATAC
Organism: uncultured delta proteobacterium; assembly: GCA_963776075.1. GTDB lineage: Bacteria > Desulfobacterota > Desulfobulbia > Desulfobulbales > Desulfocapsaceae > MADRE3. The sequence continues at coordinate 26,966 of CAVZLG010000025.1, forward strand.
CAATATATTCTAAGAATCAAGTTTTGAGTATCAGTTTTCCTGCAGAGAACGTATTTTTCTGCTAACTTCACATGAAACACTTTCGCCAAAAATTCTAAAATGGATATTTTAGATCTACGCTGTCAATCTAAACAAAATTTAAAAGTTCGACGATAACAGAATACCTCTAGGCTTTGATAGGCAGCTTTGGTTAAATGCCGATCAGAAATATTACACGGGAAACACAAAAAGAATTTTCAGATAGAATAAACCAAAGAAGGTCCCGTTGCCTTTGGCAAAATCCTTTACAAAAAAAAAAGAGTAGGCATTATCTAGAGATGAAAAAGATACGACATTACCTAGAGTATAAGCTTTTGATGGGCATTGGCTTTCTCATTCGCAGCCTGCCGAGACCGACGATGCTGCGCCTGGGCCGTCTTGCTGGTGATTTTATTTATTATTGTGTACCAATCCGCAAAACAATTACCCTCAATCATCTTGAGCTTTCCTTTCCCAATAAATCAGCTGCAGAAAGAGAAAAAATCGCCAGAGGTACATACCAGAATCTTGGTATGAATGTTTTTGAACATCTCTGCATTCCAGTGCTCTCCAAAGAAGATATCTGCGACATTGTCAAACTGGCCGACGAAGATGTCCTGGTCCAGGCTCTGGCAAGAAAACGTGGGGTGATTATTACCGGAGGGCATTTTGGCAACTGGGAGTATGCCAGCAGTGCGGTCGCCGCCTATGGTTACCGTCTGGGCGTTGTGGTGGCACAAATCTCCAATAAGTACATAGACAAGAGGATCAATGAGCACCGAGAAGTTACCGGCGCAGAGATGATCCCTAAAGGGGCATCGATCAGGGCGGTAATAAAAATTTTACGAGAAAATGGTGCAATAGGCATACTCATGGATCAAAATCAAAAGAGGGAAGGTGTTTTCGTCGATTTTTTCGGGCGGCTTTGTTCAGCCCCTATAGGTCCAACGACATTGGCCCTTAAGACCGGCGCGTCAATCATATTTTTTGCTACAATCCGCCAGAAAGATGGAACCCTTAAAGTAGTTTTCGAGCCTATAGAAGTCGACTATGGTGCTGGGACAACAGAGGAAAACATTCTTGATATTACCCAGCGATGCACATCTCGCCTGGAACATTACACCCGGCTCTATCCTGATCACTGGTTCTGGATGCATCGCCGCTGGAAAACCCGCCCTGAAAATGAAATCAGCAGAGCTTGAAACTTTTAGACAGTCATTGACGAAGAGATACGGCCAGCAGAACCACACGTCAAGAGGTTAAGAAACCCCAAAGCAGTTCAAACAAAAGACAAGACTGGTTGTAAGTATTTTATGGTTAAACAATTATAGTGCTAACAATCTTTGGTAGGCCTATTTTGTAAATTATTTATAGATTCCATACAATCTGTTAATACTTCATTGTCATTAAAATAGTCTGCCGTTACTCCCCAGTTCGTGTATAAAAACTGCATCCCGCTTGTGGCTAGCCCGGATGATAGCATAGACCCTTGTTGACCTAGAGCCTTAAGGCAAATGTCCTGCATTAGAATTTCACATTGCTCAATCAACTCGTAAGATTCTTTTGCCTCTGTATACCTACTCAAAAATCCCATTGATAAATCATGATCCACATCAAAGAGGGTTTCACCAAGTTTTTCTGCCAACTCTTTCATCTCCTCTTCTTTAGCATATTTATTCGCAAAGATTAAAGAAGACACGTGACATACTTGAAAAGCACTAATGATAGGGAAAATGGTTTTTATACTGATCGTCGCAACGCCAAAGGTTTTCCTCACTTCGTCACCACCTAAAAACGCACTGATGGAATTGTAAAAATTTGCTCTTGCAGTCTTTAATCTGGTATCTAAGGTGGGGGTAGACATAGAAATTCCTTGGAGGCCTCCTACAACCTATCATTACTCTTAGCCTGAAACATCTAGATTGGCATGATGTTATTGCGGCAAATAAATAGTCCCATTTGGTTATAGCATATTTTGATGGGACGACCCAAACTTACATTATCTGACGACTAAAATAGAAAGATCATCCCTACTATCTAGATAATGATGATCATCATACTGATCAATTTTTCTGGAAAAGTCATGGTGGGGGTGAATATACTTGTCGCAGTTTTTTCTATCAAACACATAGGGGATTTGTCTTCTATTTGTCTTTCTCGGAACCATTTCTCGGCTTACTCAACAAGTTCTTGAGGTCAGCAAAAGGGGAGTGTGTAGCCGTGGTTCCCTTCTCTTTATCTGGGTTTTTAGTGGACAACCATTCGGCGTCGACTAAACGGGAATGTTCATTATCGTGGCAGTAGATGCATAACAGTTCCCAATTGCTGCCGTCTGGCGGATTGTTTTTGTAATTATGGTCTTTGTGATGAACAGTTAACTCTCGCAGGTTTTTTCCGGTAAAATCACGACCACAACTTGCACAGACCCACGGAAAAAGCCTCAACGCTTGTTCTCGATAGTCTACTTTTTTCATTCTGATCTCCTCCATCAAAGAGCCACCAGACAAATACGAGATATCCTTTGAACATTCTGAAGATAATTTAATATACTTATACTGACAGGATCGGAGTCGTGTCAATATGCATAATTGATCTAACAATTTGTTCTTAAAAGTATTGAAATACAGATGTATAGGAAAGATCTTTTGTCTAGTTGCTCTATAACCAGATGCCTTTCATGCAAAGTAGGTCATAGAATATCCAGGCTAGGCAACCATATGCTAGCACCTTGGTTATGTAGCGGATCGCTTGTCTCATTGCTAGGATTGTATGATATAATGAGCCCAAATTCCAAGGAATAGTATGACAGGTCTATTTGCTACAGGCACCAAACATACTTTTGGTGATACTTACGTGATTTTTAAAAGCGATTTCTATCGCCCACAACGTCAAAGAGAGGAGGAATAGATGCCAAGAGACTCGTCACCGACGATTAAAAGGTTCCGGGTGCGGGCGGTCCGTGTGCCGATGACAGAACCGCATAGGACTGCAGGCGGCGTGATTACGGAATCGCCCTTGGTCTTGACGGACGTGATTACTGATACCGGTATCAGAGGTCACAGTATGGTGTTCACTTACACGCCGGTAGCGCTCAAGTCAACTGCGGAACTGATCCAGAATTGCGAGGCCCTGGTGCAGGGTGAGATATTGGCTCCCGCCGCCATCGAACAAAATCTCGCCAAGCGCTTCCGCTTGCTTGGGACCCAAGGTTTGGTGGGAATGGCGCTTGCCGCGATTGATATGGCCCTGTGGGATGCACTGGCCCGTGTGCACAGTCTGCCACTCGTGCGATTGCTGGGTGGGGTGGAGAAGCCGGTCCGTGCCTACGGCGCAGTCGGGTACGACGGCGAGGCAGGATGCGCTAAGGCTGCTGAATATTGGGCGAAACAAGGATTTACAGGCATCAAAGCCAAAATTGGCTACCCAACGGTGCATGAGGACGTTGCCGTGGTGCGTGCAATGCGGAAGGCCGCTGGTAAGGATATGAGCATCATGGTGGACTATAACCAATGTCTCTCACCGACAGAAGCAGTCGAGCGCCTGCGGTTGCTCGATGAAGAGAGTCTCACGTGGGTTGAAGAACCGACGCTCGCGCACGACTACGCTGGGCACGCGTTAGTCACGCGCGAGGCACGCACCCCTATTCAGTGCGGTGAAAACTGGTGGGGCACCTTGGACATGCAGCACGCCATTAAAGCGCACGCATCGGACTTGGTCATGCCAGACGTGATGAAGATAGGTGGAATCACGGGCTGGCTCAGGGCAGCGACTCTTGCACATACGCACGGTTTTCGAGTATCCAACCACCTGTGGCCCGAGATTAGTGCACGCCTCTTGTGTTGCACACCGACAGCGCACTGGCTGGAGTATGCGGATTGGTGGAACCCCATTCTCGCAGAGCCGTTAAGGGTCGAGAATGGCATGGCGATCGTCGATGACGCCATAGGAACTGGAGTGGAGTGGAACGAAGAAGCAGTGTGCCGTTTTGCCGCATGACATTTATTTGACCGAGTAACAGCGGTGTTGAGGGGATCTGGAAATTAACCCGACGATGTTGCACTCACAACGTGTATTTTCCGACGTTAGATGATATCGCTCATGCTGTTGAGACCAAATTTGAAGAATGGACAGGTGGCGTGAACATGAAGAGCCGGGTGAGTCGAGAGGCTCACGCCCGGTTGTGCAGGCCTGGGGGGCAGATTTCCCCGGGCTACTCGACGATAAAATCACGACTGGTGCCAGGTTGGTTAAGATTTGTTCTGCTAACCCTGACAATGCAACATGTAGAGTAATATTGGAAATATTCTAACAAAAGCATTTGTATTAGCGCTGCGGAGCTCCTGCTTTGGGAAGCAGAATCATTTAAAAAACAATTTCTTCTTTAAAGCGTATCTTACCTTGCTCCTGGAAAATTCTTATCAGGTGTAAGTGCATAGAGTCGTCTCCTAAATTTTCATAATACAAAAACATATTGTCATCATTTTCGATGTTGCAGGATGACAGGGAGCCGCACCTGAAATGGTTAAAACTATGTTGTTTATATAAATCTGTGGTTCTCATCAATTCAAGGTCATGAGTATGCCCACAGAAGACGTATTGAATTTTGTGTTTATGGACAAAATCTATAAGCACTGCCGAATTTTTCAGTGGGCATTCGTCGGTACCAAGGATGGAATAGTGGGTCAGCAACAGTAGGAGGTCATACTCTATCTGGTTAATCTTCTTTGAAACAGCGCTCAGAACCTCTTTTTCTACAAATCCGTCATCACTGTAGAGTTCATTGGAATCGATGCTGATGACCAAAACCGTTTTCCCATCTATTTCAATCTGTTTGATGGAATTTATATCGGTAAAATTGTCTCGGACCTTGGTTATTTCCCGATTAAGAAATAGGTGTTTCTTTCTGGTCTTCGTTGATTCGCGGATAGTGATGATTTCCGAATTACAAATATATTTCCGAAACAGTTCATGGGAGCGCATATTCCTTTTGTCATGATTGCCGATAGTAGATATGACATTCTTGCACTTTATAGCCTTTAAAAAGCGGCCAGCTTTTATGTATTCAGTTTCGAGCCCGTCTGTTGTGTTGTCACCAGTGTTGATTAGAATGTCGGCATCATAAGAGTTAATCTTTGCAAGCAACGCCTGATCATCCCCCTCCCAGTGGCGTGGTCCAAAATGCAAGTCTGAAATGTGTAATATATTCATGTTTTTTTCGTAGGGATTAGTTGGACTCGGCCACTTATGGAGAAGCACCAGCCTAGACGTGGACCATTGTGCAAGACTATTTCACACCTAACTTTTTATTTGCAATTACTTTGACCAGCTTTACTCATTACTTAAAATATTCTTTGAATCATTCTTACTTCTTTTGGCTGCCTTTTTTTCTTTTGCTGTCTTAGCCGGTTTCTTTTTACTTTCTTTGTTACTTTTTTTTTCTTTACTCATGTTTTTAAGCTCCAGATAATGGATGAGGTTTGAGATATAACTTTGAGTTTCGATTAGTCAGGCAATGACCATTGCCAACCAAGTATGACTGATGTTATAACCGTATAGGCAATGAGTGCGTAATACCAACGACCTGCAAATTTGGGTGTCTTTATGGGTGCCACGTTCAACGCTGCAAATATCATAAGCAGAAAATAAATAATGATCGAAAAAGCAACGCGACTGAACAGGCCATTAAAGAGAAAAACAAAGACTAAGATAATAACGTTATTGTCTAGGGGAAAACCCATATAGGTCGATTTGTCCACCAAGCCAAAAACATTAAAATAACTTAGACGAATAACACCTGTGGCAACTATGATAAAAGCGCCGGGAATGAACCAGGGGCTGAAATTGCTGTAACTCAAAAGAACGATGGCAGGACAGATACTAAAGCTTACAATATCTATCAGAGAGTCTAGCTGGGCTCCATAAAGTCCTTGAACTTCTGTTCGTCCTTTCATTCGTCTTGCAAGTATGCCGTCGCTCCAGTCAAATAAGACAGCCCAGATTATACCAATCATCGCGGCATGGAACTGACCGATAAGAGCAGAATATATGGCCAACACTGAGCAAAGAAGACCGGCCAGGGAACAGATATTCGGCAAGTCCTTGGCATATGAAAGGATTGTCTTTTGCGAGGAAGCCACTGGCGCAGCCTGATTGCTGTGCGAATTTGGTGATGCTGTTTTCATGAAAAATTACTCCGATACAAGAATATTGCCTAATGTTTCAACCAACCACATATTCTCAGGTCGGGTACGGCTGGCTATACGGACATAACGGTCAGATTCCGTCATTGTCTTGCCTGCACAATGCTTTATGTAGATATTGTGATCAATAAATAATTTTTTAGTTACAACTGGTGCCGGCAAACTGTGATCAGGTAACTTGCAGAAAATAAAATTGGCAGCAGGCTGGTAGACGATCATTCCAGGAATTGTTTGTAGTTCCTGGTAAAATTGATCCCGATCTTCCATTACCTTACTGCAACTTTGCTTGAATTTCTGTTTATACTGAGGTGCAAGGCGTAGAAATTCTTCTGCAAAACCATTTATGTTCCAGATATGTAGCCCCTGGCGGACTTGATCTAAAAAATCGATGTTTGCCGTGAGCATATATCCGATTCGAATACCGCATATACCATATGCCTTGCTCATGCTCTTGAAAATTACCAGATTCGGATACTCTTCAATTTCATTTTCAAGGGTTTCCTGGTCGCCGTTTCTGGCAAAATCAATAAACGATTCATCAACGATGAGCATACAGTCGTGCTCAGCCAGCTTTTTAGTCAGGGAAATCAGTTGATCTCTCGGGACCAATAGTGACGTTGGGTTGTTAGGTGTGACCACTATAGCGAGTCGCGCCTGCTGGCGGATAGCCTCATCGGCGAACTTGTCCACATCCAGTTGAAAGGAGGGTGGCTCAATATTAAACTGGCTTACATTGCCTGCAGGTGCAGCATTGACATACTCATTGAACGATGGAACCGGCACTATCAATTTACGATCGAGCCCGGCAATAATTTTAATAAGCTCTGCTGCCCCATTGCCAACTGCTATTCGCTCATTTGGCTGGTTTATCAACTCGCCCACGAGGCCTGCCAGATCCTTCTGGGCAACGGGATAATTTAACACCAGTTGATGGACATGTTCGTTAATGTGGAGAAAAAAATCCTCAGGTGGAAAATAGAGGTTATATAGGTAGTTGTGATCTGTGAAACCATGTCGCCAGTAGCCGCCGTGTTGATTGGATATATGTTCGAAACGTTCCTGAGGCGTAAGGTGTATTTTGGTCATATTTGTTTACTGTAGCAATTTCGAAGTTGGGGCCATAGTCATCGATACGTTGGAATCTTGCGAGTAGCTAACAGCTTTGGAAGAATTCAAGAATCGGCCATTTGTAAAGGAAGGTTGCTGGTCATGGCTATTGCACACCAGTTCTGCTGCCCGCAGGTCAGTTATCGTATCAATCTCATACCAACTATTGGCGTCAAAGAAAACAGCTGTGAAAGGCAGACAGCCCTCTTTTACCATATCGGCAAAAACAGTCTCGTAATAGCCGTTTACCATATTGTTTGAGATATGTTGATCTAACCGTTCTTTGACCAATTGCCATGTTGCGGCAGATAGACTGTAAATATTGACTGTTTTGTATTGCTGCTCATCAGTTGTCTCAGCCCCACAATGAAACGCGTCAATCTCCATTAGATTATTAATCGTAACAGTGGTTCCATCCATCCAGGGCTCGATTTTTGCGACTGCGACTCGATCAGGGAAAAGCATATCCGTGAGCATATCTGTATCGAAAACAAGATCACTCTCAATCAACAAAAACGGTTCTTTAATTACATCTCTTGCAAGCCATAAAGAGTAAATGTTGTTTGTTGTTTTGTACAAAGGGCTTGTTATGTATGTAATATCCATGCCCCCTTTTCTAATCCCGAGATAATCACGAATACAATCGGCTTGATGCCCGATAACGACTACGAGCCGGTTAAAATTGTGTTCCTGCAGAGAGAAAATCAGTCTCTCTAAAATCGATATCTCATTAACCGGAACAAGGCATTTTGGTGTCATGTCAGTTAATGGTGTGAGCCGACTCCCGGTACCAGCGGCCAACAGCAGAGCTGTCCTGACTGGTTCACTTGCGAGGTCGGTATAGATAGTTCCATATTTCATATTTTAATCCTCCGGAATTATAACAGGACCATACATATGCCTATAGACGCAACCATACAACACTGTATGGAGCCGTATTAGGCGATCCAGTTTGAGAAAGTATTGCTTTAATTTCTGCCGATTGGCTCAGGCGATAGAGCTGAGCTAAAGAATTCAACCAAACTGCTACCTGTCCGCCTAAGCCCTTATTGATGTTTGCTTTTCAACTATCTTTTGCAATCAATTCAGAACATTTAGCCGCAACCATACTATCGGGCGTTTTCTCAGTAGGCATGGTTGCCCAGCCCTGTGTCTTTATATACTTTTCCTGCTCCCACGAGCTTTTCCCTTTCAAAGTCAACAGATTCTCTTCTCGCAGCGGGTCTTTATTAAACTGAGAAACGCAAATTGGGGCTAAACGCTCAGCAACCGCTGATCGGGCCATTTTCTCACCCATGTTCACAGATGTACTACCCATGACCCATCCGCCCCAGTTGAAGCCGATTATCATGGTTATAATGGCACCGCCAATGGCACACCATACTCCGATTGATATTTTGTCTTTAATCGCTTGATTTATTTTCATTTTGTTTCTCCTTCTTATGTAGAGATTATTCTCATTTGCACACTATCCTGACAAATATATATTCAATTTTCACGCCACCTGGGCAAACCATCTAAAAAATGACATAACCACATGATTTAATACAACTTGATGATGCAAAATGACTGTTTCAAAATCAATATATCAACGTGAAAGTGTGGTCGTATATGGCGTATGGTCAAATATGACCTCTATTGGCAGGGTGGTACTCATTCAATTGAAAATGCATTCTTACAATTTAATCTGGTTCAGATTACCCCAGAACAACTGTCTGCTGATAAAGTCTATTTCTCAAGTATCATTATTTACGCCCTTGACCTCGAAGCAATTAGCAACATAAATAGGAAACGCAAAGGATATTTTCAAAGTATCAATTACATCATTTCCCCATATGAAACAGTCCATTAGAATGATTGGATTTTAGGCGTTTATACGGATAGACAGACAATTTGTTACTTGTTATTTTTGGACATCGAAATACTTCAAATAGTGAAGGGGCTTGGAATAAATATTCTCACCGTTACTTCAATTTGGCCTTCTTGATCAGAATATCACGACCCATGTGTAGAAATGTTGCTGTAAACTTTTAACCTGCAAGTATATAGAACGCAGGCTTATTTAATGTAATTTGAAGTGCCTGTGCTTTTTTATGCAGGCTGTATACTTTACTTTAGTCTCGCCGTTGATAGTCAGGTTGGGCTGGTATTTGCGTGGATTTTTGTTTTAATGAGATATATTCAGGCTTATGTACATTTAACCTACAACCATTTAATCCATCGAATGGTATCTTTTTGGATCGAATTTTCAGTACAATCGGGTTGTGGATAAATCTCTTTTTCTACAATTAAAGGAAGTCTGGCCTGATATCCGGATTATTCATGTACACCGCCTGTGAGATCATTCTCATCGTTTTTTCCCGGATTGCCGGCGCTGTCACGAGAGGGCGAAAAACACACCATTTGCTAGAGACCAGATCAGTGCAAGAGCGGTGCAGACTATGCACAGTGTGCTCAGAATTCTATGGCTTATATTTAAGCGTGACCGCTCTTTGTAACCGAGAAGATAACCGGCAAGTGCTCCGGAAAGTATACCTCCGGCATGGCCCCAGTTATTGATACCGGGAATCATGAAACCAAATATGAAGATTCCAACGGCCCAGCTGCCAACCTGACTGTAAATTGCTTTACCGTATGCACCTCCACGGCTTTTACCGTAGTAGAGGGCGGCACCGATCAGGCCGCATACCGCAGCTGAAGCTCCAATGGTAAAACGCACCCCAAACAGGGCGAAAAAAAAACCCTCCAATTCCGCTCAGGGTATATATGGCAATCATTCTACGTGTACCGTATTCCCGGATGATCAGAGGCCCGAGCTGGTGCAGCGCAATCATATTAAAGGCGATATGCAGCAGGCTGCCATGAAGATAGCTTGCCGAGATAAGCGACCACCAGCGATTTAACTGAAACAATGGTATTGTACCCGTGGAGCCGAGCACGAGGAGACTGTTATTACTCGGCGAAGAAAATCGAACGGGCTACTGGAAAAAACCGTAGAGCCTAGGTCAATCAACACCGAGAGAAAAAACATCGAAATATTTGCCGCCAGAATAATTTTCAGGATTCCATCTTCCCCACCAGCACTCCTGGTAAATATATTATCTTTCCAAATCGAGCCCGGTTTTTCAAACCACATGCAGGACAAACCGATGCTGACCTACTGACAAGCTCCTACAATTTGGACAAAGAAGGGAATTCCTTTTTTTCGATGAGCTCATAACAACATTACTTTGTAAACAGCAGCATTTTCTTTACCACCAGTATTTTTTTAACGAACATCAGCAGATATTAATAACAACCTCAGTTAATTCAAGAATGAACATCACTGCCCTCTTAAGTCTCGACACCAACATATGAAAGCCGTCACGTTGCCTCAACTCGGTACATATTCCTTGTCATGT